>NZ_OZ032153.1 GCF_964026535.1 Candidatus Tisiphia endosymbiont of Sialis lutaria
TACCCAACAACTTACACTGTTGTATAATTGTTAATTTATTATGATTAGGCTCTATCATATTACACCTAACCTTTAAGTCCAAACAATGCAGATTTTTTTTTGAGCCAGTCACGCTCTACACTTAACTGTCCAATTTGTTCATATAGATTCTTGATTAACTCCTGCTGATTTGGATCAGCACTCTGTGTTTTACTCTTAAAGCCTTGTACTAATAATTCAAGCCCCTGTTTTTTCCAATTACTTATCTGCGTTGTATGAACACCATACTTACTAGTTATTTGGGCTATTGTTAGCTCGCCCTTGATTGTCTCTATGACAATTTTTGATTTCTCCTCAGCACTATATTGCCTTACTTGTTTTTTCATCTCTAGCTCTCCTTTTTTGCTAAAGAATTCTATCTCATTTCTTCTATTTTTGTGTCCAAAATATGGAGACCATTATAATGTCTGATGATGAGATAGTGCAGAAGAAACATTTAGGGATGATGGAATATGTGATGAAGCATATACATCAGCGAGATATGATAAAATTATGGGAGCAGTTTTTAGAAAGGTTTAAGTTAGAAATATTAGTGGATAAAGAGAATGGTTATATTTACTTAAGATCGTTTTTATGGTATACTGATGCCAAATTGCCTGAAGAAAAGCAATCGGAATTAGAACAGTTACTAGCTAAATATTTATCTGAAGAAGAAAAAGGAAATATTATGAGAACCATTGCACAAAAATATATCGATGAAGGAGAAGCTAGAGGAGAAGCTAGAGGAGAAGAGAAAAAAGCTATGGCTGTAGCTAAAAATTTACTTAAAATTGGTGTGTCAATTGATATCATCTCTACATCTACAGGATTGTCTAAAAAAGCAATAGAAGAGTTGGTGGTATAATTTTACAAAAAGCTCTGAGATGTTATAGATTCCGCACCGAAGCTAGGATGGCAAGATACGCAGGAACGACAATTTAAGATTACTTAGTCGGCTTACGTCGCTTTGCAATGATGAAGTAATGTTATAATCAATTGATGAGAAGTTGGTGACATCGTTACTCATCGCTCCTAACCCTAAATTCTTCTGAATTGACTATAGTCGAATTAGCTATAAAGAAAAATGTTCACAACAAACTTAGTAAAATTGCTTGTCATTTTGTTTCCATTCTATTAAAGTATTAGTATGTACTAGCCTAATAAGTTATGGTGGTGTTAATGATAACAATTTTATCAAGGCAATTATTATATGTTCAGCACTCTTAAATATTCGTTTACAGCTATTCTTTTGATAGTACCAATGCTTGCTTGTGCCAACATAAAACCCAAATATAAGGTCAGAAATTTTATGGTATAAAATAATGTTGTAGCTAATCTGACGTCATTGCGAAGAGGTATAAAGTCGACGAAGTAATCCATTTGTGGTTACTTTATGGATTGTTTTGTCGCTACTAAAGTAGTTCTGAGCCATGACGTTGTGTTGCAAACATTAAAACATTAATGCAAGATGCATTAATGTAAAGAATTTAAACAATGAGTTATATTAAATGTCTGCTCAAATAATAGAGTTATTAATTTTTGCTGCGATTGCTTTTTTTATTATAAATAGGTTAATTGCTACGCTTGGCTCTACATCAGATGAAGATCCATCTAAAGGTAAATCTTCCTTTTTTGGTGAAACAACAATTAGAGATGTTACTTATACATCAAAAACTGCTACTAGTAGTATTTTTAAGAAAGGATTACCTCAAACTACGGTAAGACCTCCACCTATCAATCCTATGGAATTTGATGGATTAATAGTTGATGAAGATTCTGTGGCTATAATAGCTGGAATTCAAGCTATATCTGCTAAACTTCCATCATTTCAAGCAAGAAAATTTTTGCAGAGTGCAAAGGCAGCCTTTGAGCTGATCATTGAAGCTTCTAACGATGATGATATTGACGATTTACTGACATTAGTGGATAAAAGATATATTCAAGAGTTTCATATTTTTTCTCAAACCTATGGAGAATTTGTTCATGGTAGCGTACTAGATGCCCAAATTTCTGAAGCTTATACATTTGCGAATAATATTTTTCTAAAAGTATTATTCACAGGTAAAAAGGTAACTAGTAAGATAAAAAACATGAAAGAAGAATGGACGTTTTCCAGAAGTCTTATTTCTAAAAATACAGATTGGTTTTTAACTAATGTTGTTCGCCTAGAAAATGAGGAACAGCTAACTTCTTAGCCTCTGATGATTCACCAGTATAAATTATATTTTGGTAGTTAAGTTTGATAGCAGTAAATAAAGCTGTGTGATCATTTTCTACATTAACGATAATTTTTACGATTTGGGGGAATTCTTTGGTTAATATCTTAAACATATAATCAAGCACTAGCATACCGTAATATCTCGTACTACCAGTTTTATTAGTTAAAATAACAGGATCGTGAAATTCAGATAAAAACTCTCGTGCATCACTTAAGTTTTCTATTGTATAAGTTGTTGGGTTTGGCATTTTATAAACCTATATAGTAATTGATAAGAAATTACTGACGTCACCACTCATTGCTTTTGCTAGCCAATTCTTGAAAGCAGAGAAATATAAATTTGTTCACAGCTCCTAATAAAATCTTTTACTAATAAAACAGCAAATTGGTATAGACAAAATATATATAGAGGCAATGAATGGTAATAAATACCATGGATATATAATAAGACTTATGATGATAACAGCAAACACCATCATAGCTAATGATAAATATTCGTGTTTTATCTTAATATTTTTTGTCGAAAATGTTGGCAACCTACTAGCCAGTAAAAAAGCAATTACCACAATATATAGACCTATTATAATGGTATGGGTACGAATATTGATACCTAAAATGCCACTCACTTCAAAATCTAGAATCATGGGAATTAGAGCAAGTAAAGCTCCACAAGGAGCAGGTACACCAGTAAAAAAATATTCTAACTTCTTATTATTTGCCTCATGAAAAATAGCAGTATTAAATCTTGCAAGCCTTAATGCCATACATACGATAAATAGCAATATAGTTCCCCATGAAAATACTTTATATTCATATTGTTGAAAAGACCATAAATATACAAGACAAGCCGGCACTACTCCAAAATTAGCAAAATCACATAATGAGTCCAGTTCAGCACCAAAAGGACTAGTAGCATTTAGCATCCGTGCTATCCTACCATCAATTCCATCTATTATAGCAGCAACTAAGGTGCAATATACAGCCCTTTCCCATATACCATCCAATCCAAATTTAATGGCACTAATACCAATCACAAGCCCCAATAGAGTGATAAAATTAGGAAGCAATTTTATAAACGGAATTGGTTTTGTTATTCTAACTTTGCGTATTCTAATCAATTTATACCTATATACTTACATTAAAGTAGCAATAGCCTCACCTTCTTTCGAATTTAAGTTCAGATGTTTTTTTGTTCTTAAAATCAGCAATAATAGTTTCTCCACCAACTGCAGTTTGCCCTTCAGTAACACAAAGGGCAGTTTTAAGTGGCAAATAAACGTCCGCTCTACTACCAAAACGGATAATACCATATCTATCACCAATTCTAACCTCAGTATCTTCTTCTAAGTCACATAATATCCTTCTGGCTATTAATCCTGCTATTTGGACAAAAGCAATTTTATGCCCACTTTTTGTTTCCATTAAAACAGATTGACGTTCATTATATATACTGGCTTTATCAAGAGAAGCATTAAAAAACTTTCCTGGATTATAATGTAGAGATAAAATCTTACCGTTAGCTGGAATACGATTTACATGAATATTAAAAATATTCAAAAAAATACTAACTCTAATCATCTCCTGCTCACCAAGACCAAGTTCTATCGGAGGAACTGCTTCAGTTATTTTTTGTACTATTCCGTCTGCTGGGCTAACCACCAAATCGTCACTAATCGGGGTAAATCGATCCGGATTTCTAAAAAAATATACACACCAAATTGTCATAACCAATCCTATATACCCACAGGTATTATTGACAGTAAAGAGTAAAAAAGTTATCACAGCAAAGCTTACAATAAATATGTAGCCTTCTCGATGAATAATCTTCGACAAATCATTATATTGCTTCATTCTCACTCTCTAATTTGTATTATTTACTTTTGGAAATATTGTTATTATACATTATATTATTAATGACACTAATAGGTAATTGCATTTTATTTTTATTTTTTTTTATTATTCACCTTATGCAACCCTCATAGCAATTTAAAAATTGCAGACAAGTACCCATCATTGCGAAGAGTGCATAAACCTCAAACGTCATTGCGAGAAGCTACTATTTTAGTAGCGGCGAAGCAATCCATTTTTAATAACTTTTCTGGATTGCTTCGTGACCTTACGGTCTCCTCGCAATGACGGTTTCTCAATTATTGTTTTCTTAAACTACGCCTATGCACAATGACGGAAATAATTTTAGCCAAACGTCATTGCGAGGAGGTGCAAAGCACGAACGAAGCAATCCATCCAGATATATCATATATCATCGCTAATATCATTATTACTTTCTGATTCTTCATTTTTTTCAGCTCTATCGTCCTCTTCTTGGGCTGAACCAAGAGCATACACACACAATTCTTCAAGTAATACATTATTCTTATTAGCCAGTTCTTGTAGTTTAGTAATTGCATCCATGACCTCTGCTGGTATTTTTCCACCACGTTGCTTTGATAACCAGTCATCCTGAAAATGCAAAGGATGATGTCCCGGCTCAGGCTGCCCTACATATATGGTAAAAGGTGCCATTTGCCCACCAAAATCACAATTAACAGTAAATTTCTTCATAATATAACATCAAATTATTAAAAATCCCTATATAGCAAATCTAAATCATTTTTGTGTCACCCCTGCATAAGCAGGGGTCTAGATTCCCGCCTACGCGGGAATGACATGGTAAAAACGTCATTGCGAAGAGACGTGAGCCGACGAAGCAATCCAAGAAAATGGTTAGAAATGGATTGCTTCGACCTACTTGCGTGGTCTCGCAATGACGTCTGAGGTTTGTATACTCATACTACTCAGGTTAGCTATAATAAATGTTCAAATTTCTTAGAAAGTTCATAATTAGTAGCAACAAACATTTCATCATTATTTATTATTGCTCCACCTGCTTCTCGGACGATTAGATCAAAGCCAGCTTTCAAAGTATAATTTAATGATGAACAATAAACAACATCAATCTTACCAGCTGCCAGTAGTAGCATTCCATAACAATGACAACCAAAAACCCTAGCATTTTTCAAAAAAACTGGGTTAATATTAAGATCATCGGTAGCGATTAGAAAATTATCAACACTACTACAACCAGAAACCCTTAATCTACTATTGTTACTAGTATTATTTTCTGACCATACCCCTCTTCCTTTTTCAACATAATAAATCTCATCAAAAGCTGGAAAATTTATCACCGTACATATCGTAGTTAAAATTTGATTAATCTTCTTTAAACACGTTATAGATACAGCAAAAAATGGTAGGCTCTTTTCTAAATTACTAAAACCATCCAGCGGATTTATTAGTAAAACCATCTCTTCACTATTATCTAGTTTAAACTTATCCTCTGGAAAGAATAACGCACTTGTATATTTTTGCAACTCATTACGTAATAAATCTTGTGCTTTAACATAAGCTTTATTACAAAAATCATAATTTCCTTTACTAGACCTTTGAAGCATTCCTAGCTCCAAAAAATCTCTATGCAAAAATTTAACAGCTTTACGTGAAGCAGCAATAAGTAAACTGGTTATCGGTTGTTGCATAAGATATTACTTAGCTCTTTCAACAAAGCTAACATCTTCAATTTTTACCACTATTTTCTCACCTACCACTAAATAAGGTGGTACCATGACCTTTACTCCATTAGTTAAAATTGCTGGTTTGTAAGAAGATGTGACCATAGCCCCTTTAATTACGGGATCAGTTTGCATAATTTCAGCAATAACGGTTTGTGGTAATTCAGCACTTAAAGCTTTTTCCTCATAAAACTGTACCTTTAATACCATATTATCTTCAAGGAATGGCAAACTTTCACCAAGAATTGACTTATTAATTAAAATTTGCTCAAAGGTCTCATTATCCATTAACACTAGATTATCTTCCTCAAAATAGAGGAATTGTAAATCTTTGGTATCAAGTTGTGCTTTTTCAACATAATCAGATGAATTAAACCGCTCGTTAAGCTTTGTACCAGTTTTAAAATTTTTCATCTCTACTTGTACATAAGCCCCACCTTTACCTGGTTTAGTATGTTCAGGCGTTTTATGCACAACCCATAGCTCATTATTATACACTATAATGTTGCCAGCTCTAATAGCATTTGCTGAAATTTTCATATTATTATTACTTTATTATTATCACTTATCTAAAATCTAGTCCCAAATTAACTATTAAGGACATGAATTTATTAGGAAGAATATACAATAACTGCTATAAAAACAAGTATATTTAAGTAATATAATTTCAGAGTAGTTTAGAAATCGTAGGAAAAAACAACCGACGTCATTGCGACGAAGCAATCCATTTTTGTGTCACCCCTGCTTTGGGGCGGGGTCTAGATTCCCGCCTACGCGGGAATGACAGGGTAAAAACGTCATTGCTAGGAGGCGTAAACCGATGAAGCAATCCAATAATGTGTGGATTGCCGCGACCACTATGTGGTCTCGCAATGACGTATACTTCTATAACTCGTCATTGCGAGGAGGCGTAAGCCAACGAAGCAATCCATTTTTGGTTACTTCTTATGGATTACTTCAATGCTACTTAAGCTCCTTGCAATGACGTCTTGTACTTTCCTGCAAATTTTAAATTATCCTGATAATAATTTAGTAAAATTACTTAGTGCTATAAAAAATTATGATACAATCACAATAGACCTATTGCATAACCTAATCTAATTGGTAATTTTGTTATCAAAACTCGTCAATTATCTTTAGGTTATGCAAGAGGTCTAATATTATTAAAAAACATCAAAGAGAATATATTTATTTTATGACTGCCAATGTACTAGTAGTTGATGATATAGAAGCAAATATTAAATTACTGGAAGCTAAACTTTTAGGGGAATATTACACTGTCTTTACTGCCAATAACGCCAAAGACGCTCTAAATGTTCTTGCCATTAATAGAATTGATATTGTATTGCTTGATGCCATGATGCCTGATATGGACGGATTTGAAACCTGTAGAAGAATTAAGTCTAATATTTCTACCATGCATATACCAGTTATTATGGTTACAGCCCTTTCTGATACTGAAGATCGCATCAAAGGTCTGGAAGCTGGAGCTGATGAGTTCTTAACAAAACCTATTGATGATACTGCTCTTTTTGCCAGGGTACGATCTCTTGCTAGAATGAAGGCGGTTATTGATGAACTCAAACTAAGAAATACTACTAATGCTGAATTAGGTGGCTCTGTCATAGAAATACAAGATAATTTTTCAGATAGTAAAATACTGTTAATTAACGATGATATAGTACAGGCAAGAAATATCAATAAAATGCTTCTAACTCTTACCCCCAATATCAAAATAATATCTGATATCAATGAATTGGAGAAAGATAGTGAAGATACTCTAGATTTAGTAATTATTAGCTGCCAATTAGAACAAGGAGACCCTTTGAGAATAAGCGTGATGTTACGCTCTAATACTAAATTTCATGATATAGTGCTGATATTACAAGCTGAAGAAGAAAATAGAGCAACAGTTATCAAAGGTTTAGAACTGGGTATTAATGATTATTTTATGTATCCAGTAGATAAGAATGAGCTGTTAGCTAGAATTAGAACTCAACTGAGAAGAAAACACTATCAAGATAAATTACGCAATGATTTAGAATTAAGCGTAAACTTATCTATTAAAGATGGTTTGACTGGTATATTTAACCGTCATTATTTTGATACGCATATAAAGCAAATGGTAAAAAAAGCTGATGATAGCAAAAGACCTTTATGCTTACTAATGTGTGATATTGATTATTTTAAACAAGTTAATGATAATTATGGTCATCAAGCGGGAGACGTAGTGCTAAAAACCGTTGCTAATGTTCTGAAGAATATTTTTAGGGTTACAGACTTAATTGCTAGATATGGAGGTGAGGAGTTTTCTGTCCTGTTAAACGATATAACAATTGACGAGGCTATGTATGTAGCGGAGCGGGCAAGAACAAGAGTGGAATCTATTGAGTTTAAAGTTAAAACTCAAGAAAATCCTATTAAAAAAACTATCTCAATAGGAGTAACTGAATATAAAACTGGAGAAACTATTAGTGATTTTATAGAGCGTGCCGACAAAGCTCTTTATCAAGGAAAGGAACAAGGGAGAAATAGAGTGATTAAAATAACTTAAGATTAATAATTTAGGTACACAAATGAAGAGCAATCAGGTATAATAGGTTGAGAGATGGGCATTTTGCAAATCTGCCTTTCATACAAAACTTAAGAATATGAAAAATAAAACTCTTCGTAAATGTTACCATGAATTACCATACAGACCAAGTGTAGGTATGATGATAATTGATGGTACTAATAGAGTGTTTGTTGGTAAAAGAATCGACACTAAAATATCGGCTTGGCAAATGCCCCAAGGCGGTATAGATTTGGGAGAAACACCCAGTGTTGCAGCTCTTAGGGAAATGCTAGAAGAAATAGGTTGTAATAAAGGTGATATTCTTGCAGAAAGCAAATATTGGTATAGTTATGACGTACCTAAAATTTTAATACCTAAATTATGGAATGGTAATTTCCGAGGGCAAAAACAAAAGTGGTTTTTAATTAGGTTTAAAGGCACTAATGAAGATATTAATATTAACACTAGTAACCCAGAATTTGAGGAATGGCGTTGGGTTAAATTTGACGAATTATTGTCAATTATAATTCCCTTTAAACGAAAACTTTATAAAGCTGTAGTTAAAGAATTTTCTCCGATCATTAATGATACACTATGTTCTGTAAAGTAAGAAATTAGAAATTAAATTTGGTATTATGACTAATAAAAAACAGTTGGCTTTTGGTGTAGATTCTCGTAGATGCGAGAAATATAGTTTGCGTCAAAGTAGATATTACGTTATTTCAAAAGATGTTAGTCGTATTGTAAGTGAAATTAAATCTAAAAACCAAAGAGTAAAGTTATTAGATATTGGTGTTGCTTCTGGTGTGTCTCGGCGTTATATCGAAAATCAACCAAATAATGAAGTAATAGATTATTATGGAGCAGATATTGAAATAAGAGATGATATATATAAGAAGGAATCTTATAGTTGTTTATACCAAGCTGATTTAATGCAAGGAATGTTAAATGTTCCGAGCAACAGTTTTGACATTGTAATTTGTGAACAAGTTTTAGAGCATTTAGATGAATTAGAACTTGCTTTTAAATCGATAGAAAGAGTATTAAAGCCTGGCGGGACTTTATTTCTGGGGGTTCCAATTTTCCCTCATGGAATACATTTAGTACGTCGATATTTAGTGCCTTTAATTGATAAAATATGTCGAGTAAAAAAAGTTAGAGGTCATGTTCAAGCATTTTCATTAATTACATTTACAAAATTACTTCATAAATATACTGAATTGGAAATTTTAGAGCATAGAGGATTTCGAGTTATTTCAGGAGGTATTCTTCGACCACTTGAAAATCATAAATGGTGGTTAGATTTTAACCATAAATTAGGTAAACTAATTCCTAGCCTATGCATCGAAATTCAGATTGTTGCTAAGAAGAACGAACAGCACGATAGATAGTTACAATGAGTGCATAGCTATATTTACCATATAAATATAAAAAACTTCTTAATAAAAATCTGTATAAAATAAAATAATATGATGCAACATGAACATATAATTAGACTAAGCATCATGGAATTGGGCAATTTATTTTCTGAAATTTTCATATCATCCCTACATAGGTGGGGTTCTAGATTACCGTTTTCGCGGGAATGACAATTTACAGGCTTATAAATAAATATCACAAGCTTTGCTAAATAAAGTGCAGAGAATAAAGTACTTAAAGCTAGCACTCCCATAACTAATATTTGATTTTGCTCAGCAGCGGCAAGCATAATATAAAATTTACTAATAAAACCACCAAAGGGGGGAATGCCGATTAACGATAAACTGGCAATACATACCATAAAGCTAGTTTTTGGCATTTCTTTACCAGCATTGATTAGGTCAGATATCTGGTTAGTCTTCTTTAAGCTATAAATACTTCCCATTCCATAAAATAAACAGATTTTAGTAAATGAATGTGAAGATAAATGTAGGATAGCTGCTCCTATAGATTTTGAGGTAAACATCAAGCTACTAAGTAAAGCTATCCCTAATTGGTTAATCGTAGAGTAGGCTAGAATCTTCTTAATATTATCACTAGTTAATGCCTTAAAGGAACTATAAAATATGGTGATAATAGGTAAGAAAATGATCCAATTAAATTCGGCAAAAATAGAGTGTAAATATTTAAGACCAAAAATATATATCAGAATTTTATAAATACAAAAAAGTCCAGTTTTAACAACTACCACTGCATGTAGCAAAGCACTTACAGGGTAATGTGCTACCATTGCCGCTGGTAACCATTGATGCAAAGGATATAAGGCTGCCTTTGATGTGCCAAAAATAAACATTAATAACAAAATTATGGTTTGATTTTTAGAAAAATAATGCTCGATAAAACCTTGGGAGGTAAAGTTACCATGCCCTGCTTTAGCATAAATAATTATTATAGCTGGCAAGAATAGTAATATCCCTGAGATCATCAATATTTTTAAATATTTATAGACTCCTGCCATAACTTTATCTCCACCACTATGACCAATTAATGGAGCAGTTGATAATGTTAATATTTCATAAAAAATAAACATCGTAAAGAGATTTGAAGATAATGCTACCATCCCCCCAGATAATACGCTTAGATTAATGAAGAATAGAAAACGACTAGAATTATCAATATTATTAATTGCCAAATATTTAGTGGTGTAAATTAATGCACAAATCCATAAGAAACTTAGTAAGGTTAAGAAAATGAGACTGAGAGCTTCTAAATGCAATCCAATAGCAAAATTACTAAAGATGGTTATTGATAGATTGGCTCTTACGCCCTTCAGAAATAACCAATCAATAATTAAAATATTGACAAAAAAGAAGCTACTAATGGTAATTAATAAAGAGTTACGTGTATTATTATCACTATTACTGATAAAAGGTGTAACTAAATTTAACATAGCTAAAAGTAAAGTTGATATAATCAAAAAACTAGGGGTGACAGAAGGGTACATTAACGCCCTCCTAATAGTTGCAATTGGTTTAAGAATATTGGTAGGAGAAGTTGTATTACACTAACAAAAATTAGCCCATAATATTTATACTTAGTGTTAGACTGTAATAGTGTATAATTAGAGTGATTAGCATTTAACCATAGTAAACTGGCGTCATTGCGAGAAGGCGTAAGCCGACGAAGCAATCCAAATTTATTGTTTTCTTGGATTGCTTCGTCGCTACTATAAGTAGCTCCTCGCAATGACAACTGGGAATTTGGCGTGATATTAGTCAGGTTAGCTGTATAATTAGAGTGATGCCAACATAGTTTTTTGGCAATCTTATAATGATAAAGTAATGACATAGCAGAACTGATAACAACAATCACCAACTCGAGCCACAGATTTTCAACAATCAACAACTCAAAAATAGAAAGCTTAATGAAAAACATACTACTTATTGGCAAACCACAGCTACAAATTAGACTAAATACTACCAAGACACGCCATAACATACTGGTACTGGGTACGCTATGAGTATCAAAATAAGCAATGATTAGAAATAGAGCAATCTTATTAAGGCTATCAGCTAACAAAAATGGAGTTAGGATTAATTCACCTTTAGGAACGACTAATAGCAAAAATATATAACCAATTTGTACTGCCGAAGAATATATCACAATATTTCTGACTTTTTCTTTGCTTCGGCAAGCAAAATATGTACATAAAATAATAGTTACCAAAGCGATCGGTTTGATAAAAATTGCTAAATCATTAATGATTATACTATAGTCAATGGTAAAATGAATGAACCTCAATATTATATAAATACCCATTATACTAGAGATACTGGCAAGATACGTCAAAATGACCGGAGCAACCGAAGAATAGCTTCGAATCATCCAAAAATGCATCGGGAAAAAAGCCGTTTTTAATATAGCTCCAATTAGAAAAAAACTAATAGCTAGCTTGACTATTTTACAGTCATAATTTGTTTGAAGTAACATTGAAACATCTGACATATTGAGACTACCAGTACTACTCAATAAAAATCCAATGGCTATTAATATCAAAGTTGCCCCGACTGTACCGAGCATAAGATAATCGAAAGCACCGATAACAGCCTTGGGGTTATTACCCTGTGCCATTAGGGCATAAGAACTTAATGAAGATATTTCAATAAATACATAAAGGTTAAAAAGGTCATTAGTACTCAATATACCGAGATATCCGCTATGGGCAAATAATAAAAGTGCGTAAAATAACGATTGCCTTTTTTGATCAATAAATTTAAGTACGGTAGTTGCCAGCAATTTGTTACAGAAAATTAGAAAAAATAATAATACGCCATTAATGTAGGTAATTATAGGTTGATTCAGGTAGTCTAGTCTATATTCAATACCTATGGGGGCATGCCAATTACCAAAATCATATGATATGGTACCTTTATTAATTACCGATAATCCATAAATACTTAAAAATAAACTTAGTGCAATCGAAATAACTGCTATAATTCGAGTGACACGCACATAACGAAAAGTTAGTATTGAAAATAACGCCCCAAAAAATGGCAACAATACTTGTAAAGCTGGAAAATGTTTAATTAATATCATTTATTTCAATCATTCGGAGTCGCTTCGCTAGAATTAATTTCATGCTCCGATATAGTATTAAATTGCTTAGAGATACGATAAATTAAGCTAAGCCCTAATGACAATGTAGCAAAACCAACAACAATAGCCGTGAGCATTAGCACCTGAGGTAATGGGCTTACATAAAGCTGAGAATTCTGCAGTAAACTACGCTCAATTGGCACAATACCCCCATTTACCTTACCAAGCATCAGGTAAAAAATTAGCACAGAGCTTTGCATAACACTAAGCCCTATGATTTTACGAACATAATTATCACTGATTAACATTATAAACAAACCACTAGTTAATACGAGCAGTGTTAAAAAATATAAAATTTTTGAGATATATATAGCTTCTAAAAACATTGTTCCTTAATTAATACACCCAATATCATTGCAATGACGTCAGGTTGTTTTTTCTATTACTTTTATGCCATGCGTATAGTCAATTCAAGAGAATTTGGGGCTAGGAACGATGGAGCGACGCCTATAAGTAATAGGAGAACGGCAAGCGATGACGTTCCTTCTCATCAATTGACTATATATTAATCACCGCGTTGCAACCAATGCCCTTCAGCCGGCGATAGGTCACTTGCCACAGCTCTCCTATCATCAAATACAAAACATTCTCCTTGCCATAAATTGCTATGATTATGGGTATCTTCTAAATATTGTAAGATACCACCTTTAAGATGGTAAACATCATTAAAACCAAGTTTCTTTAGATAGGCTGTTGATTTTTCACATCTAATTCCACCAGTACAATACATCGCTATTTTCTTGCCAACAAGTAGGTCTTTATTTTGTTCTACCCATTTTGGAAATTGCTTAAATGTCTCTGTTTTTGGGTCTATAGCACCTTTAAAAGTACCGATACACACTTCATAGTCATTCCTAGTATCTATTACTACCACATTATTTTGGCTAATGAACTTGTCCCAATCTTTTGCTTCAATATACTCTCCCTTAAGATTGGCAATATCAATATCGCCAACTGCCATAGCAATAATTTCTTTTTTAAGCTTTATTCTCAATTTTTGAAAAGGATGAATATCACAGTAATTTATTTTAATATTTACATCTTCCGCTAACGTAAGGCTGATAATTTCATCTAATAAAAAATTTACCTGTTCTTTTGCTCCAGAAATTGAACCATTAAACCCTTCAGGAGCTAAAAGAATAGTCCCCCTAACCCCTCTTTTCTTGCCAAGATGTAAAATCTTTGGCAGCAAAACTTCAAGATTTTCTAGTTTAGTAAAACTATAAAAACTTAATACTGATATTTTAACATTATTATCCATAGTAAACATTATATTTTTTAAATTTAAAAAGCATATTTATTTCCAGCAGTCTCCCACAACTATTGTAATTCCAAGTTAAATTGTCATTCCTGCGTAGGCGGGAATCTAAGACCCCGCACCGAAGCAGGGGTGACACTAAATCAAGCAGGGATGACATCTTTTTATAAAAATATCAAATCTAATTTGTTACCGGCAAAGCTATAAACATAGAAACACCCCTCCTCTGTACCAATAAGATTATATTTTGTTTCTTCATAGCTCTGGCATTTTCATACAACAAATTTAACTGCTCTACTGAAATTATTGGTTGTTGATTACATGCTATTACTAAATCACCAACTTTAAATTTATAATTTTTTCCATCCTTAGCAAGATCAGTTACAATAATACCATTAGCTTTATTGCCAATGGCGAATTTTTGTTTAAAATTATCGGTTAAATTACTAAAAGTAATATTATTTTTTACAATAGAGGTTTTATCACTCACCTTATCGCTTGCTATTCTAGCCTCTGGTTCCTCTTCTTGACTAATCTTACCACTTAGCTCGTGATTCTTACCATCACGTACGACTACAATTTTTACCTCTTGATCAACGGTAGCTTCAGCAACCATTACCTGTAACCTTCTTGAACTTTTTACTGGTTGTCCAGCAAACTCTATTATTACATCTCCAGGCTTTATACCAAATTTCTCACCTGCACCATCTTTTTGCACTTCCACTACTAATGCTCCATAGGCTTCTTTTAACCCAAATCCTTCAGCTATTTCGTTAGTTACTTCTTGAATTATTATCCCAAGACCACCACGATTAATTTTTCCATTTTGCCTTAGTTGGTTGATAATTGATTTGGTGGTATTAGATGGAATGGCAAATCCAATACCAATATTAGTCCCAGAAGGTGAGAACATTACGGTATTGACTCCTATAACTTCACCATCAATATTAAACATTGGTCCACCGGAATTACCATTATTAATAGCCGCATCAGTTTGTATAAAATCATCTACTATACCACTATCAATATCACGCCCTTTTGAAGATATGATACCAGCAGTGACAGTTCCTCCAAGTCTACCAAAAGGATTACCGATAGCAATAACCCAATCCCCTACCCTAGCTTTACCAGAATCCCCAAATTTTACAAAAGGCAAAGGATTTTCTGCCTCAATTTTTAAAAGAGCAAGATCGGTTTTTTGATCACTACCTACTAATTTAGCTAACATTTCTCTATTATCAGTTAATTTTACGTGAATCTCATCCGCATTAGCAACTACATGATGGTTAGTAACAATAAAACCAGCCGCATCTATAATAAAACCAGAACCAAGCGGAACAGATTTAGGATTTGAATACATTTCATCAAAATTAAAAGGTAAATTAAAACGCTCCAAAAGTTCATTTAAATAATCAAACGGAAAATATTCAAAAGATTTTTTATGAAAATCTTCTGACTTTTGACTATATTGTACGGTATAAACATTTACCACAGCTGGAATAAGTGGCTCAACAATATCGGCAAAACTATAGCGAGGAGATTCAGAGGCTTTTATTGATGGTACACTAGATTCCTCAGTAGCAGCATCCTTAGTTAACGAAATTTGATTTAATGGAATATTTTCAGCAAAAACAGATGATGCCAACAATAGGCTCATCAGAAAAGCTATAAATAAATATTTTAGTAAATTATTATACTTAATAATATTTTGAACCATATCATCTATTTAATTAACTGTAAAACGTCATTACGAAAAACTGAAAATAACTAACCGTCATTGCGAGGAGACCGCAAGGTCAACGAAGCAATCCAGGAAAGTGATTAAAATAGATTGCCACGACCACTATGTGGTCTCGCAATGACATATATGTAAACCAAACGTCATCAATTAACTATTATTTCCCCAAATTTAAATATTTAAATAACTCGGCTTCTGGAGACAACACAAAAGAAGTATCCTCTTTCTTTAAAGTATTTTTATATACTTCCAACGATCTATAGAATTTATAAAATTCTGGATCAACAGAATAAGCAAGGTTATATATCTTGGCTGACTCCCTATCTCCCTCTCCTTTAATGATTTGAGATTGCATATAAGCTTCAGCAAGCAATATTTTACTTTCTTTATCAGCTCTTGATCTTATTCGAGATCCTTCTTCTTGCCCTTCAGCTCTTATTTGAGTTGCCTCTTTTTCACGAGCAGTTTGCATACGGCGATAAATTGCCGCACTATTTTCTTTCGGTAAATCAGCTCTTAGAATTCTAACATCAATTACATCAAGTCCAAAATTTCTTGCCTCTTGATTAACTTGATTTAGGATATTTGACATTATCTCAGACCTCTCATTGGTAAGAAGGCTAGTTAAAGGTAATCTACCTATAACTTTTCTCATTGAAGATTCTAGGTTTTTATTAAGCCTAATTTTAACGCCCTGGTAGTTATGAACAGTTTTATAAAACATCACAGGATCAGTAATACGAAATTTGGCAAAAGCATCAACGATTACCCTTTTTCCATCAGAAGCAGTTAGCTCCTTTGCCTCTGCCTCTACGTTTAAGATACGTTTATCAAAAAACTCAACATTTTGAATAAATGGAATTTTGATATTTAATCCAGGTTTTTCAATTGTCCTTACTGCTTCACCGAATTGAAATACCACAGCAGAATAACGTTGATCAACAGTAAACAAAGCACTAATAACTGCTAAGAATAATCCAAGAGCTACAAAACTTATATAATAAATTGTCTTCATCCAGTACTACTCCTTAATTTTATTTTGCTGAATTGCCATATGCGGCAAAACGCCATTAGTACCCATAATAACCTTACTGGTATCCGTTAGAATTTTTTCTATAGCTTCTAAGTAAAGACGATCCTTAGTTATCGATTTATTAGCAACATATTGTGTATAGACAGCAGCAAATCTCTTACTATCCCCTTCAGCCTTTGAGATAACTTCTTGCCTGTAACCTTCCGCTTCTTGCAATATTCTAGCAGCTTCACCTCTTGCTTTAGGCAAAATATCATTATTATAGGATAGCGCCTGATTTATTTCCCGTTCTTTATCAGCTTTAGAAGTTTGTACATCCCTATAAGCATCGATTACTTCAACTGGTGGCTCAGCTTTTAGTAGCTGTACTTTTTCAATTTCAACACCAGCATTATAATGAACAAGGATTTCCCTGGTTAAAGCCTCAATTTTATTAGTAATTTCTTGTTTTTGGTCTGATAATATTGAGGAGATAGGGGTATTGCCGATCACTTCTCTTATCGCACTTTCAGCAACTATTTTTACCGACTCTTCTGGATTGACAATATTAAAAATATATTTTTCCAAATCGCTAATATGCCACATTACGTCACAATTTAGGGCAACAATATTCTCATCACCCGTAAGCATAGTGCTTTCAGCCGTTATAGCCTTTGTATTATCTATATTAGATCTAAGGTTATTTGCCGATCTATAACCAATCTCAATTCTCCGAGATTGGTTTACCTTCTCAACTACTACCTGTTCAAATGGCAAAGGAAGGTGATAATTCAAACCAGGAGACCCTTTGCGAACAAATTGACCAAACCTCATTACGGCTGCTTCTTCGCCCTCCTTAACTTCATAAACTCCGGAAGCAAACCAAATGGCAACTAATGATAAACACACTAATATCATTATGTTGTTGTTGAAACCAAAATTATTAAAAAATTCCTGGAAATTAAACTTATTTTTTTTCCTTGGTCTAGTAAATATATTATATTCACCTTTTTCATCCTCTTCAGAATCTCCCCAAGGGGATTTTTTTAAAATTTGATTAAACATTTTATGCTATTGCTATTTTGTTAATTTGTATATTATATCACTAAATATAGTTAGCACTAATACCTTATAAAATAAATTAGGAGGCGGTCTGCGATAACTAATTAATTATATCTTGTATCTCTAACTGCGTCAAGTTCGTTACCAAAAAAAACAGCAATTATAAATTCAAAAGTAAAGAATGGATCATAATATATTTGAAATTAAATCTTGACTTCTATATAAAAAAGCTATTTTATCAATTTTAATAGTTTATGTTAACTTTTTTGTTAAATTAAACATTAATTAATATTTACAAATAGGACGCGATTTTTATGAAATATTTTTCCCTTAGTTATCTTATCACTTTCTGTGCTGTTGCAAATGCTGCTGCCGGAAGGTTTTTTAACAACTCTAGCAATTTCACCAATAATACAACCCTAGACAATTATAGCCTTAATGCTATAGCCAAAAATAACCCTCACTTGCTAATTACGCATGAAACATTAGATAATGATTGGCTATTTCATCAATCCGGAGATCATGCTATAATTATTAGAGAGAATGGATTTAATATAGAGATTTTTACAAAGGAAGTAAAAAATAATACTTTTAATAAGTTGGTTTTATTGGAGAATCTAGGATACCAAGAAATAAAACAGATTATACAAGCGTGTGAAAATACTACAATTAGTGAGCTAACTGTGTCTATTCCCAACATAGACACAGAATTAGTAGTACAATTTCTACAAGAATTGCAAAAGACTAATATTACTAACTTGGTTTTTAAACCAAATAGTCTAAATACTCATGATTTGTATAAAATTGCTGAAGAAATAGCAAAAACCAACATTGCTACATTAGAGATATCAGACTCCCATGTAAGAGCTCAAGAACTAACAAATCTTATATTAGGGCTTAAAGGCAGTAAAATTAAGGAATTGAAGGTATCAAAAAACAATATAAATCCACTCGATCTAGAAAATTCAGGAGAATTTCTATCAGCCGTTGAAAAGACTGATATTATCTCTCTTAATATCAAAGGTATAACTGATAAAAATTTGCCTATATACAAAGCGATTCAACAAATACTACAATCGCATCAACAAACAAATTCTTTAGAAAGTTCTACCACTCAGCAAGAATCTGCTGCAGATACTACAGAGCCTAATAAAGAACTTGAGGAATTTCTTGATTTTACAGCAACCCCATCCAAGCAAAATACTACAAATTCATTTTCACTTCCCCTTACATTAACATTTCTGGGAGTGGGATTGCTGGGTAGTATTGCTGCTTGCTGCTATAAACATTTCAAATCAGGCAATGGTGATAATTATAATGATTCTACTGTTGATTTAGTTGGTGATGACGGGGTAACAAATGTTTAGTACTAATATTTTTTTAATCGTGTGCATTTAAATCATTAGCTACTCAGTAATTATTGACGAATATGTCTTAAATTGCTAATTTTTGTAACATCTAGATTGCTACTAGACCTTATAGGGTTAATATCTATGCCTCCACGTCTTGTATATCTGGCATAAACAGTTAATTCATCGGGTGTACAAAACTTACTAATATCACAAAAAATACGCTCAACACATTGTTCATGAAACTCATTATGATTACGAAATGACACCAAATATTTTAATAAAGAACTATGGTCAATTTTTTTGCCTCGATAGCTAATTTGTACTGATGCCCAATCTGGTTGATTAGTCACTAAACAATTTGATTTGAGCAAATTAGAATATAGTACCTCATCGACGATCTTCGTATTATAGTCAATTGATGGGAAGTTGGTAACGTCGTCACTCGTCGCTCGCCTATTACTTATAGGCGTCGCTCCATCGCTCCTAGCATCAACTTCTCCTGAATTAACTATATCTTCCAATAAATTTGGTAAATTTTGGCTAATTTCAAAACTAGTAATTGTCACATCTAATTTATCGAGATTTATACCTGAAAAAGACTGCAGCCTAGTGCCATCATATGACTCTAAATCTTTTAAAAACACTATTACATCTGACCCAAATATTAGACCTAAATCCCTGGTAATTAACTCTATTACTTGCTCTGAACTGTTAAGCTTAGTATTACTAAAAGAATTTAAGTAAAGTTTTAGTGACTTTGATTCTATAATATTAGGTGAATCGCTACTCACCATAAATTCCAATATCCGTATCTCAGGTTTACCAGTTTGGTTTAGCCAAGAGACCTCATAACAATTCCAAATATCAAAGCCATAAAAAGGTAAATCACCTATTATCTGTAATTGCTCTCTAGCAAATTTACGACTAATTGGCTGTAATAAACTATTATCGTACACATCTATATACGCAGTTTGCTTGCCGAGTATAGTTTCAAAATCCATTTTATTTTATCCAGTAAGTCATGTAGTTCGGATGTTCTACACCATTTAATAAATATTTGAAACCCATAGCAATCCTTAATATAAACCACACCAACAAACATATATACAATACAGGTCCAATTAGTATTATAGTGGTTATTATAGTGGTTATTATAGATATCATCATACCAACGAATCCTATCCAAAAAGTCCGCCATATAAAAATATAATGGCTAGATAAATATTTATTTTTAACATCCTTATTAATATAGGAAAAAACTGCACCAATAATAGGTAATAACGGAGCAACTATTCCACACAAAAATAATATATAAATTACCACTAGATTAGTTCTTCCGGCTGCTATATATTTTCTAACTTCCTTATCCATTTTCATCTCTTTAAAATTAGTATATCTACCGTTATTGCAAGGAAGAGCGTAGGTTGACAAAGCAATTGTAAGTTGTCATTCTTAACAATGGCAGGAATCCCTGCAGGTATGAGACAAAACAACATTGTTTCATCACCCCCTCGCTAATAGCAGAGTAATGCTAATAGGGTTGCCTATAACTATACAACTAGTATATAATCATATGAATTTCAAGCCATTATTTTAAATTTTTATAATGGCTTGATGATTGTTCTAACTAAAATATAAGCAGCTTCATTACCCTGAGATGCTTATACCAACTGATAATTAACTAAAAGACGAGGCTCTAGTCGTAATTATACCTGAATTATAACATATTTATTATAATATTTGATAGATAATAAATCTACCTATAATTTTGTTTTAAATAATGATTTTTTACTATTTACTGATTTTTGTTGCGATTGCTTTCTAAAGTTAGATTTGCTCTTATGTAGCTCTATAATTTCCTTGGTTACCTTTACTACAAAAGCTGGTTCAATCTCACCTTCCATACAAGTTGTCTTAAAAGATTCGCTACCACCAAAAATCCATGATTTTGCTTCTAGTTCAAGCTTTTTTGCAACACGTAATTCTGATATATTGGTTGCATCAATAATTGCTTGGGTAATAATAGCTTTACGTAAGATGACATCAGGTGAACTAGTGTATGATTTAAGGCGTTCAAATGGGGAAGGGAATTTAATAACATTAGATATATTTATTTTGTTTACCATAAATTTATTACCATATATTGATTTCAATTAGGTTCTGCATGCAGAACCTAAGAAGTATAATGATTTTTATGGTTGTACTAATAGTTTCGAGATAAAAATTTGTAAATATTTTAAATTATCTTAATATTTATAGATATTATGTGGTATAACTCACCTTATACTCGATAATCAAGTTTTTTTGCAGATTTGAATAAAATATAGGATAATGGTTATCACCCCTGCTCTACTATACCGTCACCCCTGCGTAAGCAGGGATCTTAGATTGCCACATACTCACATAAGCGTCAATTTAAGAAAACAAGAATTGAAAAACCGTCATTGCGAGGAGACCGTAAGGTCAACGAAGCAATCCAGAAAAGTGATTAGAAATAGATTGCCACGCCACCTACGGTGGCTCGCAATGACGACTTATTTTCTTAAGCTGACGCCTATGTGCCTACGCAGGAATGACAATGGGAAGAAGCGGGAATGACAAGTTTAAATATAGTCAACTTATCATCAATTGACTATACCAAAAGCCCTAAATATAAATATTATCTCATCGGTTGCTTCTTTTAGATAATCGAAACGACCAGAAGAACCTTTATGCCCTGAATCCATATTAGTTTTTAGCAATAATATGTTATTATCTGTTTTTGTTGCTCGAATCTTTGCTGCCCATTTAGCTGCTTCCCAATACCCAACTCTAGGGTCAGAAATTCCAGCCGTGATAAATAGACTCGGGTAGTTTTGAGCTTTTATATTATCATACGGAGAATAAGACTTAATATAGTTAAAATAATCTAGCTCTTTAGGATTGCCCCACTCCTTAAATTCACTAGGGGTTAATGGCAGTTCTTCATCGAGCATAGTATTTAATACATCAACAAAAGGTACATGGGCAAGGGCTGCTTTAAATAATTCTGGTTGTTCATTAATGACCGCTCCAATTAACATCCCCCCTGCACTTCCCCCACAAATTACTATATTACCCTGGCTAGTATATTTTTCTTTAATTAACTGTTTAGCAGAAACAATAAAGTCATCAAAAGTTCTTTTTTTATTGAGGAATTTAGCAGCTTGATACCAATCATGCCCAAGATCGTCTCCACCTCTAATATGAGCAAGAGCATAAACAAACCCACGATCTACAAGAGAAATAGCGGTATTCCTAAAGGATACTGGTATGCTGATACCATATGAACCATAACCATATAAATATAAAGGATTCTTCCCATCCTTGTTAAATAATGATTTTTTATATAATAAGGTAATTGGTACTTTAACCCCATCATTATCAGCAAATATTCTTTCCACCATATATTCTTCAGGATTAAAGCCACTTGGTATTTCCTGTACTTTCAATATTGATAGTTGCTCACTGTTAAAATCATAACTATAAGTGGTGTTCGGTCTAGCAAGCGAAGAATAATTTACTCGAATATCATCTTCATCAAAATTAGTAGAGAAGGCTGAAGCAGTAAAAGCAGCATCCGGGAAATGAATAATTTTTTCATTCTGCTCTTTAAGATGCTTTATTTTAATAACTGGTAATCCTTGATCACGATAATTAACTATTAAATAATTGTTAGTAATATTAAAACTAGCTAAATATTTAGTTGGGTCTTCTGGTATATAATTATTTTCCCATAAATCATTTTGAAAATTACGCACATTTACTAACACTATGCGAAAGTTTTTTGCCCCTTCATTGGTATTAATATAAAAATTATCACCATTATGCTCAACATCATAAAAAACTCCTCCCTTTAGAGGTCTAAGAAGCTTAGGCTCAAAGCTATGATCCCACATTGCTAGAACATATGTTTCATTTGCATCATGACCAGATACATCAACGAAAATATATTGTCGACTGGATGACTTACTAACGTTCAACTGATATAATGGATCTGTTATATGATGTACTAACTTATCATCGGAAATTGCATGATCTATGAAGTGAATCATTAATTTATCATGACGAAAATTCTCATTAATCGGCATATAAAAGAACCCTTTCAGATATTCATGCCAAATTATAGTGCGACTCACATTATGTATTTCATCTGGTAAATATTCTTTGGTCTTTAAATTATAGACTTTAATTGTATATTTTTCATCCCCGGTAAAATCAACACTATAAGCTAGTAGCATATGATCGGGAGAGATTGATACTAGACCTAGATCAGTAAATTTATTATCTTTAGCAATAACATTGATATCTAATATAATTTCTTCCGGAGCATCTATTGACCCAATTTTTCGGCAATATATAGGATATTCAGCATTTTCTTCAGTTCTGGTATAATAATAGTAATTATCTTTTTTTACGTAAGTTGACTGATCAGCAAGTTTAATTCTGCCCTTTAACTCCTCAAATATTTTATCTTTTTCTTTTTGTAATGGCTCAAAAAATTGCTCGGAATATTTATTTTCTGCCTGTAAATATTCTATGATTTTTTTATCGCTAACATTAGGCCATTCGATATCTCTAAGCCAGTTATATTGATCTGTAAATTTTTTACCGTGCAATGTAAAACTGTAATCGATCTTATCGGCTATAGGTGGCTGCATTTTGCCCTCATTTAGTGCTTATTATTATAAAAGTAATTAACGATATAATTACGACTAATAGACTTGTTGATTGATTATGCAAAGATTTTATCTTACGTAAAGCATTTTTTTCTACTCTTTTCAAAACAGGGTATTCCGCCCCTAGTCTATCATTAAAATCGTGTCCCACTAAGTGATATTTGTAATAAATACGACGAAAATTATTTTCAACAAACTGAAATAAATCTAAATTTATGTTAGCAGTTGAACGTCTAGAAATCTTTTTACTAAAAACCACACTAAGCAATATACCTATTATTATTATTACTATTTGCTTTACTATATCCAACCAATTTATATCAAGTGTTTCAACAGGATAAGATGACCATACTAATTTTAAGCCTTGCTCTAAAAAGAAATTAGTTGCCAATACAAATGATAGCATGACCAATAAGCTGACTTTGCTCAAAATATTCACTATAGGATAAAAATCATTAATTAGATATTTGTATTTAACCGTAGAAAATAAAGCCGCACATGTTATAATTTTTAACAGGAAAATAGCATAATAATTAATATCCTGATTCAAAACATTGGTCACAATAATTTTGCTAACAAAACTAGCAAGAGGAGGTAAGGCTATAATGAATAATACACTAACTATTAAACTACCAAGCAATAAAGGGTTTCTCCATGAGTAAAGCCCTTTTATCTCAGAGCAATTTTCTACATTACCTTTATCTATTAATATAGCAACATATAGACCAAATAAAGCTTTATACAATATATGGACAAAAAGAAAAACTATGATTCCTAAATTTGCTTGTTGAGATTTTGTGCCAATGGCAATCACCATAAATCCAAGCTGAGAAACAGTAAGATAACAGACTAATCTTTTGATGTTATCTTCTATACAAGCATAAACCCCACCATATATAATCATTAATAATCCAAAGAATTTAAGTATTTCTAAACCACTAAATAATTTAAGAAGTATAATGATCGATATTTTACTAGTAAAGCTGGTTAAATATATCATCCCTGAAGTTGAGGCAAATGGATAACAATTAACAATCCATCCGGAAAAAGGTATGCTCGCTACATTAATTAAGCAACCACTAAGTATTAGAACATAAAAGATAAAAGAAGCATCTCTGTTCTCTATCAATTGGCTAAGAGAAATAATTTGTATGTTAGAACTATTGGTGATTATATAACTAATCCCTATTAAGATAAGACTACCACTTATAAGATGCGTAAGGAAATACTGTCTTGCCGCCCTAATACTATTTTTACAATTACCGTAAAAAATTAACAAAGTGGCACATATCATCATCATTTCTAGAGCAACAAACATCGAGATAAAATCCCCAGCAAATAAACAGATCAAGGAAGAGGCTGAGTATAAACTACCTATCAATACCTCAAATTTTCTGTTTTGGCTAATGGCATATAGGTTAGTCCCCAACGTTATCACCATAAAAGCAAGTGCTATTAATTTATTTTCATTACTAAAATTAATAATAAAACTATTATTATATAGATTAATTACCGCCTCATTTTGGCTGTTAATTAATAATATACCAGCAACTATTGGATAGATTATTGAGGTAATATAAAATGTCTTTCTAAATTTAAAATAGAGAAACAGGATAAACAAAAGAATAAGTAAGGTAGGGTAAATCATCATTAACTAGATTATGGTTTTATATAGCTGATCAGTTAAGGTTTTGATAATTCCTCCTAGTAGCAACGAATCAAAGCTGCTTCTCGCAATGACGTTTAGGGGGGCTTAGAGTAGTATCAAAAACTTATTCTGGTTAGCTAATCAGATACTAATAATCATATAGTATATTGATCGTATAATATAGTAAATTCATATTAACGTATAATTGCTATGTCAACTCCCCTTATTGACATTCTGTATCAGATGTGATACTATTGAATAATAAATACAATTGGAGCGATCTTATGGCAGCTAAACGATTATTAGTGTCTTTAGACGAGAAAATATTTAATGAAATTGTTGATATTGCTAAAATCAACAATGAATCCCTATCTAAAATAGCAAAGGATCTTATTATAACTAGTTTAGAACTTCAAGAGGACAAAATATTAGCTAAATTAGCAGATGAACGAATAGATAATACTAAGGAATGGATTAGTCATATGGACAGTTGGAAATAATGTATAATCTTCTTTATTCAGATCAAGTTATACACAAAGATATCTCTAAGCTTCCTACACTAGTAAAATCTTTAATAAAAATAACCATTGAAAAAAAGCTATTATCTGATCCAATAAAATTTGGCAAACCTTTAAAACATAGCCTCAAAGGTTGTCGCTCCCTCAGGATTGGTGATTATAGAGTGATTTATCAAATAATAGATACGACAATTAAGATATTAATAATTCAACACCGCAAAGATTGCTATAATCATTAGCCTCCCACCTTTCATCAATTGGGTTAAGTATATCACCTTTAATTTCAGCCTTTCCCTTTATAGTCAATTGATGAGAAGTTGATGACGTCGTCGCTCAATGCTTGCCTATTACTTATAGGCGTCGCTCCATCGTTCCTAGCTCCCAAATTCTCCTGAATTGAATTGACTATACGTCAAAAGTGTGGAATGGTGGAGGAGAAGATACTGTCCATTCGAGAGTATTAGCCCCATCGCCCCAAGGATTATTTGGGCATTTTTTGCCATATTTCAGAGTGTAAATAACAATGAATACAAAGTAAAGAGCCGCAATAAAGGAAATAACTGCTCCGATAGATGATACCATATTCCAGCCGGCAAAAGCATCCGGATAGTCCGGTATTCTTCTTGGCATCCCAGCTAATCCCAGAAAATGCTGAGGGAAAAATGTCAAATTAACGCCGATAAACGTAATCCAAAAATGAATTTTGCCCATCATTTCAGGATATTGTCTTCCTGACATTTTACCAAACCAATAATAGAATCCAGCAAATGCAGTAAATAAAGCCCCAAGCGACATAGTGTAGTGAAAATGTGCTACCACATAGTATGTATCATGTAAAATTCTATCGATTGCCGAATTTGATAATATTATGCCGGTAACTCCACCAATAGTAAATAACAAGATAAACCCTATGGAAAACAACATAGGGGTTTCAAAAGTAATTGATCCTCCCCACATTGTGGCAATCCAGCTAAATATTTTAATACCAGTAGGCACCGCGATAATCATTGTACCAGCGGTAAAATAGATTAATGTATTGTATGAAAGACCAACAGTAAACATATGATGAGCCCAAACTATAAAACCGACAAACCCTATAATTACCATAGCTATCACCATACCTAAATAACCAAATATCGGCTTACGAGAGAAAGTAGAAAGAACCTGACTAACTATCCCAAACCCTGGCAATATTACGATATATACTTCTGGATGACCAAAAAACCAAAATAAATGCTGAAATAATACTGGATCTCCGCCCCCTTCAGGTTTAAAGAAAGTAGTACCAAAGTTTCGATCAGTCAATAACATGGTTATTGCACCACCTAATACTGGAATTGCTAGTATCAGCAAGAAGGCAGTAACCAGAATTGACCAAATAAATAGAGGCATTTCAAATAACCCCATACCATCGGTTCTCATATTAAAGATAGTAACAATCATATTGATTGAACCAAGAATAGAAGAAAGCCCTGTAATATGTAAACTTAAAATAGCCATATCGACTGCTGCCCCAGGATGTCCCACTAGAGTACTTAGAGGGGGGTAAAGCGTCCAGCCAGTACCTGCACCACCATCAACAAAAGCCGAAAGCATTAATAACATAAAAGCAGGAACAAGCAGCCAAAAACTTATATTATTTAGCCTTGGAAAAGCCATATCCGGTGCACCTATTAAAATTGGTACAAAATAATTACCAAACCCACCAAATAAAGCTGGCATAATCATGAAAAATACCATAATTATCGCATGAGCAGTAATTAATACATTATATAGTTGGTAATTTGCCCCTAATATATGCCCACCAGGCATTGCTAATTCTAGTCTAAAAATAACAGAAAATAACCCTCCAACAATCCCAGCAAATATGGCAAATATAATATACATTATGCCAATATCTTTGTGATTGGTAGAGAAAATCCATCTTTTTATACCTTTAGGGGTTTGGTGATGATCTGTTGTTTGATTCATAAATTATCCTTTTCTATCTAACTTCAGCAGCTTGTAGCTTATCTTTATCATTATAAACTTTATGAATTATTCGTTCATAATAATATTATCATTCCAATTAATATCATTATTATCGCAAATTACATCTGTAGATGATACATTTAATGTTTTTGGTGTCTTTAGATATTTAATCTCTTCAAAAACAAAAGGAATAGATTTGCCAGTCCATCCTGGATTAGCAATTATTTGATTTATATCTTCATATGGCTTATGCACACTAAAGTGTAAATGTCTTACACCAGCATTTCCGGACATACCCTCAATACCTATTGGCTCATATTTTTTTACTACTTGACCATTTTTAACTAATATTTTAGATAGGTGTCCATACAAACTAATATAAATACCTTGATGTACTATCCTAACGTGGTTGCCATAACCACTTCCACAATCATCTAATGTAATATTTGAGTAATGAGGATTATTGCATTTATCATAGATATAGGCAATTCCATCTTCTGAGGCAACCACTGTTCCATCTGAGGAATCTGGCAAACTTGCAAAATCCAAAGCAAATTTTATTGCATCATGAGAATGGCTTCTACCCATCTGTAAACTTCCTTGTATACACTTTATTTTATGATTCTTTTGAAATGGAAAAGCTAACTTCATTTTTGCCAATAATGGAGTTTTCTCGCACTTAAATCTTGCCCCTTGTTTCAAGTCTTGATCTCTAGGAATGCTAGGAATATATCCTTGTGGACATGATATGTAAATGGCATCATTTGCTGAAGCGACTAAGCTCACTGTAATAAACATCAAATGCAAAGCTATTAAATATGCTGGTTTTTTCATAGTATTTTTTAAGTTTTATTTACGTTATATCCCTAGTAGACAACTACATGTTATTACTTACAACTTTTAAGTTGCTCAATATCTGCTCCTACTATGAGCTTGATATTTCTAGTAACTTTATCATAATCCCAATTCCACCATTTTATTTGTACTAACTCATTAATTATATCATCGGAGAATCTTTTTTTAATAATTCTACTAGGATTACCTGCAACGATAGAGTAAGGTGGTACATCCTTAGTAACCACTGCATATGCTCCAATAATTGCTCCGTCTCCTATTGTGACTCCCGGCATAATGACTGCATTAGTACCAAACCACACATCATTACCAACTATTGTACTCCTTCCTTTATTAAGAGTTGGCGTATAATTATTCCAACCTTCGAAAATAAAAAATGGATAAGTAGAAAAACCATCCATTGGGTGATTGACATCATCCGCAATAAAAGTAGTTCCTCTAGCAATAGTACAAAACTTACCAATAATTAATTTACACTGATAATATCCTACAACGTTATTACATTCAAAATGTTCTGGATATCGGTGATCATGATAATAAGTATAATCACCTACCATTATGTTAGGATTATGAATAAAATGTTTTAAAAATATAATTTCTTTAACATGTTTTGGGTAAATATGTGGATAGTGATTGTTGGAGTGTACCATATGGCTCTTGTTCATTTAGTTAATGTTATCCTTGCTCGACTTAGTGTCACCCCTGCGTAAGCAGGGGTCTTAGATTCCGCACCGAAACGAAAATGACAATTTATTGCTTCGTTGTCCTCATGGTTTCATCGCAATAACGTTTGTCTTTACTTTCATAGAAAATTTTGTTTTTGCCGCAATCAACCAATCTTGAAATTCTTCTTTGCTTACTACTTCAATGGCAATAGGCATAAAGCCGTGATTAACACCACAAAGCTCTGAACACTGACCATAATACACACCTTTTTTACTAATTTTAGTCCAGGTTTCGTTAACTCTGCCAGGCACAGCATCGAGCTTTATACCTAATGCTGGTACTGCAAAACTATGTATAACATCCCCTGCAGTAATTAAAAATTTTACGGTAGTATTTTCTGGTATAATAATACGATTATCAACTTCTAATAATCTTTTTTGACCAGGTTTTAAATTTTCATCAGTAATTAAACAACTATCAAATTCAAGATTATTATGATCAGGGTAGATATAGTGCCAATACCACTGATATCCTACAACTTTAACCGTCATGTCTATTTCAGGAATATCTTCTGCAATACGTGCAACACGAAATGATGGTACAGCAATAATAATTAAAATAACTATAGGAATTATCGTCCAAATAATTTCAACCAATATATTATCAGAAAATTTTGCTGGAATAGGATTGGCTTTGGCATTAAATCTGATGCAAACATAAATTAATAAAATAATGATAAAAGCAACTATTCCTCCTGATATGAGCAGTAGGAAATTATGAAACTCCTGAAGCTCTTCCATAAGATGAGTGGCTGGAGTCTGTAACAGCATTTGCCATGCCTGAGGTTCTGATGCTAGGCAATCGTGAGCAAATAAGAGATATAAAATTAGACTTGCTACATAAGTCAATCTAGTTGATGATTTTGTCGTCGAAACTCGCCTTCGCTCCTCATGTACGTTTATGTACACTGCGGTACTCGGCTTCGTTTCTCCTAAAAACCCTTCAACTATTTTTGACTTATGCAGCAAGTCTATTATAAATTTTTTCATAAATAGTACTTAGTGGACTCAATTCTATATGTTATAGTTAGACAATATAAGACGATATACAGTTTTATTAAAGTAAAAAATAAAGTATGGTGAAAAAACTTGAGGAATTTACTATTGACTTTAAATTGCCTTCTGATACATTCGGCTTACTCAATAATGATTTAAGATTACAACATGGCAGGTCATTCAAAATTTAAAAATATCCAGCATCGAAAAGGTGCACAAGATAAAAAAAGGGCAAAAATTTTTACTAAGTTAGTTAGAGAAATTATTACTGCTGCTAAATTAGGGGCTGATATAAGTAATAATCCACGGTTGCGGAGTAGCATAGCTGCCGCTCGGAGTCAAAATTTGCCAAAGGATCGAATAGATAAGGCAATAAGTGCGGCAAGTGATTCGAATAACAACGAAAATTATACCGAAATTAGATATGAGGGCTTTGCTCCCGGTGGAATTGCAATAATAATAGAGGCTTTAACTGATAATAAAAATCGTACGGCTGCAGAAATTAGGGCGGCTTTTAGCAAATTTGGTGGCAATTTAGGTGAAACGGGCAGTGTCAGCTATATGTTTGATCATCTCGGAGTAATACAATATCCAGCAAATTTAGCAACAACCGAGGCTATGTTTGAAAGTAGCCTAGAGGCTGGAGCAAAAGATATGATTTCTGAAGAAGATACATATTTAATCTATACAGATATTGAGAACTTTGTGCAAGCTCTTGAATTTCTGACCAGTAAATATGGACATCCTGAAGAATCTTACATAGGTTGGGTGCCTAAAAATACCATAATTATAGAAGAGAATGATAAAGCCGAGAAGTTGTTAAAATTAGTAGATATTTTAGAAGAAAGTGATGATGTGCAAAAAGTTTTTGGTAATTATGAATTATCTGATGCAATTTATGAAACTATGAAGGACGTTTAATATGGATTGCCAAGTTATTGTTCTAGCTGCAGGTAATGGTAGAAGAATGGAATCTACCTTACCAAAAGTAATGCATAAAGTTGGTGGTAAATCGATGCTTGATAGGGTAATAACCAATGCCCAACAAGTTAGCAATGAAGTTATTTTAGTCCACTCCTGGCAATTAGAAAAACATATTGCTTGTTATAAAGATAGTTGTAAATTTGTTTTACAACCAGAACCCCTTGGTACTGCTCATGCGGTATATAGTGCTTTGGACTTAATTGATGACAATAAAATTGTAGCCGTACTTTATGGAGATAATCCTTTAATTACGCCAGAGATTATTAATGATTTACTAAAACATCTAGTTTCGACAAATTCTGCCATAACAACCTTGTGCTTTGAGCGAGATAATCCTGGGCAATATGGGCGAATAGTTACTGATAAACTAGGAAATTTTTTGAAAATTGTTGAATTTAAACAAGCAACGAGTGAAGAACTAGCTATAACAACTTGTAATTCTGGTATTATGGCTTTTGCCAATGGTGTGTTAAAAAAATATTTACCTACTATTTTTTTTAAGAATCCTGATAAATCAAAAGAGTTGTATTTAACGGAACTGGTAAAAATCGTTAAGGATAATGGCGAAAAAGTATCGTATTTGCTATCCGCCAACCACGACATAGTGGTCGGAGTAAATACTAAACAAGAGCTAGAAGAAGCTAATAGAACTATTGCTAAGTTAGCAGGGATATAGTGAATTAACTTGAATTGGCAACGTTATAAATCCGATTAGTATTTAGCTTCAGCGTAATTGCGAGGAGCCACTTTAGTGGGCGACGAAGCAATCCAAAAAAACGATTAAAATGGATTGCTTCGGAGGCTTACGCCTCCTCGCAATGACGATTGGTATTAAATTAATAACTTAATTAAGAGCTTAAAAAAATGACTAAAAATGAAATATTATCCTATCCGGAAGTAAAAAGTTTGGACAGCCAATGTAAAAAACTTGTGGTATTGTTACATGGGCTTGGTTCAGATGGAAATGATTTAATAGGATTGGCTCCCTTGATGTCTAGGGAATTCCCCGATTGTCACTTTATTGCCCCACATGGCGTTGAAAAATTTGATAGTGCACCTTATGGTCGACAATGGTTTAGTTTAAATAACCGTAACCCTGATTATGTTAGGGAATTAGTTGCTAAAAATACTGGCTTAGTTACTGACATAATCCAAAAGAAACAAGCAGAATTAAATTTAACTAATAAAGATACTATCCTAATTGGCTTTTCGCAAGGTACCATGATGGGGTTATATTTGAATTTTATACAAAAAGAACCTTTTGATTCTATGGTAGGGTTTTCTGGCAGATTAATTGCCCCACAAGAATGTATCAATAAAACTACACCAGTTTGCGTGATACATGGCGAATTAGACGATGTGGTTGATGTAAGTAGTATGGATGAAACAGTAGAATATCTAGAGAAATATGATATTCCTTATAGTAAATACAAAATACCAAATCTTACACATTCTATTGATGATAGGGGGATACAGTTTGCCATTAAGTTTATCAAAATAGGTTATTACATAGACTGAGATCATTTGAAACATGCAAGCTAAAATGTTCTGGACTTTGTGATTAAGAATTATAAAGCGGAAAATGTTGTTTTTGTGTATGCACGGTTATTTTTTATGACTTTTAAACTGCCCATTAAATAGTAGGTTAAATTAATGAATATCTTTACTAAAAAATTATCTGAAACAGATAATGCAATATATCAAATTATCGATGGTGAAAAAAAACGTCAGCATGATTTTATTGAATTGATTGCTTCTGAGAATTTTGTAAGCCCGGCAGTATTAGAAGCTCAAGGCTCGATTTTGACCAATAAATATGCTGAAGGATACCCGGGAAAACGTTATTATAACGGGTGTAGTGAGGTTGATAAGGCTGAGCTTTTGGCTATAGAGCGGGTAAAAACACTATTTAATTGTAAATATGCTAACGTTCAGCCTCATTCCGGATCTCAGGCTAATCAGGCAGTATTTTTAACTCTATTAAAACCACATGACACCATACTTGGTATGTCGCTAGATACAGGGGGGCATTTGACACATGGTGCTCCACCTAATTTGTCTGGCAAATGGTTTAACTCGGTGTTCTATTCTGTAAATAAGGAGAGTTATCTAATTGATTATGCCCAAATAGAGCAATTGGCAGTTCAGCATAAGCCAAAATTGATTATAGCTGGTTATTCTGCCTATTCGCGTCAATTAGATTTTGCTAAATTTAGGGAAATTGCTGATAGAGTAGGAGCGTATTTACTAGCAGATATTGCTCATATTTCTGGACTGGTTGCGGTAGGTGAACATCCAAGTCCCTTGCCTTATGCTCATATTGTGACTTCCACTACTCATAAAACCCTGCGTGGTCCGCGAGGTGGTCTTATTCTGTCAAATGATGAGGAATTGGGTAAGAAGATAAATCTCGCTTTATTTCCTGGGTTGCAAGGTGGACCATTAATGCATATTATTGCAGCAAAGGCAGTGGCATTCTTGGAAAATTTACAACCAGAATATCATCTTTATATAAAACAGGTTGTTAGTAACGCTAAAGCTCTTGCTAATAGTTTAATGGCAAGAGGCTATGATATTTTAACTAATGGTACTGATAATCATATAGTATTAGTGGACTTACGAAAATATGGTATAACTGGTAAGGTGGCAGCAGATTCGCTTGAAAGAGCCGGTATAACTTGCAATAAAAATGCGATACCGTTTGATGCCACTTCACCATTTATTACTTCTGGTATTAGGCTCGGCACTCCAGCATGCACCACTAGAGGATTCAAAGAACAAGAGTTTATAGAAGTTGGTAATATGATTAGCGATGTATTGGATGGGTTGAAAGATAAAAATGATGGGCAAGATAATAGTGATTGTGAGACAAAAACTTTCCAACAAGTTAAAAGATTAGTAGATGCTTTCCCGGTTTATGTTGAGGGGTTACTTTAATGCCGACTAAGCAATTATGTTTTGTATCACCCCAAAATGTCATACTTGCTTCGGTGCTGTATCTAGATTCCGCACCGAAGCGGGAATGGCAACTTGTTATAGGGAGTAACAATTTTTATAGAGAGGTAAAGTTTATGAAGTGGAATATATTTAAGAGTAAAATTAACTCTGCTACTCTCATTGAGTTGCAAGCCATTCTAACAAGTAAAAAATCAGTATCTTTCAACCCACTTGTAACTACAATTAACTATGTAAAAGAAACATATGAAGAAGAAACGGATGAAGAAATTGTAGCAGTACCAGTAGTACTGGTAGTACAAGCAAAACCAATCAAATGGTACACAAAAGTGCATGACTTCTTCTATACTCTTACCCAAACTAATCATAATGATGATTATTCTTCTGTTAATGATGGTTATTCTGCTAACCATGATGAAGTTAATTCTTACCCCAATACAGTTAATCTTGATGTCAGCGACACTGTTAATTTAACAGGAGCTGAAAGTACTATGATATAGCTAGCCCATTAGTATTTCATAAGCGTTAGTTTAAGAAAACAATAATTGGGAAACCGTCATTGCGAGGAGACCGTAAAGTCGACGAAGCAATCCAGAGAAGTGATTATAGTCAATTGATGGGAAGTTGGTGACGTCGTCACTCGTCACTCGCCTATTACTTATAGGCGTCGCTCCATCGTTCCTGCTACCCAATTCCCTGAATTGACTATAGAGATAGATTGCCACGCCACCTATGGTGGCTCGCAATGACAGATAACGTCATTGCGAGAAGGCGTTAGCCGACGAAGCAATCCATTTCTAATTTTTTTGGATTCTTGCCATAATCTTTTCGGAAATATTTGATGGAGTAAGACCGAAATATGAGTATAAATCATTAGAGGGAGCAGAGAGTCCAAATTGTTCCATTCCGAAGAACATCCCGTTCTCTCCGATGATTCGATGCCAGCCAAAGCTACTTGCAGCTTCTATAGCAACTTTTAATTTGGCATTGGATAGGATATTTTGGATATAGCTAGGCTGCTGTTTAAAAAATAACTCAAAACATAACATTGAAATCACATTGGTACTAAAGCCATTTTTGCTTAGTATATCTTTTACCTCTAATGCTATTGACAATTCAGAGCCGGTGGCGAAGATAGCAACATCTACTGTTTCTTGATTATTCCCTGACAGTATATACCCACCTTTAGAACATAAATTTTGCGAAATATTTCGGCTATAGTCAATTGATGGGAAGTTGGTGACGTCGTCACTCGTCGCTCGCCTATTACTTATAGGCGTCGCTCCATCGCTCCTAGCACCAAATCCTCCTGAATTAACTATAACTATTTGAGATACTGACTGTCTGGTTAAAGCAAGAACAGAAGAGCCATCTTTATTAGCTAAAGCAATTCGCCAAGATTCAACTGTTTCAAGATAGTCTGCCGGGCGTAATACCATCATATTTGGTAAGCTTCGAAAGGATGCTAAATGCTCTATTGGTTGGTGAGTAGGGCCATCTTCTCCTACCCCAATTGAATCATGGGTCATGATGTAGATCACTTGCTGCTGCATAATAGAAGAAAGCCGCATAGTTGGTTTCATATAATCAGAAAATACTAGAAAAGTAGCCCCTACGGGTAAGAAGCCTGATAATGCGAGTCCGTTCATGATAGCCCCCATAACATTTTCACGAACCCCATAATGGATGTAATTGCCAGTAAAATCATCTTTATTAATTATGTTACTAGCAGTATTTTTGATATTGTTGGATAATGATAAATCAGCTGAGCCAAAAATAATTTTATCTGATAGTTTGGTTAGATATTCTATAACTCTACCAGATGAACAACGGGTTGCTTCAGCTTTTTCTGGAATAGGGATATTATCAAGAAAAGAGCAATCTATATCAGCTTTATTGCAATAGGCTTTTTGCTCTGGAGTTATATCAGCAAACTTCTCTTGCCAATTAGTATAACTCGCTTGATTTCTTAACCAAGCTGTACCCCATATCTCTTGTAATTCCTTTGGTATAGTAAACGCCTGATCATTAAAACCTAAATTTTCTTTAAGAAGTTTAACCTCATCTTTACCAAGCGGGCAGCCATGGGCGGCATTTGAATTCACCTTGTTAATAGAGCCTTTGCCAATTAAAGTACGGCAGGCAATCAAGTATGGTTTATCAGAATTTTGTGCCTTAATTAGGCTGGCATTAATTTGCTCAAAATCATGCCCATCAATAGATTCGGTATTCCAGCCCATGGCGGCAAATTTCAGCAGATGGTTTTCAGATACAGTAAGGTCGGTAGAGCCATCGATGGAAATTTTATTATCATCAAATAAAACTATTAAGTTATTTAGGCATAAATGCCCAGCTAAAGAAGCAGCTTCATAGCTTATACCTTCCATTAGGCATCCATCTCCAATTATACAATAAATTTTGTGTGCACTAAGATCTTTGCCCAATTTTTGTTGATATTTTTTTTGGGCAATCGCCATCCCAACTGAAGTACCAAACCCCTGCCCTAAAGGTCCTGTAGTAGCTTCAATAGCTTCATATGCTCCATATTCTGGATGTCCAGGAGTTTTTGAATGTAATTTTCGAAATTGTTTTAAATCTTCTAGATGAAAATTTTTATAATTTGTTAAATAATAAAAACTATACAGCAACATAGAACCGTGTCCAGCTGATAGAACCAGGCGATCACGGTCAAACCAAGTTGGATCATTAGGATTGAATTTTAGAAAATTAAATACTAGTATGGTCATGACATCTGCCATACCAAGAACCATACCTGGATGCCCTGATTGAGCATATTCTATACTATCACTTGCTAAAACTCTAATACAGTTACTTAATTTAGAATATTTTTCTGAATATTTGGGGATTTTATTAAACTTCATTATAATAAATATTAATTTTGTGTTAAAAGATATTGATATAGATAACCAGATTAACATTACGCGTCATTGCGACGAGGCGTGAGCCAACGAAGCATCCAATAAGTGTGGATTGTCGCGACCACTATGTGGTCTCGCAATGACGTTAGGGGTTAATTATAAAAATTTTTTATGAATCTACATCAAAATAGATATTATGACAACAAAACTATTACCCTTTTTTTCATGGTTTAGCACGTTATTGCATCAATTGTGGTTATCAATTAGTTCAGTAAATTTCTACCAAGATGTTTATAAATCATATAAAGGATATGGGATTAAGTATATATTTGCTGTGTCTTTTATATCATCATTGATCTATTGTATTGTTATATTTAATTACTTGTTAGTCCTCACCGATTACTTTACTGAGAATCGTTTAACAAAAGGCACAATAACTATCGAATATATATTTAAACAATTACCGGAAATCTATTATGATGGTAGTAAAATTTCAGTTGATCAGGATGAACCTATATATTTATTCGATGAGAATGGCAATAAGCTTGCGGCTATAGACTCAAAAAATCAATTATCTTATGGGGAAAAACTTAAAGTTCCCGTCCTATTTAGTAGTAACAATATAACCCTTACTACAGTAGAAATAACCGATAAAAAAAAGAGTGTGTTTAATATTGGATATGCTAAATTATTTACTCCTGATCAAAAAATCCTCACTGAAGAAGTCATTAAAAAGCATTTTGCCAAAATCCTAACACAAGCACCGAAGATATTTATTTACATTTTAATGCCTATAATAATAGCCTTTCGTTTTATAACAATTTTATTTGAAAAAAGCTTTATTATCATCTTAGTATATTTGTTAACTAACTATTTTGGTCCTAAGTCCTCTTGGCAAACCTGTATTAGAATAACCTTATTTTCAAGTGGCATAGCAATTTTATTACAACCTATGATGGTTATATTTTTGCCAGAATTTAGTAGTATTATATTTTTTATACAGATGTTCACCAGTTTGTTAGTGCTTTTAGCAATGTTGCAAATACGAAATAAATAGGAATAAACCCCCTGCTTACGCAGGGGTGACATCTAACTTTTTCATCATTCCCGCTTCGGTGCGGAATCTATATCCCTGCTTTCGCAGGGATGACAAGCATTGTCCTATATTTTATTAAAATCTGCAAAAAAACTTGATTATCGAGTATAAGTAATAGGCGAGCATTGAACGACGATGTCACCAATTTCTCATTAATTGACTATAATCTTTCCTCTATCCTATCTGTCGTAATTTCCTTTAAATTTATGCCTTAAAGTTGGGAAATTTATTACTTAGAACATATTAGATTTTTCTGAGTATTACTGATATTGTTATAACCCAAAATTTATTATTTTCAATTTTTCATATTTTTTTGCCATTATTAAGCAAATTGTCAATCTATTAATATTAAAGTAACGGTAAAAAAATTGATAGTATATCAAGACCATAGAGTTCTAACAATAGAACAAAAAAAAGCGATTGATTTGTTGTCAATTGGAACATTTTTAGAATATTTTGACTTGATGCTTTATGTACATATGACAGTATTGTTGAATGAGTTATTTTTTCCACAAAGTGATCCACAAACTGCTAATCTTTTATCGACTCTCACCTTCTGTGCTACTTTTGTTTTTCGACCAATTGGGGCTGTGTTATTTGGTTGGATAGGTGATAAAATAGGTCGTAAAGTTACGATAGTTATTACAACTTTTATGATGGCATTTTCTTGTTTACTGATGTTTATTTTACCTACTTATGCACAGATTGGTATTACTGCTTCGATATTAATTAGCATTTGTCAGATAATGCAAGGTATGTCATCCTTAGGAGAAGCAATAGGGGCTGAATTATATTTAACGGAAATGATCAAACCACCCTTACAATATCCTGTTGTTGGTTTTATTTCAATATTTGCTGATCTAGGGGCAGTATTTGCTTTAGGTGTTGCAGTACTGACTACTTCACATGGCTTTAATTGGCGGTATGCTTTTTTATTTGGATCAGTGATTGCTATGGTGGGAACGATGGCAAGAACACAGCTTAGAGAAACACCAGAATTTGCTGATGCAACCAAAAGATTGATAAATAACCTGAAACTTTTTGGTTTAAAGAAAAAGGATATTATTGGAAAAGAAGGTAGTGCCAATTGGCAGATGTTAAATGAGAAAGTTAATATCAAAACTATATTAGCTTATTTAGCAATTGAATCGCCTTCTCCAATTATCTTTTATTTGATATATATCTATTGTGGTATCATACTTAAAAACACCTTCAATTATAGTTTTGAACAAATTATTATCCATAACTTGCTTGTTAAAATAACAGAGCTACTTATCAGCATTCTATATACTTATTTGAGTTATAAGATATATCCACTAAAAATTTTAAAAGTAAGATTAGGAATCTTTGCTAGTATTATTATATTTTTGCCATATATATTAACTAATATTCCCTCTCCTTCTTATTTGTTATTATTACAGTCTTTTATATTGCTATTTCAGACAGGATCATTTTCAGCCGCTTCAATATTTTATAAGCAGTTTCCTGTGTTTAAACGTTTTAGATGTGTCAGCATCTCATTCGCTATGGTAAAAGCAATAATGTATGTTGTTGTTTCTTTTGGATTAGTTTATTTAATAAAATATTTTGGTAATTGGGGAATAGCAATGTTTTTTGTGCCATTCATGGTGGCATATGGATTTGGCTTGTATCATTTTGAAACATTAGAGAGATTACGCAATATGTAGTTATAGCTAACCCGCCTGTGTCATTGCGAGAAGCTACTTTAGTAGCATTGAAGCAATCTCACGTAGTAATCTCGCTAATAGCGTCTTGTACTTTTCTGGAATTTTTAAATTGTCATGGGGTTTATGCGTAAGGTAAGTGATAAAATAAATGAAATATTTTACTTATTATATCATTATTGGTATTAGTGTGTGCAATATTTAGTGTATTATTGAATAATTAGAATTGCTGGGTTAGAGTTTACTTTCTCTATCATTTATTCAAATATTCTATTATTGTTATTATATTAAATAGAAGAGGACGCCACAATGAAAGATATCTGTAAAAAAGTTAAATGTATAGTATACTTGCTTATATATGGGGTGGTCACTTGGATTATCGCAAAAATTATACTTATATCAACATTCCCGGATGATGGGCAATGTCACTGCTCCGAAACTCCAGCCTTACTACATTATATTTTGGCTTTGATAGTAACTACAGCCCCAGTGATAACGTATATATGTACGAAAAATTGTAAGCTGAAAACAAAATCTGATACTAAAAAATTATGATTGGTAAACTAAAAGGCACAATAGATGCATGTTTTAATGATTATGTCATTATTGATGTTAATGGTGTTGGGTATTTAGTGTATTGTAGTAGTAAAACTCTAAATAAATTAGTGGTTAATGAGTTTTGTCAATTATTTATCGAAACGCATGTAAGAGAAGATCATATTAATCTTTATGGCTTTTTATCACTCGAAGAAAAGTTTGTTTTTAATTTATTACAATCAGTAAACGGTATTGGGACAAGGATGGCTTTAGCTATTTTATCAAATTTATCACCTGAGCAAATCCAATCAGCGATAGCTAGGCGGGATAAAGAAGCTTTTAAAGCCGTTTCCGGTGTTGGACTAAAATTAGCTGAACGAATTATCATAGAGTTAAAGGATAAAGCTTTAACTAACCTTACTACCAATCTTCCCATCGATAAGAATGATAGTGATTTATCTAAGATATCATCTGATGCTACATTAGTTTTAACCTCACTTGGGGTTAATAGAACTGAAGCCCATAATTTGGTACAGGAAATTATTGCAAAGGATCCTGATCTCTCTATTAATGAGCTAATTAAACTCGCACTAAAGGCCCGTAGTTCCAATGTCTAAAAACCCAGTTTCTAAAAATGTTTTATCAGCTGATATATTGCCAAACGATCAAGAGTTCTCTCTACGACCTAGCTATTTAAAAGAATTTGTTGGGCAACAACAGATCAAAGAGAATTTATCTATTTTCATCCAAGCCGCTAAAAATAGGTCAGAACATTTAGACCATACCTTATTTTATGGACCGCCTGGACTTGGTAAAACCACTCTTGCCCAAATTATTTCTAAGGAGATGGGAGTAAATTTTAAATCCACCTCAGGACCTGCTATATCAAAAGCGGCTGATCTAGCTGCTATACTTACCAATTTGCAAGATAATGATGTGTTATTTATTGATGAAATTCACCGTCTTAGCACCAATATTGAAGAAGTATTGTACCAAGCAATGGAAGATTTTGCTCTGGACATAGTTATTGGAGAAGGTCCCGCCGCAAGGTCAGTAAAAATCAATTTACCCAATTTTACTTTAGTTGGAGCAACTACTAGACTAGGTCTATTGAGTAACCCTTTAAGAGATAGATTTGGTATACCACTACGTTTACATTTTTATAATGTGGCTGAATTAAAACTTGTTTTGAGTAGAGCTAGTAAATTGCTGGCAATTAATGTAACCGATGAGGCGTTAGAAGAAATAGCAAAGCGTAGTAGAGGAACTCCAAGAATTGCCCTTAGGCTAATTAGACGGGTGAGAGACTTCGCTTCTGTCGATGATCAGCTAGAAATTGATAGGAATATTGCCAATCTCTCGCTGAATCGATTAGAAGTTGACAAAATAGGTTTAGACAGTAATGATTATAGATATTTAAAGTTTATCGCTGATAATTATGATGGGGGTCCGGTCGGTATAGAAACAATTGCCGCAGCTCTATCAGAACAACGCGATGCTGTTGAAGAAACTATCGAACCCTATCTAATACAAATAGGGTTATTACAACGTACCCCAAGAGGCAGAGTTATTACCAAAAATGCTTTTGACCATCTGGGAATATAACAATCTATAGTTAATAAAGAAGTAATTTATGAAAATAATTAACATAAAACAACTAACGATCCTGCTGACTTTAATTTTACTCCCCTTTAGCAAAGTGGTTGCCAATAGTCAACAACATTTTGAGAAAGCAAATACTTTAACAATGGAGGGCAAATGGCAAGAAGCAATTGACTCCTATGATTTGGCAATTAAATATAAGCCTGATCTTGCTGAAGCTTACCATAACAAAGGTACAGCTTTGTATGAGTTAGGCAAATGGCAGGAAGCAATTGACTCCTTTGATTTAGCAATTAAACATAAGCCTGATTTTGCTAATGCTTACAACAATAAAGGTGTTGTTTTGGGTGAGTTAGGCAAATGGCAAGAGGCAATTGACTCCTATAATTTAGCAATTAAATATAAGCCTGATTTTGCTAATGCTTATTATAGCAAAGGTATAGTTTTAGGCAAGTTAGGTAAATTACAGGAAGAAATTGTTGCTTATGATTTGGCAATCAAACATAAGCCTGATTTTGCTAATGCTTATTATAACAAAGGTATAGCTTTAAAGGAATTAGGTAAATTGCAGGAAGCTATTATAGCATATGATTTAGCAATTAAACATAAGCCTGATCTTGCTGATGCTTACAACAATAAAGGTACTGCTTTAGGTAAGTTAGGCAAATTGCAGGATGCAATTGACTCCTTTGATTTAGCAATTAAACATAAGCCTGATCTTGCTGATGCTTATTACAACAAAGGTGTAGTTTTAGGCAAGTTAGGTAAATTACAGGAAGAAATTGTTGCTTATGATTTGGCAATCAAACATAAGCCTGATTTTGCTAATGCTTATTATAACAAAGGTATAGCTTTAAAGGAATTAGGTAAATTGCAGGAAGCTATTATAGCATATGATTTAGCAATTAAACATAAGCCTGATCTTGCTGATGCTTACAACAATAAAGGTACTGCTTTAGGCAAGTTAGGCAAATTGCAGGATGCAATTGACTCCTTTGATTTAGCAATTAAACATAAGCCTGATTTTGCTAATGCTTATTATAACAAAGGTATAGCTTTAAAGGAATTAGGTAAACACTCACAGGCAAAGGAAGCATTTAGCAAAGCAGAGCAACTTAGGATAAAACATTAAAAATTATAGAATATATGCTAGCACGACTAACATTACTCCGTCATTGCGAGACCACGCAAGTAGGTCGTGGCAATCCAAAAAATGATCAAAAATTGATTGCTTCGTCGCTACTGAAGTAGCTCCTCGCAATGACGTTGGAAGCTAAAATCGTCATTGCGAAGAGGCGAAAGCCGATGAAGCAATCCACTCTTTTATGGATTGCCACGCCACCTACGGTGGCTCGCAATGACGGAATAATGTTAGGCATGGTTAGCTATAAAACCAAACTAAAAGATACTTAAAGAAGAAATATTATATGCAAAAAGCTCTAACTTTTATAATTGCTGCCGCAATTATTTACTCTATTGTACAAATGAAAATGCAATCTCCGCCTGAGGAAAATGCCCCTAAGGTTCAGACAACTGAAGCTGAAAGTAGTAACAATACTAGTACCCCTGAGCAAGCAAATATACCATTAACTGGTAATTTCCTTGAAAAAACTGTTTCAAAAGTTTTGATCAATGCTCTTAAAACAGAAGAAGGTCGACTATTCTTTGAAAATTTACTACAACCAACTAATAAACCTATTGCTGATGGTAAATATACTATAGAGGTTAATAGAGATTTAATTCAGCCAATGTTTAAGATTAACACCTTTGGTAATGGGACTGTCGGTCCAGCGACTTGTGGTCATGTAGTCACATTACATTACCAATTATTGGATATTAACAATAATTTACTCAGCGAAAATACTAAAACCTTTACTCTTGGTTCTAGAGCGATCATGCCAGGAATTGATTCTGTAGTAGTAGGGATGATGGTTGGACAAACCAGACAAGCTATATTTCCTACAAAATATACATCTTCTAACGAAGAAAATAAAGACTATGATGCACCTTATAGGGTTAATATTGTCTTAAATTCAATATTACCTAATAATTTTGTTAATAGTAATGAAGTAAAGATATTTGATGATGAAATAGCTTATAGGATGCCATTATTATGTGGAGATAAAGTAGGAATTGACGCAAAGATTACTAAATTATCGAATGGGCAGGTACTTTATGACTCGACACAAGAAGGGAAAAAGCTAGATATAAAAATTGGTGATATTAATTACCCATTAATTGTATCATATGCTCTACATGGTAAAGTACCAGTTGGCACTAGAACAGTAATTGCTAAAGGTAAGTTATTTAAAGCCCTTGGTTCTAATATCAATAAAATGCTTAATCAAAGTAAGATTCCTGTGGATGAATATTTAATGCTGGAATTAACAAATTTTCAAACAGAGTAATTGAGGAAAAAAATGCACGATACTACTTATAATACTAAAAGAGCAACTGTACCAGCTCTCGAACAATTATTATTTGAACCGATAAAAGTACTAGATCATGGTTTCATTAGAGTTATTGATTATATGGGGGATGATAGTAGCATAGTACAAGCAGCACGAGTATCATATGGTAAAGGGACAAAACAACTAAGCCAAGATAAGGGGCTAATTAATTACCTGATGCGTCATAAACATACCACACCATTTGAAATGTGTGATATCAAATTTCATATTAAACTACCTATTTTTGTTGCAAGACAGTGGATACGTCATAGAACTGCTAGTGTTAATGAATATTCAGCTAGATATTCTATATTAGGAAATGAATTTTATTTACCAGAAAAACAGAATCTTGCTGCTCAATCTACAATAAATAAGCAAGGAAGAAGTGATGAAAAAATTCCAGAAAAAATTGCAGATAAAGTATTAGTGCTACTAGAAAAAGATGCTAAAATATGCTATCAGCATTATACTGAAATGATGAATCAGGATGAACATGGCAATATTATTGATGAAAATACCTTAGGTATTACTAGGGAACTGGCAAGAATGAATTTAACTTTGAACTATTATACAGAATGGTATTGGAAAATTAATTTGCATAATTTATTAAATTTTCTGCTACTCCGAGCCGATTCTCATGCCCAATATGAAATCAGAGTATATGCAGAAAAAATGCTAGAAATAGTACAAGCTTGGGTACCTTTTACGTATGATGCCTTTAAGGAATATAGGCTAGAGGGTAATAATATTTCTAAAAAAGGACTGGCTGTCATAAAAAGACTAATTAATAAAGAAGATGTCACGCTAGAGTCTAGTGGTATGACCAAAAGAGAATGGGATGAATTAATGCAAGTTATTGGTGGGTAAAATAATAAAGGAGGTGTTTAGATACAGTCAATTCAGGGAAATTGGGTAGCAGGAGTGACGAGTGGCAACATCACCACCTTCTCATTAATTGACTATATCTGGTTTTTAAACATTATCTCCTGTAACTCGTACTATATTTGCCCCACAGTTACTTAATTTTTTTTCCAATGTTTGATATCCACGATCTAAGTGGTAGATTCGACGTATTTTTGTTGTATCGTTGGCGGCAAGTCCAGCTAATACTAGAGATACCGATGCTCTGAGGTCGCTTGCCATAACTTCAGCTCCCGTCAGAAAAGGTACTCCGTGTATTATAGCACTATTTCCTTTAATTATTATATTTGCCCCCATTCGGCATAATTCAGGAACATGCATAAAACGGTTTTCAAAAATAGTTTCGGTGATGGTAGAAGACCCGCTGCAAAGGGTCATAAGACTCATAAACTGAGCTTGAAAATCTGTTGCAAAACCTGGATATGGACTTGTATGAATATCCACAGGATTTAATTTATCTACATAAGAAACTCTTAAACCATTATCAATGGGTTCAACTTTTATGCCAGCTTCAATGAGTTTTAATACTATATTTTCAACAATATTGCCGTTAATTCCATAAATATTTAAACTGCCTTTAGTAATGGCAGCAGCCATCATGTAGGTACCAGCTTCAATACGATCCGGCATGATCGAATAGTTGGTATGTTTTAAATAAGATTTACCAATAATTGTTATTTCACTTGTACCAATTCCATTTATTTCTGCCCCCATTTTGTTAAGGCAATGGCATAGATCAACAATTTCTGGTTCTCTAGCACAGTTAGATAATATCGTTTCCCCTTTAGCCAAAGTAGCAGCCATTATAGAATTAATTGTTGCTCCAACAGATATTTGTTTAAAAACAAAATGTACAGCTTTTAATCTGCCTGTGATTTTAGCGTTAATATAGCCATGATCCACATCAATATCTGCTCCCATAGCTTGCAATGCTGCTATATGTAAATCTACTTGTCGAGCCCCTATAGCACATCCTCCAGGTAAGGAAACTTTAGCTTTAGAGAATCTAGAGAGTAATGGTCCAAGAACCCAAATAGAAGCACGCATTTTACGTACTATATCATATGGGGCAGTAAAATTATTAATATTGCTACTATCGATATCCATGCTTAAGTAATCTTGATGATCAGTTACCGTAACAACACTGCCTAAATTCTCAAGTAATTTCTTCATTGTGAGAATATCGGTAAGCTTTGGAATATTATTAATACTAAGCTTATCTGTAAGAAGTGCAGCTGTCATAATCGGTAATGCCGAATTCTTAGCTCCGCTAATGCTAATATTACCTTCAAGGGGAATACCACCTTTAATTATTAAACTGTCCATAGGAATTCCTTAATATATAATAATCTGAATTGACTATAACAAACTGACGTCATTGCGAGAAGGCGTAAGCCAAAGCATAAGCGTCAGTTTAAGAAAACAATAATTGAAAAACTGTCGTTGCAAGGAGACTTTAGGTCGACGAAGCAACCCAGAAAAGTGATTAAATTTGGATTGCTGCGACCACTACGCGATCTCGCAATGACGTTGGAAGCTAAAATCGTCATTGCGAGAAGGCGTGAGCCGACGAAGCAATCCACTCTTTTATGGATTGCTACGCCACCTACGGTGGCTCGCAATGACAACTTTTCTACTTTATTTTCTTAAACCAACGCTTATGCACAATAACGTCGGTGTTTTTACCTCGACTTTAAACAATTTATCATTTTTTACTATCGTCAAGAGCTGCTCCAAGTATGTCTCCTAGACTAGCACCACTATCAGCAGAACCATATTCTTTGATAGCTTTTTCTCTCCTGTCTATTTCAAGGGCTTTTATTGATAAAGTAACTTTACGAGATGCTTTATCAATGGTGATGATTTTTGCATCAATTCTGTCATTAGGGGCAAATCTTTCAGTTTTTTGTTCGGTTTTTTCACTAGAAAGATCAGCCTTCTTGATGAAGCCCGATACTTTATCGTCTAAAGCCACTTCTATTCTATCATCTTGAACTGCAGTGACTAAGCAAGTAACGATCATATTTTTTTTATACAGCTCAAATTCATCTTGCTGCGTCTCTTCAGTTAATTGTTTAATACCTAAACTTATACGTTCCTTTTCAATATCAATTGATAAAACCTTACATTCTATTTGGTCATTCTTTTTATATGTTTTTAACAATTCAATACCATTACCGTCCCAGCTTATATCCGTTTCATGAATCATGCCGTCAATATTGTCATCAAGTGCTACAAACATACCAAAGTCAGTAATATTTCGTATTGGAGCTTTAATTATACTACCTATTGGATTACGCTTAGCAAACTCAATAAGGGGGTTATCTTGACATTGTTTAATACTTAAAGATATTCTATGTTTATCAGTATCAACTTCTAAAATGGTAAATTGCACTTCTTGACCGATAGTAAGCATTTTTTTAGGATGCTGATTTAATTTTACCCAACTAATTTCACTTGAATGTACAAGACCCTCAATACCATCTTTTAGCTCAATAAATACTCCATAATCAGCAATATTTGTTACTTTACCGGTCATTATCGTACCAACCGGAAATTCTTCTTTTATACTTTGCCATGGATTATGATCAAGTTGCTTCATACCAAGTGAAATTCTCTTAGTTTCTTCATTAAATTTTATAACTATAACCTTAACTTTTTGATCTAGCGATAAAACTTCTGAAGGGTGATTTATTCTGCTCCATGAAATATCAGTAACATGCAATAGACCGTCTACATTACCTGAACTACCTAAAGCAATAAATGCACCGTAATCAGTGATATTTTTTACTGTACCATCTAATATTATCCCTTCCTTAATTTTCGATAACATTTCATCCCTAGCCTCGGATCTTGATTCCTCAAGTATGGCTCTTCTAGAAACCACAATATTACCAAGTTTCTTATCCATTTTTAAAATTTGGAATGGCTGCTTGATACCCATTAACGAAGAAATATCTTTTATTGGTCTAACATCTACCTGACTTCCAGGCAAGAAAGCAACAACCCCTGATACATCAACGGTAAACCCACCTTTAACACGCCCAAATATTACACCATCCACAAACTGCTTTTGAGCACATGCAATTTCTAAATGTCCCCATGATTCTTCTCTAATAGCTTTTTCACGGCTTAATATAGTTCTACCGTTGCGACCTTCAATTTTCTCAATATAGACATCAACTATATCACCAACTTCTGGTAAAGGTTGATTACTAGCCAAGGCAAATTCTTCTACCGGAACTCTACCTTCATTCTTTAGGCCAACGTCAACTATGATAATTCCTTTGGCGATACCTACTACTTGACCTTTGACAACAGTACCTTCTTTTATATGGCTAGTACTTATGCTTTCAAGCATTTGTGCAAAATCTTCATGAGATTGAAGGCTAATTTCTGCAAGTTGGGAAACAAATTTTTTCTTAATTTTTTGCATATTATTCTCTAATACTAGTTGTGCCACCTAGTATAATAAATATAGTTAATTGATTTGAATTTGCTCGAGTGAGTTGCTTAGATGTTGACCTAAATTTAGGTTTCACTTCTATCTCACTGATCAGCAAATCCAACTAAATTAACTATGAATGGTTAATAAATGTAGATAAAACAACCTATTGCACATAAAATATGTTGATATTACCTAACTAAAATAAACTCCATAATCTTATCAATCACTTTTTCTGGTGATAGATAAGAAGTATCAATTTCTAAAGTTCCTGGAGAGACAGTTAACGGAGCGATATCACGCTCTATATCTCTTTTATCTCTTGTTTCCAGTTGCTTTAGAACTACATCAAAAAGACATTCTCCATCTTTCTTTTGCAGCTCTTTATACCTTCTTTTTGCTCTAATAACAATATCTGCTTTAATAAAAATCTTTAAATCAGCCTTCGGTGCCACTACTGTTCCAATATCTCTACCTTCCATTACAATTCTAGGAATTGTTTTTATTAATTTTACCAAATATATTCCCAGATTATTTCTTACTTCCGGTATAACGGCAACCTGTGAGGCTATATTACCTACAACCTCACTATCAAGTTCTGAATTTTTTATATATTCCGTGGATTTAGATAATTCAATTATTCTATTTATATCAGTAAGATCAATTTTTTGCTTTATACAAGAAAGAGCAAGGCTTCTGTATACAATACCTGATTGAAAATAGGTGAGCTCAAGTTTTTGTGCTAACATTCGTCCAATTGTACTTTTACCTGATGCCGCTGGACCATCCAGTGCCACTACAAAATTATTGCAGATATCCAAAGCTTGAGATTTTAAGGTCATTTATTCATAATTTTATGCTAGGAGGCTGCCTATAATAACTGAACTAATTAATTATATTTTGAGCTATTTTTCGGCAAGAATAGATATGATTTTTACAGGATAGTGTATCTATTTCAAAAAAATCATGTTTATTCGCAGCCAAAAAGAACCCGATATAGAATTACTTTCGTTATCGCAGACACTCTCGTAGATTTTAGCTGAATATTTAAAATAATGCAAATAAAACTTGAAATTAGGGCTATTATAGATTAGACATGTTACTTGAATATTTTGTTGCTTTAAGTATAAAATTAAAGCAGGAAAAAATAAGGGCGGTTAGCTCAGTTGGTTAGAGCATTACGTTGACATCGTAAAGGTCGGTGGTTCGAGTCCACTACCGCCCACCAGTATTTATCCGCCATTCAGGGTTTTTTATAATCTTAATAACCATTTCATATGTAACTCATATGTCACTTCTCAGACAAAAATCCTAATGTTATCTTTTTAGACTATAGTCTGGTTAGCTATATTTGCCCAAGGCTTCTTCAAGTAATTTTTCTTGCTGCTCATTATGTATGTTCAGTGCCCCAACGGCAGGTGAAGCAGATTCATTTCTACCAACATATTTAAATTGATTATTAATTGACATATCTTTTAGGGTGTCATTTAAGTGGTCTTTAATAAAATTCCACGCTCCCATATTTTTAGATTCTTCTTGACACCAAATAAACTCCTTAGCCTTATTATATTTACCTAATATTTTAATGATAACATCTTTTTCAAACGGATATAATTGCTCAACTCTAATAATTACCATATCTGAAATAGTTTTTGCTTCTCTTTTTTCTAATAAATCATAGTATACCTTGCCACTACATAATATAACTCGTGTTACTTCCTTGGCATTTATCGTCTCATTAATTTCGTTTAGTACAGGGGCAAAGCTTGTATTCTCATCAATATGCGATAGAGGGGATACAGCCATTTTATGTCTTAATAAAGATTTTGGTGACATTACTATTAGTGGTTTACGAATATTACTGTATATTTGACGACGTAATAAATGAAAAAATGAGGCTGGGGTTGTAGGATAGGTAACTTGAATATTGTCTTCAGCAGCAAGCTGTAAAAATCTCTCAAATCTTGCAGAACTATGCTCTGGACCTTGCCCTTCCAATCCGTGTGGTAGTAGCACTACTATACCACTCATTCTGAGCCATTTGTTTTCACTACTGGAAATGAATTGGTCAAAAATTATTTGAGCTCCATTAGCGAAATCGCCAAACTGAGCTTCCCAAATTACTAAATTTTTTGGATTAACTAATGAATAGCCATACTCAAAACCTAAAACCGCATATTCAGATAAATTACTGTTAGCAATTTCAAAGTTTGCTTGGCTTTGCGATAAATTATTTAATGGTGTATAGGTACTATTATCTACCTGACTATGCAATACTGCATGACGGTGAGAGAAAGTGCCACGCTCAGAATCCTGACCAGTAAAACGTATTCTGGTACCTGAATTTAATAGACTGGCAAATGCTAATTGCTCTGCAGTTGCCCAATCGATCGGTTTATCTTGCTTTAAAATATTTGCTCTTAATTCAAATAATTTTACAAGTTTAGGATTTAAAGGGAAATCTTTTGGTATTTGACAAAGCCTTATACCAAGCTCTTTTAAAGTATTTTTACTAACACCAGTAGAGAGTATTTTAGCATTTGACCTAGTGTAACCAGACCATAACCCCTCTAAGTACTGAGCTTGTGTTTGATAATTTTTAGCATATTCATATTCTTGATCTAATTTTAGTTTAAATTGTTCTTTTAACGTAGGAAAATGATTTTGGTCAATTATTCCTTCTGCCATCAGTTCACTGGCAAAAATTGTTGCAGGGGATTGTTTATTTTTTATTACATTATACATAGCACCTTGAGTATACATAGGCTCATCACCTTCATTATGACCGTATTTACGATAGCATACGATCTCAATGACTATATCTCTAGCAAATTTATGTCGGTAATTCACTGCCATATTAGTAGCTTTGAGTACAGCTTGAATATTATCACCATTTACATGTAAAATTGGACTATTAATTATTTTAGCAAATTCAGTAGAATATCTACTTGGTCTGGTATCATAACTATTTGTTGTAAAGCCAAGCTGATTATTAATAACAAAGTGAATAGTTCCGCCAACATGATAAGCCTTTAAATTCGACATAAATAAACTTTCAGCTACTACACCTTGACCACAAAAAGCAGTATCACCATGCACTAAAATACCCATTACTTTTTGACGATTAACATCTTGAATGTTGTCCTGTTTTGCTCGTACTTTACCAGCTACCACTGAGTTTATCGCTTCTAAATGCGAAGGATTATCTGCCATAGAGAGGTGAACCTTAGATTGACCTCTTATTCGATCTGACGAATAGCCAATATGATATTTTACATCACTCGAAATACCTAAATCATTTGACAAGATACTGCCAGTCATAAATCCAGATAGAATAGCTTTATAAGGTTTAGTCATTACCTTAGTTAAGGTACTAAGTCTTCCTCGATGTGCCATACCTATTACGACATCTTCTACTCCATGAACAATAGACATATCTATAGCTTTATCTATAGCTACGACAGCTGCCTCTCCCCCCTCTACTGAGAAACGCTTTGCCCCAGGAAATTTTGTGTGTAGATATTGTTCAAATCCCTCAATTTCTACTAAATCTTGTAGTATATCCTTCTTATCTTGTGTTAATACATTAAAAGTTTGAATGTTACTTTCCATTTGTTCACAAAGCCAGGTTTTTTCATCTTCATTTGTCAGATGATCAAACTCTATAGCAATATCTTTAGCATAAGTTTGATCGAGCAAATTAACCAGTTCACTAACTGTGCATGATTTTATTCCAAAAAATTGATCGTCAATTTCTATAATATTATTCAACTGATCTTTAGTAAAACCAAAATCTTCTATATTAAGCTTCAACTGACTTTTTGTTTTAAGAGCTTCAAGATTCAATGGATCTAGTTTTACTAAATAATGTCCATATTTGCGATAGCTGGCAATCAGCATTTTTACTCTAAGTTTGTTAGTAACAGTAGAAAAATCCGTATCAAGCCCCTCCCCTCTTTCACAAGGCGAAGTGATAATATGAGCAATGCTTTTTGTAACCTGATGGCTATTATAGTCAATTGATGAGAAGTTGGTGACGTCGTCACTCGTCGCTCGCCTATTATTTATAGGCGTCGCTCCATCGCTCCTAGCATCAACTTCTCCTGAATTGACTATATTATTTTCAATATTTTGGAAATAATTTTGCCAGCTTTTATCAACTGCTGTATGATCTGATAAATATAGTTGATATAATTCTTCTATAAAGATAGCATTGCTACCAAATAAAAAGCTGGTTTGTTTAAAGTTTTTGTCCATAACTTCTTATTCCTGATTAGGTTATGTTTATAAACATAGCAGATTTTTTTGCTCCACTAATAGCTGTGTTCATTTTTTTTGCGGTATTGCTTATTTTTTTTCATTGACCACTACGTGGTCTTGCTATAGGCATATACGTCATTGCGAGCCACCGTAGGTGGCGTGGCAATCGATTTTTAATCATTTCTGGATTGCTTCGTCGACCTTACGGTCTCCTCGCAATGACGGTTTCTCAATTATTGTTTTCTTAAACTAACGCTTATACGTCATTGCAAGCAAACATACGTAAGCGTGGCAATCCACGAAGCTTGTTATATTGTTTCGTTGGTTCATGCCCATAGTACTCTACAATTTTTATTCTATAAGTATTAAACAGCATAAAAACGTCATTGCGAGGAGGCGTAAGCCTACGAAGCAATCCATATAGTCTTGATGTATCTATACTAATTCTTATGGATTGCTTCGTCGCTACTAAAGTAGCTCCTCGCAATGACGCTTAGCAGTAAGCTTTTTTACTCATCATAAGGAAATAAATAAAAAATTGTAGAGTACTATGGCTCATGCCTCTTTGCCACGACAGCAAATTTGCTGTACCCTTTTGCTCATAGTAGAATCACCAAACTTTAAATTGTCAATTGATGATTGTTCCAGAGCATGCACCAATAACATATTATTTGCTATGTCAAGCGTTACAGTTCCTGGCGTAAGGGTAATAGAATTAGCATATACTACAAGACTAGTATCGTTTTTTTGCTCTGAATCAATCCACTCAAAAACTGGTTGCAAGTTAAGATTCTTCCGCCATATAATCTTCATTACCCCTAAGCTAGATAGCAGTATTTCTTTAATTAGCCAAGTAAAATATAGTATAGAATGATAATTTAAATAAACCCTACGGGGCATTAAATTGAGTTTTATCGCAAAAAGATAAGTTATACTGACAATAATCGAGGAAATCAACAACGTAAAAATATCTGTAGGTAAACCTGTTAGACCAAACAATATCAATAACAACATAATTAAAGTAAAGATTCTAGTGTGCATCATATCCTTTTATTCCGCTAACAATCGATGTATAGTTAATTGATGAGAAGTTGGGAACGTTGTTACTTGTTACTCCTAGCCCCAAATTTTCCTGACTTGACTATAGTTTTAAATTTTTTCATACTAGATCAAATTAACAATATTTGCTATAGTATTATTTAATCTTATTTGTTATATATACTTGATAATCAAGTTTTTTGCAGAGATATCTTTAAACGCAAAATTTGTCATTCCCGCGTAGGCGGGAATCTATTATAGATATCGCACCGAAGTAGGAATGACAACCATGGTTCTATATTTTATTCAAATCTGCAAAAAAACTTGATTATCGAGTATATAGATTATTATCTTTAACTTAGAACTTACAAAATTGATATTATGGGAATGAGCTTCAGTCACTTATTAGTGATCTTATTAATCATCTTAGTGTTGTTTGGTGCTGGTAAATTGCCTCAAGTAATGTCAGACCTTGCTAAAGGTCTTAAAGCTTTTAAGGAAGGAATGAAAGATGATAAGAAAAAAGATGAATAATGCTAATAGCCTTACTATTTTTACTTTATAGTTAATTTTTCATCAATTGACTATAATCAAAAGCCCTCTATCTAGACCTTCTATATCTTTATACACTTGCTGAACCGTATAGCCATGATTTATAAATATTTCTGTAACAGATGCCGCTTGATTAAAACCAATCTCTAAAAATAATTTACCATTCTGTTTTAAAAAACCCTTAGCTTCTTTAGCAATTATGTAATATGACGCTAAACCATTATTTTCAGCAAATAAAGCTAAGTGTGGTTCATATTTTATGGTCTCAGGAGACATATAAATAGTATCATCAAAGGAAATATACGGTGGATTACTTACAATAATGTCAAATTTTTGCTTTTTTAAATTCTCAAACCAGTTACTATTAACTATCTTAAATCTATCAAAAACCTTATATTTTATAGCGTTTTGCCGAGCAATATCAATAGCTTCATTACTTATATCAGTAGCAGTTACATTAACATTGATATTAGCATTTAGCATTTCTAATAATAAGCTTAAAGCAATACAACCACTACCAGTACCAAGTTCCAGTATGGTTAGCTCCTCGATGTCATTCTGCTTTGGTGCGGGTTCTAGATTCTCGCCTACGCGGGAATGATCAGGAGTACGGGAATAGCAAGGGGTGATACTAATCGAGTTAGCTATAACATCCTTTAAAATCGCATCTACAATAGTCTCGGTATCTTGTCGAGGAATAAGTACTTTATCATTTACGATAAATTGGTAACTATAAAATTCCTTATATCCTACAATATAGGCTATTGGCTCTAGTAATGTTCGTCTATTAACCAGATTATCAAAAATAATTTGCTCTTGTCGGGTCAATTCTTCTTCTGACCTAGCTAATAAATATTCAATAGACTTATTAGTCGCATGTTGCATCAATATGCGTGATTCTAAGTGGGCTGATTTAATACCTACAGCTTGCAGCTTGCTAGCAGCGTTAATTAAGGATTTTTTTATATTCATTCGATTATTTCCGTAATATCCGATGGTAGGGGGGATTCAAATTCTAGCAATTTACCGCTTACCGGGTGGGAAAAACTTATATACCAAGAATGTAATGCTTGCCTCTTGAAATCCATTAATTTTTGTGGTACAATGCTAAAATTGTAGTTAACTTTTCTGCTATTTTTGCCATAAGTTTGATCTCCTACTACAGAATGCTTTAAATGGCTTAACTGTACTCTAATTTGATGAGTTCGTCCGGTAGCAAGTCGACATTCCACCATGCTTATAATACCATTAAAAAATATTTTCTCCGTTTTATAATGAGTAATTGCCTCTTTACCTCCAAATTTTAAAATAGTCATTTTTTGCCGTAAAATACGGTCTCTACCAATATTATTGCTTATAACCCCTTCTTGTGGATTGATAATACCCCAAACTAAAGCTTTATATTTCCGCACCAAATTACGACTTTCTATCTGACTTGCAAGATGTACATGGGCAAAATTATTCTTTGCTACCACCATAAGCCCGGATGTATCTTTATCCAAACGATGAACAATACCAGGTCTTTCCAGCCCTCCTATGCTAGATAAAGATTTTGCATGGTGTAACAAGGCATTTACCAAGGTATCCTGGTGGTTTCCACTGCCAGGGTGAACGGTCATACCAGCTGCTTTATTGATAACTATTAAATCTTCATCTTCATAAAAAATATCAAGTTTAATATCAGCTTCCTGCATTGTTAATGGATCAGGGGCTTTAAAAAATACTGAAATAATGTCATTCTCCTTGACCTTAAAGTTAGAATCAGAAATAATCAAACCATTAACTTGTACTTGAAAGTCACTTATCATCTTCTGAACTTGGCTTCTAGATTTTTTATCGATAAGTGTTACCACAGCCTTATCAAGTCTAAACCCATCTAAATTTGGGGGTATGTTATATTCTTTCATTAGCTAAAATATTTTAAAATAATAACATGACTCATTTAACAAAAAAAATCAACCAACTAAAATGGTTACAAGCGATTGGTATAGATTATTATTTATCAAAATCAGCTATTACCGGTCATTCCACTCTACCCTTGTCATTCCCGCGTAGGCGGGAATCTAGTATAGATACCTGCCTTCGCAGGGATGACACAGAAAAAGTAAATTGTCATTCCCGCGTAGGCGGAAATCTAGCTCCCGCACCGAAGCAGGATAACATCATTTCGTTGTCTAGGTCTTTGGCTAATTCAGCTAGCAGTTTAGAAGAATTAAAACAGCTATTAATGGATTTTAATGGTTGCAATTTAAAGAAATTAGCTAATAAAACCGTATTTGCTGATGGCAATCCACAAAGTTCTATCATGTTTATTGGAGAAGCACCAGGTAGTAGCGAAGATGCAGAGGGTATACCATTTTGCGGTGAAAGCGGTAAATTACTTGATAATGTCTTAGCCTCTATCAATATTTCAAGAAAACATAATGCTTATATTACTAACACAGTATTTTGGCGACCACCAGCCAACCGTCAACCAACACAAGAAGAAATAGATATTTGCCGACCTTTTGTGGAAAAACATATCGCTTTAATCAATCCCAAATTAATTATTTTAGTGGGAAATGTTGCGGCAACTAGCTTACTTGGCAAAAATGCTGGTATAAGTAAAATCAGACAAGAATATTATTTATATACCAATCAGTATCTTATCAAACCAATTAAAACCACTGCTATCTTCCATCCTGCCTATCTTCTTAGACAACCAATGCAGAAAAAAACCATCTGGTATGATTTAATAAAAATCCAGGAATATATCAATGCAAACATCACAATTACACATTAATTCTCCAATTATAGTCAATTGATGAGAAATTGGTGGCGTCGTCGCTCAATGCTCGCCTATTACTTATAGGCGTCGCTCCATCGCTCCTGCTACCCAATTCCCCTGAATTGACTATATCTACATGTAAAGATAATTGCTATGATAAATAATAGGCGAGCATTGAGCGACGACGCCCCCAATTTCTCATCAATTGACTATAGTAATAGGAATACCAGGGCTACGTTGTCCATAAATTAAAAATTCCTGGTTGCCTTTTGCTCCTAGAATAGGGCTGGGTATTACTCCAAATATGTTAAAATTATAATTTGATTCTAGCCATTGTTGAATTTTATCACATACTTTTTGATGTAAGAGTTGGCTTCTAACAATACCACCATTCCCGACCTCATTCTTTGCCACTTCAAATTGCGGCTTAATTAAGGCAATTAGACGGCAATTATCTTTTGCTAAACCAAATGCAGTGGGTAATATGGTAGTAAGGCTAATGAAGCTGGCATCACAAACGATAATATCTGGTGGCAAACTAATTTGCTCAATTGTTAAATACCGGGCATTAGTTCTTTCAATTACTGAAATTCTAGGGTTATTACGCAGTTTATGATGTAGTTCACCATATCCGACATCTACCGCAAAAATCTTTTCAGCCTTTCTACGAAGCAAAACCTCAGTAAAACCACCGGTACTAGAGCCTATATCTAGACAAATCAGCCCTTGTGGATCAATATTGAAATGGTCTAGAGCAGCAATTAATTTTAACGCCCCTCGTGATACATAATCATGTATCGGGCGTTTTATAATAATATCACGAGTATCAATTGATACTCCCGTACCTGGTTTAGTATTTTGCTGCTGATTAACATATACTTTGCCTTGGATTATTAAGCTTCGTGCGATGTTAATATCATCAACTAATTGGCATTCTACTAAATGCTGGTCAAGCCTTATTTTTTTCATCAATCAAATTTATAGTATCTTGAATACCAAAAAGTTTAACAAAAGACCCAAGCCTTGGCCCTTCAGTTTGACCAAGTAATATTTGATATAATTCTTTAAAATAATCTCGCAAATTATGATAACCATGATTATTACCTATATCATAAATTTTCTCCTGAATCTGTTCGGAAGTACTATCTACTGGTAAAGAAGATAACATAGTGCTAATTTCTTGTAAGATAACTTTTTGCTGAATATTAGGCGTTAAATAGCACTTATTCGCTTTAATAAAGTCATTATAATAACCAATGGCAAAATCTGTTAAATGATCAAGGTACGGAGCATTTTGCGGTGTTGCATCTGGAGCGTACTGACTGATGAATCCCCAAAGTACCGATTTATCTTCCGGATTACAAACTGATGCTAGGTTGAGCAATAGGCTAAAACTAATGCCAAAAGTTTCGATAATAGGCACATTCCCATGATGAATATGGTGTACTGGATTAGCAAAACGCTTTACTTGATCAGTTTCTAAATGATATTTTTTATTAAACGTAATATATTCATCAACATTTTTAGGTATTACATCAAAATGTAAACGTTTGGCTCTTGTTGGATTCTGGTACATAAATAATGCCATACTTTCCATAGGGGCATATTGTAGCCATTGATCAACTGTAATACCGTTGCCTGTAGATTTAGAAATTTTCTCTCCATCTTCATTAAGAAATAATTCATAAAAAAATTGTACTGGTTCAATGCCACCCAAAATTCGACAAATCTCTGAATATAATTTAGCATTATTCATATGCTCTTTGCCATACATTTCATAGTCAACTTGTAGCGAAGCCCAACGCATACCAAAATCAGGTTTCCATTGTAGTTTGCAATGCCCCTTGGTCACAGGAACTTCAACCAATTTTCCTTCTTCATCTTGATAGCTAATAGTGCCGTTTAAACGATCAACCTTGCTAATAGGTACTTGCAGGACAATACCGGTTTTGGGACAAATTGGCATGAAAGGCGAATAGGTTGCTTTTCTTTCGGCTCGAAAGGTTGGTAACATTAGAGCCATTATCTCCTCATATTTGTCTATGACTTTTAGCATCATCTGATCAAATAAACCGGATTTATAACATTCTGTACTACTAACAAATTGATATTTAAAGCCAAATTTATCTAAGAATGAGCGAAGTTTGGCGTTCATGTAATGCCCATAACTTTCACACTTACCAAAAGGATCTGGCACATATGTTAGAGGTCTGCCAATATGCAATGCCACCATATCAGGGTTGGGGATATTACTTGGAACTTTACGCAGACCATCCATATCATCAGAAAAACAGAACATCTTAGTTGGAATATTCGATAGCTGTTTAAACGCTTCTTGCACCATTATAGATCTAGCAACCTCTGCAAATGTACCAATATGCGGTAACCCTGACGGTCCATAGCCCGTTTCAAATAATACATAGCCTTTAGCTGGGGTTTTGCCGCCCAATTGATCTAATATTCTTTTTGCTTCTAAAAAAGTCCAAGCGTTTGATTTAACCGCATCTTCTAAAATTTCTAGTTCTGACATCTATAATATCCATAAGTTTGATTCGATTTACCAAGATTATAAATATACATGGTTTTTTGTAAATTTATAAATATATCTCTTGAGTTTTTTACAATATTCTTAGACAATAACCGATTAAAAATTATTATTCACTTATGACTATTCCTTCTATTGTACATTTTTTTCGTAAAGATAGCTTTAGAATTTTACATATAACCCTAATTTGCATATGCATCTTTGCCTTATCTTTAGCTTATTTTGTTGAATATATATTACATTTTATACCTTGTCCTTTATGTATTTATCAAAGATTCCCATATTTATTTATCATCAAGATTTCAGTTGTAGCATTAATTATTAAAAAAATAAGCAAATATACTTTATTTTTTATCACTCTAAATTTATTAGGTGCTTGCATATTAGCAGGCTATCATAGTACCGTAGAAAGGGGAATAGTTAATCCAAGTGTTCTTTGTTCAACTTTAATCCATATTCCTAAACACTTATCAATCCAAGATATTAAAGAGATATTTTATAGCCAACCGATCACGAGTTGTACCAAAGCAACAGTTAAATTATTTGGCATATCGATGACAGAATGGAATTTGTTACTAAATCTCTCTTTATTATTTGGTGTACTCCTTACTTGGTTTTATCCTAAGAGGCAGCCTCCTATATCTGAAAACAATATCATTATAGAATAAAATTTGACTAGCACTAAGTATAAATTTAAAAAAATATAATAATTTTTTAAATATTTTATATAGCTAACTCGAGAAGGTTTTAGTTATAGTAAACTAACATCATTACGAGGAAGATTGCATAAGCGTCAGTTCAAGAAAACAATAATTGGGAAACCGTCATTGCGAGGAGACCGTAGGTCGACGAAGCAATCCAGAAAAGTGATTAAAAATGGATTGCCACGCCACCTATGGTGGCTCGCAATGACGACTTTACTAGATTCCGCACCGAAGCGGGAATGACAGATTTTGCGTTTAAAGATAGATATCGTGACTCGGATATATTCAAATTTCCTTCAAACAACCTACTATATAAAATTAATCACTTTTCCACTTAGTGGAAGAAAATTTTATAGTATACTCAAATAATCACTTATATTGACTATATAGGATTTTTTATACTTGCAAAGTAAACATACATCAATAGAATTAGACCATTAAATTATAAGAGGAATTTATGCTCAATAACATTAACTTTATCAGTAAGGAATTATCAAATAATCAAGCAACTATAGTGTTTATTAGTGAACAACTGAAATTAGACAGTAATTTATTACTACTTGATCAACAACATCATGGTTTAATTTCTAAAACTATTCAAAATAAATTACTATTTACTGGAAAATTTGGACAAATTAAAATTGTTAATTCTATCGCTAAGGATGGAGAAATAAAATATTTAATTATGGTTGGCACCGGTGATGAAACAAAATTAACAACCTCTTGCATTGAAGAGCTTGGAGGAAGAATCTTATCCTGTAGTACTTGCAGTAAAATTAGTACTATTGGCATAAAAATTTCTCATAATATCGGACAACATCAACCAGCTATTGTTGCTTCTCTTATAGCTAGCGGCTGTTTGCTTGCTTCATATAGATTTGATAAATACAAAACTACTCAAAGTGAAGGAGAAAAATTTGTTGTAGACTCTCTTGAGATTTCTATAGATGATCAGTCTAAAGCAGAGGAATTGTTTAATGATAAAAGATCATTAGCTGAGGCAGTATTTTTTGCCAGAGATATGATAAATGAACCAGCCAATATAAAAACTCCTCAATCTTACTCTGAAAAAATATTAGAACTTCTTGAACCGCTAGGAGTTGAAATTATCATTATCGGTGAAAGAGAAATGAAAAATCTTGGTATGGGAGCTTTACTTGGTGTTGGACAAGGTTCACAAAATGAATCCAAACTTGTAGTAATGCAATATAATGGCTTGGATGATGATACCCCACCTGTCGCTTTTGTTGGTAAAGGGGTTACTTTTGATAGTGGTGGGATTTCTATTAAACCAGCAGCCAATATGGGAGATATGAAATATGATATGGCCGGTTCAGCTGCAGTAGTTGGAGCAATCATGGCTTTGGCTAGTCGTAATGCACAAGTTAATGTGGTCGGGGTTGTTGGTCTGGTAGAAAATATGCCTTCAGGCAATGCTCAACGACCAGGAGATGTGGTAACCACTATGTCCAAAAAAACAGTGGTGGTGGATAATACTGATGCAGAAGGTCGGTTAGTCTTGGCTGATGCAATTTGGTATACTCAAGAAAAGTTTAAGCCTCAATGTGTAATCGATCTGGCTACCCTTACTGGAGCTATTGTTGTCGCTCTTGGTAAAACTTATGCTGGGTGCTTTACCAATAATGATGAATTAGCTGGTAAGCTAATAGATGTTGGCAATAAAGTTAATGAAAAATTATGGCGTATGCCTCTACATAAAGATTTTGATGAGATGATAAAGTCAGACATTGCTGATCTTGCTAATATTGGTAACATCCCTGGAGCCGCTGGTAGTTGTACAGCAGCTCAGTTTATAGGGAATTTTATTAAAGAAGGTATGGTTTGGGCACATCTTGATATTGCCGGTGTTGCCTATAATAAAAAAGGCAATCCCCTTGGTCCTATAGGAGCAGTAGGTTATGGTGTAAGACTTCTTAATCAATTTATTCAAGATCACTATGAAAAATAATCAAACAAATCGTATTTTTGTACTTGGGGCTGAAAAAGGTGGAGCTGGTAAAAGTACCTGCTCCATGCATCTAATTACCGGTTTATTGTATAATGGTTATACGGTGGCTAGTATTGATACTGATTCACGTCAGGGGTCTTTAACAAATTATTTAAAGAACAGAGATGATTACAATTTAAAAAACCCGGACAATACGGTTAAAACTTCTCAGCATTTTCATTTGACTGAAAGTCAAGAACAAGTCGTTGCACTTAAAGAAGAGGACGAAAGAACTAGGTTTGAACAGATAATTGAACAGACAAAAAATGCTGATTATCTAGTAATCGATACGCCAGGAAGCTACTCTTTCTTATCTAGATTAGCTCATTCTTATGCTGATACGGTAATTACTCCAATTAACGACAGTTTTCTTGATTTTGATGTATTAGCCAAAGTTAACGCTGACAATTTGTCAATTATTGCCCCATCAATCTATAGTCAAATGATTTGGGAGCAAAAGATGCAGAAAGCTAATCGTAATGGCGAGACAATTAACTGGATTGTTATGCGTAATCGATTAAGCAACTTGGATGCATTAAATAAAAGAAAAGTGGGGGCTGCTCTTGAACAATTAGCAAAAAGAATTAGCTTTAAGATTGCTCCAGGCTTTAGTGAAAGAGTAATTTTTCGGGAATTATTTTTACAAGGGCTAACATTACTTGACTTAACAACAGCTAATCATGGTAAAACACTTAGTATATCTCATGTAGCTGCTCGTCAAGAATTGCGAGATTTTTTAAACTTTCTTGGTATATGAGGCACAACTGTTGAAAGTTAGAAGAGGAAGCGGTTTTAGACCGGATAGTTTAAAAATCGTATGTGGTCAACGTCATTGCGAGCGAACATATGTGAGCGTGGCAATCCATAAATTGTCATATGGATTGCTTCGACCATTACATGGGTTCGCAATGGCGTATATGTTATTAACCACCAAAATATTAGAGGTTTGATGACTTAAAATTTTATAAACTCTAAATCATATCTCAGTATTTCGGAATCCTTTGTAACTAAAGGCATCTTTTCAAATAAACTTTGTGCAATAAGCATTCTGTCAAAAGGATCTCTGTGTAAAAGTGGAATATTTTCTAATTTCAAGATATGTTCCGGAGTAACATTTAGTAATTCATACCCGCATCCTTGTAACTGAAGTGCAAATTCATCCGGTAAGATAATTTTTCCTAGTGATTTTTTTATTTGTAATTCCCATAAAGAAACAACACTAGAAAAATAATGTTATTAACATCGGTAAGTAATTTAGTAATTTTAGGGGGTAATTTTTCTGGTTCAGACAATGCCCATATTAAGGTATGAGTATCAAGTAATAATTTCACAACTAGTCCTTTATCCCTAACCTTGTTGCCATTTCTTCAGACCATTTGTCAAAATCTTTAGTTATTTTAATTTTATCTTTAAATATCCCAAGCCTATTAATAGATTTCATAGGATTATATTTAATGATTTTAGCAATTGGTTTCCCTGCTCTTTCAATAATAACCTCTTCATTTTTGTCTTCTACTTCTTTTAGTAGAGATGACAAGTGAGCTTTTGCAGAAGTAATGTTTACTGGATACATAAAGTTTGATCTACTGTTTACTAAGATTAATATTAGTTCAATTAAACATGTTTAGCAACTATAATTAAGCAATCCAGCAGGGCGATTTAAAAGTCGCAACTTTAAGTTGCCATAACTTTAAATAGTTTGTATCTATAATTATTAAAATTTTCTCTGGTTTCAGTAATTTTGTTTGAAAATAAAGTTATTACAGAAATAGTTATTGCCCGGAGTAATGACATTACCAAGGGAGCCTTTCCTATACTTATAGTTGACTTATCTTCCCCAAAAACTGTATCTTTGACCCAATTCAAATTATTCTCACATGACCAATGATTCTTATTGAACTTTAGCAAGCTCTTTGGATTAAACTTGCTTCCGAGACTTGTTATCATAAACACATTCTCTTGTTCATAGCTATTAGTTTTATTTTTCTTATCTCGCTCTCGGCTAATTTTACATATTTGTTTGATCTGCCGAACGAAAAAAATAAGCAATATCGCAAAAATAATGAAAATAGCTATTAGTGGAGCATAAAAATCTGTTATATTTATAGATATAACCGAATTTGCAATAGGTTATATCAAATTCAGGTTAACTAAGTAGGGATAATAAATGTCAGAATTTACCAATTTGCAATATTACAAAAAAAAGGAAGCTGGAGCTAATGAAGCTGGAGAATTAGGTGGAATATATAGTAGCCAAAATGATATTCTGTCTATGGTTAAAAAGGAGAATAAGCCTGAAAAAAATATATCAGAGTTTTTGGGTTCCCAAATTTTTCAAGCAACAAATCCAGAGCATGGAGCCAAAGTTTCGCTCATTGTACCTACTCATCTTACCACGAAAGTAGATCAAGCAGGAGGTCTGCAAAATGATGGTTCTGAAATATATGTGCAATCTGAATTTTTTAAGAATTACAGTGGAGACATGTATGTTGACATGGATAACCGTATGTCTACAAAAACTAAGCCAAGCTGTTGGTTGCGAACAAAAGAAGGAAGACCATTTTTTATGGGAACAAGAGAGTTATTGTCAAAAACTTTAACTAAAGCTTTTAAAGAACTTCATTATAGTGATTTTGATAAAATAGCTCCAACTAGCTTATTAATAGGCGATTTTGATATTCATACAGGTAATATAGGAGTTGTAAGAGATCCTAACAATTCTACTATCCCTCCTAGACTAGTTAGGTTAGATTTTGCTGGAAGTTTTGACCAATTAGATGATGAGATACGTCCACATTCTTGGTCTAGACATCTACCCTTACTAGGTCCAACTAATCATTTTAGAGAATTTCCAAGTACCATAAAGTATAATGATTTATTTGTAAAAGGTTTACTTGATACTGCACAAGTTGATTTAAACAATACTATTGACAATAGCTTCGTTGAATTATCAAAATATTATAGTGATAAAGCCCTAGCAAATTGGGCAAAAATGGCAATGAGCCAAAAATTTAACAATATATCTCCAGAAAATATAAAGATTGCTGATATTAAAGATGCTCTTAAAGAAACTATGCAAAAGAGACAACAATCATTAAAAGAATACGGGCTACAAATTAAGCTCGGTCTTTTAGTAACAAGGGGAAAAATTAATAAGCCAGAATTAAAAAAATTAATCAATGAACACTTTGATTATTTTAGTAATATAATTGATCAAAGCAAAAAACTAAGACTAAGAAAAAGAACTAAAGAAAAATATATAGATTATATTTTAGGTAATAAAACTCGAGAAGTATTGTTAATTAAAGAAATAGCTCAAATAGTAAAAGAACAAAAAACAGCACTAACAAACCCTACTCTAGAAATAACTGATCTATCTGTACCAATATCTATAGTCAATTCAGGAGGATTTGGTGCTAGGGGCGATGGAGCGACGCCTATAAGTAATAGGCAAGCGACGAGTGACGACGTTCCCAATTTCTCATCAATTGACTATAAAAAAGCACTAGATGTTATGCATATTAGTGATGCGATAACAACAACTACTGAAACTCAAGCTACTGAACAGACTGCACCCTACAAAGTAGCTCCATCTGAAATAGTACCAGCCATAATAGCCGAGAGCAAAGTAGCCCCGATTGAAGTAGCCCCGATTAAAGTAGATTTGGTAACATTGGCTTTTAGGCAAGAAATTATTGCTAAACAACAAACAACATTAAAAAACATCCTTGCTGAAGCAAATATTACAGCAATCTCAGTGGCTAATCTTGCTATTAATTCTCAGCAATTTAAAGAATTTGTAGAAAATAACAACGAATTAATACAAAAAACCTGGGCTAGCTCTATTACAAAGAGTACTGTGACTCAAGCAATGAATGATGAAGTGCAAAGCTATGCAAAAATCCACCAGGCTAATAATTTCAAACCGTTAACTTGGAGCAATCAAACACCAATAGACAATACCACTGATACCAGGTCAAGGGTTATTAAAGTCAAAGATGAAGAATTATTTAAATTAACAGAAACTAAGGTTAAAACCTCTACTAAAGTAATTTTAGAAGATGGAGTAACGGAAACAGAGATTAGCAATTATCGCAATATTAATTTGCCATTAGCCATCAAACCATCTGGTACAGCAGTGCATCTTTCATTTCCAGTGCAAAATGAGAAAGGTGAAAATATTGAGGTCTCAAAGGCACTTTATTTTACTACTCACTATAACGAGCAAGGAAAACTAGTAGAAATAACCAATCCATTATCATTAAAGTTTACCAGTGATGATAAAAATGCTATGGGATATATACAAAGAGGGAAGCATATTTACACTATCCCGGTGACCAAGGGTCAATATGAAGCAATGCTACAAGAAGTAGCAAAGAATCAAGGATGTAATATCAATATATCGCAAACTATTCCCTCTGAGGCAAGTGACTTGCTAATACATAATAGTGAATTAAAGCAAATTCAGAGTAACTTAAAACGTCATATAACCAATACACCAACTAAGATAATATCATCAATGCCCAAGACATCATCTCAACAGCAAATTCGTAATAGAACTTGAAAATAATACAGTTAATTTTCTTCAATCAATCATGGTTATGTTAAAAAATTATTATTTTTTACACTTGAAAAAGATAATCTTAGCTGATATAAAACAAACAGCTTTGTATCTATAGTCAAATGCTTTGAAGAATTATTTTTTGAAAATATATTGCTTTTGAGATTTAAAGAATTATAAAAATTAATGACAAAGAACTGACCATGATATTTGTAAAAAGCAATTCTTGAAAGCTTGCGAATATACGCACCCTTAGCTCAGCTGGATAGAGCAACGGATTTCTAATCCGTAGGTCAAAGGTTCGAATCCCTTAGGGTGCGCCATTCTTCGATTTTGGTACATTTTACGAACATGTCAAACGGTGGACGTAGCTTAAAGTCTAGCTTCCCGTCTTTCAATTCCAGGTTAACAAATACTAAATTTATCAATTTACGTTTTCCTTCGGCAGTGGAACCTTTGAAGGCTTCTGCTGCTCCGGAAGCCAGTTCTACTAAGTTGATTAGGCATTCTGAAAATTTATCATCGGCATTGTCGTGACTTGCTATTTCTCTGGCAATATCTTCACGTTTTTGTATTAACTGTTCACGTTTCTCTTCATGTTCTGCTTTTGTAATATCACCATCCAAAAATAAATCTGTTAGCTTATCCATGCGAGTTTTTATCTTTGTGTGTTCAGATTGTAACTCAGATATACGCCCCTTATGATAACCTTGTTCGATACTAGCTGAGCTTTTTATATAAGATATTACTTCTTTCAGTAACTCAGGCTCTAATCTTAGCGTTTCAAAAACCTTTTCTACTTCTTTTAATATTATTTCTTCTTTCACGTATATTGCCCTATTATTGTTATCTGGATCCCATGCTCGTAAATATGTCCACTCACCAACCTCACCATTACCGTAAGTTTTCTTTTTGGTAGCAGCAGTAACTATTCGACCAGTGGCAGCACATTTTATTAATCCTCTAAATATATACTCTTTTTCTCCATATTTAAATGGTTTTTTGTTCCAACCAAGTCTCACTGCCTGGCAAGCATCAAATACCTCCTTGGTAATAATAGGCGGGTAGATATGTGGGTATTCTTTTTTAGTTTTTAATATTCTCATTACTCCATAGTAAAATGGATTGGTAATAATCGAATAAATATGCGATTGACATAACTGACCTTGATTACCTCTAGCATTACGTAATCCCCATTCTTTTGTCTTCTCTAGCATCTCAGATAGAGTATGAGTACCTGTAGCATATGTTTCAAATACTTTTTTTATCAAAGGAGCACGATCTGGGTCAACTATTATTTTACCTTTGCCTCTATCTCTGCTATTATTGCTTTTTATATGCAAATAGCCTATAGGGGCTGTACTTATCCACTCTCCTTGACGGAGCTTTTGAGCAATACTACGATTTACGTTATCTCTAAGGTTATCTACGTAAGATTGAGCTATCATGACAAACATATTCCACACCATTTTTTCTTGCGAAGTGGAATATTTATGAATAATACCAATTGAAATAATTAACGCGGTATATTAATCCACTCTCTATACATAATTGATTTTACTAAAGTTACATTTTTACTAAGTTGATTCCAGGCATAGCAAGCATTAGCAACGATATCTTCGTATACACCGTAACATTGATTAGATAGGAAGTGATTTTTGATCCACTGCCAAATTTGTTCCATCGCATTTAATTCCGGTGCGTATGGCGGAAGCGGTACCAAGGTAATGTTACTTGGAATAATTAATTTTTTCGCTGCATACCACCCGGCATTATCTGTTAATAATGCAACATGCCTACCAGAATCAATAGTCAAAGAAAATTCATCTAAGAACTTATTCATTGAATCAGTATTGGTATATGGTAAAATTAACGCAAAAGATTCGCCCGTATCATGGCAAGCAGCTCCATAGATGTATGTTGAGATAAATTGTTGTTGCCTTACTTTCCTAGGTCTGCTGCCACGTTTAGCCCATATGCGACTTAAACTACCTTGCTGCCCAATTCAAGTTTCATCCTGTGACCAAATGTCAACCTTACTCCAATCAATATCTTTTGGTAATAATACTTTTAGCATATTGGCGAAGTTTTTTTATATGTATTTTGAGTTGCTTGATTAGATTTTGGGTGTACTGAACGAGAAGTAATCCAGCTAAAACCAAGTCGATGTATAGTGTTATAAACTGTTTTTAAACTACATTTAATACCATATGTTTCAAATAACATATTATGTAATTCCTTTCCTGTTATATAACCACCTGTCTTACTTTCACTCAACATATTTATTTTATCAGACAAAAAAGATTCTTGTAAGCTATTGAATTTTCTAAACGCACCACTCCTATGCGATTCAAATAATCCATCAAAGCTAGAGTTTCTAAATCTTCTAAGCCAAGATTGTACTGTTTTCCAGTGCGATCCAACTATTATCGATACAGTTTTCAATGACTTGCCTGATTGCAGGTGATGCATTGCTAATAAGCGTATGCGATTTCTTCCGTGCGACTCGTTTTTCATTAGGCATATGAAATCATGCTCATGAAAACCTTTTGGTAATATTAATGTTCTTGCCATTTTACTACCTGCTCAAGTTTATATTCCCATATTATAATATACCTCCTTAACTATTTCAATTGGTATTATTAAGAATAAGAGAAGTAGAAATCGATTAGTGGGTGCAAAAAAACAGTTATAATGCACTATGAAACTATTTAACCTAAAGTTTGAGCTAGGTCTAATAATGTTAAAATGGTATTATAACTAAATTAATAAAATTAGAGGTAAATTATGCAAAAATGGCAGTTACAAGAGGCAAAGGAACATTTTGAAGAAATTATTGAACTCGCTGAAAACGGGCAACCTCAATTAGTAAATGATAAGAAGAGGCATAAAGCTGTCTATATTATCTCAGCGGAAGATTATATAGGTGATAAAATAAAACCCCCTATGTCATTTAAAGAATTTTTATTATCCATACCAAAAGTTGATAACGATGATGATGAGGATTTATTTGAAAGAAAACCAAGTAAAGCTAGGGAAGATATTGATATATGAGATATTTACTTGATACTAATATATTGTCAGAGTTCCGTAAGAAAAGTCCAAATAGCCAAGTAATATCTTGGTTATATCAAGTAGCTATAGAATCATTATATATAAGTTACTTAACAATCGGTGAGATTCAAAAAGGGATTGCTAAAAAGAAACAGACAGATTTAGTAGCATCATTAAGTTTAGAAAGGTGGCAAGATATTTTAATTAAAAATTATACCGCTAGAACCATTGGTATAGATAGTATAGATGTATGTAAATGTTGGAGAGAATTACTTGCTATTGATGCTACAAATCAGGTTTTGAATGGTTAATGATAGATTCTACATTTGTAAAAACTCACAAAGCAGGACTTGGAGCGAAAGGCGGGAATCAAACGGTTAGTCGCACAAAAGGGGACTCAATACAAAGGTACATATGGCCGTGGATGCGTATGGTATGCCGGTCAGAATTATTGTTACAGAAGGTTCCAGAAATGATTGTACTCAAGCTTGTGAGTTAATCCAGAATATGGAGGCACAACATCTTATGGCTGATAAAGCTTACGATACAAACGCCATAATAGAATCGGCTGTGAATGCAAACATAATTCCTGTAATACCATCAAAAAGAAACAGGAAGATTCAAAGAGAGATAGATAAATATCTATATAAGCTAAGGCACATTATTGAAAATACATTTCAAAAATTTAAAGAATGGCGTGGTATAGCAACAAGATATGCTAAAAATACAAAATCATACATGGCGGGTCTTTGTTTAAGGGCTTTACTAATGTGGGCTCAAATCTCGTGACGACACACCCTAGTTGGTTTGCTAAATCTACAAGGTTAAAGAACTTTGATTTATAACCCTTTCTTACTGCCCTTGCACTAATGGCTATAGCAAGGTGCGTTTTGCCGGTACCAGTCCCTCCAATTAACACTATATTTCTAGAACTATTAACAAACTCACAACTATATAAATGCATAATTTGCTCTTGGCTTATTGGGGTATCAGTAAAAATAAAATTATCTATATCTTTCTTCTCTGGAAACTTTGCAGCTCGAATTCTACTTTGAATAGCTCTGAGTGTTCTAGTACATGAACAAGATAGTGCTGAAGTAATTTTTTCAACATTAATGGGAGATATTGTTGAACCTAGAAGACAATTTATTCAAGCAAATGCCTTGAATGTAATTAATTTAGATGTTTAAAATTTAAATCTTTAACATTAGCCATTATTTGTATCTTTTTACTATTCAATGTCGTTTATGTTTGTTATGCTTTTATGCTTCCAAGAATTGTTTTGTAAAAATATCATAGATTCAGGTACTCACTATTCATTTTCAAATCTAATTCTTGGAATCATTCGAGTAGACATTAGTTACTCATGTAATTAACAGGAAAACTCGATATTTTCTGCTAACTAAATGTACAAAATGATTGGAGATAGATTATGATATCAAAAAATAATATTGTATTTATGGCACTGCTACTTGTAACAAATGTTGATATTATAGCAATGCCACTACCTGGTAAGAGTCTTGATAGCGATATTAATGAACATTTAGCAGAAATGGGAGGATGTGAACTTGAAGCAGAAGAAATGCGTTTAGATAAATTCATGTTAGAAAAGGATCTTAAGAAGGAGCAAGAAAGAGGACAAAAACTTTTACAACAATTAAAGGATGCAAAACAGAATGCAGTTACTAATATTGCTCAGTTTGAGAAAAGAATAAAAGATATACAAGGACAGCTTGATATAGAGCAACAAACTAGGCAAAAACTTGAACAACAATTGAATACGAAAATACAAGAAGCAAATAAGAAGCTTACTAGTCTTGAACAACAAAAAGAAACAATACAAGGACAGCTGGCGACGGCTCAAAGCCAGGAGCAAGAACTTAAACAGCAATTGACTAACGAAGCTACTCAGTTTAAGAAAAGAATAGAAGATATTGAGGCAAAAAAAAGTAATTTTGAACAACAATTAAAGGATGTAAAACAGAGTGCAGTTACTAATACTACTCAATTTGAGAAAAGAATAAAAGATATACAAGGACGGCTCGATATAGAGCAAAAAACTAAACAAAAACTTGAACAACAATTGAATAACAAAACTGCTCAGTTTAAGCAAAAAATAAAAAATATGCAAGGGCAGCTCAATACAGAGCAAAAAACTAAACAAAAACTTGAACAACAATTGAATAACGAAACTGTTCAGTTTAAGCAAAAAATAAAAAATATGCAAGGGCAGCTCAATACAGAGCAACAAACTAAACAAGAACTTGTACAACAATTGAATAACGAAACTGTTCAGTTTAAGCAAAAAATAGAAAATATACAAGGACAGCTCGATACAGAGCAACAAACTAGACAACAATTGGCTCAGGAAAAACAAGAGGCTATTAATAAGACTGCTTATCTAGACACACAACTAAAAAACATACAAGGACAGCTCGATACAGAGCAACAAACTAGACAACAATTGGCTCAGGAAAAACAAGAGGCTATTAATAAGACTGCTTATCTAGACACACAACTAAAAAATATACAAGGACAGCTCGATACAGAGCAACAAACTAGACAACAATTGGCTCAGGAAAAACAAGAGGCTATTAATAAGACTGCTTATCTAGACACACAACTAAAAAACATACAAGGACAGCTCGATACAGAGCAACAAACTAGACAACAATTGGCTCAGGAAAAACAAGAGGCTATTAATAAGACTGCTTATCTAGACACACAACTAAAAAATATACAAGGACAGCTCGATACAGAGCAACAAACTAGACAACAATTGGCTCAGGAAAAACAAGAGGCTATTAATAAGACTGCTCGTCTAGACACACAACTAAAAAATATACAAGGACAGCTCGATACAGAGCAACAAACTAGACAACAATTGGCTCAGGAAAAACAAGAGGCTATTAATAAGACTGCTCGTCTAGACACACAACTAAAAAATATACAAGGACAGCTCGATACAGAGCAACAAACTAGACAACAATTGGCTCAGGAAAAACAAGAGGCTATTAATAAGATTGCTAATCTAGACACGCAACTAAAAAATATACAAGGACAGCTTGATACAGAGCAACAAACTAGACAACAATTGGCTCAGGAAAAACAAGAGGCTATTAATAAGACTGCTAATCTAGACACGCAACTAAAAAATATACAAGGACAGCTCGATACAGAGCAACAAACTAGACAACAATTGGCTCAGGAAAAACAAGAGGCTATTAATAAGATTGCTAATCTAGACACGCAACTAAAAAATATACAAGGACAGCTCGATACAGAGCAACAAACTAGACAACAATTGGCTCAGGAAAAACAAGAGGCTATTAATAAGATTGCTAATCTAGACACGCAACTAAAAAATATACAAGGACAGCTCGATACAGAACAACAAACTAGACAGCAATTGGCTCAGGAAAAACAAGAAGCTATTAATAAGATTGCTAATCTAGACACGCAACTAAAAAATATACAAGGACAGCTCGATACAGTACAAAACAAGGAGCTAGAACTTGAGCAACAATTGAAGAGAACAAAAAGGGAACTCAAGACTGCACAAAACAACGAACTAGAACTTGCCCAGCAAATGAGGGATAAAAACAGGACGCAATTAAAAAATATACAAGAGCAGCTAGAGAAAGAACAACAAAGTAAACAAGAGCTTGTACAACAAATAAGCGATGAAAAACAGAGAAAAGAACAAGAACTTGAAACATCACGACAACTAGCAGAGGTTTCTATACCAAAAGCAGTAGAAGAAATATCAACCATTACTGGGATAGCTCCTCTAATGCCAAGAATAATGTCGGCAAATAGCAATATACTTTTTAATAGAATGCCCGTAATATTTAAAAGCATTGGAGCAGGTGATGAAGAAGAATCTTTTAGTAACATATCAAAAGGTTTGTGGATTAGAGGTTTGTATAGCATAAGTAAGCAGAATATGTCCCCAAATATTACAGGTTATAAGAGTAATAGCAGAGGTATTGTTATTGGGTTTGATGTTGGAACAAAGAAAGAGGTAGGGGACTTATTTGGTATTGCATATAGTCATATATGTTCTGATTTTAAATTCCAAAATCAGAATAATAGAGTCTATAATATACTTTGTGTAAGTTGCAAAAGTAAGCAGTAAGAAGTACTGTAAGAAAACAACTTATAAAAAGGTAAAATATGTCAGAAAAAATAAAAAAGAAGATATTAGAACTAAAAGATAATAATATAAGTAATAATTTAGTAGAAGAATTATTATCAAAAGCCGATCCATCTAAGTTGTTTGGCAAAGAAGGATTATTTCAACAACTAAAAAAGCAAATAGTTGAAAAAATATTAGAAAGTGAACTAGAGCATGAATTAGGTTATTCAAAGCATAGTAAAATGCCGAAAGTAGATAATAATCGTCGTAATGGTAGCTATGAAAAGACAATAATTGATGATGATGGTAGGAAGGTTACTCTGGAAGTACCAAGAGATCGAGAAGGAGAGTTTGTTCCGAAATTAATACCTAAAGGGCTGAGAAGATTCAGTGGATTTGACGATAAAGTTATCTCACTTTATGGTCGAGGAATGACAGTCAGTGAAATTCGAGGTCATTTGGAAGAAATATATCAAACTGAGGTTTCCGGTGATTTAATATCGACAATAACCGATGGAGTAATAGACGAAGTAACTAGGTGGCAAAATCGAGGTTTAGATAAGGTTTATCCAATATTATACTTAGACTGTATTCATGTTAAGTCTAGGGATAACCAGGTAGTGATAAATAAAGCAGTATATTTAGCGATTGCTGTTAATATAGAAGGAAAGAAGGAGTTGCTGGGTATTTGGGTAGGAAAAAATGAAGGTGCTAAATTCTGGATGCAAGTAGTTACTGAGTTAAAAAATCGAGGAGTAGAACAAATTTATGTTGCTTGTGTTGATGGTCTAAAAGGTTTTCCGGAAGCGATAAGTAGCATATTTCCTGCGACTATAGTACAGTTATGTATAGTTCATATGGTTCGCAATTCAGTGAAGTATGTCTCATATAAGGATTTAAAGGAGGTGACCACAGATTTGAAGCAAATTTATACAGCAAATAATGAAGAAATGGCAAGTCTAAAACTTCAACAATTTAGTTCAAAATGGGACAAAAAATATCCAGTAATTTCTGATATTTGGCAACGTAATTGGTGTGGGATAATCCCATTTTTTGCTCCCGACTTCAGTGTTGTTGTGCCAAAAAGTGGCTGACAGCTCAGGAAATGATAAAATTTCCAGGCACAACAAATTATTTGTTGAGTCAATCATTTATTTTGTGTAAGTTCTATTTTTTACATTCCAATAAATCATATTTAAAATCACCACAAAGTATTTCAAATTGATTCAAAGCTAATGACCAATCTTTTATGGGCATAGTCCATTTTTTAGATGCATTTTGCAGAGCTAAAAATATTATTTTCTGAATTGATTTATCATCTGGAAACACCCCCTTATTTTTGATGATTTTTCTAATTTGACGGTTGACAGATTCAATGGTATTTGTTGTATAAATTACCTTTCTTATTTCCTCAGGAAAAGCAAAAAATGGGATTATCCCACACCAATTACGTTGCCAAATATCAGAAATTACTGGATATTTTTTGTCCCATTTTGAACTAAATTGTTGAAGTTTTAGACTTGCCATTTCTTCATTATTTGCTGTATAAATTTGCTTCAAATCTGTGGTCACCTCCTTTAAATCCTTATATGAGACATACTTCACTGAATTGCGAACCATATGAACTATACATAACTGTACTATAGTCGCAGGAAATATGCTACTTATCGCTTCCGGAAAACCTTTTAGACCATCAACACAAGCAACATAAATTTGTTCTACTCCTCGATTTTTTAACTCAGTAACTACTTGCATCCAGAATTTAGCACCTTCATTTTTTCCTACCCAAATACCCAGCAACTCCTTCTTTCCTTCTATATTAACAGCAATCGCTAAATATACTGCTTTATTTATCACTACCTGGTTATCCCTAGACTTAACATGAATACAGTCTAAGTATAATATTGGATAAACCTTATCTAAACCTCGATTTTGCCACCTAGTTACTTCGTCTATTACTCCATCGGTTATTGTCGATATTAAATCACCGGAAACCTCAGTTTGATATATTTCTTCCAAATGACCTCGAATTTCACTGACTGTCATTCCTCGACCATAAAGTGAGATAACTTTATCGTCAAATCCACTGAATCTTCTCAGCCCTTTAGGTATTAATTTCGGAACAAACTCTCCTTCTCGATCTCTTGGTACTTCCAGAGTAACCTTCCTACCATCATCATCAATTATTGTCTTTTCATAGCTACCATTACGACGATTATTATCTACTTTCGGCATTTTACTATGCTTTGAATAACCTAATTCAGAGTCAATCATTTATTTTGTGTAAGTTCTATTTTTTACATTCCAATAAATCATATTTAAAATTACCACAAAGTATTTCAAATTGATTCAAAGCTAATGACCAATCTTTTATGGGCATAGTCCATTTTTTAGATGCATTTTGCAGAGCTAAAAATATTATTTTCTGAATTGATTTATCATCTGGAAACACCCCCTTATTTTTGATGATTTTCCTAATTTGACGGTTGACTCACCTAGAACTGAATGGTTGTAAGCTAGGCTATACCTTGCGTCCACCGTTCGACATGTTCATAAAATGTAACGAAATAGGAGAGTGGTGGAGACGAAGGGAATCGAACCCCCGACCCTCTGCGTGCAAAGCAGATGCTCTACCCCTGAGCTACATCCCCAAACCATAACCTTTAACGAACAGGTAGTTTATATACCTTTTTATACGTAAGGTCAACAACCTTATTGCAAAATTTTATCTCAAGTTAAATTTTTGCTCTACCCCAAGGTAATGCTTTACCATCAGAACCAACTACTAAATCTCCTGAGACATCGTATTCTGCTGCCAAAAAGGAAGATTTACCAGATATAAATTTTACTGGTTTAATTTTTTGTCCATTATAAAAATACTCCTTAGCCTGCTCTCTAGAGGTTGGGTTATTTTTAGACGCTGTTTTAGCTTTTGACATATTATGCAATTACCTCAAATATTTTTCTATATATATAATCTAATGACAAAATATCTCACCTTTAATATTTGTCAAGGAAAAGAAGGGTTTAAAATGGCATTTTTAGCCCAGGTGGTAAACCAATATTACCAAAAGCATTATGCATAGAATTTTGTGAATCCTCATCAACTTTGCTTTTTGCATCACTGAAAGCTGCAACAATTAAATCTTCCAGCAACTCTTTCTCGGTCTCTTTAAGCAAAGAGGCATCAATAGAGACCTTACGAACCTCTCCTCGACCACTAACGGTAATATTTACCAACCCACCACCAGCTTTCCCAAAATATTCAGTACTTGCCATTTGCTCTTGCATTTCCTGCATTTTTTTCTGCATTGACTGAGCTTGTTTTAAAAACTGATTAAAATTTACCATGTTACATCTCTTTAATTCTTTAATAGGATATCCGAAATCGTGACATTTGGAAAGTGTTTTGTTAAAATTTCCCAATCTTTACTTAATTTTACTTTATTCATCAATTGTTCTTTAAGAGTGATTATTTGGGATTGCTTGGTAATGATAACATTCCAATTTTTACCTGACCAAGCAAATAACAAGCTAGCAATTTGCTCTCTTATTTTATTATTCAGATCATTTCCAGCGATTTCCATAGTCTGAAGTGCAAAAGATTTTAATTCCACTTGGTTTAGCAATCTGTAATAAATTTCCATTTCATTATGCAAATGTAAAAACTCCAGAAAATCAGTCACAAGAGAAGCGGTAATTTGATGATTTTGAGTTGATTGTTGTAATACTGATTGCTCTAATTGCCCCCATTCATTATGTATATCCACTAATTCCTCTAATGATGGCAACATTTGTGAGTAGATGGATTTTATCACCAACATTTCAGCTTCTATTAACTGATTATGGGAAGTTTTCATTTCTAGAATCCCTTTACTATATATTTGCCAGATAATAGACAATTGAGAAAGGGTAACTTTTGTTAAAATAGCTGTAACCTGATCATTAAAAGGTAAATATATAGGATTTTGATAATCAGGTAATATCTTTGCCTTATTAAGATAGGCACTAAAATCAGCAACTAAGCCTACAAAAATTTCTAAATTTGCTGAAGAGATATAAAGTTGGTTTACTAAATCAATCGACTTAGCCGCATCTTTTTGAATAATATACTCAAAGAATTTGATGATACTAGCTGTATCAACTAAACCAAGTATTTGATAAACGATTTCAGGGGTAATAACCTCCCCTGCCCCCAAACTTGTTGCTTGATCTAGTACTGAGACTGCATCTCTAGCCGACCCATCAGATCTAGATGCAATTATTTTAAGAGCCTCTATTTCAATTTTTAACTGTTCTTTTTTGGCAATTTCTTGAATTAATTGGAAAATATCATCAAATGTTAATCTTTTTAAATCATAGCGTTGACATCTAGAAATTACGGTTAATGGAATTTTTTGTGGTTCAGTAGTAGCAAATATAAATATTACATGGGCTGGTGGTTCTTCAAGAATTTTAAGTAACGCATTAAATGCCCCTTTAGACAGCATATGAACTTCATCAATTATAAAGATACTATACCTACCAATTAGCGGCTTATAATCACTGCTTTCTATTATTTTACGAATATCATCAACACTTGTCTTACTGGCAGCATCCATTTCAATTATATCAGGATGATTATTTTTGTTAAAACTATTACAATTCTGACAATTCTCACAAGGCTCAATATACTCACCTTTAACTATTGGACTGGTACAATTAATAGTTTTAGCAACAATACGTGCTGCCGTAGTTTTACCAACTCCTCTAATACCAGTAAGAAGATAACCTTGAGATATACGATCTTTTTGAATAGTATAATTTAGAATCTTTGTTAAAACTTCTTGCCCGTATAGCTCAGAGAAATTAGTAGGACGATATTTTCTAGCGAAAGTAATATACTGATCTGTTGTTTTGGTCACGGTACCCCAAGTTTGTTTCTTACTAATTTTCTTGTCCTATTGAGTTTTATAGTCAATTGATGAGAAATTGGAGACATTGTTACTCAATGCTCGCCTATTACTTATAGGCGTCGCTCCATCGTTCCTGCTATCTACTTCTCCTGAATTGGTATAACATTAGTGCTGCTAAAACGAGCTAGTTTTTGAGGGTAGCGAGCTTAGCGGGCTGTAGATTTAGGGGTAACTTCTAACGAAGTTCTCCACAATTCCACAGCCACAACTACAGCAATCTAAATTTTAAAAATATTTGAAACACCCAATTATTGTATTTTCAGCAATTCATTAATTTTACTAATAGACATACCTGTCATCTTAGCAATTGACCCCACGGAATTGCCATTCTTTAACAACAACTTTACCAATTCAGCTTTACCCTCAACTTTACCTATATAGATACCTCTAGCTTCACCTCTAGCTTCGCCTTCTTCGATATATTTTTGTGCAATAGTTCTCATAATAACACCTTGTTCTTCTTCTGATAAATATTTGGTTAGTACTTCCTCCAATTCTGATTGCTTTTCCTAAGGAAGCTTAGCGTCAGTGTACCATAAAAGCGATTTTATGTAAATATAGCCTTTTTCCTTATCTACTAATATCTCTAATTTAAACCTTTGTAGAAATTCTTCCCAAAGCTTTATCATATCTCGTTGATGGATGTGTTTTAGCATATATTCTAACATCCCAACATGCTTCTTCTTCATTATTTCATCATCAGACATGCTTTGTAAATCGACCAATTGATAATCTTCTGTCATCACTTTCTTGGCTATAACTGCATCGGTAAATAAACTCCATAAATTCCTAGGAGCAGTATAAACTTCTTTACCATTATAAATTACTAAATTATATACTAATGGTAATTTCTTTCTTCCTTTTTTATGCCTTTCACACAATAATAATGTGTATTTCCATAATCGTAGAGCTGTCCAATAATCAACGCTCGACTGAGCCTCAATCAACACATACACAAAAGCCTTACCCTGATTCTTGCTAGCAACTCCATATACTATATCACTATATTTTTTGTTTAAAGATTCTTCTATGTAGCTTTCTTTTTCTACTGTTATTTTTGATAAATCTACTAAACTCTTAAAATCATTCGGCAAATAATATTCCAAAAATTCTTGAGCTGCTACAGGATAAGCCATTATTGTTTTGACTAATGAATCATGCTTTAACTTTTTTGTCATTTGACTAACTTAACTGATTAATTTGTCATTTAGCCAAACTTGTGCCGTTCTTCCTTTAATATTTTGTATACTAAGTTATGGCAAAATCTGTTATATCTATAATATAGCAGATATTTTTGCTCCACTAATAGCTGTTTTCATTATTTTTGCGATATTGCTTATTTTATTATTCCATAACTAGTGCATTAGCAAGAACAGGTAGTGGTGTGGCAACCCACATTTATTGGATTGCTTCGTCGGCTTACGCCTTCTCGCAATGACGTTATCTGTCATTGCGAGACCACGTAGTGGTCGTGGCAATCCACATTTATTGGTTAATTAATGATTTAAAGTGAGATAAACCATCTTTTTCGTATCTAGATAATAAATTATGTAAACCATCAGGTAAAAAGTTAAGATTTATCAGTTCATTAAATTTTATCCAATGGAATTTTAAGTGATCTTCCTTTGATTTAACTTCTCTATTTATAGATAAATCTTTTGAAATAACTTTAAAAATTATGCAATGCTCATGAACAGCTTTGCCATTATAATCCCATATATTTTCTATCATGCCAACAAAGTTGCCTAATTCAAAATTAATTAGACCAATTTCTTCTCTTAGTTCTCTTGATAATGCGGTATAAATTGGCTCTTGATACTTTATGTGACCACCAGGCAAAAATAGATTTTTTCCATTGTCAGCAACTAACACAGAATCTTCATCTCTTATATAAGCCCGTGCAATAGCATGAATTTTGTTTATTTTCATAATAGACCTCTTGCATAACCTAATCTAATTGGTAATTTTGTTGTCAAAACTCGTCTCCGTTCCTCACGTACATCTTAGTATGCTGCGGTACTCGACTTCGTTTTTCCTAAAAATTCCTCAATTATCTTTAGGTTATGCAAGAGGTCTAATATATATATGCTAGTAATGACCCACCAGAGACTATTTTGGCTGCTTCCTTTCGAACCTGACCAACTGAACAGAGCCAATGCCCACTACTAGCATGTGATAAAATAGTGCTTTTTTCATCTATAGGCAAGCTATTTAACTAGCTAAATTATATTTTTTTTCTATATCGCTTTTGTTCAGTCTCTTTGGTACTCCAAATATGTCTGGATGTTTGAGCTTGAACAAATCATCATCAAAATTCTGTACTTTTGCAATATGATTAAATTTTATGGTAATAACATTGTCATCCTCAAGTATTTTTAACATTTTCATCTGTTTAGTCTCTTTGTCAAAGGTAATTTGACTACGTCGCTCTGATAAAGTATGATAAATAGTAATTTCAAACATATTATCTCGATCTATCGTCGACTCAATTTTAAAATATTTATCAAAATCTATGCTGTCTTCTAACAAAAAATTAAATACGTTCTCCTCTGCCTTAATACGACTTACATGTTTCATATCATAGTCATATACCGACACATAGTTAGCATTACCAATAACCACCAAAGGAAATGGTAGATAATAATTACAGCGAAATTTTTTCGCAGGTTTATTAATTAACAGCTTCCCTTCAGTCTGATTTCCCGCCGAATCTTCTTGGGTAAAATCCACAGCAATAGATTTTATTTCCCGTAAATATATTTTGAGCTGGTCAATAGCCTGTTGTTTTCGTTCCTCGATAGCCTTTAACATTTTAACAACCGAATAGATTTCAAGACTTCCAGCATGGGCTGCATGGGTTATAGTTAGAAGAAAATAAACAACAATAATACCTTTACAAAACCAGTTAGTCATTTATACCTACATAAAGTTACATTTGTTTTGTATACTACATGAAGATATTATTATTTCAATTTATTTTCCGCAGCTGGTTCAACACATCTTCAGCATGTTTAGCCACTTGCACTTTTGACCAAATGTGAGCTATCGTACCTTTTTTGTCTATTAAAAAGGTAGTTCTCTCGACCCCCATATATTTTTTACCAAACATCGATTTTTCTACCCAAACTCCATATTTTTCACAAGTATCAGAGTTAGAATCTGACGCAAGATCAAAATCCAAACAATATTTTTTCTTGAATTTATCATGAGAATCTAAACTGTCCTTTGATACACCAACAATTACGGTATTCATTTTTTTAAATTCTGGCTTTAGCCTATTAAAATCACCTGCTTCAATAGTACAGCCTGGTGTATCATCTTTCGGATAAAAATATAATACAACAAACTTACCTGATAAATCTGATAAATTGATTTTACTATCTTCGCCTATTGGCATAGTAAAATTTGGTGCAATATCGCCTACTTTTAATATCATAACCACTCCTTTTTTGTACTTTTTTGCGTCTCATAGTCCAGTTTACACTCTAATTTTTTTTAGGCAAATGATAAATTACAAAAATCACTATTAATGAAATTGCCAAGGCAAACCAAGTAATGGCATATTCTGAATGATCATTTCTGACATTCAGCAAATTTTTAATCGATAGAGCTTTAAGAACATCAGAGTGATTACCTTTACCTTCCATAATTAAATAAAAATTCTCTAATGTTAAACCAAGAATATCAGATGCTTGAGTTAAGTCTAAAGTAAACCAAACATTATTTTTAACATCATTATCTAAGACAAACAGCTTGGTTTTCTCCCCAGGGAGAATCACACCAGTAATTTCCGTCGAATCATCTGTTATATTATCAATATCTTTCTTATACCTCGCAGCAAACCACCCTAGGGCAACTAAGATTATCTTGTTATCATCAGTTTGAAAAGGTCTGACTAAATAATAACCATCTTTTTCCGTGGCCATTGATTTACGTCCATAAAGATGCAAATTCTTACCAACCAAAAAATGCCCCTTCATTTTTACTTTAGCATATAATTTATCTACACTAAGTGTTTTTATATCAAGAGGAGAATTATTAAGGTTATTTTTTATTGAACTTAAAAATAGTTCTTTTTCCTGTAATCTAGCAATTTGCCAAAACCCCAGTGATAAGAGGATGACAAATGCTAATATAGTAAGCAATAAAGGTAGTAACTGTACTTGACACTTACCGATTTTTAAAGTCTTGGACATCATAATTCCTATTAAACTGAGGTCGATTACTGGAAAGTTGATACTCATGTACAACCAAATAATCTCATAGTATTCCCATTCTATCAATTATATATTGTACGGAACTTTTATGTCAGAGGCATGGATAGGAAAATCTTTGGTATTTCTAGTTATTAACAAACCATTGCAATATTTAGCTGTTGCCCATATTATTGCATCAGGTAGTTTGATTTTATGCTCTTTTCTAATAGAGATGGCAATTTCAGCTATTTCTTTATTTAAGTCAATTATGGTAAAATTATCTAAGAACTCTCTGGTGGTTTCGTCGTTATCCTCTGACGCTCCAACTAATATTTCCATTTTAGTTATTATACTAATTTGACAATCTTTATATTGCTCAAGTTCTTTACTAGCCACTGTATGTCCTAACAAATAATCTATCAATATATTAGTATCAAATAATACTTTCATTCACCCCACTCACCACGTAATTTTTGTTGATATAATAAGCCATCCAATTTTTGATCTTTCCATATACCAAATGCTGATTTATAGCCTTTTTTACTTTTAGTATAATTGGTTATGTAGTCAGCCAAAGCTTGTCTTATAATTTCTGCCCTCGACACTTTTTTTTTCTTTGATAGTTGATTCAAAATTTTTACTTGCATGTCAGGTATATCAATAATAGTTCTCATACTATGCTACTATATTAGTTATCATTATCTGATATATAATAATGTACTTTATTAATTTTTTCAAGACTGCTGTTATTCGGGCAACAATTATAAATTCAAAAATATTAGTTTTAAAACAAAATAACATTTTAAAGTCTTGGACATCATAATTTCTTCGTTATAGTCAATTCAGGGGAATTTGGTGACGTCGTCACTCGTCGCTCGCCTATTACTTATACTCGATAATCAAGTTTTTTTGCAGATTTGAATAAAATATAGGACAATGGTTGTCATCTTTGCTTCAGTGAGGTATCTAAAAATGCCCTGAGGTATTATAGATTCCGCACCGAAGCGGGAATGACAGATTCTGCGTTTAAAGATAGATGTTGTAACTCTGATATATTCAAATTTCCTTCAAATAACCTACTATTTATAAGCTCTGCAAAAAACTTGATTATCAAGTAATAAACAGCACGATGGATGTTTTTCGGCACTAATTCAGGGTAATTGACTATACCAGCACCAATCCACCATTAACATGGATAGTTTGACCAGTGATATAAGAAGCTTTGTCACTTGCTAAAAAAGCTACTACATTTGCAACATCTTCGGGGTTTCCCAAAGTTTTTAGAGGGATTTTTTGCATTATCGCTTCTTTTTGAGTTTCATTTAATTTATCGGTCATATTTGATTTAATAAAACCAGGAGCAACTGCATTAACTGTGATCCCTCTACTTGCCACCTCAAGGGCTAGAGACTTTGTCATACCTATCATCCCAGCTTTGGAAGCACAATAATTTGCTTGCCCTGGATTACCAGAAACTGCAACCACAGAGGCTATATTAATTATTCTACCATAACGAGTTTTCATCATTTTTTTTATCGCTTCACGATTTAGAATAAAACTAGCTTTTAAGTTTATATTTATAACTTGCTCAAATATCTCATCGGACATTCTTATTGCTAGCATATCGTTAGTAATTCCAGCATTACAAACTAAAATATCTATTTGTTCAAGATTAGCTACCAAGTTATTACATTCCTCGCTATTGGCTAAATTGCATGGTGCTATCGTATAATTATTTTTTAAGTTATTACCCAATTCTTGTAGTTTTTCTTGGTTGCTACCACTAATTATTACATGGCTACCAAGAGAGTGTAATAGCTTAGCAATGCTACCACCAATTGCTCCAGATGCTCCAGTAATTAGAGATTTTTTATCAGTCAAGTTTATCATTTTAGCTCCAATTTGTAGTTATTTAAGTATATTAGTTAACCAGAATAGCACTTAGCAGATATTTGTTATTCATCCTCTTCCATAATTACTGTTTCACTATCAAAGCTAATATTATGAGAAGATTTTTGACGAATTAGCTGTTCTATTTCACAGCAGATAGCAGGGTGTTCTTTCAGGTAATGTTTAACATTTTCTCTACCTTGTCCTATACGAATGTCTTTATAGGAAAACCAAGAACCAGACTTTTCTATTATTTCCAATTTAACGCCAAGGTCTATTATCTCGCTTTCTTTAGAAATACCACTACCATACATTATATCAAATTCTGCAGTTTTGAATGGTGGTGAGACTTTATTCTTAACAACCTTGACCTTAGTTTGACTACCTACTACTTCATCTTTATCCTTGATTGATGAAATTCTTCTGATATCTAGCCTTACTGAGGCATAAAATTTTAAAGCATTGCCACCTGTGGTAGTTTCTGGACTGCCAAACATGACGCCTATTTTCATTCTAATTTGATTAATGAAAATAATTACACAATTAGTTCTGGAAATTGATGCGGTGAGTTTCCTAAGTGCTTGGCTCATTAATCTAGCTTGTAACCCCATATGGGAGTCACCCATTTCTCCTTCAATTTCTGCTTTAGGCACAAGGGCAGCAACACTATCAACAACGACCATATCAATAGCTCCAGAGCGTACTAGAGTATCAGTTATTTCAAGAGCCTGTTCACCAGTATCTGGTTGAGAAATAATAAGCTCGTCAATATTTACTCCTAATTTTTTGGCATATGCTGGGTCTAAAGCATGTTCTGCGTCAATAAAAGCACAAGTGCCACCTTTCTTCTGTGCTTCAGCAATTACATGTAAAGTTAAGGTAGTTTTTCCCGAACTCTCTGGTCCAAAAATTTCAATAATCCTTCCCTTAGGGAGACCGCCTATACCAAGTGCTAGGTCAAGTCCTAGCGATCCTGTTGGTATTGCCTCAACATCTACAGCTCGACGTTGCCCAAGTTTCATAACCGAACCTTTGCCATAACTTTTTTCAATTTGGCTAAGTGCAGCAAGTAGTGCTTTTTCTTTGTCTATAACATTCATTTTTAGAATCTGCTAAATAAAATCAAGTTAAATTTATAAAGTAACATACGAGAGAAATCCAGTAAAATATAGTCAATTGATGAAAAATTGGGGATGTTGTTACTCGTCGCTCCTAGCCCTAAATTCTCCTAAATTAACTATAGTATCACGACGATTTATAAATCGCAACTGAAAATAGAAATATAAGTTAAGTTGCCATTTCCACCCACTATTGTCATTCCGCGTAGGCGGGAATCTCTAGATGCCTGCCTTATATGGAATTAGCTGATGAAATAGTAGAAATATTGCACATAGTTAGCCCGCAGGCTCAATCCTCAAGAACGAGCAAGAAGTACTACAAATAAGGCAACAACGTAAGATGATGCAAATGCAACAGTTACAACAGCAACAGATACAAGGGCAATGATCAAATGAAACTATCAATTAACTCCTCATCCCCATCACCTTTATTAAAAAAAGAGCAATTAAAATCAATTTATTGCAAGCTTTTTAGTGGAGAAGATGGTAAAATAATATTAGAGGATTTAGCTCAAATGAGCGGCATACATCGTAGCAATTTCGTTCGGCAGGAAAGTGAGTACACTGCCTTTCTTGAAGGGCATCGAGCATTGTTCCTATATATATGCTCACAGGCTTCAGAAGATGATGGAGTTAATAACATAGAAGGGAGTAGTTGATATGCAAAAATATTTAGACCCAACAAATGATAGTCTATTTAAGAAAATCTTTAGTGATCTAGAGAGGCTAAAAGAATTTCTTAACAGTGTTCTTGATTTACATGGAAAATACTTAATTAAGAAAATCAAATTTATTCCATCAGAGCAATTACCTAAAATTAATAAAGGTAAGAGGAGTGCATTTGATTTGAAAGTTGAAGATGAATCAGGCAACCAGTACATTATTGAGATGCAGAAAAAAAATGAAACTGATTATTTAAAAAGAGTACAATATTATTCTGCTCATTCATATGTACAACAACTTAAACAAGGAATGACCCATAATAATTTGTTACCAATATTAGTGGTTTCATTAATAAAAAACAAAATATTTGGTAAAGCTGGTGAAGACATACCTTATATAAGTTCTCATAAAATTATTGAGACAACTACCAATACACAACATTTTTTTGATATATCGTATGTTTTTATAGAGCTTGGAAAATTTAATAAGACCGAATTATTGACTGTAGCCGATGAGTGGTTACACCTATTCAAACACGCGACAGAAGAGGATAGTCCACCTAAGGGAATTAAGAGTAGTAAGGTATTAGAGGCTTACCAAGTTATCGATATGTATGGACTAACGCCAGAAGAATATGACTTATATATAAGGTGTAAATTGCAGGAAGATGCAGAAGACATTGCTTTAGCAGAAAGTTTCCAGGAAGGCGAAGCTAGAGGGGAAGCTAGAGGCGAAGAAAGAAAAGCTATAATTGTAGCAAAAGAAATGTTAATTGATAATGAACCAATAGAAAAAATAGTTAAATATACAAAACTAACCCTTGAAGAAATAGAGAAGTTAAAAGAAGAATAACCTATGAGTAAAGAAGTAATTGCTAATAACTATGAAGCTAACAATACTTCCTCTGGTAATGACTGGCTAGTTAACATGCCTGAGGAAATACGTAAATCTGAGTCACTGGGTAAATTCAAAGATGTATCAAGTGATGCAGGCAGCCTTGTCTAAGTTTGGTAGTAAAGAATTGGCTGAATTAATTGAAGGTTCCAATTACTCACCAGCTTTAATTGATTTATGGAGACCGTAAGGTCAACGAAGCAATCCATTTCTAATCACTTTCCTGGATTGCTTCGTCGGTCTGGCAACCTCCTCGCAATGACATCTTATACTTTAACCTTTTTTCCGTGAACACTCACATTCAATCTACAACTGTAGTACTAGTAAGTACCACAAAACTTTCAGCATGTCTAACAGCCAATATATACTTTGACTATCATAGCTTGAATTGGGAAGAAAATCATGAGTAAGGTGAGTTACTAATGGAGTACTAAAGTTTTAAGAACACAACCCAATAACTGGGATAGTAGCATTGCAAAAATGCAATTTTCACCCTATGTTCCTCGCTAATAGACGTTGATCCTATACGATTTTTATTAGTCCTTATATTTTAACTCTACAGAATAAGGAGCAACCTTTGAAAATACTTTACCAATTATTGGTATTTTAGTGATAATGGTACTAGCAAAAAAGAAAGAAGGTATTACATTACCTTTAAGCTTTATTTGGTGTTTATTAGTATCAATTGTACCTTTCATGGTAAAATCAAAAAATGGTCCAGTAGCTGATGTCTTAGCAATACTTACGGTATTACCTATATAACTAAAGCTACCTGTCATATTATTAAACAAGATATCCTTATTATTTAATATAAAACTCATAAAACCTGGAAACGAAACAAATGATACTATTCTAGTTAGAAAAGACATATCAGTAACAACAAAACGTTTTATGTCAAATGTCCCATCTAAGATTGGTATTATTTCGCCCTTCTTAACCTCATGTCTTTTTGTATCAAGTGTTAGATTTATAATACCAGACTTCATGTTATTATACATGCCAATACCTCTAAATAGAGCTCCAGCATTATCACAGGTAACTATCCATTGTTCCATATCTTTTTTTTCTGTAAGTAGCATTTTAAAAGATCTAGTGCCAATTTTTGAATTTAAAGAACCAGAAAAGCATTTTATTTTATCACAATCAATTTGTAAATTAAGCTTATCAAGCATTATATTATTTTTTAACCTTACCCTATCTATATCAACTCTTAGATGAATATTTTGTGGTTCCCCTTCTTTTTCTAAAAATTGCATCATATTAGACCCAGACAGATCTAGTCGTTTCCCCTGAATTTCAGCATTTAAGCTATCTTTACCTACAAGTAATTTTCCTACTAGATCAGTTGTACCATAAGCAATAATCGGTAAAGTAACATCATACTTAATATCTTGCACTTTAGCCTTGCCAACTATTTTTAAGTTATTTGCTCCTGAAAGGTCAAAATTAATATCACCTTTTAGACCATCATATAACTTACCAGTTAACACAAGTTTAGCTTCATCAGAAAGCTTTTTATGTATAGATATTTTATCAATATAAAATTCCAAATTTTTGAGATTAGCATTAGCTTTAATGAAGCCGGTATTAGATTGACCTCTGTTATTTCGTTGCTCTTTATATTCAAAATCTAGGATACTACTACCTGAAATTAACTTGAATATACCAAATTTCTGGTTATTACCGACAATAGTAGTTTTTACTTTTAATAGATGCTGGTAATCATCATGGTTATTATTATCGATATTATATTGATAGGTAAAATTACTGTCATAGTCATTAATTTTACCTGTACCTATTAAGTTTAGCTTATCACCATTAAATGTTCCGGTTATTTTTGCATTCTTTAGTATGATATTGTCACTAAATGCTTTAGCATTTACTCCAGTTATTATCGTAGAGATGTCATAGGTATTTTTTATAACTGGACTAATCGGTATTATTATGCCAATTTTTGAATTAGCGGTGCCAGTAATTTTTCTAAGGTCAATTCCTTGTTTTTTTACTTGGTTATAATCCTCATTTGACATAAAATCAATTAGGTCGATACCCGGTCCCTTAGCTATGGCACTGATAACAAAATTAGATTTATCCATCCCTTGCCAATCAAAGGTTATTACTCCATTGGAAATAAGGCTGTTACCGCTATATGCACGATTCAGTATAAACTTAACCGAGGTTCCAGATATAGTAATATCTGTATCAACTTTTCTTAAAGATGGAAAATCTGCATCGTATTTATATTCAAGATCTACGACATGCAGCTTGGCTTTTACTAGAGCAATATTAGACCTCTTGCCTAACTCTACTTCTGCTGGTAATTTGGACGTCGATGCGGTACTCGAATCCTCACGTACACTAGAGTACGCTGCGGTTCTGCGTTCCGCGTCTCCTTCAAATTCCTCAGCATAAGCGAGTTTTGCAAGAGGTCTATTGTTTTCTAAAGAATTTTTATCAAAATTAATATCAAATTCTCCATTTCTAATATAACCATCTTTAATATATTCCTGTAAAAATAAAATTACTTGATTATCAGGGATAATTTTCTCAGCAATTTGATAAATCATTATAGGAATATTTTCAACATTACCATTAGCTTGAATTATGCTACCATCCAAGATACTATTGAATGATAGATATGCTTGTTCACCAAATGTTAATTTGCAATTGATTAACTTCTTCGAAGCTGTAGAAATTTTACTTTCATAAGAACAAAGCCCTTCCCCCTTCGGTAATTTCTTACCATAACTATCGAGCAAAGTAATATTTTTTATAGGACTTAGGTTTAACTGTGTTTCAATCTTATTTTCAAAAAAATCTACAATATACTTAGCAGATATTTTAGTATCTATTATAGGTTGATTATCTTTAGAAATTAAGGAAAAACTATCTATATCAACAATACTAACAAGCAATGGTTTGCTTCTTATATCATCAATAAAAAAACTGATTTTGAAATCGTTAATCTCACTTTTGGTGTTATGTGCTAAATCCATAAAGATTTTATCGATTGACAAAATGTTATTTCTTATCTGTAAATTACCAATTCGTATTTTGGTATTTTTTTTATCGAGGTAAAATTCTATTGCCCTCTTAATAGGCTTATCTAAATACCCTTTACTCCCGCTTAATATTAATAAACTTAAAGTTACTACAACTATACAAACTATTACGCTTAGGCTGATGAAAAATCTTTTAATGAGCATCATTTTATTATTTAGTATTTGGTCAATTAATGTATACTTTTAGCCAAACGTCATTGCGAAGAGCTACTTTAGTAGTGATAAAACAACCCAAAAAAGTGATCAGAAATGGATTGCTTCGGAGGCTTATGCCCTCTCGCAATGACGTATACTAATTACCCAAACGTCATTGCGAGGAGCCGCCTTGCGGCAACGAAGCAATCCATATGACAAACTTCATGGATTGCCACGCTCACATACGTTCGCTCGCAATGACATCGGGTTAGGAGGCAACCTCCTAAATATAGCATTATAGCATAACAAAGTTGTTGCACTAAGTATATAAGGATAATTAATGAATATTAAACTTCATGTTATAGGTACTGGTTACGTTGGGCTAGTATCTGGCGTAATGATGAGTTACCTAGGACACGACGTTACTTGTTTAGATAGTGATATTTCTAAGATCGACCAATTAAAAAAAAATATTTTACCAATTTATGAACCAAAACTAGCTGAATATTTACCGCCATTAGTAAAATCTGGTAAGTTACGATTTACAGCTAGCTATTCGGCTGAATTACAAAATTCACAAGCGGTATTTATTACGGTAGGAACACCGTCTCTACCTTCAGGAAAAGCTGATTTACAATATATATTTACTGCTATCGATAATTTATGCCCATGGATTAAAGATGATTGTTTGATTATTATAAAATCGACTGTACCTCCAACAACATGTAACCAAATTATTGATTATTTAAATAACAAGAATTTTAAATTTTCCGTTGCTTCAAATCCTGAATTTCTTAGAGAAGGTACTGCTATAGAGGATTTTTTAAACCCTGATAGAATATTAATTGGCACCAATAATAAACAGGCAGAAGATTTACTAAAAGAGATATATCGACCTTTGATTACCAAGAATATACCTATGGTAAGTACTGATTTGGTTACTGCAGAACTTACTAAATATGTCTCAAACGCTTTCTTAGCGACCAAAATTGCTTTTATTAATGAGATGGCAAATTTATGCGAGAAAATGGGGGCAAATACTAAGGATCTGTCTTGTGGGGTTGGACTAGATAAGAGAATAGGTAAAGAATTTTTAAATGTTGGACCCGGATTTGGTGGCTCATGTTTTCCTAAGGATATGTTAGCACTTGGACAAATAGCTAAACATTATCAATGTAATTTTCAAATAGTTAATTCTGTTATAAATAGTAATTATCAGAGACCATATGATATGGTAGATAAAATTCATGATATCATAGGCAACGATTTACATAATAGAGTTATTAGTGTATTGGGCCTGACTTTTAAAGCTGGTACGGATGATGTTAGAGAGAGTCCAGCTATTAAGATCGTCAAAATCTTAGTTGATAAAGGAGCAAATATTAGAGTCTTCGATCCGGTAGGTATGAATAATGCTAAAAAAGAAGTAAAAAATGTATTTTTTGCTGATTCAGCACTTAGTGCATGCAAAAATAGTGATATAATTATAGTGGCTACCGAATGGTCGGAGTTTAAAGATTTAGATTGGTCGCTTATTCGCCATCAAGTTAAATCTCCTATAATTCTTGATCTCAGGCATATTCTTGATGGAGATATGCTAAAGGCTCTTGGATTTAAATATTATCTTATTGGTATAAAAGATGCAGTTTGATTTCATTCACTTAAGAGTACAAAGTTCATATTCATTTCTTGAGAGTGCTTTAACAATTGATCGTATAGTGGAATTAGCTAAATTGCATAAAATACCAGCAATTTGTTTAGCCGATAGGGGGAATTTATTTGGCTCGTTAGAATTTGCTCTAGCTAGCTGTAAAGCAGGAATACAACCTATAAATGCGGCAATTGTAAATATTGCTTTTACCGAGAATAGTTTTTGTGAAATTATGCTTATTGCCAAGGATGAAATTGGTTACAAGAATCTGCTAAAGGCGGTTAGTGATAGTTTTACTAAAAATGATCGTAAAATTTGCAATCATATTACTTTTGATGATTTAGTTAAGTACCAGGAAGGGCTGATTATTTTATCCGGTTATACTGATGGTATAATTGGTAAAAGTCTTATTGCCAAGGATGAGGAATTAGCCATTTTTTGGGCAACTAAGCTACAAAGCATTTTTGCTGATCGTTTCTATTTTGAGATTATGCGACATAATCTAGCAGTAGAACAATCTATAGAAGAAAGTTATATAAAAATAGCCAGTAATCTTGGTATTCCACTAGTTGCTACCAATAAAGTATTGTTTAGTGATGTTAATATGCATGATGCCCATGACGTATTATTATGTATATCTACTGGGGTTAGCAAAGAAGTGGAGGATCGTAAAAAGGTAAGTAACGAATGTTATTTTAAATCACCAAAAGAAATGCTAGAACTTTTTAGTGATTTACCTAATGCTGTACAGAATACGGTACATTTAGCCCAAAGATGCTATTTTATGGCACATGCTAATCCACCAATGTTACCAAATTTCTCTAGTCTAAATATTAATGAAGTAGACATAATTAAAAAAGAATCGACAGCCGGATTACTATTAAGACTTGCTACAAAATTTAAACGAGAAAATATTGCCATAGATGAGCAGGAAGATGTTAAACAGCAATATTTAACTCGTCTTAATTATGAACTAGATATTATTTGTCGAATGGATTTTTCTGGCTATTTCCTGATAGTTTCTGATTTTATAAAATGGAGCAAGCAACAAGGTATTATGGTAGGTTCTGGTAGAGGTTCTGGGGTAGGATCAGTAGTTGCGTGGAGTCTTTTAATCACTGATCTTGATCCTCTTAAGTTCGGTCTATTATTTGAGCGTTTTCTTAACCCAGAACGTATATCAATGCCAGATTTTGATATTGACTTTTGTCAAGAGCGACGAGGGGAAGTTATAAATTACGTATGTTCTAAATATGGGGATAACAAAGTTGGACAAATCATCACTTTTGGTAAGATGCAAGCAAAAGCTGTGATCAAAGATGTCTCACGAGTTCTTGGTTTACCTTATAAATATGCTGAATATTTAACTGATCTTGTACCATTTAATGCTGTTTCTCCTGTTACACTAAATCAGGCTATTAAGGAAATAAAGGAGTTAAGCATAGCAGCACGTGGTGAAGGTTTGTATAATTTAGATGGGCAAGAGGAGCTGATCAAACAAGTTCTGGACACATCTTTAGTACTTGAGGGGCTTAATAGACATGCTTCTACTCATGCAGCAGGAATTGTGATAGCTGGCAAAGATTTAGTAGAAATATTACCGGTTTATAAAGACCTAAACTCGGAAATGTTGGTAGTACAATATTCGATGAAATATGCTGAGATTGCTGGTTTAATTAAATTTGATTTTTTAGGACTGCAAACTCTAACTGTCATTACTAAATGTTTAGAACTGCTAAAAGAGCAGAACATAAATATTGATTTTACTAATATGCTATTTGATGATCAAAAAACTTATGAAATGCTATGTAGTGGTCGAACTATTGGGGTATTCCAATTTGAAAGCAACGGAATGCAGGATAGTTTAAGGCGTCTTAAACCTGACTCCATTCAAGATATAATAGCGTTAGGAGCGTTATACCGTCCTGGTCCGATGGAGAACATCCCAACTTATATTGCTTGTAAACATGGTTTGCAACAACCGGATTACCTGCATGAGATGCTTAAACCAATTCTAGAAGAAACTTATGGAGTTATTATCTATCAAGAACAGGTCTTAGAAATTGCCAAAGAAATGGCAGGCTATAGTTTAGGTGGAGCAGATATACTTCGTAAAGCTATGGGAAAAAAAATAAAATCCGAAATGGCAGAACAAGAAGAAAGTTTTGTGAAAGGGGCAATAGCCAAAGGTATCTCACGTCAGCAAGCCCAATCCATTTTTGCAACGGTCGCTAAATTTGCTAGCTATGGTTTTAATAAAGCCCACGCATCAGCTTATGGAGTAATATCTTATCAAACAGCCTATCTGAAAGCTAATTTCCCAGCTGAATTCTTGGTAGTGTGCTTAAATCTTGAACTAAATAACCATGATAAAATCAATCTATTCATTCAAGAAGCCAAAAATAATAACATTGCTATTATCCCTCCTAATATCAATCTTTCCTCTGGTTATTTTAGTACTATAGCTACATCACAAGAAGCTGAAGAGTATGACAAAAAACCTAAATCGATAATTTATGCCCTAGCTGCTATTAAAAGCGTTACGGTTGATTTTGGTAGAATATTAGTAGAAGAACGAGTTAAAAATGGTAAATTTAAAAATATTATAGATGTTATTGAAAGGCTACCGCTTAAATCAATTAATCGAAAATTATTAGAAAATCTTATTAAAGCTGGATGTTTTGATACACTACATTCTAATCGTAATCAGTTATTATTAAGTATCTCTAAACTTCTAGCTTATGCTTCTTCCTATCATGCCGAAAAAATTTCTGATCAATTTAGTCTGATTAAGGTAAGTTCCATAAATCAGCAAATTTTAATTGACGCAGAACCACTGGATAATAATACTGCATCTTGCTATGAATTTGAGGTATTAGGGCTGTTTATTACATTACATCCATTATCAAAACATCAAGATTTGCTATCCCGGCTTAATATTTCGACTTCAATTAATCTACAAAATGACTTTCTAGATGGTTCAAGTCAGATAAAGATAGCTGGTGTAATACAAAAAAAGGATTCACGTATGTCATCTCGCGGCAGGTTTGTCATTTTACAACTATCTGATCAATTTGGCATTTTTGAACTAACTATTTATAGTGAAGAAATATTAAAGAATTTCGTTCATTTACTCGATGTTCAAAGTTTAGTAGTAGTGAGTTGTGATTTGTTTAAAGACGCTGGAGGAATAAGACTAATTGCTAAAAGTTTCGCAACTATTGATGATATAATAAATGAAGAACGATTAGAGATAAAACTGTACCCACAAAATCATTCTGAATTATGTCAAATAGTCGATTTGCTGAAAAAGCGTATTAACCCTGAACGTAATAATATCAGAATAATTTTATTGCTTAAGGTTAGTATAGATAATAACTTTACAGCTAAAATATGTTTACCAGAGATTTTGTCTCTAGAAACTGAAGATTTTGAATTTCTCAATCAATTTACGTCATGTTCTGCAAATTAATTTAAGGAGATCTTTGCCAAACAGTATGATTCCATTGCCAAAACTCTACCGCCCCTTATCTTTATTAGAGTGTTTTGTGTTATAAGGGGTAGTATCGGGTTTAATAGTGTTGCATACAGATATATCATCTTTCTTTAGAACTTTTATTAGACGGTGATATAGTTTAGAACCCACTGTTTCTGTGCTATGAAATTTGCTTAATATTTTCTCTAATGCAGTCTTACTATTTTGCAATCCATCAGTTTTATTAGCTTTATCAATAGCTTGAATCGTCTCAACCCCATTTTGCATAAAAGCTTCTTTTTGTTCTTCAGGCGATTTAACAAATGATTCAATATATTTCCTAAGTCCTGCCCCTAACTTATTGATAGTTACAATATGTTCTGGATGGATAGTATGCTTTAGATCATTTGGAGAAGATTGTAATTTCGAATATATTTTGTTTGTACCAGCCTCAATAGTGGCAATGGTTTCAATTTGTTCAGTTGCTTCCTGCAAAGAATTATGTGGTAATTCATCTATTAACACATTCATTTTTTTAGCTTGCTGACCGAATTTATCTAAGTGAGGTTGTCCTTGATCATATTCAGCAGCATATCCTTTAGCAAGTTCTCCATGAGAATTGAGAGTGGTACCAATATTGCCTTTAAACTCACCAAAATTTTGTCCAATATCTTTTTCAGTTGGTGACAGTACATTTGTGGTATCATCATCCAAAGATACCTGTATTACTGTTTCTTGTTCTATGCCCATCTTTTTTACAGCTTTGGCAAGTTCAGAACCATATCGCGAATCAAAGCTAAAATTGAGCAGACTTTTTAAGCGATTTACTTCCTCTACAAATCCTTCCTTTGATTCACCAACAATATCAGCTATATCTGATTTAAATTTTTCTAATGGCATAAAAATATCTTTAATTAATGTTATTTATAGTCAATTCAGGAGAATTTGGGGCTAGGAGCGATGGAGCGACGCCTATAAGTAATAGGCAAGCGACGAGTGACAACGCCCCCAACTTCTCATCAATTGACTACAGCTTGAGTAATTGATTGCTTCGACCATTACATGGTCTCGCAATGACGCCTGAGGTTTGTGTAATCCTCGCAATGACAGGAATGCAATTCAAGCGTCATTGCGAGAAGGCGTAAGCCTCCTAAGCAATCCAAAAACAATAGATTGCACGACCTACTTACATGATACCGCAATGACTCTTATGTAGGGTACTATATATTTTTACCTAAAACTAAATCTTTTGTTACTATTGGTTTTAATGGTACATTGATGCTGATTACAAAATATCATTATTACTTCAAATTCTTTTAAAAATTCTCTACTAACAGTAATCTTATTGCCTTTACATTGGTTGTTACCTAGCAGATTAATATATATATCGACATTTTTACATATTTCATTCGGAGTAACTTGTTTCAAATCTATCAAACTAGAATCTATCAAAATTGTGTACCCATGGGAAGTAAAAATATTTTTTTCTAAGGGAAATTTTAAGGGAAATATTTTAGCATCCTTTTGACCAAACCAGTTAGCCCAATATATACGTTTAAATTCTGGCATTTCATTATAGTCAATTGATGAGAAATTGGGGACGGTGTCACTCGTCGCTCGCCTATTACTTATAGGCGTCGCTCCATCGCTCCTAGCCCCAAATTCTCCTGAATTGACTATAGCATAAATGTCAAGTTCACCATTGCTATTTTTTATACCAATAGCGTTTAAATTTATATCAAATATGACATTAGGTTTAGGAGAGTTCAGCATTAAAATTACTGATATAATAATTATAATTAGCCCAAGAAAATGCCATTTAGTTCTCCACAAACAAAGCCATAAAAAGCCAAATAAGAAAGTAATTAAGCTAACTTGGCTTATATAGCCAAAATACCATACTGATAATGGTAACGTGTTAGTAAATTTCACCGCTTCAATAATTATATTAATGAAAAAACCTATTAATTTTAGACAGTACTGGTCTATACCGAAGATCATTAAAAATACCGAGATAATAGATAATGGCATCAAAAAGAAAGACATTATTGGTATAGCAATAAGGTTCATCGGAATAGAATAAGTAGGAAATGTATAAAATTGGTTTATTACAACGGGAGCAGTAACTATACCGGCAAGGAAGCTTGAATAAATATTAGAGGCAATATAAAATTTGATTGAAGAAAATATGCCCTTGCTTTCACCTAATATCCATTGATTCCTTATGTAAAATTCATAACCAGCAGTTAGTGATAATAGGGTTAAATTACAGAAACGGGGCAAAAGCGAACTAGGAGTCGGAATTGCTGTTAATTTCTTCTCTGTTATAGAAAAATATCCTGCAATAATTTATCTTACTCAAATGCCTTATCCCTGCAGGATGATCATGTTTTACGCATTTATATTTTGGTATATCTAATCGTATAATAAGCATTATGCCGCTTTAAAATTAACCACTTCATTAAAAGAATAATCTTGATCATTTGTTGCTAATAAATTGCTAAAATCGTAAATTCCATGTAGGTTGACGTGTCTCCAGCTTAATATTGAAGCATTAGGAATATTCTCTAATAAGGTTTGTCTGGTGATGCTATCTGATCGCATAATTATTTTTGTAAGTGCTATATAATTCCATAAAATAATTATATTCTGAATAATGGTTTTACACATAGCCGATATTTCCTGATCTTCTCGATAGGCTGCAGTGATTTCTTCGCCTGCAAATGAAACAGCAGTAGCAAATTTGTTAGCTAACTCGCCTTTGTTTAGTTGTTTCTCAATGGTTTGTCGCCAAGTAATATCATCGATATATTTTAGTACAAAGATAGATTTAATAATCCTACCAAATTCTTTTAGTGCTTCTTGGAGAGGATGTTGGTTAGCATAGTTACTTAATCTTTTTAATATTACTGACGCTCGGTGTTTTCTAAGCATAATGGTTGCAACCAGTCGTAATATATCGTCCCAGTTTCTTATTATTTTATCTTCCTTGACATAATATGCAGGTCTAACAGGATAATTGTCATTAGCCAATTTAGATTTAATCTTATCAAAACTTACTAAATTTAGTGAAGTAACATCTTTTATGCGAGGTGCAAATGTTACACCGATTAGATGTGATACGGCAAAAATCATCTCGGTATAGCCGTGAGTATCTGTCGAGTGTAGGTCACTCTTAATGATTTCATTGTGTAGCAAACCGTCAATCACATAAGCCGCATCTCTTTCAGAACTGCTAAATACATCGGTGTAAAATAGGATTCCCCGTTCATCAATAAATCGATAGACATTAACACCTTTGCTATTACCGTGATATTTATATGAGTAATTGGCATTCAATGATTCTACTGATACGCATTGTTTTTGACCGTCGCTTGATGTATGTAATAGTCTTTTCTCACGTTTAAATTTGCTTGGTAACCACAATTTTGTCATTATGTCTATTAAGGTTTGGTTTACCATATATAAATTTTCCAATGAAAAGTACCAATTAACGGCATTGGACAAAGTGTTGTAATTAACTCCTATTGCGGTGCTTGCAAGCTTATGTAAGCCTATGTTACTACCTAAAGCAAATATTCCGGCAAAAAATATTTCATTGTTTGGTTTTGTTTTTGCCCCCTTTATTTTATGGTGTTTAAAATTGGCGGTAAAATTAGACAAGTTATTCATTTCAGCCATCATTTGTAAAATGGGTATATATTTTTCTTTACCGATAATCATTGAAATGGAGTCGTAGTCCAGTTTATCGATAGCCGGTGTGTGTATAGAGTATGTTCCGTCCTTTTTAACAGAGACATGTTTATTTTCTTTATTGATAATTCGTTGATTAACATCGATATATTGTTTATCTAAAGAGCCACGAAGTGTTGTTAGTAAACGATCAATATTCTCGGGTAAATCAAGATTTGGTATAATAGTATGTTTATTTTTTGTCCAATAATTTTCATCAATTAAATATTCATCGATTGATAAATAGCGATAAGAGTACAAAAGACTAATTTGACCTGCCTTGATTGCGTTGGCTACCTTACAAAAAAGAATAGCTTTATATAGCGACACATTAAATTCACCATTTCTGTAAACTGCTTTATACTCATGATCTTCTAGGAATTTATCAGGAGCAGCGGCGGTAATATTCTTCTCCGACTGATAATAAATTAAGGCTGAATAAAGCACATTATTATCTTTACAAACTTCAAACTGCAGATGTTTTATAATATCAGCAACACGATTTTGTAACTTTCTGGAAAGAGTAGACAAAATATCCAATTTATCACTTTGTGCCTTCTCATTATTAAGCTGATCCTCTAGTTTTTTAGCATCTGATATAGCATGTTTTAAGTCTGTATTAGTATTTTCCAAAGGCACAACTTGACATAGTTTCTCGACTTTTTGATCATTAGTAAGAGCATTATCGTGTAGTATTTTTCTTACCAAATCAACCGTTGATTTGGTATTATCAAAGCCCAACAAAACAGAGTAGGTCAATTTATTTTTATCGGGAATTTTTTCTTTTACTACATTGTTTAGTTTCCTGTCGGCATTATTTAACTGCTGTTGCACATTTCTTAGTAACATATCAACAAGCGTATCTTGCCAAATTTTGTAATAATGATCAATAAATGCAACAAGATACAAATACCTCTTATTTGGCTCTACAATATCGGTGATTTGTGTTACTTTTGCTTTAACTATCCACCCAGCATAATATTTGGTCGCATCTACTGATAAATCTAGTTTTTTTATCACTGACTGCAATTCCTGAAATAATTTCTTAATTATAAGAAAATTGTGTATCCCATGTCTAATTTGCCCAGGTCTTAATGACTGATTAATGCTTTTGAGTCGAGTAAGTAATGGACGTTGATAATATTCTCCTGTAGTACAAACAAGTTGATCAAGTGCTTCACGCTGTGTTGATGTGATTATATCTACTATTGCTTGCAAAACTGATTTTTCAAAAACACCAAATTTTTCTGTGACAATTCTGGTAACCTTATCGTAACTTGGTATTTCAATTCGTTTGTTACGCAATTCTTCTATCAGCAAGTAGAATAATTTGCGTGGATGCATTTGTTGTGCAACTAAATTTTCTACCCTTTGTGAAAATAACGTTTCAGCACCGGTAAATTCTATGTAACCACAAGTTTCAAGAATTAATAATCTGTGTTTTTGACGTGTTCTATCGATGTATCGGTTACTAAAATCTTTGGAGACACTAACACCGATAACTTTCTCAACAAATTTAATATCACCGGATTTAAATAGGCTTTGCGTGTAAAATTTACCACTAGCTTTAAAATATCCATACTGCAATAACAAGCCAACTTTGTTATGATTTTCCTTAATGCCTTTTAGCAAGCTCATTACCGTCTCATCTACTTTGAAATAGTATTTCTGATCGTCTGTTGATAATATTGATGGATTATCAAATAATCTAATCTCATAAGAGGGCAGTATCTCTATCAAACGCATCAGTCAAATTCCCCTATTCGTTCCACAGCATCACTAAGATCCGTAAAAGATGGATGACAATATAACTTGGTGGTATCTAATCGTTCGTGTCCTGCAAGTACTGCAACCTTTTCCAAATTAACTCCTGCATCCACCAAATTCTTACAAAAAGTGTGTCTAAGTTGATGCGGTGATATTATCGCAAGTTCACCTGGAAGATTCAAGCTTTTTAACATAAGCTGAATGCCGCGAGGAGACAAAGTTCCACGTTGACCAATAAATATGAAAGAATCATTACCAGCATAATCTTTATATCCCAAATCAAAAAAAGACTGTCTTGCATCTTTATTTAAGGGGACTTCACGATATTTAGAACCTTTTCCGGCATTTACCAATAACCTGCCCTTACGATCACTCATTACAACATGTATCCATTTGAGATTACATAATTCACTAACTCGTAATCCCGTGTTCATTAAAACCCTTACAATAGCAATATCCCTAACTTTACCGCAACGCTCCACACAACGTAATAGCTGATTTTGCTCAATTCTACTCAACCACTTGGGTATCGGCTGTGATTGCTTAACAGTCTGAGGTAATGGAAAACGATACTTGATCTTTTTACTATCCCACCCCCATTCTAAAAAATATTTTAATGATAATAATCGACGATTTATCGTTTGCGGTCTAAAATTGGAATCAATCAAACATTGTTTATATTGACGAACATCAGTTGGAGTAATATGAAGCAAATCCATATCGGTATTATTAACCTTTTCAAACCAAATGGCAAACTGAATCAGATCGCTGCGATAGCTTACCAATGTTGCAGGTGATTTATCTGTCGATTTTTGATAAGCAATATATTGCTTAATTTGAGTAATTTTAGTCATAAATAATTATGCGATTAGATTTTGATAGGATAACCTATTACAAATAATGCTATTATACGATGACTTAAGGTTGTTTGCAACGTATAATGCTTATTATACGATTAGATATACCAAAATATAAATGCGTAAAACATGATCATCCTGCAGGGATAAGGCATTTGAGTAAGATAAATTATTGCAGGATATTTTTCTATAACAGAGAAGAAATTAACAGCAATTCCGACTCCTAGTTCGCTTTTGCCCCGTTTCCTGACTTCGGAAAATAGTTAAAGATAAGTGTATAGAAAAAGCAGGAGAAAAAAGGTTTTGTTAATTAGAGGGCGTTTGTTGTGCCTCCATATATTTTTATTATTGACATACAATATTTTAGTAGATATACTAACCAACAATTAGTTTTAAATATGCTACTGATATGTTCGTTAGAGTCAAAAAATCTGCTACCCGTAATGTTAACGCTGTTCAACTAGTAGAAGGGATACGCGATCCCATAACTAATAAAGTAAAACAACGGGTTGTTCGACATATTGGCAGTGCATCAGACCAAGAAGAAATAACTAAATTAATAGAGCTTGCTGAATTCATTAAGGTTGAAATCACTAGTAGCACTCAACCTAATCTTATCCCAGACAAGGATATAGTATCGATGGCGATGTCATCTAGACAGCGGTGCGAGAAAGAACAAATACAACCACAACCTATTGATGATATCAGCAATTTACGTAGTCAAGGAAGCACTATCATTGGCATTCATGAGGTGTATGGAAAAATTTATGACCAACTTGGTTTTAATAAAATCTTACCCAATCCTGCCAGGGAAGTGTCGAGCATAAACATAATACGCAATGTTGTTTTAGCTCGTATTGCTAACCCAACTAGTAAGCGTGAAACAGTCAATTTATTGGTCAATAATTATGGAGTAGATTTAAAGCTTGATTCGGTATACAAAACTATGGATAAAATAGATGATAAGGTGGTTGAGAAAATCGAGCAGTGTGCTTTACTTAGCAGTCAAAAGTTGTTTAAAGAAAAAATCGATGTACTATTTTATGATGCAACTACTCTTTATTTTGAATCATTTACTGAAGATGAGTTGAAGAGTAAGGGGTTTAGTAAAGATCATAAATTCAATGAAGTACAGGTAATGCTGAGCATTTTTGTTACTAATAATGGTATTCCAATCGGTTATGAGATATTTCCTGGAGCGACCTATGAAGGTCATACTTTATTGAAAGCTTTAGATAGCTTGAAAGGCAGGTTTGCTATTGATAAAGTAGTGTTTGTAGCAGACAGCGGTATGTTGAATAATGAAAATTTAGCTCTATTAGAACAAGCTGGCTATCAATATATAGTAGGTGCCAAAATTAAGAATATGACTAAGGATATTACAGCTAAAATCTTAAATAGTGATGATTATCAGCCATTAACCGTTGATGCAGAAGAATATAAGGGAAAAATAATTGAACTAGCTGAAAAGGGTCGCAAACTGATTATGAGCTATAGTAGCAAAAGGGCTTATAAAGATGCTCAAGATAGAGAGCAAGCATTGAAGAAATTAATGAAAAAAATGAACAGAAGTAAAGGAGTTAAGTCGTTAATTTCTGCTAGTGGTTATAAAAAATATTTAATAATTAATAATAATGATAAGTTTGCAGTAAACGAGCAAAAGATAGAGGAAGATAGCAAATGGGACGGTTTGCATGGAGTTATTAGTAACCTAGAAAATGTTGATATAGCGTATATATTGTCTCGTTATAAAGGATTGTGGCAAATTGAAGAAACATTTAGAGTTAGTAAACACGATATTAAGATTAGACCAATTTATCATTGGAGTCCTAGTAGAATCAAGGCACATATTGCTTTATGTTTTATGGCGTTAGTATGTATCAGGCATTTAGAATATCGGGTAAATTTACAGTCAATTAAACTATCACCGGAACGATTACGTAAAGCACTAATTGGGGTGGAAATTACCAGTGTAGTACACATTAAAGATAAAAGAGTATTTGGCATTCCATCCCCGGTATCAGATGAGGCAAAGATTATTTATAAGGCAATGAATTTACCGATTAGCACTATTCCTTATTTAATATCATCAGGAGAGTAAAAGAAATAATCAAGTAGTAAAGGTAATAATTATTATAGGATTATTTTGAAATTTTTATATTCGAACAAATAATTTGTTGTGCCTGGAAATTTTATCATTTCCTGAGCTGTCAGCCACTTTTTGGCACAACAACACTGAAGTCGGGAAAGGTATAAAATCTTTTATGGAAGAACATCAAATAGATAAAGGTTATTTAGTTTGTTTAGAAGATACTTCTAGGAAGATAATTTGGGGTAATCAACAAATTAACATATTGCCAATAGAAGAATTTTTAACAAAATTATGGAATCATACGATTTTTAAGTCGTATTGGGGAAATATCCACTGAGGAAACAGTATAGTCAATTGAATTTATTTTAATTAGTAATCATAACTTATCTGATAATCCGCCATTTAGGGTTTTCAGTAGTTCAGTGATCTTAGCGACAGATAGTTTGGTTATTTTCGCTACTTCCTCAATAGAACTGCCATTTTCTATCATCATTTTTATTAATTCAGCTTTACCTTCTTCTCTACCTTCTACTCTACCTTCTTCTCTACCTTCCCTCCGTGCTTTCTTGAGAGTGTTAGCTTCAATACGTAACCATTTCAGGTGTTCTTCATATGAATCACGTTCTTCTTCAGTGAAATTCATCACATCTAGAACTGTCAGGGCTTTTTTTAGGCTAGCATCATTTAATTCTTTAGGTAAATTATCTTTGTTCAGCAAATCATGTCTCGTTAAAAAAGTACTCCATCTATCAAGAGAGGTTTTTACCTTTTTTACTATGTCCGTCAACTGCTCCTTCGGATTATTAGTAAACTTATTTAGCTCAATAGTATGCAATTCTAAATCTTTAAAATATAACAAACCACTATCTTTTTCTACTATATGAAACACATTATGATATTTATTTTCATGTAAAATAGAGGTAAAGTTTAATATATGAATACCAATGGCTTTCGATAAAGTAGCATAATCCTCTGCATTCTTTAATTGCTCAGTATATAACTTTGCCCAATAATACAGAGCTCTTTTGTCATAATCATCCGCATCAGTAATTTGCATTTCGATATTAAATCTTTTGCCATCTTTTCCTTGAGCTTTAATATCTAAAATTGACAATTTATCGCTCTTGAAATTTTTTGGATTATATGGATTGAGAAGTTGTACTTCTGTTACTTGGTCTTCTCTAGATACAATCGAATTGATCAGCGAAATAAGCAAATCCTTATTCTCTTCAACTCCGAAGATTTTTTTAAAGGCAATATCAACCCTAGGACTAATATTTGACATAAATCTAACTCTATATTTATTTTTTACAAATGGTTATATCTATAAATATAGCAGATTTTTATGCTCCACTAATAGCTGTTTTCATTATTTTTGCGATATTTTTTTATTCCCTGATTTGTAGATTGCCATTACCCATAGAGGTATTAATCTTACAGGTGAAAGTTCTGTTATGGAAGGAGTAGCTGGAACACAAAGGTAATTTTTAATAATGCCCCCTTAAATCTTGTTAATTTATAATGACGCTTTAGGTTTTTAGTATATCATTATCTTGGTTCAACATCACAATTGGAGTTTTGTTGAGAAGATTGATCATTACAAGAATTAGGGTTAATTCTGCCTACAATTTCATCCAATGACACTTGAAAATAATCTGCTAGGGCTACGGTAACTGCACTACCTAAAGTTTTTTGTTTACCATTATCTTTCATAAATTGAGGTAGAGTTTCTTCACTAGACCCAATATTCTTAGATAAGACATATAGGTTAAGTTTTTGCTGCTCCAATTTTTTTTTTGACAAATTCCCTTAAGTTGGTACTAACATCCTTAGGAGATACGTTGAGAAATTCTTGTGTTTCTTGATGAGATAATGCATAATCATCCCTTCCTACAATTTCATCCATAGAGCATTTAAAATAATTTGCAATTTTTAATATATTTATTAACTCTGGATTATCTCTTACAGCATTAATAATCTTAGATATAGTAGAATACGGAATGTCAGTTTTATATGCTAAATCTTTTCTTTTTAACTTCGTTTCTTCTAATTTTTTCTTTAAAAATCCTTGTATTTGGTGAACAAGAGCCATGTATTCTCATAATAAATTATTTTAACAAAATACCCAAAAAACAGGTAGTTTTTTCTTGACACCTCAAAAAAACTATATTAAACTACAAAAATAGAATGAAATTATAAAAAGAAATCAGTACTTACTGACTAATTTTTTAAAACCAAAAAGACATTTTGGTAAATCTCATACTAAAAAAGCCAGTGTAACACTTAAGTATCGAGCTTATTAATCAGGCTAGAGCTTGAATGTCACATTTGGAGTTATAAACTAGTAAGTACTTAGAAATTTTCCGAACTCGAAAGTACTTACTAGAGCAATTAATTCAACAGTATTGCTATTAAATTGCAACCTTTATTGAGGTGTTAACTATCAGCATATACCAATTTTTTCAACTAGTCAAACCCCATTATTTCTTTGCAGGTTTAATTAGTTATCGCAGTCAACCTCTTAGTTTCTTTTTGCCCATAAATCCATATCATATTGTTTACAATACTCAAACATAGATACAGTATTAGGATGATTTATGCCAAACTCCTTGACTTGCGGTTTACCAAAAAATTTATAACTAAATAAGTTTTTTGCTTTACATGCAGCTTTTGCTCCTTGACTATATAAATAACTAACATATGCCATATTTTTACGATTATCTCTATATAAGTAATAATATATAGTATAAGCTTTATTATAGGATTCTATTGCTGATTTTATATTATCTTGGGTAAATAGAATATCACCTTGCACTACATACATAGCAGCTAAATCTGGATCTTCCAAATAATCTGCATTTTTGGGGTTTCTACGCTCATCGACTAAAAATATCGAGATAGCCTTGTTAACATGTTCTGAGGCTTGATTTAGCATGCCTAATCCTAATTCACTTCTTGCCATTACACTATAAATACAACCAAGTGCTTCAGTATCTTTGCAATGTTTACATAAATTATACAATTTCTTAGCTTGCTCATATGCTTCTTGGTATTTTCCAAGATAATTTAATATTTCTATTTTAAGTGTATAAAGAGGTATAAAAAATAGATCATCAGGACTTAGACCATTTTTAATGAAATTTTCTATAGTTTTACTATTTTGTTCTAATGACTCAGTATACTTTCCTTGTATAAATAATAACTGTGCTTTAAGTATATGTATATAGCTTAGTTCACTTTGATCCATTAAACCTTGATTAGACATTTTTTCCATAATTTGAATGTTTTTTTCGGCTTCTTGAACCTGCCCTAAAATAATATTACATATTGCTAAATTATAGAATAAAGTCCATTTGTAAGATTCATAACCTGCAACATTCTCAAATATTTCTTGTCCTCTTATAAAACATTCTCTTGCCGCCCTATAATTAGAATAACTTATATGATAAAGACCTATTGTCTGCATATACCTTATATATGCATATTTTTCATCATTATTCATTAACCATAATTTAAATTTTCCTTCCTGATCGGCTTTATTAAACCAAATAGCCTTCTTTGCTACAATAGAATAATTAAGAGAATTATGATGTTGAACCATTATTTGCAAATTAAGAGCCATAATTTTATATATATTTATATTATACTTTTCTGAATTTCTTAAAATTATTTCAAAATTTTCTTGTATAGTTTTAGCATTTCTAAAAATACGAGCTTTTACTGCATTCTTTGGTATATAATTCATTAATTTGGTAATAATATCCTCTAAATAAGATTTATTATTCCTGCTACCATTAATCTCTGCTATTTTTTGGACTATAATATCATGCGTTTCAAAGATCGGATTAGCTTCCTGTGGGTCAATATTAGATATTAAGGCAAATTTAGACAATTCATAAATATCATTATTCAATGTACGTTGATCATCAGTAATAAAACTTAGTAAGTCTTTTGAAAAACCTTGATTATTTATTAAGGCGATTTTATTTAGTAAATTTCTAGCACTTGGTTTTAATTGATTGATAGTTAATATAATGTTCGATTTAATTCTATCTGTTGATTGTTGAATTTTTTTCTTATATTCGGCTTTATCTAAACCTTTTACATTATTTAATAATTGTATCCCTTGTACTGTCATGATAGGATAACCAGCAAATTCTTCGCTCAAGAATTCTACTACCTTTGGATCATTATTTTCTAAAATATTGTTAGCAAGAATACTGACGTCGTTTTTTGCAAGGACAGTCATTTTGACTATATTCGGTAATATTTCACTATCTTGGGAACAAAATATAACATGCCCATTATTTTCCCAATCAACAAATTCCTGAACTTTCTTATTTTCACTTACCTTCAGATTATCAAATATTATTAACCATTTATCTTGACTCGATAAATAGTTCATTATTTCTTTTCGTACTAATACAATATCTTCTGGTATTAGAGTAGATTTAGTAGAGTTATTAACTGTACTATTAATAGCTTTGGCTAGCTTTAGTAGTTCTTGATTAATATCTAAATTACAATCAATAAACCAAATAAGTTTATAGTTATTTTGATTTTCATAACAATACATTCTAGCAAGTTGGGTTTTTCCCATGCCGCTGGTGCCTATAATACTTGCTTGTCGATATTTAGTTAAGTTGTTTGTAAGCAAAGCTAGTTGTTTGACATGATCGACAAAATAAGTAACTGGTGCAACAAAATTAGATAGCTGGTTAGCTATTTGATTCTGGGCAAATGAATTAAGAGGCATTATTAATAATATTAATATTATTAAATATCTATAGTCAATTGATGAGAAATTGGGGACGTTGTCGATCAATGCTCGCCTATTAATTATAGGCGTCGCTCCATCTCTCCTAGCCCCAAATTCTCCTGAATTGACTATAGATATAAAATCTAGTTTCCTTTTGCCCATAAATCCATATCATATTGTTTACAATACTCAAACATAGATACAGTATTAGGATGATTTATGCCAAACTCCTTGACTTGCGGTTTACCAAAAAATTTATAACTAAATAAATTTTTTGCTTTACATGCAGCTTTAGCTCCTTGGCTATATAAATAACTAACCTGAGCTACATTTTTACGATTATCCCTATATAAGTAATAATATATGGTATAAGCTTTATTATAGGACTCTATTGCTTCTTTTATGTTATCTTGAGCAAATAAAATATCACCTTGTATTACATAACTAGCAGCTAAATTTGGATCTTCTGAATAATCTGCATCTTTGGGATTCCTACGTTCATCAGCTAAAAATATGGGGATAGATTGGTTAACATGCTCTAAGGCTTGGTCTAGTTTACCCAGCCCTAATTCACTTTTTGCCATTTGACTATAAATACGACCTAATATTTCATGAACATCTTTCTCGGTGGATTGACACAAATCATATAGTTGTTTAACTTGAGTATATGCTTCTTGGTATTCTTTAAGATGATTTAATATCTCTACTTTTCGTACATAAAGCTCTATAAGAAATAGGTCTTCAAGACTTAATCCACTTTTAGTGTCTAGTTCTATAGTTTTATTATTTTGCTCTAATGCTTCATTATACTTCCCTTGTAGCAATAATAACTCTGTTTTAACGCTATGTATATAAGATATATCATATTTATCCATTAAACCTTGATTAAGCATTTGTTCTATAATTTGAATGTTTTTTTCTGCTTCTTCAACCTGTCCTAATGGGATATTATACATTGCTAAAGAATAATATAAACTCCATAAAGATTCATAACCTTTTATAGTGTCTAATATTTCTTTTGCTCTTGTACAATAATTTATTGCTACCCTATAATTAGACCAATTAACAGCATATTGCCATGCTATTACTTGTAAACACAATGCATATGCATATTTTTCATCATCATTCATCGACCATAAATTAAATTTACCAGCCCCATTTTGATCATTCTCATTGAACCAATTCATTACTTTTTCTACATTAAGGTAATCGACAGAATTCACATATTGCATCATTAGCTGTGCATTCAATTGCAGAAGTTTATATATACTTGAATTATATTTTACCGCATTCCTAGTAAGAATTTCAAAATTTTCAAGTATAGTTCTCGCTTTTCTAAAAAGCTGAGCTTTTACCGAGTTCCTTTTTGGCACAGATCCGACTAATTTAGTAACGATATCCTCTAAATAAATTTTATTATTCTGATTACCATTAATTTCAGTTATTTTTTGAGCAACAACATCGTGCATTTCAAAGATCGGGTTAGTTTCCTGTGGATCAATATTAGATATTAAGGCAAATTTAGACAATTGATAAATATCATCATTTATGGTACTCTTATCATCCGTAATAAAACTTAATAAGTCTTTTGAAAAACTTTGATTATTTATTAAAGCTATTTTATTTAATAATTTTCTAGCATTTGGTTTTAATTCATTGATAGTTAATATAATGTTCAATTTAATTCTATCTGTTGATAGTTGAATTTTTTTCTTATATTCGGCTTTATCTAAACCTTTTACATTATTTAATAATTGTACCCCTTGTACTATCATGATAGGATAACCAGCAAATTCTTTGCTCAAAAATTCTGCTGATTGGGGATCGTTATGTTCTAAAATATTGTTAACCAGAATACTAACGTCACTTTTTGTAAAGGCAGTCATTTGGACTATATTCGGTAATATTTCACTATCTTGGGAACAAAATATAACATGTCCATTATTTTCCCACTCAACAAACTCTTGAACTTTCTTATTTTGACCTACCTTTAGATTATCAAATATCAATAACCATTTATCTTGATTTGATAAATAATTCATTAGTTCTTTCCGGACTAATATTACATCTTCTGATATTAGATTAGATTTAGTAGAGTTATTAGCCGTACTATTAATAGCTTTTGCTAGCTTTAGTAGTTCTTGATTAATATCTAAATTACAGTCAATAAACCAAATAAGTTTATAGTTATTTTGATTTTCATAACAATACATTCTAGCAAGTTGGGTTTTTCCCATGCCGCTGGTGCCTATAATACTTGCTTGTCGATATTTAATTAAATTATTCTTAAGTAGATTTAATTGTTTGACATGATTAACAAAGTAAGTAACTGGTGCAACAAAATTAGATAGCTGGTTAGCTATTTGATTCTGGGCAAATGAATTAAGAGGCATTATTAATAATATTAATAGTATCAAATATTTATTCATTATATTTTGCTAATAAAAGGTTTCAGGAAAATTTAATTAATATTAACATATTCATTACCTAGATTACAATCAAAATTATTACTATTAAAAATAGAAAAGCCTCCGCATAGTTTATAACTTACCTTACGCATAAACCCCATAACAATTTAAAAATTCCAAAAAAGTACAAGACGTCGTTGCGAGACCACGTAGTGGTCGTGGCAATCCACATTCATTAGATTGCTTCGTCGCTACTAAAGTAGCTTCTCGCAATGACGCCAAGCTATTTTCTATATGACTTTTAAATGCCGTGCATAAGGTGGTTTATAATATAGCTTTTTGTACAATATCATTGAGTCTTTTTGCAAATTCACCAGTATCATTGACTGGCTCACCTTCTAGAATACATGCTTGATCATACATTAATTTCACCAACTCCTCGTTAGCATAGTCTCTACTATTTGAGATTATACCAGCGTTAATTTTCTCAATAATTTTATGCTTAGGATTTAACTCAAGTATTTTAGCCGATGATGCCATTAACTGTTTTTGCTCAATTAAAAATCTTTCCATACGAATATCCATAGCTCCATCACCAACTACCAGACAAGCAGGGCTTAGAGTAAGTTTTTTAGAAATCCTTACATCTTTTACTAAATTACCTAATATTTCTTTAAAATATTCTGTTAATTTAGTGTACTCATCCTGGTCTTCTTTTGTCTCTTCAGTTTTTTGCTCAGATTTTTCTAAATCAATATCACTCCTAGTAACTGATTTAATTGCATAACCCTTATAGCTACTATTAACATTAACCCAAAAATCATCAACTGTATCAGTAAACAGAAGTACATCTATATTTTTACTTAAAAATCCTTCTATTTGGGGGCTAGAAAGTAATTTTGCTGAATCATCGCCGCTAAGATAATATATAGTATTCTGTCCTTCTTTAAAGTTACTAATATAATCGTCAAGGCTAATCATTTTACTTAAAAGACTACTTTTAAATATACAGGTCTCAAGCAATTTATCATGATCACTAGTTGCCTCACACAATCCTTCTTTTAAAGCAGCACCAAAATTGCTCCAAAAATTGCTATATTCCTCTATAGACTCATCTTTTTTCTTTTTGAGTTCACCTAAAACTCTTTTGGTTATTGCTGACTTAATCTTCTCTAAAGTACTATTATGCTGCAAAGATTCACGACTAATATTAAGAGGTAAATCCTCTGAATCTACTACCCCTCTTAGGAATCTTAGGTAAGAAGGTATTAAATCTACATTCTCATCAGAAATAAAAACTCTCTTGATGTATAATTTCACTCTCCTCTTACGATCAGGGTGAAATAAATCGAAAGTCTTAGTTGATGGAATAAATAACAAATTAGTAAATTCAACCGTACCTTCATTTTTATTATGAATAGTTAACCAAGGATCATCCATCGAATAAGACAAAGCTTTATAAAATTCTTTATATTGCTCAAAAGTCAAATCAGATTTAGGTCTTGTCCATAATGCTGAAGCTGAGTTAAGTTGTATTTCATTATTAGTAGATTCATCAATAAAATTGATAGGTATGGCTATATGATCAGAATAGCTTTTAACTATATGCTTCAATCTAAAGTGATCAATGTAACTATCTTCTTCTGGCTTAACGTGAATAACCACCTCAGTTCCCCTGGTAAAATCATGGTCAAAATCATCAACCATATATTCTCCAAGACCATCTGACTGCCAAACATAAGATTTCTCTTCTCCTGCTTTTCTTGAGGTAACAGTAATATTATCAGCAACCATAAAAGCTGAATAAAACCCAACGCCAAATTGCCCTATCAACATACTATCTTTTTTAGCATCTCCAGACATGTTGTTTAAGAAATTTCCTGTACCAGATTTTGCAATAGTTCCTAGATTATCGATCAAATCTTCTCGGTTCATACCAATACCATTATCTCTAATAATAATCTGCTTTTTATCTTTATCAATTCTCACAGTAATTTTAAAGGTAGGATCATCTGCAATAAGTTTTGCGTCACTTTGTGCTAAATACCTTAATTTATCACAAGCATCAGAAGCATTCGATATTAACTCACGCATAAAAATCTCTTTATTAGTATAAAGAGAATGGATCATTAAGTTCAAAATCTTACCAACTTCAGCGTCAAACTTCTTTTTTTCTTGGGTCATAGTCAAGTCCTATAATACTATTTAATGTTATTAATATAGTGTTTTAAATACAAATTTAAATAGTCTAATTCAATATTTTTTATTGCTAATAATTTTAAGCTATTAGTCCAACCTAATATTATCTCAAAATTATTTTTATTAATTTTCCATTTTTTAGATAGAAAATTGATAATAGAATGGTTAGCCTTACCATCCTCTGGAACTGATTTTATAAATAATTTTAGATAATGTTTATCATTAATTATCATAAACTCACCTATCTTATCTGCCTTTGCATTAGCTTTAACCTTAAGAGCAAGAACGGCTACCTTATTATCTGGGTTATAGTTAAAAAATTGGGTCATGTTTACTCTAATGATTTGAGTATATACTAATTATAATGTACACTAAGTGTTTTATAAAAAATATTTTTATTCAGGTATTTTTTACATACTTCGTTGGAAGAGCTTTTAGAGGTAATCATGGCAGTTTAAAAGTTGTATGTGGTCAACGTCTATTTGCGAGGAAGACCGTAAGTCAACGAAGCAATATATGACTTCATGGATTGCCACGCTCACATACGTTCGCTCGCAATGACGAGTTATAGGCTTATATGTCATTGCGAGGAGCTACTTTAGTAGCGACGAAGCAATCCAAAAATACTGAAATAGATTGCCCATAGCCATAGCACCCAATCCTCCTAAATTGACTATAGTTTACAACAACAAATGTCAACAGGTGTTTCTTATGGAGAACAGCTTGTTTACGATATTGAAAGATTAAAAAGGCATTTCCCTGCTGTTCCTGTTTATGTAATCCTGGTTGATATAGGGGAAAATATATAATCACCACTATTAAATTTTATCATTCTGATATTCTAGAGCCACTTCCTTACCGCAAAAAGCCATAGCGATTTTGATGATTTTCTGAACATGAGAGTATTCTTTTATTTTAGCCTCATATCGTTTTTTTGCTATTTGCTCTAGCCCTTCTCTGGCAACAGATTCTAACTCTTCTGGAGACTTGCATATTTTATATTCAATAATAATGGCGTTGTCTTGCTTTCCAGCTCTAGGTATCAACATAATATCAGCCCTACCGCTACCGGTTTCTCTTTCACTGTCTATTATGTAGTCAGAAGCTAAGGTATTAATCAAACCTAGCATAAAACCACTATAAAATAGCTCAGCTTTTTTCTCGCCTGTTTGATAAAAACTAGTAGCATTTAACAATAATTCTTGCAATCTTTCTTTAAACTGTTCTATTTTACCTGCCGGCAACAAAGTAGCAAAAGAATAATATCGAAAATGATCAATTTGCAACTGATCAGTTACCCATTGGAGCATTCTGGCATTATATATATATCGTACCTCTTTATTTGGTACCGACAATTCGTAAATATCTTCTTCTGGTTTTTTAGCAACAGGGTTTAAATAACCGCTAAATAACAACAAGCTAAATAATCCTACTGGCTTGTTGATATCAGTAAAACTAATTTGTTTGACAATCGGTGAGATAATACTCTTGCCGGCAGCTAAGCTCTGTAAATCTTCCTGCATCTCATCTGATAACAATGCTTTATCAACAAGCCCAGTTCCCCCACTATCAAGCCAATAATGGTCAAGTTTCCCTTTATGAGCTAAACATTGCATAATCGACCATGGATTATAGATGATTTCTCCGCCAAAATTATAACCATTATACCAAGCTTTAATTTGTTCAGGATTAGTTGCTGTTGGTACTTTTGCTAACAATTCATCAACTTCTGCTTGAGTAAAACCATAGAACTTAGAAAATTCTTCATCAAGCAAGCTATATTCACTAACATTATTCAAATCCGAAAATAAATTAGCTTTAGCAACCCGTAATATGCCAGTTATTACGCCTTTTTCTAAATAAGGATTAGTTTTTAAACTACTGCCAAACATCCCGCGAAACATTTCAAGTACCTGTTCAAACTCTTCTGGTTTGTTACCAAACTTAATGTATGAACTATTGATCGGCGTATCGTATTCATCGATTAATATGTAAACTTTTTGACCAAAATGTTTGTACAGTACTTCGCTCAAAACCCGTAAATTATCTTTTAAGTCTTCCTTATCAAGCTTTCCTGTAAAATATCGATTTAACTTTTCCTTTTGTGCCTCATCTAGTAATTTTTCATCTGTTGTTATATAACGCTTTAAATATCGATGGTTTGTAAACAAATTAGTTACTTGATTTTTTATTCCATTCTCAATTTCCTGGTAGTTACTGCCTTTAACATCTTTAAGATTGAGCAAAATCACCGGAAATTGACCTTGTTGAATCATGGCATATTCATTACCGTTAATCTTTAAAGGTTCTAAAGTCCTTTTTCCTTTAATGCCTAAATCTACTGTACCACCTGTAAATAGCTTGTTATTTACTCTATCCTCTTCAGGTAAAGGCGTACCCCTCTCATCCACCTCTATCTCAAAGAATTTCTGGAGCATGTTCATATTCAAGCTCTTACCCCACCGCCTTGGTCTGGTGATTAGGATTACTTCTCCACTATCTTCCAATAATTCTTTGATCATTAGGCTTTTATCAACAAATACATCACTATTTAGCAATAACGTCTCAAAATTATCGGTACCTATCCTCATTCTCGGTGGTTTATTGTTATCTTTAACAATATTAGTTTCTTTGGTTGATATATTATCAAAAAATTCTACTGTCATATTAGAAATATATTATAAACTTTATTAAGTAAATAATAGCACAAACAATCTATCCTAGCGAATAGAATATTGGAGATAAATTTTTTACATCATACGTATAATTTAACCTAATTAATTATTATTAATAGTTAAAATTCAAAATAAAAAATAATACCAATGCTCAAAGATCATTGGATACTTGCTGTCCTTGTAATTTTTTTTCTAAATTACTAAATTTTGAATATCGATTGTTATAGTGAAGCTGAACATTGCCAACAGGACCATTACGATGTTTTGCTATTAGAATATCCGCAACATTATATACCTGATTTAACTTACTTAACCACTCTGCGTGTTTTGCATCACCCGCCGAAGGTTCTTTACGGGTCAAATAATATTCTTCTCGATAGATAAACATTACTATATCAGAATCTTGTTCAATAGATCCAGATTCCCGCAAGTCAGACAACATCGGCTTTTTATCTTCTCTAAGTTCAACAGCTCTAGATAATTGTGATAAAGCAATTACTGGAATGTTTAATTCTTTGGCTATCGCTTTTAATCCTTGAGTAATTTCCGAAATTTCATTTACTCTATTATCTGACTTGTTTATTCCTCTAATTAATTGCAAATAATCGATAAATAATATACCAAGATTATGCTTACGCTTCATTTTTCTAGCCCTAGTACGAATGGCAGCAATAGATAAAGCTGGTGTATCATCAATAAAAAATGGTAATTCAGAAAGAGTGATAACTTCTTTGCGTAATCGATTATAATTCTCTTCCGTCACATGACCTGATTGAAGAGCCGATGAGTCAATTTCAGTATGCATCGAAAGAAGACGAGTAGTAAGCTGCTCAGATGACATTTCAAGAGAGAAAAACCCTACTGATTGCCCTTCTTTTTCTTGTCCGTTATTTTTCAGATGTATAGCCTTACAAGTATTTATCGCAAGATTCATAGCAAAAGCTGTTTTCCCCATTGATGGACGTCCAGCAATGATAACTAAGTCTGAGTTCTGAAAACCTGATAATTTATGATCCAAATCAATTAAGCCGGTAGAAATACCTATTACATGACTAGAATTCTTCATGGCTCTGTTAATACTAGCTAGAGACTCTGAGAGAGATAGCCCAATTTTAACAAAGCTCTTATCATTCACTCCTTCACTAGCAAGGTTATAAAGCTTACCTTCTGCATGTTCTATTTGCTGACTTGAATCATATTCTAAAGAAGCATCATAAGCATTATTAACTACCTCTTCCCCTATCTGAATTAAATTACGCCTTATTGCCAAATCATAGATTATTTTTCCGTAATCTAGTGGATTAATTACCATCATTGACAGAGTGACTAATTTATTTAAATAGTCGCTACCACCTAATTGCTGAAATAATTCATCTTTTTCTAACATGCTTCTAAGCGTTACTGGAGTAGCGATTAAGCCTTTTTCTGTAATAACTTCAATAGAATTATAGATTTTTTGATGTAGTGGCTCAAAAAAATGATTTGGTCTTAGGAATTCTGAAACAATATTGTAGTAATCATGGTTAACTAAAATTGCTCCTATTAACATTTGCTCAGCTTGAACGTTTTCCGGTAAAGTTCGAGCAACAGGCATGACTATACCTGACTCATTCGAGCCGTTTAACTTATCTGCTTTATCAATCGCTTTACTACGAGCCATAAATTTAATGGTTTAAAAACTTTTCTGCTTCTAAAGCTGCCATACATCCAGTACCAGCAGCAGTAACTGCTTGTCTAAAAATTTTATCTTGTACATCTCCAGCGGCAAAAACACCTTTAATACTGGTTTCCGTTGAATTTGGTTTAGTAATAATATAATTATCACTATCTATATCTAGTTGTCCTTTGAACAAACTAGTATTTGGCATATGCCCAATCGCTATGAATATACCAGTACAGTCAATTGAGCTAACCTCACCTGTTTGGGTATTTTCTAGCCTAGCTGAGGTAACTGATTTAGGATTATCAGTACCGATAACTTCAATCAGTCTATGATTCCAAACAACAGATATTTTAGGATTTTTAAATAATCTGTCTTGTAAAATTTTCTCGGCTCTAAAACTATCCCCGCGATGCACAATAGTCACCTGACATGCATGATTGGTTAAATATAATGCCTCTTCAACAGCACTATTACCTCCACCAATAACTAATACGTGCTGATTTTTGAAAAAGAAACCATCGCAAGTGGCACAAGCTGAGACCCCATATCCTTTAAATTGTCCTTCGGAAGGGATGTTAAGCCATTTTGCTTCCGCCCCAGTACATATTATAAGACTATCCGCCCAGTAAATTATACCAGATCCAGTGGTCACCACTAAGGGTTTTTTTGATAAATCTACCTTTTCTACATAATCGTAGATAATTTCTGCCCCAACATTTTTTGCCTGCTGAGTCATTTGCTCCATTAACCAAGGACCTTGCACCGGATCAGCAAAACCTGGATAATTTTCAACATCTGTCGTAATGGTTAGCTGCCCACCTGGCTGCATACCATGTAATAATATCGGATTTAGTGCTGCCCTAGCTGTATAGATTGCCGCACTTAAGCCAGCAGGACCTGAACCTATAATAAGTACTTTAGTAGAAATAGTCATAATTAATATCCTTGTCAAAAATTATCTAGCCAAGCCATCTAACCAGAATTTTATATAGTTAATTTGATCACTAGTCATTAACGAAGGTACATGACCAGCATAATCAACAACAAAAAGTTCCAGCTCTTTATTTTTTTTCATTTGCTCAATAGTAGATTGTTGTAAAATATCAGACTTAGCTCCATGGATAACCAATAATTTACAAATAATTTTATTCCATATAGCCCACATATCAACATTTTTTTGCTTACTCGTATTAGCACTCATACCATGTACTATGTTAGGATCATAATTCATTTTATATTTTCCATCTTGAGTCTTTATAAAACTATATTTGGTAAGATAATCCCAATCTTCCTCACTACTAATACCAAATTGGCTATATATTAGCTTTAAATGTTGCTTGGCACTAGCTAAATCAACAAATAAGGGTACTTGACCTGCATATAGACCAATTTTAACTAGAGGGGATGACGGAATAAAAGGACCTATATCATTGATAATCATGGCTTTGATAAGTTTGTTATATCGACTAGCTAGAACCATACCAATTATTCCGCCCATAGAACTACCAAGCCAAATACAGTTCTTAATACCTAACTTCCTTAGAAAAAGTACTGTATCTTTTATATATACTGGATAGTTATAATGCTCTTTCTTTTTAAAAACATCACTATTTCCACGCCCTGGATAATCTATAGCAATTACTCGAAATTTATCACTTAATGCCATAGCAATTTTATCAAAATCATGAGCATTTCTAGTCAAGCCATGGACACAGACTATGACATTTTTATTATTAGGGTTGCCAAATTCAAGATAAGCCAGCTTATGAGATGGGATATATTGTGAGCCAAACCAATTAATATACGGTCCAACTTGGATGAATTTTTGTATCATCTATTCTAATTAATTCAAATCGCTTAAAAATATACTTACCATAAATGGTATATATATTACACTAAAAATTAGGGAAAGGAATACTGTAGTAGCAACTTTTTCTGGATGGAATTTTTGTAGACTTGCTATAACAATCAGATTGGCTGCCATAGGGGCAGTGGCAAGAAGCCTAAAAGCATTGTAATAATTCTCATCATACCATCCTAAAACAAATTTATCTAAAAGGATAAATAAGTTAATTCCTATTGGATAAAATAGAAATTTTGCCATAAAAGTGGCAACAGTAAACTTTATGTCTATTTCAAATTTTTGCAAAGTTGAAAGAGCTAAACCAACCATAACCATACCAAGTATAGAAAATGACCCTCGCATATTATATATAAAATCATCTAAAAAATCAGGTAAAGTAAAGCCAGCGAAACTAAATAAACAACCAAGTAAAAAACCATTTAAAATTGGTAGCTTTACAACTTTCAAGATACTTTCACTACTATTGGCAAAACTTCTGGCACAAATATAAAATCCCACCGAGCATTCAAAAATATTTACACCTATAACTGCCATCATATAGATACTTAAAACATAATCATCAAAGAGAGCAGCAGCTATTGGTAGCATAAAATAACCACCATTAGCGGTACCGGCAGATAATGCTATAATGTTTCGTGTATGATCAGACCAATATCGTCCAAAAAAATAGTAGGAAAATATTGATAAGGAAGTAGCAATAAAAAAAATAACTACAGTAACACTTAATGATGATAAAGTTAAAGTAGTACTGGCAGGAATAGCAAAAAAAACAATAGGAGATATAAAATAGAATAACAACGAAGCTATACTATCTCTTTCAACTTTAGAATATCTTCCTGCTAGGAAACCAATTACTACACTCAGTAAAACAGAAATGGTTTTAAAAAAAACTATACTAAACATTGCCATGCAATAAAGCCAGAATATATAAGATTTCTGTTTTAGTCAACCTTTGAGAAAATAGCAATTTTATTTTACAATTAATATAAATAAAGTGTCTTTATTCACCTAATTCTTGTATTGCAAGACACAGATCTGCTAATTGAGTTCTATATTTTTGCTTACTAAGGTAGCGACCATTTAGTTTAAGATTTTCAAAATCTTTGTTACTGGTAGGTAAATGTTGACAAATCTTTACTAATTCCTCATCACTAATAAAATGTCTCCTTGGTAAATCTATGGTACTTGCTTGTTCTTCCCGATAAGCTGCCATAATTTTCATTTTATTAATAAAAAACTCTGAATGATTATGGAATCTGACTTTTTGCCAAGCCTTTTTTGTATCAACAATATAATTTTTAATATTAAGCAAAGATTTTATTTGCTCGTCATATTCATTTTGCAGATTATTATCTTGGATTATTGATTGTAATATTTTGTAAATCGGTTCTAAATATTCAACATCTTTAATAGCATAATCTAGCAGATTAGCACTAATGGGACGTTTTAACCAATCAGATCTTTGGTAAGTTTTATCAATATGAACGAAGCAAATTTTACTGCATATATCCGAATAACTTAAATGTTTACCAAAATCACAAATACCAGCAGCAATTTGTATGTCAAAAACATTTCTTGGCAATTTCTTAAATAAATGATAAAATATCTCAAAATCCTCTCTAGGAGCGTGAAATATTTTAAGAATTTTCTCGTTCAAAAATATTTCGTTAAGAGGCGAAAGATCCAAATCACATAAAGTGTCAATTATCACTTTGTGACTACTAGTCATGATTTGTATTATGCTAAGCTGAGCAAAATAAGTATTCTTACGCAAAAATTCAGTATCAACACTTATAGTCTTACAATCCAATAACTGCCGACAAAATTCATTTAATATTTTTTGATTATCAATAATCAGCATTTTTGAAGTATTAGTAATTAAATTGCTCTTGATCTAAAGGATTTACGTAATTTAGTGTTTTTCCATGCTTATTCGTGGTTATACTCAAAGAATAGCTTAACAGCTTTGCAGCACTTTGTCAAATGATGGAATCATTAAGCAGCATATATATTGACTATAGCAACAACAAAATTGAATTTTCCTGTATCAAGACTAATAAAATTATTATATAATAGCATATATCTCTCGAGATATTTAATGTTTACGATTGTAAGTGGGCGTGCAAAAGCATCCCAATCAACTATAAAAAGGTCTCGGGGGTTTGAAGAGTACCAATATCCATTCTGTCTTAAAACCAATTGCTATAGTCAATTGATGGGAAGTTGGTGACATCGTCGCTCAATGCTCGCCTATTACTTATAGACGTCGCTCCATCGTTCCTAGCACCAAACTCCCCTGAATTTACTATACAAGGTTGCTCACGCTCGCAAAGCAATAGTCATTATTATGGCTATTGCTGAACGCCCCATTAAAAGCAGTATAAATCATTATTTACATTGACTTTAATATCTATTATATCATACTTTTAACTTACAACTGCTTCGTTGCTAATAGCGAGGCTATAAAAATTTCATATAGAGTGTACACAATAATGACAAAACTAACTTTTAGAGACGTTCCATCTACAATGGATGATTATGATGTTTTTTTATTTGATCTTTGGGGAGTGGTAGTAGAAGGCAATAAGATTTACCCTGGGGTAGTTGACAATATTAACAAAATAATTAAACAGCAAAAGAAGGTTTTTTTTGTTACTAATGCTCCACGCAGCAGAGCTTTCTTATTTAACAAGATTAATAAGATTTGGGGTATTAACACAACGGAAAAAATGGTTTTTAGCTCTGGTGAAGTAGCCATCAATATGATACTAGAAAGTGATAAAAGATTTGGTATCAAAACCCCTGTGGTTTATCATCTTGGTCAAGATGACAATGATTTGCTGAATGAATTGCAGACACCTATTACTACAAACATAGATGAAGCTAATATCTTTTTGTTAACGCTCCATCGCGATGCAGGAAAAAATTTAAATTTAGATGAGTTTGATGATTTATTTAAAACTGTAGTAAAAAGAAACATAATTACTATATGTGCTAACCCAGATCTTGGAATTATGCAACAGGGTGTACAAAGATATTGTTCTGGATATTTTGCTGAAAAAATAAAGCAATTTGGTGGAAAGGTAATTTACAGCGGTAAGCCACATCTAGAAATATATCATACCGTATTAAACCAACTACCCGGTGTCCCACTGAACCGGATTCTGATGATAGGCGATACTTTCTTTACTGATATTTTAGGAGCGAATAACCTGGGAATTGACTCTGCTTTAGTATTAACAGGTAATACGACAAAGTTTCACAACCAACATCCTACTATTGAAAAAAAACTACAGCATCTGCAAATTGCCGCAACTGAGCAGGGAGTAATACCAAATTTTGTGATTAAATTGACTACAAACTAATGCCATTGCGAGAAGGAGAAGCCGACAATGCAATCCATTTTTCTGCCACCCATGCGTAAGCAGGGGTCTAGATTCCACACCGAAGCGAGAATGACAATAGTGGAACTATAATGAATATTACAACAAGAGAATTATCTATTCAATCCAATTATTACAAAGAAATTTTGTCAATAATTAGACTAGGTGGTGGAGTGGCAAGGGTTGTCGGGGGAGCTGTTCGTGATGCTATCCTTAATGTTGTCAATTATGATATTGATATAGCAACCAATTTATTACCGCAGCAAGTAACAGATATTTTATCAGCAGCCAACATTAAGGTTATCCCAACTGGCATAAAATACGGTACAGTTACAGCTTTATTAAATAATGAAACATTTGAGATTACTACACTTAGAAAAGACATGAAATGTGATGGTCGGCACACGGAAGTTGTTTTTACTGACGATTTTATGGAGGATGCTGCTAGAAGAGATTTTACTATTAATGCACTAAGTTATTGTCCATTTGAGCATAAAATTTATGATTATTTTGGTGGAATAGATGATTTACAACAATCAAAAGTAATATTTATCGGACAAGCATTTGCACGAATTCAGGAAGATTTTTTACGTATCTTACGTTTTTTTCGTTTTTCCTGCTATTATGCAAGACAATTAGACCTTAATGGGTTAGATGCTTGTATTAAATTGCGAGAAAATCTCAAATTCTTATCAAAAGAACGGGTAAAATGGGAAATGGACAAATTAATTATCTCAGATAATAGTCCAAATATTTTGCAGCAAATGTTTGATAATGGCATATTGCAAATAATATTACCAGTTAGTAAATTTGATAAAAAACCTTTAATGGAAGCAATTAATTGCGGTTCCTTAGAGCCTTACGCTAGATATTCACTTTTATTCTACCACATAAAGAACTTATCACTAAGTGATTTATTAAATTTAAAATTTTCTCGGCAACAAGCAAACAAAATCATTACTATATATAGGTTTATAAATCAAGAAATCAACGAATTTACATTACGAGAAATTTGGTGGGAAACTGCAGATTATCCTGCTAATTATCTACAATGTATAAATATCTTGCTATCATTAGGCAAATTAAACAGAGCTACAGCAAATAAATTTCTAGATACATATAAATCCAAACCACGACCAATATTTCCAGTAAATGGGCATGATTTACAGAAAATAAATATTCATGGTAAAGATATTGGCACAGTGATAGGTAAATTAAAAAAATCCTGGATAGAAAGTGATTTTACGCTTAATAAGCATCAATTACTTGAATTATACTCAAATGATTTGAAGAATTAGAATAATTATCATACAATAAATTCTTAAGGCACTAAATTAGGAAAATGCTATGAATCAAAATCAACAAGTGAAAGTAATAGGTAACAACGGTCAACTATCGCTTGGCAAAGTATTTGCAGGACAAATGGTATTAATCGAACAATTAAATAATGGTACATGGATCATTAAGACAGGAGAATTTATTCCAACCTCAGAAAAGTGGTTATATCAAGGAAATACCTTGACTAAAATAGATAAAGCATTATCGTGGGCAGAAAGAAATCAACCAAAAGATAACTTGGAAGAAATTGTTGAGAAGATTGAACATGTCTAAAATAAAAACTTCAAAAGAATTAAGCTATTAGATGCAGAGTTAATATGACTATACTTAGTAACTTAGAAAAACCTCGTTGGTTATATCGTTTTGATAATTTTAAACGTACTTTTGCTTTATTACGTGAGGCTATATATATAATGCGAGAACGTAAGGTAAGCCAGTTAGAACAAGAAGGAATTATTCAACGTTTCGAATATACATGGGAATTGACATGGAAAGTGCTTAAAGATTATCTGGAATATAAAGGTGTTGTACTGGAAACCGTTACCCCAGCTGCTGTAATTAAAGCATCAATAGCTGCTAACTTAATCAACAATGGTGAAATATGGATGGATGCTCTAGATTCTCGTAATAAAATGTCACATACTTATGACTTCAAAAAATTTGAGAAGATTATTATAGATATTGAAAAAAATTATTATCCTGAATTAGAGAGCATGAATCTAAAAATGTTGGAACTTGCAGCAGAATATAGAAGGTAAAGATGTCTAACCATGGATTAAGTGCAAAACAATTAAATACACTGCGTAGTATTTTGTTGCCCTTCTCAGAGAAAATCGATCGTGTTGGTTTATTTGGTTCACGTGCTACTGGTCTTTACCGTCCTAACTCCGATATTGACTTAGTAATTTATGGCTCACTTGATGAGAAGACTATGGATCGTATATTTACGCTACTTAATGACAGTAATTTACCAATCAAAATAGACTTGCAAGTTTATGATTTGATCACCTGTTCCCCTCTTAAGGATCATATTGATAATAATATGTTGTTGTTATTTACACATGATCATTTTATAGTCAATTCAGGAGAATTTAGGGCTAGGAACGATGGAGCGACGCCTATAAGTAATAGGCGAGCATTGAGCGACAACGTCCCCAACTTCTCATCAATTGACTATACAGATAAAAATCAATGTTTATAGTAGTAAACTAACGTCTGTTAGTGAACAAATTATTTATTCATCATAAAAAAATTAAAAAAAAATGAAAATTAATATTAGTGCTAGCATTTTTATTGCTATAATTATCATATTATTTAATTATGGAGCTTTTGCCAGTAGAAGTAAGGTGAAAATTGTTACTAGTATCACCCCACTAGCAAGCATTATAGCGATGTTAGTGAAAGACCAGGCAGAAATTGTTGCTATTGCCAATAACAATGATTGTCCGCATCATTATAATTTAAGACCTAGTGATCTTAAAAAAGTTAAAAATGCAGATATTGTATTTTATATAGATGAGCAATTTGATGGCTTTGCTGGCAAATTAATGAATGGTCATAGTAAAAATGTCATTAAAATTAGTAATTTTAATGGGTTAAGAGTTATTAGTAATAATTCTTATGATAATTGGCATATTTGGCTTGATTTAGACAATGTAAAACTATTATTAGAACAATTATTTCAGGTATTATCTCAACGATTTCCTGAGATTAGTTCAGCTATTTACCAAAATCTTGGAGAAGCAAAAAAACAAATAGAGGAGCTTACGAAAATCAAACATCAAAGATTAACGTCTTTAACAGACGTTATCTTACTTAGTGACAGTCTAGAATATTTTTTTAATAATAGCCAAAAAAATGTTGCAAGATTATATAGCTCTGATCAGAAAAGCCTGAGATATATTAGTAATCTTGAGCATTTATTAAGCATGTCCAATAGTAAATGTTTATTACTAAGTACAGAGCAAGATGTTGCTCTTTATAAAAATTTTAAAGTAGAAGTAGTGGAGGTTGAAAGTGAGAATTGGCAAGCGACTAACATCAATAGTGATTTATTTTATAATCAATATTTAAAAATAATTAATCAAGTGTCTAAATGCTTAAACAACAATTCTAATCATTCGTCACTGTGAGGAGGTGTAAGCCTTCGAAGCAATCTATTCTAATCGTTTTTTTGGGATTGCTTCAATAGACCTTATATCACATTTTCAAGATATAAGGTCTAATGCCACTAAAGTGGCTCTGAGACATGACAGCTGTGAATTTAACGTAACGTTAGGAAACTGTCGGATAGCTATATTACGCCGTTGAACGATCCTTATAAAAATACAGAGCTATTAAACTTAAAATAGCACAAGCAATTATGTAATAAATAGACGAAGTAATTGTACCAGTTTCCTGTACAAGATATGCTATCACTAAAGGCGTTGTACCACCAAAAATACTAGTTGCGATATTATAAGATAATGATAAAGCCGTATTTCTGACATTGGTTGGATAAAATTCAGCTTGCAGTGCAGGTTCAGGACCAATATAACAGGCAGCTAAAATTGATAATACTATTTGAGATATAATTATAACACAAAAATCGCCAGTTTCAATTGCCTGTATCAAAAATGGGATAACTAAAATAATTACCAATAAATTGAACACAAAAATTTTCTTGCGACCAATTATGTCCGACAAATAGCCAGAACATAAAGTAACAATTGCCATGATTATATAACAATAATTAGCTAAGTTATTAACTTCATCATTAGTAAAATTACGATTTATCTTCAAAAATGACATGAGATAAGTAGCTTGTAAATAAAATAGTACTGAGCCTGTGGAATTGATAAAGATGGATATTATCATATCAAACCAATAGACAGAGACAACTTTTTTTAGAGGAGACTTTAATATTCTACCATCTTCCTTCATACTTTGAAAACTAGGAGTTTCACTTGTATATTTCTTGATATAAAGTCCAGCAAATAAAATAAAAATTCCTAATAAAAATGGTATTCTCCACCCCCAATCATCAAATTGCTCTGCTGATAAAAAGCTTTGTATGCATTGTGAAATTCCTGAACCAAACAATAAACCAATACAAATACTGGACATTGATACGCTACTACTAAACCCACGATAGGCTACACCTGCATGTTCAATAACAAATGAAATTGAGCCAGTAAGTGCCCCGCCCATTGATAAACCTTGCAACATTCGAACTAAAATCATCAATATAGTTGCGGTAATACCTATCTCGTCATAAGTTGGTAACATACCAATTACAGCTGTTGGCAAAGACATACAAAATATAGATGCACTTAAAGCAGTTCTTCTACCAAACCGATCTCCAATCACTCCAAAAAACACCCCACCTATTGGCCTCATTAGATAACCAAGAGCAAATGCCTCAAAAGCATGTAGTAAAGACGAGCTAGGGTTTGATCCAGGGAAGAATTTTGCCCCTATTATAGGGGCAAAAAGACTAAATAGAGCGTAATCATACCATTCAAATGCATTTGCTATACCGCTTGCAAAAACTAATTTACGTTTATTCATGCGATATTTTATCATCTTGGGTTATATTATCTTTCTCAGAATATATTATAAATAATGTTGCAGGAATTACTATCAATGCTCCATATAAAGTACTACTTTCAGGAATTTCATTAAAAACAATATATCCGGCTAATGCTGAAATGATTAACTCTAAATATCTATAAGGGGCGATGGCAGTAGCATCAACTAGAGCAAAAGCCTTTAATAGAAAGAATAAAATTAAACTACCTCCTGCTCCTAGGACAAATAGCAAAATAAATTCTGAAACATTAGGGGTTTTCCAATACATTATTGATGGTGGTATTGATACTAAAGAGGTTACTAGAGCAGAATAAAATAACATGCTAATCATTGATTCTTTTACTACAAATTTCTTGTTGATAATATCTAACATGGCAAAAGATATAGCAGCTAATACAAAAATCAATATTTGTGGATTAAAATCACTAGCATGCGGTTTCAGAGTAACAACAATGCCAATAAAGCCGAATAAAGTTGCTGCCCATCTTTGCCAAATAATATTTTCATTTAAGAAGAATACTGCCAAAACCAAGGTAAACAAAGGTATAGCCAGGCTAACAATTGTAGCAGTAGTAACTGGTGCAAGCTGTAAACCATAAGTCCAAGATGTCATACCAAAAAATAACAAAACTCCTCTTGCAATATGGACAAAAGGACGATCAGTAATTAGAGTTTGTTTCCCGTAATAAAAAATAAACGGTACAAGAATTAATGCACTAAAGAGAAAGCGAAAAAAAGCTACCTCAAAGCTATGTAACCTGAATCCAAGATATTTTGCCGTTATATCATTAGTTACACTAGTAAGCATACTTAATACAAACCAACCAATACCAATAAAATAAGTGTTTAATTTATTATTCATATAGACCTAAAATTTTTTAGTTTATTTGTTTTTTATACTTAGTGTTTCTTATATTTAGTGTTATAGTATCATCATTGTTAGACAATTTTAAAAAATCTTATTATCATTTGATTTTCAGATAAGAAGAATATATATAGTACAGCAATATATTTAAAGCAAGAGAAGGTTTAGTAGTTATGATAAAAGTTGCAAGAAAATTAGGGATATTTCTGTTGGTAAGTTGTGCTAGTATTTCTAGCTTTGCTAATAATGATTCAGCTGATAATGATTATGGTGCTGACTATAATGCTAATTATTATGAGAATGATGGTGGTTTAGTATTTAGGATGAGAGCAATTGGTATAAAATCTAGTGCAAAGCAAACAGATTTTCCTAAGGCTACTGTCAAAGACCCAGTATCGATTGGTACCTTTGCCGAAAATGGTTATGGTATAGAGGCTTCCACCTCAGTATTTTTTGCTAATTATGTTGCCGCAGAGTTATCTTTAGGTTTCGATGTATTACGTAATAAAAATAGCAATTTAAAGAATGTGGCTTATAATTATGGCACCAATCCAGAAGAAGTTGCCAAAAGAAGAGCTCTTTATATGATTCCATTAACTGTTACAGGACAATACCATATAGCTCCTTTTGGTGCTATCAGACCTTATATTGGTGTTGGTTACCATGGAGCTTATTTTGTTAATAGCTCTAAAGGGTGTACGGTCAGAAATGGTCATGGTGCTGTGTTACAGCTTGGAGTCGATTTATATGCTAAGGATGATACATTGGTTAACTTAGATATAAAACAATATTTCCTTAATACCGAGGTTAATTATAAATCTCCTTTAGTAAGAAAAGCTATCTCCTCTAAGGTAAAGTTTAATCCGTTAATGATTGCCATAGGCGTTGGTTTTAGGTTTTAGGTATAGTCAATTGATGGGAAGTTGGTGACGTCGTCACTCGTCGCTCGCCTATTACTTATAGGCGTCGCTCCATCGTTCCTAGCACCAAATCGCCCTGAATTGACTATATCAGGGCGATTTAAAAGTCTATTGTTGACTTATCAGCTAGAAGAGATTATATTTTTTAGAAAATCACATATTAATATTATATTAGTTTACTATGAGTTCACAACAAAAATTACCTATACTGCCTAGAGCAACTGCTATTTGGTTAATTGATAATACTGCATTAACATTTAAGCAGATAGCTGATTTTTGTGGAATTCATGAGTTTGAAATTAAAGGCATTGCTGATGGCGAAGTATCTCACGGTATTAAGGGGTTAGACCCAATCGCTGGCGGACAATTAACCAAAGAAGAAATCATACGTTGTACAAAAGATTCAACTAGTAGTTTAAGGATTTCTGTTAATGCTGCATATGATTTGATAAATACTAAGAAAAAACAACAATCTAAGTACACTCCTATTGCTAGACGTCAAGATAAACCAGATGCGATATATTGGATACTTAAAAATTGTCCAGAAATTTTAGATAATCAAATTGTTAAGTTAGTTGGTACTACCAAATCTACCATAGATGCTATTCGTGATCGTAGTCACTGGAACATGAAGAATATTCGCCCACGTGATCCAGTATTACTTGGAATTTGTAGCCAAGTGGAATTAGACAAGAATATTGAGCAAGCAAAATTTTTACCCCAACAAGAAGAAAAAACCTCTAAAGAATAGGATTATAGTCAAATTGCGAGGAGGCACTTTATGGCGATGAAGCAATTATAAGTCGTCTATTAGCGAGCCACCGTAGGTGACGTGGCAATCCATTTTTAATCACTTTTCTGGATTGCTTCGTCGACCTTACGGTCTCCTCGCAATGACGGTTTTTCAATTATTATTTTCTTAAACTAACGTCTATAGTCAATTCAGGGGAATTGGGTAGCAGGAACGATGGAGCGACGCCTATAAGTAATAGGTGAGCATTGAGCGACGACGTCACCAACTTCTCATCAATTGACTATATGTGCAATAATGCTGCAGAACCTTTTGTGCATCGCCTAACATAAATAGAGAGCAAATAAATAGTGAATGAATACGGTAATATAATCAACGGTAAATATTTTGCAGAACAAATATTATCTAAACTAAAGATAGAAATCAATTTACTCAAGAAACAACATAATTTGATACCAACTCTTGCTATTATATTAGTGGGCGATAATCCAGCTAGTAGTATATATGTAAGAAATAAGCTCAAAGCAGCAACAAAAATTGGTATGAATGCTTTGCAAATAAATTTGCCGAATGAAGTTCAAATTGACCATCTACTGAATGAAATCAATATACTTAATAATAATTCAAATATCTCTGGAATTATCGTACAACTCCCCTTACCTAAGCATATCAATAAAAATTTAATCTTATCTGCTATTGATCCTAGCAAAGATGTTGATGGTTTTCACCCTCTAAATGTTGGTTATCTACATATAGTCAATTCAGGAGAATTTGGGGCTAGGAACGATGGAGCGACGCCTATAAGTAATAGGCGAGCATTGAGCGACAACGTCCCCAACTTCTCATCAATTGACGATAGTAACTCAGGTAACAGCTTTATACCTTGCACAGCTCTTGGCTGCATTGAGTTACTTAAACAAGTTGAGAAAAATTTAGCTGGCAAGAATGTTGTAGTTATAGGACGTTCTAATATTGTCGGAAAACCATTATCAGCTTTATTACTTAGAGAAGATTGCACTGTTACTTTATGTCACTCAAAAACTCAAAACTTACATTCTATAACTTCCCGTGCCGACATAGTAATATCAGCTATCGGCTCACCTTTAACATTAACAGAAGAATACTTTAACCGACAATCTATAGTGATTGACGTTGGTATTAGTAAACTTGCCAATAGTGACAAAATGGTTGGAGACGTTGATTTTCCAAATGTTGTAGATAAAGTACGATATATATCACCAGTTCCAGGCGGCGTTGGACCAATGACCGTTGCTTTCTTGCTGAAGAATACCCTCAAAGCAGCAAAACAAAATAACCACATATATCCATAATAAACTAACGTCATTGCGAGAAAGACCGTAGGTCGACGAAGCAATCCATTTCTAATCACTTTCCTGGATTGCTTCGTCGGTCTGGCAACCTCCTCGCAATGACATCTTATACTTTAACCTTTTTTCCGTGAACACTCACATTCAATCTACAACTGTAGTACTAGACCCCGTACCAAAGCAGGGGTGACAGGCTCACATACATTCGCTCACAATGACGAGTTTAATTGACTATACAATCAGGTTAGTTATCAGACTAACGTTCAACCGTATTTTTTGATAGTCCTGATTTAGTTCTATGCCGCTCTTCTTCTATTTTTTTTACAAAATTGCTAGTTGTGAGAGAGGCTTGTTTTTTAGTTTTTTGATTAACTTGTTTAGCATCCAATACAATAGGATTACTATCTACATGCTCTGATAAACCGTATTGTCCGACATTTTTACCAGTTAATACGTAAGTTATATAATCTACCATGTGTTTTACAAAATTTTTAATCCCACCGATAGAATGAGCTTCTAACTGAAACCATGTCTTACCATCTTTTGTTTTGCCAACTAAAAATTCTCTAAATATTTCGCCAGCTTGAATTGACGCATCGGACTCAGCCTTATTGCCCCTATGGTGAGAAGAAAAACGTTCTTTAACCAGCCCTAGATCTTTTAATTTATCATACATACTCCCATTATCTTCAACTATTATATGGGCACCTTGTAGAAAATCACTCGAATGCGATAATACAACTTTTGCCATTATGTCTATTATTACAGCAGCTTTCTGCAAGCTATCTTTTGGGTTGACAGAGCTTTTAGGGGTGTTGAGTATATTTTGTATAAGAGCTTTTTTAGTATCAGGCGGGTCTATGGGCAGTGATTCAACACGCTCAACCAAATGATCCCTTATACTCTCTACCTTTAACTCTGAATAATCAGTAGTAATATCTTTCATTTTTCCACTCCATTATATTTTAGAGCTAACATCATTGTGAGGATACTTGTATAGTGAATTAACGCCGAATAAGCACCCATCATGCTGTCATTGCGAGGAAACATAGCCCGAAACAATCCATTTTAATCGTTTTTTTAGATTGCTTCGTCGCCACTAAAGTGGCTCCTCGCAATGACGCTGATGCTAAATCGGATTTATAACGTGCCAATTCAAGTTAATTCACTTTAGCAACAAAACAATCCAAGAAAATGATTATTTTGGATTGCCTTGCTTAAAATTTATAGTCATATCGTATGCCTAAATTAGTCAACCCTGCATTAGGCCCTACAATATCAGCATTAGAAATATGGTCAAGAATTAGTGAAATTGCATGTATTTCATTAAGCTTTACCCCTAAACTAAGACTTTCTCTAAATAACAGCCTTGATCCTAATGGACGTTTTTTCAAGGCTCGTTGTTTTGGTGATTTTTTCAATTCCCCATTATGAAAAGCCCCTCCAAGGCTTAGCTCACAAAATATAAATTCTGTCATATCAAAATGCCAAGTAAGCCCACTATAAAAACTACTTGTATATCTACCAGTGCTAATATCCGCTCCTATATGAGGATAACCACCCCAAAATTTGTATTTTTCACTAAATAAATACTCGAGATTAATGGCAATGCCTTTTTCATAGCGAAAATTTACGTCCTGCTTTAGCACCCCTATTCTTATTTCAGCAGCCAGAACTCTTTGTCCAATTAAACAAAAAGAAATACTAAACAAAATTAATAATATTAAACGATTCATATACCCCACAAATTTGAAAAAAGATTACCTTGATAATAAGCATATCTAGTGTTCAGGTACGTCACCCAACAACTTAGCCAATTCGTTTATCTCTAGTAGTAGACTATCAGAATTATTAGAAAGATCAACAAATGAACGATGCGAAGGATTATCTAAAACACCATTAGCATCATTAAGATCGTATATCCCATAAAGAACATTGGAGAAATTATTAACTAATTCTCTTATATTAGGATCAGTATCAAAACCAAGGACGTGTAACACTGCAGCAGCAAAATTATCTTCTGAAGCATTTGCTGAAGTATCTTCTTCATCAATACCATTTCTAGCAATAATATATTTATTACCGTTTTCTTCTCGCTTTTCGTTTAAGAATTGCTTGAATAAATTTGTATTAGTCCAATTAGCTTCAAATTTATCAAATTTTTTATCTGCAAAAAAGTCTACTACAAGTTTATTTTTTGCTAACTCCTTAAAAGAATATTTTTGCCCAACTTCTGGGTTGAGCACTTTTTTAAGATATTGGTTGTTAATAGTGAATAAAAGTAAATCTTCTATTCCCAAGCCTTCATATTCAAGCAAGCCCTTTGCAGTATGCCCATATTTATCTTTAGCAGTAATATCTGCCCCATTATTTACTAACTCTTTAATTAACTTTTCATTTGAAGAATCAGTCGGGTTTACTGCATAATGTAAAACCGCTAAATGTAGCGGTGAAAAATTAGCATAACCACAAGAAACGTTAACTTTAGCCTGCAATTTTACTAATTCACTAGCGACAGAGAGAAGCCCCACTTTAATGGCTAAAGTTAAGGGAGTGTTATCATAATCTATGCTGTAGTTATTATAAGCTTCCGGAGTACCATTACCATAACGAAAATTAATAAATTCAGCAAACTCTTTTTCTTTTTTTAATTTGTCTTGAGCGTCATTTAATATAATATCAGTCAACTGTATTGCAATCTCTTTATTACCTTCTTCTAAAGAGCTTGCCGCAGCTATTGTTAATAAAAGTAGATTATTCCCCTTAGGATTATCCCAAGAAGTATCCTGATCCTCCGTACCAAAGAAACACTTATAAGAGGCTCCTGTAGTATCCTTTTGTAACAGCAGCTTCAGTTCTTCAATTGACCCTTCTCTTTTACCAATTTTATAAATAGTTGTTCTTATGTCTTCAATTAATTGAAAATTTGGATCATTTTTTGCAAGTTCATTCATATAGTTACCGAATTAATGTGATTTGTTATGCGTTATTGAGTAAACCAGACACCACAACCTATAGTTATTATTTAAAACCTAAGTTCCATGAAAGTTATCGCATAATACATATTTACAGCAAATTGTCAAACAAAAAAAACAAACGAGCTGATTTCAGGGCAATTTAAAAATCATAAGGGAAATATCTTAAAAGTTTAAGATGTCATTGCGAGGAGTTAGTTCACAATCATAGTACTGTCACCCCTGCGTAAGCAGGGGTCTAGATTCCCGCCTACGCGGGAATGACAGGGTAAAGACGTCATCGCGAGGAGCTACTTTAGTAGCACCGAAGCAATCCATATAGTCTTGATGCATCTATATTAATTCTCATGGATTGCTTCATCGCTACTAAAGTAGCTCCTCGCAATGACGGATATAGCCAATTCAAGAGAATTGGGGGCTAGGAGTGATAGAGTGACGACGTCCCCAACTTCTCATCAATTGACTATATAGTAATAATTACTAAATACACCCTTAAATCTATAAGTAAGAAATTAACTGATCTAAATACGAAAACAATTTAATATTAATTTTGCACAAGTTGTGTACTTTTATAATCTATCTTACTTTATATGAAAATACTTGTATTTAGTAATTTATTTTACTATAATAAAATATTATATAAATTAACTATTTAGGTATTATCCAAATGTATATTAATACGTTTACTATTAGTTCTAAGGGGCAGATTGTCTTACCAAAGAAAGTTAGAGATATTTTAAAATCTAACATTGTTACCTTAGAGGTTAATGATAATAATCAATTAATATTATCCCCTGTCTGTGACCTTGGGGGAGCTCTTTCTATTTATCGGAAAGATTCAGAACCTTCATTTGATGAAATCAGACAACAAGCATGGCTTGATAATACCTATTCTAAAGAAGCTAATAAGGTAGTGAAATGAAATATATTTGTGATAGCAACTTTATCCTTCGTTATCTTATTGCCGATAATCCAGAAATGTTTAGTAAAACCAAAGAAATATTTGAACAAGCTAAAACTGGTCATATTACTCTTATAATTGAACAAACAGTATTTACGGAAGTAATATTTGTCTTATCTTCTTTCTATAAAGTTCCCAGGGATAAAATAACTTTGACCTTATCTGAGATGCTAACTTATAAAGGAATTCAAAGTGATAAGAACTATTTTTTATTAGCTTTAGATTATTATTTAAAATATAATTTGCATATAGTTGATTGTATTCTTCTAGCTAAAGCAGTTACTACAGATTTACCCATTCTTTCTTTTGATCAAAAATTACTCAATTTAGCAAATAAACAATTAAAAAAAGAATAATATTATGGTGGTTATTTATTTTATTGGTTTCCTAGGTTCTAAAGAAATCACCAACTTCTTATCAATTGACTATAGCTGAGTTAGCTAAGGCACTTCTATGTTCGATTACTTTTTCTTTGCAACTGTAAGAATGTTTATCGTTCTATCTTTTAAAAATTCTGATCCGTCAATTCCATATTGATCTATAGTCTCAAAGCCATTTATAGTAAGCATTTCCTGGAGTTCTTTTGCTGTATAAATTTGCAAAGAAAATTTATTATAAAATCTTTTTGGTTTATCTGCATTCTTTTGAATCATATGAGTGTCGTAGGATGTGAGATACGAGTTTTCTCTATCAATTATAGAGCATTGAGTTGAATATATCTTTGTATTACTAACTTTTTTTTGAAATTGCATTGCCATATCAATTACAGTACTATCAGTCATAGCATCCAAATTAAATATGTCGAATATATAAATTCCGTTGTTATTTAAATTTTGGTATATATTTCTCATTGCTTTCTCAAACCCAACTTTTGTAAGATGACCTACTGCGTTAAAGATGGTAATAACCGCATCAAAAGCACCAACCTTTAATGTACGCATGTCACCGTCAATAAATTTGACATCAACTTTTTCATTATAAGCTCTTTCTCTTGCAATTTTCAGAAGAGCGGGACTGAAGTCTGCACCAGTTATTTTATATCCACGCTTTGCAAGAAAAAATACTTGAGAGCCGGTGCCGCACGTAAGGTCTAAAACTGTTTGGACATTACGTTCTCTCAATAAATTTTCAATAACACCGTTTATTTTATCTGTATCATCATTTATATTATGGGCATCAAAATATTCAGGTAATTTTTTGTATTCAAGTGGTAGCCCAAGTTGACTTTTTTTCATCGTTTCTTCTGAATTAAATTTATAGCTAATGGGTTTAGCTGTACCTTGTATGAATTTACTATATTATGCAGTCAAGATACTATATAATTTATATTATAATTATATAGTATCTATTATGTCTAATAAAATAGCAATTAGCCAATTTAAAGAACACTGTCTTGAAATTATTGATAAACTTCAGGCTAACCAACAATCAATTATTATTACCAAAGGAGATAAGCCAATAGCAAAAATAGTTCCATTAGATAAAACAAAACTATCTTTACTTGGAATGTTAAAGGGAAAGGCTGAAATTAAAGGTGATATACTTAACCCAATTGATGAAAGGTGGGATGCTAATCTATGACTAATATAATCGTACTGGATACCCCTACCACAATTGTTGAAAGTTAGAAGGTGGAGAGGGTTTTAGATAGCTTTTCCGTCATTGCGAGACCATTTAATGGTCGAAGCAATCCATTTTTGGTTACTTTTATGGATTGCTTCGTCGACCTACGGTCTTCCTCGCAATGACGGATATAGCCAATTCAAGAGAATTGGGTAGCAGGAGTGATGGAGTGACGACGTCACCAACTTCTCATCAATTGACTATAGACGTTGACCACATACGACTTTTAATTACCCAGCCTAAATTTACTGAATAAATTTAAATTAGTCTATTTTGAATCTATCCAAGATATATTGCCATCTCGACGGTAATAAACTATATTAATACGATTAGTATTACTATTTTGAAACATTAAAGCAGGCAGGTTTTCAAGATCCATTTTCATAACGGCTTCACTTACTGATAAAATTAATATTTCTACAGATTTTTCTGCGATAATTACAGGATTATCAGAGGCTGGTACATTATCTTCGTCTTCATGTTCATGGGGCGTGATAATATACTTGACTGCTTTAGGTGCCGCTTCGGATATTTTAATTCTATCATGACGATCTTTGAGTTTAGATTTGTACTTTCTAAGCTGCTTTTCAAGTCGAGAAAGAGCAGCATCAAATGCTGAATATATGTCATCTGAAGCAGCATTACCTTTCAATATTATATGTCTGCCGGTACCATCATTCACTACAATATCGCAAACCAGTTGAAATCCTTGTTTAGAGAAATGTACGTTTGCATTAATTATAGTAGAAAAGTACTTTGCTGCTACTTGCGTAGTACGGCTTTTTACATAATCTTGCAAAGAATTGCCAATAGAAATATGTTGACCTGATACTGATACTTGCATAAAACCCCCTTTAAATTTATAGCTAACTAGTAGTATTTATTCATCATAAACTGCCGTCATTGCCAAGAAAACCAAAATTCTTAACAACTAAGTGCATTATACTACCATATTTGATATAATCTATCTCATTTTCTGTAAAAACTTGTAATATTACTTCAAAAGTTTCAACTATACCATTTTTTCTACTTATAACACAACTAAGTTGTGCATAAGGCTCTACTTTATTACTTAAGCCGGTAATTGTAATATATTCAGAACCATCAAGTTTTAAATCACTTACCGTAGTAGAAGTGAGTACAAGCGGTAACACACCCATACCAACTAAATTTGACCGGTGAATTCTTTCAAAACTTTCAGCAATTACCGCTTTTACTCCTAGTAAACTAGTACCTTTTGCTGCCCAATCTCTCGACGAACCAGAGCCATATTCTTTACCTGCAAAAATTACTAAAGGGATAGAATGAGCCTTATAATCCTGAGAAGCGTCATAAATACTCATTTGTTGACCATTCCGTTGATTGATCGTTATCCCCCCATCAATTCCAGGACACATAGCATTTTTAATTCTATTATTGGCAAAAGTCCCACGCATCATTACTTGATGATTGCCACGCCGTGATCCATAAGAGTTAAAATCTGCTGGTAAAATACCCTGCTCGGTTAAATATTTAGCAGCAGGGCTTGTTTTACTAATATTTCCGGCTGGCGATATATGATCAGTAGTAATAGAATTGCCAAAGATGGCTAATATCCTAGCAGATTCTATATCCTCCAATTCACTCGATATATGCTCGATACCTTCAAAATAAGGTGGATTATTGATATAAGTGCTATTTTTATTCCAATTATAAGTATCACTTTTAGTTACCTTAATATTTTGCCATTCCTTATCACCTAAGAATATATCACTATATTTCTCCTTAAACATTTCACAGTCAATAGATTCCTCAATTATTTTCTGTATCGAATGTTGAGTAGGCCAAATATCCTTAAGATAAACATCCTTACCATCACAACTTTTTCCTATCACATCCGTCTCAAGATTAATGTTGATAGTACCGGTGATAGCATAAGCAATAACTAGCGGCGGAGAGGCAAGATAACTAGCTATGGTTAGAGGATGTACCCTACCCTCAAAATTTCTGTTACCAGATAATACCGAAGCAACAACCAGATTGTTTTTGGTAATAGTCTCTTCTATTTCCGGCAACAGTGACCCAGAATTGCCGATACATGTAGTACAACCATAGCCAACAAGATTAAAACCTAAATCATTGAGATATTGATCAAGCCCACTTTTCTTCAGATATTCTGTCACTATTTTTGAACCAGGAGCCAATGAGGTCTTAACCCATGGCTTTTTCACTAATCCAAGTTCTACTGCTTTTTTAGCCAGCAAACCGGCAGCAACCATTACATTAGGATTGGAAGTATTGGTACAGCTAGTAATTGCCGCTATTACGACATCACCATGACTGATTGCATATTCATCAGTCACAGGGTATTTTTTATCAATATTAACATCATCTTTGGTTAAAGAAGCTAGTTCATTGTTAAAATTACTGGCGGCATTTCTTAGGTTAACTCGATCTTGCGGACGTCTTGGTCCTGCTAAAGAAGCTTCGATAGTAGATAAATCCAACTCTAATGTCTCAGTATATTCTGGAATAATTGTCGATTCGTACCATAATGACTGTAGCTTAGCATATTGCTCTACTAATTTTATGCGATTTGGCTCTCTAGCCGTCAAGTTAAGATATTTGATAGTCTCATTGTCAATTGGAAAGAAGCCACAAGTAGCACCATATTCAGGAGCCATATTTGAAATAGTTGCCCTATCTGCCAATGTTAAAAAGTCCAATCCATCTCCATAAAATTCGACAAATTTGCCAACGACATTTTTCTTCCTTAACATTTGGGTAATGGTTAGCACCAAATCTGTAGCGGTAATCATCCCATTTAAAGAGCCAGTCAATTTAAAGCCAATTACCTCAGGTATAATCATTGATAGAGGCTGACCAAGCATTGCCGCCTCAGCTTCAATCCCCCCTACTCCCCAACCAAGAACTGCCAGACCATTAATCATCGTAGTATGACTATCTGTACCAACCAATGTATCCGGATAAGCAAAAGTTCCCCCTTCTTGTTGTTTAATCCACACAACATTAGCTAAATATTCCAAATTAACCTGATGACAAATACCTGTTCCCGGGGGTACTACTTTAAAATTATCAAATACTTCCTGCCCCCATTTTAAAAACTCATAACGCTCTATATTCCGAGCTACTTCCATTGTAACATTTTTATCAAAAGCTTCACTTGTTCCATAATAATCGACTTGTACCGAATGATCTATTACCAGATCAACAGGTATCAAAGGATTAATCTTTAATGGATTCTTCCCTAGTTTTTTCATAGCATCACGCATAGCAGCTAAATCAACAATAGCCGGAACACCAGTAAAATCCTGCATCAGTACCCTAGCTGGCATAAATGGTATCTCAGCCTCGGATTTCCTTGCCTTAAGCCATTCTTTAAATAGCAACAACTTCTCTTGGCTACCAGTTAGACGCAGAACATTTTCAAATAATATCCTTAAACTATAAGGTAAACGCTTTAACTCAAGCCCAATATCACTTGCCGCCTTATTTATATCAAAGATTTTATAAACATCCTCTCCAACAGATATTTCTTTAAGATAATCATAATTCATACTAACCACTCCAAATTTGTTTTATAGCTAACTCGACTAGTATTATGCTGTCATTGCGAGCGAACGTATGTGAGCGTGGCAATCCATTTCTAATCACTTTCCTGGATTGCTTCGTTGCCACTAAAGTGGCTCCTCGCAATGACTAAGTAATACTATTCGGGATAGCTATAACCATTAACTTTCATTTTGAGTATACACTAAAAATACCTAACACTAAGCTTTTCATGCAATTTAATTTGAAAAATATTTATATTTTATATCATCCCTGCGTAGAATGCTATACCACAACTGTTGAAAGTTAGAAGGTAGAACGGGTTTTAGATCGCTTTTCCGTCATTGCGAGCCACCGTAGGTGGCGTGGCAATCCATCTTTGGTTACTTTTATGGATTGCTTAGTCGACCTAAGGTCTTCCTCGCAATGACGGTTTCTCAATTATTGTTTTCTTAAACTAACGCTTATGCGTAAGCAGGGGTCTAGATTCCCGCCTACGCGGGAATGACAATAGTGGGCGAGAATGACAAGGAGAAGCAAGAATGGCAAAAAAAACCAGATTTCACTATTTTATTTTTATTAAACAATTTTAAAATTAAGTCTTGACTTCTTTATGAAAAAGCTATTTTATCAATTTTGATAGTTTATATTAACTATCTTGTTAAAAAAAATATTAACCAATATTATTAAATAGGAAATAAATTTTTATGTCAAAAACAGTACCGATTGATTATTATCGTGATTTAGAAGATCCTGAGTGCTTAAATAGCCAATATTATGATGATGATAAGAACTTTGCAAATTTATCTACTACATTACAATTCCTTCATCTGGCAGAAACTATGGCAGAATACGGCAAAGAAGCCCTCGAAGGAAAACAACTAGAGGCAGCCAAAAATTTTGGATTTGTTACTGACCATTCTAATCCAGATAATTCTAATCCAGATAATAGCTGGTTTACTACTGTTGCTAATGCTTTTTCATCTATTCCTAAAGAACATATCTTCTTTGCTACTTTGTTAGCAACATCACATGCTGCCCATGCATACCGCCATGTTACATTTAATACTCCAGATAACTCTAACGCAGATAATTTTGATACAGAAAATTCTAATGTAGTTCATCATAGGAGTGCTCGGGCTGCAGGAGATATACCAATTAGCAGCTTCGTGGATTTAGACAATGAAAATTGCTTTTTTGTTGGATTGCATAGAAGTAGCTGGAATAGAGGAAGTAAGGATACTATCAATACTAGGTGTAGTGGGGAACCTTGCATACATAGAGAGAATTCCCAATTAACACCATGGGTAGCAAAACATTGGTGGGAATACAATATAGGTCTTGCAGAACCAAAAGCTATCAGTGGGGGGAAAGTACAGATGGATTATACATATAATACCCCTAACTATGGTTGGGGATATGATATTAAATACGGTTCAGAGGTACTTAGCTGCAATGAACCATTAACCCCGTTTTATTCTCACTATAAGGAATCTACTAATCTTTATCAAAGTAAACAATTTACAGAGGCTATGACAGAGATCGAGCTTGCTCTTAAGGAAGAACCGAATAACCAATTGGCTATAAATAGGAATAATTTATTAAGAGAATTAGTAAAAACCACTACTACTGAACCATCTTCTTCCACCTCTGAAGCTTCTAGCACAACAACTTCTACTACGCCGGAAAAAATTACTGAAACCTCTCTTACCTCTTTAATTACAGAAGCTTCTACTACTAAAGAAAATTCTTCTACTGCTATGCCAAAAGATAACACTACTCAGGCAGAACCTTCTACACCAACAGCACCACAAGACCAAACTACCCCTTCCGCTGAAGATCAAGGATGGTTGTGGAACAAAGTAGTTGCACCTATAGCTGAAACAGCTGCAGCGGTAGTTACTACTGCAGTTATTGCATACGCTCTCCATAAACTAAGACAATGTTATAATAAAAATAAAACAAAAGAGGAATTAGACGTAGAACTTAAAAATTTTTATGAGCCGAGTTTATTGAAGCTAGTAGATCAAATCATCCCAATTAATGATAACGATTATACAGATGGGATACAAGATTTATTAGTTCCACTGGCAGGAACTGGAAATTTAGATTCAGATTTAAATTCAGCAGCAGCATAGGTATAAGTCACTAAAAAAACAAAAACCGATACTATATCTACTAAGGCTCTTTATAGCCCCTCGCAATGATCTGGGTAAAACTCCACAACTGTTGAAAGTTAGAAGGTAGAACGGGTTTTAGATCGCTTTTCCGTCATTGCGAGCCACCGTAGGTGGCGTGGCAATCCATCTTTGGTTACTTTTATGGATTGCTTAGTCGACCTAAGGTCTTCCTCGCAATGACGGTTTCTCAATTATTGTTTTCTTAAACTAACGCTTATGCGTAAGCAGGGGTCTAGATTCCCGCCTACGCGGGAATGACAATAGTGGGCGAGAATGACAAGGAGAAGCAAGAATGGCAAAAAAAACCAGATTTCACTATTTTATTTTTATTAAACAATTTTAAAATTAAGTCTTGACTTCTTTATGAAAAAGCTATTTTATCAATTTTGATAGTTTATATTAACTATCTTGTTAAAAAAAATATTAACCAATATTATTAAATAGGAAATAAATTTTTATGTCAAAAACAGTACCGATTGATTATTATCGTGATTTAGAAGATCCTGAGTGCTTAAATAGCCAATATTATGATGATGATAAGAACTTTGCAAATTTATCTACTACATTACAATTCCTTCATCTGGCAGAAACTATGGCAGAATACGGCAAAGAAGCCCTCGAAGGAAAACAACTAGAGGCAGCCAAAAATTTTGGATTTGTTACTGACCATTCTAATCCAGATAATTCTAATCCAAATAATAGCTGGTTTACTACTGTTGCTAATGCTTTTTCATCTATTCCTAAAGAACATATCTTCTTTGCTACTTTGTTAGCAACATCACATGCTGCCCATGCATACCGCCATGTTACATTTAATACTCCAGATAACTCTAACGCAGATAATTTTGATACAGAAAATTCTAATGTAGTTCATCATAGGAGTGCTCGGGCTGCTTCTACCTCTGAGATATGGCGAGAAATTGATCTAAAAAATCAGTGCTTTAAATTTGAAATAGTTAGAGAAAAATTCTACGATTGGGGGGAGAATCCTCAGTCTACAACACTATATGTTAAGTGTACGGATAAGCCTTGCTCAGAAAAAGGGAATGTTGTAGAAGGTAGAACCTATGTTGACAGTAAAAAGGCATTTCAGTTCGAGCCACCAGCTCTTTGGCTAGACGACTCATCTATAGGATATGATATGAAAACAGTAACAACAAAATATTCCTTTTTGGAATCTAAAGACCGCCCTAATACATTTCCTTTGGAATTCACACATACATGCCATGAACCATCTTCTTCCACCTCTGAAGCTTCTAGCACAACAACTTCTACTACGCCGGAAAAAATTACTGAAACCTCTCTTACCTCTTTAATTACAGAAGCTTCTACTACTAAAGAAAATTCTTCTACTGCTATGCCAAAAGATAACACTACTCAGGCAGAACCTTCTACACCAACAGCACCACAAGACCAAACTACCCCTTCCGCTGAAGATCAAGGATGGTTGTGGAACAAAGTAGTTGCACCTATAGCTGAAACAGCTGCAGCGGTAGTTACCACTGCAGTTATTGTATACGCTCTCCATAAACTAAAACAATGTTATAATAAAAATAAAACAAAAGAGGAATTAAACGTAGAACTTAAAAATTGTGATGAGCCGAGTTTATTGAAGCTAGTAGATCAAATCATCCCAATTAATGATAACGATTATACAGATGGGATAAAAGATTTATTAGTTCCACTGGCAGGAACTGGAAATTTAGATTCAGATTTAAATTCAGCAGCAGCATAGGTATAAGTCACTAAAAAAACAAAAACCGATACTATATCTACTAAGGCTCTTTATAGCCCCTCGCAATGATCTGGGTAAAACTCCACAACTGTTGAAAGTTAGAAGGTAGAACGGGTTTTAGATCGCTTTTCCGTCATTGCGAGCCACCTTAGGTGGCGTGGCAATCCATCTTTGGTTACTTTTATGGATTGCTTCGTCGACCTACGGTCTTTCTCGCAATGACGGTTTCTCAATTATTGTTTTCTTAAACTAACGCTTATGCGTAAGCAGGGGTCTAGATTCCCGCCTACGCGGGAATGACAATTTATTTTTTATAAACAACTTTGAATTACCTTGACTTATATACAAAAAACCTATTTTATCAATTTAGATAGTTGATGTTAACTATCTTGTTACAACTAATATCAATTAATATTCTTAAATAGGAAACAAATTTTATGACAAATCCATATATAAATAATTGCAGCTACACTCCTCCCAATCAAAATACTACAAATCAAGAATTGTGGATGAAAGATGCACTTATAACTTTAGGTTCATTCTTTGCGTTATGTTTTTTTAGTATTTTGGGTTACGGTACTCGTGTTGTTTATAAAAAGTGTTTTGACAAATTGCAGAAAATACAGACAGAAGGTACTCAATCTGGTGGAACAAAAGATTCACTAAAAATAGATAAAAAGCCTGCTGAACACATTAATAAAAGCTTTACTAATGACGAGCATCTTAATATAGAATTTTTTACAACAATAAAAACCAATCCATCGGATACAGAGGTGGTAGGAGACACAGCAACAACAACAACAACAATAGATATGCCAGAGCAGTAAAAATATTAAACCTCCTGCATAAATCAGAGATAGTTAAATGGAGTTATGCAGGAACTCTAAATAATTAAAGTCGATTCGAATTATTATACACAATAAAATATCTAACACTAAGCTTTTCAAGTAAAAATTTTAACGGTTTTTATTCACTTTTTACAGGAAAAATTGAAATTAAAGCTTGACTTCTAAGAAAAAATTTATTTTAATTTTAATTACACTGTTAAATTAAATATTCAAAATAGGAAACAATTTTTATGAAACTTTTATCTCCTGGTTCTGTTGTAACATCTTTATGTGCTGCAACAGCCGTACTACGTAACGTTGGTACCTTTCCTACTACAAAACAAACTAGCCCTAGCCTTTATGATCTAGGTAATACATCTCCAAGTGAGCTACTTAATGACTTAGGTTACCCGGACAATTCTTCAGAAAAAAAATTAAAAAAATTGGACCATATTACACAAATACTCGACAATTCTTTGGAAGAGTTATTGCTAGACTATAATAAAAGCTATCCCCATTCAAAAACAACTAAGAAGGATCTTACTACAACCGAAAAAGCTTCTACTACAACTGAGTATCTTACCACAACTGAAAAAGCTTCTACTACAACTGAGGCTCTTACCACAACCGAAAAGGTTTCTACTACAACTGAGGCTCTTACCACAACTGAAAAAGCTTCTACTACAACTGAGGCTCTTACCACAACCGAAAAGGTTTCTACTACAACTGAGGCTCTTACCACAACCGAAAAGGCTTCTACTACAACTGAAGAAACCCTTACTACAACTGAAAAGGCTTCTACTACAACTGAAGAGACCCTTACTACAACTGAAAAGGCTTCTACTACAACTGAAGAGACCCTTACTACAACTAAGAATGCTCCGACTACAACTGAAGAGACCCTTACTACAACCGAAAAGGCTTCTACTACAACTGAAGAGACCCTTACTACAACTGGGAAGATTCTTATTACAGCAGCTTCTTCATTGATAATCATGACGATTACGGTTGCATTATACACTCTCAAAAAGTATTTTTATAACTCGCCAGAAGAACAAGTCTTAGATATGAAAGAACTTGATTTTTTCAAAATTAAAGATAATGTTAACAATGAAGATAATACAGTAGACCTTATGGCTGAGACTCCTATAGATGGTCATCTAGAATAAATGTTGTCATTTGAGCAAGTCACTCTTATTATAGACCAAAGAAGTATCTTCACTAATATCAGCGTGACTTGCTTACCATCTTCTATAGTTTATTTACAAGGAGCTAATGGCTGTGGAAAGACTTCATTACTTAGGATTGTTGCTAATATACAAAATCCAACAAGTGGAAATATTTTATATAGCTCATTGAACTGCAAACATTTAAAAAAACCTTATTGTAATTATATTGGACATAATCTTGGGCTAAAATCTCAAATAACTGTATTAGAATATCTAAGATTTTGGTCGATAATTTATGATTCCCTTGAAACATTAGAATCTTCGGTATATTATTTCAAGTTATATAATATTTTGCATGAACAATGTTATAGGCTCTCTGCTGGCAACCAAAAAAAGGTTGCCTTAGCAAAGCTCATTGCTTGCCAATCAAACTTATGGTTATTGGATGAAGTAGAGGCAAACCTAGATCAAGAGAATAAAGAATTACTATATAACTTGATTATTTCAAAAGCCAATAATGGTGGAATTATTTTGCTTACTTCCCACTCCAATATAGATATTAAGTCAGCCCAAATAATCAATCTTGAGGATTATCTGTTGTTGAACAAATAACTTTTGATATTTCAAGAAATGAGGGTTGACTTTAGTTGTTAAAATATATATATTTTAATATATACTTGATGAATTTCAATGTATATATTAATAATGTCAAAATTATGAGATTTATAGAGCGTGACAAAAATTATTAGTTCTAAATATAAGGCAAGTCGAAGACTCGGTGTAAGCCTATGGGGCGACAGCAAAGATGCCTTCAATACAAGAAATTACCGTCCTGGTCAACATGGTCAGAATAGTATGGTTAAAACTTCTGATTATGGTGTACACTTAAAAGCTAAACAAAAGCTTAAATGTCATTATGGTCGGATTAACGAAAAACAGTTTAGAAACACCTTTGCTCTTGCACAAAAAATGAAAGGTAATACTGGTGAAAATTTTATAGGTCTATTAGAGAGAAGGCTTGACGCTGTTATCTACAGAATGAATATTGCCCCAACTATTTTTGCTGCAAGACAATTTGTCACCCATGGTCATATTAAGGTAAATGGCAAAAAGGCTGATATCCCAAGCATGCGATTAAAAGAAGGCGATGTCATCGAGCTAAAGGAATCAGCAAAACAAATTCCTGTAATACTCGAAACAGCTAGCAAACAAGAAAATACCGTACCAGGTTATTTAACTTTTGATGCCCATTCATTGTCTGGTAAGTTCGTCAGAATTCCAGTAATTTCTGATGTTCCATATCCTTTTGAGCCAGAAGTACATTTAGTAATTGAACTTTATTCAAGATAGTAAATCCAAAAGCTGATTAGAAATGGATTAGCACGCTCACATATGTTCTTTTGCAATGAAGTCATTGCAAAACCAGTAATGATCGAAGCAATCTATTTCTAATTACTTTCCTGGATTGCTTCGTCGGTTTGGCGACCTCCTAGCAATGACGATTTTTTAATTATTGTTTTCTTAAATTGACGCTTATAGGAGGCATAGCGTATGTTCACTATTTGTTAATAATCACAATTCCTCGCCTTTTTCAATCGGCTCTATTCCATATAGTGACACCATTCGCTCAAGGACTCTCCCAACGGTAGGAGCGGCAGTCCAGCCGGCAGTAGCAAAACCAAAGGACTCCTTTGTTCCTTTTGGCTCATCAAACATTATAAAAATAACATATTGTGGATTAGAAGCTGGTAATACACCTAAAAATGATGACATTCTGCTATTCTTAAGATACCTTCTTTTGCCATGCCCATCTGCCGTTAATTTCTCAGCCGTACCAGTCTTCCCACCAACAAGATATCCTTTTACATCAGCTCTACGTCCGGTGCCTTCTTTTACCACAAAACGAAATAATTCACTCATTTGCTTAGAGGTTTTTTCACTAAAAACCTTTGTGCCAACAAGAGGTTCATCTTGTCTTTTGATTAGAGTCAAATCATATAATGTCCCACCATTCACTACCGGCAATACTGCTTGTATAAAGTGTAAAGGACTAATTGAAATACCATAACCATATGACATTACAACACTCGTTAAATCACTCCATCTCTTATCGGATGGAAACAAAGGGGTGCCTCTCTCTGGTAATTCAATTTTAAGCTGATCTAGTAACCCTAATCTTTTTAAGTATTTTTTGAAATCATTTTTGCCAACTTCTAACATAATTTGGCTAACCCCAATATTTGATGAATGCAGAAAAATTTCTGGAACACTATGCCACCCATGCCTTGGGTGATAATCTTTTACATTAAACGCCCCTACCTTCATATAGCTAATATCATAAGCATCGTTCATTGCTATAGCATCAGTATCAAAACCTACAGCCATAGTTAAGGTTTTAAATACCGACCCCATCTCATAAATACCAAGACTTGCCATATTAAACAACTCTTCTGGCTTTGCACTACTCGGGTAATGTGGATTGAAATCAGGTTTACTAATCAGAGCTAGAATTTCACCATTATTAGGATTGGCAATTATCCCTACCGCTCCTATTGCACTAAATTCCTTTAATGTCTTATCTATTTCTTCATTTAGGATATTCTGTAATCTTACATCTATAGATAATTCAAGTGGTTTTTTAAGCTGTTCTGGCTGTGCTAAGTCAAAATCCGAATTAGTTAAAAATTTGTCATAACTCCTTTCCAACCCAGCAAGACCAGCCAAATCCCTACCCACATATCCTATAACATGTGATAATAAATTGGAGAAAGTATATATCCTCTTTTGTTCTTGTTCAAAACTAAAGCCTGGCATTGCCAAATTTAACACCGCCTCTTGCTCTTTTGGCAATAAATCCCTTTTTACCCATACAAAACTTTTATTACCCTTTAGTTCTGCAAGTAATTTCGTTTTATCAATCTCAGGCAAGATTTTAGATAATCTTTCTAAAGATTGCTCTGGGTTGATTACTTTTTGTGGATTAACAAATAATGAGGAAGAGGGTAAGTTAACTGCTAATAAATTACCATTGCGGTCTACTATCTCTTTTCTAAAGTTACTACTCTTTACTTGATATTCTGGCTTAACATAACCATTAGTCGCAACGATTATTAAGCGGTATGACAACCCACAAAAAAACACAGCAAAACAAAAGCTAACTATGAATAATCTGATTTTGGTATTGTCAGCACAAATATCCCATAAAATAATATTACTAAAACTTCTTTTCATTTTAGTTATAGTATTTTTTATCAATGCTAATAAAACTATATTATTACTCATAACCTACTCGCGTCATTGCGATGAACCACGAAACTCGAACAAAGCAATCCATTCCTAATCACTTTCCTGGATTGCTTCGTCGGTACTAAAGTACCTCCTCGCAATGACCAGTGGGTAAGAAGTCCTTCCGTCATTGCGAGACCATGAAATGGTCGTGGCAATCCACACTCATTAGATTGCCTCATCGGCTTATGCCTCCTTACAATGGCGTATTCATAGGCAAAAAGAGTACCTTTCATCGAATATACTCTGATTTTTTAGTTGAAACAGTTTTTATGTATTTACTATTAGCAGTTGTTTTATAACGCCACTTAACATTGGTTTTATTAAAATATGAACCACTCACTTCATGAGACTTGACATATTTCTTACTTTCAGGCATTAAAGGATCACTAATCATTTGCTTAACTTTAACAGTATCTAATTGTAAATAAAGTGATGATAATTTTCTTAGTCTAGCTGGAGAAGTAAGGTATGATTGTTCGACTTTTAACACGTGAATTCTATTACTCTCATCAATCAGTTGTTTTGAAACCTCTCCAAGCTGATAATGTAAGATAATAACCTTATCTTTTACTCTAAATAACCCATAAATGGAAAAAATTATAGTACAGAAAGCTATATAACTAAATATTCTAACCGCCATATGTAGCACCCTCTATTTTCTGTCCAGCCCTTAACTTTGCAGACCTTGCTCTTGGATTAAGTGCAATTTCTCTAGACGATGGACATAATGGCTTCTTTGTAATAATCTTAAGCCATTCCTTAGAATTTTCTTTAGTAAAAACCTTTGCCGCATATTTAGACCTGGCAACTAACTTAGCAGAATTTGCTTTAAAAAAATTCTTAACAATTCGGTCTTCTAATGAGTGAAATGAGACAATTACTAGGCGACCATTTGCTGATAGAATATTTTTGCTATTACTTAGAAATCTTTCTAATTGACCCAATTCATCATTAATGTAAATGCGAATTGCTTGAAAACTCTTGGTAGCAGTATCTATCTTACCTTTTCGAAAACCTATACTACTACGAACAATATGAGCAAACCTTGCTGTATTGGTAATAGGCTCTAACCTCCTATGTTCTACAATTCTTTTAGCGATTCTTCGAGAATAAGACTCATCGCCATATTTATAAATCACATCAGCTATTTCTTGTTCATCAGCATTATTTATAAAATCTGCAGCACTCTGCCCTACTCCACTCATTCTCATATCGAGTGGACCATCATGAGTAAAGGAAAATCCCCTATCGCCAGAATCAATCTGCATAGAAGAAACCCCTAAATCCATAACTATGCCGTCAAATTTCAATGAACCTAATTCTGAAAAGCTTTCAGCAAACCCTGTTTGAATAAATCTCACTCTACCAGGATAATCTTTTATCAACTGATTGGCGTAAGTTATAACATTTGGATCACGATCAATTGCCACTAATTGACAATTACAAGAATCGAGTATCATTCGACTATAACCACCAAAACCAAAAGTGCAATCCAGATAAATTCCACCATCTTTAGGACACAAGACTTCCTTAACTTCATTTAACATAACAGCTGTATGAGAGGACTCTTGTATCATATTTCCTTATTAATATTCTTAAGAGTTAAACGGTTATTTTGAGCAATTTGCCGAGCTGAAGAAAGATAGGTCTCAAAATTTTGCGGCTGCCAAATTTCAAAAACTAATCCCTTTCCTACAAAACAAACCTGTTCTGATATGTCAGAATGCTCTATTAAAGATTTAGGCAAAATCACCCTACCCTCACCATCAAACGCAAGTTGGATAGCCTCGCCAAGAATGATTGTTTCAAAAGCATCTCGTTCCTCAGAATATGGGTCTAAGGTTTGAATCATTTGGCTTAACTCCTCAAGCCTCTTTAAACTACACGCTTCAATACACTTATTTCTAAAAGACGGATAGACAATAACCCCATTAAATGACTGGCTAGACAAAGCTGCTCTATAAATAGCAGGTACCGAAACCCTACCTTTCTTATCAAGATTATTTATATATTTTGACAAAAAAATATTCATTTACCTATTTACCTTCCAATAATTGGTAGTGTCACCCCTGCTTCAGTGCGGGGTCTAGATTCCCGCCTACGCGGGAATGACAAACATTATCTGATTAAATACAAATCAAATTAGCTATATAACCATACCCTGTACAAATTATTCCATAATTAGATTTGGTCATGTTTGGGATAATTTGGGATTATATGGAATTTTTAGGATATTGTACTATAATTATAGAGTCAAGAAGGTTTTAAATAGTTTGTAAAAAATTTATGAATTTTTATTAATTGTGACTTATTTAATGTGTATATATAGTCAATTCAGGGGAATTGGGCACAACTGTTGAAAGTTAGAAGGTGGAGCGGATTTTAGATAGCTTTTTCGCTATTAGCGAGACCACGCAAGTAGGTCGTGGCAATCCATTTTTAGTTAATTTTGTGGATTGCTTCGTCGACCTACGGTCTTCCTCGCTAATAGACGTTGACCACATATGACTTTAAACTACCTGGTCTAAAACTGCTTCCTCTTCCAACTTTCAACAGTTGTGGGGAATTGGGTAGCAGGAACGATGGAGCGACGCCTATAAGTAATAGGCAAGCATTGAGCGACAAAGTCACCAACTTCCCATCAATTGACTATAAAAGTTGCGTAGCCTATTTATGCAGTCCTTTGGTAGTCGAATATTCAAAATGTAAGGCTTTACCTTCAAATACCCTACTATAGGCATGATGTAAACTACTGGCTGCTTCTGCAAAACCACTAAGAATTAATTTTAATTTTGCTGGATAACTAGCAATATCACCAATTGCATAGATACCTGAAATATTTGTTTCAAAATAACCAGGCTCGACAATTATATGATTTGTTTTAACATGTAATCCCCAATTTTTTATTGGACCAAGTTCTTGGGTAAGTCCAAAAAATGGCAATAATATATTTGCTGGTAAGGTGCGAATATTTCCTTCGAAATCCTTTACTCCAACGGCTTCTAAGATGCCATCTTTTCCTACTAAATGGTCTAGTTGATAATTAATTACCAACTCAATTTTACCATTATCGGCTAATTCTTTGAGTTGCCTTATAGTTTCAGGAGCTGCTCGAAACTTCTCGCGCCGATGTACTAAATATATTTTTTTAGCAATTTCGCAGAGTGATATTGCCCAATCTACAGCCGAATCTCCGCCACCAGCTATGACGATTTCTTGGTTAGCCAAACTATTGCGGTTATTGATAAAATAAAATACTGATTTTCCTTCAAATGCTTCTATACCAACTAGTGGAGGTCTGTTAGGTCCAAAAGAACCACAGCCAGCAGCAATAATAATAACTTTAGCAGCTATTGTGACATTTTTAGAAGTGGTGATTTGGAAATAGTCATCTTCTTTTTTTAATTGTATAACTTGCTGATTGAGATGATAAACCGGATTAAACGGATTGGCTTGTAATGCCAATTGTTCTATCAACTGTTCTGCCATAATTTTAGGGTAGGCTGGTATGTCATATATCGGCTTTTCTGGATATAGTATGCTACATTGCCCACCTATTATTTCCTGTGAGTCAACAACATGGCAACGCATACCAAGCATCCCAGCTTGGAAAATAGCAAATAACCCAACTGGTCCTGCTCCAATTATTATAATATCAGTATTGTGCATAAAATAAAATTTTATAAATAAAAAATCGTAACACTCTTAGTGATACCAGGATATTATAGTTAATTCAGGAGAATTTGGGGCTAGGAACGATGGAGCGACGCCTATAAGTAATAGGCGAGCGACGAGTGACGACGTCCCCAACTTCTCATCAATTGACTATATGTTAGAATGGACAAATAATCAACTAATAACGCTAAAATTTGAAATCGTGTCCTTTTGATAAATGTTTTATATATATTTTCTCATCTTACGCATGGCGTTTAAAAGTCACATAGAAAATAGCTTGGTGTCATTGCGAGAAAGACCGTAGATCCATAAGTTGTCATTCCCGCGTAGGTGACTATCTAAGTTAAACAACGTTAACAGAATCTGTTGAATCTGAATGAACTATTAGGCTTATATTACCTAATAACGATGCATTTTGAGAAATTTGCTCTTGTAAGGTGGGGGGTTGTAAGAGTGCTTCTATTTCTTCTATAATCCCTCCTAATTGCTGCTGCATTTCTTTTAACTTTTGCACAATAGGCGGTAGTTTTTTGTCTAGCGACTGTGTTTGCATTGCAGAGGAAATGGAAGGGGTATTTTTTTTCATTAACCATAGCCATACACTATCTTCTTTTGCCTGATCTACTTGTTCATTCTTATAGGGTAATGTTTCTACAGTTTTTAATATATTTCTATGTAATAGCTTCATTACATCTTGTTGTAGACCAAGCCCTATCTTTTTGTTTCCGGACAAGTCAAGGCTCAATATACGGTCGTTATTTTCTAAAGCTTGTATTAAACATTTTGCACCTTTATTGCTTATCTTGTTATGATGTAAATAGACTCCATCTATAAATTTATTGCCTTCTAATAGTTTGGCTATTAACATAGCGCCTTTATCATCTATTTCGTTGCAATCTAAATTTATACGTTTTACAGTATTGTTTTCCAATAAGGCTTGTACCAGTAATCCAATTTGCTTATTGCCTATCTTATTCTTATACAAATCTATCTTCTCAATATTTTCTCCTACTTTTAGAGCTTTGATAACTCTATTGAGTTCTGTAGTGGATTTGCCCATAAAATTTACCTTATAAAAATTTAACAAATGTACGATACATTCTATATAAGACAATATTTTGTTTTACATGTAAAGTATTTTTTGAAAATTAATAATGACATCAATTGACTATAATATTTTTTTTGCTAATATGCTTAGTGCTTCTTAGTAAATATGCTAGAATGATAAAATTAAAGTAACTTATTAAATTTTATGTTCCAAACATTAACTCAAAATCTAACAAAAATCTTTGATCGTATCAAAAGAAGCGGCACTTTATCTGAAGCCCAAATAAACGATACTATGCGTGATATTAGGATTGCCCTTCTTGAAGCAGATGTGGCACTACCGGTAGTTAAGGACTTTATTGCTGAAGTAAAGTTAAAAGCTATGGGGCAGGAGGTGATAAAATCAGTCTCTCCAGGGCAGATGATAGTAAAAATTATCCATAATGAGTTAATTAATATATTATCCTCTTCTCCAGAGGATAGTGTATTACAACTTAAATCTGCCCCTCCGGTAAATATTTTAATGGTTGGGCTACAAGGTAGTGGGAAGACTACTGCCAGTGCTAAATTAGCACTTAGGCTAAAAAATCAGAATAAAAAGGTGTTGTTAGTTTCTCTTGATACTTATCGTCCTGCTGCTCAGGAGCAGCTAACCATCCTTGGTAAATCGATAGAGGTAGATAGTTTAACTATTATCCCCAACCATAATCCTATCGATATTACTAAAAGAGCCTTGCACGAATCAAAATTAGCCGCCTATGATGTCGTTATTTATGATACGGCAGGTAGGTTGCAAATCGATGATCAAATGATGCAAGAAGCGGTAAATATAAAAAATTTAGTAAAGCCAAAGGAAATAATTCTGGTGGTTGATGCAATGACAGGGCAAGATTCAGTACTTATAGCTAGCAATTTTGACCAACAACTAGGAATTACCGGGGTGATTTTATCTCGTATTGATGGTGATGCTAAAGGTGGAGCGGCTTTGAGTATTAAGCATGTTACCAATAAGCCTATTAAGTTCCTAAGTACTGGTGAAAAATTGGCAGATTTAGAGTTATTTGATCCAGAACGTATCGCCTCGAGAATATTAGATATGGGAGATATTATTTCCTTTGTTGAAAAAGCAAGTAGCCTAATAGATCAGGAAGAGGCGGAAAAAGCAGCTGCTAGACTAAAAAAAGGTAAATTTGACTTGGAAGATTACCTAACGCAAATGAGGAGTATAAAAAAACTAGGTGGATTGAGCAGTATGATAAATATGTTACCTGGCATTAATAAAATTATCGATAAGGTCGATCAATCGAAATTAAGTAGCAAATTAATAGACCACCAAGAAGCAATAATTTTGTCAATGACCAAAAAAGAACGAAGAAAACCAGATTTGCTGAATGCCTCACGTCGAAAGCGTATTGCTGAAGGCTCAGGAACATCAGTTCAGAAAGTCAATAATCTATTGAAACAATTTAAGCAAATAAGTGGTTTTATGAAAAAGGCAAGCAATATGAACCCCAAAAGCCTAATGCGTAGTGGTCTAGGTAATTTATTTAAACCATAATTCTGTATTACAGTTATAGTTTAGATGTGAGCGTTCACAATTTTTTTGCTATTTTTTTGTGATGAATAAAAAAATCTGATCGCCAAGCGTCACTGCGAGGAGTCCGTAAGGTCGACGAAGCAAGCCATTTCTAATCACTTCTCTGGATTGCTTCGTCGGTCTGGCGACCTCCTCGCAATGACATATAAATAAAGTAGAAAAATCGTCATTGCGAGCTACCGTAGGTGGCGTGGCAATCCATTTTTGGTTAGTTTTATGATTGCTTCGTCGACCTACGCTCTCCTCGCAATGACGTCTTATACTTTAACCTTTTTTCCGTGAACACTCACATTTAATCTACAACTGTAGTACTAGACAAACCTTAGCGATTTAACCATATGAAAGCAACATTATATATTTTAAGTGCATTTGGACTTGGGGCAATAAAAGCTAGTATAGTAAAATCTCTTGATAGCAGTACTCCTGTTTCTTTAGTGGTATTTTCCCAATTTTTTCTTTGTACTATCTATTTTTTACCAAAAGTTATAAAGTCTCATGGTAGATTAATAGTGTCGCAACATTATTGGGCATTAATTAGCAGGGGATTATTAGGCATAGGATATTGGTATTGCATGTTTTCGTCAGTAAATTACTTGTCTCTTTTTAATGTCAGTGTACTTACAAATCTTTCTCCACTTTGGGTGTTACTAATAACTGGCATTTTTATTGATAAATCTATTAACAAAGAACTATTATTTTTAGCGATAATTGGCTTTATTGGGTGCTTATTAATATTAAAACCATCAAGAGAAATTATAAATTTGGGAGCAATTTTTGGATTATTTAGTGGAATATTTATGGCACTAACTCTCATATCAATAAAAAATTTACTAAAAACAGAAAATTCAGATAGAGTATTAGTATATTATTTTGGGATAGCTTCTCTTAGTATGTTACCTTTTTTAATGAATTTTGCTATAACACAAGTTTCTTTAAATGACTGGGTCTTGTTATCAATCAATGCTCTGTTGATGCTTTTACACCAAATATTATTAAATAAAGGATTAGAAATTGGTTTAGTTACAGAAACGAGTATTTTAGCTTATAGCAATGTTTTATTTTCTTTAATTTTAAGTATAGTTATTTGGCAAGAAATACCAGATATTTTCTCAATTGTTGGAGCAATAATAATAATCTCAAGTGGAATATATATAGCCAGGAAACAAAAATCACAATCAGAAAGCAAAGCAAAATTTTAGGAACATATTTAAAATATAAATTATCTCCATCTCATCAATTGACTATAGTTCTGTAATTTCTTAGGGACGACATAAGAAGTAATTTGCCATTCCCACCCACTATTGTCATTTCCGCTTCGGTGCGGAATCTAGACCCCATAACTGTTGAAAGTTAGAAGAGGAAGCGGTTTTAGACCGGATAGTTTAAAAGTCGTATGTGATCAACGTCATTGCGAGAAAGACCGTAGGTCAACGAAGCAATCCACAAAAGTAATCAAAAGTGGATTGCCACGACCACGTAGTGGTCTCGCAATGACAGAAAACCTATCTAAAACCGCTTCCTCTTCTAACTTTCAACAGTTGTACTAGACCCCATACCGAAGCAGGGATGACATAAAATTGACTATAATTTTTCTATTTATCTCTCATCTTTACAGCGTATCTATAGCCAAATGAGCAACTATAGTCAATTGATGAGAAGTTGGGGACATTGTCGCTTGCCTATTACTTATAGGCGTCGCTCCATCGTTCCTAGCCCCAAATTCTCTTGAATTGACTATATATTTCCAGATTATATTACAAAAAATCTATTGTATTTTAATGTTACGGAACAAAATATATTACATAAAAGTTGCTAAATATTAAAATATCAGTATTATTTTACCTAATATAGTGAATTAACTTGAATTGGCAACGTTATAAATCCGATTAGTATTTAGCCTCAGCATCATTACGAGAAGCCACTTTAGTGGCAACAAAGCAACCCAAAAAAACGATTAAAATGTATTGCTTCGTAGGCTCACGCCTCCTCGCTAATAGACAGCCCGATGGGTGCTTATTTGGCACTAATTCAGGTTAATTGACTACAGCATTTTCAACAATTTGTAATATAAATAAAGGAGAAAAAGTAATGAGTAAAAAAGGTAAAAATAATAAGCGTGTTACATACAATAATAATACACCTCTTAATGAAGTTCAAAAGCAGGACTTGCAGGAAATTCTTAGTACAAAGCTTCCTCCTGGCTTTTTTGAAAAAAACCCAGAATTTGGGGTAAAGATTATAGATGGGGGGCGTTTTAATTCTCCTACAGGAACAGTAGGATTGGTTTTGGGGGGTTTTGTTGCTACTGTTACTGCTGACAGTTTGCTTAATGGTATTTCATCAGCAAATAATCCCAATGCTGTATCCAAGATAGGTCACCAATCTACTTTGCCTAACAATATTGCTCCTGTAGTTACTCATGTTGCTAATAACCCATTATCCAAAGAACAAAGTTCTAAACTATCCAAGTTAGAGCAATCTATTAGTACGGAAAAACGTTCAGTAGATAATCATGATAATTATGTAAAGATAACAAAGGGATCAGATACTATATCATTGATCCGTGATAAGTTTAATGTAGAGCCTATTCCTGTTACCACAAAGGAAGAACCTACTCATAAAACAGAAAATAAGTTATTGGTTATGTCTACACCTATTAGACAAAAAACCAAAGATAATCAAAATAGCCAATTTACTCAGGAAGAGAATCTCCTTCACACTCACATGAAGCAAAATCTAGTAGATGGTGTTTATAGAAAAGCTGCTAATAAATTAAATTTTAACCAATATAATTTTGAGCCATCTTTTTTAAAAGAACAACTTTTAAAAAATAATGTTACTACATTGTCTCTAGATTATAACACAATAGACCCCGAAACAGCGAAATTGCTTGGGGAAATTCTTAAAGAAACTCCGATTACTACATTAATTATAGAGCACAGCCTAGAGTTAGCAGGAATAGAAGACCTTATAAACCTGATGAAAGGTAATAAAATTAATACATTGATTCTAGAAAGAAACAATATACCTTCCGAAGTAGCAAAAGCACTTGTAGAAGCAATAAAAGATAATGATATTCGTATTGAGAAATTGGATATACGTAATAACCGTATAGATACCGAAACAGCACAGTGGATTTTGGATTATCTTAAAGGGACTGAAGTTACTATAGACTGGGAAACAGAAGACAATCTATCAGAAAAAGAACCTACTCCTGAGAGCCACACTGCTTCTAAGGTAGAAACAACGCCACTACTAAAAGCTTTATTGGGGACATTTGTCGGTATTTGCGTTACTGGCTTTGTTGGTTTTGCAGCTATTATGGCATGTCTTTGTACTGAAGATGATAACGATACAACTACGACAGATATGCCAAATTATATACCTCAAGGCAGGGTGACTATTTACACGAGAAAACCTTTAGAAGCACGCCAACAAACCTTAGGAAATGAAGAGCAAAATAAATATAATCCTATATATAGTATGCCTTCAGCAACAAAAAAGCCATTACCAGAAACTCCGCGTATTGAAGATGCAGTTGAAGACGAAATATATGACCAGTGCGGTGAGGTAAATGTATATGTGATAGAGGCAGAACCTTGTAATGGGGTGACCATAGGGAATACAACAGCGACAGGACTCCAGGAAGAATCTCGTAATGGGGTGACCATAGAGATGGTGAGGAATACAGCGATTAATGAACCACCATACTTAGATATGACAACAGCGACAGGAGTCCACCTAGAGATAGAGTCAGATTGCTAGTTGTCTCATCAGGAAGTTGTAACCTGACGAATGCAATCCAGAGAGTGACCATACATGGATTGCCACGCCACCTACTTGCGTGATCTCGCAATGACATATGCGTTTATACCCGTCATCACTGCATAAGCATTGGTTTAAGAAAATAATAATTAAAAAACCGTCATTGCGAGAAGACCGTAGGTCGACGAAGCAATCCACAAAAGTTATTAGGAATGGATTGCCACGCCACCTACGGTGGCTCGCAATGACGAATTATTTTCTTAAGTTTAAAAAAATAAAGTAGAAAAGTTGTCTATTAGTGAGCCACCGTAGGTGGCATGGCAATCCTTTCTAATCGCTTTTCTGGATTGCTTCGTCGACCTTACGGTCTCCTCGCAATGACGCTTGGTGATCAGGTTTTTTTATTCATCACAAAAAAATCGTGAATGCTCACATCTAAACTACAACTGTAGTATTAGATTCCCGCCTACGCGGGAATGACAAATTTTGATTATCGAGTAATAGACAGCTTTTCTACTTTATTTTCTTAAACTAACGCTTATGCGTCATCGCGAGCCACGAAGTGGCGTGGCGATCCAACAACCACTATGTAGTCTCACAATGACCTATGTTAGCTATATTTACCTCATATTTAGTGTTAAAAAATAAGGCACATGATCAGAAGGTTGAAGCCATCCCCTAGCTTCTGATAAGGAGCTGACCGATAACATCTTATCTTGTAAGTTACAACTAGTCCAAATATGATCTAGTCTACGTCCCCGGTTAGATTTTTGCCAGTCTATGTTTCTATAACTCCACCAAGTATAAAATTTTTGATCATACGGCACGAAATGACGGCTACTATCGATAAAACCTAGGGAAGATTGTAACTCCAACAAGGTTGAACGCTCTATATCTGTGTGGCTAACAACATTCCGCAATTGACGACTCGACCATACGTCATGCTCATATGGTGCGATATTTAAGTCTCCGGTTATGATCATCTTACTATTTTTACTACGATTATAGGTCAACCATTGTTGTACTAATTCTAAATATGCCAATTTATGTTTAAATTTCTCATTGATCTTTACATCAGCTATATCTCCACCAGCTGGTACATAAAAATTATGGATTTCTATACCCAGAACTTCAACTGCTACATGCCTTTTATCACTATTATATAATTCAAGGGAGAATCTATTAGTAATAGGAATTTTCGATAAAATTGCTACTCCATTATAAGATTTTTGCCCTGAATAATATATATGATTATAACCCATATCATTAATAGCTTGATGAGGAAATAACTCATTAACTGTTTTGGTCTCTTGGAGAGATATAATATCAGGCTGATGTTGATCAATTAGCTTCTTAAGCAAATCAAGTCGCAAACGTAGAGAGTTAATATTCCAAGTTACTATTTTCATTTACATAATCTTTCCGATATTTCTATTAGTAAATGCTTTAAAAACCTAATCACCTTTGCCTCTGGGCTAAGATTTTTAGCTGCCCATTTCTTGATCCATGGTTCTATAAGCTGCCACATATTAATTTCTGGATCGAGCTGTTGTCCCACCCCTTCAACTACTACTATAGTTTTCTGTAATAATAGCAATTGTGGTTGCACCTCCATACCAAAATCTTCAGTAATTTTAAATAATTGGGCAAGTAACTTACCTATAGAAATATTTTTGACAGCATATCCTATAATCGGTTCGCTCACTGCTCTACAGGCTTGGGCAAAAAGATCAAGATCGGTATTTTTATCTATATAACCAACTCGAAGATGGACAAGTGCTACTAGCTTATAGTTTTTACTTAGAAAACCAAATAGGCTCTCAGCAATTGCCATTCTATCTTTATCAGGTAATCTACCCATAATACCAAAATCTAGTAACACTATGCTACCATCTGACCTAACTAGAATATTGCCAGGGTGCAAATCTGCATGAAAGAAACCATCTCTATATACTTGATTAAAAAACATTATAGCAAATTTTTGAGCTATTTCAGCTGGATTTAAGCCCTGTTCTATCAGCTTATCTCGAGCATAAATTGATGTTCCATCTACCCATTCTGTGGTTATTATATATTCATGCGTCAGTTGCCAATAAATTTTAGGAATATATATATCAACATCATTTTGGAAATTGTCAAACAATTCTGAGGCGGCAGCTGCCTCTAAACGTAGATCAAGCTCAAACTTCATAGTAGCATTAAATACATCCATTACTGCCACTAATCGTAGTCTTTTTAATTTTGTCGATATTCTTGCTACTAGCCTAGCCAGAATATATAAAAGTTTAATATCCTTATTATATGTGTGATGAATTTCAGGGCGTAATATTTTTACCGCAACCAACTCACCTGATTTCAGCCTAGCTTTGTGTACTTGAGAAATCGAAGCCGCCGCAACTGGTATATCCTCAAAGGCGGAAAATAACTCATCGGCACTTTGTCCAAAAGACTCCTCAATAATTTGTCGTGCGATATCGCTACTAAAAGGCGGCAACTTATCTTGTAGAGATTGCAAGTAGTTAGTAATTTTAACTCCGATGAGATCTGGTCTGGTGGAAAGAGTTTGCCCAAATTTTATATAAACAGGTCCTAATTTTTTAAAACAATCAGTTAACCTCATACCAAAATCGTCTTTTGGTAGTTTAAATAAACCAATCGGATAAACTATTATGGTTATCATCCAACCAAGAATTCTTAACCTAGATGGTAATTTTATGGTACCTGGATAAGTCAGAATTTGCTGCTTGCTTACCACTCTTAATATATGCAAAAAATTCAATAATAAGCTAATCATTTATAACCACTATGAATAGCAGCGATTCCTAAGTGAAGATTCTTATAACTAACATCGCTAAATCCAGCATCCTTTAACATAATTGCAAAATTCTCCTGATCTGGGAATAAACTAATACTTTCTACTAAATATTGATAAGCTGCTTCGTTGTTTGCTACAATTTTACCAATCTTAGGAATAATATTAAACGAATAAAACTGGTATAATTGCTTCAGACCCTCATATTGCATTTTAGAGAATTCTAAACATAGAAATTTGCCCTTGGGCTTTAGTACGCGATAAGCTTCTTTTAGGGCATTGTCAATTTTTGACACATTTCTAATACCAAATGCTATAGTATAGCAATCGAAACTATTATCAGGAAAAGGTAATTTTTCCGCATCAGCTACGACATACTCTAATCCATGTAATATGTTACTATCAACAGCTTTATTACGAGCTATCGTCAGCATGTCTAAATTTATATCACACAAAGTGACTTGGGGTAATATATTTTGTTCCTTAGCTCGCTTTATTATCCTAAAAGCTATATCACCGGTGCCACTTGCAACGTCCAATATATTTGATGTTAAATTAGGAATTTGCCTAACAAATTGATCTTTCCATAGACGATGTATGCCTAAACTCATTAAGTCATTCATTACATCATATTCATTAGCAACGCTAGAAAAAATATCTCTAACCATATCTCTTTTCTGCTCAAAGGACACTTTTGAAAAACCGAAATTTACTTGACCAGGGAAGTCGTTATTATTATCCATATATTTCTACGAGTTTATATTGTAAATCATTATTTAGTCAATTCAGGAGAATTTGGGGCTAGAAACGATGGAGCGACGCATATAAGTAATAGGCGAGCATTGAGCAACGACGTCACCAAATTCTTATCAATTGACTATAGTACCCTACAATTTTTATTCTATAAGTATTAAGCAGCATAAAAACGTCACTTAAATTTTACGTTTCCATCTTTTTCTATCAACTTTTCATTTGAATATATATACTGGGCTGGAGAATAATTCTCATCATGTTTAGTCAACAATTCACGAGCTATGAATATGTTGTCTAATAGCTTACCAACAGCTATTACCCCTTGCCTCTCACGAAATAAAGCGGGCAAAACCCCTTGGTAAGATATTTCTAGGTCTTTAATGTCATCGGTAATGACAAAATGCACCTTATCAGCCGTAATTTTTTTAACTGAACCTACTTTAACTAACCCCCCTACCCTAAATTCTTTGCCAAGTTTTAACTCATTAACCTTTGATGGAGGATAAAAAAATACTATATTATCTTCAAGGTTATATAATATCATATATACCCCTCCGGCACTGCATAATAGGTAAAATAATATAATTTTTAATCTATTTTTTACCCTTTTTTGCATTAACTAACCTAACCTTAACCTTATTATAACCTATCCAACTTGCTGCCAACAATAAGCCAAGAGCCAAGAAGGCAAACAGGTATGAAACTAGTAAATAATTCATCTTAATATTTTTTCTGCTGTTCCATTACTCTAATAAATTCTATAATCTCTTGAGCTGAACTATTTAAGTAAAAATGCTTTACATATTTCCCTTGTCTATCCATCAAATAAACGAAAGAAGAGTGATCTAACATATAATCTTCACTATTAGTATCTATTTTAGCATAATACACCTTAAACTTATCAGCCACTTCTTTAATCTGTTGTTCGCTACCTGTTAAACCAATAAACTTAGAATTAAAATGCTTTAAATATTCCTTAAGAACATCAGAACTATCACGTTTGGGATCGATGGTAATAAAAACAAATTCAACATCAATTTTATACTTATCAAGAGTATTAATGACCTCCATTATCTTTTGCAAAGAAGTAGGACAAATATCAGGGCAATAAGTGAAGCCAAAATAAATCAAACTCAATTTTCCTTTCAAATTATCACTATTAAAAATCTTGTCATCTTGATCAGTTAGCTCAAATTTTCCACCAATTTGCACGTCATCATTATACCCCCCTCCTCTACCAGCAAGAGGCTTCTGCGGTGTCTCAAAGGATAACCACAGATAAAATGACGTAATAGTTATTAATAAACCTAATGTTATAATAATTCCTATTATTACATTAGCCTGACGTTTCTCTTGCATTATATCCTATTTATTCTACAATATTAATTGCTTGTTTATTCAATATCTGAGCTACTTCCAACGCGGCATAAGTAACAATGTTACTAGCCCCAGCTCGCTTAAAACATAATAACGATTCTATCAAAACCGCCTGCCAATTTAAGGCATTGACCTCCGCAGCAAGTCTCAACATAGCATATTCGCCGCTGACCTGATAGGCAAATATATTAGTATTAAAGCTATTTGCCGCTTGGGCTATGATATCCAAAAACATCATACCAGGTTTAATCATAATCATATCCGCCCCTTCAGCCAGATCATGTTCTATCTCTAACATAGCCTCTCTGCTATTGCGTACATCCATCTGATAGGTCGCTTTATCTAGATAAACTGCCTTATTACTGCTCACCGCATCTCTGAATGGCGAATAAAAATTTGAAGCATATTTTGCGGCATAAGATAGTATATTAACATTAATAAAACCTTCTGAATCTAGCATTTGACGTATTGCCATAATCCTACCATCCATCATATCAGATGGGGCTACGATGCCTACCCCAGCCTTTGCTAAAACTAAAGCTTGTTTACACAAAGCTTCAACCGTCTTATCATTATCTACATCACCATTATGTAAAATACCATCATGACCATGCGTAGTATAAGGATCCAGTGCAACATCACATATTACACCAATATCAATGTTAGCCTTTTTGATACTTCGAATAGTCCTACACATTAAATTATCTAGATTATACGCTTCATCCGCATTGTCACTTTTTAACTTTGCCTCTATACAGGGAAAAAGTATTATGGCATTTATGCCATTCTCATAAGCCTGCCTAGCCGTCAATAGTACTTGATCAATAGACAACCTATATATACCAGGCATGGTGCTAATCTCCTGACGCTGGTTTTCTCCTTCAACAACAAATAATGCTAACACTAAATCATTAACGCTAAGCCTATTCTCCGCTACTAATTCTCGTAACCACCGAGTTTTTCTATTTCTTCTTAATCTTACTGTTGGATACATCATATTTCCAATTTTTTAAGTTTAATACAAATACAGCTATCCTGATTAGCATTACTATACGTCTATTAGCGAAGCACACGACAAAGCAATACTGTTTTTATCACCGTCCCTACTCGACTTACGTCACCCCTGCTCAACTTTGTGTCATCCCTGCGAAGGCAGGGATCTCAGATTCCCGCCTACGCGGGAATGACAAAACCCCACAACTGTTGAAAGTTAGAAGGTAAGCGGGTTTTAGATAGGTTTTCTGTCATTGCGAGACCACGCAAGTAGGTCGTGGCAATCCATCTTTGGTTACTTTTATGGATTGCTTCGCGACCTACGGTCTTTCTCGCAATGACGTTGACCACATACGACTTTTAAACTATTCGGTCTAAAACCTCTTCCTCTTCTAACTTTCAACAGTTGTGGACAAAACCCCGAGGGAATGACAGCTTACATACTTCGCCGGGTTACGTACTCCCTGCAATAACAAAAGTTTCTTAGGGTTTATACTCTTTTTAGGCAATATATCACAAAAATTTCTGCCACTAAGTAAAAAAATGTTTTAATTGCATAAAAATCCAATATTTTACATAAAATTAATAAAAATTATTCTTTTTGATATAAATCCACTTGACTTATACTATAAAATATCAATAAATATGTTCCATAATAAAAATTATTATGGAAGATTATGAAATGTCACATGCCAACGAGTAAACATAAGAAAGCTGTATTGAAAAAAGTACCCCTAACCATTATTGGCAATGCTAATACCGCGGTTGGTATTGAGAAGGTTGATACTGCCGATACTAATTCTGAAAATATTGACTACTGGAAGTATAAGATTTTTAATACGGCAAATATATTTAATGAATCTCAAGATGACCCTGTGCAGTGGGACTATGTAACTTTCCATAAAATTAAGGACTCTCTGCACAATATTTGTTCTGACTTAAAAAATCAGTTAGATAAGATAACTGATCCAATGGTAACCCTTACACATTTAAAAAATTCAGTTAATAATGCAGCAATAGAGTCTTTTTCAACTAGAAAACAGTTGAGTAAGACTATAAAACACCATGATATGGAATATTTTGATCCAAGTAAACTCACTGATGATAATATTAAAGCATTTTGTGATAAAGTAAATAACACGATTGCATCTTATAATATAGTATTAACAGCCTTAAAGTTAGCCAGAGTATCTTCGCCGAAAGATAGGGATAAAATCACTGAACATTTATGCCCTCAATTATCTGAAATGGGTCATGAATATTTAAATAAGAATATCAAAAATATTGTAACAGGAGTCTGTAAGGGCTTAAATGATAATCGTACTTTTTGGTCTAAATTATGGAATAATGATTTTAAAGTTTCTAGCACAAATTTGCATCATATATTGGACGAAACAACTAATTCATGTGAGGGCAAGGAAAATAATGAGGCTAAGCTATATAGTTCATTACCTATTTTAGATTATAATGATCCAAATACATGCAATGATGCGGTTCCTATAAGCAGGTTTAATAAGCTATATCGTTCATTTTCTCCTCCTAAGAATAATTGTAAGAACCCTCGTCCTTCTATAAGCTCTCCTATTCTTCAAGCATCTTCAGTCGAATTTTCAGAGTGGAATAAATTTGACCTTCTTAATGTATCATCTAATGCAGAGCCTGTTCTCGATGTTTGGGAAGATTTACCAATTTTAGTAGGGGATCATTCTAAAATACCAGACCATATCTAACTATTGGTATCATGCTGTCATTACGAGTAAAACCGTAAAGCAGCGAAGCAATTGACAAGCTTCTGGATTACCATGCTCACATACGCTGATTACAAGTTATAGGCTTATAAGTCATTGCGAGACCACGCAAGTAGGTCGTGGCAATCCATTTTTGGTTACTTTTATGGATTGCTTTGTCGCTACTAAAGTAGCTTCTCGCAATAACGTTTGTGAGTTTGGTTAAATACTAATCGGATTAACTTTAACATAAATTTGTTGATATATATCAAAGCCAACTGGATTTAGCTTGTAATCAATTTCTGCTTGCTGCAAATGTTTCAGTGTTTTAATACAATCCTCTAATTTAAGCTTATTTACAGCTTTTTTAAAACTTGCCACATATTTATAAAAAATTGGTGGGGATAGTGATTTTACCGCCACATCTATATCAATACCAATTTCTAACTTACTCAATATGATGTATAAATTTAGATAATATCTGATTAATGCTCTGATAATTAGCACTTCATTAATATTTTGTTGTTTTAATTTATTGAATTCTTGTAAAAAATTATCAGCATCTTTTGAGGAAAAATAAGCACATAAATTATCCCCATTTCCCATAAAATCATCACTAACTACCTGCCGTGCATCATCTAAAGTAATTTGCTCTTTATCAAATGTAAAATATGTTAATTTATCGATTTCACTAACTAGCATTTGATGGTCACCTTTTAGGCGAGTTGTTAAATAGTTAACAGCATCTTCTTTTATAACCTTCCCTACACTATTACATTTATGTAAAATTATCTTAGCAATTTTTTGTTCATCGTCATGATAACAAGCTAAAGAAGCCAAATAAGTTTCCGTTTCAAAGAATTTACGTATGCTAGAAGCAGTTGATAATTCATCAGCAATAAACACTAAGAAATGCACTGAATCTTTACTAAGAGCAAGTTTTAAAGATTTATCTATAGATTCTCCAACTGATCTTACAGTAATCAATTGTTTTTGCATAAAGAAATTTTGGGTATTAACTAAAGTTTCAAGCGACCGAGATTTAATCTCTGAATATTCTATAGAGGTTTTTAGTAAATCAAATTTCTTTACTAAGGCTTTACAAACTTTATCTATATACCCTTTATCTGGACCATAAAGTAACAGAGCCTTAATTTGTCCATTTTCTACCTTATCAAGTAGCTGCATAGTTTGTGATAGATAGAATTTCATCTTTAATGCTATTTTGCTTTAATGATATTTTGTTTAAAATATAAAATTAATCTTTCCAGTATCTCATTCGCCCCTTGTTTTGTAAGGTCTTCCAATGCCTTATCATTATCTAAATAACTATGATAAGGTGAAGAAGCTGTACTATAAGAGGTCACATGACGGAATGTTCCTGAGGTAACCTGTTGATTAGTCACAATATCAACTAACCTATATTGAATAGTCTGACTTACTGTTTCTCTTAACACATCAGAATTTTTTTTAATAATAAGCGGTAAAATTTTGTTGGTAAATTTTACCTTTAATAAATACTTTGTTGTTGATGTTGTAGATTTTGGTAGAATACTAGACAAATAGTAACAAAATTCTGCCCCAGCAATAGAGTCTATTGGCTCAACTTCAATAGCACTTAATTGGCTTAATTCTTGTAAACTATATTTATTACTATATACAGGTCTTAAACTACAAGAGGTACATAAAAACAAGTAAGTGACGATTACTAATAAACTCAAGCTACTCTTTATCAACTATTAGCCCCCTCCTGTTTAGCTAATTCCTGAGATTGCCCATTATCAGCCACTTTGTTTTTATTATAGTTACGCCTTCTAGGGGGACGAGTATAACTTGATTTCTTATCAAGATATTTACGATTTGACTTAATGGTATCAACAACATTTTCATTGTCCAACTCAGTTACCACTAATGCCTTATCAGTTTCTTGACTAGACTCAACAACCTCTTTATCAGTTTTTTCGTTATCAATTGCTATTTCTACATTTTTATTTAACTCACTACTAGCTTCTAACTTATCAGGAGTTTTCCATTTTTGCTTCTTTCTATTAGGATTTGAACTAGTAGGTGGCTCTTTATTAATCTTTTCTTCTTGATAATTAGAAGACTGATTTTGAATTAATGGTTTACTAGTAGCCCCAGCATGGCTAGATTTTTTTGGCAATTTTATTTTTTCAATTGAATAATTATCAGAAGTGGCAGATGGATCAACGTGGAATCTTAACTTTAAATTATATTTTTCTTCAATTAGAGATATTTCTGAACGCTTATTATTCAGTAAATAGATGACTGAATGAATATTAGCAAAAACATTTACTAGATCGATATTTTCATTAAAAATTTCATTCTCTATCGTACGTAAAATTAACATAGCATTTGATTCATCTGCTCTAACAAGCCCTTTGCCATTACAATATGAACAAATCGATGAATTCGATTCCAAAAATGATGGTCTTAATCTTTGCCGAGACATCTCAAGCAAACCAAATTGGCTAATATTAGCAGTTTGAATTCTTGCCCGATCTCGACTTAGAAATTCCTTAAAAGATCTCTCAATAATTCTACGATTTCTAGCATCATACATATCGATAAAATCAATAACTACTAAGCCTGATAAATCTCTTAATTTAATTTGCCGAGCAATTTCTCTGGCAGCTTCTAAGTTGGTCTTTAACGCCGTTTCTTCAATATTTTTCTCAGCAGTTGCTCTACCTGAGTTAACATCAATTGAAATAAGGGCTTCTGTTGGATTTATTACTATATACCCACCGGAAGGTAAAGCAAAAACAGGCTGATATAATTTAGTTAGCTGCTCCTCAATAACAAATTTTGTAAAAATTGGTACTTTATTTTTGTATTCTTTAAGCTTACCAATATCGGTAGGTAATATATCCTTCATGAATCTTACAGCGTTTTGATATGACTCACTACCCTGTATTATCAATTCTTTAACCGTATGATCACACATATCCCGGATGACTTTTTGGATCAGCCCATCTTCTTCATGTATAAAACATGGAGCTATAGATTTAAGGGTACTCTCTCTAATTTTATTCCATAATTTTACTAAATAATCATAATCTCTTTTGATGTCTAAAGTAGTACATCCAGCACCAGCCGTACGAATTATAATACTTGATACGCTGCTACTATTATTTGAAGTTATTTTACTAACAATATTCTTAAGCCTCCTCCGTTCATCAGCATTGGATATCTTACGTGATACACCATTCTGGGAGGGCGTATTAGGCATTAAAACACAATATTTCCCAGCAAGAGACATAAAGGTGGTAAACGACGCTCCTTTATTACCTCTTTCTTCTTTGGTAACTTGCACAAGCAGAATCTGCCCCTTTTTTATTACTTCTTGAATTTTGTATTGCTTTTGTTTATTCTCTTCATCTTTATCACTTCTCTCAACATTTATTGTTTCAATGTCATTATCTAGAACATCTAAATTAAATTCTACCTGAATTTTTTCGTCCACTAATCTTTCTATAGCATTTAAATCAATTTCTTCACTATCTATTATCAGATTATAATTTCTCTTTGTTTCAGACTCCACAAGATCATCTTGGGTAATATCTGAAAGAGAGATTTCTTGTAATTTGTTTATAGAAGGCAAAGATTTAAGATCGGATGCTGGTATATTATAATAATATGGGCTAATTTCAGTAAAAGGTAAGAATCCACTCTTGTCAGGACCATAATCTATAAAGGCAGCCTGCAAGGCTGGTTCAACTCTTATAACTTTTGCAAGATATATATTACCCTTGTTTTGCTGTTTTATCGCAGTTTCATATTCAATATCTTCAATATTATTATTATGATTTAGTAATACTACCCTTGTTTCATTAGGAAAGTTAGCATCAACTATAATTTTCTTACTCATTAATTTTTTACTCGTAAATTTCTAGGTACATCTCTAATATTTTGCAAACCTAGCAACATTAAACAATATCTATTTATTATGACAAATTTAAAAAACATTCATATCGTTTTAAGTACACTAACCTAATAAATAACTACCATTAGAAATTTCTTAGCCATCTTACGCAAATTCGCTGTTCTATAAACCTAAATTTTATTCATGGTCATAATAAAATTAATTAGACAAATTTTAATGAATAAGCTAATGTACTTTTGATTACACAAACTTCTTAAACGCCTCTCTATTAAGAAATTTATATACGATGTAATCTAGTTTAGCAAACAATTATTTATGACCCAAGATAATCATTTAAAAACAGCTTTGCTATTGTTTATTAGTGTATTTCTTTTCGCATGTATTACTTACATCAATGCACTAGTAATACCAGATTTTTTAATAAGTAAAGGCCTATCTGGAGATCAGCTAGATCATATCGAATCAATCGAAATGTTAGGTTATATAATAGCTGGTTTATTCTTAACCCCATTAATTAATAAAATCAGTGACAACAAAACTACCATTATTAGTTTAATCTTACTGATAATAGGTATATTAAACCTAATTATGATTAAGGATTACACCATCCTTAAAATCAATTTTATTATAATGGCATCCGCCTACTACACTTACATAACCACTACTATCATCAAAATAGTGGAATTAACCAATAACTATAAATACTATAAATATTTTGCTCTTATTATCTTTTCTTTGCTATGGATAGCTGGACAATTTACCGTTGATTTACTAGCCGAATTTCTAGAATCAGCGACAAATGGGTTATTATTATGCGTATCACTTTATAGTTTTATTATTATAACTTGCTTACAAAGAGATAATATTAACAAAAATACAATTTTAGTTTCTAGATTTTCATTTTTAATTGAGAACATAGAATTACAGGTTCTAACAGGCTTTATGGTATCTTATATTACTTTCGATATATTGTGGTATTATGAGGAATTTGCTTTAGAAAAACACTTTCCTGTATCAAAGATAGACACTATTTCCCATTATACTCTTATGAGTATATTTTTCTTGATATCACCTGTTATTTTATCATTAAAAATAATCAATAAATATCTTGCTAACTTAATACTGATGATTATCCTCTTAGCCAGCTTTATTCTTTTACCCCACTATGGGGTCACTTTAATAGGCAACATCTATCTCCTTTCTACAATTGGTGTATGTTTATGTGCTATTTTTATTTGTAATATATTAATATTATCCGGTAAATTTGAAGCCCAAGATTTGAGAACCGCACTAGCAATATATTTCACTATGTGTGCTATTGGTATTTATTCTGGAGCTTTATCTTCTTATATAGCACATGGACTTTATGATGGACAAGGTTTTCTATTTTCTACATATACTGTTGTTGGGACTTTTGTACTTTATTATTCTTGGTACTTTTTTAAACGAAAATTATACAGATTTCCTACTTAGAGCGATTAAATAGATCTCTACTGACTCTTTACGGCTAGAAGATGGTTTAAAATGCTTAACCTTATGAAAATTAAGTTTAATTCTGTTCAAGGCACTATTTTCTGTACCACCTCGAAAAATTTTAGCAATAAAATGCCCTCCCGGCTTTAAAACTTTTAAGGCAAAATCAAGGGCATGTTCACATAAGTCAAGAGTTCGAATATGATCTGTTGTTGCATGACCTGTCGTGTTCGCAGCCATATCACTCATTACAATATCAGCCTTACCATCTAGCATTTTTATAATAGTCTCTTCAGTATCTTCAGCATAAAAGTCTTTTTGCAAACAATCTACACCAACAATTGGCTCAATCTCAAGCAAATCAACAGCAATTATCATATTAGTGGGCGTTGCTCCATCACTCCTGCTACCCAATTTTCCTGAATTAACTATACCAGAATCATTAGATTTAATAATTTTGGCAGCAACCTGGCTCCACCCTCCTGGGGCAGCCCCTAAATCAACTAATTTCATCCCTGGTTTTAACAAATTAAACTTCTCATGAATTTCCAGCAATTTATAAGCTGACCTGGATCTGTAACCATCAAGCTTGGCTTTAGCAACGTAAGGATCATTTAATTGGCGTGCAAGCCACTCTTTTGATGAAGTTTTTCGCCTTTTTGCAGTTTTAACGGCAACAAATTTACCTCTAAAACCTGATATGTTAGATGTCATGATCGGCAATCTCTTCAAAGTTTTCGCTAGATATTTTAGCAATTCTATCCAATACAGAATTAACAAAACCAACCTCGCCCTCGCTCAACATATCATTTGTAATGTCGGTGAATTCATTAATTACCACTTTATTCGGTACATTTGGAAAAAATTGTAATTCACAAATTGCCACACGCAGAAGAGCAAGAAGCAGAATAGGTAAGCTAGTAATTTGCCATTCAGCTGTTAAATGCCTTGATATCATCTTATCAATTTGAGGTAGATTTACAACTACAGACTTTACTAACAATTCAAAATGGCTTATACTTAATTTTACTTTTATTGGTTTATTTAAACTAGCTGTTAGATTGGTTGTTAAACTATTAGCCGCTCTCTCATCTTGATAGAATTGAATAATTTGCTGTATGATTTTTTCTATGTTGCACTTAGGATCTTCCGGTTTATACTGATAAATTGCTTGTACCGCAGCAATGCGTGCTATCGTTTTGGTGTTAATTTTGGCTGAGGTCATAAAATTTTTCAACAGTATTGTAACATATTTAATCTATTACCTATAGCAAAAAAGTATAACTTAGTAAACCTCTTAAAAAAATAATGAGTTGTATGTTATCAATATTCGGATTTATTCTGACCATCAGCCTATTAGTATTTGTTCATGAGTTTGGTCATTATTACGTAGCTAAAATGTTTGGAGTAAAGGTCGAGGAATTCTCGATAGGTTTTGGCAAAGAACTATTCTCTAAAATAGACAAAGATGGCGTAAAATGGAAAATTTGTGCCATACCCTTCGGTGGTTACGTTAAAATTTATGGATTTGACCCTGCAACATTGGAAAAACCCAAATCTTGGGAATCCGGTTCTTTAGAGCATCCGAATCCGTCACATTACGCCTTTCTTAGCAAGCCTCTCTATGCCCAATTCTTAATTGTAGCCGCTGGATCTATAGCTAATTACTTGTTAGCCATTGTAATATTCACAACTATTTATTTTTCTCACGGTCAAATAGAGATACCACCAATAATTGGTGAAGTGGTAGCTAATTCCCCTGCAGAACTAGCTGGACTTACAAAAAACGATAAAATTATTATAGTGAATAATAATAAAATTAACAGTATCGCCGATTTACAAAACAACCTATTAACCAACGGAATCAAGCCTCTCCATCTTTTAGTTGACAGAAATGGTGAGGTTATAGACATTTCTATAATTCCGGTAGAGAAAAAACTAGATAATCATCCTAATCTAAAAAGACCTTATATAGGAATTATTGCTAAAAATGAGCCTATTTATATTAAAATGAATATTTTTCAAAGTATCTATCAAGGATCCGTAGACGTTATTTATATCTCAAATTTAATTTTAGGACATTTTGGACAAATGTTAATGGGGACAAGATCATTAAATGAAATTGGTGGACCAATTACCATTGCCCAAGAATCAGGAAAATCTTTAGAACAAGGAGTAGCAAGCTTTGCCCTATTTGTTGCTATGATATCAATTAATCTAGGTTTACTTAATTTGCTACCAATTCCAGTTCTGGATGGTGGACATTTAGTATTTATAATATATCAAATAATTTTTGGTAAAACACTTAGTGGGGCAATAAAAAATGTTATACTAAGATTAGGTATAGGGATAATTATTTTTCTTATTGTAATTTCTCTGTCAAATGATATAAAAAACTTAGTTTTTAAATGATTAAGTTAACCATACCCGTTACTCTAAAATTAAAATATTAAAGAAAAGAAGGTTCTTGTGAAAATAAAAGTCAAACCAACTATTAAAATAGCTATTTTGGCAACAACTATTTTATATAATATCTCCGCTTTATCAGCTGAGTATGTTAAAGAAATAACTATTCAAGGTAACAAAAGGATTGAAACCTCAACTATTGAAAATTATTTAAAGCTTCAAGTTGGAGAAGAATATAGTTCGTCAAGAGCAGATGAAGCAATCAAAAATCTTTACGCAACATCTTTATTTGAGAATATAACTATTAGACTAGTAAGTGGTGGCAATTTGATAGTTACTGTTTCAGAAACTCCTTTTATTGCTAAGGTAATATTCCAAGGTAATTCTAAAATCAAAACCTCTGTATTATCGAAGGAAATGCTTACTATGGCCGGTGAATCAATGAGTCGGGCTAAAATCCAACTGGATGTCGAGAAGATTAAGGAGATGTACAAACGTTCCGGTCGTTATTCGACAACTGTCACCCCACAAATCGAAAAGCTTGAGAATGATCGAGTAAGAGTTACTTTTGATATTGCAGAAGGACCTAAAACAACAGTTAAACAAATTTATTTCCAAGGAAATAATAATTATCGTACTAATGAACTGCAATCTGTTATCCTAACCAAACAATCGAAATGGTTTAGTTTTTTAGAAACTAATGATACCTATGATCCAGATCGTTTGGCGTATGATAAAGAATTACTAAAGGAATTTTATCAATCAGTAGGATTTGCCGATTTCCGCGTTATTTCTGCTACAGCAGAGCTAAATCCAACCAAGGAATATTTTACCATCACTTATTCTATTGATGAAGGAGCAAAATATAAATTGGGCAACATTACTATTGACAATAAACTGCCTAATATTGATCTAAATGAAATTAACAAATATATTAATGTTACTTCCGGTGAAACATTCAATATTAATCGTTTAAATAAAATAACTAATAAACTTACTGCATATTTTGCCAGTCAAGGTTATCCAGGAATTAGTGTTTATCCTGATATAAGTAGTAAAAATCCAGATCATACTGTCGATGTTAAATTTGTGATAGATAAGGCAGATAAAGTATATATTAATCAAATTAATATTACTAATAATCTAAAAACTGAAGATAAAGTTATTAGGCGAGAATTTAAAATTTCTGAAGGAGATATATTTAATCGTTCTTATATTGAGAAAGGTGATCGAAATTTACGTAATTTAGATTATTTTGAAAAAGTACTTATTAGCGTCACGCCCACAGAACGAAAAGATAAATATGATATTAATATTGATGTTGAGGAAAAATCAACGTCATCAATTAGTTTTGATGCTGGCTATAACACAGCAGGCGGACCATTTGGACGTATATCATTCTTAGAACGCAATTTAATTGGTACCGGAAAATTGTTAAATGCTGGAGTGCAAGTAGGGAAAAAAAGTATTAGCTACTATGGCGGCATAACCGAGCCTCATTTTCTTGATAAAGACTTATCGCTAGGTTTCAATGCTTTCAATAATTATAGCGGTCGTGGTACTTCATTCCTTTCACAAGGAGATCAAAATTATACGTTAAAATCTATAGGACTCAAAACCTCTCTTGGTTATGATATTGCCGAAGATTTAAGTCATGAAATTGACCATACTATTAAAAGAGAAGTATTAAGCTCTCCAGGCAATCCGGGTTCTATATTCTTAAATGAACAAATGGGAAAATTCGTAACATCTGCTATTGGGCATACTATCACTTATGATCAACTTGATAGTAGGATTGTTCCTAAAAATGGTTACGTTATAAGTGGTACCCAGGAATTTGCTGGTGTTGGAGGTAATAATAAATATCTAAAACATGAACTAGACGGTAAGTATTTTAAATCTTTTATCAATAATAAATTTACTTTGAAAATTGCTAGTAGTGTCGGTAATATCATGGGTGTTGGAGGTAAAACTGTTAGAATTTCTGATCGCTTTAATTTGGGTGATTATAGTCTTAGAGGATTTGCTGCCAGTGGAATAGGCCCTAGAGAGAAAAGAACAAATGAAGGTCTTGGTGGAGAAAAATATTATACAGTTTCAACAGAACTTAATTTTCCGACTGGTTTACCAGAAGACTTTAATTTGACTGGTGCTGTTTTTATAGATGCTGGTAGTCTGTGGGGGGTAAGATTAAATTCTAAAAGTACCTATAAAGCTGATAGTTTTTATAATGATAAGTCGCTTCGGGCTTCTGTTGGAGTTGGCTTTATCTGGGTCACTCGCTTTGCCCCTATCAGAATGGATTGGGCTTGGCCAATTAAGAAGCGACCTTATGATGAGAAACAAACTTTCCATCTAAAGTTCTCTACACATTTTTAACATGAAAGGTGTAAAGAACCGGGCTAACATTACACGCAAGGATGTCATTTATGCTCAACTTAGTGTCATCCCTGCTCGACTTAATGTCACCCCCACAACTGTTGAAAGTTAGAAGAGGAAGCGGTTTTAGACCGGATAGTTTAAAAATCGTATGTGGTCAACGTCTATTAGCGAGAAAGACCGTAGGTCGACGAAGCAATCCATAAAAGTAACCAAAGATGGATTGCCACGACCTACTTGCGTGGTCTCGCAATGACAGAAAACCTATCTAAACCCGCTTTACCTTCTAACTTTCAACAGTTGTGGTGTCACCCCTGCGTAAGCAGGGGGCTAGATTCTCGCCATTACTAAGAATGACAACGAGAAGCGGGGAAATCTATTAAGCGGAGATTAAATGCTGAGCAAACTATATAACGATCTTCTTTTACAGATTAAATCCAATAAATATGATTTCTTAAGGTTTGACCTGATTAAGCAAGATCAAATAAAGAATCTTGCTGCTCAGATTACGGCAAAATATGATACTGTGATTATTATAGGTTTTGGTGCATCTTGCCTAAATATTAGGGCATTGCTAAGCATGAAGGCAGTAGCCACTAAAAGGCTAATATATCTTGATAATTTAGATCAGTTAGCAATTGATAAAAAATTGGCAGTAGTTAACTTAGATAAGGCAGTGTTTTTTTCATTGAGTAGGTCTGGGAATACCAATGAAACCTATTTATTAACTAAGTATGTTTTAGAAGTTTTGCACGTTCCTTCTCAAAATGTTTATGTAACAGTACCGTTTAGTAATAATTTGTTATATAATTTAGCAAAGTCTTTTGGTGCAAATTGTTTAGAGCATGATAATGTAAGCAGTGGAAGATTTGGTATAATTTCTAACGCCTCTTTACTACCAGCAGCAATTGCAGGAGTTGATGTAGGCAAAGTTGTTGCAGCTGCTTCCCAGAAAATATCAGATATTATCCTTGATGGCTCTATAGTCAATTCAGGAGAAGTAGATAGCAGGAGCGATGGAGCAACGCCTATAAATAATAGGCGAGCGACGAGTGACAACGTCCCCAACTTCTCATCAATTGACTATAATATTTGTGAGATAGCGGAGTATTACCTCAATCAATATTCTTTAAATAGACATATGTTAGTTATGTTTAATTACAGTTACCAATTAGATGGCTTATGTAGATGGCAACAACAAATTACAGCTGAATCACTTGGTAAGAATGGCTTTGGTATAACCCCTATAATTGCCAAAGGGACATTCGATCAGCATAGTCAGTTGCAACTTTATTTAGAAGGTCCGGATGATAAATTTTATAAAATTATTACTAACAATAAAGAGAACTCAGAGATTGCGAGGAGTTTAGCTGCTCATGCTAACAATATATATAATGCATTAGTGCAAGTCAAGCGACCAGTGATGCTAGAGAATTTTGTACATATCGATGAGTATGCAATTATAGATCAAATTATCCATACAATGTTGAGTACTATGCTAATTGCTAATTACCTAAAAATCGATCCATTTAACCAGCCATCTGTTGACCAATACAAGAAGATATAATATCGGTATGGATGGAGGAAGAGTTGACTATTTGTTGCATAATCCCTCCAGCTGAACAGCAATACTAAAGAGGGGTTGAGGGCAAATATACTCTTTATTTTCCAATTCGTAAGGAGCATATATGGAGCATATGAATTGCTTTATAAAATTACAAAATCCCTGGAAGGGTAATAAGTAACTGGCGGAGCGTAGTGTACATATTGCGAACCCAATCAGATACCAAATTGCTTATTATACAAGTGCTTACGCTCTATTATTAGAGCTTCGTTATTTCATATTCTAACTCCATATTTTTTCCACAAAATGCTAAGGAAATTTTTAATATTTGTTTTACATGTGAATGCTCTTTTATTTTACTATCATATTTTTTATTAATAATTTGTTGTAAACCAGATTTAGCTATAGAGCCTAAGTCTTCTGAAGATTTAGCGATTTTATACTCGATAATCATCGCTTTATCACCTTTGCCCACTTTCGGGATCATCATAACGTCGGCTCTGCCATCCCCTGATTCTTGTTCACTTGATATTATATAATTAGGAGCTAACATATTAACAAAGCCGAGCATAAAGCCACTATAAAATAATTCGGCTTTTTTCTCTCCTGTTTGGTGAAAACTAGTAGAATTAAGTAACAATTCCTGCAGACGCTCTTTAAACGCCTCTATTTTACCATCTGGTAATAGAGTAACAAAAGAATAATATCCAGAATTATCAATTTTTATTTGTTTAGTAACCCATTGTAGCATTCTTTTTTCATAAATATATTTCACCTCGTAGTTAGGAGCAGATAAATCATAAATATCTCTTTCTGGCATCTTGGTAGTTGTGTTTAGGTAGCCACTAAATAATAATAAGCTAAATAACCCTTCTGGTTGGTTAATATCAGCAAAATTTATATGTTTAGTAATAGAAGAAGTAATAGTTTTACCCGCAGCTAAAGCCTGGATATCTGTTTGCATCTCATCTGAGAGCAATACATGATCAATCCAACCAGTCCCACCACTATCAATCCAATAGTGATCAAGCTTGCCTTTACTTGCCAAACATTGCATAATTGACCATGGATTATAAATGACTTCTCCACCAAAATTATAGCCATTATACCAATTTTTAATTTCTTCTGGCTTTGTAGTGGTTGGTACTTTAGTTAATAGTTCATCAACTTCTGCTTGAGTAAATCCGTAACTGCTAGAAAATCTTTCATCTAGTAGACTACATTCAGTTAAATTATTCAAATCTGAAAACAAATTAGCCTTAGCAACACGCAATATGCCGGTAATAACACCTTTTTGTAATGAATCATTGGTTTTAAGACTATTGCCAAATATTGCCCGAAATAGTTTAAGTACCTGATTAAATTCTTCTTTATGACCAAATTCCATGTAGGAACTATTAATTGGCGTATCATATTCGTCAATTAGTATGTAAACTTTTTGATTAAAATGTTTATAAAGTAAGTCGCTTAGAAATTTCAAACTATTCTCAAGTTCTACTTTGTTAAATTCTCCAGAAAAATATCTAGTTAATTGTTTCTTTTGTGCATCATTTAATAAATTTTCCTTATCTGTTAAATAAGTCTCCAAATAACGATAATTACTAAATAACTGTATTACTTGATAATTGATTTTACTTTCAATTTCCTCATAACTACTACCCCTAATCCCCTTAAAACTTATAATAATAACTGGGAATTGACCTTGGCGTTTCATAGAGTTTGCTACATTAGCAATTTTTAATGGCTTTAGTTCTTTAGTCTCATCAAAACCTAAATCTACCTCTCCTCCACTAAACAACTTATAATTAACTCTTTGTTCTTGCGGCAATTGTATCCCATACTCATCCACTTCTATTTCTAGAAATCTTCGCACCATATCCATATTCAAGCTCTTCCCCCACCGCCTTGGGCGAGTAATGAGTGTAACTGCTCCACTATCTTCTAATAATTCTTTGATCATTAGACTCTTATCAACAAATACATCGCTATTTAGCAATAATGTCTTGAAGTCATCGGTACCAACAAACATTCTTGGCTGATAATTAATATTATCTTTATCTTTTTCTTCTATCATTGTTTTCACCTGTTCCTTCCAACTATAATACCCATTATACTACTTTTTTATTCTCCACTAATAGCTAATTAGTAAAATTTTTGCTATAAAAATTTCTTTTTTATAATTTGTACTAAAAACATGATAACTAGTTGGTTAAATACCTTTGTTAACAGTGTCTGTTTAACCATATAATACCAATTGAAATAATTGACGCGGTATACTAATCCTTTAGTACCCTACATAAATTTATACTCTGGTATCATATGGCAACATCAGCCAAGGCTGCACAAAGTACCTGAAAAAAATTATAACTTCCTGGTATCTGATTTTATTATAATTTTTTCTCTCTATATTTTTATCTTCTTGTCGCCATTCTATTTGATTAAGCTGTATGTGGTAAATAATAAGTTTCCTAAATTTATCTGTTGGAATCAGTGCATGAGTTGTTATTAATGATAGTAAATTTGCTCTACACAGTAGAGTAAAAGAAGAAATAGCCTAAATTATAATGACAATTCCTGTCGGATTAGTTACAGCTATATAGAAAAAACTTTTACTGTGATAGATTTACAACCTATAGAATAAATATTATGATAAATAGTATATAAATTGTTGTCATTAAAATTAAGAATGTGTAAAGATAATTAACTCAACAGTAGAATGGATGTTGAAACAACAACCTAACTTTTGAGGTGATGCTCAATTAGCTGTAAAGCTGATTGCTAAACTAACACAATTAAAATGGGAGTAAATATCATGAAAACACGAGATGAATATGCAAAATGTGTGATTGTCAAACAACGTTCTAATAACCAAACTATAGGTAAAGTATATTATAAACATGATGGTAATTGTGTTGTTGATGGAAATCTTTTTGGGAGTGCTGGCGGTACAGTATCAATTGGTAAAACAGTTTCAGTTCCATCTTATCTCTATACGGAAGAGATAACAGATCCAAATGCCATTCAACAAAGTTTGATGGGAGATAGTTCGCATCATAACTGATAGTTTAAAGACTCTGTGAGTTTATAATTTACTCACCATCTCAGAAGTCATTTTAACAACTTTTAAGATGGTGGGTTGTATTTTAGTAGGAGTTATGAACTTGATTGCATAGTACATAAAATGTGGACTCCTAAGCAGGTATTGATTGCCATTCAAGTAGCGATAAAGCAGTTTTAGAATTACACGATGATGCCATTGATTATATATGGATTTATAATAATTAAATGAGCTACACTTATACTATTAAAGGTGATTATGGACGTATTTAGGACAATATTGAATTAACAAGGTAATAATGCATGAGTAAGAGTAACTTAGAAAATTTATCTAATCAGTTAAGTCAGGCATTAGCACAACAGGCTACTTTAAGTACTCAACTACAAAAGCAAGTAAATATTTCTAATACTTTTAAATATTTACTCAATTCATATCGAGAATTAAAGGGTATTGCTTTAAACCCCCTAATAGTAATAACAAAAACTATTTCTGCAGAGGAATTAGCTCATACTGATGTGCTTAAGGAAGCAAGTAAATCTCAACACTCAGCAGCTTTTGATCTTGCACTTGCCAAGATTACAGATTTAGATTATCAAGATATAGATGGCAAGACAGTTTTGATGTATGCAGTTATTAATGGGTTTTATTATGGGGTTGATAAACTCTTGCAAAAAGGAGCAGATGTTAATTTAGTAGATAAGCAAGATGCGAATGCTTTGATATATTGTGCTCAGATTCCTCATATAAAATATATAAAACAGATTGCTGAGAAAACCGCTGATATTAATTGTAAATCTGCCCTCTTTGATGGTGGTACAGCTCTTCATCTTATTATATCCCATACAAATGAAATAATCTTTGCCAGTGAATTAAATAATGAGTTACAAGATGCTAATCAACTATATATAGTTGGGCAACAAATGGTAATTGATGAAAACTTTACACTAAGGGGGTGTGGTGGTATTAGGGTACTTGATGGTTACACAGTAAATCAAGAAAAAACCTTAAGAACAACTAAATTCTTAACTGACAAAGGTGCTGATATCAACGTTCAGAATGATAAAGGACTTACACCATTCTTCTTAGCTTGTGATCATGGATTCAGATATTTAACCAATGAATTATTAACACAATATCAAGGTGTAATGGATTTTAGCCTAAAAGATGTTCAGGATAATACATACTTACATTATGCTGCAAGGGTGCCACACTCTATTGGTGTTATGCAATTAATGCTTACTAAAAATATTCATGTTAACACTCAGAATAAAGGAGGAAGAACCCCGGCATTACAATCGGCAATGCGCAATAATATAGAAACATTGGAGTTTCTAATGAAATATGAAGCTGATATTAATATTTTAGATATAGAAGGTAGGCATCTTTGGCATTATGCAAGTCAATACGGGGCTATAAACACAATGAAGTTTCTAAAAAACAAGATTCCTAATATTATCGACTTGAAAACTACTGATGCTGTAAACTCAACAGCATTACATATAGCTTCAGAATCAGGTCAGTTAGTTACTGTACAATGGTTAGTTGGAGAATATGCAGATATTAATGCCAAAACTACTAAACAAGGATTTACTACATTTTTTATAGCTTGTATGAAGAAAAATACTGCTATAGCCGAATATATATTTAACCATCCAAAATTTAACAATACTGTTATAGATAACTTTGGATATGGATCTTTACATTGGGTTTTAGAATTTAAAGATGTATCCTGGGTAGAAAAAGTATTAAATAAAGGTGGTATTGATATTAATCATCAGGATGCTAAAGGTTTAACAGCTCTATCCTGGTGTGCACATTATAATCTACCTCAAATAATTAAGTTTCTATTAGATAATGGTGCAAATTCTCTAATTTTAAGTAAAGATGGAGCATTCCCAATACATGAAGCAGTTGCTACAGAAGCATTAGAGGTTATCAAAGCGTTAATTAACTACGATAAAACGATCGTAGATAAAGGTGACGAGAAGAAGGTTTTATGGTTTGCTGCTCAGGAAGGTAAATTAGAAGCAGTAAAAACTCTACTTCAGCTTGGGGCTAATATAAATGCAATAAATGCTGTTAATGGTATGCCACCTCTACATGTAGCAATGCAAAAAAAGCATCCTGAAGTAGCAGAAGAATTATTAGCCAGAGGAGCTGATGTTAATATAGTTGATGCTGGTGGATGGATAGCATTGCATTGGGGAGTAAATTTAGAAGATATTAATATTGTCAAAAATATTTTAACCAAAGGAACTAATATTAATGCTAAAAGTATCGTTGGAGTAACTCCATTATTTTGTGCTGTATCGAATGGTAATAAATTAATAACAGAATTATTAATAAGCAAACAAGCAGATAGTAATATTCCAAGTAATGAAGGTACACTTCCATGGCATATAGCTAGTTTTAAAGGTTTTATTGAGATAATGAAGATACTAGCTCCTACAATTTTAGATATTGATTATAAAACAACTAATAGTGAGCAATATACCGCTTTATGGTTAGCATCGCAACAGGGGCATGTTGACATAGTTAAGTGGTTAATTGATAAAGGGGCTGATATCAATGCTATTCGTCAAAGTGATGGTCGTACAGTTTTGCAAGCAGCAATATGTAAGGAACAGTTACAAGTGGTAGAATGTTTAATTGCTAATGGCGTGAACATAAATAAAGCTGATAAAGATGGGGCATCACCGTTATATTACTCAGTGCAAAATGATGATGAGCTGAGGCATCAGATTAGCAAAATTCTAATTGATCATGCTGCCAATATTAACCTATCACCATCTAATGATTATACACCTTTACATATGGCTAGCTGGTTGGCTAATTTGCCTGCTGTAAAAATGTTACTTAATGCAGGAGCTTCAGTTAATGCTGTAGATGATAGAGGTTATACTCCTTTATATTCTGCGTTGTGGGAAAGTGAGGGGATATCTAAGATAAAAAAACTAGACGTTGTAAAATATCTTCTTGAACACTCTGCTTCAACTGATCATGTTGCTAATAAAGGTGAAACAGTACTAGAGATAGCGAATAAGTACTTACCAGAAGCATTACAGTGGCTTAAATATCCTGGCTCACTACCTTCTGAAGAGTTGGAAGCAAATGTTACAGGATTATCCCATGACTTTGCCATTTAACACAATATTGAATTAACAAGGTAATAATTTATGAGTAAGAGTAACTTAGAAAGTTTATCTAATCAGTTAAGTCAGGCATACTACTAATAAATGAAGGGTTGCAAAGATAGGAGAGATATTATAGAGTATATGATATTATGAGCAAGAATGTATTGACAGAAGAACAAAGAGAAAAATTGAAGGAACGTCATAAAACAGAACGAGACGGAAGGATACGTGATCGTATTAAGGCAGTTTTGATGTATGACGATGGGTATAGTAATGTAGAGATTGCTAAGGTACTACTCCTGAGCCACGAAGCGATAAGAAAACATATTGTTGATTATCAAAAAGCCAATAAGCTTAATACCAACAATGGAGGTAGCACAAGCAAATTAAATGATGTTGAGCAGGCAGAATTAGTGAATCACCTAGAAGCAAATAATTATGTTTATGCTAAAGATATCATGCATTACATTGAGAACAAATATGGTGTGACATATACGATAACGGGAGTAACAAAATTACTATACAAACTGGGTTTTGTTTACAAGAAGCCGAAAGTAGTACCAGCTAAGCTGGATTTTGACAAGCAAGAATTATTTAAGTTAAACTACAGTTTACTAAAAGGGAATCTCAGAGATAAGGAAGCCATATATTTTATGGACGGTGTTCATCCTCAGTATCAAGCAAAGGCAAGGTGCGGTTGGATAAGAAAGAACCAAGATAAGACCTTACCAACATTCAGTGGCTGGAGAAGAAAGCACATGATTGGTGCTATTAACCTAGTTAATTTACAGTTAGTAAGCACAGAGAACCCCAAAATAAATGGGGAGCAGATAGTTAATTTCCTACAGAGATTGGAAGAGGAGAATAGTGAGAAGGAAAGAATATATTTAATCTGTGACAATGCCAGTTACCACAAATCCAAGAAAGTTAAGGAATACCTAGTAAATACTAAAATAGAGCTAGTATTTTTGCCACCATATAGTCCAAATCTTAACCCAATTGAGAGATTATGGAAGTTTATGCACAGTATTACAACTAATAATAAATTTTATCATAATTTCGAACAATTTTCGGAAGCAATAAACAAATTTTTTAGCAACATCGGCAATTATAAAGATAGGTTACGTACCTTAATAAATGATAATTTCCAAACTATTACCTTAACCATTTCTGCAACTCTTCAGGTTAATTGAGTACACTAGCACAACAGGCTACTTTAAGTGGTCAACTACAAAAGCAAGTAAATATTTCTAATACTTTTAAATATTTATTCAATTCATATCGAGAATTAAAGGCTATTACTTTAAATCCCTTAATAGTAATAACAAAAACTATTTCTGCAGAGGAATTAGCTCATACTGATGTGCTTAAGGAAGCAAGTAAATCTCAACACTCAGCAGCTTTTGATCTTGCACTTGCCAAGATTACAGATTTAGATCATCAAGATATAGATGGCAAGACAGTTTTGATGCATGCGATTATTAATGGGTTTTATTATGGGGTTGATAAACTCTTGCAAAAAGGAGCAGATGTTAATTTAATAGATAAGCAAGATGCGAATGCTTTGATATATTGTGCTCAGATTCCTCATATAAAATATATAAAACAGATTGCTGAGAAAACTACTGATATTAATTATAAAGCTACTTTCTGAGTCAATCATTTATTTTGTGTAAGTTCTATTTTTTACATTCCAATAAATCATATTTAAAATCACCACAAAGTATTTCAAATTGATTCAAAGCTAATGACCAATCTTTTATGGGCATAGTCCATTTTTTAGATGCATTTTGCAGAGCTAAAAATATTATTTTCTGAATTGATTTATCATCTGGAAACACCCCCTTATTTTTGATGATTTTTCTAATTTGACGGTTGACAGATTCAATGGTATTTGTTGTATAAATTACCTTTCTTATTTCCTCAGGAAAAGCAAAAAATGGGATTATCCCACACCAATTACGTTGCCAAATATCAGAAATTACTGGATATTTTTTGTCCCATTTTGAACTAAATTGTTGAAGTTTTAGACTTGCCATTTCTTCATTATTTGCTGTATAAATTTGCTTCAAATCTGTGGTCACCTCCTTTAAATCCTTATATGAGACATACTTCACTGAATTGCGAACCATATGAACTATACATAACTGTACTATAGTCGCAGGAAATATGCTACTTATCGCTTCCGGAAAACCTTTTAGACCATCAACACAAGCAACATAAATTTGTTCTACTCCTCGATTTTTTAACTCAGTAACTACTTGCATCCAGAATTTAGCACCTTCATTTTTTCCTACCCAAATACCCAGCAACTCCTTCTTTCCTTCTATATTAACAGCAATCGCTAAATATACTGCTTTATTTATCACTACCTGGTTATCCCTAGACTTAACGTGAATACAGTCTAAGTATAATATTGGATAAACCTTATCTAAACCTCGATTTTGCCACCTAGTTACTTCGTCTATTACTCCATCGGTTATTGTCGATATTAAATCACCGGAAACCTCAGTTTGATATATTTCTTCCAAATGACCTCGAATTTCACTGACTGTCATTCCTCGACCATAAAGTGAGATAACTTTATCGTCAAATCCACTGAATCTTCTCAGCCCTTTAGGTATTAATTTCGGAACAAACTCTCCTTCTCGATCTCTTGGTACTTCCAGAGTAACCTTCCTACCATCATCATCAATTATTGTCTTTTCATAGCTACCATTACGACGATTATTATCTACTTTCGGCATTTTACTATGCTTTGAATAACCTAATTCATGCTCTAGTTCACTTTCTAATATTTTTTCAACTATTTGCTTTTTTAGTTGTTGAAATAATCCTTCTTTGCCAAACAACTTAGATGGATCGGCTTTTGATAATAATTCTTCTACTAAATTATTACTTATATTATTATCTTTTAGTTCTAATATCTTCTTTTTTATTTTTTCTGACATATTTTACCTTTTTATAAGTTGTTTTCTTACAGTACTTCTTACTGCTTACTTTTGCAACTTACACAAAGTATATTATAGACTCCGCCAAGTAAATTTTTGGTAAATTCTTCATCTAACAGGTCATAATTGTAAAAATCATGTTCCTGTGATCTGGTAATAAAATTTTGTCCCTGAGCAGCAGTATTAACCATAATATTGCCAATTTTTTCTAAAGCGGCAGCCTTAAAATTGTCATCATGACTTAGGCTAAATGCGTGCTGATAATATTTTTTGGCTTGCTCAAATAAACCTACAGACTCGGAATACTCAGCCTGTTTTAGCATTATATCAGGATTGTTTTGATCTTGTTTTAGCCATTTTTTAAAACATGTTTTTATCATAAATTCATTATTAACTACTTTATAGCAGTCAATCGCCTTAGCATATTCACCCTTGTTAAAAAGTAGTTGTCCTAGTTCTTCATATATTTTTGGTAGGTGGCTATTGGCATCTATAGCTTTTGCATAGTAAGTCAAGGCAGCTTCATTAGCACCATCATGCTCAGCAATACTAGCTAAGCAACTATAGGCTATAGCCTTAAGATTCTTACAGGCAGGAGAGTCTTTGTAATTTTCCAGATATTCGATAGCTTTAGTATAATACTCTCGGTCAGATTGGTTCTCATCAATCTTCAAACTACTAACTTGATACTCAAGATTTTCTGTTACTTTAGTATGGCAAGCTGTTATTAACTCTGCAATCTTTGCATGATCAGGTAATTCAACTCCACAGACATTAGCAAAGAATTTTACATATTCATGTTGCTGCTGTAAACAATAACCGTAATCTTGTATCTGATGCTGAAGCTGAGAATTATCAGAGTCAGCATATTCAGCAAAAAGCTCCACTGCTATCTGCAAGATCATTAAGGCATTTGGTATGTTATCTATTTGATTATAGTTAAGCACTTTTTGCAATCTTGATAATAACTCCAACTCTGGAAAATATTCACCTTCGCTATGTTGCTTTAGCTCATTGTAATTAATTGATGACGGAACCAAATCTTTGACAATCGCATAATTTTCAGAAAATGCATTAAGTGGATTAATATTTAAGCAATTAGTGGCATCACCAATAGCTTTAACTATCACCTCTAATAGTTGATTAAAATTATTACTCGCAGTATTTAACAGATGCGATGAACACTCCGTAGCTTTCTTTGAAATAGCTATGTTGACCATCTCACTATTAGCGTCAGAATATGTGGATGATTTGTCTATTTCCGCAAGTAAGTCAGGTACAGTTAACTCACCTTCTTCAGTTGGTTTATAGAATAGATGTATTGAATTACCATCTTTGAGCTTCTCAATCAGTTCCTTACATTTCTTTGTTGCCCCTTGAATATATTTTAATATTTGATTATCTCTTAATATTGCATCTATAGAGTTTTTGATATGCTGAATATTTGTGCCTTTTTCTACATGGGTAACTACTAAAGATATGCTACCCTCTATAGATTCAATATCCTTAAAACTTTTTATAAAATTATATAACGTTTCAAGGAAATCACTACCTCTCTTACTGCTTAAATCTGATTCATCTACCACCAACACAAATTTTAGCTGATCTGTGGTCTCAAAGAGCCTTTTAATATAGAAGCTGTTAGCAATTTCTTGGACAGGGTCAGTATCATTAAAGCCAGGACAATCCCAAATGGGTAGCTTTTTAGCCAGACATTTATTAGGAATTTTAGTCTCAGAAGTCATTTTATGACCAATGACAATATCAGCAAGTGGCTGCATCGCATCAATAACCAGTTTGTTAGTTGCATCATCCCTAATTGCTTGCAGTTTTTTGCCACTAAATAAATGAGCGAGCGTACTCTTGCCAGCCCCGGTATTACCAAGTAGCAATATCCCTTGCTTGCCATGTTCCTGCAGACGGTCGTTACCGTCTCGAATTAGCTCTGATACTTCCTTGATAGTAGCCTGATCATCATCGTTAAACTGATTATCCCCACCCACTACCTCAAATAATTTTACAGCCGGTATATTGGGGATATATTCTTTTACTTTTGCTTCCTCTATAGCTTTTAATCTAGCCGCTTCTTTGGCTGCCTTAACCTCCTCTTGCTCTCTAAGCTTTGCTTCTTGCTCAAGTCTTTCAGCTTCTTGTTGCCTTGCCTCCTCTATAGCTTTTAATCTAGCCGCTTCTTTGGCTGCCTCAGCTTCCTCTTGCTCTCTAATCTTTGCTTCCTTCGCAAGTCTTTCAGCCTCTTTTTGCCTTGCCTGTTCGGCTATTTGTTTTGCTAGAGCCTCTTTTTTGGCTTCTGCAGGAAAATTTGCATTAATCTGTAGGGCTGCTTTTATCTCATTTTTTACAATATCTCCTATATTGTTAAAACTAGTGTAAAAAGCAACAATAGATTTATTAATCTTTAAGGCGTCTGCTAGATGCCTAACTCCCACAGGTCCTATCGGGTTACGATCAATGCAAAAATCAATAATAGCTTTATTAACCTTTAAGGCTTCTGCTAGAGCCTGTACTCCAGCATCTCCTATCTTATTATTCTGAAGATTAATATTAGTAATAGAGTGATTATCCTTTAAGGCTTCTGCCATAGCCTGTGCTCCAGCATCTCCTATCTGGTTCTGATAAAGGTAAAGAGTAGTAATAGTGTGATTATCCTTTAAGGCTTCTGCTAGCTCCTTCGCTTTAACATCGTCTATCTGTTTATTATTAAGATCAAGATTAGTAATAGAGTTAGTAGTTATTTGGTCTATAACATATTTTTCTAAGGGCATTGTTTTTCTCTCTTTTATTTATAGTTAACTAGATTAGTATGACGTCGTTGCTAGGGGCTGCTTAGCGGTGACAAAGCCAATCCAGAAAAATGATTAGAAATGGATTGCCACGACCACTATGTGGTCTCGCAATGACGTTCTTTAGACCCACACGAGTTCTATTCTATGATATAATAAAGTAATCTTTACTATTAAAGTCTAATATGCTTTGTGTAATATTAATATATTTTAATATGTAAAGTGCTTTTTAAAGAAATTTGTGGAATATCAAATTTAGTGGTAATTATGCAATAAAAAACATGATGTAAAAATATCACGAAACTTGATGCAAATGGTGATTTTTTATGGTATAATAATTCCCTCGAAATACAGATACTACAGGGGGTTTATATGAGAAAAATTGCTGTCAAATTTAACAAGTTACAAGATATCGAAAATCTTAAAAAAATCATGAAAAATGTTTACGCGAGTAATAGCGATCATTTACCAGATATTGCTATAGTCAATTGATGAGAAGTTGGGGACGTTGTCGCTCGTCTATTACTTATAGGCGTCGCTCCATCGCTCCTAGCCCCAAATTCTCCTGAATTGACTATAAATTTCATTTGGGCGGAAAGATTTTTACACCTAGCCAGGTGGATAAAGCAGAGTTGCACATAATAAGAGTGATAACAACCTAAGTAGCCTTGAGAGTAGTAAAGATTTAAGCCAAAGCCTAACCTCACTAGCTAGTTTGCACTTATCAGATATTGCTGCATAAGATGAAACAGAAGATTTACTTAATAAAATAGATGATTTGGAACAAAGCCTATTTTTGTTCACACCTAGTCAATATAATAATAAAGTTTCTACAAATTAATCTTTGGTTGATATTTTTTGTATTATTGAGTAGGTGTTATACTTGAGTTATTATGTTACATCTACAAGGACAATTGTATTCGCTTGTTATTTTAATCCTTTCAAAATTTGAAAAATGTAATAAGATATTGATGGGTTTGAAGAATAAGCTTAATTCTCTATCAGATAAACGTAAGCCATACAGAACGATATGAACTTAAAATACTATAATTAATTATGGCAAGAAACAATGACTATATAAGCAAAATTGATAAATTGATAGGACAAAAAATCTATTCTCTAAGGCTTGCTAAAGGTTTGTCACGTCAGCAACTTGCAAAGACAATAGATGTAACACTTCAACAATTACAAAAATATGAGACTGGTTTCAATAGAATATCAATAGGTAGGCTGATTCTTATTGCTAAAGCATTAGAAAAAAATATTGATTATTTTTATGAAGGTTTAGAAGATATTAAAAATATTGAGCCTATTCAAACTCAGCATCAGCGTTTGTGTATAGAGGTGTCAAGGAATTTTATGAAAATCTGTAACCCAGCATATCAACAGGCTATTAATGCATTGATACACTCGTTGATTAAAGAGTAGCATAGTAAGGGAAAAGTACTGATACAGTTATTGGTATCTAGGAGGCTACACCTACAATAACTAAAGTAATGCTATATTTGGCTCTTTTTGGCTGCAAATAAACATGATTTTCTTGAAATAAGTACACTATTCCTTCAAAAATCATATATTTTCGCCGAAAAATAGCTCAAAATATAATTAATTAGTTATCGTAGGCAGCCTCATAGTTATTTCGTCAAAAATTAAAATTTTAACAAAAAAACTGTACAAAATTTGAGAATTTTTGATTTTCTGAGTAAATTTTTGATATAAAAAAGCTAACTTTTAGGAAACTAAAAATTTCTTAATGTAAAAAACAATTTATATATCAACTATAAGTTGAATTTTGAAAATCAACTTTACTCTTATACATTTCCAACTATAATTACTTCTGTTGTTCTAAATGTTGTTGTTGCCTATATAGCTCTGTTAGCCTTTTATCTATTGTTGTATTTTTCAAATATGGGGCAAGTAGCTTATCATTCATCCTATATTTTAAATAGTCTATATAATGGTCTCCATATTTTGGACACAAAAATAGAAGAAATGAGATAGAATTCTTTAGCAAAAAAGGAGAGCTAGAGATGAAAAAACAAGTAAGGCAATATAGTGCTGAGGAGAAATCAAAAATTGTCATAGAGACAATCAAGGGCGAGCTAACAATAGCCCAAATAACTAGTAAGTATGGTGTTCATGCAACGCAGATAAGTAATTGGAAAAAACAGGGGCTTGAATTATTAGTACAAGGCTTTAAGAGTAAAACACAGAGTGCTGATCCAAATCAGCAGGAGTTAATCAAGAATCTATATGAACAAATTGGACAGTTAAGTGTAGAGCGTGACTGGCTCAAAAAAAAATCTGCATTGTTTGGACTTAAAGGTTAGGTGTAATATGATAGAGCCTAATCATAATAAATTAACAATTATACAACAGTGTAAGTTGTTGGGTATTAGTAGGTCAACCTACTACTATCAACCTACTGCTATTAGTGAACAAGAACTTAAGATCATGGCAATAATTGATGAGACCTATACTATGCATCCATATTATGGTATGCGACGGATGGCTAAATATTTACAAGCCCAAGGTTTTTCGGTAGGTCGTAAAGCTGTTAGACGTTACTACCAAATAATGGGTCTTGAAGCTGTTTATCCTAAAATGAATTTGAGTAAAAGAAATCAGGCACATAAAATATATCCTTATTTATTAAAAGATTTAGAGGGAACATACTCAAATCAAGTATGGTGTTCAGATATCACTTACATAAGGTTGCAACAAGGATTTGTTTATTTGGTAGCCATTATGGATTGGCACAGTCGTTATATACTTAGCTGGCGGGTATCTATTAGTTTAGAAAGTACTTTTTGTGTAGAGGCTCTTGAGGAAGCTATAGAACAATATGGTATACCAAAGATTTTTAACACAGACCAAGGAGTGCAATTTACGTCTGAGCAATTTATCTGTATTTTAAAAAAATATAATATTCAAATAAGTATGGATGGCAAAGGTAGAGCTTTGGACAACGTGTTTATTGAGCGATTTTGGCGTTCGTTGAAACAGGAAAAAATTTATCGAATAATTTTAACAATTGTAAAGGAGGCAAAAGCAGCTATTAAGGAATATATCGATTTTTATAACCACGAAAGAATGCACCAAGCATTGGGGTATAGGACTCCTAGCTTGATGTACTATAAACAAAAAGTTGCATAATAGTGACAATAATAATTTCATGGGAATTATATCTCTAAATTGCTAAATTTTTGTCTAGACAAAGGAGACCACCATATATGAACTTGATAGTTTGCCAAATTTTAGAATAACAACAGAAGAAATGGAGACAATAAATAATGATAAAAGTGAAAATGAAGAAATTAAGATAGCACAATATGGTAAAGTTAAAAAACGAATACAAAAATTGTTTATAAAAGTAAAAGAAGAATTAGAAGATGATGGAATTTTTATTACAAATGAAGAAATAACACTTGATGCAAAATCAATTGTTTATGTAGTTGGAGAACTAGAGCAAATCGCATTACTAAAAACTGAAAAAGATATAGTAGGGGAGGCTTTTGAAACTTTTGCAGAAAGTAAATTAGTTGGTGAAAAAGGTGAATTTTTTACACCTAGAGAAATTGTAAAGCTTGCAGTGCAAATTTTGGATCCATCCTCAAATCAGACCATTATAGACCCTGCTTGTGGTAGTGGTGGTTTTTTAATATATGCACTTGAACATGTTTGGAAAAAAATGGATCATGATCGAACATATAAAAATTCAACAGATATAAATAGGTTAAAAAAGCAAATAGCCGAAAAGTGTTTTTATGGATTAGAGAAAGAAATAGATTTAGTTAAGATATGCAAAGCATATATGACAATTATAGGTGATGGTAAGAGTAAAATTGTTCAAGAAAATACATTGCATCCAATTCATGAATTCCAGGTAAAAACAAAAGAATTAATTACAACTCAAAAAGACGGTGAAATTGAACTAAACACTTTTGATTTTGTTGTTACAAATCCTCCATTTGGTAGCAAAATCAAGGTTCTAAAAGAAGACTGTAAATATTTTGAACTAGGGCATCAATATAAAAAAGAAGGTAATTCTTTTATAAGAACTAATAAAGTAAAAGAAACTGAACCTCAAGAGTTATTTATAGAAAGATGTTTGCAATTATTAAAAGATGGAGGTAAACTTGCAATAGTCTTACCAGAGACTTACCTTCATGCCCCTTCTAAAAAACACGTTCTAGATTTTTTAGTTAAAGAAAATAATATTATTGCAGTTATAGATCTACCTCATAATACTTTTAGACCTTATTGTAATGCGAAAACTTGTTTATTAGTATTAGAAAAAGGCAAAAGACAAAATAGTGATATTATCATGGCTGTTGCAGAAGAAATGGGGCATGATCATACTGGAAGATTAATTTATAGGTACGATAGTACAAATGAGGTATTTACAAAAGAAATTTGGGACGATACAGAAACCATAAGAAATGAGTTGTTATCTAAAAAATTCAATAAAAATACCTTTATAACTTCAAGTTCTGATATCACCAATAACGTTTATGTACCACGCTATTACTGGAAAAAAAAAGAAGAAGAAATAAAAGAGATAGCTAATAATCAAAAATTTAAACTTATTACAATTAACGAATTATTAAAGCAAAATATTTTACAAGCATTTAACGGACACGGTTCACCGCCAAGCGAGTATAAAGGGACTGGAACAGTCCCTTATGTTAGAGTGGCTGATATAATTAATTGGGAAATTTACAAGAACCCAACTGCATTAGTACCAGAACATATATATCATAAAATCAAAGGTAAGAATGGTTTGTCTTTACAACAAGAGGATGTAGTCTTTGTTCGTAGAGGAAGTTATAGGATAGGGTCTGTTGCAATGATTTCAAAATTTGATACGAATGTTTTATTGACTAATGAAATTACAACTTTTAGAATTATTAATCAACATAACATTTACAATATTACATCGTATTATTTTCTATTTGCTATGTCTCATTCAATTACACAAAAACAGCTATATAACAAAATATTCATAGACACAACTCTACCAAATATAGGAGATAGATGGAAGGAACTTTTAATACCTATTCCATTAGATAGAAATAAAACTTTAGAGATTTCAAATAAGATTAAAGATACATTTACTCAAAAATGGCAAGCTTTGGACAAACTATCTTTTTTAAGGGATGAGTTTGGTGATATTGTAACATAGTTGAATCCATGAGAATTAGTATAGATACATCAAGACTATATGGGTTGCTTCGTTGTGCAGTTTCCGCACTCCTCGCAATGACTGACGGGTTATAGATGCCTACGTCATTGCGAGCGAACGTACGTAAGCGTGGCAATCCAGAAGCCTATAGTCAATTTAGGAGAATTGGGTAGTAGAAACGATAGAGCGACGCCTATAAAAGTAATAGGTGAGCAACGAGTGCAACGTTTCCAAATGTTCCTGAATTGGCTATATATAACCATAAAAATAATTAAGCACTAAGTGCTATTCTCAATTTATTTATTAAAAATCGTATAAATGACTCTAATAATATTAACTATAATTCTAATTAGTTTAATTTTTGCTCCCCTTGGTTGTCTAAGTTTATGGAAAAAATATATTTATTTTGGTGATGGTTTGTCGCATGCTAGTTTACTGGCTGGGAGTATTAGTCTTCTAATCCATTTGCCTGTTGTTTATTCGGGATTAATTGTCGCTATTATCTTTGCTATCTTAGTATTTACCTTAAAAAATAGATCAGGTGGCAGTAATGTGGTAATCTTGGTATCAAATTTTATGTTATCTTTGGCTTTGGTAATAAGTTATATGTATCCACTACAGATTAAGATTACTAGCCTATTATTTGGCGATATTTTATCTAGCTCCTTAAATGATATATTAATTTTATCAGTCATATTTCTGTTAGTTATTTTTTTCATTTGCTATTTCTACCGTCAGATTATTCTAATTGTAATTAATAGAGATATTGCTCAAATTAAAGGGATAAAAGTAAGAACCATTGAATTGGCATTTTTGTTACTTTTATCTTTATCAGTATTCTCGACTATTAAAATTGTTGGAGCACTACTTGTCACTAGTATTTTGTTGATTCCAACCATGACGGCTAGGATGATTTCTAGTAACCCTGCTCAAATGATTATCAATTCAGTTATCGTGGCTTTAATTGTAAATTTCCTTGGTTTAACAGCATCATTATATCTTGATGTACCAATTACCCCAATAATTACTGTAATAAATACTATGGTTTATTGTTTATTCTATATAATTTCACGAGCAACTAAAGTATAGCATAAAAATTGTAGGGTTAGTTATATTACCGAATATTAAATCTATCATAGGTAATTTTATTATCTATCGATTCAATCAAGCTATCAGAAAATTCTTGCACGAAATCATGCCTTACCATACCAAGCTTTCTCTTAATCCATGATTGTTTATTAGCTACATATTTAATAGTGACATCCCCGTATTTCTTTTTTATAAAACTATACATATCATCTATACCATCAATTAAACCAAAATCAACAGCAGTTTGTCCAGACCAGAATTCTCCATTAAATAAAATATCATCTTCTTGAGTTAACTTACTGACTCGACGTTCTTTAACATAATCTATAAAATGTTGATGAATCTGTTTTTGTAGATGCTTAATAATTTTAATATCTTCCTTTTGCACTGGTTGGAATGGATCAAGGATAGATTTATTTTTACCTTCTGCATAGACTCTCCTTTCTATACCAAGCTTATCGATAGCAGCAGGGAACCCAAAACCAGCCGAAATAACTCCTATACTACCAATAATTGAACTCTTAGATGCATATATTTGGTCGCCAATGCAGGCAAGCCAATATCCACCAGATGCTGCTACATCTTCTACAAAACTATACACGGGTATTTTCTTTTCCTGAGCTAACAATCTTATACGTTTACTAATCAGCTCAGATTGCACAGGTGAACCACCTGGAGAATTTATACTTAAACATAGAGCCTCAAGATTTTTGATTTCAAAAGCCTTGTCAATTAACTCATGTAGTGACTCAATAGTTAGCCCTGATTTTATTGAGCTTACTTTACCGATAACTCCACTAAGGCGAAGAACCGCAACTACTGGCTTTGATGCCCCAGAACCTATTATAGGTAACAAGGAAAATAATTGTTCTAACTTACCTACTTGACGTTTAGCAATTACCTGTTCAAATTTCGTGTCGGCAATTGAATTTTTATTATGTGCTTTACGCATTGGTTACTCCTTTTTTGTTTCTTCAGAAGCATTATGATCTTCTTTTATGTTTTGTTGTACTTCTAGTTTTTTATCTTTCTGTTCTTTAGGTGCTAACTGTTTATTAACCGGTTGATTAATCGTTTGTTCACGGTAACTATTCTTGGGTTCTGGATGATTCCCAGGAATATTTGACAAAATAATATTCCGAATTTCTGTATCGTACCAATTAATAATACCAACAAAACTTGCTAACATTTTTCCATCTGGACTAATTAGAATAGCAGTTGGTATACCAACTATTGAAAGAGCTTTAAATAATTGATTCCTAAAATCATGATAGATTGGTAAATATCTTATATCATAATTTTTATAATATTTTTGTATAACCTCTATGCCTTGGTAGTCTTGTGATACAGGAATTATAGCAAATGGTAGCTTTCTAAAATCTTTTTGCAATATATCTAAATCTGGCATTTCCTTAACACAAGATGCACACCATGTTGCCCAAAATACCAATAATATCGTTTTTCCTTCAAAATTATCAAGAGAATATTTTTCACCTTTATCATCGAAAAAAAATACCGTATCTGGAACGGGAGATGAATCAAGCATTTTTACGCCTGACTTGCTATAATCTAATGCAAAACTATTAGTGATGCACAATAAGTATGCTACAATCAAAAAAAACAGTTTACTATATTTTTTAATATACCTATAAACAATAGAATTATTGCCAACTAATTTATTAATTATCATGAAAAACAATATTTTTTTACCTCTAATATTATTAAGCTGCTTAATTTTAACTTCTTGTGGACTAAAAAAGCCATTAGAAAAGCCCATTGTAGAAGATTGTTGCGGATGTAAATAATCCAACCTTTAATATCTTTTGAATGTTCGTCCTGGCATCACAACCTTAAACTCATAAGTTTTGATGCCACTATGAACACTAGTCAGAACATGGCTAACTTCTCCGCAATTATCTAAATCAACCATTGAGTTAGATAAATATAACTTAGTTTGTAATTGCCCAAGATCCAAATGCTCAACTCTAATGTTTACATTAGCAGTTTCACGACCAATTTTACTAGGGTATATAGTAATAAAATAGAATTCCCCTTTATTATTGGTAGTGGCCGTACCAGATCCGGTAAAACTTGATTTACTTCCAAGATTTAGCATTTTTTTATTGATACGAGTACGAAGTGGTATATAGGGATATTTTCCATCACTTCCAACTTGCCATAAATATATTTTTGCATCTGATACTGGAACGCAATGCTGGTCTAACAATATACCCTTCACTATAATTTTTGTACCACGATAGACCGATTGTTGACCTGTGCTTCTAAGTAAGTTATTGGATGATTGAAACTCTAGCGGTTCATAATCATTTATTGTACTCTTAGTAATCTTACAGCAATTAAGCCTATTAGGATAATAGTTAGGTTCACTTGCTATAGCAATAGTAGAACACAAACAGATTAGAAATAATAACTTTTTCATGTTTTGCCTACATTAATTATCTGGGTTGTTTTGTTGCCACTAAAGCGACCCAGTTGTCGAAAGTTAGAAGAAGAGGTTTTAGAGGTTATCATGGCAGTTTAAAAGTTACGGAAAAATAACCGTGTCATTGCGAGGGCATGAGCCAACGAAGCAATCCATTTTGGTTGCTTTTATGGATTGCTTCGTCGACCTACGGTCTTCCTCGCAATGACGTTGACTCCATACGACTTTTCAACTCCTCTGTCTAAACCCGCTTCCTCTTCTAGCTTTCGATGGTTGTGCTAAAATGGCTCCTCGCCTAATAGATACCAGTTTGTTATGGTAAATACTAATCGAGTTAACTATATATCAATTCAAAATATTTGTGATAATAATTTTTCAAAAATTTTAGTAAAATCACTTGTATTACCTAAAATTTTTATATACACTTTTAAATATGATGGCAGCTGTTTCTATATCTAATTATAAAAATAGTTGTTTTTATAATAATAATTAATTATTAATATTAAATATAAGGATGATGTTATGAGTAAAGATTGGGTTGCACGGCTGGTCGAGAGAGCTGAAAACTCACAACCTACTGTACACACAAACAATTGTTGGGGTAACATAGATTATTCGCCATTAGCTCCTACTGATAAGCTTAACGTTAAAGTTCCCCTGGGATGGCGGGAGTTTTAACTGCTGCTACTATTACTGCTGCAACCAATCCGGTAGCTGCTGGTCAATTCTTAGCCAAAGGTGCAACGGCTGCTATGGTAGCTGATGCATGTAGGGGAGAGCCATCTTTTAGTATGTCAATAACAGGTCACCACGGGGATACTTTTGGTCATTTAGATTTTCCTCACTAATAATTAATCTAAATTCGATATAACTTGTTATATAGAATTTAGGTGTATAATATAGAAATAACATACGTCATTGCGAGGAGCTACTTTAGTAGCGACGAAGCAATCCAAAAACTAACCCAAAATGGATTGCTTCGTCGGCATATGCCTTCTTGCAATGACGTAGTAATGTTAGTCAGGTTAGCTATAAGAACCGTTTCAAGTATATATTTTATTTAGTGCTTATGTCGAATGTTGAGGTTAATTATGTTTAAGTGGGATCAATATCTGTTATATGTAATCAGGGGAACGTTGTATATGACTATCATGCTTCGAGTAATAACATATCTAATTGAAAATAATATAGGTGTTTATGAAATTTTCTTTATTAAATATTCATTATGCCATACCATTCCCCTACTATTTTTTGGGTTTATTGGTTATACAATTGATTATTACTATAAGTATAAAAACAAAAAACTTTGACAACTATATTGATAGCAGTTGTTGGGTATAGCTAATATGTCTAGCATTACTACGTCATTGCGAGGAGCCGCTAAAAGCGGCGACGCGGCAATCCAAGAAAAAGTGAATAGAAATGGATTGCTTTGTCAGTCTGGCGACCTCCTCGCAATGACGGGTTTGTATGGTAATTACCCTAAGTTTATATTTACACACAATCTTTAGTTATAATTTAGCTTTCTTTTCAACTTTCAACAGTTATGGTGTCATCCCAATAAAGGAAATTCTGACATGTTGATAAACATAATAAACTTACCTTACGCATAAACCCCATGACAATTTAAAAATTTCGGAAAAGTACAAAACGCTATTAGCGAGACCACTACGTGGTCGAAGCAATCCACATTCATTAGATTGCTTCAATGCTACTAAAGTAGCTTCTCGCAATGACGCCAAGCTATTTTCTATATGACTTTTAAATGCCATGCGTAAGGTGAGTAATAAATTTACATTTTGCAATAGAAAGCATATTAGGTATGATTAGATAAGTAAATAATTTTTGTGATAATTACCTACTTTAATGTTAGTAGTAAATTACAAAGATTCCGTAAATTGTACGATTTACGAAATCTTTGTATTGATAGTTTTGATCGAAAATTAATATATGCAATAAAAAAAGTTTCTTTTATAGAAAATAATAAGTTATATTATGCCAATTTAAGGGTCTTACAGGATATTTTTTCTTTTTACCTTCTGTATAACAACCACTTGACATAATGCCTTTTTGTTAGTAATCATTAGGCGTCATAGACTCTCCAATTGGATATATCTCATTAAATCCATTTTGTACTAAGAAGTCACTAGTCTCCTGGGGAAAATGTATGTTAAATATATTTTGATTATGGTCAAAATAAAGTTTGCTTAAATCATCATGCAACCTTGCTAGAGTTTCGACAGTACCACTACTGTTTCCTTGGTCTTTTAAAATACCTACAGATGAATTAATCTTTTCCACTAAATCATTTACAATTTTCCTTTCTATACTGGATTTACCTACTGGCTTTAATAAATCAGGATCTTCTGAAATTGCGTCAATAACGCTGAACAATTGCCATATATTGTCTGAACCTAATGAAAGCTTTTGTTGTGCCTGATCACGAAATTTTTGATATTCAGAGTGATTAGACCTATAATATACCATACATGCTATGAGAGGCAGATCGCCCTTTTGTAAAGATATATGATGTTGACTTAGATTTTCTACTAGCGTTTGGGCTATTATAGCTGCTGTACAACCAATTTCTGAATTACCTGAATTACCAGACAATAGATTTATCATTGCACTTAATTCCTCATCTTTTATTGGAACAGCTGTGAAAAAGTTACTACGAGAGAAAGTACTAAGTTGCATAGAACTATTTACAGACATGCACTCTAGTTGCACATCTTGCACTTCTTGCGAATGATGACTATCCATTAAAATCAACATTCCTAAATTTGAACCATATTTAGGAACAATATCTTCTCTTGATTCATTTTTAAAGTAATTTAATAAATCTTCATTCTTGTGAATATATTCTAAAGCAGGATTATTATTGCTAAGACCTAGCACTTTTATTAACTCACAATTAGGAGTTGTTAGAGAACGATCACTTAAATATGCAGCTATTATTATTTTTTTTAAATGTTCTGGTACTTCTGTAGTGTTTACAATTACATTAACAGCCTTGTCATTTTTCAAACAATTTATGATATTTTTATTTTGTTCGAGCCTTTGTACCATTTCATCATTTATTATAGCATCATATTGTATGTCTAGGTTATATTTCATAATCGTTCTCTTAGTCTATACTGTTTTTATTTGGTGGATATTTATGGTCAATGATCATTATTGATCTATAGATTCCATTATTAATGTCTTCTTATAGTTTATAATTTTAGTATGTCAAAATATTTCTGTTACAAACACTTATTTTTTTTCTACTTTACTGATGGAGATGGTTTACTATAGTCAATTGATGAGAAGTTGGTGATGTCGTCACTACTCGTCGCCCCTAGCCCCAAATTCTCCTGAATTGAATATATAATGTAAAACTGTTGTACATGAACAATCCCTTATAATCCAAAATTTGATGATATTGTAAAAAACTCTAAATGTGTCATAGAAGGAAGTTAAAAAGATGATAGACTAATTTAAAGTTTTATGGTTATTAAGTATGAAATCTATGGCACAAATAAATCCAGAGGCAGAAAAATATATATCAAGTATAATTGATAAAGAGGTACAATATCAGGTAAAGGTTCTTAACAATAATTTTATTATCAAGAATGTTAATGTTTATCCTCCTGGAAAGTTGACTGAAATGTTTGCAGAGTTTTTAATAGATAACAATTTAGTAGAAAGTAAGGTGGTTGCAGATATAGGAGCTGGATGCTTTGCTTTAGGTATAATAGCTGCAAAAAATGGTGCCGATACAATTATTGGAAGTGATATCAGTAAGTATGCGATACAATGTGCTACAGATAATTTGATACTTAATGGTATTACAAAAAATGTGTATTTATTTAAAGGAGAGGGGGTATCTCCTTTACTGCCAAATTTTGTAGGTAAGATAGATATAATTGTTTCAGGGGGTCCTTGGGATAATTTATCAAAGGATGAATTTAAAACTATACCACCTGAAAGAAGAGCAATTAGCCATACTTTTTATGATGTTGATAATAAACTCATAACAGCTATTATGTTAAAAGGGTTTAAGTTACTGTCACATAAAGGTAGAATATTTATTACTTCATCAATGAGAAGCATTGACCGAATACAACAATTATGCTTAAAGTATCAATTAAGTTATAAAATAGTTAAAGAAGCTGACCTACATAATGATGGTAATATACATTATATATTAGAAATAACCCAACGTTTGAAACGTTGATGGACTGAACGTTAACATCCATAAGAAGATGGTATAGTCAATTGATGAGAAGTTGGTGACGTCGTCACTCGTCGCTCGCCTATTACTTATAGGCGTCGCTCCTGCTACCCAATTCCCCTGAATTGACTATAAAAGACGCCATTGACAGAGCCTATTAATTCTTTGCTCGACGACTAAGCCAACTTTGCAGATAAGTTTCTGCAATATCACTATTTTCTATTAATAAAACGTTTTCAGCATTTCTATTATCAGCTGCGTTAGTAAAATTAAAGCTACCGGTAATCACCTTGCTTTTATCAATAATCATAATTTTGTTGTGAGCTATACCTGGTACTTTATCTATTGATACATCAATACCAGCTCGTTTTAATTCATGCATTTTAGAATATCTATCATGTAAGTTACTACGATCTAATAATATCCTTACTTCAACACCGTTTTGTTTCGCCTTAATTAATTGATCAACTATCTTTTGCGAAGTTAAGCCAAATGCTTGAATATAGATACTATCCTTAGCCTTAGATATTTCTTCTGCTATTAATGAGCCACAACCGGATGGAGGGGTAAAGCAGACATTCAAATTATCAGTTTCAGTATGAAAACTATGCCAAGAAGCTGTATCATTTATTTCATTATAGCCTACTCCGGTAGCAATACCGAGTAAAAATGATATTATCACTGATAATTTTGTATTATGCTTTTTAGATATTTTTTTCATTTTCTATAATGTTTACAGTAATTTTGGGATTTGATAGACTTATGCGGGAAGTCTAATATTATCCTTCAATTTTTGAAAATCCTCACCAGCATGATAAGAAGAACGAGTTAATGGACTGGCAGAAACCATTAAGAATCCTTTAACTTTGGCAACTCTTTCAAAATATTTAAATTCTTCTGGAGAAACATATCTATCAACTATAGCATGATTTTTGGTTGGTTGTAAATATTGCCCGATAGTTAAAAAATCAACTTTAGCTTCTCTTAAATCGTCCATTACTTGCATAATTTCATCGTTCGACTCTCCAAGACCAACCATCATACCTGATTTAGTAAAAATTTCAGGGTCTAATTTTTTTACATTATGCAAAAGACTTAGTGAATTGTAGTACCTAGCTCCTGGTCTAATAGTTTTGTATAAAGAAGGTACTGTTTCTACGTTATGATTATAGACGTCAGGTTTTGCTGATGCTATTATGTCAGCGGCTCCTTCTTTCTTAAGGAAATCGGGTGTTAAAACTTCAATTGTGGTACTAGGTGAAGCTAGTCTTATTTCTTTGATACAATTGGCAAAATGTTCAGCTCCACCATCATCTAAATCATCTCGATCAACTGAAGTAATTACCACATGTTCAAGTCCTAATTTCATCACAGCTTGAGCTAATCTTTGTGGTTCATGCGGATCGAGTAAATCAGGGCGACCAGTTTTAACATTACAAAAACGGCAAGCACGAGTACAAACAGAGCCTAAAATCATAACTGTAGCGTGTTTTTTTGCCCAACATTCTCCGATATTAGGGCAGGCTGCTTCTTGACAGACTGTGTTTAATTTTAAATTTTCAATTATCTTTCTTGTCTCATGATATTGATACGAATTTGGTGCTTTAACCTTTATCCAATCAGGTCTTTTTATAGCTGGCACTTCTTCTATTTTGATTATGTTTGACATATAATCCTACTTATTAAACAAATTGTTTTATTGGTAGTTTAATTATATCGGTAAGACTAATACTATTGTCACAATTATAGGATAATTTTGGTTCAATAGGAATCTTACAGATTAAGGGTATATTATATTCTTTGGCAAAATTTTCTCCACTATTGCCACTAAATATCTCGATTTTCTTTCCTGAACTTGCTTCAACTAAATAGCTCATATTTTCTATAATACCTAAAATTGGTAAATTAAATTTTTTGTATAAATCAATCGACCTAACTACGTCTATTGCCGCCATCTTTTGCGGAGTAGTTACTATTATTACTCCATCTAAGTGATAATTCTCTAAAATGCTTAAGTGAATATCACCAGTACCGGGTGGCATGTCAATAATTAAATAATCTAACTCCTGCCAATGAGTGAGAGATAATAGCTGGTAAATGGTTTTGCTAGCCATTGGACCACGCCACACAATAGCAGAATTATTCTGAATAAGAAATCCAATAGAAATAATTTCAATGCCCCGCGATTTTAAAGGGGTCATTTTATTATACACTATTTCTGGTACATCACTAATACCAAATATTTGCGGAATTGATGGTCCATAAATATCAGCATCTACTATTCCTACCTTATATCCTTCCAGATTTAGTTGCTCGGCTATCAATGCGGTTATAGTAGACTTGCCAACTCCCCCTTTACCAGATGCTACCAATATTACCTTTTTTACTCCATCAATGAAATGCCTAATTTTTGGACTAGTTGATTTTTTAGATAAATTTTTGCTACTAGTTAAAACTATAGTGATTTTGCCAATATTAGCTATTTCATTTAATTTATTGATAGCTTTAATTTTTATTTCATTGACTTCCTTAGGATCCTTGCCAAAAATATCAATTGCAAATCCAATATTTTTATCCTTAATTACAATATTAGATATAATATCGATTAATTTCGTATTGTCACTAAAGGTAATACTGGAAATTTTATTTAGTATTTGTTGCTGGTTTATATCAATCATCTTTTTTACAATAGGTTATTTTTTTGGTAGCTATAGTCAATGAGAAGTTGGTGACGTCTAGCACCCAATCCTTTTGAATTGACTATACTCTTATCCTTAGATAATTTTAGTATATACTAATTATGATATGCACTAAGTATTTTATGAAAAATATTTTTATTATTTTTATTCAGGTATTTTCTATATACTTAGTTAGAAAAGGAAGCAGTTTTAGAAGTCATTGTGGTAGCTTAAAAGTTGTAAAAAATAACCAATGTCATTAGACCTCTTGCATAACCTAATCTAATTGGTAATTTTGTTGTCAAAACTCGTCTCCGTTCCTCATGTACATCTTCGTCCGCTGCGGTATTCAACTTCGTTTTTCCTAAAAATTCCTCAGTTATCTTTAGGTTATGCAAGAGGTCTAATAGTATATGCATTTAATTTTCGATTCCATCTTTTGCCTTAAGGTTTTCTTATAACGTCTCACCGGACTAGTTTCATTTTCTCTTACATAAAAATATTCATCATCTTCAGGCATTCTAATGCCAATAGGTATATAATCTGGGTTAATACATGGGGTTTGACTAAAACAGTTAACACGCGGAGTGTCATGAATAGTTTGAGTTAAATCTGGACGCCATTTATTTAACGGTTCTTCACTAGATATTGAAAAAACAATTTCTCGTTTTTTCTTGTTATTAAACTTCTTTATAAGTCTGTCTATATCTTTTTTATCTTCCTTAAATAAAGGAAATTTAATAGGAGTAGGTATTCTTATTGTTTTGTTCATTTCGTTTTCATTAACTTTAGTTGGATTATCTTCTGCATACCCTGTTGTTGTATTAATCGATAAAACTAATACGATTAAGTTAGTTAATTGCTTAAACATAATTTTGATACCTATAGAGTTCTTAGTTGTTTGTAAATTATAGCTAACTTGATTAGCATTAAACACCGTGGCAATTAAAAAATTGCAGAAAAGTACAAGACGTTTTTTACCTAGACCACAGAACTAGGTCGTGGCAATCCACATTCATTAGATTGCTTCGTTGCTACTAAAGTAATGCCTTGCTAATAAGTGCCAGTTTACTGTACTTTCAATAATTCATTGATTCTTGTAATAGATAATCTAGTCATTCTTGCTACTTCCTCAATAGAGTTACCATTGTTTATCATCATTTTTATTAATTTAGCTTCACCCTCGGCTCTACCCTCGGCTCTACCTCTAGATTCTCCGATTTGAATCCCTTCTTCTTTCCATACTTGAGCTATACTAGGCATAAGTTCTTCTCCTTTTTCTTTAGTTAAACTATTTTTTAATATTTTTTCTAACTCTATTTTATCACTTTGCTCAATAAAGGTCAAAGTATAGCTCAATAGATTTCTTATGTGGTCATGACCTATTGTTATTTTACTCAATTTAGGCAAGAGATAAGAGATTTCTTGCCATCTTTTCAGTAATTGACGTTCGTGGATGTGTTTGAGGAAAAATAACAAAATTCCAGACCATACTTTTTTCTTGAGTTCTTCATCAGGAATATCATGTACGTTAATAAGCTGACAATCATTTGTCCAAAAGCCTCTGGCTAAATCTGGATGGCTAAATAAATTCCATATATTGAGCGATGCGTTATATTTCTTCTTGCCATTATAAATTATTAAGGGATAAATTAATGGAAGGCTTTTATAGTCAATTGATGAGAAGTTGGGGACGTCGTCACTCGTCGCTCACCTATTACTTATAGGCGTCGCTCCATCGTTCCTAGCCCCAAATTCTCCTGAATTGACTATAGCTTTAGGATTAGTAGTTAAATATAGATCACAAATATTAATCATATATTTAAATAACCTAAATGCCATCATTTTATCAACAGTACTTTGATGTTCCAACAGCAAAAAAATATAGCCATCTTGATCATTAAACTTAACAGAAAATAATACATCAGAAATAGTTTCAGAAAGGTCTGGCTCAATAAAACTATCTTTTTCTAATTTTAAAGATGTACTATCGATTAAAGCCAACACATCTTTAGGCAAATGAGTTGCCAAAAACTCTTTAGCAACTATTGGATTCTCCATAGATTTGCGAAAGATTTCGTCATGTTTTGGCTTGTCTAGAGTCATAATAAAATTTGCTTATATAGCTAATCTAATAATTCATTACTTATTGTACTTTCAGTAATTCATTGATTCTTGTAATAGATAATCTAGTCATTCTCGCTACTTCTTCAATAGAGTTACCATTGTTTATCATCATTTTTATTAATTTAGCTTCACCCTCGACTCTACCCTCGGTTCTACCCTCGGCTCTACCTCTAGCTTCTCCGATTTGAATCCCTTCTTCTTTCCATACTTGAGCTATACTAGGCATAAGTTCTTCTCCTTTTTCTTTAGTTAAACTATTTTTTAATATTTTTTCTAACTCTATTTTATCACTTTGCTCAATAAAGGTCAAAGTATAGCTCAATAGATTTCTTATGTGGTCATGGCCTATTGTTATTTTACTCAATTTAGGCAAGAGATGAGAAATTTCCTGCCATCTTTTCAGTAATTGACGTTCGTGGATGTGTTTGAGGAAAAATAACAAAATCCCAGACCATATTTTTTTCTTGAGTTCTTCATCGGGGATGTCATGTACGTTAATAAGCTGACAATCATTTGTCCAGAAGCCTCTGGCTAAATCTGGATGGCTAAATAAATTCCATATATTAAGAGGTGCGTTATATTTCTTCTTGCCATTATAAATTATTAGGGGATAAATTACTGGAAGGCGTTTAGCTTTATGATTAGTAGTTAAATATAGATCACAAATATTAATCATGTATTTAAATAACCTAAATGCCATCATTTTATCAACAGTACTTTGATGTTCCAATAGCAAAAAAATATAGCCATCCTGATCATTAAACTTAACAGAAAATAATACATCAGAAATAGTTTCAGAAAGGTCTGGCTCAATAAAACTATCTTTTTCTAATTTTAAAGATGTGCTATCGATTAAAGCCAACACATCCTTCGGCAAATGAGTTGCCAAAAACTCTTTAGCAACTATTGGATTCTCCATAGATTTGCGAAAGATTTCGTCATGTTTTGGCTTGTCTGAAGTCATAATAACTTAAATTATAGAGCTTCTTTGATAAAATTTTAAAGAAATTTCGTTGCTGAATTTTCAGTAATTTCTGATTTACTATCAAGTTCACTACTTAAAGACCTTATACTATTTTTAAATTGCTTAAATTGTGCCAATTGCTTGCCGCTAAGTTCTATACCAGGGGTAGATTTAACATTCATAGGGTTTACGTTCTTACCACTTATTTTAACTTCATAATGTAAATGTGCTCCAGTAGTCCTACCAGTACTACCGACATATGCAATTACTTGCCCTTGTTTCACTATACTTCCTGGTTTAAGATTTTTAGCAAAATTAGAAGCGTGGGCATAAGCAGTTGATAAATTCTGACTATGTTTAATTTGTATGAATTTCCCGTAACCAGATTTCCAGCCTATCTCAGTTATCACCCCATTACCTGCCGCATAAATTGGCGTACCAGTTGGAGCTGCAAAATCAACTCCTTTATGCATTTTGGTATAACCTAAAGTAGGATGATGTCTATTACCATAATGTGAGGAAACTCTAACTAATTTGATAGGGGTTCTAAGCAAACTTCTTTTAACACTTTTACCATCTTCGGAAAAGAAATCATGATTATTTGCTGTATTATTTGGAGAATATCGAAAAATATTATACTCCTTACCGGATAAATTAAGTGATACATATAGAACCTTACCATGATGGGAAAATTTACCATCTTTGGTAACAAATTTCTCAGTGATAACAGTTACCGTGTCACCATTTTTAATTTGACGTTGAAAATCAATTTGATAACTATACGAATTAATCATTTCACTTATACTATTACTTGATAACCCTAAAGCTTTTAAAGCTGACATAAAGTTTGAATTAATAACTACCGACGATTTGGTTAGGAGCTTATTGAAAACTTTGGTTACGTCTTTCGCAAGAAGGTCTTCACCTTCTCTAATAATTTCTAGAGATTTGATTTTATCATACGCTATAGTTAGTTTTTTCAATGTACGTGACTCGGAAGCAAGGTCTTGATCATCTTGTTCGATAAGTTTTGTTTCATAATCAAAAACCAGTTGTTGCCCTATCTTTAAAGATGATTCAATATTTTTGTCTCTTGTTATTTTTATAATTTGGGTTATTTCTTTACTTGGAATTTGTTGATGCAAAAGTATTGCTTTTAATGTATCACCTTTTTTGACTGTAACAATTTGGGATATTTCATCCGATAGTTCTTTTAAGGGGTCAACTATTTCTGGTTCCGCTATGGTAATTGACATAGTATCATTAACGAATTTATTGATCGATGAAGATACAAAAGTAGCAAAGCCCATAAAAATAAATATAGACAAGTACGAAAAACCAGTCCTAAATTTAGATTTAATTTGTGGATTGGTTAATATAAGTTGGATAATAGCTTGCATTAAGTCTTACTCAAATGTATTAGGTTCTTAGGTGATTCAGGAAAAATTTATCCATAATCTGGTTTGGGATGGATAGTTTCCTTCAAATTCCTCAACATAAGTGACTTCTAAAAGAAGTCTTGATATAGCCAACTTCTCATCAATTGACTCTAATTATATATTAGTTACTCTACCAATATGGAGTATAGAAAAATAAATTACAATAAAAAAATGTAAATTTTTACATATACAATTTTATTACAAGGTAGTATAACTACCACTCCAATATAACTCAAAGAATTATTATTTCCGAATGCTACAAAAATTGATGAAACGTCTTATATTTACTAGTATAATCGGTTTTTTATGTGTTCTCTCTCCTTATGGACAAGCCGAAGACGTCGTTCAAGATGTAGAATTCTTCGATACTACCGATGAAGATAGTAACGAGTTAGAAATTAAAGCCTTAGAAATTAAAGACCGTCAAGTTAACGACAATAATTTATCCAATATACCAAATAATGCTGAAAATTCAGAATTAAAAATTTGCCAGCAGGGCAAAATTATTGCTTTAAATAAAATTACCGCAACATCAAAGGAAATGTTATTAAAGCTTAATGAACCACAATATTTTGGTAACATTCAAATTAAATTGCATAAATGTATAAAAAATCTTGATCCTTACAATGGAGATAATTACATGCTATTAACCATTACAGAACATAAGATTGATGAAGACCCTATGTTAATTTTTCAAGGATGGCTTATCTCATCAAGCATTTCAGTTTCCACCTTTGAGCATCCAATTTATGAAATTTTTGCTAAAGATTGTTTATAAGGATATTTAAGAATGATACAATCCATGATTTACGTGTTAGTAATGTTATTTCCAGCAGTTGGATTAATTTCCGGTTTCTCTGCAGCAGTAATAGTTCCTATTTGGTTATTAACTATATTAACCACTTTAAGAGGTAAAATTTTTGTTAATTTGCAATATGCTGCTGTTAAAAAAACTTTGCTATCCAATTGGAAATTGGAGTTACTATTTTGTCTTTGGTGTCTTGTAACAAATTTTTATTCACATAACTATCCTTCATCTTTAGTTAATTATCTACAAGTTTCTTTAGTTGTTCTAATAGGGTTTATCGTAAATAGCAATATTGACAAATTACCGATCAATGCAACCAAAATAAAAATATATTTTATTATAGGAATAGTGGCAGCAATTGCTCTATTCTTTATAGAATATCTATCTCATGGTATTATAACAAAAACCTTTCGTACTATTTTTCAGCCAAATTCTTCCGGTCAGTTCTTTTTATTCCTTCTTGATCGGGGCTGTTCTTTATTGTCAGTTCTTTCCTGGTTACTAATTGCTATACTGATACTATATCATAAATATCTATTGGCACTAATATATTATTTGTTAATTTTTTATTTATTATTTATCTCAGATAGTTTGGCAAGCTTTTTAGCATTTACCGTAGGTGGGTTAGTATTTTTAACAAATAGGCTGTTAGCAACCAAAGCATTGCAATCTATTTTTTTGAAATTATTTACCTTGGCTATGCTCACCGGTTCAATAATGATGCCGATAATTAGCTATAAAATACAACCATATTATGCATTAGAGAACTATGCTAAATTTCTACCTGATACTGCTAAGCATCGGGTGTTTATTTGGCACTTTGTTGCCAAGCAAATTATCAAGAAACCAATTTTGGGCTATGGATTTGCTTCGTCAAGAAATTTTAAAGTTGATAAAGAACAAATGGTTAGCTATCATCAATGGACTTGGTCACCATTACCTCTACACCCACATAATAATATAATGCAAATTTTATTTGAAACGGGCTTAATAGGTTTGATACTATTTTTATCTTTAATTTATAAATATATTCAAAAAATTAGTAATATAAGCTTAGTGCAGTCCTCTAAATATGATAAGATGAATCTAGCAAGTAAGGAAATAGATATAGATACGTTAAATTATAAGTCTGTTGCCTATGCTTGCTTTATAAATTATTATATAATAGGTATGATCTCATTTAATATTTGGCAAGTATGGTGGGTTTGCAGTGCCTTTGGGGCGATTATTTTGCTTAAATTACTATTACGTCGATCAGTGACAAATATAGTCAATTGATGAGAATTAGGTAGTAGGATCGATGACAGCCATTGTCAAATATTTTATTTCGACTATTAGTGCTAAGTTGTTTATGTGATATATGTAGTATATAATAAATATAAAATAGTAATAAAATGTAAAAATGCCAGAACTCCCTGAGGTTGAAACATTAAAACGTTGCCTAGAACAACGAATAATAGGGGCTACCATTAATAAGCTGGATAAAAGGCGGGATAATATACGTTATAGACTGAGCGAGCAGTTAGAGTCAGATGTAAAATCAGCAAAAATTATCGCCCTAAGGCGTAGGGCAAAATATTTGCTAATTGATCTAGATAATTATTACTCGATTATTGTCCATCTTGGTATGACTGGCAGGTTAACACTACAGCTTGGCGATTATCAGCTACAAAAGCATGATCATATTATTCTCTTTTTGGGGAGTTGTAAAAAATTAGTTTTTAATGATTCACGACGTTTCGGTATGATTTATACCGGGCAAACAAAGCTCCTTGAAGAAACATTTTTAGCAAATTTAGGCGTAGAACCTTTGTCAGAGGATATGTCGTATGAGTATCTAGAAATGAAATTGCTGAATCGCTCTGTTCCGATAAAAAACCTGCTAATGGATAATAGGATTATTGTCGGTGTTGGGAATATATATGCCTCTGAAAGTCTTTTTGTGGCTAGAATACATCCAGGTAGACTGGGTAGTAGTTTATCAAATAACGAAATAAGTAATTTGTTGTTAGCCGTCAAACATGTTTTAACAAAAGCCATATCAGCAGGCGGGACAACTCTCAAGGATTTTGTTAGCGGTGATAGTAAACCTGGTTATTTCCAACAAGAATTACAGGTCTATGCCCGAGAAAATCAGAAATGTTTGAACTGCCAGGGAATAATAAGGAAAATAAAGCAATCCGGTAGGGCTAGTTTTTATTGTGCCACTTGCCAAAAATAAGCTTCTTCACAATGACGAGATATATATGATCTGTAAATGCCATGCGTAAGGTGAGTAAATAAATAAAAATTCTATCCTTGAAATATACTTAGTTACTTAGTATACTTAGTACAATTAGTTGGATTTTATAAAATAAAAAGAGAGGGTTATGGCTAGGATAACGATTGAAGATTGCATTGGGAAAATTCATGATAGGTTTGAGTTGGTAGCTCTATCGTCTCAAAGAGCAAATGATATAAATTCTGGCAGTAAGATGACTATTAATAACGTTAAAGGTGATAAGGCAACTGTGCTGGCATTACGTGAAATAGCGGCTGGTTATGTAACAGTTTGTTCTTTAAAATCTCAGTTACTAAAACGCCTTCGAACAAAAAATAGAGTCGATCCTATTGATGAAGAAAATCCCGATGCTTCTCTTGATGCTGTTGCAGAAGATTTTGACTATTTACCAAGTGGTGCAGATATCAGTATTACTGAAGATTATTCTGATTTAGATGATCAAGTATTTGATGATAATATAAGTGATAATGAACAAAAATGATTCTTGGCATTGGTACAGATATAGTACAAATTCCAAGAATAGAGAGGATATTAAACCTATATGGTCAACGTTTTATAGATAAAATTCTTTCTAAAAAGGAATTACAAAAGCTAAGTTCTCTAAGTAAAGATCAACATGGTTGTTTCTTGGCAAGAAGGTTTGCAGCAAAAGAAGCAATTAGCAAAGCCCTTGGCGTTGGGATTGGCAGAAATTTACAATTTAAAAATATCTCTGTATTAAATGATGATTTAGGAAAGCCATTTGTATCGATTTATCATCATGAAAATCAGAGCAAATTTGGACAAAATTCTGAACAAATTAAAATTCATTTGTCTATTTCAGATGATTACCCAACTTCCGTAGCGTTTGCAATCGCTACATCTTAGGTATATAGAGGTCTGGAAGTTGTTTTAATTAAATAAAAATACTAAAAAAGGGGGTATCATGCCAAAAATTATAGAGCTAGTAGCATTAATAGCAATAAGTATCTTTGCCGGTGGTTGTATTGTGATTGGTTTAGTATTAGTACCATTTTGGCAAAGTATGAATCCTACCGATTTTTTGTCATATTTTTCCAGTTGGTCTTTTACAATTGGTGCTACAATGTTAACTATTGGACTAATAGCTCAATGCTCTGTAATATTGGCATTAATGCAAAATAAAATTGGCAAGAGACGTAACTTATGGTGTACATCTGCAGTATCGCTAGGTATGACATTTGTGTTATTTTTTGTATATTTTGTCAAAGCAAATGCAGGATTTGCTCATAGTACAATTGATCCTTTGCAAGTAGTTTATGAATTAAAACTATGGGAATTGATGCATTGGCTACGCGTAGGACTTATTTTGCTTTCAACCTTATTAGCTATTATAGCATTAGTTGATAAAAGTGAATAAAAGCAATAATAATTAGGTAGCAGGAGTGATGGAGTGCATAAGCGTCAGTTTAAGAAAATAAAGTAGAAAAGTCGTCATTGCGAGACCACGCAAGTAGGTCGTGGCAATCCATCTTTGATTACTTTTATGGATTGCCACGACCTACTTGCGTGGTCTCGCAATGACGACTTTTCTACTTTATTTTCTTAAACTGACGCTTATGCGATGGAGCGACGCCTATGAAGTAATAGGTGAGTATTGAGCGACGACGTCACCAATTTCTCATCAATTGACTATAATTTTGTTCACAGAGTATCAAGGTTGTTATGAGTAAAACATTAATCCCCCCCTTCAGTTTAGAGTCCGGTATAGTCAATTCAGGGGAATTTGGTGCTAGGAACGATGGGGCGACGCCTATAAGTAATGGGCGAGCATGAGTAAGGACGTCACCAATTTCTCATCAATTGACTATAATAGCTCGGTTATGGACTATATTATGCTGATGAAACCTAGAGTGATGGCACTTGTGGTATTTACCAGCTTTTCTGGTCTATGGCTTGCTTCAGGCGTAATTCATCCATTTATAGCGTGCATTGCTATGCTCTGTATTACGCTTGGAGCTGGTAGTAGTGCAGCTATTAATATGTGGTATGATAGAGATATTGATGCCATAATGAAACGTACGCAAAATAGACCTCTAGTCACCGGGGTTATAGAACCACGGGACGCTTTAGCTTTTGGTGTGGTTGTTGCCTTCTTCTCAGTTTTTCTGATGGGTCTTTGTGTTAATCTGCTATCGGCTTTATTGTTATTAATAACCATATTATATTATGTCTTCATTTATACTATGTGGCTAAAACGTTCAACCATGCAAAATATAGTTATTGGTGGGGTGGCGGGTGCATTACCGCCTATGATTGGTTGGGCAACGGTGACTAATGAGATTTCTCTTGGCTCTTTTTCTTTATTTATGATTATTTTAACTTGGACACCACCGCATTCTTGGGCATTGGCAATTTTTCGTTCAGAAGACTACAAAAATTGTGGTGTTCCGATGATGCCGGTAGTAAAGGGAGATTATTATACTAAGAAGCAAATTCTTGCCTATAGTATAATTATGTTTATTACTACATTTATGCCATTTTGCTTAGGAATAAGTAATCATTTATATTTGCTTACGGCATTTATATTAGGTCTAATTTTTCTATATTATGCTGTTTCTTTGTTTCGTGATAAAGATAATAAACAGGCTAAGAAATTATTTGCCTATTCAATATTTTATCTTTTCAGTATTTTTTTAACATTGGATTTCTTTCGAAATTATAGCTAATCTGACTAATTGATTGTCGGAGATAATTAATTAAGTGGTGTTTTATACTCCAATAACTAAATATTCTTTTGGCAGTTAGAAAGAATAGAAGATAAGTTAATTTAATGTCCAGTTACAACTTGTCTGGATATATTTTTGTAGGAATTCAGCGAATTAATTTAATATCTGCATTATTTAATTGTAGTTGAGTCCAAACCATATCAGCAGTGTATATGGGTATTTGTAATTTGATACCTAAAGCAATACAAGCACGATCGCCTAAAGATAAACCTTTGTGCTGAACATGTGATTGTAGTTCGGCTACATACCCAGCTTGTTCAAGATCAAATGGAACAATTAGAGTAATAATATCGCTAATCAAAGTTAGTGATTTTTGTGGTGAAATACTGAAACGCTGTAATGCTGTTAAAGATTCGGCAATATTGACAGTCGACATGACAGAAAACTTTAATAAAGGTTTTATTATCTCTGCCCCTTGTTCTTCTTGGATGAGAGCGAGTAATGCGGAAGCATCAAGTATAATATTATTATTCACGCTTTGCCTCTAAACGTCTCATGGCTATTAGCTCATCAACAAGGGAAACATTTTGATTAGTGGCATTAATATGGTTTCTCACCTTTGTTTGTAGTTTGGATAAAGCTTGATTAGGAGTGGTAATATAAATTGTCTCATCCTTCATATGTAATATAATGTCATCTCCTGCCATTAGATTAAGATTGTGACGAAAGATTGATGGAATAATGACTTTGCCACCATCCCCTAATTTTGTACGTATAACTTCCATAATATCCATGCTAGCAATTTGTGCATAATATAACATTTTATGCCACATATGTTGATTGTATCTTGATCATTTATGAATGTCAAATATTAGTATTCTTGCTGTTGATAACAAGGTATAAGCATCTCTTCATTATTTTCATAAAATTTATTATTTTTTACATTCTAATACTTAGTGTTTTACAATTTATCTGCTATAGTGTAGCTAATAAAATATAGTTAGTAAAAAAATTGATATAATTTGTTAAAAAATGATCTAGGTGGGATTAGTGATCAAGTATTTATTTGTTATACTATTAGTAGTTGCTAACTTTAATAGCTATGCAATAGAAACTATAGTTATAGAGCGTGGACATGTTGATCCAATGCCGATAGCCATTAATAAATTTGATGCAGATAATAGTGGTAATAGTGTAATTGGTGCTGATATAATTAGTGTAGTATCTAATGACCTAAAAAGTTCTGGTATGTTTCGTCCTATTTCTACTGCTTCTTTTATAGAACAGACTCTAGGAATAAAACATAAGCCTCTTTTTGCTGCTTGGCGACAAATTAATGCAAATCTGCTAATTAATGGTGAAGTTATCAAACTATCTTCTGGTAAGCTAAAGGTTAGTTTTATATTATGGGATGTAAGTTTAGAAAAAGATCTTATAGGTGAGGTTTTTGAAGTATCAGCAAATTTATGGCGTAGGGTGGCACATAAAATAGCTGATAAAATTTACGAGAAAATTACTGGCGATTCAGGTTATTTTGATACGAGAATAGTGTATGTGTCAGAGAGTGGACCTTATCTAAAGCGAGTAAAGAAAATAGCTATGATGGATCATGATGGTGCTAATCACAAATATCTGTCAGATGGTAAAAATCTAGTTCTTACTCCAAGATTTTCGCCGCAAGCAGATAAGATTATGTATTTATCGTATGCACGAAAGCAAAAACCACATGTTTACATTCGTGATCTTAAAACGGGTAAAGAAAAATTGGTTGGTAATTTCCCTGGTATGTCCTTTGCTCCAAGATTTTCACCCCAGGGGGATAAGGCTATAATGTCAATGGCAAGAAATGGAGCTACCCATATTTTTGAAACTGATTTGAATAGTATGGTGACTAAACAATTGACCAATGGTATTGGTATTAATACTTCTCCTAGCTATTCACCGGATGGTACTAAGATAGTTTTTAACTCTGATCGAAGTGGATCAAGGCAATTATATATTATGAATTCTGATGGTTCAAATGTTGAACGTATCAGTTTTGGAGGAGGAGTTTATGCTGCACCAAGTTGGTCGCCTAGAGGTGATTATATAGCTTTTACTAAAATTTCTAGAGAGGGTTTTACCATTGGGGTGATGAAAGCTCTTGCTAATGGTGAGGAAAATAGTGAAAGAATTATAACTAGCGGGTATCTGGTTGAAAGTCCTTGCTGGTCAACCAATGGTAGGATAATTATGTTTGCTAAAGGTTGGCCTCCTAGAAACAAAGTAGCTGGGAGAAATCGTATATATTCCATTGATTTAACCGGTTATAATGAAAGAGAAGTTATCACCCCTCAAGATGCTTCTGACCCAGAATGGTCAAAAATGTTAAACTAACGCAAGTTTATAAACATCTCGCCGGTATAGCTCAGTTGGCAGAGCGACGCATTCGTAACGCGTAGGTCGGAGGTTCGATTCCCTCTATCGGCACCATAAATATAGAAATACTTTATAGTCAATGTCTATTAGCGAGGAGGATCGTAGGTTGACGAAGCAATTGTAAGTTGTTACTCCCGCTTCCTCTTGTCATTCCCGCGTAGGCACATAAGCGTCAGTTTAAGAAAACAATAATTGAGAAACCGTCATTGCGAGGAGACTGTAAGGTCGACGAAGCAATCCAAAAATTATAATAAATCTGGATTGCTTCGTCGTGCGGTTTCCGCACTCCTCGCAATGACGTTTGAGGCGTATACACGTCATTGCGAGCGAATGTATGTGAGTGTAGCAATCTATTTTAATCATTTTTCTGGATTGCATCAATGCCACTAAAGTAGCTCTGAGCCATGACGTTTGAGGTCGTACATGTCATTGCGAGCGAACATATGTGAGCGTGGCAATCCATTTTTAATTAATTTTAATTAGGTCTATGATAAATTTTTATTTAGTCATTAATATTTTATTTGTTGCTTTAATGATTTATTTATTGCTTAAAAATAGAAATATTTTTGTAAAACTCTTAGTGCTGAATAGTTTAACTAGTATAATGACTTTATTCATTTGTTTTCTTGGGTCATTTAAAATGAATAATTGTTATTTAGATATTGCTCTGATTTATTTTCTGTTAAGCTTTATAGCAAGTGGAGCATATTTAAAGTATTTTATTGGTCAGTCTAATAATGTAATGTAATGAAAAAAGAAATAGTAATATTAGGTTGTGGTTTAAGTGGTATGCTTACGGCATTATCATTTGCCGAAAAGAATATTAAAACTACGATCCTTGAGTGTCAATCAATAAACTCTAGCAGCTTTTGTGCTGATATCAGGACTACAGCCTTAACTCCTGCTTCTTCACGGTTTTTAGAAGCTAATAATCTGTGGTCTGAGATTGAACAGGTAGCTGGCAAAATGCTGGAAATTTATGTTGTGGATAATAAGGCACCAGAAATGTTGTGTTTGCCAAATATCAAAGGTAATGATGCATTAGGTTATATAGTAAAAAACAGTGAATTTAAGCAAATATTACTAGAAAATGTTAAAAAAAACTCATTGATCAACATAATTGATCAGTGTGGTTATCAAAAGATCGATAGTAAAGCTGATCATTCGATCATCTATTTAGATAATCAGAAAACTATAAATAGTGACTTATTGATTGTTTGTGATGGGCATAATTCTAAAGTCCGTCAATATTATTTCTTCAATAAAATAGAAAAATCATATAATCAAACTGCCTTGACATTTAATATTAGGCATGAGAAAAATCATGAAAATTGTGCTATTGAACATTTTATGCCATCTGGTCCTTTTGCCATTTTGCCTCTCAAGGATCAAAAAACCTCATCGATAGTATGGACTACCAGCCAAGAGCAGGCTACGTTATTGACCAGTTTGCCGAGTGAAGAGTTTGAGTATTTGGTAAGTAGAAATTGTGGCAATTCTCTAGGAGCTATTGCGGTGGATAGTGATATTAGTTCTTTTCCTTTAAAAGCTCGTGTAACTAGTAAATATTTTCATAATAAAATAGTAGTAGTGGCAGATAGTGCACACGTAATTCATCCGCTAGCTGGTCAAGGCTTAAATCAGGGCATCAAAGATATTGAAACTTTAACTGGGTTAGTTGCAAGTAGCGGTACAAATGCAGTAGTACTAGAACGATATCAAAAATTAAGACAAAATGATAATTGTAATATGTATATGATTACTGAGAGCCTAAATAGTATTTTCTCAAATCATTCAAAACCCTTATGGTACCTAAGACGTCTAGGGCTTAAAGCTATTGATAATATAGATCCGATTAAGAATTTATTAAAACAATATGCTATGGGTAAAAGGTTTAATCTTAAAAATTAGAAGGTTATTGTAAAAAAAATCAAAATAGCAGTTGACAGCATAGTAGATTTTGCATATGATTACCACACGAAAAGATGATTACTCATCAGCTCGTAAGCTGTTTTTAAAAGTAAATAATCAGATATAGGTAGTGACAGCAAAATGTACTTATCACTTAAAGTGATAAATTAAACCTGTCAATTTTTTGAATAAAAAGTAGACAGAATCAAACTTGAGAGTTTGATCCTGGCTCAGAACGAACGCTTTCGGTATGCTTAACACATGCAAGTTGAACGGATTAATTTAGGGCTTGCTCTAAATTAGTTAGTAGCAGACGGGTGAGTAACACGTGGGAATCTGCCCATCAGTACGGAATAACATTTAGAAATAAATGCTAATACCGTATATTCTCTTCGGAGGAAAGATTTATCGCTGATGGATGAGTCCGCGTCAGATTAGGTAGTTGGTAGGGTAATGGCCTACCAAGCCAACGATCTGTAGCTGGTCTGAGAGGATGATCAGCCACACTGGGACTGAGACACGGCCCAGACTCCTACGGGAGGCAGCAGTGGGGAATATTGGACAATGGGCGAAAGCCTGATCCAGCAATACCGAGTGGGTGACGAAGGCCTTAGGGTTGTAAAGCCCTTTTCAGCAGGGAAGATAATGACGGTACCTGACCAAGAAAGCCCCGGCTAACTCCGTGCCAGCAGCCGCGGTAAGACGGAGGGGGCTAGCGTTGTTCGGAATTACTGGGCGTAAAGAGTGCGTAGGCGGTTTAGTAAGTTGGAAGTGAAAGCCCGAGGCTTAACCTCGGAACTGCTTTCAAAACTACTAATCTAGAGTGTAGTAGGGGATGATGGAATTCCTAGTGTAGAGGTGAAATTCTTAGATATTAGGAGGAACACCGGTGGCGAAGGCGGTCATCTAGGCTACAACTGACGCTGATGCACGAAAGCGTGGGGAGCAAACAGGATTAGATACCCTGGTAGTCCACGCCGTAAACGATGAGTGCTAGATATCGGGAGAAATTCTTTCGGTTTCGTAGCTAACGCATTAAGCACTCCGCCTGGGGAGTACGGTCGCAAGATTAAAACTCAAAGGAATTGACGGGGGCTCGCACAAGCGGTGGAGCATGCGGTTTAATTCGATGTTACGCGAAAAACCTTACCAACCCTTGACATGGTGGTCGCGGGAAGCAGAGATGCATCCCTTCAGTTCGGCTGGACCACACACAGGTGTTGCATGGCTGTCGTCAGCTCGTGTCGTGAGATGTTGGGTTAAGTCCCGCAACGAGCGCAACCCTCATTCTTATTTGCCAGCGGGTAATGCCGGGAACTATAAGGAAACTGCCGGTGATAAGCCGGAGGAAGGTGGGGACGATGTCAAGTCATCATGGCCCTTATGGGTTGGGCTACACGCGTGCTACAATGGTATCCACAGAGGGAAGCAATACGGTAACGTGGAGCAAATCCCTAAAAGATATCTCAGTTCGGATTGTTCTCTGCAACTCGAGAACATGAAGTTGGAATCGCTAGTAATCGCGGATCAGCATGCCGCGGTGAATACGTTCTCGGGCCTTGTACACACTGCCCGTCACGCCATGGGAGTTGGTTTTACCTGAAGGTGGTGAGCTAACGTAAGAGGCAGCCAACCACGGTAAAATTAGCGACTGGGGTGAAGTCGTAACAAGGTAGCCGTAGGGGAACCTGCGGCTGGATTACCTCCTTTAAAGACTTAATATAGCAAGTATTACTTTTGTAATATTTGCCTAAGTTCGACTTTCGCTGTCACTACCTTTAACTGATTGTTTATCAAATTTTTAAAAACAGCTCTTTCTTTGATTGTCATTCCGTTGCTATCAAGTTATAGCTCTGCCTAACTTGCTAAGGAAAAACATTATCTCCTATAGTTTCTTACTACTTACCTTACACATGGCATTTAAAAGTCATATAGAAAATAGCTTGTGTCATTGCGATCATACCTTACAATTTTTTATTTATTTCCTTATGATGAGTAAAAAAGCTGACTGCTAAGAGTCATTGCGAGGAGCTACTTTAGTAGCGACGAAGCAATCCATGAGAATTAGTATAGATACACCAAGACTATATGGATTGCTTCGTAGGCTCACGCCTCCTCGCAATGACGTTTTTATGCTGCTTAATACTTATAGAATAAAAATTGTAGGGTACTTATATCCTATTTCATCAAGTTTTATATCTATCGTTTTAATAACATTACCATTATCAATATTCATAATATTTTTAACATTCTCAAGCAATAATATTAATGGTTTATGATATTGTGCAATTCTAATTATTTCATAAAATAATTTACCATTTATATCATGTAGACCATTCTGTTTACCGGAGATACTAAAAGGTTGACAAGGAAAACCGGCACATAAAATATCATGTTTTGGTATTTTTTGCTCAGGAATCTCAGAAATATCACCCATGGGCTTTTCTCCAAAATTCCTTTTATAAGTTTCTTGCACATCTTTATCAATATCTGATGAAAAAACACACTCCATCCCTTTTTCTTCAAGAGCTATACGAAAATCACCAATACCACAAAATAAATCTATAAATTTGTACATATAGGAGACACATTAATTATATATTGGCATAGGATAAACATTATACAATGATAAAAAAATATTACTCCAAATTGATATCTATAAGTTGTAATTAGAACAATATTACTGTCATTTACATTTTGAATTTATAATTGCTGGTGTATAATTAAGTTACTTGACATTTTGCCAAATTCTATTTTTAGAAATATAAAAGAAAATTGTAAAAATTACTAAAAATATCATTACCTTCAAACCCATAGATTTACGGTTTTCCATTTCAGGTTCAGCAGTCCATTGTAAAAATACGGTAACATCCATAGCCATTTGTTCTACCGATGAATTTGTTCCGTCTATATATTGTACTTGTCCATCTGTTAGTGGAGCTGGCATGGCAATTTGACTATGCGGAAAGTATGGATTGTAACTTAATCCTGGCATTAATTTAAAATTCTCAGGAGGATTAGTATAACCAGTAAGTATAGAATATACATAATTTGCCCCATCAGGTCTTGCTTTAATGATCAATGATAAATCAGGTGGGTCTGCCCCGTTATTGGCTGCTCTTGCTGCTTGTTCGTTAGGATAGGGGCGAACAAATGGATCAGATGGTAGAGCTGGTCTTTCAAACATTTCTCCTGCATCATTGGGTCCATCTTGCACCGTATAATTTTTGGCTATTTCTTTAATTTCTTCATCTGAAAATCCTATATCTTTAAGATTACGATAATATAAATTATAAAGACCATGACACACACTACATACTTCTTTATAGACTTGAAAGCCACGTTGGGCAGCTTTTCTATCAACGCTAGCAAAAATTCCGTCAAATGACCAAGCAATCTTTTTTGTAGGTAATGCTTCGTTGGCAGTGATAGTATTGGATACTAACAAAATTAACAAACACAGGTAAAATTTGATATAAGAGGTAATTTTATTATCTTTCATATAGAATCCGGTAATGGCAAAGTTTTCTCATACTTGCTAATTAGTGGTACTGCAACGAAAAAATGAAAGAAATAGTAAGTAGCAGCAAATCTACTTAAGGTAATATAAGGGTCTTCGGCTGGTTTTCCTCCAAGATATCCAAGTACCAAACAATCAGCTATGAACAGCCAAAAAGCTATACGGAACATTGGTCGATAATTGGCACTTCTAACTTTTGAGCTATCAAGCCAAGGTAAAACAAATAATAACAAAATACTAGAAAACATTAATATTACCCCACCTAGCTTTGACGGTACTGCCCGTAAAATAGCATAAAATGGCAAAAAATACCATTCTGGAACTATATGAGTTGGAGTAACCAAAGGATTAGCTGGTACGTAATTGTCAGGATGTCCTAAATAATTTGGTTTGAAAAAGACAAAAAAAGCAAATATTAGAAAATAAACACCAAATCCAACAAAATCTTTTACAGTATAATATGGATGGAAAGGAATAGTATCTTTAGGGGATTTAACATCGATACCCTTGGGGTTATTTGAACCATGAACATGTAGGGCTACTAAATGAAGTAAGACTAAAGCTACTATAATAAAAGGCAATAAATAATGTAAAGCAAAGAATCTGTTAAGTGTAGGGTTATCAACTGAAAAACCTCCCCAAAGCCAGGTAACTATCGATTTGCCAATGACAGGTATAGCTGAAAATAAATTGGTGATTACAGTTGCTCCCCAGTAGCTCATTTGTCCCCAAGGCAGCACATATCCCATAAAGGCAGTAGCCATCATGATAAGAAAAATTATTATGCCTATATGCCATAATAACTCTCTAGGTTTTTTGTACGAGCCATAATATAACCCTCTACAGATATGTAGATAAACGACAACAAAAAACATTGATGCCCCAACTGAGTGTATATAACGTATTAGCCAGCCATAATTGACGTTACGCATAATTTTTTCAACACTCTCGAAGGCGTAATCGACGTGAGGGGTATAATGCATAGCCAAAATAATGCCAGTGATTATCTGAATTACTAAGGCAATACCAGCTATTGACCCTAAGTTCCATAGGTAACTCAAATTTTTGGGTGTTCGGTATTCGCCTAGATGTTTAAAGAACGAGAAAATAGGGAGTCGGTAGTCGATCCATTCTATGATCGGATTGGATTTGTTTGGATTGGATTCTTCAGGATAATTACTTTCATTCATAAATAATTATCCGATTTTAATTTTTGTATCGGAAATAAATTCATATGGTGGAACAGCCAAATTTAAAGGAGCTGGTCCTTTGCGTACTCGACCAGATGAATCATACTGAGAGCCATGGCATGGGCAAAACCAACCGTCATAATCGCCTTGGTTTGCAAGTGGTACGCAACCCAAATGGGTGCAAATGCCTATAGTCACCAACCACTTATCATGCCCAGATTTAACTCTATCTTGGTCAAGCTCAGGATCCATTAGCTCGGCGAGATTTACATTTCTTGCTTCAGCGATTTTTTCTGGAGTTCTATTAGTAATAAAAACCGGCTTGCCTTGCCATTTAACAGTAACAGTTTGCCCTGGTTGGATTTGAGATAAATCCACTTCTATTGAAGATAGGGCAAGAACATCTGCTGAAGGGTTAAATGAACTAACAAGAGGATATGTAGCACACGCTGCTCCAACCACAACCATACTGCTAGCAGTTAAGGTTATAAAATCTCTACGAGTTGCCTTATCATAACAATTAGTATTTGACATAAACTGATCAGTATAATTTATAGATATCTACGTAATATGTTACTATAAAAGTAATAAAATATCAAGCATCTCTTCAGCAATTTAATATAAGAATACTTGACACTCCCAAAAAAAACAAATATAGTACCGTTTGTTACGATTAGCTAATTTTTGTTAACTAATTACTAAAATCTCAACAAATAATTAAAGGAGTTATTTATGTTATTACCTTCAGATTTAGTACAAGTTTTAGAGTTTCCACAAAATTATTCTTTCTTAGAAGTTCATGCTGCACTTTCTGACCCGAGGAATATATTAAAAAATGATTATTTAAATAAAGCCACAAATCCTGATGTACCTGCAACGTATAATGATAAAGTAAAATTCCTACTAGGTGCATTGCATATGAAAGGACTAGGAGCAAAAGGAGATGAGTTACACCATATCTCAAATATTACTAAAATTTTAGCAAATGGGTTTAATCCAGAAGACTTACCAGAGTTATATATGGACGTAATCCAAAAAGCAAATGACGAGGAAAGAGAGTTGATTTTTAAGCAATGTAAAGATACTACTCATGCTGCTTCAATTTTTGTGCTACTCTATCCAGAGTTTAACACCCCTGAAACAGTAACGCTCTATCCAGATGTTAATGACGCCCCTGAAAATGCCTGTTCAGCCATTGCTGGTGCTGATACCCCACCAATAAGTGCAGAAGATAAATTAAATGAAGATGAAAAATGGCAAATTTTGAATAGTTTTGTAGGTAATGAGGACGATAAGGAAGAACTTTCTCAACAGCTCTTCCCGGAAGATGTAAAACCTTCTGGCGATGTACCAAATGCATCTGCATATGATTATTAACCTTATAGCTAAACCTGTATACTGCCTCCTAGACAAATGGGAGCAGTATACTTAGTTATAAAAATTTTGGAAATATATAAGTCATTTGATTATAGTTGATTTTAGCGGATGGCGATCTAAGGCAAGTTTTAAATGCTTTGTTTGGATATGGGTATATATTTGGGTAGTGCTAATATCAGCATGTCCAAGTAGTTCTTGAATCACCCTAAGATCTGCACCACCTTCTAGTAAATGGCTAGCAAAACTGTGACGTAAAGTGTGAGGGGAGATATTATCTGGATTTAACCCAACCTTAATAGCTGCTTGTTTTAACAGAATTGCAAAATTCTGTCTAGTCATATGACCACTAGCGGCAGAAGAGCAAAATAAGTAAATTTGACTTTTTAAATGTTTTTTGCTGATAAAGTTACTGCGAATAGTTAAATAATCTAGCAAACTGAGGGCAGCCTGTTCATTAATGATCACCATTCTTTCTTTATTGCCCTTACCAGTTATAGAAAATATCTTTTTAATATTTTGCGACATTTTATCTTGCAACATTTGATTTGCTAAAATATCAGTTAGCTTGATACTGACAAGCTCAGAAACGCGTAATCCACTTGCATACAATAAATGAATCATTGCTTTTAGGCGTATGGAATCAGTATCTTTATCTTGTTCGCAATATAAAAGTAAAGTTTTGATTTGATCAATCGATAATGTAGCAGGAAGTTTAGTTTGGTATTTTGGTAAATCTACCATCAAAGTAGGGTTATAATTGGTATGTTTTTCACTAATTAAAAATTCATAATAGTTTTTTATAGTTGATATCTTCCGATTGATCGATCTTGCTTGCAAGCCATTTTCTGCTAAATATTCTACCCAATCTCTAATATTTTCAGCTTTAATATTTAGTTCTGATAATTTATTTTGTAATAAAAATTTTTGAAAATCTAACAGATCGCATTGGTAGCTAAGCTTCGAATTATTAGCTACTCCACGCTCAGCTATCATCATTTCTAGGAATTGCTCAATAAACCCCATCATATTAGTATATTTTTTGTGGAGGCCAGGGTCGGAATCGAACCGACGCATTGAGGATTTGCAGTCCACGGCATTACCACTTTGCTACCTAGCCCAAAGATTGTAAATACTATAGTCAATTGATGAGAAATTGGTAACGTCGTCACTCGCCTATTACTTATAGGCATCGCTCCATAGTTTCTAGCCCCAAATTCTCCTGAATTGACTATAATCAATATTAGAGGAAAAGGCAATTAAATTTTATCAATCTGATATTCTAGTGCCACTTCCTTGCCGCAAAAAGCCATAGCAATTTTGATAATTTTCTGAACATGAGAGTGTTCTTTTATTTTAGCCTCATATTTTTTTCTCACGATTTGATCTAACCCTTCTTTGGCAACAGATTCTAAAATATCAGGAGATTTACATATTTTATATTCAATAATAATAGCATTGTCACCTTTACCTATCTTGGGTAGTAGCACAATGTCCGCCCTACCGCTACCGGTTTCTCTTTCACTGTCTATTATATAGCCAAGAGATAACGTGTTAATTAAACCTAGCATAAAGCCACTATAAAATAGCTCGGCTTTTTTCTCGCCAGTTTGATGAAAACTAGTAGCGTTTAGTAATAATTCTTGCAGCCTTTCTTTAAATTCTTCTATTTTACCTGCCGGCAGCAAACTAGCAAATGAATAATATAAAGAACTATCCATTTGTAACTTGTTGCTCACCCACTGCAATAATCTTGCATTATATATGTGTTTTACCTCTTTATTAGGAGCGGATAATTGATAAATATCCTCTTCTGACTCGATTACCATTGGGTTTAAATAACCACTAAATAGTAATAGACTAAATAGCCCTGACCGTGTGTTAATATCACTGAAACTAATTTGTCTGGTAATAGGGGAGATAATATTTTTGCCACTAGCGAGTAGCTGAATATCTTGTTGCATTCCATCTGACAATAATGCTTTATCAACAAGAGCCGTCCCCCCACTATCAAGCCAGTAATGATCAAGCTTGCCTTTATGAGCCAAACATTGCATAATCGACCATGGATTATAGATTATCTCCCCACCAAAACTATAGCCATTATACCAAGCTTTAATTTTTTCAGGATTAGTTGCTGTTGGTACTTTTGCTAACAATTCATCAACTTCTGCTTGAGTAAAACCATAGAACTTAGAATATTTTTCATCAAGCAAGCTATATTCACTAACATTATTCAAATCCGAAAATAAATTAGCTTTAGCAACCCGTAATATACCAGTAATTACGCCTTTTTCTAAATAAGGATTAGTTTTTAAACTACTGCCAAACATCCCGCGGAATATTTTTAGTACGTCGTCAAATTCTTTTAATTTATCACCAAATTCAATGTACGAACTATTGATCGGCGTGTCATATTCATCAATTAATATGTAAACTTTTTGACCAAAATGTTTGTACAGTACTTCACTCAAAACCCGTAAACTATCTTTTAAGTCTTCCTTATCAAGCTTTCCTGTAAAATATCGATTTAACTTTTCCTTTTGTGCATCATCTAGTAATTTTTCATCTGTTGTTATATAACGCTTTAAGTATCGATGGTTTGTAAACAAATTAGTTACTTGATTTTTTATTCCATTCTCAATTTCCTGGTAGTTACTGCCTTTAACATCTTTAAGATTGAGCAAAATCACCGGAAATTGACCTTGTTGAATCATGGCATATTCATTACCGTTAATCTTTAAAGGTTCTAAAGTCCTTTTTCCTTTAATACCTAAATCTACTGTACCACCTGTAAATAGCTTGTTATTTACTCTATCCTCTTCAGGTAAAGGCATACCTCTCTCATCCACCTCTATCTCAAAAAATTTCTGGAGCATGTTCATATTCAAGCTCTTACCCCACCGCCTTGGTCTGGTGATTAGGATTACTTCTCCACTATCTTCCAATAATTCTTTGATCATTAGGCTTTTATCAACAAATACATCACTATTTAGCAATAACGTCTCAAAATTATCGGTACCTATCCTCATTCTCGGTGGTTTATTGTTATCTTTAACAATATTAGTTTCTTTGGTTGATATATTATCAAAAAATTCTACTGTCATATTAGAAATATATTATAAACTTTATTAAGTAAATAATAGCACAAACAAGCTAGCCTAGCTAGTAGATTACAGAAAATAAATTACATCGCATGCAGGGTTTTTAAATTGTTGCACATTAATTTAAACTATAATAGTGAACCAATTCAGGAGAAGATTTAAATTTTAAACATCTAAATTAATTACATTCAAGGCATTTGCTTGAATAAATTGTCTTCTAGGTTCAACAATATCTCCCATTAATGTTGAAAAAATTATTTCAGCACTATCTTGTTCATGTACTTTAACTTGCAATAAAGTTCTTCTTTGAGGGTCTAATGTTGTCTCTCCTAACTGATCAGAATTCATTTCCCCAAGACCTTTGAAACGCTGAATAGATATACCTTTTTTTCCGCTTTCCAATATATAATTCATCAGCATACTAGGCAGTGTAATAATATGTTCCTGGTTTTTAATTAATAACTTTGTTGGCTCAATAAATAAATCTGCAAGCGGAGTAAATGATTTGGCTAGCTGAATAAATTCAAAAGATTCAAGCTGTTCTTTTGATAAAATTTTACTTTCTTTTTGTCCCCGAACAAAGCGGAAAAATTCTATTTTATTGGTGCTAACTACAAATTGCCAATCTGTTTTATCAGGTGATATATCACCAAGATTTAAAATATTCAAGGCCTGGTTTATTTCATTTGTCTTATCTGCCGCAAATATTTGATTACCTAACAAGTCTTTGATAGCTAAACATTCTGCAATTTGTCGATTAAATTTTTTGCCAACTTGATCAAGTAATGTAACGAACCGGATAGCTTTCTTGATTATCTCCTCAAGATCAGAACCACTGATCTCTCGTCCATTATACAACATAATTGTTGCATCACTAATAGTATTTTTTACTAAATAATCTTGCAAAGCTTGTTCATTTTTCAAATAAAAATCGTTATTACCTTTTTTCACCTTATATAAAGGCGGCTGAGCTATATATAAATATCCTTTATCAATTAATTGCCGCATATGCCGGTAGAAGAAAGTAAGCAATAAAGTTCTGATATGCGAACCATCAACATCAGCGTCAGTCATAATAATTATTTTATGATATCTTAGTTTATCCAAAGAAAAATCTTCATTACCAATAGCTGTCCCAAGAGCTGTTATTAACGTTCCTACTTGCTCAGAATTTAACATTTTATCAAATCTAGCTCTTTCAACATTCAGGATTTTACCTCGTAATGGTAAAATTGCTTGGAACTTTCTGTCTCTACCCTGCTTTGCTGTACCGCCAGCCGAATCTCCTTCCACAATAAATAACTCCGAAAGAGCAGGGTCTTTTTCTTGACAATCAGCAAGTTTTCCAGGCAAGTTTGAAATTTCCAGGGCTGATTTTCGACGAGTTAATTCCCTTGCTCTTTTGGCTGCTTCTCTAGCAGTTGCCGCTTCAATAATTTTATTAATAATTATTTTTGCGTCACTAGGATGCTCTTCAAACCATTCTAAAACCTTAGTATATACAGCATTTTCTACAATAGGACGGACTTCAGAACTAACTAATTTATCTTTAGTTTGTGATGAAAATTTGGGGTCAGGTACTTTTACTGATAAAATACATGACAATCCTTCTCTAGTGTCATCCCCTGTGAAGTTTACTTTACTTTTTTTATTGAGTCCAATATTCTCGGTATAAGTTGTGACAACTCTGGTAAGAGCTGCTTTAAAGGCAATAAGATGCGTACCGCCATCACGTTGTCTTATATTATTAGTAAAACATAAAATATTTTCATGATATGAATCATTCCAATTCATTGCCAATTCAAAAGTAATCCCTGTTGCCTGATTATTAGTATTGAGTGATATACATTTATGTAATGAAGTTTTAGCTTTATCTATATATTTGACATAAGCTTCTACACCACCAGTAAAGCAAAATTCTACTTCTTGCTGTTCAGCAAAACGGTGATCCTTTAATAATATCCTAACCCCAGAATTTAAAAATGCTAATTCTCTAAGTCTATGCTCTACAGTAGCAAAATTAAACTCTATCATGCTAAAAGTGGTAATAGATGGGAAAAAAGTAATCTCTGTACCGCTTTTTTCTACTGACTCCCCTTTTAGTGTGAGTGATGTTTCAGTAGCTCCATCTCTAAATTTTATAAAATATTCCTTATTATCTCGCCAAATTCTAAGCTCTAACCACTCTGATAGGGCATTTACCACAGATACACCAACACCATGCAACCCACCAGATATTTTATAAGAGTTTTGGTCAAACTTACCTCCAGCATGCAATTGGGTCATAATAACCTCAGCTGCTGATATACCTTCTTCTTCGTGGATATCAACAGGTATTCCACGTCCATTATCCCGCACTGTTACAGAGCCGTTGGCATTTAGGATTACTTTAATTAGATCACAGTGACCAGCTAAGGCTTCATCGATGGCATTATCAACAACCTCGTAAATCATATGATGTAATCCTGAACCATCGTCAGTATCACCAATATACATACCAGGTCTTTTCTTAACTGCTTCAAGACCTTTTAAAACTTTGATGGAGTCAGCCCCATATTCTAATTCTGCTATTGATTTTTGTTGATTATTTGACATATCCTACATAAATAATAAAGATAAAAGATAACTATACAGCAAAATTACAGCAAGTGTATATTTTTCAAGTAGTTTATTAACAAATATTATTTTACTAAAAATATTTATTGTTTATTATTCAGTCTAACGTTAAATTATCTTATATAGTCAATTGATGAGAAGTTGATGACGTCGTCGCTCAATGCTCGCCTATTACTTATAGGCGTCGCTCCATCGTTCCTAGCCCAAAATTCTCTTGAATTAACTTGGAACTAACCTTATAGCATTATGCCAAATTTACAGATGTCTATTCGCGAGGGGACTCATAGATATCGATTTTTGTGTTATCCATGCTTCGGTGCGGTATCCAGATTCCCGCCTACGCGGGAATGACAAAAAAGTCAGATGTCACCCCTGCGAAAGCAGGGGTCTAGCCCACAACTGTTGAAAGTTAGAAGGTAAAGCGGGTTTTAGATAGGTTTTCTGTCATTGCGAGACCACGCAAGTAGGTCGTGGCAATCCATCTTTGGTTACTTTTGTGGATTGCTTCGTCGACCTACGGTCTTTCTCGCTAATAGACGTTGACCACATACGACTTTTAAACTATCCGGTCTAAAACCGCTTCCTCTTCTAACTTTCAACAGTTGTGGGGTCTAGCCTGCCTATGTGGGAATGATAGGGTAAAAACGTCATTGCGAGAAGCCACTTTAGTGGCGACAAAGCAATCCCAAAAATTATTAAAAGGATTGCTTCGGAGGCTTACGCTTCCTCGCTAATAGACAGCACAATGGGTGCTTATTCGGCACTAATTCAGGTTGATTGACTATATCTCTTGCCTAAAACTCGCTTACCTAATTATTTATTGTCCTCATTTCCAAATTATTTGAGTATACTATACAAATAGTATATGTTAGAATGAAAGATAAAAATAGCAACAAAATCAACTAATTTATTATGGAATTTGATCCTAATCTACTATCTCGTATACAATTTGCTTTTACTATAAGCTTCCATATAATTTTCCCGTCCTTCACAATTGGTCTTGCTAGCTGGCTGGCTGTAGTAGAAGGGTTATGGCTCAAAACTGGCAATAATATTTACCAAGAAATATATAAATTTTGGATTAAGATTTTTGCTATTACCTTTGGTATGGGGGTAGTATCCGGCGTTGTTCTGTCTTACCAAATTGGTACTAATTGGTCAGGTTTCTCTGATAAGGTAGGTAATGTACTTGGACCACTTCTCGGTTTTGAAGTGCTTGCTGCCTTCTTTTTGGAATCGTCTTTTCTTGGAGTGATGTTGTTTGGTTGGAATAAAGTTAGTAAGAAAATGCATTTTGCTGCTACTTTAATCGTGGCAATTGGTACAATTATCTCTGCCTTTTGGATTCTGTCAGCTAATAGCTGGATGCAAACTCCTACTGGTTATGAAGTACGAGCCGATAATATTTTATATCCAACAAATTGGTTAGAAATTATTTTTAATCCTTCATTTCCATATCGTTTCTGTCATATGATTGTTGCATCATACTTAACTACAGCCTTTGTTATTGGTGGCGTCGCTGCTTGGTATCTTGTACAGAGAAAATTTGTTGCCCATGCTAAAATCATGTTTGGTATGGCAATGTTGATGGCAGTATTTGTTGCTCCAATACAGCTTTTTATTGGCGACCAACACGGGTTAAATACCCTAGAACATCAGCCTGCAAAAATTGCTGCTATGGAAGGTATTTGGGATACAGAAAAAGGTGCTGCCCTTAGGGTCTTTGGCTGGCCATCAGATCAAGAAGAAACAACAAAATATACGATAGATATTCCAAAAATTGCTAGTTTAATACTGACCCATAGCTTAGATGGAGAAGTACAAGGGCTAAAAGAATGGTCAAAAGAAAATCGCTCCCCGGTATTAATAGTATTTTTATGTTTTCGAATAATGGTAGGAATCGGTATGTTGATGATAATTACTGGGGTGATTGCCGTAATCTTATATTTACGTAAAAGATTGTTTGATACTAAATGGTTCCAATATTGGTGTATGTTGATGACGCCAACTGGTTTCGTAGCCGTGTTGTCCGGATGGTTTGTTACGGAAATTGGTAGGCAACCTTATATAGTATATAATATAATCAGAACATCTGAAGCATCTTCACCAGTACTAGGGCAATATATCTTTACTTCATTAATTGCCTTTGTGATAGTTTATGTTTTTATATTTGGCAGTGCCACTTATTATATTATAGATTTAATAAAGAAAGGACCTACTATAATAACAAAAGAAGAGACATATGGTTTCCACAGTTTAGGAAATCCAATAGAGGATACTGTCTACGATAACTAATTAGTTATATTTTGAGCTATAGTTAATTGATGAGAAGTTGGGAACGTTGTTGCTCAATGCTCCTAGTCCCAAATTCTCCTGAATTGACTATAGGTCAGAATGGGTAGAAGAGACTAAAACAATGAGAGGTAGGGGCTTATATGGATAAATTCATCAGGACACCAATGCACCCATGCGAGAATGACATTAAATGGCTACCAAATCTTTTTCTTATTAAGAAAATCACCAAAGATACCAAACAAAATTATTCGGTCAATTCTCCTCTTATAGTTAATGATCATTTGGAATATGGTAGAATATTTCATAAGATTCTAGAAGATGCCGTAAAGATTAATGATTTTTCTAGTATGAACACCCACCCATTTATTGATAAATTACCAACAATGTTACAAGAGAAAATTCACAAAAATATTGACAAGTTACTGAATAATTTAGAATTTATGGCACTTATTTCTCAAGAGCTAAAAACTGAAGTACCGATAGGGATAAGTCTAAATGATGATGTTAAGATAGGAAGGATTGATTTACTTGCCATCGATAGGGGAAAGTTAACCATTATTGATTATAAATCCGATGCTAATCCACCTAAAAATTGTCAACTAGTTAAGGAGTCTTATATTGATCAATTGAATTTTTACCGACATCTAGTAGCCAAGTTGTATCCTGACAATCAAATTATTTGCAAAATTTTATGGCTAGAAGATGCCAGTTTTATGGCTATTATGTAAGACATATAGCAAAGATGGAGTTCATGCCCTACAATTTTTTATTTATTTCCTTATGATGAGTAAAAAAGCTTACTGCTAAGCGTCATTGCGAGAAGTCGCTTTAGCAACGACGAAGCAATCCATAAGAATTAGTATAGATACATCAAGACTATATGGATTGCTTCGTTGTGCGGTTTACGCACTCCTTGCAATGACGCAAGTTTGTATGAATAAATACTAATCAGGTTAGCTATATATGTTGATATTAATAGAATAATTTGCTATATATAGGCAAAATCCAAACTGTAGTAAAAGTGATTGAATTAGGTACTATCCTTATTCCTAGGAGGTTGCCTGCAATAACTAAAGCAATTATATTAATGCGGTCGTGGCGAAATTGGTAGACGCGCAGCCTTGAGGGGGCTGTTCTTAACAGAGTGGAAGTTCAAGTCTTCTCGACCGCACCAATTATAGTCAATTCATAGGCGAGCGACGACATCGCCAACTTCTCATCAATTGACTATAACCCAGTTGCCATTGCCCGTCAATTACAGAGGGCGTAAGCCGACAAAAATTTGTGCTAACGAGGAGTTATGCAGAATCTACCAAAAAATATGTTACCGATCCATCAAAACCAATTTGATGCAACATTTGAACAAATTAATAATCTCCTGAATAATGATGAGGTTGGTAAAGCCGTGAAGATTATGGCTAATCTCCATTATGCAGATCTTGCAGATTTTTTAGATAATATAAATCAGAAAACATATAAAATAATTCTTCCATTATTACAGGATACACTAAAACCTGAGACTTTAGTGCAGCTTAGTGTAAGTAGAAAACCCCTAATAATCCAAATTTTGGGTATAGAAAAAACTGTACATTTAATTAATCAACTTGCTATAGAAGACGCTGTTGAAGTTATAGAAGATCTTGATGATATAACCAAAGAAATGATCTTAGATAACCTCAAAGTAGAAAAAAGACAACAAATTATCGAAGGGTGTACTTATCCAGAAAATACTGTTGGTAGAGTAATTGAAAGACATTTTGTATCATTTCAGGAGGATTGGACAGTAGCTAGAGCTATAGATTTTATTAGAGAACAACATATAGCCCAAGATTTTCATGCTGCTATTGTGATAGATAGTAAATATCGCCCTATAGGTAGTATACTCCTAAGCACTTTACTTAAGCATAAGGGGGATGAATTAGTAAAAGAGCTTATGAACCCTGAGTTTAAAATTACCGATCTCTTTACCAACTTAAGTGAATTAAGCTTTATTTTCAAACAATATGCTTTAACAATTGTACCAGTGGTCAATAAAAGCGGTAAGCTAATAGGTACCATTTCAATAGACAATATGCTCTATATCATTGAACAGCAAACAGAAAAAGATATAATGTCACTTGGGGGCGTCCATACCCAAGATACATTCTACAATCTATTTTATACTGTAAGACATAGATTTCTTTGGTTATTTCTCCATCTAATTACCGCCTGTATGACGTCGATAATCATTAACCAATTCAGTATGACCATTGCTAAATTTATAGCACTAGCAGCTATCATGCCTATTGTTGCTTCTATGGGAGGAAATGCTGGAACCCAAGCCATGACTGTAACAGTTAGAGCCCTTGCCAACAAAGATATTCACCATAGTAACGTACTGAAAGTAATCCTTAAGGAAGTAGTTGTATGTGGATTTAATGGTTCTATATTAGCATTAGTTGGGGCATTGTTAATCTTAGTAATGCTTTCTGAACCACAGATTAGCTTAATTTTTTCCGTAGCTGTTATCCTAACTTTCTTAATTGCTGGTCTTTTTGGCTCGACAATACCAATTACTCTACATTATTTAAATATTGATCCCGCCACTGGTTCGGGTGTATTTCTGACCACCATAACCGATTCATTTGCATTCTTTACCTTCTTAACTTTAGCTTATACCTTTTTGGTATAGAATCATGTTATTAATTTTAAAAAGTCTGTTGTATATGAGTGCAAGAAGTGCGATAATATAGTAATAATTAAAATAGTTATTTAATTTTATGAAATTAATAAAGCTTTTCTTCCTTATTATATGTTCTTTTTTGATAGTTGGTTGTGATAACAAGCCTCAGGAAAAGAACTTAATAGTTGCGACTTCCGCAGATAATCCCCCTTACGAATTTATTCAAAATGGGCAAATAGTGGGACTTGACATTGATATTATTAATGCTATAGGAGAAAAATTAGAGAAGAAAGTTATAATTAAAAATTTTGATTTTAATGGCTTACTTGCATCCTTAGCTAGTGAAAATGTTGATATAGTAATTGCTGGATTAACAGTGACTGAAGAACGTAAGAAACACATTAGCTTTTCAGCCCCTTATGTAACAACTAACGTATCAGTATTATATAGAACAGCAGATGATTTGAAAAATGTTGGAGATTTGGATAATAAAATTGTTGGTGTGCAACTTGGTACAACATGGGCGGTGATAGTTCAGGATTTAGCCAAGCAGTTTAATATTAGAACAAATTATTTGTCAAATAATTTAATGCTAGTCGAAGAATTGAAATCGAAAGTTGTAGATGTGGTAGTATTAGAGGAATCGCAATCTAAGAAATTTATTGAAAATAATCCTGATCTTGCTAGTTTTAGTTTAACAGAATTCTCATCTGAGCTTGCTATCGCTATGCCAAAAGATTCTAAACTTGTTGAAAATATTGATAAAGCTATTAGTGAATTAAAAAAAGATGGTACAATTAGTCGCATTACTAAAAAATGGCTGCAATAGTGGATTCTGAACAATTTAAACAAGCTCTTAGCACTTTGCCTACGGGTGTTACTATTATTACTACTTTATACAATAACAAGCTATTTGGTTTTACGGCAGATTCTTTTACCTCGGTTTCCTTGTTACCGCCATTGGTATTGTTTTGTATTAATAAAAAATCCTTTAGTATGAGTGCTTTTACTGGTAGTGAGTATTTTGCTGTTAGTGTTCTAGCTGAAAATCAAGAGGATATTTCTAGACATTTTTCTAAGTTTAATACTGATAAATTTGCTGGTGTTTCATATAATTTAGGACAAATTACTAATTGCCCTTTGATTGAAGGAGCAGTTTGCCATATTGAGTGCAACAAATTTAGTCAATATGAAGTGGGGGATCATGTTATATTGGTTGGTAAAGTGATAAGTACTATGGTAAAAAGTAATTTAAAACCATTGGTGCATTGTTTAAGGCAATATAGAGAGTTAAAATGATTTCTATAGGTATTTGTGGTGCTACCGGTAAAATGGGGCAGATGATAATTCAAAAAATGCATGGATTAAATAGCTGTACGCTTTCTGCTACATTTTCTAGAAAAAATAGCATAAGGGATTTTGCTGAATTTTGTCAAAATTCTGAGGTGATTATTGACTTTTCTAGTAGCGAGATATTGGACAAACTGCTTGATTATGCCATTATGTACAACAACAAATTAGTTATTGGTACTACTGGTCTGACTAACTATCAACTTGATCGTTTACATGAAGTTTCCAAAAGTCTAGCAATATTTTATTCAGCTAATATGAGTTTAGGGGCAAATTTACTAGCGATGCTAGCGAAAAAGGCGGCAGAAATTCTAGATAATACTTACGATATAGAGATTTTAGATTGTCACCATCGTATGAAAAAAGATGCTCCGTCTGGTACGGCGATAATGTTAGGTAAGGCTGTGGCAAAAGTTAGAAATTTAGATTTTAATCAATGTGCGATCTTTGATCGTACTGTAAAAGGACAAAGGCAGGCTGGTGAAATTGGCATTACTTCTATTAGAGGTGGGCGTTTGCATGGAGAACACGAAGTATTATTTTTAGGAGATAACCAAACCATTACTCTAAAACATCATGGGTCAAGAGAGTCCTTTGCTGATGGGGCAATTCAGACGGCAATCTGGATATCTGATAAACCACCGGCTCTTTATTCAATGAGCGATATGTTGCCATCTCTTCAAAAGTTTTAACAATTAACAAATATTTGTATTATTTACAGCTGTAGATATTGACATAAAGCCCTAATAGTAGTATAATTATGTAATATTGATGAATAATTATAGGAGTCACGATGTCTCGTAGATGTGAGCTTAGTGGAGTTGGTGTTTTACACGGTAATAAAGTGTCGCACTCGCAAAGAAAAACTAGAAGACGCTTTGAGCCGAATCTAAGAGTGGTAAGGTTTGCAAGTGAGCTTACTGGGCAGGAATACAAGCTTTCGGTAAATGCTAAATGTCTACGTTCTGTCGAGAAGGTAGGTGGTTTTGATGAATATATGCTTAAAATATCAAGTGATATACTTTCGGACAAAGCACAAGTGATTAAAAAAAAGATAGCTGAGAAAAAAGTTGGTGCTGCATTATGAAAGCTGGAATACATCCGAAATATAAAAAGTTCAAAATTATCGTTAGTAATGATGTTTTTGAGACAAATTCCGGTGGTCATGCAGAAGAGATTTTGATGGATGTTGATTACAGGAAACATCCGGCATGGACTAAAGAATCTGGAAATATTGTTAACCAATCTAACAAAAATGTTAGTGACTTTAACAAAAAATTTGCTGGGCTTAATTTTGGCAAGAAGGTTTAACTAAGTTTTGCTTGTTTTGGAAATTTTTTGCTAACAAGCAGGATAATCTTTAGATTTTTAGGCTGTATTTTACAGTCAATTCAGGAGAGTTTGGGATAGGAATGATGAAGCGACGCATAAGCGTTAGTTTAAGAAAACAATAATTGAAAAACCGTCATTGCGAGGAGACCGTAAGGTCGACGAAGCAATCCAGAAAAGTGATTAAAAATGGATTGCCACGCCACCTACGGTGGCTCGCTAATAGACGACTTTTCTACTGTATTTTCTTAACTATGTGGAGCGACGACGTCACCAGTTTTTTATCAATTGACTATGCATATTATCGTGGGGTGGAGCAGTCTGGTAGCTCGTCAGGCTCATAACCTGAAGGTCGTTGGTTCAAATCCAACCCCCGCAACCAACCACAACAATATTGTTGTCTTTACTAAACATTATCCACAAATATCTTATCAAAAAAGACTTAGCAATGTTTGTTATAGTTCGTACAATTTTTGTAGAGACGAGCGAAGAATAGCAAGAAGTTCCTTTTTTGAGATACTAACAATATACATATTACCCGATGATCAAGTTTTTTAAATAGCTTAAGTGTCATATCTGCTTACCTCAGTGTCACCCCTGCGGAAGCAGGGGTGACACAACAATGGATTGCTTCGTCGCTACTAAAGTAGCTCCTCGCAATGACGCTTAGTAGTCAGCTTTTTTACTCATCATAAGGAAATAAATAAAAAATTGTAGAGTACTATGCCTACGGTGGCTCGCAATGACGACTTATAGTCAATTCAGGAGGATTTGGTGCTAGGAGCGATGGAGCGACGCCTATAAGTAATAGGCGAGCGACGAGTGACGACGTCACCAACTTCTCATCAATTGACTATATATAAAAATTAGTAAAATTTTCTTTAATTATCTATTAGTGAGGAGCAAAACATCTGTTATAATGTCTAATATTATATTTAAGCACGAGATTTTATGACCAAACCATTATTTGATAAAATTTTAATCGCCAATCGTGGTGAAATAGCTTTAAGAATAATGCGAACACTAAAAAAGATGGGTATTAAATCAGTTGCTGTATATTCTGAAGCCGATACACACTCAATGCATGTACAATATGCTGATGAGGCTTATTATATTGGTAATTCCCCTGCTACTGAGAGCTATTTGTCAATTAAAAATATTATAAATGCTATTAGAGCGAGCGGGGCTGGGGCAGTACATCCGGGATATGGGTTTCTATCGGAAAATTCCAATTTTGCGAATATTTTAAAAAGGGAAGGAGTTACCTTAATAGGTCCAAATGCTTCTGCCATTAAGAAAATGGGCGATAAAATTGAAGCAAAAAAAATCGCTTTGGAAGCCGGAGTTAGTACAGTTCCTGGTTATATTGGTACTATTAGCAATATAAATCAGGCCATAGAAATTGCAGAAGGAATAGGTTTCCCTGTTATAGTCAAGGCAACAGCTGGCGGTGGTGGGCGTGGCATGAGAGTGGTAAAAAACTCTGAAGAAATGGCTAATGCCTTTGAATCAGCTAAGCTTGAGGCAGTAAATAATTTCAGTGATGGTAGGTTATTCATTGAGAAATTAATAAAATCTCCAAGGCATATTGAAATACAATTATTAGCTGATCAGTATGGTAATAGTGTTTGCCTCGGTGAGCGAGAATGTTCAATTCAACGCTATCATCAAAAAGTGATTGAAGAAGCTCCAAGTTCTTTTATTACCGAGGAAATACGGCAGAAAATGTATAAAGAAACCATAGCTTTATCTAGTAAAGTAGGTTATTACTCTGCCGGTACAGTTGAATTTATAGTTGATTTAGATAAGAATTTTTATTTTCTTGAAATGAATACTAGACTACAAGTTGAGCATCCAGTAACTGAGCTGATAACTGGTATTGATATAGTAGAAGAGATGATAAAAATAGCGGCTGGTGAAAAATTATCATTTTCCCAAGAAGATATAAAATTAAAGGGGCATGCATTTGAATCGAGAATTTGTGCAGAAAACCCAATGCGTGGATTTTTGCCATCTAGTGGTAGAATTACTGAATATTCAGAACCGCCAAAAAATGCTAATATTCGTGTGGATACTGGTTTAGGGCTTGGAGGAGAAGTCAGTATGTTTTATGATCCAATGATTGCCAAACTTTGTACTTATGGAGAAACTAGAAAGCAAGCTATTGAAGTTATGCGTTCTGCTTTAAGTTCTTACATAATACAAGGCATTTCTCATAATATTAGTTTTTTGGAAGCGGTAATATCCCATCCTCGCTTTATAGCAGGTGATATAAATACCGCGTTTATAGAAGAAGAATATCCAGATGGTTTTTCTGGAGCAAGTTTAACTTCTGAAATTACTAAAATATTCCTCGCTACGGCCATTTTTGTTTATATTACCGAGCAAAAACGTGCCTCATTAATTTCTGGTCAAATAATCGATCAAACTAATAAAATTGGCACTCGATGGGTTGTGTCAATTGATGATAAGCTATTTCCAATTTTAATTACCTCAGTAGATTACGGTTATAACATAAGACAAGAAAATGATAGAATCTACATACGCAGTAATTGGAACTTAGGTAGTAGGCTTTTTTCCTGTATTGTAAATGGTAGAAAAGCCAATATAAAAATTCAAAATATCGTAACAGGTTATATGTTATCGCATTCAGGCATTACCGTTAAAGTTTATGTTCGTTCTCCAAGGATGTCTGAACTAGAAGCGTTGATGATTACCAAAAATATCCAAGAAGAGCAAACAGAGATGCAAGCTCCGCTTGCAGGACAAATTATTGCAATTAAAGTGCAGGAAGGTAGTGAGGTAATTGTTGGTCAAGAGATTATGGTTTTAACTGCTATGAAAATGGAAAATATACTTGTTGCTGAGCGTAATGGGAAAATTGCTAAAATCCTAGTTAATGAAAAGGATCTGGTGGTTAGTGGTCAAGTATTACTAGAGTTCGTTTAGGTTGAAAATGTTGAATCACTTTTACCAAAATCTTAAAAAATATTGTGATAGCGGTAAATTAGTATTTATCCTAATAATTATAGCCGTCATATTGGCTTGCTCAACTTATTACGTGATTTCGATTGAGCCAAAGTCTCTTGGTCCAGACCCAAGTAGAGTTATAGGGCTGATATTAGTAGATCTTACTATCTTATTATTTTTAGGTATTTTATTAGCTCGTAAATTTTTACGAGATTTTGTTGATAAAGGAGATGGTGAGAAATCTTCAAAATTGCAAAATCGTATCATCATTACCTTTAGTTTGGTTGCTACAATTCCAACGATTATTGTTTCAGTATTTTCAGCATATTTTTTTAACTTTGGTATTCAGTCTTGGTTCGATAAAAAGATTTCTGCTGTACTTGATCAATCGATAATAGTAGCAGAATCTTATATCAATGAGCATAAACTGCAATTGCGAGAAACAGCGTTATCTGTTGCTTATGATTTAAGTGAAATGTATTATGACTTAATACATAACCCCATTTTATTTAATGAGACATTAAATTCTGAAGCTGAGATGCGTTCTCTTGACGAAGTTATAGTTTTACATAAGCCTACTAATACTGTTATTGCTAACACCTTTTTAAGTTTTGCAATTTCATTTGCTACTATTCCATCTCATTTAATGAAAAGAGCCGAAATAGGAGAGATTGTTGAGATAAAATCTGATCCAGCAAAGATTCGTATGCTTATAAAACTTAAAGAGCAGAATGATGTATATTTGTTGGTAGGTAGATTGATTGATGCTAAAATTACCGATCATATTAATAAAACTAATGGAGCAGCTGAAGAGTATTATCGTCTTAAAAAGCATATATCCAGTATGCAGATCAAATTCTCTATAGTATTTATTTTTATTGCTTTATTATTACTGTTAGCTGCAATAAGTTGGGGGATGATTTTTGCTATAAAAATAGTAAGCCCTATTCGAAAGTTAGTGGGTGCTGCTGAAAAAGTTAAAAATGGCGATCTAACTATCCAGGTACCAGAAGACGTTATTAATAAAGATGAAATAAGCGTTTTATCCTCAGCCTTTAATAGGATGATTAAACAAATTGATCGTCAACAAAGAGATTTAGTTATAGCTCAGCGTGCACTTGCTTGGTCTGATGTTGCCAGGAAAGTCGCACATGAGATTAAGAATCCTTTAACACCTATTCATCTTGCTTCTGAAAGATTATTGAGGAAATTCAGTAATCAAGTTGAAGATAAAGCAGAATTTAACAAATACATAAATATGATAGTACGTCACACTGAAGATATTAAGAAGATTGTCTCTGAATTTGTTAATTTTGCAAGATTACCAGCCCCAGTATTTACGGATTGTGATTTAGTAATTCTTGTAAAAAATATGGTTGAATCACGAAAATTAATTAATGACAAAATATTATATAAGTTTATTACAACTGATCAGCATATAGATTTTATTTGTGACACAACTCAAATTAATCAAATTATGGTTAATTTATTAAAAAATGCTGAAGAATCTATAGGGCTTACTAAGTTGCAAGAAGGTGTTATTACTGTTTCTATAACTAAATCTGACCATCAGATTATTATTACAGTAGATGATAATGGGGTAGGTTTCCAAGCAAATTTAATTGATAGGGTTACGGAAGCTTATATAACAACTAGATCTAAAGGAACTGGTCTAGGGCTGGCTATTATCAAAAAAATAGCACAAGATCATTGTGCAACATTAGAGTTAGCAAACAGATTAGAAGGTGGTGCCATTATCAATATAACATTTAACCTTGATGAATTAAAATTAAAGGTTAATAGACCTATTGCATAAATAAGTCGCTCACTTATGTACAGCATTATAGTCAATTGATGAGAATAGGCAAATAGTAAAACTACTCAGAATGTGGAGTCATTAGGAAAATTAAAATATATCTCGAATGGATAAATAAGTGAAAGTGCAAGACTATAAATTTTATAATGATTTAATATCACAGAATGTGGTTGAAGAAATTTGGCTATTTGGTTCTAGAGCAAGGAACGATAATCAGGATAGAGCAGATATTGATTTAGCTATAATATGCCCTAATGCTACCATTAAGGATTGGTTAAAGTTGCAAGAAATTATTGATAATGCTGATACACTTTTAAAAATAGATTGTGTAAGATTTGATGAATTGGATGATTCATCAGACTTAAAATTATCTATAATACGAGAAGGAGTGAAATTATATGAAAAATCCTAAAATAGAGTTAGGGTTCTCAAAATTAAGTAGAGCTTTAACCTATTTAGAGGATATTGCATCTAAACCTCAGCAAGAAGATCGAAGTAACATAGACGCTAGCATTCAAAGATTTGAATTTACAATAGAATTATTTTGGAAATTATTAAGGGCGATTCTTGAGAGCAAAGGAGTAGAAGTACAATATCCTAAAGATGTTTTAAGAGAGGCTTTTAAAGGACATCTGATTGATCATGAACAAGAATGGCTAAAAATGCTTCTAGATAGAAATATCACTTCGCATACTTATGATGAGCAGCTAGCAGATAAAATTTATAATAATATTAAATCCTACATTCCCATATTAAGAAGTACATTCGATAGGCTAAATTTTCTCAATGTATAGTTAATTCAGGAAAATTGGATAGCAGGAGTGATGGAGTGACGCATAAGCGTTAGTTTAAGAAAACAATAATTGAGAAACCGTCATTGCGAGGAGACCGTAAGGTCACGAAGCAATCCAGAAAAGTGAATAGAAATGGATTGCTACGCCACCTAAGGTGGCTTGCAATGACGATTTTTCTACTTTATTTTTTTAAACTGACGCCTAAGAGTGACGACGTTACCAACTTCTCCTAAATTGACTATAATATAAAAATTAACTTGCAATAATTCATAAAAAATATTATATTTCACCATATAGCAATATGGCTTTGGTATGCCTAGTTTTGCTATACAGCCTTAAAATACCAAATAAAGGAACTATAATGCCTAAATTGAAAACCAAATCAGCTGTAAAAAAACGCTTTAAACTTACCGCTACTGGTAAAGTTTGTGCCACTCAAGCTGGTAAAAAACACTTCATGAGACGTCGGACAAAAGCTCAACTTCGTAACCTTAGAGGAACAACGATTCTCTGTACTCAAGATGCAAAGAATTTAAAAAAATTCTTCCTTCCATATGGAATTTAACAATTTAACTAAGGAAATAGGTGAGATATGTCACGCGTAAAATCAGGAAAAATTTCAAAAAATCGCCATAAAAAAATTCTCAAACTTGCTAAAGGTTATAGAGGGCGGTCTAATAATTGCTTTAAGGTAGCAATTGAGAAAGTTGAAAAAGCTCTACAATATGCTTATAGGGATCGTAGAAATCGTAAACGTGATTTTAGAGGGCTTTGGATACAAAGAATTAATGCAGCAGTGCGTGAGCATGATTTAGTATATTCCCAATTTATGGGTGGGCTTAAAAAAGCTGCAATAGATATTGATCGTAAGATGCTAGCTGAATTGGCAGTTAACAACCCGCAAGGTTTTGCAGATATAGTGGCTAAAGCTAAGGCTCAGTTGTAATAATATATTTCTTTAGACTTAGCTAAGTTCTTATATTTAGGGTAGTTTTGTCATCAAAATATCTAGGTTGTTGTGAGTACTATCCACATTAAAAAAAAATATTCGCAACACCTAAGACGTGAAGAGCAAATAGTTAATATTGGCGATTATATTTACCGTCCCGCTGGGTTCTGGACTAAACAAGTTCACAATCTTCTAGATCATATTCGTAGTGAAGGTTTTCTTTCGGCTCCCAAGCCTGTGGGATTTGATAATTCAGGACGAGAAATAGTTAGCTTTTTAAAAGGAGAGGTAAGTAACTATTCCCTCAGCAATAATGCTGCATCGATAAAAGCCCTTACATCTGCTGCTAGTCTTCTACGTAAATATCATGATGCATCACAAAATTTCTTAATTAAAGTTGTTTCCGATGAAAAATGCTGGCAGCTGCCATCTCGACACCCAAAAGAAGTAATATGTCATGGTGATTTTGCTCCTTATAATGTTGTTTTGAATGGAGAACAAGCAGTTGGAATAATTGATTTTGACACTTGTCACCCAGGGTCACGCTTATGGGATGTTGCTTATGCCCTTTACCGATGGGCTCCACTGACAAATCCCAATAATAAAGATGGATTTGGTTCTATAGATGAGCAAATTATAAGAGCATGTTTATTCTGCCAAGCTTATGGTTTAGCTGAAAAAGATAAAAATGGGATGATAGACTTGATTATCGAAAGACTACAAGTATTAGTAAGTTTTATGTTTAGTCAAGCAGCAGAAGGTAACGAAACATTTGCAGCAAATATACAAGATAACCATCATCTTCTGTATTTAGCAGATATTGAATACATTAAATCTAATCAATCCTATATTGAATATGGTCTTAGTACTTAAATAAAATTGAGAAAAATAGTGAATAAAAAATTAATATTACAAAAATATAAATATGCATTAGCTTTGTTAATAATAATATTATTTATATTAGGAGGTTATTCTTATGATAAAAGAAAAATAAAAATAAAAAAATTTTCAAATGACTTAGTGTCACTGCAAAATAATGATAATATTCAAAATGGGAAAATATCAGTTGTCGAAAGAGTAAGTGATTATGCTTACTCTCGTATTTACTCAAATTTAAGAAAAAATCGTTTTGAATTTGATATGGTGGTTAATGATCTAAACAATAGTTTTTTAACTGATGAAAGAAAAAACTACATTGAAAAGGTTTGTCTTTTCCAAATTGAAGAAGCGGTAGATAGGGTATCAATTGCCAAAGGTTACGATTGTTTATCACGTTTACAACTTTTAAAAAAGGAAAAAGCTGAATTATATAGGGGCATAAAAAACAGCAGCTATTCTTTAGATTTATTATATAAATCAGAATATGCCCTTAATTTAGCTCATATTATTATTAAAGATCATAAAGAACAAATTTTTTCTTTTATTAAAGACCTAAAAGAAGAAGATTTACTAAAATATTTTAGTGGTTATATGCAAGATGAAGTAGCTTTTCTTAATAAGCTGATAGCATTAAATATTCCTGAATTATCAGCTAAAGCTTTTTATAGGCTTAGCATGATTAATATATTAGGTCGATCTTCTGTTTTAGAGAAAGCGAACATAGACCTTAAGACAGCCGTTGCTAACTATCAACGAGCCTTGAATTTAAGCGGAATAGAGGCTAATAATGTTACTAATATTGCTCTTGTTATAAATGATAAGTATGCAGTACATGCTGCAACTACCATTGCATCAGCTTTGTTAAATTCAGACTTAGATAGCTTCTATGATTTTTATTTTATTATGGATCAGGAAGACCCTATATCTATAGAATCGCAAAAAAAACTGTCATCTATGCAGGATATAAAGCCTTACAAAATAAATTTTATAAATGTTGATAATAATTTACTGCCGATAGAATTAATAAAAAGTAAATTTAAAAATTGTGACTGGCCTCTTTTAATAAGCTATAGACCATTTTTTAGTAAAATTTTGCCGAATTTAACCTTGGTATTATCGCTGGATGCTGATTTAATAGTTTTAAAAGATTTAAGCTATTTTAAAACTATTGATATGACGGATTATTTTGTGGCAGGTAGCTATGATGCCGGTAATCCTGGTCATAACGAACTTGGGTGTAATCATGCTTTACCGTATTTTTATATAAATGCCGGTGTTATGTGGTTTAATTTAGAAAATATGAGAAATAATAAAGCGGAAGATTGTTTAATAAATTCATTAAATAATACTGTATGTTCTCTTTCAATGTTTGAACAAGATATAATAAATATAGCTTTTAACGATAGAATTAACCATATTTCACATAAATGGAATCATACCCCTAGTTATAGATCAAGCACAACCAATACAAATTATTATACAAAATTTATTTTACATTATTCAGGAACAAAACCTTGGGCTGGGGGTGTGGAAAAAGCACAGATAGAACAATTAGACGATATTTACAAAGAATATTGGCGTTATAGAGAATTAACGCCTTGGGGGACGCCATACTCACCTAAATAGTTTCCCCGTCACTAACTTTTCATGAATGACTGTAGGAGAGTAGGAAGAATTTGTTTTCTTCCATTAGACCTTGCATAACCTAATATAATTGGTAATTTTGTTGTCAAAACTCGTCTCCGTTCCTCACGTACATCTTAGTACGCTGCGGTACTCGACTTCGTTTTTCCTAAAAATTCCTCAATTATCTTTAGGTTATGCAAGAGGTCTATTACAATTTTGGCTTTAAACATAATTGGCGTAGCTCATTTTCAATTGTCGAGCCAAAATATTTAGCTAGTGGTAAAAAACTATACTTAGTCTCTTGTATTATTTTCTTTATTTTTTCAGGTGGTTTAATTTCAATTGTTTGCATATTATGGATTCGATCACACAATTTAATAAGCAATATGTCATATTTACCTTGAAGCCATAACGACTCTACCATTTCCTTTGAGCTAATTTTTCGATCCATTTTTATTCTAGTTAAGTCCTGAACTTGACTGGCAACTAACTTACCAAAATTATTGGCAATTATTTTTTCAGTAATCTCTGTATCTTCAATCGTATCGTGTAGTACACATGTAACCAGTAAATCTGTTCTAAAAAATTTTATATTCTCCCGTGAAGTATAGTTAGTAAAAATACAAACAACTTCAATTGGATGAGAATAAAAAGGTTCCCCTGAATCTCGCTTTTGCTTACCATGGTACTCTTTGGCGTAGTAAATAGCTTTTTTTACTTTGAGAATATCTATCGTATCTGTCTTGTCATTTAACAGTAATAGTTTATCTAGTAACTTATTTGAATAGCAACAAGTTTCGAATTGTGATTTCCAACAATTAGCCTCTTTCATACAATTTTATTTTTATTTATTACTATTGTAAATAAAACATATAAAAAACCATTTCATAAGATAGAAATTCAGTGGCAAAAAAAGCTTGCTATTTTTACCGGCATTTATAGGAGGGTAAAATGCTTAATAAATCGTTGCATTGTATTGCATTTAAAATGATAATAAGTACTTATTATCAAATCTATAAAATAGTATTATGGACATTTGGAAATTGAGCAACATTGCTAACTCGTACAGTGAAACAAAGGAATATAGGTTTAACAATTATGTTGTTAATCCACATATCAAAAATTTAATAGGTAGTGCAAAAGATAAGGCTCTATTAGAGGTAGGATGTGGATTTGGTAGGTACTTAGAGATTTTTTCCAAAGAATGTCCACTAAAATTAGTAGGATGTGATCTTTCTTATTATCAAATAGAATTATGTAAACAATACATACCAAATAATAATATTGGGCTACATGTATTAGATTTCTCTGATTCTGCCAGCCCTGAGATAGTAGGTCAAGGTGAATATGATATTGTTTTCAATATTTTTGTAATTTTATACATAGATACTTTAGAGAAACTTAAAGCATTTATTACAAATTGTTATAAATGCTTAAAAAAAGGTGGAAAGGTTTTAATATGTACTTTAGATATTTTAAGTGCTTCATTTTACCCAGAGGTTTTTAGTATATTAAAACTTCCTACAAGACCTTTGCACAACAATAAATATAGTGATGGTTGTCCAATAGAAATAAGTATCACAAATGATTGTGTGGTAACGTCTTATCAGAGAGATTTTGATACTTTAAAATCACTAATGACAGAAGTAGGCTTTAAAAATATAAAAAAGTATGATTTATTTTTAGATAAAGTTGCTTTACAGGTTTTTACAGATGAGGAATTAAATATTATAAAAAAGTCTAATATACTTCTACTTATAACAGCAGAAAAATTAAATGATTAGTAACATTGGTATTAAAATTACTATGTTAAAAATCTTTACAATATCTTATTTAAGTAATGAATATGTTTAATACTCTTGATCAAGATGTTCAATTAAATATTGAGCAAGTAAAATGGAGAGAAGTTAGAGATGTGGTACATAGGTGCAATCCTACATTAGCAGAGAAATGCGATAATATTAATAAAGATGCGGAATATCCTTTATTCAAAATGTACTATCCTTATGGTGCATTTATTGTTGATAAAGGAGAATTTTACTTACCAACTTTAGATGGTAAAACAATCTCTATAGAAGATAAGCGTATTCCACCAATTTTAAAAACAAATCTAGGGTATAGCCAAATCCCCTTATCCCTTATTATTGATAAGGCTAGTGAAGTCTTTGTTGAAGCGCAAAATAGAGTAATCTCACTTAACTTTCTTAACATAGGGGAAATGTTTGGTTTATTTGAATTAATGAATCTATTCGGTCTAGGATCCCAACACTCTTCGTTAAATACTCCTATTTGGAATATATCAGCTGGAGCACGTTCGACATTTATGATTCCAAGCATTTCTAACATGATCAGTTATACTAGAATCAAAAAAAAATTCGGTAAAGATATTCATGTTCCTTGTAATATTACAGATCATTGGCAAACATTTGTAGATATTCACAAATATAACTGCAATACAAAATCTTGGTATAATACAGTCTTAGTCTTCTCAAGTGGGTGGTTTTTAGATAAAAATAATCATGCATATATTGAATTATATAAATACTTAGTTAGTAAATGTTGGCAACAATTTCAGTTATTAGAGGATTTTACGGAATTCAGTTTGTTATGGTCATTTTTTATACATGCCATTAGTAAACGTAATTTAAAACCAAGACCCTACTTAATTGATACTATAAAACATTTGATTTTGATTGCTAAAGGTTTAGGTATCGCATTTAAACCAACTCCCAATGATACAGCACTACCAATGAGTTTAATACAACAAGTATATAAGGATGATTATCGTTTAAAAGATTATATACCAACTATTATGCAACCAACAAAGCTTACAAAAAAAAATAGAGTTTATTATTCTCTTAGCTATCCTAATTTACGTGATAGTTCACCCTATTTAAAAAATCCTCCCAGTATAATTGAAGATCAAAGAGAAATAAAAAAATTATTAGATATATTAATAAATATTATCCATCAGATTGATACTTTGAATACTAATTCACTTAAAAATATAAATTTTGAGCTGTTTCATTCTAATAATGATCCATTTGGTCAAATATTACCTAGCAGAACTATACCAGAAACAGATTCTAGATTTCTAGAATCTGCTTCTAATGAAGATAAAAGATTATTCTGTTCTTCATCTAGCTTCTTCAATGGTTGTATCGCTATATATACTACAAACTTAACCTAAGGTGTTATGAGTAATACTGAGCATAAACAAAAAATATTACCAGTCTTGCAAACTATAGTAGATAGGTTAAAGGTTTGTAAGGATATCAATTTAACAGATGTAACATTTGTTTGTATACAACATCTTCTATTTACAACAATTGACCTAATAAAATCTCTTATCATGCTCGGTGCCAAGCCAAGCAACATTCATATAATGGGTAAAATATATTCAACTTGTCCAGAGGTGGTAGAGCAAATTATAAAATTAGGAGTAATACACTATCATTGTACCCAACCCCAGCAATTGGGTAATTTCAATGATTGCTTTAATAAAGATATAGCTAATATGTGGAATAAGGTTAGCAATACCTTAATCAATACAAAATCTAATAATATTATTATCCTTGATGACGGTAGTAAGTGTATAACAAATATTCCAAAATCTTTAAGTGACAATTATACAGTTTTTGCTGTAGAACAAACATCTTCAGGTATAGCTCACATTAAAAAAACTAACATTACTGTACCCGTAGTTAATGTTGCTTTTTCTGCTGCAAAACAATTATTAGAATCTCCAATGATTGCAAGAGCTGTTGAAATCAAACTTGATAAATTCTTGTCACTACGTAGTAGTGGGCTTACGTCAGGAGTAGTCGGACTTGGAGTAATAGGAAGGGCTGTTGTTCAGAAACTTTTATCGTTTAATCATAAAGTAATAGTTTACGATAAGATCAAAGAAAAATGTAATTTCATAAATTCCGTTAAGGTTGTTAATAGTACTCAATTGCTATTTCAGGAAGCAGATTATATTTTTGGTTGTACGGGTGAAGATATTAGTATTTCTATTAATATAAATGAGATACAAGGAATCAAAAATTTAATCAGCTGCTCATCACAAGATATTGAGTTTCAATCGTTACTTAAAATCATTCAAAATAATTATCCCAATATGATCTCAGATGTACTAAGTAATCTATGTTTACCTTTAGATAATGGTATAATTAAAATATATAGAGGTGGATATCCGATAAATCTAGATAATTCTGGCGAATCTGTGCCATCTCAAGATATACAACTTACTCGTGGATTGTTATTAGGTGGGATTATACAAGCTATATTTCAATTAATTCAAGAACCTAAGCTGGAATCTAAACAATATATGCTAGATCCTAAAATACAGAAGTTAATAGTACAAGAATTAATGATAAATAGACTAAGCCAGATATCGGATGAGTCGTTAGTTATGAACTTTTTGGACGAAGAATGGATCAAAAATAATTCTATCGGGTGTTCTACGAAGAAACCTATTATTTTCCCAGAAAGTTTATTTAATGTAACTTAAGATTCTTTTAGAAACTCACCTTACGCATGGCATTTAAAAAGGTCATGAAAATAGCTTAGCGTCATTGCGAGCCACCGTAGGTGGCGTGGCAACCCATTTCTAATCATTTTTCTGGATTGCTTCGTCGACCTTACGGTCTCCTCGCAATGACGGTTTCTCAATTATTGTTTTCTTAAACTAACGCTTATGGGGGTATGCGTAAGGTGAGTTAGAAATTTAAATTATCAAACCTTTCGCTTGTGATTTCCATAACTTTTTGTACAGTTTACTGTTTTTTAATAGTTCCTCATGCGATCCATCTTCGACTATACTACCCGCATCAAAAACTAGAAGTCTATCCATATTCAACAAAGTCGATAATCTATGAGCTATAACTAATACAGTTTTATTTTGCATTAAGTAAGATAGAGAATCTTGTATTAAGCTCTCAGTCTCACTATCTAAACTGCTTGTTGCTTCATCAAGGATTAATATAGGAGCATTCTTTAATATTGCCCGGGCGATTACTATTCTCTGTCTCTGACCACCTGATAAATTATTACCCCTTTCACCGCATAAGCTTTGGTACCCTTCCGGCATGGCGGCAATAACTTGATGTATATGAGCTGCTCTTGCCGCCTCTATTACTTCTTCTAAGCTAGCATCTTTTTTTCCATATCTAATATTATCGATAATTGTCCTATGAAATAGGATTGGTTCTTGTGGTATTATGCTAATATTATCTCGCAAAGAGTCTTGAGTTACATATCTAATATTTTGCCCATCAATTAAAATTTCTCCTTGGTCTATATCATGCAACCGTGTAATAAGATTGATAAAAGTTGTTTTTCCTGAGCCAGAAAATCCTACTAATCCAACCTTTTGTTGACTCAAAATTGTAATAGATTTATTCTCAAATAAATTATTATTATGGTAATATTTAAAACTAACATTTTTAAATGCTATCTCACCTTTTGCAACCCTTAGAAGATGGGGATTATCAATATCTTTTATAATATGAGGTTTCATCAATGATAAAGTTTGATGAAAAGAGCCAAATTCTTCAAACATATCCCCTATTTCTTGCGTTAAATCCCAAATTTCAGTAGTAACAGCCATACACAAAGTAAGTATCAAGACACAATCTCCTATAGTTATTTGCATTTGACTACGAAGCTGTGCCAAATAATAAATCATGATAAAAATCATTATAGCACAGATTATTCCTAGTACGTTACGTAGCTTCCACATGAAAAACTGCATAATTTGTTCATTGACTATCGCATTATCTATTCTTGCTTCTAGATTTTGACGTTCAAATCTATGAGAAGTAAACATCCGTACTGTACTAATATTGGCTATCAAATCCACAATCTTACCGGCAACTATTGATTTACTTCGGGCATAATTTACTGAATATTTATTTACTGTACTTGAACAAATAACAGTAATTCCTATAAAAACACAAATAAATATCAGGAATATAGTGAAAAATATTTGATGAACCGAGTACATGGCTACTAGAGAGAAGACAATTACAGCTAACTTATATATAATTTTCTCACCAAATAACGATAGAACCATTTCAAAAGATCTAGAAGCTTCAGTAATACGATTGGTAATATAACCAGCCAGGTTTTCTTGAAAAAATTTATGATTATGATACTGAGTATAATTATACATCTCATCTAGTATCTGTCCTTTGATATAGGGTATTGTTTTTAGATAAACATAATCATAAACCCGCCATATAACATTGACACCCATCCACCAAACTGCATATATTATTGCCCAATACATCATAGAGGAAGGTAGATATTTAGCTTCTTCATCAGAGAAAGACTCTAGCAAATTTATAATCTTTTGGAGCAATACACCATCAATAGTAGGTATCATTCCCAACATTATGCATAACAAACCTAAAACGATTAGTTTAATTTTTCTTTTCTTTAAGAAATAGAAAAATAGCCTTATTGACGAGTTTGAAAAATCAATATTTCCTAGCACTACACACACCTCATTATAAAAAAACTAATTATACTAAAATTAACCTAATAACAAACCTTGCCACTTTACTACAAAACTGCTATAAAACAGTACAGAATATCTGAAGTTATCTAGAATGAAAGAAAAAAACATACCTATTTTGAATAGCCTAACTAAGAAAGCTACCAATTCATTAGATACTGATAATAATCCTTTTTTTAATGTTAGATATATTTGTCAATCAACGACTCTAATTACTGAATCTATCCAAAAAGGTTTTGATGTTGCACAGTTATCTAATGGAGACATTACAGTTACGGAAATTAAAACAGTAAATGTTCACTATAATTGGGATCCTGTTAAACAAAAATTTATTAAAATAAACCAAAATTAGAATTATATACTAAATATACTTAGTGTATGTATAATATAGTGTATACTATAATAGACCTATTGCATAACCTAATCTAATTGGTAATTTTGTTGTCAAAACTCGTCTCCGTTCCTCACGTACATCTTAGTACACTGCGGTACTCGACTTCGTTTTTCCTAAAAATTCCTCAATTATCTTTAGGTTATGCAAGAGGTCTAATGAATGACTCGAGTAACTTAATTTATGAGGATAATATGATACTGAAGAATATAATAGCCATCATTGCTGCCATCCTATGTTTTAGCCTGTCAGTATGCTTTGCCGCCGCTCCAAACAACAGTAATCCGGATAATACGGCGATATTAGCTACTTCCATTGACACACGAAACGCTTGGGCAAGACCTTCCATATCAACTACTATTGGTAAACGTAATAATTCTGCAATATATCTTGAAATAGTTAATAATTCTGATACAAATTATAATTTAGTAAATGTTTCTTCCGAGGTCGCTAACAAGGTTGAATTACATAAAAGTTTTGTTGACGAAAAAGGTGTTAGCAAAATGGTACAACTAGATAAGCTAGTCATTCCAGCGAAAACTAGTGCTATTTTACAGCCAGGCGGTATGCATATTATGCTTTTGGATTTAAAAACTACACTAAAAGTTGGTGATAAATTTGATTTACTTTTATATTTCGATAACAACATTAAGAAAGTTGTACAAGTAGAAGTAAAGACCCAATAAATAATTATTTTGCATTAGCCACTACTTTAAAAGTTATTTAAACAATTTTTGAAGTAGTGATAAGTCATTATAGTCAACTCTAAGGAAATACAGCCCACATGCCGGAGCCTTTGCTCCGGCTATTTCTCTTTTCTTTGCATCTAAAACTCTTTGGATATCATCTTCCTGCCATATATTTCGTCCAACTAATACTAAACTACCAACAATATTTCGAACCATATTATGTAAAAAAGATCGAGCAGAAAAATATATTTTTATTTCTTCATTTTTTTGGGTAATAATTAATTGGGATAAGGTTTTTATAGGTGACTTTGCTTGGCAAAATTTGCCTCTAAATGAGCTAAAATCATGATGTCCTATGAGGTAGGAAGCCCCGCGTCTCATTGCTTCAACGTCAAGAGGTTGTTTTATCCACCAAGCACGATTTAAATCTATTATAACTTGGCTAGGTCTATTGATAATTCTATAGACATAATGACGTTCTAAAGCAGAAAATCTTGCATGAAAATCTTTGTCTACTAGAACACAATCAACTACCGCTATATTATAATCTCTCACAAAATAGTTGATAGCCTGCATAACTTTATAAGGACACATATATTTCACTAAATCGAAATGTGCTACTTGCCCTAAAGCATGAACCCCTGCATCAGTCCTGCCAGCTCCATGAACCGCTACTATTTCACCAGTAAATTTATGGATACCATCTTCCAGTGTTTGTTGAATAGATAAAGCACCTTTCTGCTTCTGCCAGCCAACAAAAGCAGTTCCTAAATATTCAATAGTAATTTTATATCGATAAAAATCTAAATTCTTATCGATCTGCAAAATTGATGAATTATCATGATCTTTAATATCATTATCATGCATACTCAAATGATTGCCTCTTTTTGGTTCATAATCTACATAAGAATATGTTATAATGGGTCTTCTTCTTTTTTGCAAAGGCTAAGATGTCTACAATAGTTCCAAAATCATTCTATGAAAGAGATACGCTTATTGTATCACAGGAACTACTGGGCAAGGTTCTGTGTTTTGGTAATATAGAGGCACGAATTATTGAGACAGAAGCTTATGTTGGAGAAGATGATCCTGCTTGCCATGCAGCCAGGGGGATAACACCTCGTACAAAGCTTATGTATGGTTCTGCAGGTAATGCCTATGTATATTTAATTTATGGTATGTATTATTGTTTAAATATAGTGACAGAAAAACCAGGGTTTCCAGCTGCTGTATTAATTAGAGGAGTATATCAATACAAACCTTCAGCAGTTTTACTTGATGGGCCTGGTAAATTATGTCGTACCCTTGGAATTAATAAAACCCAAAATGGCCAAGATATGACTAGCAATCAATCCTTTTGTGTTATTGACGTAGGTGATACTCCTCAATTTATTATTACCCCTAGAATTGGCATTAGCAAAGGTACCGACAAACTTTGGCGTTATTTAGTACGTAAGTGATCACATACATTGGCTCTGTCCAAAAAACTGCGTAAATTTCCAAAATTAGGTCTATTGCTAAAATACCACACGAAATTAAGGGGTATTAACCATCAAAACCATATCTAATGCCAGTGAATTATTGAACATTGTTTTTATTAAGAACAATAAATATATTTTAATAAAAAATTAGTTGACTATTCAATGCAGGTTATATTTAATTCTTTAGATGAGTGAATGACAGAATATGGGTAAAAATTTCATTGCGAGAAGGCGTAAGCCAACGAAGCAATCCTGTTTTGTCCCCCTTGTGTAAAATGTCATACCTGCGTAGGCAGGTATCTAGATTCCGCACCGAAGCGGAAATGACAGATTATAGCTAAAGATGTCACCCCTGCGTAAGCAGGGGTCTAAGATTCCCGCCTACTCGGGAATGACAAATTAGATGCTGGAATGACAGAATAAAAATTATTTTTCTTATATCACTTAGTGCAGCGATAAAATACTATATACTAAACATATTAACACAAAATATTGAAAAAATATGAGACATCAGAAGTCAACAACAAAGCCAGGTCAACTATGAGTAAAGTTGTTCAAGAAAATACCAGGATTATCCCTAATCGGCAAACTAGCATTACCAAAGAACAAAAAAAAGCTTTAGGATTACTATCAATTGGCACATTTCTTGAATATTTTGACTTAATGCTATATGTCCATATGGCAGCGTTTCTTAATGAGTTATTTTTTGAACCGACTGATCCTAAAACAACCTCGTTAATGATGGCATTTGCTTTTTGTTCTTCCTTTGTTTTTCGACCTGTGGGGGCAGTAATATTTGGCTGGTTGGGCGATAATATCGGGCGTAAATTTACGGTGATCATCACAACTTTTATAATGGCTGTATCATGTCTTGTCATGGCTAATCTGCCTACTTATGCTCAGATAGGGGTTACCGCTACCTGGATAGTAACCATTTGCCGTGCTGTGCAAGGTATCTCTTCTATGGGAGAGGTGGTAGGGGCAGATCTTTATTTAACCGAAACACTTAAGCCGCCAGCCCAATATGCAAGTGTGGTATTGATAGGAGCTTTTGGGGAGTTAGGAGAGCTAGGGGCTTTAGGAATTGCTTCGCTTGTAACTATGCATGGATTTAATTGGCGTATAGCATTTTGGATTGGGGCGGTAATTGCATTGGTTGGATATGTTGCTAGAACAACCTTGCGAGAAACCCCAGAATTTGCTGATGCCAAACGTCGAATTAAAAAAATTTTTAAAAAAACTAATACCGATACAGCTTGCTTAAAAGATAATCCGATGTGGCAAGAAAAAGTTGATAAAAAAACTATTCTAGCTTTCTTTTTATTGCAATGTGCTGGATCAGTATGTTTTTATTTTATTTATGTACATTGTGCTAGTATTTTAAAAACTAACTTTGGTTATACATTATCCGAAGTTATTCAGCATAATTTTATGGTCTGTCTAATGGAACTCTCAATTACATTAATATTATGTTATTTAAGTTTAAAAATATATCCATTAGTAACCATGAAAATTATACTGATCATATCTGCTATTTTTATCATATTTTGTCCGTATTTATTGAACAATATTAATTCTCCTTATCAGTTATTTTTTATTCAATTCTTCATGCTTTTATGGGCGAAATGCTTAAGCCCTGCTCTTCCCATTTGTTATAAAGAATTTCCAGTATTTAAACGCTTTACCTGTGTTAGCATGACATTTGCTCTATCTCGTGCTCTGATGTATGCAATCACTGCTTTTGCTTTTGTCTACCTTACTGACCATTTTGGCAATTGGGGATTATGGTTTATTGTAATTCCTGCAATTATATTTTTCGCATACGGATTATTTTATTTTGATAGATTGGCAAAAAAGTATGGTGATTTACCTATTGCTTTTAGAAACACGGCTACTTATTCCGAAGAAAACAATTATTAGAGTTAGTTATGAGTAAAGTTGTTCAAGAAAATGCCAGAATTATCCCTGATCGCCAGACTACCCTTACTAAAGAACAAAAAGAAGCTGTTGGGTTACTTTCAATTGGTACATTCCTCGAATATTTTGACTTAATGCTATATGTCCATATGGCAGTTTTTCTCAATAACCTATTTTTCCCTAAAAATGACCCAGAATCTGCCTCTTTTTTTGTTGCAATTGCATATAGTATCACTTTTGTTTTTAGACCATTCGGAGCATTATTGTTTGGTTGGATAGGAGATAATATTGGTCGAAAAGTAACTATCACTATTACAACCTTTATGATGGCAACCTCGTGTTTTATTATGGCTACCTTACCGACTTATGAACAAATTGGTATTACGGCTTCATGGATTATTTGTATATGCCGTGCAATACAAGGTATATCTTCCTTAGGTGAAAGGGTAGGAGCAGAACTATATTTAATGGAAATAACCAAACCACCAATACAATATCCTGTGGTAATGGTAATTGCGGTTTGTGCTTCCTTAGGGTCAATGGTTGCATTAGGCTTAGGGTTCTTAATTACCAATTATGGATTTAATTGGCGTTATCTTTTTGCCTTTGGAATAATAATTGCCACTATAGGTACAGTTGCTAGAACTAAGTTAAGAGAAACCCCAGAATTTGCTAATGCAAAATTACGATTAAAAGCATTTTTTGATCAGCACTATATTGATGAAAAAATATTAAAAGGTGATATAATTTTAGAAGAGAAAGTGCAAAAAAAAACGGTATTATTTTATTTTTTAATTCAATGTGCTGGTCCAGTGCCAACATATTTTGTGTATTTTTATTGTGGTAATATACTCAAGAATTCTTTTTTTTATAGTGTTGAAGATGTTCTTTATCATAACTTTTTTATTTCGATAATACAACTATTCACCATGTTGTTATTATCGTATCTAAGTTATAGGATATCTCCTTTAAAAATTATTAAAGTCAGGTGGGTAATTTTCTTTACTTTTATAATATTTTGCCCTTATTTTCTTGATAAAGTCAGCACCCCTATACATTTATTGATAATACAAATATTGATTATATTATTTGCACCTGACTCATCTCCAGCTAGTGCAATTTTTTATAAATATTTTCCTGTTTTTAAACGATTTACGTGTAGTAGTGTTGTATACGCCTTGGCACATGCCACAATCTCTATTGTTACCTCTTTTGGTTTCATATATTGTACAAAGTATATGGGGCAACTAGGAATATTATGTATTATGTTACCTATAGTAATAAGCTATGGATTTGGGGTATTTTACTTTGCAAGGTTAGAGAACCGTAACTGTGAATCATAGTTATTAGTTTTATAATAACTATGTATTACTTCAGAACATAATTTTGCAAAATTTTGTTCAATTTTTGGTGTATTGAAGTACATGCTAAGGCTCATAAACCTACTAAGAGTCTCTACTATGATTTTTCTTACTTTTTCAGGAGATTTAGCTCTTATAGTTTGCATATTATGCAGTCTATCAAATAGCTTAATCAATAATACATCATATTTCTTTTGTTGAAATAATATATTCAATATTTCTGCAGCACTAATCTTCCCATAGGATTTAACTCTAGTCAAATCTTCCACTTGCCTAGCGATTTGCTTGCTAAAGATCACAGCAATCATCTCTTCGGTAAAAGTTGTATCTTCAATAGTATAATGGTCTCCATATTTTGGACACAAAAATAGAAGAAATGAGATAGAATTCTTTAGCAAAAAAGGAGAGCTAGAGATGAAAAAACAAGTAAGGCAATATAGTGCTGAGGAGAAATCAAAAATTGTCATAGAGACAATCAAGGGCGAGCTAACAATAGCCCAAATAACTAGTAAGTATGGTGTTCATGCAACGCAGATAAGTAATTGGAAAAAACAGGGGCTTGAATTATTAGTACAAGGCTTTAAGAGTAAAACACAGAGTGCTGATCCAAATCAGCAGGAGTTAATCAAGAATCTATATGAACAAATTGGACAGTTAAGTGTAGAGCGTGACTGGCTCAAAAAAAAATCTGCATTGTTTGGACTTAAAGGTTAGGTGTAATATGATAGAGCCTAATCATAATAAATTAACAATTATACAACAGTGTAAGTTGTTGGGTATTAGTAGGTCAACCTACTACTATCAACCTACTGCTATTAGTGAACAAGAACTTAAGATCATGGCAATAATTGATGAGACCTATACTATGCATCCATATTATGGTATGCGACGGATGGCTAAATATTTACAAGCCCAAGGTTTTTCGGTAGGTCGTAAAGCTGTTAGACGTTACTACCAAATAATGGGTCTTGAAGCTGTTTATCCTAAAATGAATTTGAGTAAAAGAAATCAGGCACATAAAATATATCCTTATTTATTAAAAGATTTAGAGGGAACATACTCAAATCAAGTATGGTGTTCAGATATCACTTACATAAGGTTGCAACAAGGATTTGTTTATTTGGTAGCCATTATGGATTGGCACAGTCGTTATATACTTAGCTGGCGGGTATCTATTAGTTTAGAAAGTACTTTTTGTGTAGAGGCTCTTGAGGAAGCTATAGAACAATATGGTATACCAAAGATTTTTAACACAGACCAAGGAGTGCAATTTACGTCTGAGCAATTTATCTGTATTTTAAAAAAATATAATATTCAAATAAGTATGGATGGCAAAGGTAGAGCTTTGGACAACGTGTTTATTGAGCGATTTTGGCGTTCGTTGAAACAGGAAAAAATTTATCGAATAATTTTAACAATTGTAAAGGAGGCAAAAGCAGCTATTAAGGAATATATCGATTTTTATAACCACGAAAGAATGCACCAAGCATTGGGGTATAGGACTCCTAGCTTGATGTACTATAAACAAAAAGTTGCATAATAGTGACAATAATAATTTCATGGGAATTATATCTCTAAATTGCTAAATTTTTGTCTAGACAAAGGAGACCACCATAATAGTATCATGTAGTAAACTGGTAATGATCATATCAGTTCTGTAATATTTTGGTATTTCTAATGCAGTATATTCAGCAACCATATACGCCACCTCTATCGGGTGAGAATAATAAGGATCACCGGATTGTCGCATTTGGCTACCATGATATTTCTTGGCGTAATAGATACCTTTTGTAATCTCATTAATATTTACAGGTATAGTTACTTGCTGGTTTAGCTCAGATAATTTACTTAGTAACCTATCAGCATATTTACAATTTTCATATTTTACTTGCCAATCACTAATATCTTCCATTTAAATACCTACATTACTTTAATAATAAAGTATATTTTAACTAAAAATAAAAATTCTTGCAACAGTTTATTATATATTGGTTTAAAAAAATAGTAATTTTTATACTTTGTTACATTTAAGTTACAACCCCGTATTTTGTTTTCTTAAGTTGCTATAAAACTTTAATGCCATATTAAGATCGTGATATTGTTACAACTAGAAATTTTGTAGAAGTCAAGATTCGATCTTACAGACACTATAAATTTGCCCCTGATTGTCAGTTATATATTTTTTTTCAATAGCTAATTTCTTACTAATCTTGCCAACTTTGTATAAATTATAAAATCTAACCCAGATATTGTATAAAGGTACCAATATTCACCTCTGAACCCCTTGTAATAATTTATCATGCAATATCTGGGCTAATAATACCATTTATATAATTTATTATAACTGTACTTCTCTCCTAATTTTCTTTCTTTGTATCTTGACTACTATTAATGATAGTTGATTGTTGTTGTCTCGCCAGTTTGTTCTTTTCTTCTATGTAATTAAGAAAAAAATGAGTAAATATTAAAAACCCTATTAACATCGGAATAAAAACAAATATAATCGCATTGCGTTTTCTAATAGATTCTTCACGATCTAAACGATCCTCTTGCTCCTCATATGTTTCCCCTAATTCATTACGCCATATATCTTCTTGAACTGAATTATCTTGATCTGAGTTGTTTTCTAGCATTTTATACCTTTTATTAAATATTATTTACAACGGTTTAGCGATTAAACTATAAAAAATTATATATTAATTTAAATTGAATTCATTATTTTTTTAATAAAAAATTAGTTGACTATTTAATGTAGGTTATATTTAATTAAAATTGTAACTATTACTAACAAAATTTAAACTTATAAAAAATATTCGTGAGGAAAAAACACCACAACTGTTGAAAGTTACAGAAAGAAGCGGTTTTAGAGTCCATCATGGCAGTTTAAAAGTTGCAAAAAATAATCGGTGTTATGCTAGGAGGCAAGAAGTTAGAGCGAAGCAATCCTGTTTTGTGTCATATCTACGTATGCAGGTATCCAGATTCCCGCTTACGCAGGTATGATAATAAGTAGGCGGAAATGACAAATTATGGGTAAAAATTATTTTTCTTATATCACTTAGTGCAGCGATAAAATACTATATACTAAATAATATTAACACAGAATACAGAAATTAATCACTGGAGAAATTATGAGCTATCAGAGGTCAACAACAAAACCAGGTCAATTATGAGTGAAATTGTTCAAGAAAATACCAAGATTATCCCTGATCGCCAGACTAGCCTTACCAAAGAACAAAAATCTGCTATCGGGTTACTTTCAGTGGGAACGTTCCTTGAGTATTTTGATCTGATGCTATATGTTCATATGGCAGTATTGTTGAATGAATTGTTTTTTGAGCCAACTAGTCCGCTTACCGCTTCTCTGCTTGCTGCAGTTGCTTTTTGTTCTACTTATGTTCTTAGACCATTTGGAGCCTTATTATTTGGCTGGATAGGTGATAATATAGGGCGTAGAGAAACAGTGATTATTACAACGTTAATGATGGCTTTCTAATGATTTTTATGGAATTAGTACAGAAGTTTTGGAAAAAAAACTATTAGAACAATTAAAATATAAAGTGATAAAAACATGAGAGAAAATATGAATAAAGATAAAAGAACAGCAGAAGAAATATTTAATAATTTAGCATCAACCATTCGTAGTTCACATGATCAAGAGATAAGTGAAGAAGAATCAAGAAAGTTAGCAAGAAATTTTATAAGGTTTTGCCAAAGATTTATCGAGATTCAACTTAGAATAGATGAAGAAAAAGAACCGACAACTAAAGATTGACTTTATTAAGAAGCTGGTTAGAATAACAGTTGGAATAACAAACGTTAGAACATTACGGTATCTTTTGCAATAAAAAATTAATCAGGAATGAAATTTTAAGAGCTTGGAGTCCAGAAGAGCCTAGGAAAGCTATTGAGGGCAGGGAAGATGAAATACTAAAGCAAATTGAAGAAGTATTAAAAACCTTACAAATAAAAAATCCTGAAATATTATAGTTAAACCCATAAAATATGGAGACCATTATACCGCCTCAACCTTGATAACTCTAGCTTCTGAAGCCTATGAAACTTTTAAAGGTTCGACAATTGTTGAAAAAAGGGAATTATTAAATTTTATATTTTCGAACCTAACACTCGAGGGCTGTAAGCTGCATTACGTTCTGGCTTTTCCATTCACAGAAATGCAAAAAGTAGCAAATTGTGCCGAATGGCGGGGCGTAGTGAACAATTTCCGAACCCAGTCAGATACCCAATTGCTTATTATACAAGTGCTTACGCTCTATTATTAGAGCTTCGTTACCTCATATTGCAACTCCATATTTTTTCCACAAAATGCCATCGAAATTTTTAATATTTGTTTTACATGTGAATGCTCTTTTATTTTACTATCATATTTTTTATTAATAATTTGTTGTAAACCAGATTTAGCTATATCTGCTAGCTCTTCTGAGGATTTAGCGATTTTATACTCGATAATCATCGCTTTATCACCTTTGCCAATTTTTGGAATCATCACAACGTCAGCTCTGCCATCCCCTGATTCTTGTTCACTTGATATTATATAATTAGGAGCTAACATATTAATAAAGCCGAGCATAAAGCCGCTATAAAATAATTCGGCTTTTTTCTCTCCTGTTTGGTGAAAACTAGTAGAATTAAGTAACAATTCCTGCAGACGCTCTTTAAACGCCTCTATTTTACCATCTGGTAATAGAGTAACAAAAGAATAATAGCCAGAATTATCAATTTTTATTTGTTTAGTAACCCATTGCAGCATTCTCTTTTCATAAATATATTTCACCTCGTAGTTAGGAGCAGATAAATCATAAATATCTCTTTCTGGCATCTTGGTAGTTGTATTTAGGTAACCACTAAATAATAATAAGCTAAATAACCCTTCTGGTTGGTTGATATCAGCAAAATTTATATGTTTAGTAATAGAAGAAGTAATAGTTTTACCTGCAGCTAAAGCCTGAATATCTTGCTGCATCTCATCTGAGAGTAGTATATGATCAATCCAATCAGTTCCACCACTATCAATCCAATAATGATCTAGCTTGCCCTTCTGAGCTAAACATCTCATAATTGACCAAGGATTATAAATGACTTCTCCACCAAAATTATAGCCATTATACCAATTTTTAATTTGTTCTGGATTGGTTTCAAGAGGTACTTTGGTTAATAATTCATCAACTTCTGCTTGAGTAAAGCCATAGATGTCTGTAAAATTCTCATCTAGTAGACTACATTCAGTTAAATTATTCAAATCTGAAAACAAATTAGCTTTAGCAACACGCAATATGCCGGTAATGACGCCTTTTTGTAATGAATCATTGGTTTTAAGACTATTGCCAAATATTGCCCGGAATAGAGCTAATACTTCCTCAAACTCTTCTGAATTATTGCCAAATTTCATATAGGCACTATTAATTGGCGTATCATATTCGTCAATTAGTATGTAGACTTTTTGATTAAAATGTTTATAAAGTAAATCGCTTAGAAATTTCAAACTATTTTTAATGTCATCTTCTATTAACTTGCCTGTAAAATATCTTTGTAATATTTCCTTTTGTGCATCAATCAATAATTTTTCATCTTGTTTTATATAACGTTCTAAATAACGATGCTTGGCAAATAAATTAATTATTTGACTTTTAATTCCCACTTCAATTTCTTCATAACTACTACCCCTAACACCCTTAAAACTTATAAGAATAACTGGAAATTGACCTTGGCGTTTCATAGAGTTTGCTACATTAGCAATTTTTAATGGCTTTAGTTCTTTAGTCTCATCAAAGCCTAAATCCACTTCTCCACCACTAAACAGCTTATAATTCACTTTCTGTTCTTGTGGTAGATGATTGCCATGCTCATCCACTTCTATTTCAAAAAATCTCCGCACCATATCCATATTCAAGCTCTTCCCCCACCGCCTTGGACGGGTGATTAAGGTGACATCTCCAGCATCAACCAATAGTTCTTTGATCATTAAACTCTTATCAACAAATACGTTGCTATTAAGCAATAATTTCTTAAAATCATCAGTACCAACTAGCATGGTTGGTTGATCATCAACATTATTTTTGTTTGTTTCTTCTATCATTGTTTTCATCTGTTCCTTTCGACTATAATATCACTATACTACTTTTTTATTGTCCACTAATAGCTAATTAGCAAAATTTTTATAATTTTTTGTTTTTTTATAGTGAATTAACCTGAATTAACACCCAGTACGATATAATTATGCAGCCTTAGAAAATGTTATAATTTCAGTGCCGTTGTTAGTTGTTATGTGCAACTCTGCTTTATCTACTTGACTCGGTGTAAAAATCTTTCCGTCCAAATGAAATTTATAGTCATGTATGGACTTACCCGATAATGCAAGAAAAAATAATATATAACAGCAAAAAAATCGAATGCAGTCATGTATCCGGCTTATAGTTAATAAATTACCTTAAATTTACCCTATAGCCCTGATGGAATTCGCTGGCTTACAAACTTATACTTATCATTTCATCGACTTCTAACGAGCCATTGACTATTTCAGTTTTCTCGTAAGCTAAGGTTCGTCTTATTTACCATCAATATTATCATTCTTTCGCATATTCCGGATTAGAATCTATTAAATTTCTATTTACCTATAATATTATCTCGTCAACAACTAGTTTGTACCTATTCTTTAGCTACAAACTTTACTCTCGGTATAATCATTGCCTGAACTGAGTACCGCAAACACCACCCTTGCTAGTTTGTTAGCTACTGCAACAGTTGTTTTATTATGCCCATTTCGTTCAGATAAATTAAACATCCACTCGGTAAACTTGCTATAATCTTTTTTAGATTTTTGCTCTTCCGTGGTAAATCTTATTTTACTATTCAGCACTGCTCTTGCTCCTTGAATCAACAAAGTGCGTAAATATATATCACCTCTTTTACTAATGCCAAGCAACTTATCTTTGCCACCACTAGAATGTTGCCTTGGCACTAATCCTAGCCATGCTGATAATTGCCTGCCATTTTCAAAACAACTAGCATTACCTATTGACGCTATTAAGGCTGTAGCAGTAATTAACCCTATACCTGGTATCGTCATTAGTTGTTGGTGATTACTATACTGGCTAGCTATAATTTTTAATCTTTGTTCTAATTCTTTTATTTTTTTATCATTCTCTAGAAATTCTTCTTTTAACTCACTAAACGTTCGATAACTTAGCTGGCTTAAACCCTCTTCATCTAAAATTTCAGTTAATTTTGTCATAATCTTATTGATTCCTTGCGGTATAACAAAACCAAATTCATGTAATAATCCCCTGATCTCATTAGCAAGTGCAGTACGATTTTTTACCAATCGTTGCCTTACCCTATGAATAAATAAAATATCTTGTTGCTCTACAGTTTTGATAAGCACAAACCTCATATTAGGTCTCGCTACTGCCTCACATATTGCTTCGCTATCTGCTTGATCATTTTTATTAGTTTTAACATAAGGCTTAACAAATTGTGGAGCTATTAGTTTTACAGTATGACCTAATTTTGTTAATTCTCTTGCCCAATAGCTAGCTCCACCGCAAGCTTCCATGCCTACTAGACACTTTGGTACGTTAGCCATAAAAGTTAGAACCTGCTCTCTCATTAATTTTTTCTTTAATATTGTCTTACCATTTTTATCTACACCGTGAATTTAAAAAATTCTTTTTGCAATATCTATACCAATTGTGGTAACTTCCATATGGGCCTCCTTATTGTTGTTTAGGATTCATTTCCTATCCTAGAAGATTAGCATATGCTTCTCATTCTGTATATAGGGTAGGTCCATACCATTAATTCAGGAGGATTGGGTAGTATAGTCAATTGATGAGAAGTTGGGGACGTCGTCGCTCAATGCTTGCCTATTATTTATAGGCGTCGCTCCATCGCTCCTAGCCCCCAAATTCTTCTGAATTGACTATAGTGCTGCTCTAAATCAGAATTAAATAATGTATGGTATCAATGATGCCGTTTACTCTTCTGTTCCCAGTAATTGGGTGTCTGATTTAATTGCATTACTGTAATTATGCACTTGTATTGGTTGCATACTTACGTGAAGATATTTTTGTACTGATTTAGGAATTTCAGAATCTAATATGTTCGAGTTATCTTCGATTTGATTCGATTGATGCGCCTTAGATATATTATTAAATTCTCCAGTATCAGTAACTTTTTGATACTTTATCCCTTTAATAAGTGATAACATATTGCCTTTAATATCTGAACCTACTAAAATAGCATGCACACCTATTTTTTGTGCTTCATTTAAATTACGTACATCATCATCTACTAATACTACATTGAAGTAGTCTGTAATACCATTAAGCCTCATTGCCTCTTCAATATGTAAGTTCTTTCCCATTTTTATTCCGCCTGTGGGAACGCCTGTTATTATATCGATTTTTTCAATTTGTTTCTCAGTTAAGCCCATTTTTTTTAATGCTGGTTTAATTGTATCAGGATATCGGGTATGAGAAGTAATAGCCACTTTATAACCTTTGTTTAATAAATAATTAAACGTATCTTTTAATTGATCACGGTGGTTTAATCCAAACTTATCAGAACGTAATAATGGTTTCATTATCTCTTGAATTTGATGTGGATCATAAGTACTATTTATTGTATACCCTTCTTCTATGCTACCGTTTGTAATAAGGCAATTTTCATATGTTATAGGTTGAAAATTTTTATGTTTTAATAAAGAATGAATATGCCCGTTTACTACAGTGCAATCAAAATCCCAACATACCAGTATAGTATTTGCTTTATTTTCTTTTTTGGAAAAAACTTTGTATATACAATTTTTTAATTTTGACATTGACTATATTATTTTTCTTGTAACTAAAACTTATAATATATTTTGAATATAATTCAACTATGTTTTTGTTGTTTCTTATGTATAACCCATTAACCCGAATATTATATGAAAGGATTATTAATTCGGGCAAGAAAGCTAAAACGTCCTAGGAGGCTGGCTGCGATAATGAAAGTAATTCCATATTTGGCTCTTTTTGGCTACGAATAAACATGGTTTTCTTGAAATAGCTACACTATTCCGGCAAAAATCATATCTTTTTAATCACTTTTCTGGATTGCTCATCAACTTAAGACTTCCTTTCAACGATGGTTTTTCAATTATTGCTTTCTTAAACTGACGCTTATGTGCTATAGTCAATTTAGGGGAATTTGGGGCTAGGAGCGATGGAGCGACGCCTATAAGTAATAGCCGAGTGACTGTAACAACGTCACCAACTTCTTATCAATTGACTATATCACATACAAATTAAGAATAATGAAAATAAGGTTAATTTAGGTACAGCACACTCCACCCCTTGTTTATCGTTCCCATTCTTCAAGTTATTTGAGTATATCTCTTATATTATTTAATAAATAGAAACATTGGTTAACTCCTATTCATTTGACAACATATAAATTTTTGTGAGTTTCTTGACATTTATTAATTATTTTGTGATAATCTATATTAAAGCTATTTATAGTCAATTCAGGAGAATTGGGTAGCAGGAGCGATGGAGCGACGAAGTCACCAACTTCTCACCAATTGACTAAAGTTAAATTAACTCAGTGTGCAAGTTTATTTTGTTGTTCCATCAAAATGCCTAAAGGCAAAGAGAGAATGCATCTTCATGGTCAAAAATCATGCTAAAATCCATAAATTTTTCTAAATTTTCAAATTTAACCACAGAGCAAAGCTTGTCATCCCTACGAAAGCAGGGATATATAAATAATACTCAAAAAGTCATGAGATATAGTCAATTGACGAGAAATTTGTGATGTTGTAACTCGTCGCTCGCCTATTACTTATAGGCGTCGCTCCATTGCTCCTAGCCCCAAATTCTCCTAAGTTGACTATATTGCAGGCAGACTCCTATGGAGAAGAAAATGCTACCCCTTATAAATCAAGGGATGTTTAATCAAATAACATAGAGTTATAAGAAACTAATTTATAAAGGTTATTTTCTCAAGACTCTCAAGGTAGGTAGATATGGCGTTAATGAGTCGAAGAAAAGTTATATATGGGATATTATTTGTTATAACAGCGATTGTTGTGGTGATAGTTTTTATCAAAAAAGCAAATGATAAACAAATCCCCGCTCAGCAAGTTGATAATCAAGCGACCATGGTTCCTGTTGAGGTGGTTAAGGCTCAATATTCAGAAGAAACAAATGATATATTGGTTACAACAGGCAAAACCTTGCCATATGAAACACATGCAGTTAAAGTCAATGTAACAGGGAGAATTAAAGAGCTTGATTTGCCGATAGGTAGTTATGTCAATAAAGGTGATATTTTAGCAGTATTAGATACCACGCAAATTGACTACCTGATTGAACTGGCAAATGAAGAGTATCGTCTTAAAGAGAAAAAAGCTAATGCGATGAAACAGCTATCAGATAAGAATCTCATTAGCTATACAGAATATGTAAACCATCGCATAGAATATCTTGATGCTAAACATAAATATTATACATTACTTGATGACAAGACCAATCATTATATTGTTGCTCCGTTAAGTGGCATTGTTGAACGAAAACTTGTTGCTGACGGAGAGCTTGTTACACAAAAGGATAAAATTGCCGTTCTTTACGATATTCATATTATCAAGGTTGCATTTGAACTAGATGAGAGCGACTATCAGAAATTTAAAAGTTCTCCGGATAGCTATGTTAACATCTATATTCCTGCTTTAGATTTAGCCCTTAAACTAAGCGATTTTAAAACTTCAGAAATTGCTCAAGAGAAGAATCACTCAGTCTATATTGAGGCGTTTATTCCAAATGATGACAATTCAATCACGCCTGGCTTATTTGTTAATGTAAATGTTGTTTTCAATAGCAATAAGCAACGGATAAAATTACCAAACTCAGCTATCTTTTTTGAATCCTATTATTTTGTCTACGTTATTGAAAATAATATAGCTAAAAAAGTAAAGGTTGAAATAGGTGATAGTGATAGTCAAAGTGTAGAGGTAGTTAGTGGCATCAAACCAAATGACCAAGTGGTTATTTCAGGAAAAAAGGGATTGGGTGATGGGGCTAAGGTTCTGATTGAAGATGAGACAACTAGGTCAGAATTATAATATAAGAATAATGAAAATAGCTATTAGTGGATCATAAAAATCTGCTATATTATAGAATAGTTAGTAATAGGGTAATGTTAACCTTCCCCTTATTTATATTGAAGAACTAAAACAAATATTATTTAGATAAATGAAAAAACTATACTTTATTATAATACTATTATTCTGTAGTTCTGTTCATGCTGCTGAGGTTGATAATCCAGCTCAACTTAAGAGAATGAATGTAATACAAGCTGGGGAAATACAGACACTAAACAAGAAAAAACAGGCTCTTGAGCAAGAACTGAATGAGAAAAAGGCAGAGCTAGAAGATTCCAAAAATAATAATAACGATAAGAATAGTAACGATAATAATAGCTCGAGTAATTCAAATTCTTCATCAAGTACTGGGCAAAGAGCTGCTCCTAGTAATAATCCTACCCCAGAACAATATACTGGTAGTAATAAGCGTATTACTCAAGAGGATACAAACCCTCAAAGGGATTCTAAAAAACATGTAAATGAAGATGAAAATCTTGATATTACTACAAAAGAGCAAAATACTAAAACTAATCAATCACCAAGTCAGGTAACTGGGAATTCTAGTCAACAAGCAATAATTTTAGATGATAATAAGCAACCAGACAGCCAAATTGTTCAAAGGGAAGAAGTGAATTTAGAGCAGCAAGCACCTTCAGAAAATATTGTGAAATTGCATGAGGATATCAAAGCAGCTGAAGAAAAATTAGCAAAGTTACTAAGCAACATAAATGATTTGGATGATAAATACACGAAGAAAACACTAGAACTTGAGAAACTAGAAAAATTAGAATCCCAATTATCTAAGCAACCTGAGATAAAAACTAATTCATTTAGTCAGCAGGCTCAACAAAATAGAGGTGGTTCACAAGATGATTCAAAGGTAAAAAAGGAATTGCTTGCTAATAATTCACAACAACAGATGGCAGGTTTTGTTCAAAAAGAACCAGAATTAAAGAATGCACAGGCTAAGGTTAAAGCAGCTGAAGCTATAATACCAAAGGAGGACAAGGTATTAGCAAAGGCTACTGAAAAAACACAACAACAGACAAAAGTTTTGCCTCGACAACAAAATGCTGCAGATCAAGCTGCAAAAGATGAGGTAGATAACGCTGCACAAGTTAAGAGAGCAGCTTTGACTACACAAGCAGCAGATTTGGCTGACCAACGAGCAGCTTTGGATGCAAGAACAACAAAGTTGACTGCAGCGGAGCAAGATGTAAAAGATAAGACAGCAGCTTTGGCTAACCAACGAGTAGCTTTGGATACAAGAGCAACAGAGTTGGCTACAGCGGAGCAAGATGTAAGAGATAAGACAACAGATTTGGCTAACCAACGAGTAGCTTTGGATGCAAAAACAACAGAGTTGGCTACAGCGGAGCAAGATGTAAGAGATAAGACAACAGATTTGGCTAACCAACGAGTAGCTTTGGATACAAGAGCAACAGAGTTGGCTACAGCGGAGCAAGATGTAAAAGATAAGACAGCAGCTTTGGCTAACCAACGAGTAGCTTTGGATACAAGAGCAACAGAGTTGGCTACAGCGGAGCAAGATGTAAGAGATAAGACAACAGCTTTGGCTAACCAACGAGTAGCTTTGGATGCAAGAACAACAAAGTTGACTGCAGCGGAGCAAGATGTAAGAGATAAGACAACAGATTTGGCTAACCAACGAGTAGCTTTGGATACAAGAGCAACAGAGTTGGCTACAGCGGAGCAAGATGTAAGAGATAAGACAACAGCTTTGGCTAACCAACGAGTAGCTTTGGATGCAAGAACAACAGAGTTGGCTACAGCGGAGCAAGATGTAAGAGATAAGACAACAGCTTTGGCTAACCAACGAGTAGCTTTGGATGCAAGAACAACAGAGTTGGCTACAGCGGAGCAAGATGTAAGAGATAAGACAACAGCTTTGGCTAACCAACGAGTAGCTTTGGATGCAAGAACAACAAAGTTGACTGCAGCGGAGCAAGATGTAAAAGATAAGACAGCAGCTTTGGCTAACCAACGAGTAGCTTTGGATACAAGAACAACAGAGTTGGCTACAGCGGAGCAAGATGTAAGAGATAAGACAACAGCTTTGGCTAACCAACGAGTAGCTTTGGATGCAAGAACAACAAAGTTGGCTACAGCGGAGCAAGATGTAAGAGATAAGACAACAGCTTTGACTACACAAGCAGCAGATTTGGCTGACCAACGAGCAGCTTTGGATGCAAGAACAACAAAGTTGACTGCAGCGGAGCAAGATGTAAAAGATAAGACAGCAGCTTTGGCTAACCAACGAGTAGCTTTGGATACAAGAGCAACAGAGTTGGCTACAGCGGAGCAAGATGTAAGAGATAAGACAACAGATTTGGCTAACCAACGAGTAGCTTTGGATGCAAAAACAACAGAGTTGGCTACAGCGGAGCAAGATGTAAGAGATAAGACAACAGCTTTGGCTAACCAACGAGTAGCTTTGGATACAAGAGCAACAGAGTTGGCTACAGCGGAGCAAGATGTAAAAGATAAGACAGCAGCTTTGGCTAACCAACGAGTAGCTTTGGATACAAGAGCAACAGAGTTGGCTACAGCGGAGCAAGATGTAAGAGATAAGACAACAGCTTTGGCTAACCAACGAGTAGCTTTGGATGCAAGAACAACAAAGTTGACTGCAGCGGAGCAAGATGTAAGAGATAAGACAACAGATTTGGCTAACCAACGAGTAGCTTTGGATACAAGAGCAACAGAGTTGGCTACAGCGGAGCAAGATGTAAGAGATAAGACAACAGCTTTGGCTAACCAACGAGTAGCTTTGGATGCAAGAACAACAGAGTTGGCTACAGCGGAGCAAGATGTAAGAGATAAGACAACAGCTTTGGCTAACCAACGAGTAGCTTTGGATGCAAGAACAACAAAGTTGACTGCAGCGGAGCAAGATGTAAAAGATAAGACAGCAGCTTTGGCTAACCAACGAGTAGCTTTGGATACAAGAACAACAGAGTTGGCTACAGCGGAGCAAGATGTAAGAGATAAGACAACAGCTTTGGCTAACCAACGAGTAGCTTTGGATGCAAGAACAACAAAGTTGGCTACAGCGGAGCAAGATGTAAGAGATAAGACAACAGCTTTGACTACACAAGCAGCAGATTTGGCTGACCAACGAGCAGCTTTGGCTGCAAAAGACGCTGCTTTACAGGCGGCTAATGATAAAGCTGAACAACAGAAAGCAGAGTTGGCTGAGGCGGCTAAGAAAGAACAACAACGGAAAGAAGATTTGGCTGCAGTGGAGCAAGAGAAAGCTGAAGCGGTTAAAAAGATGGAAGGTGTTGCAGCAGCTTTGGCTAAAGCGGAGCAAGATAAAGATGCAGCGGTTAAGGCTGCAGCAGATGCACAGGATGCGATGGCAGAGAAAGATAAGAAATTAGACGCTGCTAAACAATTTGCCAAAACTGAACAAGATAAGTTGGTTGCAGAGTTTAAAGCTGCACAAGCTGAGCAAGATAAGTTGGCTGCAGAGCTTAAAAATGCACAGGCTGCGATGGCAAAGAATCAACTAGCATTAGAAGATGCTAAGAAGGATAATAAAGCCTTAGAAGATAAGATAACAGATTTGAATAAAGAGAAAGATGCTGCACAGGATGCGATGGCAGAGAAAGATAAGAAATTAGACGCTGCTAAACAATTTGCCAAAACTGAACAAGATAAGTTGGTTGCAGAGTTTAAAGCTGCACAAGCTGAGCAAGATAAGTTGGCTGCAGAGCTTAAAAATGCACAGGCTGCGATGGCAAAGAATCAACTAGCATTAGAAGATGCTAAGAAGGATAATAAAGCCTTAGAAGATAAGATAACAGATTTGAATAAAGAGAAAGATGCTGCACAGGATGCGATGGCAGAGAAAGATAAGGAATTAGAAGCTACTAAACAACTTGCACAAACTGAGCAAGATAATTTGCAAAAAGTTCAGGATGAAACCCATGCTAAGCTGGTTGCAGCGGAGCAAGAGAAAGCTGAAGCGGTTAAAAAAGAACAGCAACAAGCAGCAGAGTTGGCTAACCAACGAGCAGCTTTGACTACACAAGCAACAGAGTTGGCTGACCAACGAGCAGCTTTGGCTAAACAAGCAGCAGATTTGGCTGACCAACGAGCAGACTTGGCTGCAAAAGACGCTGCTTTACAGGCGGCTAATGATAAAGCTGAACAACAGAAAGCAGAGTTGGCTGAGGCGGCTAAGAAAGAACAACAACGGAAAGAAGATTTGGCTGCAGTGGAGCAAGAGAAAGCTGAAGCGGTTAAAAAGATGGAAGGTGTTGCAGCAGCTTTGGCTAAAGCGGAGCAAGATAAAGATGAAGCGGTTAAAAAGATGGAAGGTGTTGCAGCAGATTTGGCTGCAGCGGTTCAAGAAAAGGAGCAGGCGGAGAAGAACTTAGCAGCGGCTAATGAGACAGTACGGCAACAGAAAGAAGACTTGGATCAACAAGCAGCAGATTATAAGAAATATGACGAAAATGCAGAGGCTTTTATAAAAGAAGAGGAAGAGATAGATAAGCAAATGGGAAATATTGCTAATCAGTATGCTGAAGATGTAAAAATCTTAAAAGCAGAAGAGGAAGCAATGGAAAGAGAGGTGCAAGGTATTCTTAGTAAGCGTGAACATGATATGCAAAAATTCAAAGAAGAAGAGACGAAGAGAGCTGAGCAGATGAAAAAGCTTGATGATCAGTGTGCAGTGGCAACTGGACAAGCCCAAGAAGCGTTAAAGAATCAAATAACTAAACAGAAAGAAGAAAATGACAGTCAGCGTAAAAAAGATTTAGAGAACTTCGAAAAAAATGAGGAAAAAAGAGAACAAGCGATACAAGTACTTAAGGAGAAGCAAATGGCTGGTTTGCGAGCCTTTGAAAGAGGTGACAAAAAAAGAGAGCAAGCGATACAAGGTCTTCAGAGGAAGTACGATAATGCTCAGAAATTCTTTGCGATAAAAGAGGAAGAAAGAGCTACAGAGCTAAAAACACTTCGGGATAAAGATGAAAATGCTAAGCGAAGCTTTGAAAGAATTGAGAAAACAAGAAAAGAAGGGATAACCAATGCTGATGAGGAATATGAGAGGGCTAAGCAAGCCTTTGCAAGAGGTGAGAAAAAGAGAGAGAAAGAGATGACAGCACTTCTGGATAAGCATGCGAGTGCTCGGACAATCTTCAAAACAAAAGATGGAGAAAGAATGGAAGAGATACAAAATTGTATAGAGGAAAAGGCGAACCTTCATGGAGTATACGATAAATATGAGAAGGACACGATTAAAGAGGTACAGGAATATAGGGTTCAGCGTGATGCTGCTTGTCAAACCTTTACAAAAGAAGCGGAAAAACTAACTGAGAATATACAGAAACTTGAGGCGAAGTACAGGAGTAGTCATAACAAAGAAACATTAGATACACAAATACAAGAAGCTAAGAAAAAATTTATACTTGCTCGGAAAATTTTTGAAAAAGAGGATGATGAAAAAAATAAGCAGATACAAGATATACTGAATGCACGTACATATGCTGGTAAGTTACTCACAAAAAATGTGGGAAAAATAGATGAAAAGTTACAAGATTTTAACGAGAAGCAGGAGAATGCTCAGAGATTTTTTGCGACAAAAGAGGGAGAAAGAGCCAAAGAGCTAAAAACACTTCAGGATAAGCATGCCGTTGAGCAAAGAAGTTTAGTAACGGCTGAGAAAAAAAGAGCGGCTACACTAACAAAGCTTGATGATGGCTATGATAAGGCTGAGCAAGCCTTCCTCAGAAGTAAGAAAAAAAGGGCTAAAGAAATAAAAAATCTTGAGAAAGAGCATGAGAAGGTTCGGGGAGTTTCTATAAGAAATAATAAGAAAAGAGCTGACGAGCTAAAAAATCTTCAGGATGAGCATGCACGGCTTCGTCAAGAATTTGAAAAAAAAGAGGACGAAATAAAGAAAGAGATGCAAGCACTTAAATATATGACTGGGGATGCTCTTGCTTTGCAAGCTTTTGGAAAAACAAAAGTGCCACTAAATAAGAGTACAAAACCCATTATGGGGAAGAGTGTGAATGTTCCGGGAGTCCAAAGACAGCCTGTTAATCAACAAAACTCATCAGGAGTAAAAACAGCAAAGCAAGATTTAACTAAAACGCAAAATGAAATGAAAAAGATACAGGGAAGCAGTACACCATTGAATAGTAATAATAACAGTAGTGTAACTTCTAGAAGCAATCGTTCAATTAGTATATATAGTGTAGGTAGTGTAGGTGATTTGACATCATCGCCAACTAATCAAGTTGTTGAAACTAACATATCAGGAGAACAACAGAACAAGACTCAACTTGTAACTACAACTCCTGTTCAGATAATTAGTCGAGAAACAGTAGTAGGAGCTACCCCTAAAGTTATTAAGGAAGAAGAGGGCTTAATCACCAAAACCAAGTCCACTATTCCAGTAAAAAAATCGGTTGTACCGACAAAAACAATAACACCATATAAGAAAGCATCGTAAAAACAGGTTTATGATAAAAAAATTGTTGGAACATAGCAGTATTTTTATGGTGATCAATATTGTGGTGGTGCTGCTTGGGATATACGCATATTTGCAGCTGAAAATTCAACTTTTGCCCAATATCCCTGCTTCAAATATTTATATTTCGATCATCAACCCGAACGTCAGACCGGATTTGATAGAGAAATACATTACTAAACCTTTTGAAGAGGTTTTTTCACATGTTGATGGTCTTGAGTCGATTCTTGCTGTTAGTCAGCTAGGAGAAAGTAAAATAACGTTAAGTATTGCCAAAAAAGTTCCGATAGAACAAGCAATTAACCAAGTTAGAGATTTGATACTAAAAAATAAGGCTCTCTTGCCAGAGGGAGCTAAAGACCCGATAATCTCGACTGAAAGCTTTTCTGCTTTACCAATGATGTATATTGCTGTGGGGTCTAATAATAATTTGTTAGTTACCGCTGAGGATATTGAAACAATCAAGAAAAAGCTTAAATATGTTGATGGTGTAGCCAATTCATCTGGTTTTGGTGTGACAGAAAAAGTGGTTAATATCGATATTGATCCGGAAAAAATTGCAAAATATTATATTCCTTTAGATAGTGTCCTTGCTTCGTTAACACTACAAAATACTGATTTTTCTGGTGGTAAATTATCAAATCAATATAAAACAGAGTATATATCTTTTGATACGACAATCAATAAGTTGAGTGATTTTGGCGATATCAATTTGGAAAGTAATAATGTTGCTATAAAATTAAAAAATATTGCTAGCATTACGCTATCAGATAAAGAGGCACTTAGTTTTGCCTATTTTGGCACGAATAAAATTGTTTTATTAGGTATTTTTGCTAAGTCAGATGCCAATCCAGTTGATGTATCAAAAAATGTAAAACATTTCCTAGAATATTACGAAAAAGCTAATCCACACTTTACCTTTCAGGTTGTTATTGATGATAGCCAAGATATTTTACAAGCTTTTCAAGAAGTGAAAAAAACTTTGATTGAATCGGTATTGTTGGTGTCAGTAATTGTTTTACTGCTAATGGGATCAGTGCGATATTCAATTATTGCAATCTGTGCAATTCCAGTCTCAATGGCTGCTTGTTTGGTTATGCTATATTTGTGTGGTTTTACACTCAACTCGATAACGATGTTGGCAATGGTCTTGGCTATAGGGTTGGTGGTTGACGACTCTATCGTAGTGATTGAGAATGCTGAACATTACTATCAGAAAAATAAAAATGCTTTAACTAGTATATTGCAAGCAATTTATGGTCTCTTTTTATCTGTTTTAATATTGATGCTTACGCTAGTAGTAATATATATCCCTATTTTGTTTATTAAAGGAGAGGTAGGAAAAATTTTACAGGAATTTTCTCTATCAATCATTGCTTGTTTAGTGATGTCCTTTATCGTGGCGTTTACTTTAACACCTATATTGTTCTTAAAACTAGCAAATAATACGCATGAAAGCAAATTTGCTCAAATTGTTAATAAGACGCTGGATATGATTACGGACAAATATAAAAGTTCTTTATTTTTTATTATACGCTATGCCAGAGTATTTTTATTCTTAGTAACTATAGTTGTAGCAGCTGGTACATATGTTGCATCAAACTCTATGAAAATAGAAATTGAGCCATTTGAAAAAAAAGATATGATTATACTTACCAACATCTTTATGCCTAATACCAATTTAAGTTACATCCATCGTTATATGGAGAAAATTACTAAAATGGTCAATAGTAGTGATAATATTAAATATACCCTAAATATTGAAGAATCGCCACGTTCAACAATTTGGATAATATTAAAAGATAAAACTAAAGCGGTGCAAACCTTGCATGAAATTGAAGCTAAACTCGCAAGAATAGCAGTAGGTGGAGATGTTTCAGTGAAGTTTGCCCAGGGGAAAAATACTGGTTCAGCAAAGGGTAACGTTGAGTTGAGCTTTTATGTCAATAACCATTCATCTATGGAGAATGCTTGGCAGGATGTTCATTTTATACAGGCTAATTCACAGAATTTATTTACTAGTGTTATAGCTATTGCGACTTCACTTGTGCAAGATTATAAAATTTGGTGTAATCAAGATAAATTATTCAAATATGGCTTAAGTCAGAAAGATATATCAAATACTTTAGATATTCTGTTTAATGCTAGAAAGATAGGAAACTTTAAGCATTATGATAATACTTATGATGTTGTTGCTAAATCAGACCCTAAATTTGGTAAAATGCTAAGTAATATACAAAATATGTTTATTACAACACAGAAAAATGGAGAAAACCTTATTCAGCTTAAGGATATATGCGATATTGATAGAGTGAATACAGTTAATCAAATTATGCGTTATAATGAGCAGTATTCCATTGAAGTAATTGCCACTGCTAAACATGGCGTTAAATTGCAAGATGCAGTGCATTCTATTGATCAGTTAAATAGTAAATTGCCAAGTGATAGTGATATTAGCTATAGTGAACAAACGAAAATGCTTATTGATTCAACATCATCATTTACATTACTAATTTTAGTATCTGTATTTGGACTCTACTTATTAATGTTTGCACGCTTTAACGATTTAATGCTATCATTTATTATTCTAATTGGAGGAATTCCAGCTGCTTTAAGTATAGCTTTATTGAGTTTATATTTTACTCAAGGGGGGTTAAATATCTATACTCAAATATCACTTATCACATTAGCGGGATTAATGACTAAACATAGTGTATTGTTATGTAGTGCAATGCATCAAAAGGGGCAAGGAGGGATAAAATCAATAGTAACAGGAGCCACATCAAGAATCAGGGCAATTTTAATTACTTCTCTGGCTATGAGTATTGGCTTGCTGTCACTTTTCTTTGATAGTGGGAATTATGCCAATAGTCGCTTCCAAATGGCTATGGTTCTAGTAACAGGCATTGCTGTTGGATCGATATTAACACTTTATGTAACCCCTTTACTTTATATTAGTTTTTATCGTATTCGTTACCAACAACAGCTGTCGAAAGTTAGAAGGTAGAGCGGGTTTTAGGTAAGCATCTGGTGAGAGTGGTTTATCAATTGGCATAAGTTTGTAGTAATATTATTTGAGAATAAAATAATTATAGAAATACAAACAATTTAATGCTATAGTCACATGACTTGGAGAGGTGGCCGAGAGGCTGAAGGCGACGGTTTGCTAAACCGTTATACGGGTAACCGTATCGAGGGTTCGAATCCCTCTCTCTCCGCCATTCGGTACAACTTGCTACTTTTTGCATTTCTGTGAATGGAAAAGCCAGAACGTAATGCAGCTTACAGCCCTCGAGTGTTAGGTTCGAAAACATAAAATTTAATAAATCCCTTTTTTCAACAATTGTCGAACCTTTAAAAGTTTCATAGGCGTTTGTGCTGATACATATAAGGTCTGCAAGCTTTTTAGAAAGCTTATCATCTACTTTGTCATAACTCTTTATAATGGTCTCCATATTTTGGACACAAAAATAGAAGAAATGAGATAGAATTCTTTAGCAAAAAAGGAGAGCTAGAGATGAAAAAACAAGTAAGGCAATATAGTGCTGAGGAGAAATCAAAAATTGTCATAGAGACAATCAAGGGCGAGCTAACAATAGCCCAAATAACTAGTAAGTATGGTGTTCATGCAACGCAGATAAGTAATTGGAAAAAACAGGGGCTTGAATTATTAGTACAAGGCTTTAAGAGTAAAACACAGAGTGCTGATCCAAATCAGCAGGAGTTAATCAAGAATCTATATGAACAAATTGGACAGTTAAGTGTAGAGCGTGACTGGCTCAAAAAAAAATCTGCATTGTTTGGACTTAAAGGTTAGGTGTAATATGATAGAGCCTAATCATAATAAATTAACAATTATACAACAGTGTAAGTTGTTGGGTATTAGTAGGTCAACCTACTACTATCAACCTACTGCTATTAGTGAACAAGAACTTAAGATCATGGCAATAATTGATGAGACCTATACTATGCATCCATATTATGGTATGCGACGGATGGCTAAATATTTACAAGCCCAAGGTTTTTCGGTAGGTCGTAAAGCTGTTAGACGTTACTACCAAATAATGGGTCTTGAAGCTGTTTATCCTAAAATGAATTTGAGTAAAAGAAATCAGGCACATAAAATATATCCTTATTTATTAAAAGATTTAGAGGGAACATACTCAAATCAAGTATGGTGTTCAGATATCACTTACATAAGGTTGCAACAAGGATTTGTTTATTTGGTAGCCATTATGGATTGGCACAGTCGTTATATACTTAGCTGGCGGGTATCTATTAGTTTAGAAAGTACTTTTTGTGTAGAGGCTCTTGAGGAAGCTATAGAACAATATGGTATACCAAAGATTTTTAACACAGACCAAGGAGTGCAATTTACGTCTGAGCAATTTATCTGTATTTTAAAAAAATATAATATTCAAATAAGTATGGATGGCAAAGGTAGAGCTTTGGACAACGTGTTTATTGAGCGATTTTGGCGTTCGTTGAAACAGGAAAAAATTTATCGAATAATTTTAACAATTGTAAAGGAGGCAAAAGCAGCTATTAAGGAATATATCGATTTTTATAACCACGAAAGAATGCACCAAGCATTGGGGTATAGGACTCCTAGCTTGATGTACTATAAACAAAAAGTTGCATAATAGTGACAATAATAATTTCATGGGAATTATATCTCTAAATTGCTAAATTTTTGTCTAGACAAAGGAGACCACCATAGATTGTGGCAGGAGAAGAGAATAATGAGGTTGTAGATGTTGCAGGTGGAACATCGCGTTACTCGGAGAAGATTGAGGATGATGCTAAATCATTTGGTTATAAAGCAGCAAATTTACTCAATTTGCGGGAGGTTGTTAAGGAATTTAATGAATTACTTGCGACAAACCAAGATAGTCAATTAGGGGATAATATTATCAAGGTTCAAGTGCCAGCATTTGAGCCAGTAAACGGTGATGTAATAAAACAGCATTTAGATACACATGCTCCGGAATGGGTAAACCTCTTCCAGGAATTTGCTGATACTTACAAAGCTCAGTCCAATCTAGACACTTTAAGTGAAGCTAGTATTGAATGTTTAAAAAAATTACAAGAGTGTATTATTAATTGTTTTAATCAACATGAGCTAGAACCGGGGTTATTTAACAAGTTCTTAGAAAAAAATAAGATTCAGCCTGAGCAATTATTAATGATACGTAGTACAGGGGTTCATGAGGATAAGGCGGATATGGCTAATCCTGGTGGCAATGAGAGTCTGCCTTGCAAGGCTAATATTCGCGAGATATCTCAGGCACTTGGTCGAGTTGCTGCTTCATATGTCGGTCCTAAATCTTTGGCACAACGTTTGATAGCTGCTGATCAGCACATTACTGATGTTCCAGTAATGCCAGGGTTAATTCAACAAATGATTGGTGAGGGCATGGATGTTAGCCAAACTGCAGATAGTCAAAATAAAGTACCTGTATCAGGGGTGATCTATAGTAAAGACGGGGCAAGCAGATTGCAAGTAGCCCACGGTCATGGTGAATATGTCGTTAATAGTAAAGGACGGGTAGATAATTTTTATATTAGTACCCAAGGGGTAGTATATTCTGAAATTGCTGCTAAAGATTTTCGCTTGCAGCCCAAGTTAGATGAGGATAGTCAGAAAATCAGTTTAGAGCGGCAAGAGAATCCAGCTGAGCTAAAATATCAGCCATCAATTGCTAGTGATGTGAGTCAATCATTTATTTTGTGTAAGTTCTATTTTTTACATTCCAATAAATCATATTTAAAATCACCACAAAGTATTTCAAATTGATTCAAAGCTAATGACCAATCTTTTATGGGCATAGTCCATTTTTTAGATGCATTTTGCAGAGCTAAAAATATTATTTTGAGTCTATAATATACTTTGTGTAAGTTGCAAAAGTAAGCAGTAAGAAGTACTGTAAGAAAACAACTTATAAAAAGGTAAAATATGTCAGAAAAAATAAAAAAGAAGATATTAGAACTAAAAGATAATAATATAAGTAATAATTTAGTAGAAGAATTATTATCAAAAGCCGATCCATCTAAGTTGTTTGGCAAAGAAGGATTATTTCAACAACTAAAAAAGCAAATAGTTGAAAAAATATTAGAAAGTGAACTAGAGCATGAATTAGGTTATTCAAAGCATAGTAAAATGCCGAAAGTAGATAATAATCGTCGTAATGGTAGCTATGAAAAGACAATAATTGATGATGATGGTAGGAAGGTTACTCTGGAAGTACCAAGAGATCGAGAAGGAGAGTTTGTTCCGAAATTAATACCTAAAGGGCTGAGAAGATTCAGTGGATTTGACGATAAAGTTATCTCACTTTATGGTCGAGGAATGACAGTCAGTGAAATTCGAGGTCATTTGGAAGAAATATATCAAACTGAGGTTTCCGGTGATTTAATATCGACAATAACCGATGGAGTAATAGACGAAGTAACTAGGTGGCAAAATCGAGGTTTAGATAAGGTTTATCCAATATTATACTTAGACTGTATTCACTTTAAGTCTAGGGATAACCAGGTAGTGATAAATAAAGCAGTATATTTAGCGATTGCTGTTAATATAGAAGGAAAGAAGGAGTTGCTGGGTATTTGGGTAGGAAAAAATGAAGGTGCTAAATTCTGGATGCAAGTAGTTACTGAGTTAAAAAATCGAGGAGTAGAACAAATTTATGTTGCTTGTGTTGATGGTCTAAAAGGTTTTCCGGAAGCGATAAGTAGATTTCCTGCGACTATAGTACAGTTATGTATAGTTCATATGGTTCGCAATTCAGTGAAGTATGTCTCATACCAATTGAAATAGTTAAGGAGGTATATTATAATATGGGAATATAAACTTGAGCAGGTAGTAAAATGGCAAGAACATTAATATTACCAAAAGGTTTTCATGAGCATGATTTCATATGCCTAATGAAAAACGAGTCGCACGGAAGAAATCGCATACGCTTATTAGCAATGCATCACCTGCAATCAGGCAAGTCATTGAAAACTGTATCGATAATAGTTGGATCGCACTGGAAAACAGTACAATCTTGGCTTAGAAGATTTAGAAACTCTAGCTTTGATGGATTATTTGAATCGCATAGGAGTGGTGCGTTTAGAAAATTCAATAGCTTACAAGAATCTTTTTTGTCTGATAAAATAAATATGTTGAGTGAAAGTAAGACAGGTGGTTATATAACAGGAAAGGAATTACATAATATGTTATTTGAAACATATGGTATTAAATGTAGTTTAAAAACAGTTTATAACACTATACATCGACTTGGTTTTAGCTGGATTACTTCTCGTTCAGTACACCCAAAATCTAATCAAGCAACTCAAAATACATATAAAAAAACTTCGCCAATATGCTAAAAGTATTATTACCAAAAGATATTGATTGGAGTAAGGTTGACATTTGGTCACAGGATGAAACTCGAATTGGGCAGCAAGGTAGTTTAAGTCGCATATGGGCTAAACGTGGGAGCAGACCTAGGAAAGTAAGGCAACAACAATTTATCTCAACATACATCTATGGAGCTGCTTGCCATGATACGGGCGAATCTTTTGCGTTAATTTTACCATATACCAATACTGATTCAATGAATAAGTTCTTAGATGAATTTTCTTTGACTATTGATTCTGGTAGGCATGTTGCATTATTAACAGATAATGCCGGGTGGCATGCAGCGAAAAAATTAATTATTCCAAGTAACATTACTTTGGTACCGCTTCCGCCATACGCACCGGAATTAAATGCGATGGAACAAATTTGGCAGTGGATCAAAAATCACTTCCTATCTAATCAATGTTACGGTGTATACGAAGATATCGTTGCTAATGCTTGCTATGCCTGGAATCAACTTAGTAAAAATGTAACTTTAGTAAAATCAATTATGTATAGAGAGTGGATTAATATACCACGTTAATTATTTCAATTGGTATCATATAAGGATTTAAAGGAGGTGACCACAGATTTGAAGCAAATTTATACAGCAAATAATGAAGAAATGGCAAGTCTAAAACTTCAACAATTTAGTTCAAAATGGGACAAAAAATACCCAGTAATTTCTGATATTTGGCAACGTAATTGGTGTGGGATAATCCCATTTTTTGCTTTTCCTGAGGAAATAAGAAAGGTAATTTATACAACAAATACCATTGAATCTGTCAACCGTCAAATTAGAAAAATCATCAAAAATAAGGGGGTGTTTCCAGATGATAAATCAATTCAGAAAATAATATTTTTAGCTCTGCAAAATGCATCTAAAAAATGGACTATGCCCATAAAAGATTGGTCATTAGCTTTGAATCAATTTGAAATACTTTGTGGTGATTTTAAATATGATTTATTGGAATGTAAAAAATAGAACTTACACAAAATAAATGATTGACTCATATAATTCCCATGAAATTATTATTGTCACTATTATGCAACTTTTTGTTTATAGTACATCAAGCTAGGAGTCCTATACCCCAATGCTTGGTGCATTCTTTCGTGGTTATAAAAATCGATATATTCCTTAATAGCTGCTTTTGCCTCCTTTACAATTGTTAAAATTATTCGATAAATTTTTTCCTGTTTCAACGAACGCCAAAATCGCTCAATAAACACGTTGTCCAAAGCTCTACCTTTGCCATCCATACTTATTTGAATATTATATTTTTTTAAAATACAGATAAATTGCTCAGACGTAAATTGCACTCCTTGGTCTGTGTTAAAAATCTTTGGTATACCATATTGTTCTATAGCTTCCTCAAGAGCCTCTACACAAAAAGTACTTTCTAAACTAATAGATACCCGCCAGCTAAGTATATAACGACTGTGCCAATCCATAATGGCTACCAAATAAACAAATCCTTGTTGCAACCTTATGTAAGTGATATCTGAACACCATACTTGATTTGAGTATGTTCCCTCTAAATCTTTTAATAAATAAGGATATATTTTATGTGCCTGATTTCTTTTACTCAAATTCATTTTAGGATAAACAGCTTCAAGACCCATTATTTGGTAGTAACGTCTAACAGCTTTACGACCTACCGAAAAACCTTGGGCTTGTAAATATTTAGCCATCCGTCGCATACCATAATATGGATGCATAGTATAGGTCTCATCAATTATTGCCATGATCTTAAGTTCTTGTTCACTAATAGCAGTAGGTTGATAGTAGTAGGTTGACCTACTAATACCCAACAACTTACACTGTTGTATAATTGTTAATTTATTATGATTAGGCTCTATCATATTACACCTAACCTTTAAGTCCAAACAATGCAGATTTTTTTTTGAGCCAGTCACGCTCTACACTTAACTGTCCAATTTGTTCATATAGATTCTTGATTAACTCCTGCTGATTTGGATCAGCACTCTGTGTTTTACTCTTAAAGCCTTGTACTAATAATTCAAGCCCCTGTTTTTTCCAATTACTTATCTGCGTTGCATGAACACCATACTTACTAGTTATTTGGGCTATTGTTAGCTCGCCCTTGATTGTCTCTATGACAATTTTTGATTTCTCCTCAGCACTATATTGCCTTACTTGTTTTTTCATCTCTAGCTCTCCTTTTTTGCTAAAGAATTCTATCTCATTTCTTCTATTTTTGTGTCCAAAATATGGAGACCATTATAGTTCGTATGCAGATAGCGTTAGGTTCCAACAAAAGAGAAGAAGTATTGCTACTTGAAAAACCGGCTAAATATAACTACAAAGTTGGTGGGACTATTACTATAAAACGTGGAGTGACAGAAATTATGGCAGTATATGATTATTTAGCTTCTAATAATAAATACTCTAGCCATCAAGGTTCGATAAAATTGAGAGTATCGTTTTAATTCCGACTCCTAATAAAGTACACCACATAGTAAAATATTGGGGTAGTTGCTATGGTGAAAAACAGTTTGAATAAATAGCTGTTAAATATTAAAGATATCATTTGTTCATAAGGTACAACCCCAATAACTGTAACAAAAATAACTACAATCGATGTATCAATAAATAACGATATGGCACTACTCAAATTTCTTAGAAAAAGGTATTTATTGTTAGTAAGTTTGCGAATTAGTAAATAAAGCCTTATATCTATCATCTGAGCTGTATAACTAGCTGTTATTGAACCAAATAGTGATACGCTATATGCCCCAAATACCGAGTCAAAAGTATTATTGTCAATTTTTGACCAGGTAGTAGCTTGTAGATAACCCATGAAACTGATAATACATAATACCAAAATATTTATACTAGTTGCCAATCTAACGCAAAATTGTGCTTTTTCTTTTCCATAAAACTCGGATATTAAGTTAGTTATTAGAAAAGTGACCGGATAAAAAATCGCCCCAACCGATAGTTCAAAGGTATAAATAGAGAAAATAGGTAAATAAACAAATTTCTGATATACTAAGTTACTAACTACTATTAGCACAACAAATAAAGCACATAAAAAAACATAAATTTTTTCTTGTAACTGCATATATAGATAGCCCTAATAAGTTCTTAATATTGAGTTGTAAATTGTCATTTCTGCCCACTATTGTCATTCCCGCGTAGGCGAGAATCTAGTACTACAGTTGTAGTTTAGATGTGAGCATTCACGATTTTTTTGTGATGAATAAAAAAACCTGATCACCAAGCGTCATTGCGAGGAGACCGTAAGGTCAACGAAGCAATCCATTTTTAATCACTTTCCTGGATTGCTTCGTCGGTCTGGCAACCTCCTCGCAATGACATCTTATACTTTAACCTTTTTTCCGTGAACACTCACATTCAATCTACAACTGTAGTACTAGATACCTACTTACGTAGATATTACATACTACGCAGGAATAACACAAACAGTATAGATAAATATTAATCGGATTAAGAGTCTATTACACCTCTGAATCATAGTCAATATGCTTTCCTGATACATCAACATTATGTTTTCCTGATGAATCATCAAGACTATCTAAATACTTTAGATTTGTAGCAAGCTGAGTTAGCGTTAACTCACTCAGCATATTTGAGTATTCCTCCCCAGTAACCATACGGACTGGCAAGTACTCATGCTGCAACTTCTGTAATGCTATTAGAGCTGTATCGATAGTATCATATTTTTCAAAATTAATACGTAGTACAGGTACATTAGAGTCTATAATATACTTTGTGTAAGTTGCAAAAGTAAGCAGTAAGAAGTACTGTAAGAAAACAACTTATAAAAAGGTAAAATATGTCAGAAAAAATAAAAAAGAAGATATTAGAACTAAAAGATAATAATATAAGTAATAATTTAGTAGAAGAATTATTATCAAAAGCCGATCCATCTAAGTTGTTTGGCAAAGAAGGATTATTTCAACAACTAAAAAAGCAAATAGTTGAAAAAATATTAGAAAGTGAACTAGAGCATGAATTAGGTTATTCAAAGCATAGTAAAATGCCGAAAGTAGATAATAATCGTCGTAATGGTAGCTATGAAAAGACAATAATTGATGATGATGGTAGGAAGGTTACTCTGGAAGTACCAAGAGATCGAGAAGGAGAGTTTGTTCCGAAATTAATACCTAAAGGGCTGAGAAGATTCAGTGGATTTGACGATAAAGTTATCTCACTTTATGGTCGAGGAATGACAGTCAGTGAAATTCGAGGTCATTTGGAAGAAATATATCAAACTGAGGTTTCCGGTGATTTAATATCGACAATAACCGATGGAGTAATAGACGAAGTAACTAGGTGGCAAAATCGAGGTTTAGATAAGGTTTATCCAATATTATACTTAGACTGTATTCACGTTAAGTCTAGGGATAACCAGGTAGTGATAAATAAAGCAGTATATTTAGCGATTGCTGTTAATATAGAAGGAAAGAAGGAGTTGCTGGGTATTTGGGTAGGAAAAAATGAAGGTGCTAAATTCTGGATGCAAGTAGTTACTGAGTTAAAAAATCGAGGAGTAGAACAAATTTATGTTGCTTGTGTTGATGGTCTAAAAGGTTTTCCGGAAGCGATAAGTAGCATATTTCCTGCGACTATAGTACAGTTATGTATAGTTCATATGGTTCGCAATTCAGTGAAGTATGTCTCATATAAGGATTTAAAGGAGGTGACCACAGATTTGAAGCAAATTTATACAGCAAATAATGAAGAAATGGCAAGTCTAAAACTTCAACAATTTAGTTCAAAATGGGACAAAAAATATCCAGTAATTTCTGATATTTGGCAACGTAATTGGTGTGGGATAATCCCATTTTTTGCTTTTCCTGAGGAAATAAGAAAGGTAATTTATACAACAAATACCATTGAATCTGTCAACCGTCAAATTAGAAAAATCATCAAAAATAAGGGGGTGTTTCCAGATGATAAATCAATTCAGAAAATAATATTTTTAGCTCTGCAAAATGCATCTAAAAAATGGACTATGCCCATAAAAGATTGGTCATTAGCTTTGAATCAATTTGAAATACTTTGTGGTGATTTTAAATATGATTTATTGGAATGTAAAAAATAGAACTTACACAAAATAAATGATTGACTCGTACATTAGCTTTTTTAAAACAATCAAATATTTCGTTAATACTAATATTTGGATTATTCAAGAGCTTAACTACTATAGACTTATAATTATTGATTGCTGCCTTATCAACATTTATTCTGGATGAGTTAAGCTCCTTCTGAAATAAAGCTTCAACTTTCTTATTAGTAAACTCATTAGATTTAACGAGCTGATAAAGGTCGCATTGCAGTGTCTGAGACACATTATTAAACAGGGAACCTATGGCGACAGGGTCTTTATCTCTTATAGCTGCAAGTATCGTAATAGAGTTGCCTATTTCAGTGGGCAACGTCTTTAAAAAAAACCTAACCGGGACGGGGGGATTTTCATCTGATTTATATTGTGTATAAACTTTTTTTCTTTTCATAATTATAATCTATTTTAGTTAAAATATAGGTCATTGCGAGCGAACGCCCTTGAGCGTGGCAATCCACAATTGCTACCTCCTAGCAATGACAGTTTTTAGTTTATTGTGTCACCATCCATATTTGGAAATTCTCCTAATGCGACTACAGCATTTTCATCAACTACATCACTAGTATTTGAATTGGGTGATAGATACGTATGCTCCAAGCTATCTAATTTTTCCAAAGCTTTAGTTATAGTACATTTTTTTCCAAAGTTAGTATATACAGATAAGTTACTATCTACAGATTTAGCTTCGTTAAGTGTTGTGCATATATCGTTAAATTTTGCAAGTTTATTAGTAGAACAATAATACAACACCTGCAAACAATTTTTGATTGCGTCCTTGTCCTTGTCATTGTTCTTGGATGATTTAAGCTCCTTCTTAAATAAACCCTCAATTACCTTTTCATCAAAACCCCCCTTAGTAGATGCAAGTGTACATTGTATTTCCTGAGATACACCAAATATATTGCATATTGACCAAATATCTTTAGCAATCTTTTTATTGTTTACAGCTTCAAGTATCGTCTTAGTGTTGTTTATTTCAGTGAGGCGCATTAAATTGGGATTACTGCCGATATAGTGATCTCGAGTTGCTGTATGTTTTTGTTTTGCCATAATTATAATCTTTTTTAGTTAAAATCACTAGGCTATGTGAAGGAAATTTGAATAGATCAGAATAATGATGAGCATCCCTGCTTGGCTTAATGTGACCCCTGCTCGACTTAGCGTCATACCTGCGTAAGCAGGGGTCTAGATTCCCGCCTACGCGGGAATGACAAAGTAATCAATGTCACCCCTGCGTAAGCAGGGGTCTTAGATTCTGCACCGAAGCACGAATAACAAAGGAACGAACGCGAATAACAAAGATGCAACCATTATCCCATCGTTCAAGCTTTTACTTAGATATCCTTCACATATCCTAACAAAACGGCTTGTACTACTATTTTAGCTAGGACGCAACAAAAATTCCACAAAAGTAAACAAAGATTTACTTTTATTTAACAATTCAGTGATGTTTTTTTAGCAAATAATTAAATTCTGCACCATATATAAAAATCATGTTAATAATATAAAAGAACATTAGGGTTATTATTATACCACCAAGTGAACCATATATTATGCTTAATTGGTTATAACTTCTTATCCAAGTAGATAATAAATATCCACTTATCACCCATAAAATTACTGTTAATAAAGCTCCAGGAAATACCTCTGTAAAATTTAATGTTATATTAGGGACGATATAATATAATGATGATGAGGTAATAAATAATGAACAAAAAATTATAACATATCGTAAAATAGTTAGAGCTAGCATATGTTCTTCCATTATTTGTAAAATCATCGGCAGTTTTGTCAATATTATTGGCACTATAATTAGAATGAACATAGCAAAAGTAACGAATATGCTGATTACTAAGAACTGTACTATGCTAAGTAATCTTCGTCTTATGTATGGAGGTGGTGATTTTATTTCATATACCCTATTTAAGATTGTTCTTAAACATTCAACAAAAGATGATGCGGTCCATATACTTCCTACTATCGCTACGGTCATTAGACTTTGAGGTGGAGTTTTACTAAGTTCATTTATCCTAGTTTTTATTGAGTCAGTAGCCAGTTCTGGCATACTCTCAAGAAAGATAGTTATAAAGTTCTGCCCGAGTTCTGAGGCACCAATAAAACTTGTTAATGCTAATAAAAAAACTAAAAAAGGAAAAAATGCCATGAGTATCATAAATGACATATACCCTGAATGTTCAACACCATCATGTTCAATTGTTTTTAAAATTGCCTGATATAAACATCTTATAATTCTTTTCATCAACTGACTTTATTTTGCTTTATATAGTTAAAATAATAACACTCACCTTAATGTTACCCCTGCTCGCCTTAGTGTCACCCCCACAACTGTTGAAAATTAGAAGAGGAAGCGGGTTTTAGACCGGATAGTTTAAAAATCGTATGTGGTCAACGTCTATTAGCGAGAAAGACCTTAGGTCGACGAAGCAATCCATAAAAGTAACCAAAGATGGATTGCCACGACCTACTTGCGTGGTCTCGCAATGACAGAAAACCTATCTAAAACCCGCTTTACCTTCTAACTTTCAACAGTTGTGGTGTCATCCCCACAACTGTTGAAAGTTAGAAGAGGAAGCGGGTTTAAACCGGATAGTTTAAAAATCGTATGTGGTCAACGTCTATTAGCGAGAAAGACCTTAGGTCGACGAAGCAATCCATAAAAGTAACCAAAGATGGATTGCCACGACCACTACGTGGTCTCGCAATGACAGAAAACCTATCTAAAACCCGCTTTACCTTCTAACTTTCAACAGTTGTGGTGTCACCCCTGCTTTGGTGCGGGGTCTAAATTCCGCACCGAAGCGGGAATGACAACTTATTACTCCCCTCACCTATTATGATCATTATTTATGACTGTTAGCAAATAGTTTTTTAAAGCAAGAGCATTTTTATTATATTTTCTAATAAACTCCGGTAGTTTGGAACGTATCATATCAATATTTTGTTGAACCTTTTCTATTGCTTTAAATATGGTCAGCGGACAATCAACGCGATTAACAGTTAACATATCACGTAAAAATTGATCATCATAAATATCTGCTGTAGGACCAACTAAGCAAGGCACTCCTAAACTTAGACTCTCTAAAACTATCATAGGTGAACATTCTGAATTAGTAATGTATAAAGTTAAATTAGTATTGGCAATAAGTTTTATTAGTTCTTGATGTGGTAATTGCTCTGGAAAAACTTTAAGCTCTACATCCTGCATCATCCAACAAGCATGTTTATTGTCATTAAAATGGCAATTAGTGTAACAAGAAACCTTATCTTTCAACATACTTATTGCAGCAAATTGAGGATAGAGATTTTTTATCCATATGCTAGAAGCACTCCATATACCAATTGTAAATTTACTATTCTCTATAGCTATCACCTTTTTTTCAGGCATTGATGGTATGAAGTTTTGTAATAAATAAGATTGAATACCATTAGCTATCAAAAATTGTTCTAGACCTTTCTTCAGGGTGATAATAGCCTTAATCTTATTTTGTTTATATAAATTTAACCATTTATAAAAATCTTGGCAATGATGAGAATCTACCCATTGGGCAGGAGAACCATGCCATAAAAAGTAAATATCTAAATAATTATCAGCCTTAAGCTGATGCAACTTTTCTACTAATTGAGCATGAACATCAAGCCCACCCGATATAACTAATTTTTTAATGCCTGTTTTGATAATTAACTGAGCTATTTTAGTGATAATTTTGTTAGGTAAATATGCATTAATATAATTTAGCAAAATATTTGCTTTGCCTATAGGAAAAGGAATTATTTGGTCAAATAATTCTTTAGTGGAGTTAGCGACTCCAGGAAAAGTACTAGAATATATTACGTAGATATCGTCAATAGACCTCTTGTAAAACTCTACTTCTGATGGTAATTTGGACAATGATGCGGTACTCGAATCCTCACATACACTAGAGTACGCTGCGGTTCTGCGTTCCGTGTCTCCTACAAATTCCTCAGCATAAGCGAGTTTTGTAAGAGGTCTAATATCCTTTTGCTGTCCTTGGTATTTGATTATAAAATTTTTAAAATTATCATAATCATTTTCTGAAGAACAAGAATAAAGCATTGTAATTATTCGTCTAGCAAGCAATCTAACCCAATAATATCTTAGAAGAGGTTGTGCTATCTTTTTTAACAAACGAATAGAACGGATTTTATCAATTATCGATGGAGCTTCGCCCTTATTAACAAGGTTGATATCTCTTAAAATTTGTTGCTTTATTTGTAAATTTTGTTTTTTGTTATGATTTTTTACTGAAATATCTATAAACGAAAGCCATAAATTTTGCAAATGGGCTTTATCGGCAAAGATTTTTTGATAAGCAAGAAAATTTTGCTGTTTAATTTTTGCTAGTAAATCTCGGTCAACATCTAATTTTTTCATTGCCTCCGTAAGATACGGATGATTTCTATTGATTATAAACTGATGTTGTATATCAGGTAGCACCTCCCGGACAATCCCCACGTCAGTAGTAATAATTGCACAACCAAATGCCATCGCTTCAATAAGCGTCAACGGTGTTCCTTCTTGCACTGAGGCTATTAGCAAAATGTCTGTTTCTTTTAGAGTATCCCAAACTTCTTGTTTTGAGTGTAGTCGCTTATTTTTATCTATTATACATTTTTTGATATGAATTTTCTCATGCTCAAGCTGTTCTAGGGCTGGCATAATTACTGTTTTTAGACCTTTGTAATCGTCAATAGTACTATACCAACTTTCCCAAGCACTATTACCAATCCATGTGATAACTAGCTGACTAGAGGCTAAACCAATTTTAGGATCAGGAGCAATTTGTGAATCTGGAATTAATACATTATCATAAATTACTTGCCACGGTTTTGGATATTCTGGGATATTTGCATAAATATCATACAATCTTTTAGAGCTAGTGTAATAGTTGTCAATAAATCGGAAAGTTGGTAGATTTTTTAGTATGTCAGATTCATTTTCAATAAATAAATGATCAGGTATGCTAATGGTAATGGCAATATTTAATAATTTTTCAATATTACTATTAGTGTTAATACCGTTATCTGCTATAATTTGCAGTAAGTGCGTTAAATACCCGCGATGAAAAAAATGTATTAATTTAATAGAATTATATTGGTTTAAATTAATTAAAAACTCCTCCGATGTTTTATAATCACAACTATAAATTATATGACAATCATATTGATCATTTAACAAAGATTGAACAAACGAAGCAACGTTATCAAAAGCCCACCCCCTAATATCCGCTACTAAAATCAGGGTTTCTTTGGAATTCATAAATTTACGCTAAATAACTCTAATAATCCAGTTGCTAACTCATATGTTGCTTTATAATTTAACATCTGCTGAGCCAATTCTGGGCTGCCAACAGAAGTATTTATACTACCAACTTGAGGTGGTAGATATTTTATTCCTTTGATAACAGCGATTTTATCAATTAATTGAATAAGTTCATTTATAGAATAGGCACGTCCTGTGCAAACATTTAGTACTGGTGCCGATGATGCCGCCATAGATAAGGCTCTAACACACATATTTGTTACATCTGAAACATGTATAAAGTCCCGACTTTGATTTCCATCACCAAAAATCACCAACTCTTTACCATCTTTCACTTGTTCTCTAAATATTGATATTACACCAGAATAATCAGAATTTTTAGGTTGTCCTGTACCATAAACATTAAAAAAGCGTAAACCACAACTTTTAAGAGATTTAACCTCGCCAAAAGCCTTAGCTTGTAGCTCGCAGGCATATTTATCCGCCGCATAAGGAGAAAGTGGACTCACTTTGCCATTTTCTTGTAGAGGAAAATCACTGATCTTGCCGTAAACAGCAGCAGATGACGCATATACCACAGGAATATTTTGTTTACTTGCCTGAAGGAAGATATTAATGGTTCCTGTTAAATTTACTTGATGGCTATAGTGCCAATTATTAATTGATTCCTGCACACTTGCCACTGCTGCAAGATGAAAACAACCCTCGATATTTCTAAATACTTTCTTCACAATATCTTGATCTAAAATATTTCCTTGAATAAACTCAATATTTTTATCAAGTGAACTATTAAAGGTACCAGTTGAAAGATCATCCAATATGACAACTTGGTGTCCTTCTTTGGTTAATAATTTAACAAGGTGCGAACCAATGAAACCAGCTCCACCAGTGACTAAATATCTTGACATATACTATATAATAAGTTTAATTCAATTATACTAAAATGATTTGAAGAGTTTGCTCCGCAAGACTGTAGGTAATTCGCGTACTCACCCTTTGGTTATTGTCCCCATTTCCCAAATCATTTGAGTATGATTTTATGTTATAGAGTTATTATAAAGAAAAATAAATGAAAAAAATCATTATTTTTACAAATACAGATTGGCACTTTTATAACCATCTTCTGCCAATTGCTTTGACTGCTAAAATTAAAGGATATGAAGTTAAAGTACTAACAGATATTAGTGAATTTAAAGATAAAATAGAACAGCATAATTTACCAGTAATTCCAATTTCAATAAAGCGTGGAAGTATTAACCTTTTTACTGATTTACTATTATTAATCAAGCTAATCAGAATATTAAATAAGGAAAAACCTGATATATTACATAATTTCACTATAAAACCAATTTTTTATGGAAGTATCAGTGCTTTTCTGTGCAATACACCACAAATCATTAACACTTTTGTTGGTATGGGTTTATTGTTTATCAGCAATAAATTTTTACTAAAATGCCTTAGGAAGATCATAGTTAAAATATTATCCCTAATAAGCTATTATAAAAGTATGTTATTTGTTGTACAAAATGATGATGATTTAGCTTTAGTGGTGAAATTAGGTATAGCAAACTCTATTAGCATTACAGCAAATTCACAAACGTCATTGCGAGGAGCCGCTTTGCGGCGACGCGGCAATCCCAAAATGGTCAGGAATGGATTGCTTCGTCGGCTCATGCCTTCTCGCAATGACCCCAGTTTGCTATGGATAGGTACTAATCAGGTTAGCCATATTGCTCCACCAAATTTAGTCATTAAACAATGTAGTGTTGGTATAGAAACCAAGAAATTCCCTCTCCTACCAGAACCGTTAGGTAATAAAATAGTAGTTGCCTTAGTAGCTAGAATGCTTATTGATAAAGGTGTATATGAATTTATATATGCCGCAAAAATATTAAAACAGAAAAATATCGATGCTGAATTCTGGTTAGTTGGTCAGCCTGAACAAAATAATAAACAATCAATAGCACAATCCATATTGGAAGACTACCAAAATCTAGGATATATCAAATATCTTGGATATCAGAAAGATATAGAAGAAATATGGAAAAAAGCCCACATCGCCGTATTACCCTCCTATCGTGAAGGACTAAGCCGCTCCCTTTTAGAGGCTGGGGCATATGGTAGAGCGATTATTACTACTAACGCTCCAGGTGGCAGAGAATTAATACAAGACAAAATAAATGGGTTATTAGTCAAACCTCAAAATATAGAAGATTTAGCAATAGCTATGGAGCTGCTAATCACTAGACCTTCGTTACGAAAACATCTTGGTGTGCAAATTCGACAAGATATTTTAGAAAAATATGACAACCAATTAATCTCTGAGAAGATGGTTAATTTTTATGGCTAACCCTTAGGCTTTATAGCAAAATTACGTCATTGCAAGCGAATGAATGTGAACGTGACAATAACCTATATTTTAACTAAAAAGATTATAATTATGGCAAAACAACAAGATACTCGATCATTTAGAATTCCTGAATCATTAATGTACGATGAAATACAAAATTCTAAGATGATACTTAAAACTGTAAAAATTTTGAATATTCCAAATCCCAATGTTCTAGAGATACTTGATATATTTGAACAAAATAATATAGCTGTATATACTGATTTTAAAGATGGGTGTACTGTAGAACAAGCTCTGTTAAAACTAGAAACAAGATATGTTCCACAGGATATACTAGATTTTCATGCATCCTGGGTGCAAGATTCTCAATCTATACTGGAACCTTTGTATAAATATACTTCAGATATACATGATTCTAGGGTATGTCGTCACGAGATTGTGATTGCATAATTTTATGTGATTTGTTATTATAATTGTAGTAATAAAAATAGGCGATAAGAAGCAATGAGTTTAGCACATAGAAGACATGATATAAGCGATGAGCTTTGGAATAAGATAGAAAGTAATTTACCTGGTCAGAAAGGTTGTTGGGGAGGTATTGCAAGAGACAATAGAACTTTTATAAATGCAGTGATGTGGATATTTAGAACGGGAGTTCCATGGAGAGATTTGCCTCCTGATTATGGCAATTGGAAGAATGTACACAGAAGATTCTGTAGATGGCGTGATAATGGGATATGGGAGAATTTGCTAAATATTTTTATAAATGCTCCTGATTTTGAATGGTTAATGATAGATTCTACATTTGTAAAAACTCACAAAGCAGGACTTGGAGCGAAAGGCGGGAATCAAACGGTTAGTCGCACAAAAGGGGACTCAATACAAAGGTACATATGGCCGTGGATGCGTATGGTATGCCGGTCAGAATTATTGTTACAGAAGGTTCCAGAAATGATTGTACTCAAGCTTGTGAGTTAATCCAGAATATGGAGGCACAACATCTTATGGCTGATAAAGCTTACGATACAAACGCCATAATAGAATCGGCTGTGAATGCAAACATAATTCCTGTAATACCATCAAAAAGAAACAGGAAGATTCAAAGAGAGATAGATAAATATCTATATAAGCTAAGGCACATTATTGAAAATACATTTCAAAAATTTAAAGAATGGCGTGGTATAGCAACAAGATATGCTAAAAATACAAAATCATACATGGCGGGTCTTTGTTTAAGGGCTTTACTAATGTGGGCTCAAATCTCGTGACGACACACCCTAGTAGAGATGAAGTTAATAGTTTAGGAGACTCTGGTACTCTTAGATATTTAGGTGATTGATTCACCTTATGCAAATTGCATAAAAGTACAAGACGTCATTGCAAAAAAAACTGTAGCTCGACGAAACAATTGTGTCATACCTGCGTAGGTAGGGTATCCAGATTCCCGCCTATGCAGGAATGACAATTTACAACTCAGTGTTATCCCTACGAAAGCAGGTATCTAAAAATGCCCTGAGGTATTATAGATTCCGCACCGAAGCGGGAATGACAAATTTTGCGTTTAAAGATAGATGTCGTGACTCGGATATATTCAAATTTTCTTCAAGCAACCTACTATTTATAAGCTCTGCAAAAAACTTGTTTTCTACTTTATTTTCTTAAACTGACGCCTATGCCCTCACAATGACATCTGTGAATTTGCGGTCACTAATTGGGTTAGCTATATTTAATCTCCCTTTTAAAACTTTGATATAAAACTGGAATAACAAATATAGTAAATAGAGTACCAATAGTCATACCACCCACTATTACTAAACCAATAGACTTTTGAGCTTCGGCTCCTGCTCCTGAGGCGATAACTAATGATACTGCCCCAAAAATGCTTGCTAAAGTAGTCATTAGAATTGGTCTAAGCCTTAAGCTAGAAGCTTTAGTTACAGCTTCTCTAATATTTAATCCTTGGCTTCTTAAGTTATTAGTAAATTCTACGATCATAATAGAATTTTTTGTGATCAAACCAATTAAAGTGAGCAAGCCAATACCACTATACATATTAAACGTATTACCAAATATCCAGAGTGCTAATACGCCACCAGTAAATGAAAATGGTACAGCAATAAGGATTAATATCGGATCAGTAAAACTTTCAAATTGTGCTGAAAGCACTAAGTAAATAAACAATAAAGCAAATAAGAACGTAGTAGTCATAGTACCTTCTGATTCAGCCTTTTGCTTAATTTCGCCAATATATTCTAGAATAGTGGTATTATTATCCAATAATTCATTAGCTATGTTATTCACTTGCTTTATTGCATCGGTAATTTTTTGGTTTGGGGCTAAATCTGCCGAGATGGTTACTGATCTAGCATTATTATAATGATTATAAAATTTGATAGATACTTTCTCAACTATATTAGCCACGACATTTAATGGTAATAAATTATTAGTTGGTTTATTGGTTGGTATCAGTATCTTACTAAAGTGATCGATATTACTACGATGTTTTAAATTATACTGCATAGTTATATCATACAATTCATTGCCCATTCTAAAATCACCAAGCTGCTTTCCTGCTAGCAAATATTGCAATGTTAACCCTATATTTTCTAAACTCACACCATAAAGGTAAGCTTTATCTCGGTTAACAATTACGTCAATGATCGGAGAGAAATCTACATTACTATAAACATTCATATTCATAAAAGCTGGTTTTTTCTTCATAGCCTCCACGAATTTCTCTGATATTTGAACTAATTGCTCATATTCAAGTGAGGATTGCAAAGTAAATTCCACAGCATGTTCAGCATTACCGCTAATTAATGAACGGTGTGGTCTTGCAAAAGCCGATATTCCAGTTATTTGTTGAAATTGCTGATTAAGTAAGTTTATTATAGTTGTTTGTGACATTGACCTTACCTTCCAGTCTTTAAGAGGCACAAAACCATGACTACCTTCTGGATACGTCATCATCAAATAACCTAATATATCTTTGTAAGAACTAAGTATTTTCTCAACTTCTATTACTGCTTTTTCTGATTGTTCACTATTAGAGCCTTGAGGACTAGAGAAGGAAATCTGCACTAAACCATCATCTTCCTGAGGGATAAACACCTTTGGGACAAAGATAAAACTAACGACTAGCAGCACTAAAGATAGGGCAATAATAAGCGAGAATTGCTTTTTATGATCAAAAGCAAGATTTAAATAGACCAAATACTTGCTTTGGACTAATTTAATAAACTGGTCAAATTTAATTAAAAACCCTAAGGAAGGTTGATCATTTTTGCCAATCATGCGACTTGCCATCATTGGCGTCAAAGTTAAAGCAACAAAACCAGAAACTAACACACAGAATGCTAAGGTCCAAGCAAATTCAATGAATAACTTGCCCATAAATCCATCAATAAAACCTATTGGTAAGAATACTGAGGCAAGTGTTATAGTCATTGCTATAATAGCAAAACCAATTTCCTTAGATGCCAGAGTGGCAGATTCCATAGCAGAATGCCCCATCTCATTGTATCTAAAAATATTTTCCAACATTACTATTGCATCATCTACCACCAAACCAATAGCCAATATCATTGCTAAAAGGGTAAATATGTTAATAGAAAACCCTAAATAATACATGAAAATAAATGTACCAATCAACGATACAGGAATAGTTACAAGTGGTATCAAAGTGATTCTTGCTGATGCCAGGAATAAATATACTACTATTATAACTAAAATTAATGCTTCAAAGATCGTGAAGAATACTGATTTGACTGAGGCATTAACTGGAATTGACGCATCATAAGCTATATCAATTGTTATATTTTTAGGTAGATTATTTTTAATTTTATCTAGTGACGACCTAACTTCTTTAGATAAATCAAGAAAGTTTGCCTTTGATTGTTTTTTTACTGTAAGTGCTACCGAGCTTTTGCCGTTATATCTAAAAGTTACATCATCTTCTAGAGAAGCTAAATATATTTTAGCAATATCTTGTAACCTTAATATACTAGTATCGTTCACTTTTAATATAATTTGTTCAAACTGTTCCGGTTTACTTAAAGAACCATCTAATCTTATATCAAAATCACGACTGGCGGTTTTAATAGTTCCCGCCGGATAAGAAATAGTTTGTTTTTTTATAGCATTTTCAATTTCCAACACCGACATTTTATGCTGATATAATTTTACCGGATCTGGCTCTATCCGCATAGAATAATCTTTACCATGTACTTTAACTTCACCTATTGTTTCAAGCTTATCTAAAACGCTTTTCACACTCTCTTGAACAATTTTAGTTAATTGTAAATCACTATATACATCACTACTAACAGTTAAGATCAAATCAACAAACTTATTTCCATCTTGCTTACTAACACGAGGTGCTTGCATATCTTTTGGCAATATACGACTTATCGCAGCAATTTTAGACCGAACATCGTTTAAGGATACTTCGATATTAGCCGATGATAAAAATGTTAAAAAGATATAGCTACTACCTGTCGCACTTTGGGAAGTGATAGAATCAAGATTTTTTATAGTTTTTAGAGCCTTTTCAATACGAGTGGTAATTTCTTTTTCCATATAAAGAGCATCCGCCCCAGGATAATCTGCATGTACTGTTATTACAGGAAAAGAGATATCGGGAATCCCCCTAATTTGTAGTTTAGTAAAAAATACAGCTCCTAAAATAACAATTACTAGGCTCAGAACTGTTGCAAATACTGGACGCTTGATGCATATTTCACTTAAATACATATAAACAAATCTTATTCAATACCAATTGTTAATTTTTTCTCAAGAATTTTGGCTAAGTTACTAATAATTATTACCATAACATAATAACAAAACCCTGCTATTAACAGAGGCGTAAAATAAGTATAATGTTCCTGTGATACTAGCTGAGCTCTCCGCATTAAATCCATTCCACCGATCATTGATATAATCGATGATTCTTTGATTAGGTTAATAAGCTCATTAACCAGTGAAGGTAAAATATTTCTTATAGCTTGCGGTAAGATGATATCTTTGATCATTAATCTTTCAGGTATGCCTAACGCCTTAGCCGCTTCAATCTGCCCCTTGTCAACAGCATTCATTCCAGCTCTAATTATTTCCGAAACATACGCCCCTGAATTTAATGAGAAAGCTATGGTACCTGCAGCGAATACTCCAAACTTAATACCAATTACCCCAGGCAAACCAAAATAAATTATGCTAAGTTGGATAAGTAGTGGTGTACCACGAAAAATTGATGTATAAAAATTAGCAAATAACCTTAAGGCATGACTTTTGCTTACCTTACAAATTGCTAGTAAAGTACCGATAATCAATCCAAATAACACCGAAACTAAGCTATATTTCAGTGTTACTACCATCCCTTCTATAATATAGAATATAGAAGAGAAATCAAGTAATTGCTCAAACATCTAATATTTCCAACTGTCGGTACAACTAATCCATTCCTTAGTATTACCTATCCGTTCATCTGCTAATTTATAGTCAATTGATGAGAAGTTGGTGACGTCGTCACTCGTCGCTCGTCTATTACTTATAGGCGTCGCTCCATCGCTCCTGCTACCCAATTCTCCTGAATTGACTATAGCTAATATTTTCTCATCTAAAGACACTAATAATCGTTTAGCTACCACAAGATCACTCCAATTTATTTATTATTATTATTTAATTGTACCACATTTGTAACTCGATAATCAAATTTTTTGCATAGTTTTGTCAATTTGTTTTATTTATCATTATAAATTCATTTGCTATAATGCAAACTTTATAATAATTTAAAATTAGTGAAAAATTTTAAATTAAGCTATAGAGATTATGATGAGTAAAAGATTAAACGAAAAAAATACAATTCTTTGTATTTCAGGTGGTGGAGTAAAAGGAATAGCTGCATTAGTTATCCTTGAAAAAATAGAAGAGATTACAGGGCTACCTATATCTAAATTATTTAACATTATTTCTGGTACTAGCGTTGGTGGGTTAATTGCTGCGTTGTTAACTCTCCCTAAAGAACAAGGGTCGAAAGAGCCTCGTTATTCAGCCAAAGAAGCGTTAGAATTATTTGAGAATAGTGCTGCTGAAATCTTCCCTAAAAGTTGCTTTAACTGTGGAATAATAAAACACAAATATACCCCAAAACCTTTGGAAGAAATGTTGGAAAAACATTTAGGGGACAATAGATTAATCGATACTCTCTGTCGTCTTATTATACCAGTTGCTGATTTGAACGAGGGAAGAGATAGTATCAAGGTCTTTGATAGCAAGGATAAGCATAGCACACATGTTAGAACAAAGTATGTACTTCTTGCAACTACTGCAGCACCTACCTATTTTCCAGTAGTTGCTAATAGTGAAGCTGTACGCGATTATGACTACGCTGCTGGCACGCCTTATGCTTTGGCTGATGGTGGTCTTGGGGCTAATCGCCCAGCTGCTATAGTGCTACAGATACTTAAAGAAGGTCATACTTATCATGAACAAGCAGATATTTTACAGCGTACCACAATTTGTTCTATCAATTTTGTTGTAGATGACAAGGTAAAAGCTCAGATACCGTCAGCTAATTTTGATGGAGTATTAGGGTGGTTGCTTAATGGCTTAGTTGATATGATTATGAAAAATGATGAAGAAGGTGATGCAACTGAGGTTAGGTTAGATTTAACAGGTGAAGGGCAAAATACAGAAATAATGCTGCCTATTACCAAAGAATGTAAAAATTTAGATGATGCTAGTGAAAGTAATATAACAAAATTAAAGCTAATCGCTGAACAATATTTAGCAAATAATTCTAAATTGATGCAAGATCTATGTGACAGATTAGTGGCTAATTACAAAGCTAATCTTGAAGAGGATGAAGGTTTAAATGCAGATTCAAACGCAATGGTAGATGATAAAATTAATGACGAAGGATATGGAAGTGGTGCTATAGTCAATTCAGGGGAATTTGGGGCTAGGAACGATGGAGCGACGAGTGCCAACGTCAGCAACTTTTCATCAATTGACTATATCTCATTTCCCTATGCTCAAGAAATGATGGAACTTGAAGGGGTAGAGACCGACTATATCTCCCAACATTAATCTGATAGTTATGCATTAAGCTATTTTATAGTCAATTCAGGAGAATTTGGGGCTAGGAACGATGGAGCAACGCCTATAAGTAATAGGCGAGCGACAAGTGACAACGCCCCAACTTCTCATCAATTGACTATAGCATAAATATAATAATCTCTATGTATTCCTTGCACAATCTCATATTTTTTGAGCAATCCCTCTTTAACAAAATTACATCGTTCCAAAACCTTAATTGAGCGAGTATTGTCAGTTATAACAGTTGCTTGGGTGCGAACAATTCCAGCATATTCGATAAACCTTAAAATAGCTTTGATAGATTTCAGCATAATTCCTTTACCCCAAAATTCCGGATCAAGATCGTAACTTATTTCTGCTTTGAGGTGCATTGCAGAAACACTATTAAACCCAACAGTCCCTATAAGTTTATTAGTATCTTTGAGGGAAATAGCCCAGTAAAATCCCCGATGATTATGAAATAAGCTGGACCAATATCTTATCTCATCAGTAGCTTGAGCCGTGTCCGATGGACAATTTTGTTCGGTCAGGAATGGTAGCATTTCTGGCTTATTCATATAGGTAAAATAGTTTTCGGAATCATCACTAGTTAATTCCCTAAGCACTATATTACCTAGGTCTAATACAGGAAATTGATGATATATAGAGTGGTTCAGCATATGTTAGAAAATAATTTATTTTTTATAATTAGCGGGGTCAGTTACATTATTCTCTTCAAAGGCTTTAAGTCTAGTTAAGCATGAAAGACATGTGCCACAAGATAGCCCATCATCTGATGGATCATAACAAGAAATCGTTTTGGAATAATCTACGCCTAATTCTAGACCAGCCTTGATAATTTCTCCCTTTGACATATTTATTAAGGGAGCATGAATGGTAATTTGTTTACCTGACACTCCTACAGCAGTTGCCAGATTTGCCAGATTATTAAAAGCTGCTAAATATTCCAGACGGCAATCTGGATAATTAGCGGAATCAGTTGCATGTATCCCTATAAAAATATCAAAAGCTCCTATTATTTCACTAAATCCTAAAGCATAACTTAAAAATATGGTGTTACGTGCTGGTACATAAGTAACTGGTATACTCTTCTGCTTTGAAGAATTGGTTCCGCAAAACTTCGGGGCATTCGCGTACTCACGTACTAAGTGTACGCTCCGCTCGCTCACCCCTTGTTTTACGTTCCAATTCTCCAAATCATTTGAGTATATAATCTGCTGCTTTGAGTATAGATCATTCTGTAATTCACTATGATCTTTATATTTTGGTACGTCTATGGCATTGTCAGTAAGAGCTGATCCGCCAAAGTTACGTAAATCAATATTTACAATTTTATGCTGTTTGATGTTATAGTTGTTAACTAATTGCTTAACCTTCTCCAGTTCAACATTATTGCGTTGAGAATAGTTGAAACTTATGGCATAAATTTCGTAATTCATTTTTTCCATCATGGCTAGTACGGTAGCTGAATCTGCACCACCACTAACTAAAGCTACTGCCTTTTTCATAATAATCTGCATCCGTTTATCATTAATATATATAGCTAATCCGATTAGCACTACTCTGCCTATTAGCGAGCCGTAGTATCACTCGACTAAGCACTTGCAAGTTATCATTCCCACTTCCCTTTGCCCTTCCCGCTTCCCATTGTCATTCCCGCGTAGGCAGGAATCTGGATACCTGCCTACGCAGGTATGACAAAACAGCATTGCTTCATCGCTACTAAGTGGCTTCTCGTAATGACCTATTGGACTTCTATATCTTTGAGTATATAGCAAAATTTTTTTCCACTAAGCTAATTATAGATAATTTTTTAAATATTTTCCAGTATGGCTCTCACTGCAAGCCGCAATATCCTTCGGAGTTCCAGTAACTACTATGCTACCACCTTTATCCCCTCCCTCAGGACCAACATCTATAACGTAATCCGCTGTTTTTACAACATCTAGGTTATGCTCAATAACTACCACCGTATTACCCATGTCAACTAATTTATGTAATACTTTAAGCAATTTATTAATATCATCTATGTGTAAACCTGTTGTTGGTTCATCAAGTATGTATAAAGTTTTACCAGTTGAGCGTTTTGATAATTCCTTAGCTAATTTTATCCTTTGTGCTTCACCCCCAGACAAAGTAGTAGCCGATTGACCAATTTTTATATAACCAAGTCCTACCTCATTTAAAGTAACCAGTTTTTCGTAAATTAATGGTACTTTCTCAAAAAAGCTCATAGCATCTTCAACTGTCATCCTAAGAACATCAGATATAGACTTATCCTTATATTTAATTTCAAGAGTCTCTCTGTTATATCTATCGCCATTACACACATCACATTTTACATAAATATCAGGTAAAAAATGCATTTCTATTTTAATCAGACCATCACCTTGACATGATTCGCATCTTCCACCTTTAACATTGAATGAAAACCTACCAACTTTATAACCCCGAGTTTTTGCAGTTGGTAATTCAGCAAACCAGTCTCTAATATGGGTAAATGCCCCTGTATAAGTTGCTGGGTTTGATCTTGGTGTACGACCTATTGGCGACTGATTGATATCAATAACCTTATCAATATATTCAAGACCAGTAATTGATTTATATTCTCCCGGAAAGACTTTTGAAGATGGTTCTAAAAACTTTAAAGCGGCTTTATATAAAGTATGAATTATTAAGCTTGATTTTCCTCCACCGGATACACCGGTTATTGCTGTAAAACTACCCAAAGGGATCGTAATATTAACATTTTGTAAATTATTAGACACAGCTCCAGTTAAGACTATTACCTTACCGGAAGAGGGTATTCGAGTATTTGCTGGTACTTCAATAAATTGTTTACCACTTAAATAGCTGCCAGTTATGCTATTTGCACATTGTTTAATTTCCTCAATTGTTCCTTGGGCTACTATATGTCCACCATGAATACCGGCACCTGGTCCAACATCAATAATGTGATCCGACTCATACATTGTTTCTTCATCATGCTCAACAACCAGTACTGTATTACCAAGGTCTCGAAGATTTTTGAGAGTTTCTATTAAGCGAGCATTATCACGCTGATGTAAACCAATTGACGGCTCGTCAAGTACATATAACACCCCACTAAGTCCTGAACCAATTTGTGACGCTAAACGAATACGCTGGCTTTCTCCACCAGATAAAGTACCTGACCCTCTAGACAAAGCAAGATATTCAAGACCAACATTCATAAGAAATTGTAACCTTTCCTTGATTTCCTTTAATATACGCTCGGCAATAACTACTTGTCTTTTATTAAGCTGTTGGTCTAATTGATTAAACCATTTTTGTAGTTGTAAAATACTCAAGGCAGATACTTGTCCTATATGCATATCAGCAATTTTAATACAAAGAGACTCTGTCTTTAATCTATAACCTTCACAAGCTGTACATTTGTGTTCTGCTTTGTATTTTAATAATTCTTCTTTTACTAAAGAGGAATCAGTCTTACGCTCTTTTTCTTGTAAGCTAGGTATTATTCCAGCAAAAGGCTGCTGAATAATCTGAGATTTAGAACCATCATGATATTGAAAATCTATAACTTCATCACCAGACCCATGGAGCAATATTTGCTGTATCGTATTTGATAATTCTGTAAAGGGCGTGTCTAATGAAAATTTGTAATGAGTTGCTAAGGCTTTTAATGTTTCTAAAAAGAACTTTGAGGATATTTTACCCCAGGGGGCTATAGCTCCATCCTTAATACTAACTCTGCTATCGGGAATAATTAAGTCTTTATCAAGAAATAATTCTTTGCCAAGACCTTCACATTTAGGACAAGCACCAAATGGGCTATTAAAGGAAAAAATTCTTGGTTCTATCTCAGTAATCTGGAAACCAGAAACTGGACAAGAATATTTTTCTGAAAAAATGATTCTCGAGCCTTTAGTAAGGGTGGTCTCTACTCCGTTTGGTAAATCAACAATCTCGACATATACTATACCATCTGCCAATTTAAGAGCTATTTCCAAACTATCTGCAAGTCTATTGCCTAAATCACCTTCTAGAGAAATCCTATCAACAATTACTTCAATATTATGTTTTTTATTTTTGTCAAATTTTGGCAGATTATCAATCTCATAAATTTCATTGTTAATTACCAATCTGCCAAAACCCTGTTTTCTAAGATCAAGAATTTCACGTCTAAACTCACCCTTCTGTCCTCGGACAATCGGAGCTAAAATGTATAATTTACTTGCTTTAGGAAAGGCAAGAATGGCATCTATCATCTCTGATATAGTCTGATTCTTGATAGGTAGACCTGTTGCTGGAGAATATGGGACTCCTACTCTTGCATATAGTAATCTCAAATAATCATAAATCTCAGTTATCGTACCCACTGTAGAGCGTGGATTTTTAGATGTAGTTTTTTGATCAATAGCTATTGCCGGCGACAAACCAGAGACTGACTCAACATCAGGCTTATCCTGAAGATGTAAGAATTGTCTAGCATAAGAAGACAGGCTTTCAACATATCTACGTTGCCCTTCAGCATAAATAGTATCAAAGGCTAATGAAGACTTACCAGAACCACTAAGCCCAGTAATTACCACAAACTTATTTCTAGGAATATCAACATTTATATTTTTTAAATTATGCTCCTTAGCACCACGAACTTTAATATATTCTTGCATAATAATTTGTTATAAATTTTTAAGGAACTTTCAAAAAACTTGTAGCATTATAGGTCGTTTTGGATTACTATTGCAATAATAAATTTTTAAATAAATTAGGTAATGATTTGTGGCTGGTAGTTTAAATAAAGCAATATTAATAGGTAATTTAGGACGTGATCCAGAAATTAGGCATACGGCTGACGGTAAAGAGATAGCAAGTTTTAGTGTTGCTACTTCTGAGACATGGAAAGATCGTACTACTGGAGAGAAGAAAGAAAAAACCGAATGGCATAGAGTAGTAGTATTTAGTGAAGGTTTGGTATCTGTTGTAAAGAATTATGCCAAAAAAGGAACTAGAGTTTACTTAGAAGGTATTTTACAAACTAGAAAATGGGTAGATAACCTTGGGCATGAAAAATATACGACAGAAATAGTGCTGCAGAATTTTAACTCACAATTTATATTGTTAGATTCTAAAGGTGTTGGCATTCAAACATCAGATACTGTTGTACCCAAAAATACGGTTACTAACTTTGACCATAGCGATTTAGATGATGAAATACCTTTCTAGAGTTGCGGTAGTTTCTTTATCTTTGGCTCTTTCTTCTTGTGTTTCGTCTATAGAAACAAGGGTTGAGGAAGCAGAAAAACTAGCATCAATAAACAGGTTTGAGAAAAAACTTGTTAAGGCTGGGGATTTTGTCATTACAACTTACCAACATATCTCGGATAAAGATAGCCCTTATGTATTTTATATTGAGGGTGATGGAAGTATTGGACGTTATGCCGTCGCTAGCAATCCGACTCCTTCCAAGATTATGTTGTTTAAGCTTGCTACTCTTGATACTAGACCTAATGTAGTTTATATAGCTCGTCCATGCCAATATACACCAGTAGAGCTTAATCCTAATTGTAATCAAGTCTATTGGACAGACAAAAGAATGGCTGAAGAGGTTATAGAATCAACAAACATAGTAATAAATAGTATAAATAATGATAAGCCAGCTAGTTTAGTTGGTTTCTCTGGTGGGGGAGGTGTTGCTATCTTGGTGGCAGCAAGAAATAAACATATTAAGGATATAATAACTGTAGCCGGTAATCTTGATATTAAAAATTTTAGTGAACATCATAGAGTATATGCATTAAAGAAATCATTAAATCCCATAGATTATGCCATAAAAATCAATAATATCCCACAATTACATATTTCAGGAAGCAAGGATAAAATAGTACCTAGCAGTATTATGCATGGCTATATAAAAGCTAGTTCTTCAAATTGTATACAGCAAAAGATTTTTCCTAATATTACTCATACCAAAGGTTGGGATAAGGTGTGGCAGAATGTGCTGAAAATTAATCTTACCTGCAAATATAATAGACCTCTTGCATAGCTTATAAACGCAAAATTTGTCATTCCCGCGTAGGTACATAGGCCACAACTGTTGAAAGTTAGAAGAGGAAGCGGGTTTTAGATAGGTTTTCTGTCATTGCGAGACCACGTAGTGGTCGTGGCAATCCATCTTTGGTTACTTTTATGGATTGCTTCGTCGACCTAAGGTCTTTCTCGCAATGACGTTGACCACATACGATTTTTAAACTATCCGGTCTAAAACCGCTTCCTCTTCTAACTTTCAACAGTTGTGGTCTCGCAATGACAGAAAACCTATCTAAAACCCGCTTTACCTTCTAACTTTCAACAGTTGTGGTACATAGGCGTCAGCTTAAGAAAATAAGTCGTCATTACGAGCCACCGTAGGTGGCGTGGCAATCTATTTCTAATCACTTTTCTGGATTGCTTTGTCGACCTTACGGTCTCCTCGCAATCTGATATATCCCCACGAAATTGTTGCAAAATAGCAAGAATTGATAGAATATCATCATTATTTAATGATGATGGAGATAGTAGGTTATGGATGTAAAAACAGTATTAAATGATTGGGTTATAGGTGTGGTAGGCTATAGCCAAGGTATGCAAAGAATTTTCCAACCTAACACAGTAAAAGATAAAAAAATTTATTCGTATTGTACTCTTGGGAAATTTATTATTGAATTTAATTATTTGCATGCCATAAAACCATTGGTAGAACCCCTTCATCTATTATAAAGACGGAGCTTTGTCATGCTTAATTTCGTGGGGATATATCAGCTCGCAATGACGGTTTTTCAATTATTGTTTTCTTAAACTAACGCTTATGTGAGTAGGCGGGAATCTAGACCCCTGCTTTCGCAGGGGTGACACTAAAGTGTAATTTATCATTCCCTCTCCTATTGTCACTCCCACTTCCCCTTGCCATTCCCGCGTAGGCGGGAATCTAGACCCCGCACCAAAGCAGGGGTGACGCTAAGTTGTAATTTGTCATTCCAGCCCATTTTGCAAAAAAACTTGATTTCAAGTATTAGTGTAGTTGATTTTTATGATATATTATTATATAGGAAGGATGGAATTTAATAAAAAGCCTATTGCCTAATGTGGATATATTTTATATATCTATATACTTAGATCGCTTGAGTATAGAAACAGAATAAATATGTTGAGTAAAATGCATAAATATAGAACGCATAATTGTAATGAATTGCGATTGAGTGATGTCGGAAAAAGAGTAAAATTATCTGGCTGGGTACATAGAAGAAGGGATCATGGTAATTTGGTATTTATTGATCTTAGGGATCATTTTGGTATCAGCCAATTAGTATTTACTGATCAAGACCCAAGTTTAATGGATGCTGCTAGTCGGTTAAGGTATGAATCGGTTATAACTATTGTTGGTGAAGTAGTAGCAAGGCTTGATGACACAATAAATGATTCATTAACGACCGGTAAAATTGAAATATTGGTAAGTGAGTTTATAATTGAGTCTAATGCCGAAGCTTTACCATTATTGGTGAATTCTGAACAAATTTCTCCCGAAGAAACTAGGCTAAAATATCGTTTCCTAGATCTTAGGCGTGAAAAGTTGCATAATAACATTATGCTAAGATCGCAAATTATTGCTCATCTACGTCAGATTATGACGCAGGGTGGTTTTACTGAATTTCAAACACCAATCTTAACTGCCAGTTCACCAGAAGGGGCTAGGGACTTCTTAGTACCCAGCCGATTACACCCTGGGAAATTTTATGCTTTACCGCAAGCTCCTCAGCAATTCAAACAATTGCTTATGGTATCAGGATTTGATCGTTATTTTCAGATAGCTCCTTGTTTTAGAGATGAGGATGCAAGAGCTGATAGATCGCCAGGTGAATTTTATCAATTGGATATAGAAATGTCTTTTGTTACGCAGGAAGATATATTTAATACTATTGAACCGGTGATGTATGAAATATTTAGCAAATTTTCTGATAAGACAGTATCAAATACCCCTTTTGTCCAGATTCCATATGAAGAAGCAATGTTAAAATATGGTACTGATAAGCCAGACCTTAGAAATCCGCTAATCATTGCCGATGTTACCGAATTATTTAGAGAGTCTAATTTTGCTATCTTTAAAGAAAATATAAAAAATGGCTATGTTGTAAGAGCAGTGCCAGCTCCTAAAACTTCTACTTTACCGAGAAGCTTCTTTGACAAAATGGCAGAATTTGCAATTTCCGAGGGGGCAAGTGGGCTTGGTTACATCCAGTTTCTAGAAGATGGACAAGTTAAAGGACCTATTGTTAAATTTTTAACAGAGGAACAATTATTAAATTTAAAGTCTTTAGCAAATCTACAAAATGGTGACACTGTCTTCTTTACCTGTGATAAAGTTGATAAAACCTCTAAACTTGCTGGTAAGATTCGAACTAAATTAGGCGAGGATTTAGCTTTACTTAAAAAAGATTGTTTTGAGTTTTGTTGGATAATAGATTTCCCATTTTATGAATTAAATGAGCAAACTAAAAAAATAGATTTTAGCCATAATCCATTTTCTATGCCCCAAGGTGGTATGGAGATATTAGAATCAGCTAAAACAGTAGATGATCTACTTGCCATTAAAGCATATCAATATGATATTGTTTGTAATGGTATTGAATTATCTAGTGGAGCAATTAGAAATCATAAACCAGAAATAATGTATAAAGCTTTTGAGATTGCTGGATACCCTCCAGAAATTGTCGATAAAAGATTTGGCGGAATGATCAGAGCGTTTAAATTTGGTGCTCCACCACATGGTGGAATAGCCCCTGGCATAGATAGAATCGTTATGTTATTAACCGATTCAACCAATATTAGAGAGGTGATAGCTTTCCCACTAAATCAACAGGCGGAAGATTTATTGATGAATGCTCCTGATTATATTGATGAAAAAGCTTTAAAAGAGCTTAATATTAACTTATCTCCTTCAGTCAGAAATAAATTGCTAGCTGAAGGAGCTTAAATAAGATGAAAAGTGAAAGAAAAAACAAAAAATAAAATTATCGGAGCATTCCTAGGAACAATCGTTGAATATTACGACTATAGTTTATACGGTTTTTCTGCTGGAATTATTGCTGTTAAATTTTTTCCAAATACTGATTATATAACTAGTCTAATAAATGCTTTTGCTGTTTATGCGATGGCATATCTCTCAAAACCTATTGGTTCGCTAATTTTTGGACGTATAGGGGATATTTATGGGCGTAAGACGGCGTTAACTATTACTATAATAGGAATTGTGATACCTACTATGATTATAGGATGTTTGCCAGACTACTCGTCTATTGGGGTTTGGAGTACGGTAATTCTGGTTTTGTGTCGTATTATGCAAGGTATTTTTGTAGCTGGAGAATATGACGGAGCAGCTATTTATGTTATCGAACATTTAGGGGAGAAATATCGATATACCGCTTCGGCGATAACTCGTTGTACTGGAGTTTTAGGCTTATTACTAGGAATTGGGGCAACCAATTTTTTTAGTTCCCATATTTTTCCAGATTGGGGTTGGCGTATTCCTTTCTTAATTAGTTTACCTTTAGCTTTAGTTACTCTATATTTCCGTCGTAAATTAGATGAAACACCGGAATTTAAGAAAAATCAAGCAAATGGAATAAGGGTTCAAAGCCTAGCTACTTTAGTTAACAAACAGTGGCGGATTATTTTGATGGTAGTATTTCTTGCTGGTGGATTTGGTGTGACTTATCAACTATCCATTATGTTTATGAAACAATATTTGCCTATGATTCTACCACAAACTAGTTTCATTATGAGTGTTTTTTCAGTTCTGATAACTGTGTGTTTTGCAATTGCTATGCCTATTTCTGGCTTATTTGCTGATCGATTTAATCAAATGATAGTGTTTAAGATCAGTCTATTTGGTACACTTGTAGCTAGTTTATTATTTATTATTTCGGTTAATTATCAAATGGTTAATTTGGCTTTAGGTTCTTGTTTAATGCTTGCATGTTTTGTTGCCCCTTTCAATGCTCTTGCCCATGGTACTATGATAAAAGCTTTTGCTGTTAATGATCGCTACCGGGCAATAAGTCTTGGTCATACTATGGGGGCAATGTTGATGTCTGGCAGTGCAAATTATGTATGTCTAGTATTAATGAGATATCTAAACTTTAAATTATTCCCCATGATATATCTTATTTTCTTTGTGATATTAGCCTATTTGATGGTAAAGCGTTTTGAGAAAGATTATAAAAGAAAAATCAAATTACAGCCTGATATTAGCATACAGCTATAAACTCAGTTATATTATTCTATTTCATCACAAAATACTGTACTATCAGTGTTTATATTACGGAGTATAGCTGTTTTATTTTTTGTATGCCATTCATATTGATTTGCCCCATATAGTACTCCACTAGCTGATACCCTACCAGTAAAAATTAAAATTTGATTTTCTTCTGCAATTGGAATAATCGCTAAAGTATTAGCTCCCTTATTCAAATACTGTATATTTATTTTCCTTCCATCTATACAGCTATAATTTACATTCTCAACTTGTAAATTCCCATTCCCAGGAATAATTAAATTTTCTTGATCTTTATAACTTTTGCAAGAAACAAGAATTATAAATATAATTACTAAAAAAATAGTAATTATTATCAGATTACTTTGAAATAGTTCTAAACTAGTTTTATTTATTTTCATAATTGTACCTTGTTTTTCTGTTATACTCGATAATCAAGTTTTTTGCAGAGCTTATAACTGAGGCTAAATACTAATCGGATTTATAACGTCACCAACTTCTCATCAACTGACTATATAATAGCATAATTTTATAACACCACTAATAGCTAAAACCCTTATAAAATTTATTTTAGTAAAGCCGGCAATTAAAGGAATGAATTTTCCCCATAATGGTATGAATATAAGCCATAATATCAATATGTTATATTTAAAAAAAAACTGAGATAATAATTGCTGATTAGTATGAATCTGGGTATTTTTAGAAAAATAAAAAATTCTCCATAACATTATACCAAAAAAATAATTTATACTAGTAGCAACTAATGAAGCAATAGTTGCTACCACCACTATTATTAAATTATTATAAACACCAAACATTTTCATAGAATGAACAATTAGTTCACTATCTAAACTTATAACTAAATTACCTACTAAACTATCGGTAAATAATAACGAATAGGCTTCAAACTGCTCCATAATTCAAACTAGTCTCAGCAATTATAAATTCAAAAATGACAGAACCTAACAATTCGAGGGGCAGTCATTTTACTCTCTCGATTTGCTCTGCCTTATGTTTAAGTAGCATAGTTTTTGCTATAGCTTTCATTGCTTCGGTTTTACCTTCGACTCTACCTTTGGCTTCAGTCGCTACTAAAGTAATGCCTTGCTAATAATTACTGTACTTTCAATAGTTCATTGATTCTTGTAATAGATAATCTAGTCATTCTCGCTACTTCTTCAATAGAGCTACCATTATTTATCATCATTTTTATTAATTTAGCTTCACCCTCAACTCTACCCTCGACTCTACCCTCGGCTCTACCTTTGGCTTCTCCGATTTTGATACCATCTTGCACTCCGATTTGAATCCCTTCTTCTTTCCATACTTGAGCTATACTAGGCATAAGTTTTTCTCCTTTTTCTTTAGTTAAATTATTTTTTAGTATTTTTTCTAACTCTATTTTATCATTTTGCTCAATAAAGGTCAAAGTATAGCTCAATAGATTTCTTATATGGTCATGGCCTATTGTTATTTTACTCAATTTAGGCAATAGATGAGAAATTTCCTGCCATCTTTTCAGTAATTGACGTTCGTGGATGTGTTTGAGGAAAAATAACAAAATCCCAGACCATACTTTTTTCTTTAGCTCCTCATCGGGGATATCATGTACGTTAATAAGCTGACAATCATTTGTCCAAAAGCCTCTGGCTAAATCTGGATGGCTAAATAAATTCCATATATTGAGCGATGCGTTATATTTCTTCTTGCCATTATAAATTATTAGGGGATAAATTACTGGAAGGCATTTAGCTTTAGGATTAGTAGTTAAATATCGATCACAAATATTAATCATATATTTAAATAACCTAAATGCCATCATTTTATCAACAGTACTTTGATGTTCCAATAGCAAAAAAATATAGCCATCCTGATCATTAAACTTAACAGAAAATAATACATCTGAAATAGTTTCAGAAAGGTCTGGCTCAATAAAACTATCTTTTTCTAATTTTAAAGATGTGCTATCGATTAAAGCCAGTACATCTTTAGGCAAATGAGTTGCCAAAAACTCTTTAGCAACTATGGGATTCTCCATAGATTTGCGAAAGACTTCGTCATGTTTTGGCTTGTCTGAAGTCATAATACCATTTCCCTATTAATTACTTTAGTTATTTCCTACAACCTCCTAGTTTATAAAGGTTTGACAAAATACTATTTAATACTATAATTTAACACCTTAAAATACAACGTTATTATAATTTAAATTTTTTATGAATACAGCTCTATCCTTGAAAAAACCATTTTTATTATGGTCTCTTGCCAGCATGTTTTTTGCCTTTCAATTTATATTAAGACTTTCGACTGGAATTCTTAGAGAAGAAATTATGCAAAAATTTGCCATTGATACCATAGCATTTGGTACAGTTGCTGGATATTATTATTTAGGTTATGCAGGGATGCAAATACCAATTGGCATAATGCTCGATAAATTTAACTTTAGAATTGTTACATTCATATCTATCTTGGTTACTTCTCTTGGTACTTTAACTTTTGTTGCCAGCGAAAATTTCAATTATTTACTCATTGGTAGATTTATGATTGGAGCTGGTTCTGCTGTTGGGTTTTTATCAGTAGCTAAAATTACTAGAAGCTGTTTTCCAACTAAATACCACTCCGTAATGCTAGGGCTTTCTTTTACTTTTGGCTTAATTGGAGCAGTATTTGCTATTACTCCAATGAAACTATTATTCACCTATTTTGGTTATAACGTAACTTTTAATAGTTTAGCTGCCATCGGATTTATTATTGGACTAATGATTTTATTGATAAAAAATGATGATGTAAGTAGCAATTCTACTACTACTCTAGATTCCGAATTATCGATATTGAAACTCTTATTAAACCCTACTATTCTGTTAATCGGAATTTTTGGTGGTTTAATGGTAGGAGCATTGGAAGGTTTTGCTGATGTATGGGCTATTCCATTTTTCAAACAAATTTATCAAATGAATGATATGGATAGTAACTTAGCTACCTCATTTGTTTATATAGGGATGTGTCTTGGCGGTCCAATACTTGCTCTTATTGCTAATTTAGTAAAATCATCTGATGCTATAATAACTATCACCGGATTGCTGACAATAGTAATTTTTATCATTCTATTATATTGTCCTTCATTAAATTTCTTTACTAGTAGTTCTTTAATGTTTTTATTAGGAATTTTTTGTTGTTATCAGGTTCTAATCTTTACCATTGTCAGTAACCTTGTTACGAAGAAATCTATTGGACTTGCCGTTGCGATAGTCAACTGTATCAACATGTCTTTTGGGCATTTCTTTCACAAAATTATGAGTTATTTAATCTCTTATAATTGGGACGGCTTACTGAGTGAATCTGGCACTCCTATTTATAGTCACTATGATTTTATTGTGGCAATTTCTATAGTTCCCATTTGTTGTCTTATCGGAATTATCGGCTTTTGCTGTTTGTCTAAAAAGTCAAATAAAATATCAATCAAGGGATTTGTGGAAGAACCTGTTTCAGCCTAACAAACGTCATTGCGAAGAGGCACAAGCCGACGAAGTTGATCCAGGAAATTAGTACAAATAATTTAACCTCTTAAAACTTGTTTTACAATTTCAGGTTCCTTTTGAATAATCTTAAGAAGTACCTTTGCTGCCCCAGTTGGTGATCTACGCCCTTGTTCCCAATTACGTAGTGTTGCAATGCTAATTCCAAATGCTGCAGCAAATTGTTTCTGAGTTAGTTTGAGGTGATCTCTTGCCTCATATACATCAATATTTGGTAATGAAATATTGTGTTTTTTTGCTTTTAGCCGACCTTTAGAATATAGGATCGCTTCTTGCATTCCAGCTAGAATACTTTTTTCAGTTCGATTAAATTCTTTTGTACTCATATTTTTTTCCTAATTATATAATTTTATTAAAGTCTTACTCAGGTTTTTTAATTCGTTACAAGTATCCTGACTAATATTCTCCATTTTGCTTTTTATAAAACCAGTTATTAAAAAGACCGGCATATTTTCATTATGATAAAAATAAATTATTCTCATTCCTCCACTTTTACCTTTATTGTTAGTTAGAGCAAATCTTAATTTTCTAATACCACCAGTACCTCTTATTATATTTCCCTGATTAGGATTCGCTGCTATATAGTTAATAATTTCCATACATTCTTTTTCACTCAAGTAATCCTTAGCAAATTTTTGAAATTCTGGAAGTTCAACAATTGAAATAAGTTTTGTATCCATAAAATACACGATATGCCATTGGCATACTTATGTCAAGAGCTAAGTAAGGGAACTGTAAATATTTCTGCAAAGATTTCGCACAAGGCTGTATTTTAATATCTATGTGGGTATAGCCTCATCGGCGTAATCTGTACGAACACGCATAAGCGTCAGCAATTAAGAAAACAATAATTGAGAAACCGTCATTGCGAGGAGACCGTAAGGTCACGAAGCAATCAAGAAAAGTGATTAGAAATCGATTGCCACGCCACCTACGGTGGCTCGCTAATAGACGACTTTTCTACTTTATTTTCTTGCTGACGCCTATAAGTAATAGGCGAGCATTAGAGTGACGACGTCACCAACTTCTCATCAATTGACTATAAATCGTAGGTAGCTTCCTAGAATGGCACAACTGTCGAACATTGGTATTTCTTTTTTATTATTTAAATTCTATTTCCTTAGCATGTCTGATATGAACTACATAAATAGTATCATCATATATTCGATATCGTAGTATGTAACCTGATAAGCCAAATCGAATATATAAATCCCTATAATCTATTAGATTAGTCACAGGTTTACCTATTAAAGGAAATTCTATAAGTTCGATAACTGCTTTCTTTATTACTTCTGCCACTCTCTTTGCAGCATTAGGATTATTTTTATCAATGAATTTTCTTGGCCGTACCAAATCTGTAATTGCCGATTCCAACCATACTAATCTTTCCATTAAGGTCTTTCCTCTTCTTTATCGCTTCCCCATCTATCAAGCCACTCAGTTATTTTGTCATTTCCTAAAAATTTACCTTCTTGCATTTCTTGCCAACGCTGTATAGTCTCTTGTTTTAATTGTTCCTCATGTTCCTCTAATTTAAGATAATTAGTAATTGCCTCCTTCATCAGCCAGTGTGTTGAACGTTGCTTAATTTTACCAAGTACTTGCAACCTCTTCTTAATTTGCGGGGCAATTTTAACGCTTACTACAATATTCTCATCAGCTCTTTTCATACGAGTTCTCCTTTATAGTATTAAGTATTTATAGGTAATACTATACATTACTTGTTTTGTGTTTGCAATCCATGTTATAGTCAATCGATGAGAGACAACGTTACCAACTTCTCATTATTTATAAAATTATTACTAATAAAGCTTAGTGCAGATTATAATTGTTGTATACTATACTCAAATGATTTGGAGAATTGGAACGTAAACAAGGGGTGAGCGAGCGGAGCGTACATGAAGTACGTGAGCACGCGAATACCCTGAAGTTTTACGGAGCCAATTCTTCAAAGCAGAAGAGTATACATAAATATAACAATTTGACCTAATAGCAAAATGACTAATAAAAATACTTTATTAATAATTGATGGCTACGGATTTATCTTTAGAGCCTACCATGTTCAGCCACCATTAACTTCTCCGAGTGGCTTAGCTGTTGGAGCACTTTATGGTTTTACTTCAATGTTGTTAAAGCTATTGAATGATTTTAAGCCAGAACATGCTATTGTAGTTTTTGATTCTGGTGGTAAGAATTTTCGTCATCAAATTTATCAGCAATATAAAGCAAATAGACCCCCTATACCAGAGGATTTAAAGAGTCAATTACCACTTATTCGCCTTGCAGCAAATAGCCTAAATTTTCCAATGATTGAGAAAGCTGGTTATGAAGCAGATGATATAATTGCCACTTTAGCCCATAAAGCTTCTGCATTACAACAAAATACTATCATTATTTCTTCTGATAAAGATTTAATGCAATTAATTAATTCGCATACTAAAATGTATGACCCAATAAAAGCAAAATATATTTCCGAAGATGACGTGATAGAGAAATTTGGTGTAGAACCAAGTAAAATCAGGGAAGTAATGGCGTTGATCGGCGATAAGTCCGATAATATACCAGGCGTGCCAAGCATTGGTCCTAAAACTGCAGCAACACTTATTAAACAATTTGGTTCATTAGCAGAGCTGTTAAATTCACTTGATCAAATCACTAACGATCGCCAGAGAGCAATCATCAGCTCCTCAAAAGATTTAGCCTTAATTTCCTGGCAATTATTTAGTCTAGATTATAATGTTGATATCGATTTAGATTTTAGTTTATTGCAGTATACCCAACCTGATAGCAAACAAATATCTGATTTTCTGGTAGAATATGGTTTTAAATCTCTAAATAAAAGAGTGGAGAACTTATTCCAAATACAAATTACCAACGAATCTTTACCTACTAAGCAAATTATAATTCAAGAAGTTGCTTCTCAACAACAGCTTGATGCTATGCTAACTAAGGCAGAAGAATATGGGATTGTCAATATTCATTTATCCGATTACCCTGGGCAAACTCCTTCTATAATTTTATCAATTGATGGTAAATGCTACAATATTAAGTTTATTGCTAAAATTTCTGGCAATATGTCTGATTTACTTGCTTACGATTTTCGTCAAAACTACCTGGAACAATGGTTTATGGCTAATATTCTTCAATTGCTAAAGAATAAATCTATTAAGAAAATCACCTATAAGGTTAAATCATTATTAAAATTCTTTGTCAATAATGAAGTATATTCATGTGAAGATCTTGAACTAATGCAATATCTAATTTCTGCTGGCAAGCCTCAGAAGAATCCATTTGATGGAATACAGCAGGATAGTTTAGACAATTTAGCGAGAGTAGTTACCGGCTTTAGTGATAATTACCAAAAACTGTTGCTAGAACTAAAAGATAACCATGCCTTAACACTATATCGAGATATTGATTTACCTTTATGTTATATAATAGATAAAATGGAAAAAATTGGGGTTAAGGTCAATTCACCATATCTTAAACAATTATCGGATGAATTTGGCAGTGAAATTACTCAATTAGAACATAATATTTTTGCTATTACCGGCACAAAGTTTAACATCGCTTCACCAAAGCAACTGGGGGAAATTTTATTTGAAAAAATGCAATTACCCTTTGGTAAATTGTCATCAAAAGCAAAATCTTATTCTACTAGTGCAGAAATTCTTGAAAAAATTAGCGAAAGTGGCTTTGCTATTGCTGATTTATTGCTAAAATGGCGTCACTTTACTAAATTAAAAAATACCTATACGGATAGTTTACCTATGCAAGTAAATCCGATAACTCATAGGGTGCATACAACATTTTTACAAACTTCAACTAGTACTGGTAGGCTTAGTTCTCAAGAACCCAATTTACAAAATGTACCAATTCGCTCGAAAGAAGGTAATAAAATCAGAGCAGCTTTTATTGCAGAAGATAAGCATAAATTAATTTCAGCAGACTATTCACAGATTGAACTGCGAATATTAAGTAGCATGGCAGATATACCTTCTTTAAAACAAGCTTTTGTTAATGGTGAGGATATTCATAGTAAAACCGCTTGTAATATATTTAAAATTACTAAAGAGCAGTTAACTTCCGAACATCGGCATAAAGCAAAAGCTATAAATTTTGGCATTATCTATGGTATTAGTGCTTTTGGACTAGCAAAGCAGTTACATATTAGCTCTACACAAGCAGCTGAATATATAAAGAAATATTTTGAAGAATATCCAGAAATTCAAAAATATATGGAATATACAAAAAACTACGCCAAAGAGCATGGTTATGTCCTGAATCTCTTCGGACGAAAGTGCTTTATTCCCTTAATCTATGATAAAAAACATTCTTTACAGCAATTTGCCGAAAGGGCAGCAATCAACGCTCCAATCCAAGGGACTAGTGCCGACATAATCAAAATAGCGATGATTGATCTTGACCGTAAAATTCAACAACTAAAATTGAAAACCAAGCTAATCTTACAAATCCACGACGAATTACTTTTTGAATCGCCCATTGATGAAGTAGAACTAGCGACCCAACTAATTAAAACTACTATGGAAAATTCATCTAAATTAATGGTTCCGCTCATTGTCGAAACCAAGGTAGGAGATAATTGGATAAATATGCATACTATAGTCAATTAATCTGAATTAGTACCGAATAAGCACCCTTCATGCTGTCTATTAGCGAGGAGGCATAAGCCTACGAAGCAATCCATATAGTCTTGATGTATCTATACTAATTCTCAGATTTAAGAGATGGGTTGACAAAGGCATATGGAAAGCTTTAATGGATCATGTTAAAGTAGATGTAGATAGGTTATTATACCACCAAAATCTAATCGTAAAGTACAACGTGAATATGATAAACATATTTATAAAGAACGCCATTTAATTGAATGTTTCTTTGGGAAAATCAAACATTTTAGGCGTATATTTTTTTCTAGGTTTGATAAAGCCCCAGCCACCTTTTTAGCCTTTCTAAATTTTGTTGGAGCTTTAATATGGTTACGTTAAAAATTTTGTCAACAGAACCTAGTAAAATAATTTCTTATTAATCCTTTCCAAACAAATCTTTTCCTTCACTACTTTTAATTTAAGCAGACATGTGAAGTAATATTTTAATATGAGAAACATCAATATTTTTTTTGGCATTCCAAATATCATACTGTTGTTGAAGATTAAGCCAGTATTCAGGGCTTGTGTTTGGAAATGCAGCAGATAAACGAATAGCCATAGAAGAACTGATACTAGATTTTTCGTTGATCAGAAATGATAAAGTTTTACGGGTAACTCCAAGCGATATAGATGCTTCAGTGACAGTTAAATTTAAAGGTTCTAAATACAACTCTTTTAATATACTACCTGGGTGTGGAGGATTGAACATATATACCTTGCTTTAATGATAATCTAAATAATCAACGTCATAGGCATCTCCATTACTAAAATGAAATATCAGACGCCAATTACCATTAATTTTAACTGACCAGAAGTCTTTCATATTGCCTTGCAGCTTATGCAGTCCGAGTCCTGGTAAATTCATGTTTTCTACCTTAGTTGCAGCATTTAAGTTAGCTAATAACAGTCTGAGTTTTTTTATATGATCACTTTGTATTTTTGTAGTATCACCATAATTAAAGAAATTGCTTAGACCTTTATGGCTGAAAGTTTTGATCATATCATAAATAATATTGCCTTATCATAATTGTAACATATAACGTTATAGTTACCAAGATAATTATCGTCTGTTTAATCTCTCACTCGATAATCAAGTTTTTTGCAGAGCTTATAAATAGTAGGTTGTTTGAAGGAAATTTGAATATATCCGAATCACGACATCTATCTTTAAACGCAAAATTTGTCATTCCCGCGTAGGCAGGTATCTAAAAATGCTCTGAGGTATTATAGATTCCCGCCTACGCGGGAATGACAATTTACTTCTACTATTTATAAGCTCTGCAAAAAACTTGATTATCGAGTCTCATCTCCCAAATCTACATATTCTAGTTCACTTTCTACCCATTTATTCATATCAATACCAACTTTATGATTTCCTTAATTGATATTATTAAACTATTTTTCCACCTCTTGCAACTTATGGGTAAAGATATGCATCTTAATAAGCTGCGGTACTCGACTTCGTTTTTCCTAAAAATTCCTCAATTATCTTTAGGTTATGCAAGAGGTCTAATAAACTGTCTTATTTTCTCCTCATTCTTCTTGTGTATAGCTTTTTTTCTTAAAAAATGATAAAATTGCTTCTCATGCTTGGTTTTTTATGTAATACTTCATATTGGTAGCTCTTTGGTTTCGACAGCTAAAAACTACCATTCCTTCTTACTGTTGCAACTTATTTATTCTCCTCTGATAACTTAACATAAAATTTTGTCAACAGAACCTAGCTCTCTTTTATCATTTTGGCGTTATTTAGTACGATAAATGATCCAATACATCCTGAGTCCATAAAACCATTTGACCAATTATCCCTACATTCTCTTCTTTGACTTCTGGCATTGGCGGTATTATTGCAAGGTCTTGACGAGTTTGAAACAATAATTGCTCGATAGAATGCCCCGCTTCATTAGAAACTAGTAGATTATGATTTTTCCATAGCTCTGCTATCAAGCACGCCAGTTCAGAATGAATAGTTGGGACATCCTGTTTGGAACTAAAACCTACTCCTTCGACTTCAATATGATAACCTTTTTTATCTAATCCATATTTTTGTAATATTTTATCAACTTCTCTTTGAGTAGCAATTGTTTGGCGTTGAATGTAAGGGTTATTGCTGATAAATAAAATAACATAATCTTTTTGCTCACCAAGCCCCCCACTCAAAATCTTATCAACAAGAGTAACTGCAGCATCATAAGCAGTAGTAGCGGTATTAGGTCTTGCGTTATTGTTGCCCAGTTCGGTATTTATTACTTCAGCTGAGCTTCTCTGCTCCTTATTAAGGAAGTTATTTAATAAATCCTCACTCATAAGGCTTTCTGTGAGCTTTGTTTCATCTGTAGTTGCATAATTAGGATAGACTCTTCCAGGAAAGAAACCTGCAGGACATTCTTCTTTTGTGGTATATTGAATGAAGGGTTGTGTTAGTTCTAAAACAATATTATAACTTTTAGCAAGTGACCCCATATATTCCTTCCCTTCCTCTGTACGAGCTGAATCTTCTCCAACTAATAAAGAAGCATCTAATTTATTGATATCCCCCTTATCTTGCCATATTTTTAGTAATTTATCGTATGTCTCTGGGTTAATACCATCAATATTAGCCCATAATGGTCTTGCTCCGGCTAATACTAATACTGATCCATTAATTTTAATTTGTTCTGTTATTTTATTATGATAAATTATCCGTGCCAATAAGCCAATTCTAGAGGCTCCAGCAATCCAGCTTTCAGCATATTCCTGATGTTGGGGTGGTATTTCATCAATAAGCCCTAATTGTTTGGCAGCATCAATGTATTGAGAGGCATATTTAATCATCCAATTTTCATTGGTTAGTTCATTACGTTCCTGACCAACTTTACGATTAAATGCATTCTGAGCAACATATAGTAACCAATCTTCAACATCTCGTACACTCAATTCATTAGTAGCTTTAAATAAATTTTTACGCAATAATTTAGCATCGAATTGATCAGGAGCATCTTGAGTAGCTCGAGATTTAATTAAACTTCTAGAAATTGAAGCAAATATTTTTTCTGAATTACCAGTTTTATCAAAACATGCTAGATCACGCCATAATTTTTCTGGTTGTAAATATCCGGCTAGATGAAGAATCTTTAACAAACTGTCTTGCTGAGTTGGGAAAGTGAAACCTAATCCCTTAGCAGCTATCTCAAATTTAGAAAGTTCTGACGAGCGTTTATAACCTTCATATGTTACCCCAGTAAACATCCCTGTTACTATAATAGGTAGCATCATTTTTTGTAAGAGTTTAGCTTTAGACATATTGTAAATCCTGTAGTTTAATTATTGTGTTATCCATACTAATGTTTTATGTCACCCCTACTCTCTTGTCACCACTACTCATCTTGTCACCACTACTCATCTTGTCATACCTACTCTCTTGTCATACCTGCGTAAGCAGGGGTCTAGATTCCACACCACAACTGTTGAAAGTTAGAAGAGGAAGCGGTTTTAGACCGGATAGTTTAAAAGTCGTATGTGGTCAACGTCTATTAGCGAGAAAGACCGTAGGTCGACGAAGCAATCCACAAAAGTAACCAAAGATGGATTGCCACGACCACTACGTGGTCTCGCAATGACAGAAAACCTATCTAAAACCCGCTTTACCTTCTAACTTTCAACAGTTGTGGTTCCACACCGAAGCGGGAATGACAGAAAGTCAGATGTCATGTATGGACGGTTATTACTACAATCCCAGATTTTTTGGATTTTGGTATTTAATCCAAATATCAATTAACAATTTAGTAATAATAATCGCAGAAAACATCGATGATATTATACCAATAGTTAGTGTTACCGCGAAGCCTTTTATAGCACCAACACCAAACATAAAAAGTAAAAACGCCGCTATCAAAGTTGTCACGTTTGAGTCAAGAATTGTCGCAAAAGCTGATTCAAACCCTGTCCTTATAGCATACAGGTTAGATGCCCCCTTTTTAAGCTCTTCCCTTATTCTCTCATAAATGAGTACATTGGCATCAACCGCCATGCCAATCGTTAATATTATACCAGCAATTCCCGGTAGAGTTAATGTCGCTTGGAAAAGTGACAATAAAGCTAGAATATAGAGTAGGGCTAGACTTAATGCTATATTGGCAAAAATTCCAAGAATTCCGTACGACCAAATCATAAATATCACCACACTGGCAAAACCAATCATCCCTGCTTTCTTACCTGCCTCTATTGAGTCTGCCCCAAGATTTGGCCCTATGGTTCGTTCCTCTATTATCTTTAAAGGAGCTGGTAACGAACCAGCTCTAAGTAATAAGGCTAATTCATTGGCTGATTCGACAGTAAAATTACCTGAAATTATACCACTTCCTCCAAGAATTGGTTCATTAATTACTGGAGCACTTAATAATTTATTATCAAGCACGATCGCAAGCCTTTTACCAGAATTATTTTTGGTTATTTCCGCAAATAATTTGCTACCAAGATTATTAAAGGAAAAAGCAACGGCTGGTTGAGTATTTTGGTTAAAAGAAGCTTGAGCAGTTATTAGCTGCTCACCACTAACAATAACTTTTTTCTTAACAACTACATAATATTCTTTTTTATCTGAATTTTCTCCTTTAACTAAGATTGAGCCAGAGGGTAAACGCCCATTTATTGCTTCTTGTATGTTGGCATTTTCGTCAACTAAATGGAAGGTTAATTTTGCAGTTTTACCAAGAATATTTTTCAGTTGTTGTGGGTTTTCCTCACCTGGTACCTGGAGCAATATATGTTTATCGCCTTGCCTCTGTATGTTAGGCTCTTTGGTACCTGTACTATCCACTCTCATTCTAATTATTTCGATTGATTGAGCAATTACTTTTTGCCTTAATTCGGCAAGTTTAGAATCATTATAGCTAAGCTTAATATTAGAATTATCTTGTTCTACAGTAATTTCTCGGTCAATTTTACCTAAAATCTTTTTTATTGTTTTGTAATCTTCTGGGTTTCTTAATTCAAACTGTACCATGTGATTTTTAGCAATAAGATTTTTATAGCCTACCTTATCTTCCCGTAAATATTTTCGTAAATGGTCAGTCAAACCTTCCATTACATCATTTAAATAAGTATCAAAATCGACATCTAGCAATAGATGAGTACCACCTCTTAAATCAAGACCAAGATTTACCCTATAATTGGGTAATATTTTTGAATCTATAGTTGTAAAATTAGGTAAAGCACAAATAAATGCTCCTATTGTACATAAAATAGACAAGAATATTTTCCATTTAGCAATATTATGCACAGCTATTTTCCTTTGTCTTTTTTACTTTTATTAACAGCTATAGCTTCTTTTTTATGACGACTTGTAATATCGAGTATTGCAGATTTTAAAACTTTGATTCGTATATTTTCAGATATTTCAAGGTCTATTGTGTTGTCAGTATCGTTAATCTTGCTGACTATACCAAAGATTCCGCTATTAGTTACTACCTCTTCGCCCTTTTTTACGCTACTCACCACACTTTCTTTCTCCTTACGACGTTTTTCTTGCGGTCTAATTAGGAAAAAATAAAATACAATGAAAATTAATACCATCGGCACCATGCTTGTTAATACTGACTGCATAGATGATTCAGGTGCTGCTGGAACTACTTCTACAGTTTCTTTGATTGATATTGTATCGTCATCTGCATAGGCATTTTCTATAAACATAATATATCTCCTGATGTTTATCTTTTACTGTAGTAAAAGTAGTTGTGTTAACTAGCAAACTACGTCATTGCGAGGAGTGTGTAAACACGACGAAACAATCCATATGATAAGCTTCATGGATTGCCACGCTCACGTACGTTCGCTCGCAATGACAGAAGTGCCTTACCCAAACCTCATTGCGAAGAGCCGCTTTACGGCGACGAAGCAATCCAGGGAAACGATAAATTTGGATTGCTTCGGACTTCACCCCTCCTCGCAATGACGGTAATGTTAGCTATATAATGACATACTTACTCAAAACAAGCTAGTAAAGATTCGTATCTAGCTATATCTAATTTTATAATATCATTCTTTGTCTCACCCTTTTCTTCGCTTATTTCTTTTTTTAACAATACTATCTTTTCAGCTATTTCATGGGGTTGTAAGTTGTTGGTATCAACAGCAAATTCAGTTACTATATTAACGTTGGTCTTAGTAACTTCAGCTAATCCCGAATAAACAAAATACTTTAATACAGAATTACCTACTGTTATTTTTGTTAAACCAGCTTTTAAACTAGAAATCAGTAACTCATGACCAGGTAAAACACCAAATTCTCCTAATTCTCCATGCATTGTTACTTCTTGAGCTTCCTGGTCAAATACAATACTTGTAGGTGTTACAATTTTAACCCTAATTATTTTGTTCATTTATGCAATCCATTTATGCAATTTTCTCTTTAAGCATTTCAGCTTTCTCTACTGCTTCATCAATACTACCTATCATATAAAAAGCTGCTTCTGGTAAATGATCATATTTGCCAGAAACCAAACCTTGAAACCCTTCAATAGTATCAGCTAAACTGACAAACTTTCCAGACATACCTGTAAATACTTCGGCAACATGGAAAGGTTGGGATAAAAATCGTTGTATTTTCCTGGCTCTGGTAACAGTTAATTTATCTGCTTCCGACAACTCATCCATTCCTAAAATGGCAATGATATCTTGTAGCGACTTATATGTCTGTAAAACTTTTTGTACCTCTCGAGCTACTAAATAATGTTTTTCTCCAACAATTGCCGGACTTAACAATTGTGAACCGCTATCGAGTGGATCTACTGCCGGATAAATACCAAGCTCAGCAATTTGTCGACTAAGTACAGTCGTTGCATCCAAATGAGTAAAAGAGGCAGCAGGAGCAGGATCAGTTAGATCATCGGCTGGCACATAAATAGCCTGTACCGAAGTAATTGATCCAAACTTTGTTGAAGTAATACGTTCTTGCAACTCACCCATATCAGTTGCTAATGTTGGTTGATAGCCCACTGCCGAAGGTATTCTACCTAAAAGGGCTGATACCTCAGAACCAGCCTGAGTGAATCGGAAAATATTATCGACAAAAAACAAGACATCCTGTCCGCCATCTAAATCCCTGAAACTTTCGGCTATAGTGAGTCCAGTTAAAGCAACTCTAGCCCTTGCACCGGGCGGTTCGTTCATTTGCCCATAAACCAGAGCTACTTTAGATTTTTCTGGATTTTCTAGATCAATTACATTGGAATCAATCATTTCATGATACAAATCATTGCCTTCTCTAGTCCTTTCTCCAACTCCAGCAAAAACCGTATATCCTCCATGAGCTTTGGCGATATTATTAATAAGCTCCATAATTAATACTGTTTTTCCTACCCCAGCACCACCAAATAACCCAATCTTTCCTCCTTTTGAATAAGGAGCTAACAGATCAATGACTTTAATTCCTGTAACCAAAATGTTTTTTTCCGTTGATTGATCAACAAAACTGGGAGCTGAGTGGTAAATTGAAGCAGATTTAGTTGAAGTAATGTTACCTCTTCCATCAATCGGCATACCAATTACGTTCATTATACGCCCAAGTGTTGCCGTGCCAACAGGTACCTTAATGGTATCTCCTGTATCTACCACCTCTTGACCTCTTACTAACCCCTCTGTTGGATTCATAGATATGCATCTAACAATATCATCTCCGATATGTTGCGATACTTCTAATATCACCTTTTCTCCATTATTATAGCATTCAAGTGCATTAAGAATTTTCGGCAATTTAGCATCATTAATAAACTGTACATCAACCACAGCTGAGATAATTTGCACAATCTTACCAATAGTCTTGCCAATAATTTTTGTCATATTTTACCTTACATTATATTTGTCTATCTATAGTAAATTAGACCCTAATTGTCATTACGAGAAGCTACTTTAGTAACAACAAAGCAATCCATTTCTAATTACCTTTATGGATTGCCACGCTCACATACGTTCGCTCGCAATGACGGAACTGATTTACCAAACGTCATTGCGAGGAGGCGTGAGCCGACGAAGCAATCCATTCGCTCACAATGAGCATCCAGCAACCTAATTAATTTATATAGCTTCTGCTCCTGCAATAATTTCAATTAAATCCCGAGTAATTATATCTTGTCTAGACCTATTCAGCGTTAATGTTAACTTATTAATAAGCTCATTAGCATTTTTTGTGGCATTATCCATCGCTGTCATTCTAGCTCCTTCTTCACTAACTCTACTTTGTAGTAGAGCATAATTAATTTGTGCGGTTACATAAAGATTAATCATATTCAAAACAAGCCCCTCGCCTTCATATTCATAGCTTAAATACTGCTCACTTGAGTATTGCTCACTTGAAGATAGCTGCTGTTCAATTGGTAATATTTGCTGTTTAGTGGCAATCTGGGTTATAGCATTTTTACATTTATTAAAATATATCTGACAACTGCTAATTTTACCACTATCCACCATCTCCGTTATTTTATCTTTAATCTGAAATGCCAAATTATTATTATGATATTTGGGAAAATCATAATAATTGTCAATATAATGGGAATATTGCCATTTGAATAGATCGTAGCCTTTTTTACCAATAATAATAAGCCTTACTTGTTTACCAGCATTTTCCAAATTTGCAATATCAAATTTCACCTGTTTGAACACTGCAAAATTGAAAGAACCACATAAACCGCGTTCCGAGGTAACTACTACCAATAAATGAGGCTTATTTATATTTACATCACTTGAAAAGAATTTTTTTTCTTCTTCAGTCATATTTTGCAAATTATTCCTAGATGCTACATTAGACATTGTATTCCGCAAAATCTCAATATAATCTTCTGAGTCCTTAATTTGGCTTTTGGCTTTGGTAAATTTGGTAGCCGAGACTATTTGCATAGCCTTAGTAATTTTTTGCGTTGATTTAACACTTTTAATACGAGATCTTAATTGTTTTAAACCTGACATAGCTACCCAACTTTATTGTCAGTAAGAAAGTTCTGTACAAATTCTTCTAAGAAAAATTTTAACTTTTCTTCCGTTTCTTTAATGATTTGCCCCTGATTTTTAATGGATAATAAAATATCGTTTTCTTTAAGCTTTATTTCTTGGAGTAATTTAAGCTCAAATTCTTTTACTAACTCAACAGGAATATTATCGAGATAATTTTTCACCCCAGCATAAAGACTTACTACCTGTTCTTCAACAGAGAAGGGAGCATATTGATCCTGCTTCAATATCTCACTTAACCTTGTACCATGTGAGATAAGCTGCTTAGTTGAGCTGTCTAAATCTGAACTAAACTGAGCAAAAGCGGCTAATTCCCTAAATTGGGCTAATTCAAGTTTGACACTTCCTGCTACTTGTTTCATAGATTTTACTTGAGCAGCTGATCCTACCCTACTCACTGATATACCAATATTTACCGCCGGTCTGATACCTTTATAAAATAGTTCATTCTCTAAAAAAATCTGTCCATCAGTAATTGATATAACATTGGTTGGAATATATGCAGAAACATCACCTGCCTGGGTCTCAATAATCGGCAAAGCCGTAAGAGAACCCCCACCATCTTTATCCGACATATTTGCTGCTCGTTCCAGTAACCTAGAATGTAGGTAAAATATATCTCCCGGATATGCTTCACGCCCTGGTGGTCTTCTGAGCAATAGAGAGATTTGTCTATAGGCAACAGCATGTTTACTCAAATCATCATAAATAACTAATGCATGCATGCCATTATCACGAAAATACTCACCAATACTACAGCCAGTGTAAGGTGCCACATATTGCAACGCAACAGGATCAGAGGCGGTGGCTGCAACAACTACTGTATATTCCATAGCCCCTGAATCTTCCAATTTTTTTACTACCTGTGCGACAGTCGACCTTTTTTGACCAATAGCTACGTAAATACAATAAATCTTATTTTTTTCATCGCCATCAAGATGAGCTTGTCTTTGGTTAATAATCGTATCGATGGCAATAGCCGTTTTTCCTACTTGCCTGTCACCAATAATTAACTCCCGCTGACCTCTACCAATAGGAATTAGGGAATCAATCACTTTGATACCCGTTTGCACCGGGTCTTTAACACTTTGTCTAGAAATGATCCCCGGAGCCTTTTCTTCTATATTCCTGTAGCTATCAGTTATAATTTCGCCTTTACCGTCAATAGGACTTGCCATACCATCAACGACCCTACCAAGCAATGCTTTACCGACTGGTACTTGTATAATCTTACCAGTTCTTTTGACCGAATCTCCTTGCTTTACTTCGCGATCGTCACCAATCAATATGATATTTACCGAGTCTGTTTCAAGATTAAGAGCAAGACCTTTCACCCCCGAGGCAAACTCAACTACCTCACCAGCTCCTACATTATCGATACCGTATACTCTAGCTATACCATCTCCAACTGTTATAACTTGCCCTACTTCTTGTAAATCGCTAAATTGTTCAATATTAGCAATTTCTTTTTTTAGTACTTCAGCAAGTTCAACAGCCTTTAATTTTTGGGAAGAACCCATAATTATTTACCTCGTAAATCTTATTTAATAATTTTTAATCCAAACGTCATTGCGAAACCATATAGTGGTCGTGGCAATCCATTTCTAATCACTTTCCTAGATTGCTTCGTCGCCACTAAAGTGGCTTCTCGCAATGACGAAAAGATTTTACCAAACGTCATTGCGAGACCATATAAGTGGTCGTGGCAATCCATTTCTAATCACTTTCCTAGATTGCTTCGTCGCCACTAAAGTGGCTTCTCGCAATGACGAAAAGATTTTACCAAACGTCATTGCGAGACCATATAGTGATCGTGGCAATCCATTTCTAACTATCTATATAACCTAAATCTTTGTAGTTTTTAAGGTTTTTATTATCTTTTTTAACATTCCATCAATAGAGTAATCCCTAACTACGCTATCATATTGTATAATAATACCACCAATAATTGACTGATTCTGACTAAATTTTATCGCAACTTTCTGCTGAAAATCAGTTTCTAAATGTTTTGTTAACCATTGTTTTTCTTCACTATGCAAAATTTTAGCAGAAGTGATTGTTACCATCTTAATATTTCTACTTTTATTAAGTAATTGTTGGTACAATACAACTATATTTGATAAAATAGGCATACGTGAATGTTTTAGTAATATTAATAATAACTGCTTAACTGTAGATTCAACATTAAAGTTTTTTGCAATTAATTCAATTATTTTACATTTATCAATATTTTTCACTATAGGAGAAAATATCGCCTCCTTGATTTGTGCATTATCATTGATAAGCTGATCAATAATCTTAATCTGCTCAAATATTTTATCTTCCAAAGCATTAGCTAGTGCATTATTAAATAACGCAGAAGTATAATTTTGTACTAATTTATTATTGATCATTATACTGTTACATCCATAAAACTCTAATAAGACAAGCAATAATAAACCACATAAAGCCATGAAAACAAACCATGTAAGACTGCCCATAACACAGAGTGGTTGATGTTAAACGAAATAGCCATAGCCAATGCCGAGCCAAATGATACACCATGCCGCATAACGATATTTATTCGCCGCTTTCGTGGAAAAGTTTCATAATCCTCAGCATTCATCTTACTCATTGCCTGTACCTCATATTTAAATTTAATTGCAAGTTGTTATTCTTGCTCTCTTGTCATCCGCCTCTCTTGTCACCCCTGCGTAAGCAGGGGGCTAGATTCCCGCCTACGCGGGAATGACACAAAACCTTCGCGGGAGTAACAAATAGTACTTATAACACAATCTATCCTTACCACTAAGTATATTTAGAAAAAAATAAATCAAATATGAATGGCTCTACCATAGGCCTGCAATACTGACTCACTCATCATTTCCGATAAAGTTGGGTGAGGGAAAATGGTATTGATTAAATCAAGCTCTGTACCTTCCATAGTTCTAGCAATTACATAACCTTGAATTAGCTCGGTAACCTCTTCGCCTATCAAGTGCGCCCCTAGCAATTCCCCAGTTTTTGTATCAAATATTGTTTTAACCATCCCTTCAGTACACCCATCAACCAGGGCTTTCCCATTAGCGATAGATGGGAATTTGCCAATTTTCACTTGGTAACCAGCTTTTTTCGCTTGTTCTTCAGTAAGCCCTACACTAGCAATCTGCGGTGAGGAATAAGTACAACCTGGAATATTACGATTTTCTAGAGGATGAGCTTTAAGACCGGCAATAGTTTCTACAGCAATAATACCTTCATGACTTGCCTTGTGTGCAAGCCACGGGGGAGATGTGACATCACCTATTGCATAAATTCCTTGTTCATCAGTTTGCATAAACTGATTGGTAACAATATGACCTCTATCTATTTTTATATTAGTTTTTTCTAAATTAAGATTTTCCGTATTGCCAACTATACCAACTGCCATAAGCAAAGTTTCAGCTTGTATTTTGTGGTTCTTACCTTCTATCTCAACTTCAATCATAACATGATCTTGTGTTTGGCTATGATTTAACAACTTACTATTAGTATGAATTTTTATACCCTTTTTCTCAAAAATTTTTCGTGCCATTAAAGAAATTTCTTCATCTTCAGCTTGTAAAATCCTATTTTGTACTTCAACTATGGTGACGTTTGTTCCTAAAGAGTTATAAAATGAGGCAAATTCTATACCAATCGCTCCTGATCCAACTATAATCATAGATTTTGGTAATTTATCCAAAATCATAGCCTCCTTAGAAGTAATAATTTGCTTACCATCTGGTTTAAATCCATTTAAAATCCTAGCTCTTGCACCTGTAGCAATTATTATATCTTGTGCTTTAATTGAAATTTTTTGACCGTTACTATCAATATTTACCACTTTGCCAGCTCCAAGTACAGCAGTGCCATCAATTACCGTAACCTTATTTTTCTTTAGTAAGGACTTAATGCCAGATGTTAACTGCGTCGATATATCTCTAGAACGCTGTACTATTTTTTTTAAGTCAAAGCTTGGTTCATTGACTATAATACCATAATCTTGAGCATGCTTAATTTTCTGAAATAATTCAGCTGATTTAAGTAGTGCTTTTGTTGGTATACATCCCCAATTTAAACAAACCCCTCCTAAATGCTCTCTCTCAATCAACACAACTTTTTTATTTAGTTGTGCCGCCCTAATTGCCGCAACATAACCACCAGGCCCACCGCCAATAATTGCTATATCATAATTTTCCATTAATATTTCCACTTATTCATTCATTGCTATTTTTAATGCTTTATTTACTCCAACCAGATTATAGTGAATTAACTTGAATTAGCAACGTTATAAATCCTATTAGTATTTAGCTTCAGCGTCATTGCGAGAAGCCACTTTAGTGGCGACGAAGCAATCCAAAAAACTATTAAAATGGATTGCTTCGGAGGCTTATGCCTCCTCGCAATGACAGTATGATGGGTGCTTATTCGGCACTAATTCAGGTTAATTGACTATAACTTATAACCAGTGGCTAATTGCAGTTAATCTAAGAAAACCTTTTGAAGAGATTTTTTTGCTAATTTTCCTTCAGTAAGAAAGTCCTTATTTAAATGAGTAACTTTATTATTTAATAACCTTAATTGTAAGTAATCACTAATTGCCTGGGTAAATTCACCAATTTTGTTCCGAAAAAAATGATCGGCTCCATGGATGAGCTTATAGTCGACAGTTATATGTTTCTGCTTAGACAGCTTTCCTACCAGTTCAAGTACTGATTCTTCTGACACAATACTATCATTGTCCCCTTGTATTACAAAACCGGAAATAGGGCATTGAGACAAGAAGGAAAAATCATATTTATTTACTGGTGGGGATACCATAATAAAATTATTAATCTCTGGTCTTCTCATGATAAGTTGCATGGCTATCAAGGCTCCAAAAGAAAAGCCTGCTATTAAATTTATACTACCTGTAGGATTGTTAAGCTGCAACCAATCAAGTGCTGTCGCCGCATCAGTCATTTCCCCAATACCATTATCAAACTCTCCTTGAGAGCGTCCAACTCCTCGAAAATTAATTCTGAGTACTGTGAATCCATTCGATACTAGTGTTCTATATACATTATAAACCACTTTGTTATTCATAGTGCCACCGTGAAGTGGATGTGGATGTAATACCAAAGCAAGTGGAGCCTTAGAATCGCTAGATTTAGTATACAGCCCTTCAATCCGACCAGCAGGACCATTAAAAAAAACTTCAGCCATAATTATACACTATCATATATTAATTTATATCGATCGCTAAGCTATATTAATAATTTAAATTTTGTTACATAGCCTAAGAACAATAAGTGAGAATTATAGCACGCTACTTGATATATTTCAAGATAACTAATGTATTCTATTATTTTGGTTTCCTTAAAAAAGCTGGAATATCATGGATATCAACGTCTACATCGCTCTTTTGAGAAATTGGAGGAATATGGTTTTTGATTTGCTCTTGATTTTGATTAGTATTGGATTTTAGTGAATTCCACATTCTACTGAGTAAAGATGCTTTGGCATCATTGCTACTTATAGTTGGCTGATTTGGTATATTAATTGATGTCGCCTGAACGTTTAAGTTTAAAGGCTGTACTCCAGAATCTACTAAACTAGCTTTTTCACCAGTATATTGGGCAAAATCTGGAATTTCTTCTAAAATGATTGTCTCTGTTAAATTAGGGTTATTAGCTACTTGTTCACAACTTGCAGGACTACTAGTTACTGATTCAATAGGTTGGGGTTTGTTGCTTATAACTTGATCAGCATCAATACCAGTAGCAACTACCGATACCCGAATAACACCATTTAATTCTTGATTAAACGTTGAACCAAAAATAATATTAGCATCACTATCCCCTACTTCTTCTCTAATTCTATTAGCCGCACTATCAACCTCAAATAAGGTCATATCCGCACCACCAGTAATGTTAATTAACACCCCTCTAGCACCACGCATTGAGTTATGATCTAATAGTGGATTAGAGATAGCCGCTTCAGCTGCCTTAACCGCCCTATCCTCACCAGATGCTTCTCCCGTACCCATCATAGCTTTACCCATTTCGCTCATCACTGTTCTAATGTCAGCAAAGTCTAGGTTAATCAGACCTGGCATGATCATCAAATCAGTAACCCCTCTGACTCCGGCATGTAATACATCATCTGCCATTTTAAAGGCATCGGCAAAGGTAGTATTTTCATTTGCTATACGAAATAAATTTTGATTCGGTATTACTATCAAAGTATCAACAAATCTTTGTAGTTCTAGTAAACCTTGTTCAGCAGTTTTAATTCTATGTTTTCCTTCAAAATGAAAAGGTTTAGTAACTACCCCCACAGTAAGAATTCCTAGCTCCTTAGCAATCTTTGCCACAACCGGAGAAGCACCTGTACCAGTACCTCCACCCATACCGGCAGTGATAAACACCATATTGCTACCTTCTAAATGCCCCTTAATCTCGTCAGCTGATTCTTCAGCTGCTAAAGCCCCGATTTCTGGAGACGCACCAGCTCCAAGACCTTTAGTAATCGCAACACCTAACTGTATTTTGTTGTCGCATAAGGAATGTTCGAGTGATTGGGCATCAGTATTGGCAACAACAAAGTTTGCTCCTTGCAATTTGGCAAGTAGCATATTATTTATTGCATTACCACCAGCTCCTCCAACACCAAATACTGTGATAATTGGTTTAAGAATTACATTTTCTGGTGCTTTGAGATGTAAAGCCATAATAATATTTTACCTGTTAAATATAAATTGTTTTTAGTATAATAAAGAATCTGAAAATTTCTACCATAAAATATATTTCATAAAGAGCATCAGTCTAATTATACCATATTTTTTGCTACCACTAAGCGATCAAACTCCTCACCTGATAAAAAATTTAATTTTATAGCAGCTTCTCTTAAAGTTATACCTTCTTGATAGGCTTTTTTTGCAACTTTTGCCGCATTATCATAACCTATATGCGGATTTAAGGCTGTCACTAACATCAGCGATTGCTCTCTCAGCTTATTAATACGTTCTATATTCGGCTCTAAACCTTCAATACAATGCGTAACAAAACTATTGATGCTAGCAGAAATCAACTCTATTGACTGCAAAATATTATATATTATAACCGGCTTAAAGGTATTTAATTCAAGATGACCGTTTGATCCGGCTATAGCTACTGCAAGATTATTGCCCATAACCTGCACGCAAACCATAGTCAATGCTTCAATTTGTGTTGGATTAACCTTACCTGGCATAATTGAAGAACCAGGCTCATTTTCCGGTAAATGTAATTCACCAAAACCACATCTTGGTCCCGATCCTAATAGCCTGATGTCATTAGCCATTTTCATTAAACTTCCTGCTATGGTATTTAGAGTACCAGAAAATTCTACTAATGCATCATGAGTAGCTAATGCTTCAAATTTATTAGCAGCACTTTTGAAAGGATAGTTGGTATATGCAGCAACTTGATCAGAGAATCTTACAGCAAATTCTTTACGACAATTAATACCAGTCCCCACTGCAGTTCCACCTTGGGCTAAAAAATATACTCTTTTTAGTGACTCCTCAACTCGTTCTATGGCATAGGCTATTTGCGTTACATAACCAGAAAATTCTTGCCCAAGCGTTATTGGCGTAGCGTCCTGCAAATGAGTGCGTCCTATCTTAACTATATTATTCCAAGCTGTAGCTTTGGTATTTAACGCCGAATGTAGGCTGGTTAATGCTGGAATTAATTGTTGTTTACTAGCGAGTATGGTTGCGATATGCATAGCAGTTGGAAACGAGTCGTTGGATGATTGTGCCATATTTACATGATCATTTGGATGAATTGGCGATTTACCACCCTTCTTGCCTACTAATTGTTCATTACCAATAGAGGCTATTACCTCATTGATATTCATATTAGTCTGAGTACCAGAGCCAGTCTGCCATACTACTAAAGGAAATTGATCATCAAATTCCCCTTTTAATATTCTAGAGGTAGCTTGATCTATTGCTTCTGATATCTCAGGCTTAAGATCGCCTAATTCTTTATTGACCTTTGCTGCACATTTTTTTAAAATTGCTAGTGCCTTAATCAACTGAATAGGCATTTTTTGCTCGCCTATCTTAAAATTCTCAAGAGACCTTTGAGTTCCCGCCCCCCAGTAAAATTGATCGTCTACTTTGATTTCTCCAAATGAATCGGTTTCAATTCTATAATTTTTCATATAAATTTTTCTTTTTCGCTTTTATTATATTTATAACTAATCCGACTGTCATTGCGAGGAGGTCGCCAGACCGACGAAGCAATCCATTTCTATTCACTTTTTCTTGGATTGCTTCATCGGTTTACGCCTCCTCGCAATGACGGCTTGAGGACTTAAGGTCTTCTCGCAATGACAAGTCGGGTTAGTCAATTCACTCATCATCAACAGGATCGCCTGAATCATCAGTATTCAAAGATTGTTCATCAAACATGAAGAAAAAGGCTTTAATACTATTATTAGGGGTTTCTATGAATATAGCCCCATCTTGATAAATGCCATTATCTTTACTGTGTGGGTTATAGTTCCCCTGATTCAGATGTATATCATGTATACCTCTAGGAGGAAGTTGAGAATGTTGTTGTTTTAGCTGTAATCCATAAGGTACTACTTCCCTTGTTTCAGTATCATCATAAGACTCACCTAAAATACATATCTTTGTACCACGGATAATATGCATGTCTAGCAAAGATGAAATTTCTTGCCATGATTTTGCTAAAGTATTCTTTAAATAATCTACTGGCAAAATTCCACTGCGAAAATAATCAAGTCTATAGGCTTGATTTAACTTATCTAAGCGAAATAATCCCTCATTTCCTAGTTTAGCTAAATTAGTTAACAATTCATTATTATCCAACTGATCGACATAGTATAGTTTAACATTAGCTCTAGAATCAGACTGAATATCTATATTTACTTGATAGTCTAGTTGGTTAGCTTGCACTATAAAATTATGGTGAGTCATTGTGTGTTTTGTACTATCTTCTAAATCCTCTAACACAGTACCTTTTACACATGTATAGTTTTTTAGCATAATAATACCTCATAAGCTTTAATTTATATTATATTAACTTGTCGGTGAGTCAATCTTTTTATAACTATAGTCAATCAGGGTAGCTATATCACTCATCTCCTATTCTAAGAGCAGCTATAAAAGCCGATTGCGGAATTTCAACATTACCAATATTACGCATACGTTTTTTGCCAGCTTTTTGCTTTTCCAATAATTTACGTTTACGAGTTATATCTCCACCATAGCATTTAGATAAAACATCTTTACGCATTGCTTTAACGGTTTCTCTAGCGATTATTCTGCTACCAATAGCAGCTTGAATAGCGATCTGAAATAATTGCCTTGGGATTAAATCGCTAAGGCGTTTACACAATTCTCGACCACGATATTCTGATCGTGACCGATGTACTATAGTAGATAGAGCATCAACTGGCTCGCTATTAACCAAAATAGATAATTTTACCAAATCACTTTCCTCATAACCATCCATTTCCCAATCAAAGCTAGCATAGCCTTTTGTGTAACTTTTTAACTTATCGTAAAAATCAAATACTATCTCATTTAACGGTAATCGGTAAATTACCATAGCCCTACCACCGACATAAGTTAATTCAATTTGTACTCCTCTTTTATCAGTACACAAAGATAAAACATTACCTAAAAACTCATCTGGCACTAATATTGTTGCCTTAACCCAAGGCTCTAACATTGATTCTATATTTTGAGTAACAGGTAAGTCAGCCGGATTATGTATTTCTAATTGATGTCCATCACGCATATTAATCTTATAAACCACACTAGGAGCAGTAGTTATCATATCAAGATCAAATTCACGCTCCAGTCTTTCTTGCACTATTTCAAGATGTAGTAACCCCAAGAAACCGCAGCGAAATCCTAATCCTAAGGCAGTTGAACTTTCTGCTTCAAATTCAAAGCTAGCATCGTTAAGCCTTAATTTAGCTAAAGAATCTTTTAGATGCTCAAATTGTGAAGCGTCTGAAGGATATAATCCACAAAATACTACCGGTAAATGTGGCTTAAAACCAGGCAAAGGCTCCTTACAAGGTCTTTTTTCATCAGTTATTGTGTCACCAACTTTACAGTCGACAACTTGCTTGATTGAAGCAGTAAAAAACCCTATTTCTCCTGAATATAAAATATCTGATATATGTTTCTTAGGAGTAAAATACCCAACATTCTCAACATTATAACTACAATTGCTAGCCATCATCCTAATACGCATATTTTTGCGTAAAGTTCCATCGATAACTCTAACCAAAATTACTACTCCTAGGTAAGAATCGTACCAACTATCAACCAATAATGCCTTTAAAATATCTGTTTGATTAGTTGCAGGACAGGGTAGTCTATTAACAATTGCTTCAAGTACTTCTTCTATTCCTATACCACTCTTTGCCGAAATCAATAATGCATCGCTTGCATCTATACCAATTACGTCCTCTATTTGTTGTTTGACTTTATCAGGATCAGCGGCTGGTAGATCAATTTTATTGAGTACAGGAACAATTTCATGCTTATTATCAATCGCTTGATAAACATTTGCGAGAGTTTGTGCCTCAACACCCTGGCTACTATCTACCACTAATAATGAGCCTTCACAAGCAGCGAGTGACCTACTAACCTCATAAGAAAAATCCACATGACCAGGAGTATCCATTAGGTTTAGATAATAGGTATTACCATCTTTGGCTTTATAAACTAATCTAACAGTCTGTGCTTTGATAGTAATTCCCCGCTCTTTTTCTATGTCCATTGAGTCAAGTACCTGCTGACTCATTTCTCGAGCTACCAATCCTCCACAATATTCAATTAACCTGTCTGCTAAAGTAGACTTACCATGATCAATATGAGCGATGATTGAAAAATTTCTGATAAACTTTTGATTATTCATTGTATATGCGATATAATGTTAAAATTAGAAAAATGCTAACCCGACTGGTCATTGCAAAAAGTAGCAAAGCTCGAACGAAACGATCCTATTTAATAAATAGTGGATTGCCACGACCTAACTTACGTGATCTCGCAATGACGCATAGGCATCAGTTTAAGAAAATAAAGTAAAAAAGTCGTCTATTAGCGAGCCACCGTAGGTGGCGTGGCAATCCATTTTTAATCACTTTTTTGGATTGCTTCGTTGACCTTACGGTCTCCTCGCAATGACAGTTTCTCAATTATTGGCTTCTTAAACTAACACTTATGCACAATGACGTCGGTTTATCTTATCTTTATATAGTAAAATTCCATTTTATAGTAGGAAATAATAGTGCGTGCTGAAATTGAACATTATGTAAAAAAAATCGAACAGTCTTTAGAGCTGCTCAGGAGGTCACTTTGATTTTGATAACGCAACCAAAAGGCTTGTAGAGCTGGAAAATATATCAGAATATCCAACTTTGTGGGATAATCAGGAAAAGGCTCAAAATATTCTGAAAGAAAAAAGACTTCTAGAGACTAAACTTAATTCGTTTAAACAACTTCAATCTAATCTTACGGAATGTTTAGAACTTGAGGAATTGGCGTTTGCCGAAAATGACCAGCAAGTTCTAGAACAAGTTCAAGAAGATTTAAGAAAACTATCTATTATTGCCGGAAAATTTGAGACTGAATGCTTATTTTCTGGGGAATTTGACAGTAATAATTGTTTTCTTGAAATCAATGCTGGAGCTGGCGGTACGGAGAGTCATGACTGGGCATCAATTATGATGCGTATGTATTTGCGTTTCGCGGAAAGACAGGGTTTTAAAAGCGAAGTTATTCATCTTATTAACGGTGAAGAAGCAGGAATAAAATCATGTACTATTAAAATTAATGGCTACCAAGCATATGGTTGGTTTCGAACAGAATCAGGAGTGCACCGTTTAGTACGGATATCGCCTTTTAATGCAGCGGGCAAAAGGATGACTAGCTTTGCTAGTAGTTGGGTATATCCAGAAATTGATGATAGTATTGCAATTGTAATAGATGAAAAAGACCTTAGAATTGATACTTACCGTTCTTCCGGAGCTGGGGGACAACACGTAAACACTACTGATTCTGCCGTAAGGATTACCCACTTACCTACTAATATCGTAACACAGTGCCAAAATGATAGATCACAGCATAAGAACAAAGCACAGGCTATGAAAATGCTTAAAGCAAGGCTTTATGAACTAGAGTTAAAAAAACGTACTGAGGATATTCAAGAACAGAATGCATCAAAAACTGAGAATGGCTGGGGACATCAAATAAGATCTTATGTATTGCAACCTTATCAAATGGTTAAGGATTTACGTACCAATCATGAGACTTCTGATACTAAAGGTGTACTTGACGGAGATTTAGAAAAATTTGTTTCAGCTAGCCTATCAATTAGTGTTGGTAATATATATAGTTAATTCAGGAGAATTTGGTGCTAGGAACGATGGAGCGACGCCTATAAGTAATAGGCAAGCGACGAGTGACGACGTCACCAACTTCTCATCAATTGACTATAGTTAATTTAGGATAGATTGGCTATATATAATTAAGAAACGTGCTAAAATGTCTATATTTCAAAGAGAAATATAAAATACTATGGATATTTTCTTATCCTTTGTTGACAATTATCAAAAAAAGGAGTACCATGTTTTTTGGGTTTAATAATTAACTCTTTAATAGCATGAAAGCCTTATTTCTGCCTGTCAGTTATTGGGTTTAATTTCTACGGAAGAGTTCGAATTAAGTTCAGATAAGTAACTCTATACTAAAAGGTTTTTATGACTACTAAAGTAGGTAAGGTCAAATGGTTTAATACAACCAAAGGTTTTGGTTTTATTCAACCAGACGATGGTGGGAGCGACGTTTTTGTTCACATCTCAGCTGTAGAGCGTGCCGGGATCCGTAATCTTAATGGAGGTCAAAGTGTAGGCTTTGATCTAGAAGACAATAAGGGAAAAATTTCTGCTGTTAATCTGCAAATAAAATAATATTTATTTAAAACTACAAGCAACTACTCAAAATTTATGAGTGGTTATTAAACTAGTGAATTTTGGGTAGTATCATCTTTTTATACACTCTGTGCATTATCTTTTATAATTCAGTGTTCACTGTAAGTAAAGCTGTAATTTTATTGGACTATTTTAAGTATACTCGAATGATTTGGGGAAATGGATTTTCAAAGCAAAAGAGTATCTATGATAGGATTGTATTTATAATTACAGCCGCTTTTACTATACAACAATTAATAACCCGCTTTATAACATAAGAACTTAATCATAAATTTATTTTTTAAGGTATAGAATATATGTTTGCTCAAATGCTTTGAAGATTTGGAGTTTAATTGCATTTAACCTTTCAATTCCTTAAAGCATTTGAGTATTTTTAATTTACGATAAATAACATTGGATTTAATAATGAAAAATTTTAATTTACCAAACGAAGTGATTATATCACTTGAACAGATGAACATCACCTCTCCTACAGAAATTCAAAGAGAGGCTATACCGATTGCGATGCAAGGTAGTGATATTCTTGCTTCTAGTCAAACTGGTTCAGGTAAAACCCTTGCCTATTTACTACCAATCGTCAATTCTTTTATACAGACAAAATCAATGGCTTTGGTACTTGTACCAACTCGGGAATTAGCTAGCCAAGTACGCACTACTTTAACCAATGTAACTACTCAAATTAAGCTTCCTAGTGCGGTTTTAATAGGTGGTGAACCAATGCATAAACAATTTACGCAGCTAAAGGCAAATCCTAAAGTGGTGATTGGAACCCCTGGTCGTATTATAGATCATTTACTACGTGGTACCTTAAAATTAAACACAGTACAATTAGTGGTACTTGATGAGATGGATAGGATGCTTGATATGGGCATGAAAGAACAGTTGGAAGAAATAAATAAATATATACCTGAAAAAAGACAGGTTTTAATGTTTTCAGCTACTATGCCAAAACATATTATTGCACTATCGCAAAAATATGTGATTAACCCTAAATGCATTACTATTGGCTCAACTACTCAGGCTGCTTCTCAAATAAAACAAGAAACTTTGCGAGTTTCTGATAAAGAGAAATTCCCTGAGCTTATAAAGCAATTAAAACAACGTGATGGTTCTATAATTATTTTTGTGAAAACTAAGCGTGGTGCCGATCAGTTGGCAAAAATGTTAAAATTTGAAGATCACAAAGCTGAAGCTATCCATGGTGATTTAACACAAGGTAGAAGGGATCACGTAATTGCATCGTTTCGCTCTTCTCGTCACAGAATTATGGTGGCAACAGATGTTGCGGCTCGTGGCTTAGACATACCACATACACAGCATGTGATCAATTATGACCTACCAATGTCTCCAGAAGATTATTTACATAGAATAGGTAGAACTGGTAGAGCAGGACTTTCAGGTTGCGCATTATCCTTCATTTCGCCAGAAGATAATATTAGGTGGAAAGCTATTGATCGCCTAATGAACCAAGGTGAGAGTACTTCAAGAGAAGAAATGACCGGAAATAAGAATCGTAGAAGACCATTTAATGGTAATAATAGCAACAATAACAATAATGGTAGAAAAAGTTATTTTCCTCGTAATAATAACGATAAAAAGCCTTATTCTGGTCGCTCTAGAAATAGCCAAGCGTCCTAATTTAGTAAAAGTAGTTATGTTATACCCGATTAGTATTTAGCATCAGCGTCATGGCTCAGAGCCACTTTAGTGGGCGACGAAGCAATCCTGTTTGTGTCATACCTGCGTAGGCAGGTATCCAGATTCCCGCCTACGCGGGAATGACAACTTACAATTGCTTCGAAGGTTTACGCCTCCTCGCTAATAGACAGCACGATGGGTGGTTATTCAGCACTAATTCAGGTTAATTGACTATAACAAACTTACTATAGCTAAATAACTATAAAAGGAAAAATCAAAAAATTCATTAGACCTTATATCTTGAAAATGTGATATAAGGTCTATTATTTAAGGATAAAAATACAGTGAAAGTAATTAAGATCGCACCTTCATTGCTATCAGCCGATTTTGCTAATTTACAAAAAGAAATCAATTCTTTGGAAAAAGCGGGGGCTGATATGATCCATATAGACGTTATGGATGGTCATTTTGTACCTAACTTAACATTTGGACCTCCTATAATAAAAGCCTTAAGATCTCATACTGCATTGCCGTTTGATATACATTTAATGATTAATAACCCAGAATATTCGATTAAAGAATATGCTAGTAGTGGGGCAGATATTATCACTATCCATCCTGAAACAACTATTCATCTTGACCGAACTTTAGACATTATTCAAAATTTAGGAGTAAAAGTCGGAGTGGCACTGCTTCCTTCCACCAACCCAAATTCTATAGATTATATTATTGATAAAGTAGATTTGATTTTAGTAATGACTGTAAATCCCGGGTTTTCTGGTCAAAAATTTATAGAGAATCAGTTAGAGAAAATCAAAATTATTTCAGAAAAAATCAAAAATTCCAACAAAACTATATTACTTTCTGTAGATGGAGGAATAAATAATATTACCGGTAAAAATTGCATCAACGCAGGAGCTGATATTTTAGTATCAGGTAATTTTATTTTTCAATCAAAAAATTATCAAAAACAAATAGATTTACTAAGACATTAACTATCTCACCTTACGCATAACCCAGAATAATTTAAAAATTGCAAGACGTCTATTAGCAAGGAGCTACTTTATTAGCATTGAAGCAATCCAGAAAGCGACCAAAATGGATTGCCACGACCACTATGTGGTCTGGCAATGACGCCACAACTGTTGAAAGTTGGAAGAGGAAGCAGTTTTAGACCAGGTAGTTTAAAGTCATATGTGGTCAACGTCATTACGAGGAAGACCGTAGGTCGACGAAGCAATCCATAAAAATTAACCAAAAATGGATTGCCACGACCACTACGTGGTCTCGCAATGACAGAAAACCTATCTAAAACCCGCTTTACCTTCTAACTTTCAACAGTTGTGGCAATGACGCATAAGCGTCAGTTTAGGAAAATAATAATTGAGAAACCGTCATTGCGAGGAAGACCGTAGGTCGACGAAGCAATCCATAAAAAGTAACCAAAGATGGATTGCCACGACCACTACGTGGTCTCGCAATGACGCATAAGCGTCAGCAATTAAGAAAACAATAATTGAGAAACCGTCATTGCGAGGAGACCGTAAGGTCACGAAGCAATCCATAAATTGTCATCCCTATTTAATTCAGTGTCATCCCTGCGAAGGCAGGGATCTATACTAGACTCCCGCCTAGGCGGGAATAACAACTTGCTCAACTTTATGTTGATTAACTATAAAGAACAATAATATAAACAAAAAAGGCTTCCTCTTGGAGAAGGAAGCCCTTTTTGTAGTAATAGATAAGTAAACTTAAATGATTAAGTTTAGAAGTTTACACGAACTTTTAAAGTACCTTGATGAGCAACATAGTTCTTAGCTAAATTTGCGTCATAACCAGCTCCATACTCCATAACACCAGCTTTAGCAATAACGCCTAAACCAACATTAAATGATGTTTTTGCAGCTTTTTCAGACTTAGTAATAAAGGAATCAGTCATACCCTCTAATCTAACATCAACTTTTCCTAACGAATTAGCACCTAACTTTTGTGAAACAAAAGCATGTAATTCAGGAGTCACTACAACACCATCAGTATCTATAGAGGTTGAAACTTTAGCACCAACTATAGCCTCAATGTTATTAACACCTCTCTCACCAACAATCTTATTTTGATTTGTTGTACCAGTTTCCTTATAACTTTCATCGTTAAACCTTGTATAACGAACTCCAGCCATCGGAGTTAGTAATGCTGAGTCAGCTATTTTAGCGTTGTAACCAAATAACACCTCTCCGCCGTAAGACATAGTGCCATAATCAGCTTTAGCAGTTTCCTGACCACTAGAATGAGTCTTAGTAGAAACTATTCTAGGATCAGTACCTTTAATTTTACTTGAACCCAAAGAAGCCACAGCTTGTACAAAGAAATTTTGAGGAAGTGATTGTGCTGCATAAATAGAACCCATGAAAGTACCTATTTCAGTTTTTCCAGCGTAATCACCTTTGCACTTCATGTCACTCTTAACAAAGCTAACAGCAGCACCAATTGTTAGATCATCATTGACTAAAGTATCAAAACCAACGACTCCACCAAAAGATTTTACTCCATACCCAGCATCATCACCGCTCTTCTTTTGAGTAGCTTGACTATAATATGGCATAGCCCATGCACCCATTAAAGTATCATCAGAACCAGCAGAAACTGCAGCAGCATTAGCTTTAAGCATTCTGTTACGAAGAGCAGCACCAAACATTTCACCAACCTTTCCGACTTGGCGTGTTGATTCAACATTGTTAGTTGTTGAAACCACTTTTCTGACTGCATGAGCACGAAGATCTGCATATTCTTCTGGCTCTTCCCCTTTTGCATGGTCTTCAGACATAAAGCTTAGATCATTTACAAAACCTTTTGCTTTAACAAGGCGTTTGACATTTTCAGCACTAACAACAGCACCAACTTTTTTCAAGTCCGCTGTAATACCACCTTCTATATCAACCTTACGTTCAAACATTAGTTTATTATCTTTAGTTATAATATCCCAATCTACATAGGCTCGATTGTGTGCTACTCCTTCTACACCTACTAGATTGAATGCACCACCATCTAAGTGATTAGCACCATCTATAAGTATAAATGGCTTGTTATTATACTCTGTTACGTCAGCTTCGTCAGAAATTCTAACGGTAACTCCTACATTGCTAGCAACAGTAACTTTGTCCTTAAGCACTATATTACCAAATGCACCTCCTTTACTTAAGACAGTACGAATACTGGTTTTTTCTCCCCAAGTTCCGGATTTTTCGAGGCTCAACTGATTAGATTCTAGATCAATATTTGCATTGATCTGTGAAATACTATGAAGTGCTACCTTGTTAGCAGCAATTTTAATATTTTCATTACCAAAGTTAATATTTTTCGCATGCAAACCAGAAGATTTCAAAGTTGCAGTATGTGTATTATCACCAGTAAAGTTAATCGCCTCAAAGGCCTTGTTAGCTGTACCAAAAGTCTTGCTACTAATTTCAGCATTACCTGCAAAGGCGATGGTATTTTTAGTTCCCACACTGGTCATATCAGCTTTCAGAATAACGTTATCTCTGAATTCAACAGAAGCAACACCACCAGCGTCAGTTTCAGTATGACCAAGCTGTATTGCCCCGTCTACTGTTCCACCAGCTGCATAATATACATTATCATGAACAACAACCTTATTAGCAAAGGTATCGCCATAGTTTGTGACTTTTGATTTTAAATTTACTAGTTTTAAGTTGTAATTCTCACTACCTAAACCATAAATAGCACCATCAACTCCTTTACCCAAATCATAGTTAACAGTACCTTTCTCTTTAGCTACAGTAGTTACACTAATAAAGGCTTTTTGACTCTTAACATCTAAAATAGTATCTGCAGTAAATGCTAAATTAACAGGATGAGCATCACTCCCAATATTTTGACCTGAGATAATTTCGTCTTGATTTATTGCACTTGCTAACCGAATTGTAGGGCTTTTATCTGCAACAGTACTTTCAACCTCTATCCCACTAAGTTTCATGTCCTTAGATAAAGCTAAGGTTGAAGCCTTGCTGAAAGCAATTTTTTTGAATCTAAAACCATTACCTTCTAATGTAACATTACCATCACCTTGTAACTCTAATACCGCTACTGCATCAACAGGAGCAAGAGTACGAACACGTCCACCAGGAGCAACAGGAACAGCAGTAGTAGCTGTTTCAAATGTTGCTGCACCTTTATTGGTAAATCTTAATACTCCACTACCATCAGTTTTAACAGCAAAGTTTTTAACCTTATAGTCATTATCTACAACTAATACAGAACTATCCCCCAAGGCTATATTTGTGACGTAGGCTTTACCAGATGTAGTTGCTTCAACACTATCCATTACCTCAAGTGTTTTAAAAAATCTAATATAGTTTCCTATATTTCCTTTCAAAGCACCAGCTTTAGCAAAAACTATCTTACCTTGATTATTGTTAGAAGTTGTTATAGAGTCAGCAGTAATGTCAATATCACCAATAGTTAAAGTCTTATCTGCTTTAAAGTTAATTTCCTCTAGCTTATCATCACCAGTTGTTTTGGTATTAAGTAATGAGATATTCTCAGAAATTTCAACTTTAACTTTCTTCGCCTTCTTCAACTCTCCTAAAGCATAACTAGCATCAGCAATTTTTAAACCAATTGTTGAAGCTTTTTCATTAAATTCTATTCCAGCAATATTAACCGATTTTCCATTTCCAGGCTGTAAATTAAGATTTTGTCCACTCAGTGATATTTTATCTAAAGGCGTATTATCAGTTCCTATGTCACCAATAATTGTTAAGATTCTCTTATCTGCCATTTTAGTTGCATCAATATTACCACCAAATTTACTAATTTGCTTAGATTCAATGGTTACGTTCCCTGCTGAATTAAGTGCTAATGTTCCTTTGGCATTACCAAATACTATAGTATTAGCCTTAATCGTAGTACCACCTACCATTAATGTTTTATCCTGTGCAATATTAATCTCATTAACATCTGTAATATTACCAGCAACTTCAGCGTTTTCAAAATTTAAGGTTAGAGCATTTTCAATATTACCGGCGAATTTATAATCGTTAACAAACTCAAATATGCTATCATTTGCTCCCTGTATTTTAGTGGCACTATTAGTACCAGCTTTTGTGAATCTCAAAGTACCACCACCTGCATGTGTAATCAAATTCAAGTCAGTTACAGTACCATCAAATTCACTATTACCTGCAGCAAAATTCAGTGTTCCGGTTTTGTGTTTGTGTCTTTTATTAGGGCTACGATCACCACAGAAATCTCCAGAAAGATTTTTGTTAGCTATAACGTTAATAATACTATTGACGTCATGGAAATCTACTCTACCAAGATTACCACCCTTAGTAAGATTTAATGTTGTTATATTAGGTCCTGTTAGATTGGTAGTATCTACGTTAAGTGCGTGATCAACAGTTACTGTACCACCATCTGCACTAAAGGCATCAATAAATGCTTCGGTCTGAACTCTTACTGCAGTTGCTGCTGGTATATTTGTAAATTTAAGCTCTTTTAATCTATTCTCCTTAGTACCGATAGAATAAGCGATATTATGAGCAATGTTACCATTTAAATGTAGAGTACCTGTTCCATCTTTTGTAGTTGTAATGCTAGTAGCATCAATAGCATTGTTGACTTGCAAGGAAGAATTATCCCCATTGAATACGATGTTAGTAGCTTTGATAACATTAGTAGCATTCTGGAATTCTACTTTTCCTCCAATTTCAATGCTATGTAATTTATTAGCATTCCCGACCAGTGAAGTAACAACAGAATCTCCTGCAAAAATTACATCACCATTGTTAAGAGCAGCACCCTTTATTTCAGCTGCTGTTACGTTCCCATTAAATATAATAGTACTACCAGCCCCTAGCGTTACACTCTCATTAAGATGTAAATGATTAGTTATAGTTACCGATTTACCAGCATTAACTGCTAAGTTTTTCACAAGAGTATTAGCAGCAGCACTCCAAGTTCCTCTTAAAACTACTTTATTAGCGTCAATCGTAACCGTACCATTATTACCTCCAGTACTTAGGAAGTCAACATCAGAATTGAAACCATCTGTAGCAATGATAGCACTTGCAGCTTTATTACCAAAATCAATAGCTTTTAAGCCTTCATAATGTCCTACTTCACCAGGCATAGCAAAAGCTGGAACACCATCAGTACCCAACACAATTCGAGCAGCATCCTCGGTTGCAGTAATAGTTAATTGGCGGTCACCACCAACAACACCAGCAACACCAACCCTAAAAGCCCCTACATTAAGTGCCGTAGCATGTCCATTGGTGTTGATTGTAACAGTCTTAGCCTCATCACCGGTTATAACGGTATTTGCAACAGTAATACCAAGTGAAGCACCGTTATTTACTATCTGATCTGGATCCCATTCTCCATTACGACCACCACCACCAATAGCAGCATTAGTAAACGTAACTGCATTACCCGTTGCCTGCATAGGCACACCAGCACCAAACGCTGAACTACTTGCCCCAACTATTACCGAAGCAACAGAAGCAGTAGTCAGCAAACTTCTTAAAAAATTGCTTTTTTTTCTTTCTTTATTCATAAATTTTTCCTAATTTAAGTTAATTTTTTAAATCGGTTTTTATGTCATTCCCGCGTAGACGGGAATCTAAGACCCCCTACCTTCGCAGGGATGACACAAAACCTTATGCCATTCTTGTGTTCTAATCACACCCTTCCTACCCGAGTCTTTGGTCATTTTTCCTCATCTTATGTCATTGCCGCTTCGATGTGGAATCTAAGGTTTTTTAGCTCCATGCCGTTGCCAGGAATGACATCATTTTTGTGGGAATGACGCATTTTTCGTGTAGATGACAGCCTTTTACAGGAATGACATACCTATTCTATATAAAACCTTTTAGAATATCTAGCACGCAGAATACTATATATGCAAAACTAATTAATTACAAGCTACTTAGACTATTTTTTTTGATAAATCCTTATCTATTGTGTTATATTTGAAACAGTACTAATTTAGATAGGTTGTAAAAGCAATCAAAAATGGATTGCTTAGTCGGCTTACGCCTCCTCGTAATGACGGGAAAGCCTATAACCCACTTCCTCGCAATGACGTTTGTGGTGCATATAAGTCATTGCGAGACCACATAGTGGTCGTGGCAATCCATTTGGGTCACTTTCCTGGATTGCTTCGTCGGCTCACGCCTTCTCGCAATGACGTATAAACCTCTCGTCACTGCGAGAAAACATAAGCTTACCACTCGTCATTGCGAGCGAACGTATGTGAGCGTGGCAATCCATCAGACTTGTCATATGAATATACCTACAGCTCCTAGGAATAATATCAATATTACAAGGTATTTTAAATTATTAGTTGACTTATTAGAGATTTGGTATTGTAATAGGTTATAATTTTGTGTATCATAATAAATGTTTTTAATCATTATTAATTGGAGAATTTTAATGCAAGTGTTCGTTGGAAAAGCTGCTCCGGATTTTACAGCTAAAGCTATTATGCCTGATAATAGTATAGAATCTGAATTTAATCTTAGAAATTATGCTAAAAATCATAAAGTGGTATTGTTTTTTTACCCGCTTGATTTTACTTTTGTTTGTCCATCAGAAATTATAGCTTTTAATAATAGGTTAGGAGAATTTACTGAGAGAAATACAAAATTAGTAGCAATAAGTGTTGACTCGCATTTTTCTCATTTAGCTTGGAAAAATACCCCTTACAATAAAGGTGGGGTTGGTAATATCCAGATTCCTATGGTGTCAGATATTAAAAAGAGTGCGTCACATAGTTATAATGTACTACATGATGAAGGAATATCGCTGCGTGGTACTTTTGTTATTGATGAAGCATTTATAGTACGGCATTTGCTAGTTAACGATTTGCCAATTGGTAGAAATATTGATGAAGTAATAAGAGTGATCGATGCTATAGACTATAATACCAAACATGGCGAAGTATGTCCAGCTGGCTGGCAGAAAGGTGACGAAGGTATTACTCCATCGCATAAAGGAGTGTCACATTACTTAGCTTCTAATGCAGAAAAGTTATAGCTATAGTCAATTGCTGAACTAGTGCCGAATAAGCACCCATCGTGCTGTCATTGTGCATAAGTGTCAGTTGACGCCTATGTGTCATTGCGAGGAGACCGTAAGGTCGACGAAGCAATCCAGAAAAGTGATTAAAAATGGATTGCCACGCCACCTACGGTGGCTCGCAATGACGCATAGTCAGTTATTGAAAAACCGTCATTGCGAGGAGACCGTAAGATCGACGAAGCAATCCAGAAAAGTGATTAAAAATTGATCGCCACACCACCTACGGTGGCTCGCAATGACGCTGATGCTAAATACTAACCGGATTTATAACGTTGCCAATTAAAGTTAATTCACTAATATATAGTCAATTGATGCTGAAGGAGCTATTTTTGGATACTAAACCAGTATCTTACACAAAAGAAACTATTGACATCCTAAGATTGATTAGGAGTGAAAATGTTGGCTCAAGAACTTTTTGGAGCTTAATAAAGCTATTTGGTAATAGCAGTGCTGCAATTGACAAAATACAAGAATTTTCTCTGAGAGGTGGGCGTTCTAAGCCCGTAAGGGTATTTTCTCAGAGCGATGCAAGTAAAGAACTTGAATTGTTGCAAAAGCATAATGCTCAGATTATTACCTATAAATCTCCAGGATATTCAAGGTTATTGTTAGAGATTTTTGATTGCCCGCCGATACTAAGTTATAAGGGCAATATTGGGTTATTAGCACACGAAAGATGTTTAGCAATTGTTGGAGCAAGAAATGCTTCAGTAAATGGTCGTGCCTTTGCTGCTAAAATTGCTAAGGAATTGACTGATGCAAATTATATAGTGGTTTCTGGACTTGCCAGAGGTGTTGATACAGCAGTGCATCAAGTAAATACCTCTAAAACAATAGGAGTTATAGCTGGAGGAATTGATTATGTTTACCCCCCAGAGAATGTTAGATTATTTGAGCAAATCCAACAAAATGGCTTGATAATTGCTGAATTACCAGTAGGTTCAAAACCACTTGGGCAACATTTTCCACAGCGTAATCGATTAATTTCTGGTATATCTCTTGGAACAGTAGTGATTGAAGCAAGTCTAAAATCTGGATCGTTAATAACAGCACGGTTTGCTTTAGAACAGAATAGAGAAGTATTTGCTGTACCAGGATTTCCGCTGGATCCTAGGTGTCAAGGTACTAATAAACTTATCAAGGAAGGAGCTCATATGGTGGAATCTACTGAGGACATAGAGACTAATTTACCACCTTTTAGCAAAATTATCAGTAAATCTAAGGATGTAGCAAATGATTCAATCGAAAATAATCAGTTTAGAACGTTAGATATCAAATATGATAATGTAATTACCAATGATATGCGTATGAGGGTTAAGGAGCTTTTATCTTCAACTCCTATAGATTTTGATTGTTTACATCAAACACAGCTACCTTTGCCGGCTATATATATGATAATATTAGAGCTAGAATTGGCTGGAAAAATAACCAGATATCCTGGCAACAAGATATCTTTAATTTATAAATAAATATGAAATTAGTAATAGTAGAATCGCCGGCAAAGGCGAAAACGATAAATAAGTATCTGGATAGTGATTTTAAGGTTATTGCTTCGTTTGGACATATTAGAGATTTACCATCTAAAAATGGTTCAGTTCTGCCAAATGAAGATTTTTCTATGAAATATGTTATATCAGATAAAGCAGAAAAATATGTTGAAGCAATAACTAAGGATGCTGCCAAAGCTGAAATGGTTTATCTAGCAACAGATCGAGACCGAGAGGGAGAAGCAATTGCCTGGCATGTTGCAGAAATAATAAAAGAAAAAAACTTGATTAAATCTAATGATTTCTTTAAGAGAGTAGCATTTGATGAGATTACCAAAAAAGCTATTTTACATGCAATGGACAACCCAAGAAATATTGATATTGATTTGGTTAATGCTCAACAAGCAAGGAGAGCATTGGATTATTTGGTAGGATTTACTTTATCACCGATATTATGGCGTAAATTGCCGGGATGTAGATCAGCAGGTAGAGTTCAGTCTGTAGCACTCCGACTTATTTGTGAGCGAGAAGATGAAATTGAACGTTTTAAATCGCAAGAATATTGGGATATTACCCTTAATGTTCTGAATAGTAATAACGAGCCGTTTTTAGCGAGATTAACTCATGTCAATGGTAATAAATTAGAGAAATTCTCAATTATTAATCAATCGGCAGCTAATGATCTAGTCAAACAAATAAAATCAAAGAATTTTCACATTGCATCTTTAGAAAAAAAGCAGCAAAAACGTCAACCTCAACCGCCTTTCATTACTTCTTCGTTACAGCAAGAAGCAGCTCGAAAATTAGGGTTTACTGCTAAAAAAACTATGCAAATTGCCCAAAAACTTTACGAAGGCATGGATATAGGTAATGAAACGATAGGTTTGATTACCTATATGAGAACTGATGGTACTACCCTTGCTAGTGAGGCTGTTGAACAAATACGTCAGTTGATACATAAGAATTTTGGTGATAAATATCTACCAGCTAGCCAGCGAGTTTATAAATCTAGAGCCAAGAATGCTCAAGAAGCTCATGAAGCTATTAGACCAACCGATGTTACTCTGTTACCAGAAAAATTAAAGGATACACTAGATAAAGATTATTATAGGCTTTACGACTTGATTTGGAAAAGGACGATAGCCTGCCAAATGGAAAATGTTATTATTGATTTGGTGGTCGCTCAGCTTGATACAGAAAATAAAGAATTCACCGCCAGGGCAACTGGTTCAATTATTGCCTTTGATGGTTTCTACAAAATTTATCGTGAGGGTCTAGATGATGAAACGGAAGAAGAAAATAGGCTGCTACCATTACTACAAGAAGGAGAAAAATTAACTACAACTTCAGTGAATCCAGCACAGCATTTCACCGAACCACCACCAAGATATTCTGAAGCCAGTCTCGTCAAGAAGCTTGAAGAACTTGGAATTGGTCGTCCTTCTACTTATGCTTCTATTATATCAGTATTGCAAGATAGGAACTATGTGGTTGTTGAAAAAAAACGTTTCTTTCCAGAGGAATTAGGGCGTTTAGTGACAACATTTCTGACAGGGTTTTTCAAAAAATATGTTGAATATGATTTTACAGCTGATCTGGAGAATGATTTAGATGAAGTGGCAGAAGGTAAAATAGAATGGAAAAATTTACTAAAAAAATTCTGGGATGGGTTTAATAATAACGTAGAAATAGTTAGTGATAAGAAAATATCTGATATAATTCTTTATGTTGAACAAGCATTAGATTATCACCTATTTGGAGAAAAATCAGAAAGTAACAATTCGAAAAATTGCCCATCCTGTTCTACAGGGCAATTAGGGTTAAAGCTTGGTAAGTTTGGAGCGTTTTTAGCTTGCAGTAACTATCCTGAATGTACTTTCAAAAAACAAATTACTTCGAAGAATAGTGATATTGTTGATATGGCTGAAGAGAACAAATTATTAGGAGTAGATAAAGAGGGTCATGATGTTTTATTAAAGAAAGGTCCATATGGTTTTTATGTACAGACTAGCAAACCAGTTGCCAAGGGTGAAAAACCAAAGCGTGTGTCATTGCCACCGTCAGTAGCACAAAATGACGTGACTCTTAGTTTGGCTCTAAGGCTTCTTGAGTTACCGGTTAAGTTATGCCTACACCCTGAATCTCATCAAGAGATTATACTGGGTATAGGTAGATATGGTCCGTATCTTAAATATCTTGATCGGTTTATTTCGATACCGAAAAGATACGATCCTTTTACCATCACATTAGAAACTGCTGTGGAAATAATTGAGGCTAGTAATAATAGGCTGAAGAATAAACCGGAGAAAGATACTGATAAGCCAGGAGTAGTGGTAACAACAATTCCTAAAAAGAATATTAGGACAAGGACTGGTGCTGCAAAAAAAGTAACAAAAAAGAAAAAAGCAAAATAAGCAGTTAGAAAATTATGAGAAAAGTTATCACAAGATTTGCTCCCTCACCAACTGGTATGTTGCATATAGGTAATACTAGGACAGCTCTGATAAATTGGTTATATGCTAGAAAGCATAATGGCATATTTATTTTAAGGTTTGATGATACTGATCTTGAACGTAGCAAACAACAATATAAACATGCCATTGAAGAGGATTTTAAATTTTTAGGACTTAACTGGGATCAAACTTTTTGCCAATCTGATAGATTTGATAAGTATGAAGCAGTAAAAGCATTATTATTACAAAAAAATAAATTATATCCTTGTTTTGAGACCCAGGAAGAGCTGGAATTAAAGCGTAAGTTACAACTATCTAGAGGGCTTCCTCCGATATATGATCGTGCGGCTTTGAACCTTACTGAACAACAAATAAATGACTATATTAGTCAAGGAAGAAAACCGCATTATCGATTCTTGGTATCGCATACTCCAATTATTTGGCAAGATATGATTAAGGGTGAAGTTAAATATGAAGGCAAGAATATTGGTGATCCGATAGTTATCAGAGAAGATAACAGTATGACTTATATGCTTTGTTCGGTTGTTGATGATATTGATTATGGCATTACCGATATTGTTCGGGGCGAGGATCATGTAACTAACACTGCCATTCATGTGCAAATGTTTGAAACTCTAGGGGCAAAGGTACCAAATTTTGCTCATCTTAGTCTAGTTATCAGTCGGGATGAAAAAATATCTAAAAGAACAGGGGGATTTGAGATTGCTGCTCTAAGGGATAAAATTGGATTAGAACCAATGGCAATTAATAGTTTCTTTAGTTTGCTTGGCTCATCATCGCCTATTATACCATTTAAAAATTTAGCTGGGCTAATAAAAGAGTTTGACATTAATAATTTTTCTAAAAGTCCAACAACTTATTTACCAGAAGAGCTAGAGCGTTTAAATCATAAATTACTAATTAGCTTGAGTTTTGATGAAGTAAAAGATCGCTTAAAAGAGATTAAAGCTGAACAAATAAATGAGCAATTTTGGTTGGCAGTTAGAGGTAATTTACAAAAATTATATGAAATAAAAGATTGGTGGAATATTTGTTATTCCCCCCCTAAAGTTGAAGGATTAGATAAAGAGTTTTTAAAACAAGCAGCTACCTTATTAATAGACGAACCAATAACCATCGATAGTTGGAGCATATGGACTAAAAGAATTATGGAAATAACTGGTAAAAAAGGTAAAGAAGTATTCCTACCTTTAAGACTTGCTATAACAGGAATGACATCTGGACCAGAAATGTCAGTAATATTACCTCTGCTCAGCAAAGATGAAATTATAAAAAGATTAACAAGTTGATTTATGCAAATATAGTCAATTCAGAAGAATTTGGGGCTAGGAGCGATGGAGTGCATAAGCGTCAGTTTAAAAAATAATAATTGAAAAACCGTCATTGCGAGGAAACCTTAAGGTTGACGAAGCAATCCAGAAAAGTGATTAAAAATGGATTGCCACGCCACTTACGGTGGCTCGCTAATAAACGACTTTTCTACTTTATTTTCTTAAATTAACGCCTATAAGTAATAGGCGAGCATTGAGCAACAACGTCTCCAACTTCTCATCAATTGACTATAGCTCTTCTAATTTTCAACAATTGTGCCTAAGATACCTGAGCTATTTGGTATTCTAGAGCCACTTCTTTACCACAAAAAGCTATAGCAATTTTGATAATTTTCTGAACATGAGAGTGTTCTTTTATTTTAGTCTCATATTTTTTTCTCATGATTTGATCTAGCCCATCTTTTGCGATAGATTCTAGAGTATCAGGAGATTTGCATATTTTATATTCAATAATAATAGCATTATTCTGCTTCCCAGCCTTAGGTATCAACATAACATCAGCTCTACCACTGCCTGTTTCTCTCTCACTATCTATGACATAGCCAGGAGATAAAGTGTTAATCAAACCTAGCATAAAACCACTATAAAATAGCTCGGCTTTTTTCTCGCCAGTTTGATGAAAACTAGTAGCATTTAGTAATAACTCTTGTAATTTCTCTTTAAATTCTTCTATTTTGCCTGCCGGCAATAAACTAGCAAAAGAATAATATAAAGAACTATCCATTTGTAACTTGCTACTCACCCATTGTAATAGCCTGGTTTCATATATATACTCTACTTCCTTATTAGGCACTGATAATTCGTAGATATCTTTTGCAGGTTCGATAGCTGTTGGGTTTAAATAACCACTAAATAGCAACAGACTAAATAACCCACTTCGTGTATTGATGTCGTTGAAACTGATTTGTTTGGTAATAGGTGCAATGATACTTTTACCGCTAGCTAATTGTTGGATATCAATTTGCATTCCATCTGACAATAATGCTTTATCAACAAGAGCCGTCCCCCCACTATCAAGCCAATAATGATCAAGTTTGCCTCTAGTATCTAAGCATAACATAATTGACCATGGATTATAGATGATTTCTCCACCAAAACTATAGCCATTATACCAAGCTTTAATTTGTTCAGGACTTGTGTCAAGTGGTACTTTGGTTAATAACTCATCAACTTCTGATTGAGTGAAACCATAAAATTTAGCAAATTTTTCATCTAGCAGAGTATATTCACGAACATTATTCAAATCCGAAAATAAATTAGCTTTAGCGATACGCAATATACCAGTTATTATTCCTTTTTCTATACAAGGATTAGTCTTTAGGCTACTACCAAACATACCACGAAATAGCTCAAGTACTTGTTCAAACTCTTCTGGCTTACTGCCAAATTTAATGTAGGAGCTATTGATCGGTGTGTCATATTCATCGATTAATATATAAACTTTCTGATTAAAATGTTTGTACAGTACTTCACTCAAAACCCGTAAACTATCTTTTAAGTCATTTTTCTCAAGTTTCCCATCAAAATATCTCCTTAGTTTTTCTTTTTGTGCATTATTTAATAGTCCTGTATCTTCTGTTACATGATGATTTAAGTAATGATGACTTGCAAATAATTCTATAATTTGATTCTTAATGCTTAGTTCTATTTCCTGATAACTACTGCCTTTAACATCTTTAAGATTGAGCAAAATCACCGGAAATTGACCTTGACGTTTCATGATACTTGCATCACTCACAATTTTCAAAGGTTTTAGCTCTTTAGTTTCGTCAAATCCTAAATCTACTGTACCACCAGTAAATAGCTTGTTATTTACTCTATCCTCTTCAGGTAAAGGCTTACCTCTCTCATCCACCTCTATCTCAAAAAATTTCTGTAGCATGTTCATATTCAAACTTTTACCCCACCGCCTTGGTCTGGTGATTAGGATGACATCTCCACTATCTGCCAATAACTCTTTAATCATTAAGCTTTTATCAACAAATACGTTGCTATTAAGCAATAATTTCTTAAAATCATCAGTACCAACTAACATGGTTGGTTGATCATCAACATTATTTTTTCCTTCTATCATTGTTTTCACGTGTTCCTTTCAACTATAATATCCATTATACTACTTTTTTATTGTCCACTAATAGCTAATTAGCAAAATTTTTATAATTTTTTGTTTTTTTATAGTGAATTAACCTGAATTAACACCCAGTACGATATAATTATGCAGCCTTAGAAAATGTTATAATTTCAGTGCCGTTGGTAGTTGTTATGTGCAACTCCGCTTTATCCACCTGGCTCGGTATAAAAATCTTTCCGCCCAAATGAAATTTATAGTCAATTCAGGAGAATTTGGGGCTAGGAGCGATGGAGCGACGCCTATAAGTAATAGGCGAGCGACGAGTGACGACGTCACCAACTTCCCATCAATTGACTATATATTCAAATTTCTTTTGAACAACCTACTATTTATAAGCTCTATAAAAAACTTGATTATGGAGTATTACTATTTCATCTATTTTTACCCTGCATTCGTGCCTTGAGATGCTACTATTGACCCAATAAGCTCAACTATTTTTTGTCTAATTTGCGGATTTTGAATTTTGCTAAATACTCTAACAAGATAGGATACTTCCTCTTCTGCATCGTATTTTAAAGGGGCTAAATATTCTGCTCTATCTTCCGCAATAATATCATTCAAAAACTTATGATTGTCTTGTATCTCAAATAAGTAACCATCTGATGCATCAGTAATTTCAGTTGTATCAAGAAAATACTCAATAGATACATTTAATAATTTTGCAAAAAAATACAATATACTACTAGCTATTGGGGTAGTAGCATCTTCATATCTTTGTATCTGCTTTACACTAAGATTAATAGCTGTACTTAATTCTTGTTGGCTTATACCCATCATTATACGACGCTGTTTTAAACGCATACCTATAATCAGGTTTATTCTTTCTTTTGATTTATTAGATTTATTCATTGTTATAATAATTTAATTTTCACTATTTATTTCAACTAATAATAATCTAGTGTCTTAGCTTAATCAAGTAATTTTTCATCTATATTAATAAATTTGAATAATTGGCAAAAATAGTTGCAATAGCATTACAATACAACTCTTTTAGCTGTGTAATTTAAGCAAGGAAAAAAGGGAGAAAGGAAATATCAAGTATAGCTAATCCAAATAGCATTACGCCAAATTCACAAAAGTCATTGTAATTCCCGCTTAAGTGGGAATCTGGATACCTGCTTACGCAGGGGTGACATAAAAAAGTAAATTGTCATTCCCGAGTAGGCGGGAATCTAGTATATATCCCTACCTACGCAGGGATGACACAAAACAGGATTACTTTGTCGGATTACGCATCTTCGCAATGACGCAAGTTTGTTATGGATAACTAATCAGATTAGCTATATACTGATTAGACCTCTTGCATAACCTAATCTAATTGGTAATTTTGTTGTCAAAACTCGTCTCCGTTCCTCACGTACATCTTAGTACGCTGCGGTACTCGACTTCGTTTTTCCTAAAAATTCCTCAATTATCTTTAGGTTAGGCAAGAGGTCTATTAAATTAAGTAGGGTTATTATGTTTAATAGATACAAATTTGCAGAATTTATTGTAACTTTTTTCTATATAGGTAAAATAAAATATTGTCCTGGTACATTTGGCTCTCTGGCTGCTTTCCCTTTGTGCTACTGGATATTATATCTTTCTATGCAAGTAGAACTTATTAGTATCTTTATTATCGCTTTTTTGATTTGCCTGTTACTATTTATATTAGGCACATATTTTTCCTCAATATACATACACTATAGTAAGCGAGAGGATCCAAGAGAAGTGGTGATTGATGAGGTAGTGGGTCAAATGCTAACATTAATATTAAGCTTTCCTTCCGTTTTTTTTATGAATTATTCAGGAATTACAAAATATTTAAGTTTGCCTGTACTAAATTTTATCTTTTTATTGGCTTTACCTTTTGCTCTGTTCAGGTTCTTTGATATTATCAAACCATGGCCAATAAATTGGCTTGATGCCAATATTAAAGGTGGTATTGGCGTTATGGTAGATGATATTGCTGCAGCAGTTTTTGCTTCAGTTATGCATTACGCTATCACTTTTAGTCTAATAGATTGGTTTGGTTAAATCATAAGAGTATACTCCACTGAATCGATTAATGGAGTGACCAATAACTTATAGCCATACTCTGTAATTAAGTAGTAAGTGTAATATTCGTGAACATTTTCTATAGTTATACTGGAATGATCTGAAGAGTTGGCTCCTGTTCCAAGCAAAATATCTGTTTTATTCTGATCAAACTTGAGATTTGTGGCTATTACTACAATTTTCATACTAATAAATTTATCATGTTGTATCTCCAGCTCAACTTTAATAATAGCATTTTTGGATAGATTATTAGATGCTACAACAATTAAACAGATGATAATCTGGGCTATATGGTCATTGATATCTATGCTATATAACCTTGTAAATATTAGTTCAATATTATGATTTTTTGATTTTAAAAAATCAGTAGCTAATCTATTAATTTCTGCAATAGAAATTTTGTTACCCTCAGAAGGCAGAGAATATAAATAACGATAAAACTGTAAATAGCTTATAAGTCTATCGGTACTATCCTGAATCAGTTTAATAGCCTTTTTTTTATAAGCTATAGTTTTTATTAAGCCAATACTATTATCTATAGCACCTATTGTTCCTGCAAAATCGTGACATATTTTTTCATTTAAAGCTTGGCTCAGCCTTATTAAACTTGGGCTTATTGAATTTAACATAAACTATATAACATAAACTGTATTTTTAATAAACTCGTTTAGCTGGCGGAATTGCCGCTACTTCGTCTGTTAAGGTTGTAAGAGTTACCGGTTTATAATCTAGTTTGACATTACCTTGTTCGTCAATCCAAGCCAGTGTATGTTTCATCCACTCCTCGTCGTTACGTTCTAAATAATCTTCTCTAGAATGTGCTCCTCTGCTTTCCTTTCTATTGGCAGCAGAATGCATAGTAATTACTGCTTGGTCTAATAAATTAGCTAATTCTAGTGCTTCCACTAAATCACTATTCCATATTAACGATTTATCATTGATCTGAATATCAGCATATTCCTTTCGTGCCTTATCAATCAGCTCTATCCCTTGATCTAGAACTTCTTGAGTTCTGAATACTGCTGCGTGATTTTGCATAATTTTTTGCATTTTGAGTCTTAGATCAGCTACTGGTATTTCTCCTTTAGCATGACGTATACCGTCAAATCTGCTAATTATTTTATCCAATATTGATTGAGGTAGAACCTTATGTGGTTGACCCACTTTAACAATTTCAGCAGCTTTTTTTGCTGCCGCCCTACCAAATACCACTAAATCAAGCAAAGAGTTCGATCCTAATCGATTAGCTCCATGTACTGAAACGCAGGCAGCCTCACCAATCGACATTAATCCAGGAATAATTTTATGATGATTATCCTGATCTTTATCAATAACTTGCCCATGGTAATTTGTTGGTATTCCCCCCATATTATAATGTACTGTTGGTAATACCGGTATTGGCTGGGTGTTAACATTAACCCCAGCAAAAATCTTTGCTGTTTCGGAAATACCCGGTAAACGTTCGTGAAGAATTTCCGGCGACAAATGATCTAAATGTAGGAATACATGATCTTTATGCTCACCTACGCCTCTATTTTCTCTGATTTCCATGGTAATAGCTCTTGAAACCACATCTCTTGAAGCAAGGTCTTTAGCGGCTGGAGCATATCGTTCCATAAATCTTTCACCATTGGCATTTACTAAATAACCACCTTCTCCCCTAGCACCTTCTGTAATTAAGCAGCCAGACCCATATATACCAGTTGGATGGAATTGAACAAATTCCATATCCTGCAAGGCAATGGAGCTTCTTGCCACCATTCCCCCTCCATCACCGGTACAAGTATGAGCACTTGTGGCAGAAAAATAAGCTCTACCATATCCGCCAGTAGCTAATACTACTAAGTGAGAATGAAAACAATGTATTGTCCCGTCATCAAGATTCCAAGCAACTACCCCTACACATTCTCCATTATTCATTAACAAATCAATGGCAAAATATTCAATAAAAAATTGAGCTTTATTTTTTAAAGCCTGTTGGTATAAAGTATGTAATATGGCATGACCCGTACGATCTGCTGCAGCACAAGTTCTTTGGGCAGCTTGCCCCTTGCCATAATTTGTCGTCATACCACCAAAAGGACGCTGATAAATTTTACCTTCTTCTGTTCGTGAAAAAGGTACCCCATAATGTTCAAGCTCTAGTACCGCGGCAGCTGCATGTTTACACATATACTCAATCGCGTCTTGATCACCTAACCAATCAGAACCCTTTACGGTATCATACATATGCCAACGCCAATCATCTTGCCCCATATTACCAAGAGAGGCACTGATACCACCTTGTGCCGCTACAGTATGGCTTCTAGTGGGAAAAACCTTGCTAATACAAGCAGTACTCAACCCCTCTTTTGCCATACCAAAAGTTGCCCTAAGACCAGCTCCTCCAGCTCCAACTACCACTACATCAAATTGATGGTGGACAATATTATAAGATTTAGTAGACATTCATAAATTCCTTTTATTCCAAATAATACTCAAATAATTTTAACCTATAGCTAATCCGGCTAATATTATTCAGTCTATTAGCAAGGAGTAGCGAAACACGATTAAGCAATTACTTTCATGGATTGCCGCGTCGCCACTAAAGTGGCTCCTCGCAATGACGATTTATAAACCCAAGCGTCATTGCGAGGAGGCGAAAGCCGACGAAGCAATCCATTTAGCTATAGTATAGCATAAAATAATGCTACCACTAAGAATGCAATCGTTATAATACAAAATATTTGCAAAAATATAATTAACCCAATACGAAGCTTGATACAACTAATATAATCCTCAATTACCACTCGCATACCAAGCATGGCATGATAGAAGGTGGTAATAATCAATATGCCCAAAGGCACAATATTGTAAGGTTTCTGTAAAGTACCAACAAAATGAGTTAAGTCCTTGCCAATATTACATTTAATAAAAACTATTAGCCAAATAGAGCAAATTGCCAAAATAATAGCAGTGATTCTTTGATGTAACCAGTGACTAGAGCCACTTTTTGCCGAACCAACTCCTTTAGCTTTTGCTAAATCTGTCCTTAAATTAGTATTCATATAGAGACCATAAATTAAATTGACTATAACAACCAAAAAGCTAACGTCATAACTATTGAGGCTATTACAACAAACCAGCCTGTGAAGTTAATAGCTCTTATTGAAAAGCAACGCCCACTATCCCAAATTAAGTGACGCACCCCATTACATAAATGGTAAAACCAGGCAAAACTTATAAATATTAGAGGGATTTTAAATAAACTACATTTAAAGAACTGTAAATATTCGGGATTAAATTTGCTAAAAGATAATAAAATAAAACACCATATCAATACTGATAGTGCAAAAAATAATCCTATCCCCGTCATACGATGCACAATAGACAAAACAGCACTGATCTGTTTTTTATATATTGTTAAATGAGGAGAAGTTGGTCTGCTATTATAAATTTCCTGCTTTGTTTTTGTCATATATTTTGTCATAAATTACATTTTATATTAGAGAGACCTAAAATGGAATATAACATAATAGGAATAGATGATAAATACTCTTATAATTTATTTTTATGAGTTTGTTCAAATAATATTTGCTTTTCGGTATTAATCACCTGTTCTATCTTTTCAGTAAGGTCTCTAACATCAGATTGTTCTATTTCCTCTACCGAGATAACATCAATTATCTTTACTTGAATTATCCCTGGTTTCTTAACCCAAAAGCCCCTTGGCCAATATACCCCTGCATTGTGTGCCATCATCACTATCGGTACTTTTGCCAATGAAGCTAATTTTACTGCACTAGGTTTAAATTTAGCGTTTTGTTCTGGTTTAAATCTAGTAGATTCAGGAAAGATAACCAACCATAAACCACTTTTTATCTTTTCCTGTCCTTCTCTTAAAATTTGACCAACCGAGATATTAGCGTTACGGTCTACAGCAATTGGCTTAACCATTTTCAACCCCCAGCCGAATAACGGGATATTAAATAACTCTTTTTTTAATACCCAAGAATGTTCAGGTATAATTAATTGTACAAATATTTGTTCCCAGCATGATTGGTGATTAGACAATACTATGGAAGGAGATGAAGGTAATTTGTCTAGACCAACAACTTGGTATTTTAAACCACAAAAGATTTTAACCAGCCAAATAAATACATGAGAAAAAATAAACCCTATCCTGTATCGTATATAATAGTTGACATTGAAAAATGTTACGGGTATGTAACATATAAGGAAGAATGTAATGGTAAATATAGCAAGTAGTGCATAAAATGTTAATACTCTTAAACGCCAAAACATAGTTGGTTAACTCATTTGTTAATAATGAATAGATATATAACAGATATATAATAAATATATAGTATAAGATTACTTTTACATAGCTATAATTAGTAACTATTCGGAGAAATTCAATGAAAAAAACAGCTCTATCCGGATGTCAAGTGACTGGGGATCTACATTTAGGGAACTATCTCGGAGCAATTGTTAATTGGTCTAAGATTCAGGATGAGTATAATTGCTTGTTCTTTTTAGCCGATTTACATGCTATTACTATAGATCGCTCACCCATAGAACTAAACTCTTCTATATTGCAAACTGTTGCCATATATATAGCAACAGGGCTTGTGCCAGAGAAAACTACCATATTCGCACAAAGTATGGTGAAGGAACATACGGAACTTGCTTGGATATTAAATTGCGTTACCCCACTTGGTTGGCTTAAACGTATGACTCAGTTTAAAGACAAAGCAGGAAAAGACCAGGAAAATGCTGGCTTAGGATTATTGTCTTATCCAGTATTGATGGCAGCTGATATATTATTATATAATGCTGACATAGTACCTGTTGGTGATGATCAAAAACAGCATTTGGAACTTACCAGAGATATTGCGGCTATTATCAATAGAAAATTCAATCAGGATGTCCTAAAATTACCTGAACCATTAATTCAAGGCTCATCAAGAATAATGAGCTTAAAAGACGGTCGTAAAAAAATGAGTAAATCTGATCCATCTGATTTATCTCGTATTAATTTAAATGATAGCCCAGATCAAATTTACCAAAAAATTAAAAAAGCTAAAACAGATCATTTAGCGGAAATCAGTTATGATCCTCAAAATAGACCAGAAATTAGCAATTTAATTGACATTTATTGCAGTTTATCTGGTACTAATGTTGACAAAATAGTTGATCAGTACCAAAATGCCGGTTTTGCCAAATTTAAGGAGGAGCTAGCTGATATTATCATCACGACTCTAACTCCCATTCATGGTAAATATACAGAGTTAATGAAAAACCAAGATTATTTGATAACTACATTATATAACGGAGCGGATAAAGCTAGAATGACCGCTGCTAAAACTCTGATTGAACTCAAGAAATTAATGGGCTTTGTTGTGTAAAAAACCAATTATGATCTACTAATTTCTATATATAGTAAATTCAGGAGGATTTGGTGTTAGGAGCGATGGAGCGAGGCCTATTACTTATACTCGATAATCAAGTTTTTTGCAGAGCTATCTTTAAACGCGAGTCAATCATTTATTTTGTGTAAGTTCTATTTTTTACATTCCAATAAATCATATTTAAAATCACCACAAAGTATTTCAAATTGATTCAAAGCTAATGACCAATCTTTTATGGGCATAGTCCATTTTTTAGATGCATTTTGCAGAGCTAAAAATATTATTTTCTGAATTGATTTATCATCTGGAAACACCCCCTTATTTTTGATGATTTTTCTAATTTGACGGTTGACAGATTCAATGGTATTTGTTGTATAAATTACCTTTCTTATTTCCTCAGGAAAAGCAAAAAATGGGATTATCCCACACCAATTACGTTGCCAAATATCAGAAATTACTGGATATTTTTTGTCCCATTTTGAACTAAATTGTTGAAGTTTTAGACTTGCCATTTCTTCATTATTTGCTGTATAAATTTGCTTCAAATCTGTGGTCACCTCCTTTAAATCCTTATATGAGACATACTTCACTGAATTGCGAACCATATGAACTATACATAACTGTACTATAGTCGCAGGAAATATGCTACTTATCGCTTCCGGAAAACCTTTTAGACCATCAACACAAGCAACATAAATTTGTTCTACTCCTCGATTTTTTAACTCAGTAACTACTTGCATCCAGAATTTAGCACCTTCATTTTTTCCTACCCAAATACCCAGCAACTCCTTCTTTCCTTCTATATTAACAGCAATCGCTAAATATACTGCTTTATTTATCACTACCTGGTTATCCCTAGACTTAACGTGAATACAGTCTAAGTATAATATTGGATAAACCTTATCTAAACCTCGATTTTGCCACCTAGTTACTTCGTCTATTACTCCATCGGTTATTGTCGATATTAAATCACCGGAAACCTCAGTTTGATATATTTCTTCCAAATGACCTCGAATTTCACTGACTGTCATTCCTCGACCATAAAGTGAGATAACTTTATCGTCAAATCCACTGAATCTTCTCAGCCCTTTAGGTATTAATTTCGGAACAAACTCTCCTTCTCGATCTCTTGGTACTTCCAGAGTAACCTTCCTACCATCATCATCAATTATTGTCTTTTCATAGCTACCATTACGACGATTATTATCTACTTTCGGCATTTTACTATGCTTTGAATAACCTAATTCATGCTCTAGTTCACTTTCTAATATTTTTTCAACTATTTGCTTTTTTAGTTGTTGAAATAATCCTTCTTTGCCAAACAACTTAGATGGATCGGCTTTTGATAATAATTCTTCTACTAAATTATTACTTATATTATTATCTTTTAGTTCTAATATCTTCTTTTTTATTTTTTCTGACATATTTTACCTTTTTATAAGTTGTTTTCTTACAGTACTTCTTACTGCTTACTTTTGCAACTTACACAAAGTATATTATAGACTCTTAAACGCAAAATTTGTCATTCCCGCGTAGGCGGGAATCTATAATACTTCAGGGCATTTTCAGATACCTACTTTCGTAAGGATAACAACCATTGCCCTATATTTTATTAAAAACACGTTAGCTATACATAAACTTAACGAGTCCTCTCATTCTTATTATGAGCTAGCTTCTTTGTAACAGATAGGACTCTAGGAGTCACTGGAGGTTTTGTAACTTTATATGCTGGAAGCCCCCTACTTCCACAGTTTTTATTAAGAGAAAGTCGTGCAGACCTTAGTTTGTAAGGGTTGTAGATTTTTAGGCACAACATTATTTGCTTATTTTAGATATATTTCTACAGCATCTGAGCGTTTAAGATTGAAGGTTTTATAAATCTTCCTCACATCATTTTTCATGTTGCCTGGTAGCCTATACAAATCTCCTGTTGTTGTATGCCTTAAAATTGAAGATTGTACTCCCATTAACAACTCAACTATATTAGTTATACTGATTTTTTGGGTAAGTGCTACTTTATATTCTATTTGTTTAAGCACAGCAAAACTCATATAGCACATACCAATATGTGCTTCAATTCTCTTACTTGTCCAATGAAAAATTGGTCGCATTTGCAAATTATGCTTATTGATTCTAAATTGTTCTTCAATTACCCATAATCTGCCATATTTGCCAATCGCTTCTTTGGCATTAATGCTTTTATCGTTGGTGATTATTCCATGTAAACCATCCCATTCACTATCTTGTTGGATTTTATCTTCATCAAGATAACTTTTATTATTCTCACTTGAAGTATATTTTTTAACTCCACTATTAGAAATAAGCTTTTTAGTACTTCCAGATTCACCTATAGTTTTTTTGATTTTATCCAAAATATTTTGCCTTTCTTTTGCACCATTCCTCACTCTCTTGGCTTTATAGCTAGTGATCAAACGTTTGTCCTCATGCTCAAATTCAGCAATCCACGCAAAATCATTGCCTAATACAGTAGGTACATAATTATCTTCTGCTAAAATCTTTTCCTTTAACTCGTTCTTCAGTGACTTTAACTTTGCTGCTACAATATAACGATAACCAGACTCATCAAGAGCTTGTAAATTAGCTTTACTAAACATTGCTCGGTCAGCTATAAAGCATACATCCTTAACTTTTAAAAAACTTTGCCAACTATTAATAGCTTGCAATAGGGTCTTAACTTCGGCGGTATTACCACTAAATAGCTCATAGCCAAGCGGTAATCCATCTTCATTAGTCGCAAGAACCAGCACTAATTGAGTAGTATTAAAGCGATGGTCTTTACTATAACCAAACGCCCGGAGTTCATCGACTTCTGTTGATTCAAAATATAATGTTGTAACATCAAAAAACACTAAACTCACCTGCTTGTTGGGGATTAGAACCAAGGTATTTTTAAAGCATAATTCTTTAATTTTAGGTATCTGCTCCTGTAATTTATCCATCATGCGATATATGGCGTCTAAATCATGGTTTTTGTCAAATTGTTCGCTTAAATATTGTGCTAGACCACGCTTGCTATCGGGCTTTACCATACGGGCTAATACCAAATCACGAAGCATCTCAGAATCACGTTTACGTTGCATTAGTTGGTTGAAATCCATTTGATCGTAAACATATCCGCCTACCTCATGCACCCCTTCTACAAGCCGAGCAGTCTCAACTATTTCGTCTAATTTAACTTGATTAACAGGGATAATATCCGATAGTTGCTTTTTGACTGGGCGACCTTTTTTGTTAGCTAAGCAATCATCAGCAAAGAAGCTACCATGACCGGAAGCTGCTGACCGTTCAGCTTTAATCTTTACAATTAAATCCTCTGCTAATGCAACTAATTTGGCTTCTTCTGCATCATCGAAGAATACCCCTAAATGTCGGACAATACGTTGTTTGACATTACCTTTGCTATCTCGGTATCCTTCAACCACTTGTATTGATTGCCTTGGACTATTTGGTGTTTTTTTACGACGTATGTACATGTAGATAATTGTAGAATTAATATGTAATAATATATTTATATCATAACAAAAACCAAAGTCAGCAATAAATTACTCGCTAGGCACAACAGACCGCCTGAAAAAATCATTTCTCAGCTCTATGGCTCCTCCATATCCTCTCTTCCCATCTTTCAACATTTTTTTGCGGAAGTCGGGAGGCTGTATAATCACCAATCGTTGATAAAATTTATCGGCAAAGAAAAAATCAAGGTTTGTGATATTTCTCAATCATCCAATCTATAAATGTATTATCAACAGACTGCTTTTTTAGAGCATATTCGTATACTTCTTTGATTAGAGCCGTAAGATTAGCAAATGAAAAGTTTAAATTCTTCTCAACTAACATATTAATGGTTAAATTAGTGGATTTGCTAAAAATTTTCATCTGATCAACAGTTAGCACCTCAGTGCTTACTTCGCTATCAACAACAAGAGCTGCCAAATTAATATCTAAGGCTTTGGCAATTAATTGTAAATTAGTAGCACTAGGATTTTTTGAACTACCATATAAAATGCTATAAACAGTATTTCTGCTTAATCCAGTTTTTTTCTCTATCTCTATAGCATTGATATTTTTTTGAGTCATTAATGAGTTAAGTTTGGTTTGTAAGTTTACCATAAATAAAGCTTTTTTTATAAAATTAATGTTTCTAAATATTAAGGTATTTTTATAAAAAAGTAAACAACTAATAATTAATCCGATTAGTATTTATCTATAGTAAACTTTTGTTTATCTAGATAGATTAATTTTTGCTACTTCAATAATATTTGATTTTGCAACTTGAATAGATCAGAGGTTGCACTTCTTGCCAATTGTAGCATAGCATAAAATTGTTCTTCAGAAAAGGGGGTTTTTTCAGCTGTACTTTGAATTTCTATTATATTTCCATTGTCGGCAAAAACAAAATTGGCATCTACCTCAGCATTACTATCTTCTAGATAATCAAGATCAACTATTGGCTGCCCTTTATATATACCACATGAAATGGCTGCTACTTGGCTAATTAAAGGGTTAGTTTTAATAATCTTCCTAGCAATTAATGCTCTAATTGCTAAATGAAGTGCAATATAGCTACCAGTAATTGCTGCTGTTCTAGTTCCGCCATCAGCATTAATTACATCACAATCAAGGATGATTTGTTTTTCTCCCAAGGCTTTTAGATCAATTGCCGTACGCATCGATCTGCCAATTAGCCTTTGAATCTCCTGAGTCCTACCTGACTGCTTTCCTTGCGTTGATTCACGCTTCATACGCTGGTGAGTTGAACGTGGTAACATACCATATTCAGCACTTATCCAACCTTGATTTTGCCCTCGTAGAAATGGCGGGACATTTGTTTCATAGGTTGCACTACATATTACATGGGTATTGCCAAACTTAACAAGACACGAACCATCAGCATTAAGCAGAACTGAAGGTTCAATTGAAATGTTACGTAATTGATTATTTTTTCTATCAAAAGCTCTCATAGGTTATTACTTAGTTAAAATTGACTTGAAAATACAAAGATTTACACTATATGTTAAGAAAGTAGATTTTTGCAAGAAAAAAGGCTGTAAATATGGAAAAACAACAAGAGAACAATAATAATCAGGAAATTGGTGCTGACACTGATGAGAAACTAATAAATGAAGTAGAAAACCAGCTTTCCGATGATACCATAATGTTACAAGATAGCTTGCAAGAGATTGCTAGTTTAAAAAACCAAATTGAGATTTTGCAGGATAAGTTGCTAAGGACAATAGCCGAATCTGATAATACTAGGAAACGCCTAGAAAAATCAATTGAAGAGGCAAGAGATTATGCAATTTTTTCTTTTGCTAAAGATTTGCTCAGTGTTAATGATAATCTTTCTAGAGCTTTGGAGCATAAGCCACAAAATATGGAAGGGGATATAGCTAATATTATTACTGGAGTAGAGATGACTAAGGGGGAGCTGACTAGTATACTACAAAAACACGGTTTAGAATCAATAGAACCATTATTAGGGGAAAAGTTTGATTACAATATACATCATGCAATTTCACAGATAGTATCAGAGAAATATGATCAGGATAGTGTCATAGCGGTTATGCAATCAGGATATAAGATAAAAGATAGGTTACTTAGACCTGCTATAGTACAAGTATCGAAAAATGGGTGATTTGCTTTGTTGCTACTATACTCACTTTACGCATTCATTGGATTGCTTCGGCGCCACTAAAGTGGTTCCTCGCTAATAGTGTCAGGTTGTTTTTCCTGTGACTTTTAATGCCATACGTAAAGTAAGGTACCGAATCAGGAAATAAAAAAATAAAATATCGCAAAAATAATGAAAACAGCTATTAGTGGAGCATAAAAATCTGCTATATTTATAGATATAACCATTTGTAAAAAATAAATATAGAGTTAGATTTATGTCAAATATTAGTCCTAGGGTTGATATTGCTTTTAAAAAAATCTTTGGAGTTGAAGAGAATAAGGATTTGCTTATTTCGCTGATCAATTCGATTGTATCTAGAGAAGACCAAGTAACAGAAGTACAACTTCTCAATCCATATAATCCAAAAAATTTCAAGAGCGATAAATTGTCAATTTTAGATATTAAAGCTCAAGGAAAAGATGGCAAAAGATTTAATATCGAAATGCAAATTACTGATGCGGATGATTATGACAAAAGAGCTCTATATTATTGGGCAAAGTTATATACTGAGCAATTAAAGAATGCAGAGGATTATGCTACTTTATCGAAAGCCATTGGTATTCATATATTAAACTTTACCTCTATTTTACATGAAAATAAATATCATAATGTGTTTCATATAGTAGAAAAAGATAGTGGTTTGTTATATTTTAAAGATTTAGAATTGCATACTATTGAGCTAAATAAGTTTACTAATAATCCGAAGGAACAGCTGACGGACATAGTAAAGAAGGTAAAAACCTCTCTTGATAGATGGAGTACTTTTTTAACGAGACATGATTTGCTGAACAAAGATAATTTACCTAAAGAGTTAAATGATGCTAGCCTAAAAAAAGCCCTGACAGTTCTGGATGTGATGAATTTCACTAAAGAAGAACGTGATTCATATGAAGAACACCTGAAATGGCTACGTATTGAAGCTAACACTCTCAAGAAAGCACGGAGGGAAGGCAAAGAAGAAGGTAGAGTAGAAGGTAAAGCTGAATTAATAAAAATGATGATAGAAAATGGCAGTTCTATTGAGGAAGTAGCGAAAATAACCAAACTATCTGTCGCTAAGATCACTGAACTACTGAAAACCCTAAATGGCGGATTATCAGATAAGTTATGATTACTAATTAAATAAATATGAGTTAGCCTTCAAAAAAATCTTTGATGTAGACAATCTCCTAGGAGTGATGGAGCAAAGCCTATATGTAATATGCGAGCAACGAGTAACAACGTCACCAATTTCTCATCAATTGACTATGATATAAGGAAAAGCTATACTTTGCAGTAATTGATAAAAGAAAAGGAACCATCTTGGATAAAACTATTTTTTGGGTGAGTCAATCATTTATTTTGTGTAAGTTCTATTTTTTACATTCCAATAAATCATATTTAAAATCACCACAAAGTATTTCAAATTGATTCAAAGCTAATGACCAATCTTTTATGGGCATAGTCCATTTTTTAGATGCATTTTGCAGAGCTAAAAATATTATTTTCTGAATTGATTTATCATCTGGAAACACCCCCTTATTTTTGATGATTTTTCTAATTTGACGGTTGACAGATTCAATGGTATTTGTTGTATAAATTACCTTTCTTATTTCCTCAGGAAAAGCAAAAAATGGGATTATCCCACACCAATTACGTTGCCAAATATCAGAAATTACTGGGTATTTTTTGTCCCATTTTGAACTAAATTGTTGAAGTTTTAGACTTGCCATTTCTTCATTATTTGCTGTATAAATTTGCTTCAAATCTGTGGTCACCTCCTTTAAATCCTTATATGAGACATACTTCACTGAATTGCGAACCATATGAACTATACATAACTGTACTATAGTCGCAGGAAATATGCTACTTATCGCTTCCGGAAAACCTTTTAGACCATCAACACAAGCAACATAAATTTGTTCTACTCCTCGATTTTTTAACTCAGTAACTACTTGCATCCAGAATTTAGCACCTTCATTTTTTCCTACCCAAATACCCAGCAACTCCTTCTTTCCTTCTATATTAACAGCAATCGCTAAATATACTGCTTTATTTATCACTACCTGGTTATCCCTAGACTTAACGTGAATACAGTCTAAGTATAATATTGGATAAACCTTATCTAAACCTCGATTTTGCCACCTAGTTACTTCGTCTATTACTCCATCGGTTATTGTCGATATTAAATCACCGGAAACCTCAGTTTGATATATTTCTTCCAAATGACCTCGAATTTCACTGACTGTCATTCCTCGACCATAAAGTGAGATAACTTTATCGTCAAATCCACTGAATCTTCTCAGCCCTTTAGGTATTAATTTCGGAACAAACTCTCCTTCTCGATCTCTTGGTACTTCCAGAGTAACCTTCCTACCATCATCATCAATTATTGTCTTTTCATAGCTACCATTACGACGATTATTATCTACTTTCGGCATTTTACTATGCTTTGAATAACCTAATTCATGCTCTAGTTCACTTTCTAATATTTTTTCAACTATTTGCTTTTTTAGTTGTTGAAATAATCCTTCTCTACCAAACAATTTAGATGGATCGGCTTTTGATAATAATTCTTCTACTAATTCATTACTTATATGATTAGCGTTTAGTTCTAGAAACTTCTTTTCTATTTTTTCTGACATATCTTTCCTTTTTATAAGTTGTTTTTTTACAGTACCTCTTAATGATTTCTTTTACAACTTACACAAACTATATTATAGACTCTTTTGGGTTATTGTTGTTGGCACTATTATAGTAACTTTGACTCTGATCTCTAATATATTGATGCCATTTTTTATAGCTGGAATAATATCATATATATTACAGCCTATAATTGATAATCTGTCGTTACGATATAAATTATCTAGAACTATAGTGGTTTCAGTAATTTCCTTTCTATTTTTTAGCATTTTTGCTATAGTAATGGTAGTGTTGCTGCCTATCATATATCAACAAACAACTTTGCTAATTAGTAAAATTCCAGCTTATAAAGATTATTTACAAACTGAATTAATACCTGTTATTACGGCAAAATTTTATTCAATAGATACAGATATTGCTGATAATATAAAAAATTCTATTAGTAACTTTGTTAATGGTATATTTTTGTTGATCACAGGGCTTGCTAATAATATTTGGCATGTTACTATGGTAACAATCAATTTATTTGTATTGATTTTATTAATACCACTTATATTATTTTATTTTTTACGAGATTGGTTAACAATGTCAGAAAATATAAACCTTTTACTACCTTTGAAAGGTAAAAAGAAAATTCTAAAAATATTATCAGCCATTAATACTTCCCTGTCTGCTTATATAAGGGGACAGCTAAATGTTTGTTTATTATTATCAATCTATTACGGAGTTTCTTTGTCGATTCTTGGTGTAGATTTAGGATTATTGTTAGGGGTTTTGTCTGGTTTTTCAATAATTATACCATTTGTTGGCATCTTAATATCCTTTTCGCTTACCATGATTGTTAGTTATTTTGCTTTTGGTATGGTCAGTACATTATTTTATATAATCATTATTTATTTGGTTGGCACAATAGTTGAAGGATATATTTTATCACCGAAAATTATAGGTGATAAGATCGGTCTACATCCTCTTTGGATAATATTTGCAGTTCTTGCATTAGGTAATATATTTGGTTTCTTGGGTATATTATTTGCTATACCAATTGCCAGTATAATAAAAGTTTTATTTTTAGCTGCTATCGATTTTTATAAATCTAGTAAGTTTTATAAGAGTTAAAGATTATCTATTAATTATGCGAGATTCCCAGCAATATATATTACCATTATTTGGTAATGATCGATATGTTCTAGATAATTTTATTAATTCACCTTCTAATCAAATCGCATACAATTCAATAAAAAACTGGTCGAGAATTTGGGGCAGTAAACCCTATGAGTTTACAATTTTGCTTTATGGACCTCCTTCCTCTGGTAAAACATATCTTAGTAAAATATGGCAAAATTTGTCGAATGCATTTTTTATAAAAAAAGATTCAGATATACTTAGTGCAGAGCATGTTATGAAGTATAATGCTTTTATTATGGAAGATATAGAATTTTGGCAGGAAAGAAATATCCTCCATTGTTTTAATTTAATAAGTGAGTGTCGTAAATATTTGTTGATGACTACAGGAAGTTTAGCTAATAATTTTGCATTACAGGATTTATCATCAAGAATCAATTCTGTTCTAAGGTTAGAAATAAATCAGCCAGATGATGAATTGATGAGTAAATTAATCTTTAAATATTTTTCCGATCAGTCGGTTAAGGTATCTGACTGTGTAATTGAATATTTATTAATTAATTTACCACGACAATTTGATCAAATAATCAAATTATTGGATGTAATAATGCACTATGCATTAGTTCGTAAGCAAGCTGTTACCATCTCTCTTATCAAACATGCACTTAAATAGGAAGTTGGGGTACTCAAATGATTTAAAGAATTGTTTTTTTGAAAATATCAGGGACTCGCATACCATAGCACTATACAATTTTGTGAAAATACTAAAGGTTGTTTGTTGATTATATGAATATGTAAATTTATTAGCTAGGCTAGCTTGTTTGTGTTATGATTTACTTAATAAAGTTTATAATATATTCTTAATATGAAAGTAGAATTTTTTGATAATATATCAACCAAAGAAACTAATATTGTTAAAGATAACAATAAGCCACCAAGAATGAGGGTAGGTACCGATGAATTCTATGACCTGCTAGTTAATAGTGATGTCTTTGTTGATAAAAGCTTAATGATCAAAGAATTATTGGAAGATAGTGGTAAGGTTATATTGATCACCAGACCAAGGCGGTGGGGTAAGAGCTTGAATATGAACATGCTCCATAAATTTTTTGAAATAGAGGTGGATGAGAGAGGTAAGCCTTTACCTGAAGAGGATAGAGTAAATAGTAAGCTATTTATCGGGGGTGAAGTAGATTTAGGACTAGTAACAGGTAGAAAGAAGTTACTTAAGAAGTTGAAAATAGCTCAGTACTCAGATGTAATATCTGAGCATCAAGGTCAATTTCCGGTGATTTCCATAAATTTTAAGGATGTTAAAGGCAGTAACTACCAAGAAATTGAGAATGGAATAAAAAATCAAATAACTAATCTGTTTACAAACCATCGATACTTAAAGCGTTATATAACAACAGATGAAAATTTACTAGATGATGCACAAAAGGAAAAGTTAAATCGATATTTTACAGGAAAGCTTTATAAGGAAGACTTAAAAGATAGTTTACGGGTTTTGAGCGAAGTACTATACAAACATTTTGGTCAAAAAGTTTATATATTGATCGATGAATACGATACGCCGATCAATAGTTCATACATTGAATTTGGTGATAAATTAAAAGAATTTGATGATGTACTAAAAATATTCCGTGGGATGTTTGGCAGTAGTTTAAAAACTAATCCTTATTTAGAAAAAGGCGTAATTACTGGTATATTACGGGTTGCTAAAGCTAATTTATTTTCGGATTTGAATAATGTTAGTGAATATAGCTTGCTTGATGAAAAATATTCTAAGTTCTATGGTTTTACTCAAGCAGAAGTTGATGAGTTATTAACCAAAGTACCAACAGCAACTAATCCTGAAAAAATTAAAGCTTGGTATAATGGCTATAGTTTTGGTGGGGAGATCATTTATAATCCATGGTCGATTATGCAATGTTTGGCTCATAAAGGCAAGCTTGATCATTATTGGCTTGATAGTGGGGGGACGGCTCTTGTTGATAAAGCATTATTGTCAGATGGAATGCAACAAGATATTCAGCTACTCGCTAGTGGCAAAAATATTATCTCCCCTATTACCAGACAAATTAGTTTCAGTGATATTAACACACGGTCAGGGCTATTTAGTCTATTACTATTTAGTGGTTATTTAAACCCAATGGTAATCGAGTCAGAAGAGGATATTTATCAATTATCCGCTCCTAATAAAGAGGTAAAACACATATATAATGCAAGATTATTGCAGTGGGTGAGCAACAAGTTACAAATGGATAGTTCTTTATATTATTCATTTGCTAGTTTGCTGCCGGCAGGTAAAATAGAAGAATTTAAAGAAAGGCTGCAAGAATTATTACTAAACGCTACTAGTTTTCATCAAACTGGCGAGAAAAAAGCCGAGCTATTTTATAGTGGCTTTATGCTAGGTTTAATTAACACGTTATCTCTTGGCTATATAATAGACAGTGAAAGAGAAACCGGTAGCGGTAGGGCGGACATTGTGCTACTACCCAAGATAGGTAAAGGTGACAATGCTATTATTATTGAATATAAAATATGTAAATCTCCTGATATTTTAGAATCTGTTGCCAAAGAAGGGTTAGATCAAATCGTGAGAAAAAAATATGAGGCTAAAATAAAAGAACACTCTCATGTTCAGAAAATTATCAAAATTGCTATGGCTTTTTGCGGCAAGGAAGTGGCACTAGAATATCAGATAGATACGATTGCTTAAAGCTTGGTTTAATGTCTTATAGACCAATCACCCAACGCAAAAACCTTTACTTATCGCTGTATTATTGCATAGTATAGTCAATTGAGGAGAAGTTGGTGACGTCGTCGCTCAATACTCGCCTATTACTTATCACATTACTGGACAAAAATGCTAAGTTGATTGTAAATCATATAATTTAAGCAATTTTATAATAACTATCCCAAATGATAAGCCACCGCTTTCAGCGGTGGAATCATAGTGTTTGACATATACTAAAGATATCCCTAAATGATTTTGCTCTCTCTAAAATATTCTATTTGCTAGCCTTTTCAACCCTTGATACATTTTTGTCCAGTAGTGTGATTACTTATAGGCGTCGCTCCATCGTTCCTGCTACCCAATTCCCCTGAATTGACTATACTATAATGTAAAATTTTTAGTTATATCATCATATCTCTTCAATCTAGATAATATAGGTTCTAAATCAGATAGCTTAATCATACAAGGGCCGTCACTTGGAGCATTATCTGGCTCTTGATGAACTTCCATAAAAACACCAGCGACTCCAACGCTAACAGCTGCTCTTGCCAGTATTTCAACATATTTCCTCTCGCCACCACTACTATTGCCTATACCACCTGGCTGCTGAACCGAATGGGTTGCATCGAAAATTACTGGAGCCCCAGTTTCTGCCATAATTGGCAAACTACGCATATCTGATACTAATGTGTTGTAACCAAAACATACTCCCCGCTCGGTAAGCATGATATTCTTAGCCCCAAAGCTTTCCAGCTTAGCATGGACATTCTTCATATCCCAAGGAGCAAGAAATTGTCCTTTTTTCATATTAACTACCTTATTGGTCAGTGCGGCAGCCCGCAATAAATCTGTTTGTCTACATAAAAAAGCGGGAATTTGGATTATATCAACAATTTCAGCAACCCTGGCACATTGACCCTCTGTATGAACATCGGTAAGAATGTGACAATTAAAGGTTGATTTTACCTTATACAAAATTTCTAGCCCTTTGTCAAGCCCACTACCACGAAGACCATTCATTGAAGTTCTATTTGCTTTGTCAAATGATGATTTGTAAATAAATGGTATGTTAAGTTTAGCCGTAAGAGTCACAAGCTTGTCTGCCATAAATAGTGCATGATCTAGAGTTTCTATTTGGCATGGACCAGCAATCAAAATAAATGGTAGAGCATTGCCAATTTTGATATTATGTAAGTCAATTATTTTTTGCATAAGTACAGTTGCTCCTTAAATTCTATTTCGCAATAGGCAAGCTAGATTCTTGTTGCTTATCATCAACTTGCTCTATTTTCTTAATTATTCCCGAATTCTTCTTAGAAGACAGATTAGCCAGAATAACAGCGTTAATCATAAATAACGTGGCAAGTACTACCGTAGTTCTAGTCAAGAAATTAACCACCGTCCGACCTGCAACAACACCCATAGTCCCATTACCACCACCAATACCACTTAATCCATCACTACCAGTCTTTTGCATCAAAATTACAATAATTAGCAATATTGCTATCACAATATGAACAAAAAGTAATATATTTATCATTTTTTAAAAACCCTATAATTTAACATTTGAACTAGCATTTGATAATCAAGTGAGGATTTGCCAACCATAACCCCATCAATATTCTGTATACTTAATATCTTTTCTATATTATCTAAATTTACAGATCCACCATATACTAAGCTGATATTATTTGCAACTTGCCTTTGCTTGAGATAATAATTAAGAGCATCAAATATTTCTGTTAATTGTTCTTGTCCAGGAGTAATTCCTGTTCCTATAGCCCAAATTGGTTCATATGCTACTATTAAATTTTGTTCACCTACTATATTTGGTAAAGATTCCTCTAACTGCTTTAATAAAAAATCTTTATAATTATTGTTTTGTCGTATAGCTAAATCCTCTCCAATACAAATAATAGGGGTGACTTGAGACTCCAAACAATTTTCTGCTTTTTGTCTTATTAATGCATTAGATTCTTGTAAGAAATTTCTTCGTTCACTATGACCAACAATAGAGTAATTAATTTTACTCAGTTTTAATAGTAAGCTAGAATATTCTCCAGTGTAACTCCCCTGCCCTACAAATCGACTGACATTTTGTCCACAAAACTCTAAAAATTTGAATTTGTCAGATAGATAAGCAAGATAAGGAACAGGAGGAGCTATAATAAGCTGATTATTATACTGTTGTTCTGTAAGCTTAGTACAAAATTTAAATGCCTCATCTAAGCTCATATGCATTTTCCAATTAACAATAATAAGTTTTTTCATAAAAATTACTTGCAGATATTAGTGGACGAACTATTTTAGTGTATTATAAACACTTAAAGAAGAAAAATTTTATATTTATGTTAAATAATATTAGAAACGCTGCTGATAGTTTTGTAATGCGTATTCTACTTGGCGTAATTGCCTTCGCCTTTGTTGGATGGGGAATTAAAGATGTATTACATACTAGCAATAATTTTGATTTGATTACCTTTTCTGATGCAAATAATATTAGCCAAGAAGATTTTCTAAAAGAAAAAGCCGAACAAATTCGGGCTATTCAAAGACAAAGTGGCACAAATCTTAGTGAAGAAGATATAAAACAGTTAAATATTGATAATTTTATTATTAAAAAACTTATCAATAACCGTATTATCAACTATTTAGTTAGCTATTATAATTTAGATTTAACTGATGATAATGTGATCGAGTTAATTAAGGAAAATCCTAATTTTAAAAATGAACAAGGTCTATTTGACATAGAGCGATTTAAAGGTTTTTTAAAAAATTATTACATTAATGAAGAAGATTATTTTTCTGACATTAAAGAACATACTTTAAAGAATCTTCTAATTCGTATTTTTATAGAATCATTTCCTACACCAAAGATAATGGTCAAAAATATTGTAGATTACATAGCTGAAACAAGAGATGTAGAACTTGTACAAATTGATCTACAACGTCAATCTAAAGACTTAGTAATAACTCCTCCAACCACATCGCAATTAGAAGATTTATACCAAAATAATCTAACATTGTTTGAAGTACCGGAAAAACGTAATTTGTCTTATGTAAAAATATCAAGTGAAATGTTATGCCAAAAAATTCATAATAATGATGAGGAGCTATTAAATTTTTATCAGGACAACAAAGAAGAATTTGCTAATAAAAAGTTTAGCGAGGTCAAAAAACAAGTTAATGAATTACTGCAACAACAAAAAGCAGAACAATTGAAACTATTAATGATTAAAAATCTAGAAGATGACGTTGCATCTGGCTCAAGTTTAATAGAAATTGCTGGGAAATATGAATTGCCTATACAAAATTTAGAGTCTATAAGTTATCAGGGTTTAGCAGTTAATAAAATTGATATTGCCCAAAATGCGGACAGTATTTTCGATCTTGCAGAAGGGGAATTATCATATCCAATAGAATTAACTGAAAAAGGAGCCTTTATATTGGTTGAGATTAAGTCTATTCAACCAAGCAAAGTGCAAGAATTCTCGGTAGTTAAAGAGCAAGTACAGAAACTATGGAATGAACAATATTTAAAAGGTCTAAATTTAAAAACCATAGAAACTATTGCTAAAGAGTACACCCCAACTAAGAATAAAGAATTTTTGAAAGTTATTACTAGCCAATCTACAGCTTTTTCTAGGTCTGAAATTCATAATAATCATCAGCTACCAGTAGAATTATTATCAGCAATTTTCCGGACTAATATTGGCTCCAATACTCCAGTTTTTCAGTCAAAAGATAAGGCGTATTTTGCTTATATAAAATCAAAGAAAATTGATAAGAAAAAAAACCAGGAAATTCAGAAAAAAAATGAGAAGGATATTGCAAGTGGCATACAAAACAATATTATTGATGAGCTGATTAGCTATGCTATCAAGAAAAATAACATGAAACAGGTGGGGTCGTGAACTATGCAATAACGAAGATAGATATTTTTGCTTAGGTAAAGTAAAAAACATATTTTAACTGTTCTATTTACCACTAGAAGGCTGCCTGCAATAACTAATTAATTAGTTATCGTAGGCAGCCTCCTAGCCCCAATTTTTGCTGAATTTACTATATATATGAAAATAATTGATTGCCTAACCATTGCTGTCCTCTAATTGACAGTAGGGGATAAACTTGTTGTTTAATTTTTTGATAATATTGTTTTATATAACGTATTTCATCTTCATTTAGCATTTTATAATCTATTAATTCCTTTGCATAAGGAACCATGGTAAGAGTATCAAACTCTAAATAATTTATATCCTGTAAGCTATTTCTGATATACATCAAATTTTCTATTCTAATACCAAATTCGTTGATTTTATAGTAACCAGGCTCATTAGACACAATCATACCTGGTTGTAAAATCACGTTACTACGTAAATTAATATTTTGTGGTCCTTCATGGACATTTAAAAAGCTACCGACCCCATGACCTGTACCATGCGGGTAATCTTGCCCATCCCTCCACAAAAATTGTCGAGCTAATACATCTAAATGGCTTCCTGTAGTAATATTGACCGGAAACTTAATCATCGATAGAGCAATATGTCCCTTAAGAACTTGAGTATAACGTAATTTTTGCTCCTCGGTAGGGTCACCTATAGCAAAGGTTCTGGTTACATCAGTAGTACAGCCTTTATATTGTCCACCAGAATCAATTAATAATATACCTTTACCTAAGATTTTTTTTGCTTGATGGCTTGTTGCTCGGTAATGAATTATCGCACCATTTTCCTTAAAACCACATATAGTTGGGAAACTATTCGTAACATATTGATCTTGCTTAGATCTAAATTCGGTTAATATTTCTCCTAAATCATACTCAGTTTGATCTTGTAAATTTGGTAGCTCAAACAAATATGCCAAAAATTCACATAGTGCTACCGCGTCATTAATATGAAAATTAACTGCGTGTTTAATCTCAATATCATTCTTAATTGCTTTCGATAGTTGACAAGGGTCGTTAATTTTTTCTACTAGTTTATTATTGAGCAAATCCATAATGTAACTTGAGGCAAAATTTTCATCAACGAGAACCTTATTAGCATGACCCAATATACCGGCAAATCTTTCTTCCGATAAAATAGTTATGTCAGGGCGAGCAATCATAATTTCTTGATTAGCTCTATTCGGGTTAGTAAATAAATATAGTTGGTCTTGAGTGATTAGAACTATAGCGAGCATCAATGGTGAATATGGAGTGTCACTTGCTCTGAGATTTAATAGCCAGCATATTGAATCTGTTGAAGTAACAATCATCGTATCGGCGGAATATTTAGTTAGTAGATTGCGGCATATGGCAATTTTATTACTATATGATTGACCAGAAAATTTATCATCATGAATATATATTTTTGATGATGGCTGATCAGGTTTATCATACCAAATTTGGTCTATCAAATTATCAGATATCTTCTGTAAACGGGATCTTATTTTAGCAAATGTTTGTAACTTAACATTAGTAAAGAGTTTCGAATCATATCCCAATATACCATCATTACCTAAATAGTCATCCCAAGGAAAATGTGCTAAATCTTTAATATCAAAAATCTTAAAAATTTCTTGATCTAGTTCATGTTTACTTTGTTCTAGATAACGACCATCTGTAAAAAATACCGCCTTACCTTTGCAGATCACCGCAATACCATTTGATCCGCTAAAGTTAGTTATATATTGCAGTCGCTTAGCACTTTGATGAACATACTCATTAAGATATTGATCGTTACATGGTACTATATAGCCATCTATTTTATACTTAGCAAATAGTCCTCTAATATTACGGATACGTTCTTGCATCAAACAACCTACTATTTACCCAAAAGAATTATCTGCTTCTTTCACTATGCGGTTTCTTAGTTACAGAGCTAACATGGCGGGGTGCAGCTTTTTCATCAGCCGGAACCTTAGATATATCATTTTTGATAGATTTGCCGATAAGTTGAGCAGCTTTTAGAACTTCAGGACTTAGGTTTTTTATGTTATCTAAAGGTTTTTCTATCTGCTGTTCTCTTGCGAGATTCGGAGTTCTACCAATCATCCCATCAACAGACACTTTAAAAAAATCGGCAAGAAGTACCAATGTAACACTAGATAGCATTTTTTGAGTATCATCTTCTTTTAAAAAAGGACGTAATGCATCTTCACTAAGACCAAGTTTTTTCCCTAACTCAGACTGAGTTAAATCGTTTTTGCTTAGCTCCTTATTGATAAAACTCCTTAAATTAGCACTTAATTCTTCAGGAGATAGTTTAGCATATTGTTGTTTTTCTCCAGAGTCAAATTCCTCTCTACCCAACAATTCATTGACAGAGCATTTAAAATAATCAGCTAGTTTGAGTATGTTTTTTATCTCAGGACGCCGATTATCTAGCATCTTCCTCATAGTAGTTTCAGGAACATCTGAAGCCTCAGCTAGTTGACCTACCTTTAGCCCTTCCTCCTTCATTTTTTTATTAAGGAAATCCTTTATATTTTCAAACCAACCCATTAAACATAATCTTTTATAAATTTATCCGTGAAAAACGGTTTTTTTCTTGACAGAAAAAAAACCTTATAGTAAAGTTGTTTGTCTTACCAAATAAATTTAATAAATTCTTTTAGTAAGATAAACTTTAGGAATCGTAACCATTTTATATATAAATTCAACCACTTGTCAATATGTATAAGTTGAATATAAGAAAAATGTTACTAACCCTAAAAAACCCAATCATAAAAGGAAATGCTTTATGAATATATACAATATTTATCTGATAATCAAATATATTATTGCTTATTTAGCAACTTTTTTATTAAAAATGCAACCTAATTTATTATTTTACTCAACAATTAATAGGAATATTTTTCCTATTATCATAATCAGGGGGTTTTGTGCAAAATGATCTTGACGAAAAAACATTCGATGCAAAATATGACAAAGATCTAAAACAACTATATAGTAAGATTATAGCTATATCAGGTTACATAATTGCTATGAGATCAGATTGTCTAAAAGAAGCCAGAAAGACTGAGGCTACTCTAAAGATTCTAGTCAGACGTACGTATGACATTAGAGGTGGACTTTGGATATGTTTGATTACTATATGGTTTTTAGTTGTACTTTTTTTGCAAAAAAACTTTTAGCTAATATAGTCAATTTAGGGGAATTGGGTAGCAGGAGCGATGAGGATGCCTATATAGTCAATTGATGAGAAGTTGGTGACGTCATCGCTCAATGCTCGCCTATTACTTATCACACTACTGGACAAAAATGCTAAATTGATTGCAAATCATATAATTTAAGCAGCTTTATAATAACTGAATCAAGAGAATATTTAAAACAACTATAAGATTGTTTAATTAATTTTATTCCTAATTGAAGTACGGAATAAGCCCTGCACCCTAATGCTTTCTTCATTTTGATTGGTTGTTTTAGTTCTTCAATTGACCCTATTTTTATAATTATCGCATAAGCTATAAATATGCATTTAATAAAACTTTCAAATCTCACTTTGTCCTTTATATGGCTATCCTCCATTCGAAACCCATTACTCTTGCATCCTTTAAATGCCGTCTCGATATCCCATCTTCGTCGATATATTTTAGCCCCGTTGCTCATATTTCTACTATATACTACCGATAAATATTCTCCGCTCTCTAATTTGATATGAGCTAATTTTATTGATATGGAATAAAACTGTGTTTCTAGTACTACAGTTGTAGTTTAGATGTGAGCATTCACGATTTTTTTGTGATGAATAAAAAAACCTGATCACCAAGAATCATTGCGAGGAGACCGTAAGGTCAACGAAGCAATCCATTTCTAATCACTTTCCTGGATTGCTTCGTCGGTCTGGCAACCTCCTCGCAATGACATCTTATACTTTAACCTTTTTTCCGTGAACACTCACATTCAATCTACAACTGTAGTATTAGTCGCTACTAAAGTGGCTCTGAACTATGACGTTAAGGCTAAATACTAATCGGATTTATAACGTTGCCAATTCAAGTTAATTCACTATAGTCAATTGATGGGAAGTTGGTGACGTCGTCGCTCAATGCTCGCCTATTACTTATAGGCGTCGCTCCATCGTTCCTGCTACCCAATTCCCCTGAATTGACTATATGTCATCAGCTAATAATGTTACATCATTATTATGCACATTGTCGCATAAAGAATTATCAATAGTAATATCACTCAAGTAATCCTTTATTACTTCAAGTAAGGAGCCTGCATTTTTAGTGAATTCTTTTAAACTCCTAGTTACCTTAGGTGATGAATGCACTTGTTTATTGGCTAATAGATCGTACATAGTGCCTATCTCATTATTCCGCAGTGCATACCATAAATCTGTGTTTGTTATTTTGGCACCATTATCTAACAGTGTTTTTCTACAATTAGGATGATTGTCTGCAGAGGCCATATTTAATGGTGTCATACCATTATTATTAGTTACATTTGGGTTTGCCTCCCATCCTAATAACATTTCAGCTATACCAGAATAATTATTTTTTATAGCATAGTGTAATGCAGTATTGCCATTTTCATCCTGATTATTTACATTAGCTTTAGTAAGTAAATGATTTGTTAAATCTATATTACCTGTTTTTACAGCGTGAAATAAGCCCTGCTTTTTAAATAACGCTGATACACCACCGTAATATCCTTTATAAAAAAATTGTTTCAATAATTGCATATTTACCTCTTAATTATTAATGATTGCTTTTTTATTCTACCAAAATAACCGTTTAATACGGTTTATTTTGTTGTTGGCATCATACAATAGTTTTTCACCTTATGCAAGCACTTATTTTAATAATTCTATATTTTCTTGGTTTTTAGCGTATTCTTTATTATTTAAAATCTCTCTTGCTTTAGCGAGTCTTATAAATCGTCCAAAAGCAAGAATCATAGAGTCAACAAAACCATCAAAACCAAATACCCAATATCGTCTTATAAAGAATGATTTTAGAAAATAAAAAATAATTTCTGTAGCAATTCTTATTTTTGATGGATTCCTACCTAGTTTGACGAAATCTTCTGCCTGCTCGGAAGAATAAAAATTTGCCTTAGCTACCATTTGCTCAATTGACATGCCAGACCTATGATAAATTATACCATTTAACTCATAGATTTTGTCTTGTGGGTTAATATCTGGGTTAAATAACACCGAATCATGAGTAGTAGTACTCATATTATTAGAAAAACTACTATATTTACGGTTATATAATCTGATGAATTTATGATAAGGAGCAAAGCGACGAACTTTATGATCGTTACGGTACAATATAACATTTTTAGTACGATAAGCTAAATAATTATCTTGAATATTTGAAGCAAATATAAATTCTATTTCATCCTGTAATTCTTTTGACAGCTCTTCATCAGCATCAATATTTAATATCCAATCATTCTGACATAAATTTTCACCAAAAGTTTTTTGTTTAACATAACCACTCCATTCGTTAAAAATTACTTTGGTTCCTAAATCTCTAGCAATTTGTACTGTATTATCAGTGCTACCACTATCAACAACAATAATCTCATCGACAATGCCCTTAACACTGTTGATAGCTCTTGTCACTCTAGCGGCTTCATTTTTTGTGATAATAAAAGCTGAAATCTTTAGCATATGACCCCTTATACTCGATAATCAAGTTTTTTGCAGAGCTTATAACTATAGTCAATTCTTCTGAATTGACTATAACAATCTACTTAACTGTAAAGGTAAAGACTAGTTCATGTTTTTAATTTTTTGAGATAATTTACTGATTTTACGTGAGGCGGTATTTAACTTGATAATATTCTTTGTTACGCCTTTCATTATTTCAGATTGTGCAACAATCAACGCTAATCTGGCCGATTCTTTTGAACCGCTAGCAACTTCTTGCAAAACTTTTTTTAAATAGGTTTTAATTCTACTCGCTCTATTCTTATTTATTAAAGTTTTTTTAATTGTTTGTCTTATTGCCTTTTTTGCTGATGAATGATTAGCCATATTTATTATTTTCCTACAGATTCATTAATTTTGTTCTTCATGATTATGACTTTCTGCTTGTGGAGTCATACAACCTTTACTATTTACATCTCTATCAACGAACTCAATATAAGCCAGTGGAGCCATATCGCCATAGCGAGAACCAGCCTTTATTATCCTAGTATATCCACCTGGACGTTCACTATATCTTTTACCTAAAACGCTAATAAGTTTTTCAGTTGCCACTTTATCTTTGATTTTAGCAAGCAGCATTCTTCTAGTGGCTAAATCAGACTTCTTAGCCTTAGTTACTAGCACCTCAATATAAGGTCTAAGCTCTTTAGCTTTAGGTAAAGTTGTTTTTATTTGCTCATTCATCACAAGTGCCACAGCCATATTAGCAAACATCGCCTGCCTATGACTACTTGTTCTGTTGAGTTTTCTACCCTTAATTTTATGTCGCATATTGTTACCTTAAATTAATATGGATCTTCGTAACGCTTAGATAAATCCTGAATATTTTCAGGAGGCCAGCCTGCTACGTCCATACCAAATTTCAAGCCAAAAGTGGCTAATATATCTTTGATCTCATTAAGAGATTTTCTACCAAAATTTTGAGTTCTCAGCATTTCTCCTTCCGTTTTGATAACAAGATCTCCTATATAGATTATATTATCATTTTTCAAACAATTTTGAGATCTGACAGATAATTCTAATTCCTCAACTTTTTTCAACAAGGCTGGATTAAATGATAATTCTTCTAATTTATCCTGCTTATCTTCCATTTGTTCTTCAAATGTAATAAATAATTGCAACTGATCCTGCAGAACTCTAGAAGCAATGGCTATAGACATTTCAGGAGAAATACTACCATTAGTTTCAACGATCATAGTTAGCTTGTCATAATCTGTAACCTGACCAACACGTGTATTATCAACTTTATAAGTAACCTTCCTTACAGGACTAAATAACGCATCTATTGGGATTACCCCAATAGCAGCTTCTGAATCAACATTACTCACAGCAGGAACATAACCTTTTCCTGTCTCACACACTAGTTCCATTTCAAGCTGGGCTCCTTTTGCCAAGGTACAAATCATATGATTAGGAGTTAATATCTCCACATCATGACCTGCCCCAATCATACCGGCAGTCACCACACAAGGTCCAGTAGCACTTAATCTTACAACCTTCTTTTCGGAAGAATGCATCTTAATGACTAAGGACTTAAGATTTAAAACTACATCAACTAAATCTTCTTTAACACCAGGTATAGCAGAGAATTCATGCACCACCCCTGGTATTTTTATCGAAGTTATTGCAGCACCCTGAAGAGAAGAAAGCAAAATTCTCCTCATAGCATTACCTATTGTTAGACCAAAGCCTCTCTCTAGAGGTTCAACTACAACTTTTAATATATTAGTATTCTTATCAGGACTGTCATACACGATCTTCGGCTTGATCAGTGAGTTCCAGTTTTTATTTAATGATAACATTATTTACTACCTATCTCTCTATACTCTTCTTCTCTTTGGCGATCTAACACCGTTATGAGCAACGGCTGAAACATCCAAAATTGAGGTAACTATAAAATTTTGACTAAACACTGCCCGCATAGCCGATTCTCTTTGCGCCCCTGCCCCTTGCACTCTAATTGAAACAGTTTTAAGACCATGCTCTTTTGCTGCTTCTGAGGCTTTATCAACAGTTATTTGAGCAGCATAAGGAGTAGCTTTTCTAGCCCCTTTAAAACCATGTGTACCGGCTGTTGAGAACGCTATAGCATTACCTTGCACATCTGTAAAAGTCACAATAGTATTATTAAAAGTTGTTTTTATATGAACAACACCAAGAGTGATATTTTTTCTTTTTTTCTTGATCTTAGTATTAGCCTGACTCATTATTATACCATATTACTTTGTAACTTTTTTCTTACCGGCAATTGCAATAGCTTTGCCTTTTCTTGTTCTAGCATTAGAATGAGTATTTTGTCCTCGCACAGGCAGTTTTCTTATATGCCTGAGACCTTGGTAACTTCTAATATCTTTTTTCTTCTTGATGTTAAGAGTTACTTCTCTTCTTAAATCACCTTCTACTTTATATTCTTTTTCAATAACACTACGTAAAACAATAAGTTCTTGATCAGTTAAGTCTTTAACCCTTTTACTCTCAGATATCCCAGTCTTCTGACAAATTTTTCCTGCAGCAGAAGAGCCGAGTCCATAAATATATGTTAAACTCACTACTAATCTTTTGTTTGCTGGAATGTTAACACTCGCTATTCTTGCCACAAATAATCTCCAAATTTTGATAACAACCAAAAGGGAATAATATAAAAATATCCCTTAAAGTCAAATAATTTCTAACATTTTATCTAAAACATCTTCTACTTCTTGCTTATCCTTACTTGCATCAACAACATAGAATTCACTATTATCTCTATAATAGCTAAGTAACGGATAAGTTTCTATCCTATATTCTTCTATTCTATGTTTAATAGTCTGTTCATCATCATCTTGTCGATGAATGAACTTATCCGATCCACAAACATCACAAACATTATCAATCTTAGGTTTAATAAAGTAACTATTATAAATTTGTTTACAATTTGCACAACTAAATCTACCCAAAATCCTCTTAATAATTACTTGATCGTCTATCTCAAAAAACACCACTTTAATCTTTTGACTAGCAAATTCTCTAAGAAAGCTAGCTTGCTCTAGATTACGAGGATAACCATCTAGAACATAACCATTTTTATATATATCCTGAGTTAAAAACTTTTTAACTACATTATTTACCAATTGATGAGGGACAAGTTTTCCTTGTGCCATATACTGTTGAATTAACAACCCCTCTTCATTATTGACCTTTACCATTTGTCTAAATATATCGCCTGTAGACACATGAGGTAAATTTAACTTTCCTGCCAATAACTGCCCTTGAGTTCCCTTCCCTGAGCCAGGAGATCCTATAAGCACTATAATCACTTTAAACCCATCTTTAGATATATAACATAATATATACTTACCACTAAGTATAAAAGTACATTATTTTAAGAATTAGCTACAAAAACTCTAAAATATTCACAAAGCAATTTAAAAATCGCAAAAAAACAGTCTACAAACCCAAAGAGTCTATTACTCAATAATCAAATTTTTTGCAAAGCTTATAAATAGTAGGTTGTTCGAAGGAAATTTGAATATATCCAAATCACAACATCTATCTTTAAACGCAAAATTTATCATTCCAGACTACTATTGTCATTCCCGCTTCAGTGCGGAATCTAGATACCTGCTTACGCAGATATGACACTAATCAAGTTTTAATTTTTTAATTTCATTTTTTTTATTAACCCCTCATATCTATTGCTAAATAAATGAGTTTGAATTTGGGCAAATGTATCTAAAACAACATTAACAACAATTAAAAAACTTGTTCCCCCTAAAGCAAAAGATACAGAATATTTATTCATTAACATTTCAGGAACTATACATATAAAACTTAGATATATACCACCTATGACAGTTAATCTAGTTAGCAAATAATCAAAATATTCCGAAGTATTTTTACCAGGTCTTTTTCCAGGAATATATGCCCCATATTTCCTCAAATTATTTGCTGTTTCTTCTGAATTAAAAACTACTGCTGTATAAAAAAAGCTAAAAAACATTATCAACGCAACATACAGCAAAATATATAGAGCTTTCCCATGCCCTAAATGGAAAGTTACTAAATTCATAATTTCCGAATTATTGCTAGAAAAATTAGCTATTGTTACCGGAAACAATAAAATTGTACTAGCAAATATTGGCGGTATTACCCCAGCAGTATTAAGCTTAAGGGGCATATGAGTTGAATCACCACCATAAATCTTATTACCAACCTGTCTTTTTGGATATTGTACCAAAACTTTCCTTTGAGCCTTCTCAAAGAAAATTATCATGGCTATAATCAAAATAACTCCTAAACAAATAGCCATCACCACGATAGGAGACAATCCTCCACTTCTTGACAACTCAAACATACTTATAATAGCACTTGGTACTCCAGATACTATACCTATAAATATAATCAATGAGGAGCCATTACCAATACCTCTACCAGTAATCTGTTCACCAAGCCACATTAAGAACATAGTACCTACAACTAAGGTTATAACAGTAGTAACCTTGAAAAAAAGCCCAGGTATAATCACTACAGGACCTACATTAGTTACAACATGTTCCAAACTTATTGCCACACCATACGCCTGAAAAGAAGCTAATAAAACAGTTAAATATCTAGATAACTGATTGATTTTTCTTTTACCAGCCTCACCTTCTTTTTTTAAATTCTCTAACGGCTTGTAAATTATTGACATCAATTGAATAATAATTGATGCAGTTATATATGGCATAATCGCTAAAGCAAAAATAGACATCCTACTTAAAGAGCCACCAGATAGCATGTTAAACATACCAAGTAAACCGGATTGATTTTGTTCAGCCACACTGCTCAACGCAACCGAATCAATACCCGCTATAGGAATAAATGAACCAAATCTACATATTATAAGAGCTAGAATAGTAAAAATAACTCTATTAGCTAAGTCTTTATTAGATTTTTGTGTGGATTTTAAGCTCATAAATTACAATATTTGACCACCAACTTGCTCAATTATCTTTTTAGCAGATGCCGAATAAGCATCTAATTGAAACGATAAGGGACTATTAAATTCACCGCTGCTAACAGATAATAATTTAACCAACAACTTACTATTCTTAATTAACCCTACTTCAACTAACTTATCTTTTGTGATAACTTCCGTTGAATTCAAAGGACTTTCTGATATTAAAAATTCTATATCAGCAATATTCACTACATTATATTTCTTAGAACTAGGACAATTAAACCCTCTCTTTGGTAATCTTTTAATCATTGGCATCTGCCCGCCTTCAAAACCCTTGATAGCTACACCAGATCTAGATTTTTGACCCTTAACACCTCTACCGCATGTTTTGCCTTTACCGCACCCAATACCGCGTCCTACCCTTTTTTTATCTCTCTTGGCACCAAAATTGTTAGATAACTCATTTAACTTCATTTTATAAACTCTAATTTATATTTTCTACTTTTAATAAATGTTGTACCTTTCTGATCATCCCTCTAATAGAGCTTGTATCTTTTAAAATAACAGATTTATGCATTTTATTTAAACCCAAGCCTATCAAGGTTTCTTCTTGATCATATTTACGACCTATAGTACTACCAATTTGGGTAACTTTAACTTTTGCATCATTCATTTTTTCTTTATCACTATTCATAAATTTCTACAACCCAATTATTACTTATAACATTACTTTAACAAGAAACTATAGCTATAGTCAATTGATGGAAAGTTGGTGACGTCATCACTCACCACTCGCCTACTTATAGGCATAGAGTGTTGCAGGAGGTCTAATGCTTCATGCCACTAAAATAACTCACTCTAAGTGACTGCTCACTAATAGCCCAGTTTGATTCGCCTCATCCCAGATTTCACTGGTCTTCCACAATTGCGATATCTTTTTATCAGCCCCCTAAAGAATATAGCTCAAATTATTCTGATATTACTTCTTGTTGCCCTTTTATAGACTGAGTCGATATCTCATTTAAGTTCTTCCCTCTCCTTTCAGCAATATTCTTTGGAGAAGAAAGTTGAGATAACGCATCAAAAGTCGCAGCAATCATTGCATATACATTACTAGACCCTAAAGATTTAGCAACAATATCATGAACCCCTAAAGAATCAAAAATAGCCCTCATAGCACCACCAGCAATAACACCAGTACCCGCCTTGGCTCTTCTTAAAATGACCTTTGCTGCTCCACTTTTACCAATAACATCATGGTGAATGGTTCTACTCTGATAAAGAGGAACCCTAATCATACCTTTCCTTGCTTCTTGGGTAGCCTTAGCTCTAGCCTCTGTTACCTCTTTCGCCTTACCATGACCATAACCAACCTTACCGGATTTGTCACCAGCTACAATACAAGCAGAAAAAGAGAATTTTCTTCCACCTTTTACTACTTTAGTAACTCTGTTTACATCCACCAAAGTTTCGGTTAATGCTTCACCCATATTTTTTTTAGCTTTAGCCATTTCTTAAACCTAAAATTAGAAATTTATTTTCTTTCTTGCTGCATCAGCCAATGCCTTAACAACACCGTGATATTTATAACCACCCTTATCAAATACAACCTCTTGCACTCCTTTAAGCGATGCTCTTTCTCCTATCAACTCACCTACTTTTGTAGCTGTACCAACATTACAGCTAGATTTTTTTAACTGTCTAATTTCTTTATCCAAGGTTGAAGCAGAAGCAATAGTAATTGACTGTTTGTCATCTATAACTTGTGCATATATATGCTTTCCAGATTTAAAAATAGACAATCTGATTCTGTTTGATACCTTTGATATCTTAGACCGTACTCTAGCCTTTCTTGTCTCAAATCTTAACTTTGAACTACGCATACTTAACTTTTAACCCTTAAATTTTAGTTTTTCTTACCTTCTTTTCTTTGAACATACTGACCCTTACGTTTAATACCTTTACCCTTATATGGCTCAGGCGGTCTCTGCTTTATAATAATTGATATAAACTGACCTAGTTTTTCTTTATCAACACTTTGCAATATAATCTGATTCTGTTTAGGAGCGGTAACTTTTATATTCTGAGGTATCTCGATTTTAGTATTATGACTTTTAGCGAGCATTAAGTTTAAATATTTATCTTTCACCAAAGCCTTATAACCAACACCATTTATTTCAAGCTCTTCTGTAAAACCTTCACTAACACCTTTCATCATACCATTTATTATACTTCGTGCCGTACCCCACATAGACCTAGCACTTTTAGTCTCTGCTAATGGTTTAACAACAAGCTGATTATCTTGCAATGAAATTGCTATATTCCCAGCAAAAGTCTTTGATAATTCTCCCTTAGGACCGACAACATTGACTTTCAACCCATCAAGCTCAACTTTTACCCCTTCAGGTACAGGGACTGGCAATTTTCCAACACGTGACATTTTTATACCTTAAAACACTTTACAAATTACTTCACCGCCAATCTTTTGGCTATGTGCTTCTCTATCAGATAACACGCCTCTAGAAGTAGAAAGAATATAAATACCCATATTGTTATAATATCCTTTTAATTTATCAATGGAAGAATAAATCCTCTTACCTGGTTTTGAAACTCTATTTATTTCACGTATAGCAGGTTTTCCATTAACAGAATATTTTAAATCCACCTCAATGTGACTTATATTATCATTCTTAACAACTACATACTCTTTGATATAACCTTCTTTTTTTAAAACATCCAAAATAGCACATTTTATTTTTGAAGAAGGTAGAGATATACTCATCAATTTACTTTTTTGACCATTTCTAATTCTAGTCAACATATCTGCTATATTATCTGTCATTGACATACGATAAACCTACTTTTTACCAACTTGCTTTAACTAAACCAGGAACCAATCCCTTACTACCAAGCTCTCTCAGCTTATTTCGTGATAAACCAAATTTACTGTACACTCCTCTTGGACGCCCAGTAAGTTCACACCTATTTCTAACTCTATTCATAGCTGAATTCCTAGGTAACTTAGCCAGAACCATCACTAGCGAAAATCTCTCTTCTAAAGATAACTTTTTGTCGTAAATCTTGTCTCTTAACTTAGCACGCTTATTATACAAACTTTGTGCCATCTTTCTTCGTCTATTATTCTTTTTTATAGAACTTACTTTAGCCATCTTCTTTCTTCAAAAATTAATTATAAAAAGGCAAATTAAAGCCTGAAAGTAATGATTTACCCTCTTCATTATTTGTAGCACTTGTAACAATCGTAATATCCATACCACGAATTACATCTATCTTATCGTAATTAATCTCTGGAAAAACAATTTGCTCTTTTATCCCAAAAGTAAAATTACCTCTACCATCAAAACTTTTACTTGAAAAGCCTCTAAACTCTTTTATACGTGGTAGAGCAACAAGTACTAGCCTTTCGAGAAAATCATACATTCTATCTTTACGCAAAGTAACTTTGCAACCAACTTTCATACCTTCACGAAGTTTAAAAGTAGCAATAGACTTCTTTGCCTCAGTTACCAAAGGCTTTTGCCCTGAAATTAAAGTTAGATCATTAACAGCATGATTAATTATCTTAGAATCAGCAACCGTTTCACCAACTCCCATATTAACAACAATTTTTATAACCTTAGGTATCTGATGTTTATTATCATAGGCAAACTTTTTTTGTAAGCTTGGGATAATCTCTTTACCGTATAAATCTTTAAACCTGAACAACATTACTTACCTTCCTTGCTGATAATTTCACCAGACTTCTTAGCTACTCTTACTTTAGAACCATCATCTAGAAATTTAAAAGCAATTTTTGTACCAGTACCTGTCTTAGGGTCTACATGAGCAACATTGGATATATGTATTGATAATTCCTTTGAAACTATGCCACCTTCACTTGCTTTACTTGGCTTAACATGCTTGCGTGCAATATTTACCCCTGAAACAATGGCTCTATTCTGTTCTGGGAAAACTTTTAACACTTTACCCTTTTTTCCCTTATTTTTTCCGGTGATAACAATAACTTCATCACCTTTCTTGATTTTTAACTTAACCATTACAATACCTCTTCTGCCAACGACATAATCTTAACGAATTTTTTTGCCCTTAATTCTCTAGTTACAGGACCAAAAACCCTCGTACCTATCGGCTCTCCCTGTTTATTCAAAAGTACTACTGCATTGGAATCAAATTTAATTGTACTACCATCTGCTCTTCTAACACCCTTCTTTGATCTAACAAGCAACGCCATATATATCTCACCTTTCTTTACTTTGCCATTTGGTGACGCTTCTTTTACAGAGACCACAAAGAAATCTGCAAGGTATGCTATCATGCGGTGTGAACCACCAAGCACTTTAATACACATAACTTTTTTAGCACCAGAATTATCAGCAACATCTAAGATGCTCTGCATCTGAATCATAACTTACTCCCACTTGAGAATTTAATAATGCCACAAGATAAACAATCTAAACAACAAAGTCAAAGGATAAAAACTACCTTTCTTTTAGATTTTCTAGAATATTTTTCTAATAAGCATATTTATAAACATTACCATAAGCAAAGAACCGTAACGTACGGAAATACATACGAAAACAGATTTACCAACAAAATAATAACTAACCCTAAGAGGCTGCCCGCGATAACTAATTAATTATCGCAGGCAACCTCCTAGCATTAAAGAGGTATATTTATACCCCTAATACCACCCAAGACTTAGTCTTAGATATAGGGCGACTTTCAACTATACTAACCTTATCACCATCCTTATACGTATTTTCTGGATCATGAGCAGCGTATTTCTTAGAAACTTTTACAATTTTTTTATACATAGGATGCTTAAACCTACGCTCCACTTTAACCGTAATAGTTTTATCTGTTTTTGAACTTACAACAACGCCCTGCAACACTCTTTTCGGCATTTCTCTATTCTCCAGTTTTTGATCTTGTGGTTAATTCTGTATTAATACGAGCTATTGTTTTTTTTACAAAAGAAAACCTACTAGTATTTTCTAATTCACCTAAAGTTTTTTGAAACCTTAGATTAAAAAGCTCTTTTTTAAACAAAATTCTTTTTTCGTGGAGTTCCTCCATGGTTTGTCCAACCAACTCCTTTGGTGATAACCCCAATTTACTCATAACGCCTCACTATCCTTGTTCTTACAGGCAATTTGGCACTAGCAAGCTCAAGTGCCCTGGTAGCTACATCATCTGTAACCCCTTCAATTTCAAACATAATTCTGCCAGGTGATACCCTTACTGCAAAAAATTCAGTAGAGCCTTTTCCTTTACCCATTCTAACTTCCGCCGGCTTCTTTGACACAGGCAAATCAGGAAAAATCTTAATCCATAACCTACCCTGCCTTTTCATACAACGAACAGCTGCCTTTCTTGCAGCCTCTATTTGCCTTGCAGTAACCCTTAAGCCATCCAATGACTTCAAGCCAAAAGAACCAAAAGCTAGCATAGTACCAGATTTTGCCTTTGAGGGAACTCTTCCTTTATGTGCTTTTCTAAATTTTTGTTTTTTTGGAGCTAACATTATCTTACTTCAAAATTAATTATGTTTCTTTCTATTTTCCACATGATCACCCCTATAGACCCAAATCTTTATACCTATAACTCCATAAGTTGTCATAGCTTCAGCAGTCGCATAGTCAATATCAGCTCTCAAAGTATGCAAAGGCACTCTACCTTCTCTATACCACTCTGTTCTCGCTATTTCAGCTCCAGCCAAACGTCCAGAACAAGCCACTTTTATACCTAACCCTCCTTGCTTAAAGCAAGCTTGGATAGCAGTTTTCATAGCTTTTCTAAAAGACACTCTTTTTTCAAGCTGTACAGCAATCGTTTGAGCAATAATAGTAGCGTCTATATTAGGTTTCTTTACTTCATGTATGTTAATATATATTTCTTCTAAACAGGTAATTTTTTGGACATGTTTTTTTAATTTATCAATGTCGTTACCACTTTTACCTATAATAACACCAGGCTTTTTAGCAAAAATATTAATTATAACACTTTTATTAGAAGGTCTTTCTATTAACACTCTACTAACTTGTGCTTGCATATAGTTTTTATTAATCAGATTTCTAACCTCTAAATCTTGAATAAAAAGAACTTTATACTGCTTTTCAGCATATAACACCGAGTCCCAACCTTTAATTAATGTTGGACCAACTCTAAAGCCATGCGGATTAACTTTTTGCCCCATATTTTACTTCCCCTCAACTTCAGTAACTGTAATATATAAATTACTAAAAAATTTATTAATCCTTGTTGCTCTTCCTTTAGCTCTTGGCATAATTCTTTTCATTACCAATGCCTTACCTACCGTTGCAGAAGTAACAAACAACGCATCAATATCTAAACCAAAGTTATTCTCAGCATTAGCAACAGCAGACTGTAAACATTTTTTTACATCTTTAGCAATTCTTTTCGGGGAGAAGGTAAGCTGAACCATAGCTTCCGATACTTTCATATTCCTAATAGAAGTTGCAACCAAATTCAATTTTCTTGGACTCACTCTAAGAGACTTAGCAATTGCTGTAGTCGAACCTTTATTCACCTTTACCATATTTATTTTCTCTTAACTTTTTTATCTGCCCCATGACCATGGAAAGTTCTAGTTGGAGAAAATTCACCTAATTTTTTACCAACCATTTCTTCACTAACAGTGACAGGTATAAATTTATTTCCATTATGCACAGCAAATGTTACTCCAACAAAAAATGGTAAAATTGTTGACCTCCTAGACCAAGTCTGAATCATTTCTGATTTACCGGACTCAATCAATTTTTGTACTTTTTTTATCAGATAACCATCTACAAAAGGTCCCTTCCAAACTGAACGTGCCATAATTACTACCTAATTATTTTCTTCTCTTAATAATAAACTTTGATGTAGACTTATTCTTACGGGTTTTCTTACCCTTAGTTGGGAAGCCCCATGGAGTCACCGGATGACGACCACCAGAAGTTTTTCCCTCTCCACCACCATGTGGGTGATCAACTGGGTTCATTGCAACACCACGAACATGCGGTCTCCAACCTAACCATCTATTTCTTCCAGCCTTACCCAAATTTGTATTTTTTTGATCGGGATTTGAGACAACACCCACCGTAGCTTTACAATCTAACGGCACCAACCTAAATTCTCCAGACCGAAGTTTGATCTGAGCATAACCCGAATCCTTACCTACTAAATTAACCGAAGTCCCCGCCGATCTTGCAATCTGACCACCTTTGCCAATTTTCATTTCCACATTATGCAAAGTAGTCCCAATAGGGATAGATTTCAAAGATAAACAATTTCCAACTTTTATGTCAGCATTATCGCTTGACACTATTCTATCGCCTACAACAAGCTTTTGTGGTGCTATAATATAAGAATACTCACCATCATCAAATTTAATCAAAGCAATGAAAGAAGTTCTATTAGGATCATACTCTATTCTTTCAACTGTAGCGAATATATCTTGCTTATTTCTTTTAAAATCAATTATACGATAAAGCCTTTTATGCCCCCCTCCTCTATGCCAAGAAGTGGTTCTACCAAGATTATTTCTACCACCAGTCTTACATAAACCTTTAGTCAAAGGTTTATGAGGTTTACCTTTCCAAAGATCAGATTTATCAACCTGTATTAATTCTCTAAGAGATGGAGTAACTGGATTAAACTTTTTTAAAGCCATTTTATTTAATACCCCCAGTAAAATCAATAGTATAATCTTTTTCTAGTGTCACGATAGCTTTCTTTTGATCTGATTGTCTACCGTTAACACCTTTGAATCTCTTTTTCTTACCTTTTACATTCATGATGTTAACTTTTTTAACCTTAACCTCAAAAATTTTCTCAATAGCTGTCTTGATAGAAGCCTTTTCAGCACTATCAGCAACATGAAAAGTAAACTTATTTTGTTCAGATAAAATATTGCTCTTCTCAGTGATCACAGGATTCCTAATAAGATCATAATGTTTATAAGATTTCACTTCAACCTCTTTTCTAAAGCATCTACAGCTTCTCTTGATAACAAAACATAATCATGGCGTATTATATCATAAACATTTGCACCAATTTGTGGTACCGAAATAGTATTAGGAATATTTTGTACTGCCAAAGAAAAATTAGTATCAACTTCATTACCACTAACAATAAAATAACTCTTACCATGAAAATTATTTAATAATTTTGCAAGATTAGAAGTTTTTGATTCATCTAATTTTAAAGAATCTAATATTAACAATTTCCCTTCTGTCAATTTTTCTGACAATGCATGTTTTAAACCAAGTTTTCTAACTTTCTTTGGTAATTTTGTAGCATGACTCCTTACTACTGGACCGTGAGAAACCCCACCGCCCCTCATTTGTACAGATCTTAAAGACCCCTGCCTTGCATTACCGGTACCTTTTTGCTTAAAAGGTTTCTTTGTAGTACCAGATACTTGCGATACTGTCTTCGTTTGATGTGTACCAGCCATAGCTTTCGCTCTTTGCCAATCAACAACAAGCTTGATAATATCTTGTCTAACAAAGTCTATGGCAAATACTTCATGATCTAAATCAACCTCACCAACAACTTCATTTTCAAGATTTAATAATTTAGCTTTCATATAGTTTATCCTGCAGCTGTAATGGTTTTCTTAATAGCATCCTTAATGTAGACATAAGATCCTTTCGAGCCTGGGACATTACCACTAACTATGATTATACCTTTTTCTATATTAGTATCAACTATCTTCAAGTTCTGAATAGTAACTCTTGTACTCCCCATGTGTCCGGCCATTTTCTTATTCTTAAATACCTTACCAGGGTCTTGTCTACCACCAGTAGAACCATGTGAACGATGAGACACAGATACACCATGTGAAGCTTCAAGCCCTCTAAAATTGTGCCTCTTCATACTACCAGCAAAACCTTTACCAATAGTAGTACCTACAACATCTACAAACTGCCCAACAACAAAATGATCAACTCGCAATGTAGAACCTATATCAATGAAAAAAGAAGCAGAAATTCTGAATTCCTTCAATTTTTGTTTTGGTGCAACGTTAGCATTAGCAAATACTTGCCTCATTGGCTTTGTTACTTTAGATAATTTCTTATCCTTTACCCCAACAACCAAGGCGTTATAACCATCCCTTTCTTGGGTCTTTTGTCCCACTACTTGACAATCTTCAACTTGCAGAAAAGTAACGGTAGTTCTCTCTCCCTTTTCATTAAAAATTGAACTCATGCCAATTTTTTTAGCGATTAAACCGGTTCTCATCACTCAATACTCTCTAACTTAATCTCAACATCAACACCAGCAGGCAAATCAACTTTCTTTAAAGCATCAACAGTCTGAGGGGTTGGATAACTTATTATTAAAAGCCTTTTCTGAATTCTAATCTCAAATTGCTCCCTTGATTTTTTATTGACATGTGGAGACCTATTAACGGTAAATCTTTCAATTGTCCTTGGAAGCGGAATTGGACCAATTATATCTGCACCAGTTCTTTTAACAGCCCCTACTATCTCTCTAGTACCTTGCTCAAGCGAACGGTGATCAAATGACTTTAGACGAATTTTAATTTTTTGATTATTTTTCATTAACTAAACCTTTTTATAAACAGCCCGACCATCCAAAATACGCTTCTTTAACAGACTTGCTCAAATTTTTTGTAAACATAACTTGAGGCAAGTTCAATTAAACGTATTTTGCCTAGCCATTAAAAAAAAGTAATCATCCTAAATTATTTTAAGATGATTACTCCTCTGTTATTTTATAATCTTTGATACTACACCAGCTCCTACTGTCTTACCACCTTCACGTATAGCAAAACGGACACCTTCTTCCATAGCTATTGGAGAAATCAGGGTAATATTTAGATTCGCATTATCACCTGGCATAACCATCGTTTTACCATCTTTTAAAGCAATCTCCCCAGTCACGTCAGTAGTTCTAAAATAAAACTGTGGACGATACTTATCGGTAAACGCTGTATGACGACCACCTTCTTTAGTGGTAAGCACATAAACCTCAGCTTCAAATTCAGTATGCGGAGTTATACTACCAGGCTTAGCTAATACTTGTCCTCTACACACATCTTCTCTTTTAGTTCCACGTAGCAATATACCAACATTATCACCAGCTTCACCTTGATCCAATAGTTTCTTAAACATTTCCACACCAGTACAAGTAGTTTTTTGAGTATCTCTTATACCAACAATTTCTACCTCTTCACCAACTTTTACTACACCTTTCTCAATTTTACCAGTAACAACTGTACCTCTTCCAGAAATAGAAAAGACATCTTCTATTGGCATTAAGAATGGTTTATCTGTATCTCTCTTTGGTTGTGGTATATATTCATCAATAGCATTCATCAATTCTTTAATTGCAGCTTCTCCTTCAGGTTTTCCTTCTAAAGCCTGCAAAGCTGAACCCCTGATAACTGGTATATCATCTCCAGGAAAACCATACATTGACAGAAGCTCTCTGACTTCCATTTCTACTAAATCAACTAATTCTGGATCATCAACCATATCAACTTTATTCAAGAAGACAACCATTGTAGGCACACCTACTTGCTTAGCAAGCAATATATGTTCCCTTGTTTGAGGCATTGGACCATCACAAGCAGATACTACCAATATTCCAGCATCCATTTGGGCTGCACCACTAATCATATTCTTTATAAAGTCTGCGTGTCCAGGACAGTCAATATGAGCATAATGCCTTTTTTTAGTTTTATACTCAACGTGAGCAGTAGCAATAGTTATACCCCTTTCTTTTTCTTCCGGAGCAGCATCAATTTCATCATAGTTAGTAGCCTTAGCACCACCTTCTTTTGACAATACTAAAGTTATTGCAGCTGTTAAAGAAGTTTTCCCATGATCTACGTGTCCTATAGTACCTACATTACAATGGGGCAGATCCCTCTCAAATTTTACCTTTGCCATAATTCATTCTCCACAATTTAAGATTTATACAAATTTAACAATAAAAACAACAAATTTATCCAATTTCCAATTAACACCAATAGTTTTGGAGCGGGTGATGGGAATCGAACCCACGTGGCCAGCTTGGAAGGCTGGAGCTCTACCATTGAGCTACACCCGCGTATTTCACCTAACCAATCTGTGGTGGAGGAAGAAGGATTCGAACCTTCGTACGCTCACGCGGGCGGATTTACAGTCCGCTGCCATTGACCACTCGACCATTCCTCCAAAGAATTTACGCAAGCATTAAATAGCCTAATTAAAAGTAAAGCACAACATAAATTTACTGTAAGTGCCAACAAATCTTTTTTGCCATTTTCTTGAGCCTTTTAGATAAGCTAATATTAAACTTATATATTTATGCAAATCAATAAATAATAAAAGTATAGATAAAAACCTATACAAATAGTTTCTATTAAAATTTACAACAACTTAGAACGTTTATCTAGTTGTAACTTTCTATAATAAATAGTAGTTTGTGTCAAGAATAAATTACTATAGGTTCTAATAAGATGATAAATAAATCTAATATTTCCAAAGATTTCTACTACCTATATGGGAAACATCCAGTACTTGCAGCTTTAAGTAACCCCAAGCGTTATATTCAAAGAGTTTTCTGTACAGAAGATATTTTTAATTTGAACAAAAATTTAATATCTAACCATCAATATGAGATTACCAATACAGATTCCCTAACCCGTCTTCTTGGTGCAAATCATAATCATCAAGGAATAGCCGCTAACGTTAAAAGCATTTTCTCTAATCATATTGAAGATATTGACATAACTACTGCCAATTGTAAAGTAGCTATTTTAGATCAAGTAACCGATCCACAAAATATTGGGGCTATTATTCGTAGTGCGGCTTCTTTTGGTATCACAGCCATAATATTACCCGCCGATAATGCCCCAGATGAAAATGCCACTATAGCAAAAACAGCTTCTGGAGCTTTGGAACTAGTACAAATGGTTAAGGTAACTAATTTAAGGCGGTCAATAGAATATCTAAAGAAACATGGGTTTTGGATTATTGGTCTGGACGGCAAAGCAACCCAATCCTTAGATAATAAAATATTTTCAGATAAAATGGCAATAATACTTGGATCTGAAGATAAAGGAATAAGGCGGCTAGTTAAAGAACAATGCGATTATCTGGTTAAAATCCCAATTTCCAGTAAGGTAGAAAGCCTAAATGTTTCAAATGCTGCGGCAATATTGTTTTACTTGACTTCATTAATAAGATAGTACCCTACATTTTTTCTACTATTTTTTATGATGAATAAAAAATCTTGTCACCAAGCGTCATTGCGAGGAGATCGTAAGGTCGACGAAGCAATCCAAAGAATAACCAGGAATGGATTGCTTCTTGGCTTAAGCCTTTTCGCAATGACGCTAGGAAACTGCCTGCGATATAGTTAATTCAGGAAAATTTGGTGCTAGGAACGATGGAGCTACGCCTATAAGTAATAGACGAGCATTGAGCGACGACGTCACCAACTTCTCATCAATTGACTATAACTGATTAATTACTTATCTCTATACTGCATAACTAATATCTTAATCTTCTACAGCTTCAACCGATGCAACCTCAGGAATAAAGTGCTTAAGCATTGACTCAATACCATTTTTTAAAGTAATACTCGAACTAGGACAGCCATGGCAAGCTCCGCGAAGCTCTAATTTTACCACCCCATTTTCAAATCCTCGATATATTATATCACCTCCATCCATGGCAACCGAAGGACGTACACGTGTTTCAATAATTTCTATAATCTGCTGTTCGATTTCAGACATCTCGTCCAAATTATTTACACTAGATTTGTCAGTAGATATATTATTTTGCACATCAAACACAGTAAAACCAGAAGTAAAATGATCCATCATAATCATCAAAATTTCAGGTTTTAAAACCAGCCAATCACTTTCTTCTTCCTTAGTAATAGTAATAAAGTCACTACCAAGAAACACCGATTTTATGTTATTTACACCGAATAATTGAACTACCAAACTGCTTTTACCCCTTACCTCATCAAGATTACTAAAATGAAAAGGTTGATTAGGGCTAATGGGTAGATTAGGAAAAAATTTTATCGCATTAGGATTAGGAGTAATTTCAGTTTGAATAAACATATACATCTTCCTTGATAAAAAATAAATGGTACCCGCGGCCAGACTTGAACTGGCAAGGGCTTGCACCCCACGGATTTTAAGTCCGTTATGTCTACCATTCCATCACGCGGGCAAGGTAAGTTAGTTCAATCCTAATTGCTTACACAACTAATACATATTGGAGTAACTTGCTATTCCAAATTCATGTAGATTATGCTAAGATTGCACAGACTAATAAAAAAAACATTAAAAAGCAAGTGTTTTTATAAATTACCAGAATTATAAATTTAAAATGTAAAATGCAGTATAGTCAATTCAGGGGAATTGGGTAGCAGGAACGATGGAGCGACGCCTATAAGTAATAGGCAAGCGATGAGAAACGACGCCCACAACTTCTCATCAATTGACTATAATATTAACTTAACAGATGTTAATTTAGATCAATAAGCATCTAATAACATATTAGACAAGTACAGAATGTTAAAATTAATGTACGAACCTATGCGTTAAGTACTATATGATATTGACATAATAGAAGTTTAAGGATATATTGTGGTCTTTCTTAAAGATTTCACTTTTTAGACACTTATAAAAATAAGCACACTAATGTCATCCAAACTCCAGCACAAGGCATGATATAAGGCACCCGTAGCTCAATTGGATAGAGTATATGACTACGGATCATAAGGTTGGGGGTTCGACTCCCTCCGGGTGCGCCAGACTTCTCAAGGCTTACAGGATTTTTCAATTTCTCAAAAGCATTTTTATTTTGGTTTTATTTTGGTTTCCCACCAAAACTCCCCAGACTTAACCTACAAAACAGTCTGTTTTTGACCGTTTTTCACGGGGAGGGAATATGACAGAATCGTTAATTTTTTCCGGCGGTTTAGCTGAAAATTCCGATACTATCTTTTATAATATAGTCGGTAATTTCGTCCCACCTGAATGGCGAAACCTTACTAATAATTGTGGTAAGCAATTAAGTAAAACTTCTCGTCAACTTCTATCTTTAATAGTTTCTCGCCTACAGATTTATCAAAAAGATAAACTATCAGAAGAATTACAAGAAGGCTATCATTTTTTCGAAAAAGAGTTAGGTTCTGTTGACAAAATTTTTAACGTAACCATATTAAAGCTCCAACAAAATTTAGAAAGGCTAAAAAGGTGGCTGGGGCTTTATCAAACCTAGAAAATATACGCCTAAAATGTTTGATTTTAGGGGAGTAGACGTAATAGTCACCTATTACGCCCCTCGTTAGAACCACATCGCGCCCTATTAAGGCAATGGACTCAAGATATTACCATAAATAAGAATAGCCTGATTGACTAATAATTTTTTGCTCAGCTAGGGCGTGTCATCAATTAAGTAATATTACAGAAGAAGCCAAATAAATTGTTCCCAGAAAATTCTGAGCTAGTTTATCATAACGCGTAGCAATGCCTCGAGATTGTTTAAGTTTTGCAAAGAAATTTTCAATTAAATGACGATACTTATAAAGCTCTATATCATATTCTACAGGAAATTTACGATTCTTCTTGGATGGAATTACAGGAGTGCAATTCTTATCTTTTATCTTATTCCTCATTCTTGCCTTAGCATCATAAGCCTTATCTGCAATTACGGTATCCGCTTTTGTCAAAGTTTCCATTAAAGCATCAGAGCCTTGTAAATCATGCGACTGACCAGGGGTTAAATGAAAAGCTGTCGGATTTCCTAAAGAATCAACAGTTGCATGAATTTTAGTTGATAAACCGCCTTTACTACGACCTATTGCTTGGTCATCTACTATGGCTTTTTTTTAGCTCCGGCACTATGTTGATGTACTCTAACAATCGTTGAATCAATCATACTATATTCATTATCTGCATCTTGTGCAAGTAGTTCAAAAACCTTCTTCCATACCTCTTTTTGGCTCCAACGTGTATGTCTTGTATGAATTACTCTAAAATCTCCAAATCTTTCTGGTAAGTCTCTCCACGGTATACCAGCACGATATCTATATAATACAGCTTCTACGAATAATCTATTATCTTTGGCACTTGCTCCTACGTCTCCTTCTTTTCCAGGTAAAATATCCTTTATTCTTTCCCATTGATCATCTCTTAAAGCATATCTGCGCATTGGTCACCTTCTTATTTTTTTACCAATATCTAATTGGCCTCATCTAATATTTATGTCAACTTAATTGATGACACGCCCTAGATACCGCACCAAAGCAGGAATGATATTAAATCGAACGGGTGTAAGGCAAACAGAAGCTTCGTTGACATTCATAAATTCTACACGGGTTTACGGGGTTTTCGAAATTTATCCAAAACTATTATATTATCTACTGAATTAGATTTACTTCTAGAATCAACAGTTCTCTTAATTATTTCTCTTTTTTTTGCGTCTGATAATTGATTAGATTTGATTATTTCTGGCTTAAATTTTAGGCTATAACCACTATTAGGATCAATAAAACTGATCAGAGAATCAAATGGTACATTAATCGTTTCTTTGATGCCATCAAAACTAACTGTTACGGAAAAGCCATTATCCCCTACAGTTAAATCCTCAAATTGATATTGCATTACTATAGTTATTTCTTCTGGATAACGTTCTTTTATCCTAGAAGATAATACTACGGCAGGATTGTCAGTTCTATAAGAGATATACAAGAGTTGATTCATCTGCAACTTATCTGTACGAATTCTTGCAAGAATCTTTTTTACAAACTCAAACATGCATTCGTTAAGAAATTGTTGATATGAGATATTCATAGTTATAAAATAAATAAAATAAAACTAATAGTAAAATCTATTGAATTAGATTTTCAATATTTTTGAACATCCTAAAACTAAGTTCAGGATGGTTTGCCAATACTCAATCTAATCTAATTAATTACTAAGCGGGGCTTTTTCTGTTGCCCGGTTAAGCCCCCAACCGCGTAGGATTAAGCAGCTAGTGCTTGATTTCCTACGAAACGTTCATTATCATTTGCGTTTCTTTTTTTTAACCCAATGACACAAGGTCCGGCGGAATTATACCGAGTAAAAATAATTTTTTTATTAAGCACGTCGATCCTATTTCGCCCCCATAAAGCATTGTTCACAAATATACCACAACTTTCTGGTGGAAGCGCCGGGTACCGCCCCCGAGTCCGCAACCTCTATTCTAAATCACGTTTATTACCATATCTGCAAAAGCAGCAATTCTATGATACATCAATTATAACGGAGTGTAAAGGCTAATTTCAACCAGGGCTATCTGATATAGTCAATTCACGAAAATTTGGGGCTAGGAGCGATGGAGTATATAGGCGTTAGTTTAAGAAAATAATAATTGAAAAACCATTATTGTGAAGAGACCTTAGGTCAACGAAGCAATTCAAAAAAGTGATTAAAAATGGATTGCCACGCTACCTAAGATGGCTCACAATGACTATTTTTCTACTTTCATTTTCTTGCTGACGCTTATGCGATGGAGCAACTCCTATAAAGTAATAGGCGGGCATTGAGCAACAACGCCTCCAACTTCTCATCAATTGACTATAGATGTCAAGGTTACATTTCATTCACTACCCTTATAATTTGGCAGGATTTTTGCTGTAGCATAGATTTTTAATATATTGTATTTTTCAACTCTTTGGTATACAGTTTATCTGTAAAGATTAATTTTTATTTATCTTTGAAATCATAAAATATCACTATAAGGTCAGCAATTATATCCAGGATAAAAACTGGATTAAATTACTAAAAACTATTTAGAATAATTAAACATTTTTTAATTTATGAGGTAAATAATTATGGCTACACTTGAAAAAATTATCCAAGATTTGAAAAACAGAGAGCAAATTAGTGAAATAAATTTGTCTTACATAGTTATAGGTGATAAGGGAGCCGAGGAACTAGCAGAAGCCTTACAGAACAATACCACTGTGAAAAAAATAGATTTGATGTCAACCGGCATAGGTAATAAAGGAGTATATGCATTAGCAAAAGTCTTACCGAAGAGTGCTGTAAGAGAAATAGATTTGTCTCACAACAATATAGGTAATGATGGAGTTGAGGCACTAGCAAACGCCTTAAAGAACAATAGTGCTGTGACAGAAGTATATTTGTCTCACAACCAGATAGGCTATGAGGGGGCGAATGAACTAATAAAAGTCTTACAGAACAGTCATGATGTAACGGAAGTATTTTGGCATGAATACTCATACCATGAAGAAAAGTTAAAAGTATCTCAAGCCTTAAAGAACGATAAGACTGCAGTGATAATAGATTTGGCTAGAAACCAGATATCTAGAAGTGAAATGGGAAAGAAATGGCTAAATAAAGCCTTAGAGCAAATTAACACTGTGCCGGAAATACATTTGATACACAGCTATATAGGTGATGAGGAAATAAAGACACTAGTGGAATCCTTAAATAACAATAGCACTGTGAAAGAACTAAAATTGGGCTGCAATCAGATAGGCAATAAGGGAGCGAAAGCACTAGCAGACTTCTTAAGAAATAACAAAACTGTGGTAAAAATAGACTCGCTTTGCAACCAGATAGGTGATGAGGGAGCGGCGGCACTAGTAAAAGCCTTACAGAGCAATAACACTTTGCAAAAACTAAAATTGAAGCACAATCAGATAAGCAATAAATTATTACAGGATATAAATGAACTATTAAAGAAACACGAATTACAAGCCATAGAAGAATTACAAGCAGAAAAATATAATTTAGAATTAAAGGTTGCCGATGATTATACTGAGGTACCGTTTCTTGGTGATGAAGATTCTTCAGCAACATTAAACATGTAAGGATTTTTTAAGTAAAATTTCCATATATTACAAAAACCTGAAGAAATATTATGGTAATTTTTATTCTTCAGGTTTTTGTATTTGTTATATAGTCAATTGATGAAAAGTTGGTGACGTCGTCACTCATCGCTTGCCTATTACTTATAGGCGTCGCTCCTGCTACCCAATTCTCCTGAATTGACTATATTTGCCTTTATAATAGGTAATTTACTTTGTAAATAGTTGACTTCGTAATAATATACCATTGCTAAAATAAATTCCCTATAGGTTGCTAATGAAAAATCATAGAAAATGATAACGAAGCCATGCGGTTTTCAAGGAGAAATTTAGTCATTTTTTATAGATGCGACAAAACCAGGAAAAATTATTGATTCATAATTACTTTGTAGTATATTTTTTCCTTTAATAAGGAATAATTAATAGCTATATGAGAATTTTTATTACTATTTTTACATTAATATTTTGTTTTTCAACTTATACTATTGCTGATAGTTCAAGTAGTGCAGTGCTAGTTACTGGATCAACTGGTGCATTTGGAGAGGCAATTTGCTTATCTCTGGCATCAGAAGGATATAATTTATTAATCACTGGCAGAAATGAGAAAAAATTAAAATCTCTCAAAAATAAGTTACAAACAAAATATCCAAGTACAAAAGTTGAAACACTAAAAATAGATTTTTCTGATTTTAAAACTATTAAAGCTGCAGCAAATAAAACAGACGGAGTATCACTCAAAGCAGTTGTGCTGATTGGTCCAAGACCATCATTACGTAAAAATGGTTTTCCAAGTACACAAGAATGGTCTGAAGAATTTCAAAAAACTTTTATTGCTCCACTTGAAGTAGTGCGTATATTTGGAGAGAAGATCGAAAATAATGGTAGTATTGTTATAATATCAGGTAGTAGTTCTAAAAATTATTTGCCTAATTATCAGAATACTAATGTATTACGGCTTGCTTGGATAGGTGAAGTAAAAAACCTTGTACAATTCTTTGCTGTTCGTAAAATTCGTGTTAATGCAGTCTCTCCAGGTATAATTTTAACTGAGTATCACAAAAAGAGAATTGAGGAAAAAGCTAAGTTGAATAATACCACTTTTCAAGCACAGCTATCTTTGGACACAGCGGCTATACCTCTTAGATCATATGGGCATACCGACGATGTAGCCAATTTAATATCTTTTTTAATTTCAGATAAGTCTGTACACCTAAATGGCTCAAATATTCTACTTGATGGGGGTGAATCTACTGCTTATTAGGGATAGTAAATATTTTTAGTGATAATATTTCCTGGTTCTTTTGCGATTCTAGGAGGCTACCTACGATAACTAATTAATTATATTTTGAGCTATAGTCAATTGATGAGAAGTTGAGGACGTTGTCACTCATAAGTGGCAGTTTAAGAAGGTAATAATTGAAAAATCGTCATTACTAGGAGACCGTAAGGTCACGAAGCAATCCATAGGTTGTCATTCCCGCGTAGGCGGGAATCTAGCCCCCTGCTTACGCAGGGGTGACATCTCTTTCGCAAGGGATGACACTAAGTTGAGCAAGGATAACAAGAAAGCACAGAAATAACAATTTATGGATTGCCACGCCACCTAAGGTGCATACCCTACAATTTTTTATTTATTTCCTTATGATGAGTAAAAAAGCTGATTGCTAAGCGTCATTGCGAGGAGCTACTTTAGTAGCGACGAAGCAATCTAATGAATGTGGATTGCCACGACCACTTAGTGGTCTCGCTAATAGCGTTTTGTACTTTTCTGGAATTTTTAAATTGTCATGGGGTTTATGCGTAATGACGCTGATTGATGGGCTGATTATTCAACGTCAAAATCAAAATACTGATCTTTATAAGGCTCGTCTTGTAAAGTATAATGCCACCATTCAGGAGAATATTCCTCAAAATTATGCTTTTTCATTTTTGCCCGTAAATAATTACGATTTTGTAAGTAACGTGGATCAATTATGTCACTATCATGACAAGATACTGAATCCATAAGGTCTACAGAACTATACATATCAACCGTATTATCATCAAAATAAGGTATAGAGCGACCATCATTTGTGATTCTTTTTCTCATTTTAGGCTTGGTATGTAATTGTTTCCCAAGCTCAATAATAGTTAAATCTACCGTACTTCCACGACTATGAGGTGATTGCTTAGCAACATAACCTAACAGAAAAATTTCAGTTTTATTGATATACGGATAATAATACTCTTTCATTTTTTGATCAACATGATCCTCTCCCCAACTAACGAAATGTTGCACAGCTTTTTTGGGTCTATAAGCATCATAAATTACCAAAGAGTAATTATCATTTTTTATATCTTGCTGAACATTCTTTAGGGCAATTGCTGCTTCCTTAGTTAGCACAGCTCTAGGAGCTTTATAGCCCCTGATCTGTTCTCCTATAAAATTATTATTACTATAATACATCATATGTTGTATTATAGTCGGGTCTATTTGATCCAGATACTCAAAGCCTTCAGGCAAATTAGTTGTTTTGTTTAACATCGGTATATTTCTCAATTAACGGCTTTGTAAATATTTCTCTTTAATGGACGATTTTTTTTTGCTGTTTTTGTCCTAGGAGTCTACCTGCAATAACTAATTAATTATATTTTGAGCTATAGTCAATTGATGAGAAGTTGGTGACGTTGTCCATAGCAGTTATCTTTTTTATAAAAACATCATTGCGAGGGGGTGTAAGTCTCCGAAGCAATCTAAAAAGTGACCCAAAATGGATTGCCACAACCACTATGTGGTCTCGCAATGACAGATAACGTCATTGCGAGGGGCGTAAGAGCCTCCGAAGTAATCTTTTAATAACTTTTTTGGATTGCTTCAAGATAATTACTATTTTAAAGCTTTTAAACCTTCTTCAAGACCTTTCGTGGAAAATGGCAAATTTACCTGTTGACCGGCTGAATTCATAAAACCTACAATAGGATTACCATCGCTTGATAAAATGCTTTTAAGATCAGTGTCTGATATATCAGCAACAGCCTGGCAAGAATCTTTTGTGCAATTAACGTACTTACCTGGAGCAACTAATTTTTTGGAACTGATAATAGACGTACCTGGAGCAACAGAAACGTCAGGAGGAATTATTTGTATCATTTTTAAATTTCTTTCCTTACCGCTACCAAAATAGCCTATTTGATATATAGCCAACACCTGTTGTTTATCATCTTTAGTAGAATTAAGAGCCTGATTTAAAAAACAAATCCGTTTTTTATCAGCACTTGTGGTGCATTTAACTACCCAATCTGAAAAGGCTTGCCCTTCTTTAACCGCAGCTTCAACTCTGATAGGATTACCAAAAAATAACCCTAAACCTATTACAGCAAGACCGGCTGTAACAAATAATGATTTTTTAACACATTTTGTCATAAATTTTACTAATTTATTATTGGTATTTAAGAGCAAAATATATCTGAATTTAATATGTTTGTCAATCATCCGTGATAAAAAATGTCGATAAGGGGGTATATTTCATGCTTTCAAATTCTATAGTCAATTGATGAGAAGTTGACGACGTCGTCGCTCAATGTTCACCTATCACTTATAGGCGTTGTTCCACATAAGCGTCAGTTTAAAAAAACAATAATTGAGAAACTGTCATTGCAAGGAGACCGTAAGGTCGACGAAGCAATCCATAGGTTGTAATTCCCGCGTAGGCGGGAATCTAGACCCCTGCTTACGCATTTTCTTAAACTGACGTTTATGCGTCACTCCATCGCTCCTAGCATCAACTTCTCCTAAATTGACTATATAACTCATGACTTCCAAAATTCTTCATGGCTAATACATTCTTCTAGTGGTTCGTTACTAGATTCAAGTATTGATTCCACTAATTTAGGTACAGAATAAATAGCCAGAGTTTCTTGTAATCCTTCGTAGTCTTCTTCTGATATGATGACTGCATTATTATGTTTTCCTTTTATGTAGATTGGTTCATGTGTTTCGTCTGTCTCTTTGATCAGGGTAAATAGTTTTGCTCGTGCTTGAGTACTAGTGTAAATAGCCATAATATATTCTCATTAATTTATACTAAAAAAGTACACTATATTACGTATATTAAGTCAAACTGACAATATTATGTATTAAAGCATAACTTGTATTGTAGAAAGATTTTTAATATGCTACAAAGACAAAGTAAAATTACGTATTTATAACACTATGTCCATTAGGTTGATATTAGCCCTATATTTGTTTTGCCTTTTTCCTTTATATTCATATGCTAATATGGATGCGGAAATTGCTGAATCACATAAATGTTCAAAGATGTTTCCTTACTTCGAAAAAATATACCAAATTCCTCCTGATATCCTACACTCAATAGCTTTAAAAGAATCTGGTAAAAAACATACTGTACATAAAATCATGGTGGTTTGGCCTTGGACTGTCAATGTTGAGGGGAAAGGGTATCATTTTAATACTAAAAAAGACGCGATAGCTTTTGTAAAAAATCAAATTATTCAAGGCAAAGAAAAGATGGATGTAGGATGTATGCAAATTAACCTAAGACACCATCCAGATGCTTTTAACTCCTTAAATCAAGCTTTTGATCCTGAGCAAAACGTTGCTTATGGTGCTAAATTTCTCAAAGCTAAATATGATCAGTTAGGTAGTTGGCACAAAGCCATCGCCTATTACCATTCAGCTACTCATGATCTTGGCTATAAATATAAACAAGATGTTATCAAGATTGCTAACAATATGGACTTGTATAAAAATTCTGTTAATATGTATAGTGGGAATTACCCTAATAATATAGCTACAACGACCTCAACAAATAAACGAAGATCTTCATTTGTAAGTAATATTAGAAAATATAAGAGTGGTATTATGGTAGCACTACCACGAGCTGGCTAGATTTAGGTAACAATTATATTTGATCGTGATAAGTTAAAATTTAACCGTGAAAAAGTTATTCATAATATCGCTAAATGTTGGTTTTTTCAACATGCAGCAGAAGATATTATTGAACGTTTGAGTATTATTGATAAAAAATTTCCCCATATTCTAGATTTAGGGGGGCGTACTGGTCAATTAACAAAACTATTAGTGCAGAACTATAACTATGCTATAATTGTAGTGACTAATGCATCTAATACTATGTTACAATCCTTTGAGCATAATCCAAAATTGCTACTTGATGAAGAAAATTTACCTCTTGAAACAGCTAGTTTTGATCTAGTAACTTTTTCCTTAGGTTTACATTGGATCAATGATGTACAAAATTTTCTGTCACAAATAAAACGTATTTTAAAACCAGATGGTCTATTTATTGCTAATTTTATCGGTGGTAACAGCCTAAAGGAACTACGAATGAAATTTATCGAAGCTGAAATAGCAGCAAATCGCCCTCACTTCCAACATGTTTCCCCTTTTATACATTTTGATCACGTAACACCTTTGTTACAACAGGCAGGATTTACAGAGATTATCGTTGATTATGAAAATATTCAGTTAAGCTATAATAGTCCTTTAGATTTCATTAGAGAGCTAAAGAATATTGGAGAATCTGGGGCATTACGGCAAAACCCTCATAACCTAATATCAAAGCAAATGCTTTCTATTCTAAGTAATACTACGTCGACTTTCACCGAACAAATTAATATAATTAGTTTCATTGCCTCTCCGACTAAGAATAGCATAAAAACTTGTTACCTCCTAAATTGACATTTATAGCTCAGTACACGACAAGAAGATTAAGGAGAGGATAACGCCTAACCAATTGTCGATTTTTAGAGCAGTAGCAGTTTGAGAATCGTAAGTCATTTTAGATTTTCTATTTGAGATTTACTTAACTTAGTGTATTTAATAATTTTTTCCATCGACTCATTGTTTAATAGCATTTCTTTTGCCATAGATATTCTTTCTTCCGCTCTACCTTCTACTCTACCTTCCGCTCTACCTTCCGCTCTACCTTTATCCTCAAATTTCTTGATAGTATTAGCTTCGATACGCAGCCATTTGAGATGGCCTTCATAAGCCTCTCTTTCTTCATCAGTAAAGTTCATAACATTTAGCACTGTTAGAGCTTTTTTTAAGGCAATGTTGTCCAGTTCTTTAGGCAAATTATCTTTGTTAAGTAGGTCATGTCTTGTTAAAAAAGCTAACCACATATCTAGAGAGTCTTTTACTTTTTTCAGTATATCCGCTAATTCCTCATGAGAATTATCAGTAAACTTATTAAGCTCAATAGTATGTAATTCGAGGTCCTTGAAATATAACAAGCCACTATCTTTTTCGACTATATGGAAAACATTGTGATATTTATCTACTTTAGGAATAGAAGTAAAATTAAGTATATGAATACCAATGGCTTTGCTTAAGGTCGAATAGTCCTGAGCTACCTTTAATTGCTCAGTATATAATTTAGCCCAGTAATATAAAGCTCGCTTATCATAATCAGCTTCGTCGCTAATTTGAATCTCAATATTGAACCTTTTGCCATCAACAGATTTGGCTTTAACGTCTAATATTGACAGTTTATCATTCTTAAAGTTTTTAGGGTTATATGGATTAAGCAAAGTTACCTCTGCCACTTGATCCTCTTGTCCAACGATAGAATTAATCAAGGATATCAGCAAATCCTTATTCTCTTCTACACCAAATATCTTTTTGAAAGCTAAATCCACACGAGGAGTTATTTTGTCCATATATATGCTGCTGTTAGTAGTTATTAGTACCTAAGAAACAGTATAGCACAAAAACTATAAAGCACTAAGTAATATAATGTGAAAAATAGACAATTGGTTAGGCGTTATCCACTCTTTTTTCCTCTCCTTAATCTTTTTGTCGGGTACTGAGCATTTATAGTCAATTCAGGGGAATTTGAGGCTAGGAACGATGGAGCGACGCCTATAAGTAATAGGCGAGCTACGAGTGACGACGTCCCCAACTTCTCATCAATTGACTATAGCTAATTAAGATAAATATTATTGCTAATAAAGCACATATATCGCCATATTGGGAGTATAAAGTTTCATATTTCAGCTTATTTGGTAATAAACTATCTATATAACCTACTTCATTGAGAGTTCGTTGTTGAATAATTCTACCTACCGGGTCTATTACAGCCGATATACCATTATTAGCTGTTCTAAGCATAGGAAGACCGTTTTCTATACTACGCATACGACTAATTTGTAAATGTTGGTATGGACCAGAAGAGTTTCCATACCATGTATCATTAGTGACGTTAATAATCACATCTGAAAGTTTATTACTCGTTTGAACGAGATTTGGAAAGATTGCTTCATAACAAATAAGAGGTTTTATGGTTATAGCAAGTTGGTCAATACTAACCAATTGTTTGCTTCCTTCAGTATAATCTAATAACCCAGGGGTTAATTTCTTCAATGGTAATATCCATTTAAGAGGCATATACTCACCAAATGGCACTAAATGAGATTTATGATATTCAAATAATTTGTCCCCTTCTTTTGTTAAAGCGTATAAACTTGTATAAATTTCAAAATCATCTCCCTGTTTACCATTATTTGTTATACCACCAGTAATTAAAATTGCCTTTTTATTTTCTAGCATCTTTAATATTTTCCTTTTGATTGGTTTATAGTCATATGGTACTACCATAGCGGCCTCCGACCATATAATTAGGTCTACGTCACCTGGTTTTTCAGATAATGCAATATGAAGATTTAAATTTTTCCAAAATTCTTCAACGTCCCATTTAGCAATTTGTGGAATAGTTGGCTGAACTAATCGAACTTTTATATTTGAGAAATCGCTAGGATTGTTATGTAACCTTAATAAACCGTAGGAAGTTATTAGAGAAAATATTATTAATGAATTCACTAATAATATTTTTAATAGATTATATTGTTTAGTAAATAGGTGATAAAAACTAGTTGATATATATATTACAATAAAACTTAAACCATATATTCCTATAATACTAGAAGATTGGATGAGAGTATCGGAAAATGAAAAAGCGTATCCAAGTAAATTCCACGGCAATCCGGTAAATATCCATGATCTTACCCATTCAAAAAATACCCAATAAAGGCAAAATATAAACTGATATAAATTATTATTCTTCACTAAAAATCCTAAACCGCAGGTTATAGCGATGAAACAAGCAAGAATAACTGGTAAACCAAATAACGCCAATGGTATCGCCCACCAAAATTCATCAATATAAACAGTGACCCCTATACTAATCCAGTACATATTGACTAAAAAATGCCCAAAACCAAATATAAAGCCTAATATAGAGGCTTCTTGCCAACTATTAGCAATTTGTACTTGATAACATAGTAGTGCCAAGAAAAATAACCCAGGTACGAAGAAAGTTGGAGCAAAAACTAAACCGCTAACCATACCTGAAATAAGTAGAAATATTTTGGATAAAAACATTAGTGCTATCTATTATTAGTGTTATACTTTGGTTATATTTTAAAAGTTATTTACAAAAATATACATAATGCTATTGTTTGAGCAAGGTCTAATTATAAAGTATGGAGAATATATGCAAATTGTGGGTTTACTTGATGGTAAAAAAGGACTAATTACAGGCGTCGCTAATAATTTGTCAATATCTTGGGCTATTGCTCAAATGACCAAAGAACATGGTGCTGACTTAGCCCTTACCTATCAAGGAGAAATGCTTGAAAAACGCGTTAAGCCCCTTGCTGAGGAAATTGGTTGTAATTTTGTTGCTCCATGTGATGTAACCGATGAACAATCACTTGATAATTTATTTAAACTTATTGAACAAAAATGGGGAAAGCTTGATTTTTTAGTTCATTCTATAGCTTTTTCTGATCGAAATGAATTAAAAGGTAGATATATAGATACCACATTACCTAATTTTCTTAATAGTATGAATATATCATGTTATTCTCTAACTGCTATGGCAAAGCGTGCAGAACCTTTGATGAAAGATGGTGGGAGTATCCTGACTCTAACTTATTATGGCTCCCAAAAGGTGGTTCGTAATTATAATGTGATGGGACTTGCTAAAGCTGCATTAGAATGCAGTGTAAGATATCTTGCAACTGATATGGGGTCAAATAACATCCGAGTGAATGCCATATCAGCTGGACCTATTAAAACTCTAGCATCTAGCGGTATTAGTGATTTTAAAACTATGCTCGCTTCCCATGAGGCTACTTCACCGTTACGCAGAAATATTTCGCCTAGTGATGTTGCAGGGTCTGCTTTATACCTGCTAAGTAGCTTATCATCGGGAGTTACCGGTGAGATACATTATGTAGATTGTGGGTTTAACACTATAATAGGAACTGTATTAGCCGAGTAATTCATTGCTTCGTCATTGCGAGGAGGTCGCCAGACCACAACTGTTGAAAGTTAGAAGGTAAAGAGGGTTTTAGATAGGTTTTCTGTCATTGCGATACCACGTAGTGGTCGTGGCAATCCATCTTTGGTTACTTTTATGGATTGCTTCGTCGACCTGCGGCCTTTCTCGCAATGACGTTGACCACATACGACTTTTAAACTATTCGGTCTAAAACCTCTTCCTCTTCTAACTTTCAACAGTTGTGGTCGCCAGACCGACGAAGCAATCCACAAAAGTAACCAAAAATGGATTGCTTCGACCATTAAATGGTCTCGCAATGACAGCATGATGGGTGCTTATTCGGCACTAATTCAGGTAAATTGACTATAAACAAAAGAGTTGTAATTTCCACGTTATAAATTGTCATCCCTGCTTAACTTAGTGTCACCCCTGCGAAAGCAGGGGTCTAGATTCCCGCCTACGCGGGAATAACAAATTTTGCGTTTAAAAATAGATGTTGTGACTCGGATATATTCAAATTTCCTTCGAACAACCTACTATTTATAAGCTCTGCAAAAAACTTGATTAGACCTCTTGCATAACCCAAAGATAATTGAGGAATTTTTAAGAAAAACGAAGTCGAGTACCGCAGCGTACTGAGATTTACGTGAGGAACGGAGACGAGTTTTGACAACAAAATTACCAATTAGATTAGGTTATGCAAGAGGTCTATTATCGAGTTAAACACTCTGACTTGATAATATGGGCTGCCACATTTGAAGAACTATTAGAGTCAATTGATGAGAAGTTGGTGACGTCGTCGCTCAATGCTCGTCTATTACTTATAGGCATCGCTCCATCGTTCCTGCTACCCAATTCCCCTGAATTGACTATAGAACCTTGAAAGCCTAACTCCCTTAAGATTTCTTGGCTTTCTCTTAGTTGTTCATCTGCTTTTTTTTCATCAACTAATAATGATGTAAGCCTTGCTGCTATATTTGATTTAGTACAGTTAAATTGAATTAATTCTGGTAAAATTTCCTTATTAGCAACAATATTAATCAAAGAAATGTAAGGTATTTTTATTAATAATTTTATTAGAAAAAAACTTACGATATTTAATTTATATGCAACAACCATTGGCGTATTACAAGCAGCAATTTCTAAAGTATTAGTACCAGATTTTGCTAAAGCAAGGTCAGAGGCAGCAAAAATCTTAAGCCGATCACTTGAGAACTGGTAATTGAATGTTGCATCTGATAAAAACGCTTTAATTAAAGACTGATGACTAGGATCGACCAGGACAAATATCACTTGAATATTAGGAAACTGCTTTGCTAATAAATTAATTGCTTCTATAAAGATAGGGGCATGCCTTATTATTTCACTTTTGCGGCTACCACAAGTGATGCATAATAATTTTGAATGAATAGGTATTTGTAATTCTTGCTTTAATTGTTGTTTATCGTGATCATCATAAAAATACTGTTCTAATATTGGATGACCAATATACCGACAATCTAGCCCAACTTTTTGGAAATATGGCGGCTCAAATGGCAGCAAAGCTAACAAATAATCGTAAATTTTAGCGTATTTCATAGCTCGAGAAGGTTTGTATGCCCAGACTGATGGGGCAACAATGTGCATAATTTTTAAGTTAGGTCGTGCTTCTCGAACCTTCTTTACCACTCTATAAGTAAAGCCTGGTGAGTCTATAGTAATTAATAAATCTGGATTATGTTGAATAATATCGTCAATAGTTTGTTGAATTAACTTAGTGAGCCTAAAAATATGTGGTATAATTTCGACGAAGCCCATAAGATTTATTTGACTAATCGGGAAAAGGCTATGGTGCAATCCCGCTTGTTGCATCTTATCGCCGCCAATACCAACGAACTCTAATTGCATTTCCTCCAATTTATAGAGATTTTTTAGGCTTTGCATCAAACGACTTCCTATAAAATCTCCTGATATTTCGCCAGCAATTAGATAAATCTTAACCATTTGACTTCTTACTACATAGACTTAAGTTCTTTTCAATCACTGCCGAACGGATACCAACACAATCAAGAATCGAATGAAATACATAGTCATGACTAATCTCAGTATCTAAATGACTGACTATAGAATTCACTAAGTCAGGATGTTTTTTTTTAAATTCATCTGATACCCAAACTAAGAAAGGCACAGTAGTTTGTTCTGGAATCATCGGACCACCGTGACCATAATAACCATGCTCGCCTAAAGATTCAGCGTGATCAGAAACATACATTAAAATAGCGTTGCTATTTTTTAATAAATCTATCACGCTATATAAAAAAAAATCAGTATATAAAATAGTATTATCGTAATCATTAACTAACTGTATAGGATCACAAGTGCTTTGATCTACCATAGTAGTAGAATTACATTTAGGAGTAAATTTTTCGAATTCTTTAGGATATCTAGCAGAATATTTCCAATGACTACCACTTGTATGAACAATTAAGACATCTTTAGTAGCAGAAGAATCTACAATATTTTTAATATAAGGTAACATTTTCTCATCATGATCCAGCCTTGTTAATAGAACCGAACCACCAGGGAGCATACTAAACTTAGCCTGATCATAAATTGTATATGGGTCTTTACTTTTAAAATATTGCACCAAACTTTGAGTACCAATCCAATTAGTATTAAAGTCAAGCATGGTAAAAATTGATAAAAAACTTGTATCTCCTGTAATTTTGTCTATATCCTTAGCAGGATGGCGGGACATAAGAGATGGAACTGAGATACATGTATGATTAGATGAAGATTGTGCTTTAAATGAAAAAAGATTTTCAACAGTGCTTAAATATGGTGTAGTGTCCCTGGAATAACCATTAATACCAAAATGATCAAATCGTGCCGATTCTCCTATAACAACTACAGCTACAATATTTTGATCAGATTGATCGATAAAAGAAAATTTTTCTCTTATATTCTCACGCATGCTGCTTTTGTTGTTACTATTGGATAAGTATAAATATGTATTATGTAGATATTGAATAGGAAAATAACTATTTAGCAACTTGAATTTCGGAGCAATAATATTATTAACAGAAATTAAAAGACAAATTGCTGATAGTAATTTTGTGACAAATAGTTTACTATCTAAAATAGAGAAGTGTTTCATTGTATAAATACAGCTAAACAAACTAAAAATTAACCATACAATCAGCCTGATGCTGATTATTTCGTATAGTTCATTCAAGTCAGTGGAGAAAAAACTACCCATCATTTCTTTTGTAGGAGAAATTTTAAAGAAATATAGGTAATAACTAGCAATTGCCCCTGTTATAAATAAAAATATCGCTCCAATTATAAAAACAAGCCGATGGATAGTTAAACCAAAAAAAATGATAAAGCAAGTAAAGTAAATATATAAAAAGTCTTTACTCAACTCCAATATCGCTTTCAAAAAAGTTATCTTGTAGTAGCTGAATTTGTAACAAGAAACTACTGAATTAAAAAATATGAAATAAATAAGGGCAAAAACTAAAGATAGTTTTATTAATTTACTATCTAGGTGTTTTTGAATTAGTTCTGACATAATAAACACGTACTTTGTATAAATTGTAATTTAGGTATCATGATAATAGCAGTATTGCAAGAATTTTTTCAGCTTCTACAAGCTAATAGACCAATTATTGCCATAGATTATGGAATACGGAAAACAGGCATCGCTATTTCAAATCAAGAACAGACTATTGCTATGCCACTAAAAACTATTTATGAAACGATAGAAGAAAAAAAGATTAAGTCAATATTAGATTTAGTCGCAACTTATTCTATTTGTGGTATAGTCATAGGTTTGCCTATTAGTATGAATGGTAACTCTAGTGAGCAAACTATAATTGTATTAAAATTCAGTGCAACATTAAGTTCTGCAACAAATCTTCCTATATATCTACAAGATGAAAGGCTTACTTCCCTTGCTGCCAATAACTTATTAAAATCGTTAGAAGTTAAAAGACGAGAACGTAACCAAAAAGATGACTCAATTGCAGCAAGTATGATTTTAGAGACTACTTTAGATTCTATTAAGAAACTTCAATAGACCTCTTGCATAACCTAATCTAATTGGTAATTTTGTTGTCAAAACTCGTATCCGTTCCTCACGTACATCTTAGTACGCTGCGGTACTCGACTTCGTTTTTCCTAAAAATTCCTCAATTATCTTTAGGTTATGCAAGAGGTCTAATAGTATATTGATGAGAAGTTGGTACTAATGGAGTACATATACGTCATTGCGAGACCACGCAAGTAGGTTGTGGCAATCCATTTTAATCGTTTTTTGGATTGCTTCGTCGCTACTAAAGTAGCTCCTCGCAATGACGCTGATGCTAAAATACTAATCGGATTTATACCGTTGCCAATTCAAGTTAATTCACTATAATAGGCGAGCATTGAGTGACGACGTCACCAACTTCTCATCAATTGACTATACATGGTCTTGCAATGACAAAAATCTACCTAAAACTATTTATCTAGTTCAAATAGTTGATGCAAGCAACGTATAGTTTTTTCGGTATCAAGGTCTTTTATTAGCAGAGAAATTTTAATTTCTGAAATTTGTATCATTTTCACTGATATATTTTGTTTTTCCAGTTCAGTTAATACCATATCAAGAAAATTATGGTCATTTTTAATGCCGTGACCAATAATCGATACTATAGAAATTTGGCTATCGATAATAAAATTATTTATCTGATTAGCATTCTTTAGATCATCTAGCAAATACTGTAATTTATTTTTATCGGATAATTGGATAATAAAGCTATATTGTCGATATTCCTCGATATTTTCCATTAATTCTAGGTGAATATTATGGTTAGTGATCAGGTTGCATATCTTAGAAAAATTTAATTGAGTGGAATTTACTACTAATTTTAATAAATTTTTGTTGGAAGTAATGCCGGTAATTTTTTTATTTTCCATAATTTTTTCTCTAGATGTTATTAGTGTACCACTATCTTCATGGTATAATGGTAGTGAGAACGACGATAAAACGCGTATGGGTACGTTATATCTAATAGCCGCTTCTAAGGAGCGTGGATGCAACACTTTCGCTCCACAAGATGCAAATTCCAGCATTTCCTCAAAACTAATCTGTGATAATTTCTTTGCTCCAGGAACAATTCGTGGATCAGCAGTAAAAACCCCTTCTACATCAGTGTATATATCACATCTATCAGCTTGCATAGCAGCTGCAATTAACGAGGCAGTAGTATCGGATCCTCCTCGACCAAGCGTTGCTAACCTATTATTATTACTGATACCCTGAAATCCAGCAACTACCGGGATGATGTCTTGTTTAATACATTCTGTTAATAAACTAGTAGAGATTTGCTCAACCAAAGCTTTGCTATAATTATCATTGGTTAAGATTGGTAATTGCCATGCTAGCACAGACCTTGCATCTATGCCTTGTTGTTGTAGCTCAAGGGCAAGTAAGGAGGCTGTTACCATCTCTCCACTACAAAGGGCAGCATCATATTCTGCCAGTTGTGAACTAGTCTTAAGACTAGAAACCTCATTGCATAAAGTAACTAGTTGATTGGTAACACCAGCCATAGCTGAAACTACAATTATTACTTGATTACCATGCTGCTTTTCAAGCTTAATAATGGGAATAATTTCTTTTATTCTTGCAATGTTAGCAACAGAAGTTCCGCCAAATTTTTGAACTATTATGGACATAATATTGAAGAGATGTTGTTAAAAGGTCATTGCAAGAAGGCGTGAATCAAAGAAGTAATCTAACAAATATGGATTGCCACGACCACTATGTGGTCTCGCAATGACGTACGTTAAGAGATAAAAACAGTCATTGCGAGGAGGCGTAGCCAACGAAGCAACCCAAGAACATTAAGCTCGCTTAACCTTCCATCATTTGCTTACGAGCAACTTTTCTCTTCCTTCTTTCTGTTTCTTGATCCTTACGGACACGTTTTACTGAAGGAGGTTCATAGAAACGAGACATTTTCATTGAACGAAAAACAAGCTCTCTTTGCATTTTTCTTTTCAAATTTTTAATTGCTTGCTCACCATTCCCAGCATGAACATTTACTAGTATCACTTTTAATTACCCCCTTTTCGTGCAAATTAGATTGTTGAATGATATGAACATTATCTATATACTAAATGTATATGTCAAGATATATGTCAATATTAAAAGATGCATTTATGACTATTGAAGAGAAATATCATAGTTTAAAAGTACAATTTGTAAAAACTTTAGCAAAACTGCTAGTTTTTAACGAGTGGAATGATAAATTATTAGCAGATACGGAAACAGAATGTGGTTTTGTTAAAGGATATTGCCATATAATTTTTCCTGAGGGGATAAGGGAAATAGTTGATTTTTTTGAAAGCTGGCAAGACCAGAAAATGCTGGAGTTATTATCTCAGCAGGAAACTCCGATTAAAATAAGGGATAGAATTGATTTAGCCTTAAAAATTAGAATAAAAGATGGTATAGCTAATCCTACTAACATTACACCTAATTCACAAACGTCATTGCGAGGAGATACTTTAGTAGCGACGAAGCAATCCAGAAAAGTGATTGAAAATGGATTGCTTCGTCGGCTTATGCCTCCTCGCAATGACACCAATTGGTCACAAATAGATGCTAATCAGGTTAGCTATATAGCTAAACTTGTACATTTGAGGAATCGTAGTTATTTTGCCGTACCATCAAACAGCATATTTGCAACAAAAACAGCCTTTCGTACTTGTGACTTAATTTGGCGTTATGCAGGCGATAAGTCTATAGATTATAATTATTATACTAAGAGAGGTCTGTTACTCAGTGTTTATATAACTTCAATACTCTATTACATTCAAGATGAGTCAGAAGATAATATAGATACTGATAAATATATTACTAAATCTTTATCCAATATCATAACTATATCCTCTAAATGTAAGAATATGTTAAAGCTACCAAACCCTGTCGATATACCAATTATTCGACTATTTTTATAATATACTTTCTGTAATCGAGACTATAATGACTAAAAAACACTACCCAGATATTCAATCTAATGTTGATTTTCCAACAATTGAGAGAAAGATTTTAGCTTATTGGCAAAAGCATAATATTTTTCAAAGAACTATAGATGCTAGACTATCAGTAAAAAATGATAAGAATAACGAATTTATATTTTATGATGGTCCCCCTTTTGCCAATGGGCTCCCACATTATGGACATTTGCTAACTGGGTTCATCAAGGATGTTTATGCACGTTATCAAACCAGTAGAGGCAAAAGAGTTGAGCGACGCTTTGGTTGGGATTGTCATGGACTACCTGCCGAGATGCAAGCAGAAAAGGAGTTGGGTATTTCTGGTAGAACTGCCATTATCAATTTTGGTATTGATAAATTTAACGAGCATTGTCAATCATCGGTGATGAAATATGCTGATCAGTGGCAGAAATATGTTAATAGGCAAGCAAGATGGGTGGATTTTGACAATTCCTATAAAACTATGGATAAAGCCTTTATGGAATCTGTTTTGTGGGCTTTTAAAGAGTTATATAATAAAGGGCTTCTTTATGAATCAATGAGGGTAATGCCTTATTCTTGGGCATGTGAAACGCCTTTATCCAATTTTGAAACTAGGCTAGACAACTCATATAGAGAGAGAACTGATAAGGCGGTTACGGTAAGTTTTGTACTTAATGAGAAATTGCCAGGTTCTGTGCAGTATAATGAGTATAGAATGCTGGCATGGACTACGACGCCATGGACTTTGCCGGCTAATTTGGCATTAGCCATTGGAGCAAATATTGAATATGCTTTAGTGCCAAATGGTCAGGTTTGTTATATTTTGGCAAAATTTGCTTTAGAAAAATATTACAAAGAATTAGGGCTTAGTGCTGACACAAATTATGATATAATTGAAGGTAAGTGCTTATTAAACATGAATCTTACTTACCAACCATTATTCGATTATTTTTCCAATCATCCAGGTAGTTTCAAAGTACTTTCTGGAGATTTTGTCGTCGAAGGAGACGGTACCGGTATCGTACATATGGCTCCCGGTTTTGGTGAGGAAGATCAAATTCTTTGTCAATCGCAAGGAATAGAACTCGTTTGTCCTGTAGATAATGCTGGGAAATTTACCAAAGAAATTTATGATTTTGTCGGTTTGCAAATATTTGATGCTAATGATCAAATTATTATTAAGCTAAAAAATCAGGGAAATTGGTTTAAAACTGAGCAATATATTCATAATTATCCGCATTGCTGGCGTACTGATACCCCTCTTATATACAAAGCAGTTCCTTCTTGGTATGTGAAAGTTACCGAATTTAAAGACAGAATGGTTGAATTAAATCAGCAAATTAACTGGATACCCTTGCATATTAGGGATAATCTATTTGGAAAATGGTTAGAAAATGCTAGAGATTGGTCAATTAGCCGTAATAGATTTTGGGGGACGCCTCTCCCAGTCTGGAAGTCGGATGATCCGGCTTATCCTAGAATTGATGTGTATGGTTCAATAGAAGAGCTAGAGAAAGATTTTGGGGTAACAATCGTTGATTTGCATCGACCTTTTATTGATCAGCTAACTAGAAAAAATCCAGACGATCCAACCGGTAAGTCAATGATGCGTCGAATAGAAGATGTATTTGATTGTTGGTTTGAAAGCGGCTCTATGCCTTATGGACAAGTACATTATCCATTTGAAAATAAAGATTGGTTTGAAAAGCATTTTCCTGCTGATTTTATAGTGGAATATTCAGCACAAACACGTGGTTGGTTCTATACTTTAATGGTATTGTCAACTGCCTTATTTGACCAACCACCTTTTTTAAATTGTATTTGCCATGGAGTTATATTAGATAGTACCGGACAAAAATTATCAAAGCGTCTTAATAATTATGCTGATCCATTAGAATTATTTGATAAATATGGTTCTGATGCTCTAAGAGTCACTATGCTTTCTACAAACATAGTTAAAGGTCAGGAATTATTGATCGATAAAGACGGAAAAATGGTTTTTGAGAGCTTACGTTTATTTATTAAGCCTATTTGGAATGCCTACCATTTCTTTACTATGTATGCTAATGCTGACCAAATCAAAGCTGAACTAGACTTTAATTCTCAAAATGTGCTAGATCGTTATATTTTATCAAAACTAAAAATATCAGTACAAAAAATTCAGCATGGGTTAGATAATTTTGACAGTCAAATAGCCTATAGTAACATTGCCGATTTTTTTGAAGTATTAAATAATTGGTATATTAGAAGAAGTAGAAATCGTTTTTGGAAAAGTGAGAAAGATCAAGATAAGAAAAATGCTTATAATACCTTATATAGTTGTATTAAAATAATGTCGTCCGCTCAATCTAGTTTATTGCCATTAATTTCTGAGGAGATTTATTTGGGACTCACCGGGATAGAACCGAAAGGTGAGAGTAGACTTTCTGCAAAAGAGTTTTGTGGGAAGCCTAGTGTTCATTTGACAGATTTTCCTACACTAGATAAGATAGAAGTGGATGATGATTTGGTTAGCACCATGGATCAAATATTAGATATTTGTAGTAATGCTTTATTCATTAGAAGTAGCGAGAATATTCGGACTAGACAACCATTGAGCAGCTTAACAATCATTAGCAGCAATAATGAGCTATTAATAAAATTTGAAGAATTGATTAAAGATGAAATCAATGTTAAAAAGGTAATTTATAAAGATGATGTAGAAAATTATGCCGATCATAAATTATCGATTAACTTTCCTAATTTAGGTAAGCGTCTACCTCATAAGGTCAAAGATATTATAGTAGCTTCTAAAAAGAATCAGTGGCAACTTACTCCTGAGCATCTAATAATAGCCGGAGAGAAGCTGAATAATGATGAATTCTCTCTAGCCTTACAACCTAAAAATGCTAAAGGTACAAAATCTTTAGCTAATAATCAGGGGCTAATATTGCTAGATTTGGAAATAACACAGGAATTATACGAAGAAGGTATAGCGAGAGATTTAATACGCTTTATTCAACAAGCGAGAAAAGATGCCAATTTTGCTATAAATGACAGAATTTTCCTAGAGATTATTGGTAAGCCAGATTTTATGCTAATAGTCCAGCAACATAGTAAATTCATTCTCGAACAAACCTTAAGTGAATTTGCTAGCAATTTTACGCCAGACTATATGACCGATATTGAATTAGATTCAAATACGATAAGCATAAGAGTGTCAAGAGTTTCTAAGCACATAAGCTAACTTTAAACGGAGAATCTGTCATTCCCGCTTCGGTGCGGAATCTATTATACCTCATGGCATTTTTAGTTCCCTGCCTTCGCAGGGATGACAACCATTGTCCTATATTTTATTCAAATCTGCAAAAAACTTGATTATCGAGTAAAAGTTGATTAGAAATGGATTGCTTCGTCGACCTTACGGTCTCCTCTCAATGACATTTGGGGTGCATATACGTCATTGCGAGACCATGTAATGGTCGAAGCAATCCACTCTTTAACCAGTTAAGCTAAGTCACCCGACTTCAGTGTTGTTGTGCCAAAAAGTGGCTGACAGCTCAGGAAATGATAAAATTTCCAGGCACAACAAATTATTTGTTCGAATATAAAAATTTCAAAATAATCCTATAATAATTATTACCTTTACTACTTGATTATTTCTTTTACTCTCCTGATGATATTAAATAAGGAATAGTGCTAATCGGTAAATTCATTGCCTTATAAATAATCTTTGCCTCATCTGATACCGGGGATGGAATGCCAAATACTCTTTTATCTTTAATGTGTACTACACTGGTAATTTCCACCCCAATTAGTGCTTTACGTAATCGTTCCGGTGATAGTTTAATTGACTGTAAATTTACCCGATATTCTAAATGCCTGATACATACTAACGCCATAAAACATAAAGCAATATGTGCCTTGATTCTACTAGGACTCCAATGATAAATTGGTCTAATCTTAATATCGTGTTTACTAACTCTAAATGTTTCTTCAATTTGCCACAATCCTTTATAACGAGACAATATATACGCTATATCAACATTTTCTAGGTTACTAATAACTCCATGCAAACCGTCCCATTTGCTATCTTCCTCTATCTTTTGCTCGTTTACTGCAAACTTATCATTATTATTAATTATTAAATATTTTTTATAACCACTAGCAGAAATTAACGACTTAACTCCTTTACTTCTGTTCATTTTTTTCATTAATTTCTTCAATGCTTGCTCTCTATCTTGAGCATCTTTATAAGCCCTTTTGCTACTATAGCTCATAATCAGTTTGCGACCCTTTTCAGCTAGTTCAATTATTTTTCCCTTATATTCTTCTGCATCAACGGTTAATGGCTGATAATCATCACTATTTAAGATTTTAGCTGTAATATCCTTAGTCATATTCTTAATTTTGGCACCTACTATATATTGATAGCCAGCTTGTTCTAATAGAGCTAAATTTTCATTATTCAACATACCGCTGTCTGCTACAAACACTACTTTATCAATAGCAAACCTGCCTTTCAAGCTATCTAAAGCTTTCAATAAAGTATGACCTTCATAGGTCGCTCCAGGAAATATCTCATAACCGATTGGAATACCATTATTAGTAACAAAAATGCTCAGCATTACCTGTACTTCATTGAATTTATGATCTTTACTAAACCCCTTACTCTTCAACTCATCTTCAGTAAATGATTCAAAATAAAGAGTAGTTGCATCATAAAATAGTACATCGATTTTTTCTTTAAACAACTTTTGACTGCTAAGTAAAGCACACTGCTCGATTTTCTCAACCACCTTATCATCTATTTTATCCATAGTTTTGTATACCGAATCAAGCTTTAAATCTACTCCATAATTATTGACCAATAAATTGACTGTTTCACGCTTACTAGTTGGGTTAGCAATACGAGCTAAAACAACATTGCGTATTATGTTTATGCTCGACACTTCCCTGGCAGGATTGGGTAAGATTTTATTAAAACCAAGTTGGTCATAAATTTTTCCATACACCTCATGAATGCCAATGATAGTGCTTCCTTGACTACGTAAATTGCTGATATCATCAATAGGTTGTGGTTGTATTTGTTCTTTCTCGCACCGCTGTCTAGATGACATCGCCATCGATACTATATCCTTGTCTGGGATAAGATTAGGTTGAGTGCTACTAGTGATTTCAACCTTAATGAATTCAGCAAGCTCTATTAATTTAGTTATTTCTTCTTGGTCTGATGCACTGCCAATATGTCGAACAACCCGTTGTTTTACTTTATTAGTTATGGGATCGCGTATCCCTTCTACTAGTTGAACAGCGTTAACATTACGGGTAGCAGATTTTTTGACTCTAACGAACATATCAGTAGCATATTTAAAACTAATTGTTGGTTAGTATATCTACTAAAATATTGTATGTCAATAATAAAAATATATGGAGGCACAACAAACGCCCTCTAATTAACAAAACCTTTTTTCTCCTGCTTTTTCTATACACTTATCTTTAACTATTTTCCGAAGTCAGGAAGAGTTTATGTAGCTATTAAGTCAATTGATGAGAAATTGGTGACGTCGTTGCTCCATCGCTCCTTCTACCCAATTTTCCTGAATTGACTATATCCTAACCTAAATTTCTTGTAACTTCCATAATTTTTTGTATAGACTATGTTTATTACGAATTAATGTAGTATGTGTGCCTTCTTCAATAATTACCCCTTTATCTAGCACAATTATCCTATCCATATGTTTTAAAGTAGATAAGCGGTGGGCAATTGCAAGCACAGTCTTTCTTTTATCTTGAATTAGGAAGTTAAGACTATCTTGGATAAAACGCTCGGTTTGACTATCAAGTGCAGAAGTTGCCTCATCTAAGATCAAAATAGGTGCATCTTTTAGAATAGCTCTCGCTATTGCTATCCTTTGCCGCTGTCCACCAGATAATTTGATACCTCGCTCTCCAACATAAGTATTATACTCTTCTGGCAATGTTGTAATAAATTCATGGATATGTGCCTTTTTGCTTGCCTCAATTACTTCCGCCTCAGTTGCTTCTTGGTTCCCATATCTGATATTTTCCATCAGCGTTCGATGAAATAACAAAGTGTCTTGAGGGATTACCGCGATATTTTGTCGTAATGAATCCTGAGTAACATTGTCAATATTTTGTCCGTCTATTAAAATTTGACCATTGGCAACTTTAAAATAACGTAACAAGAGATTAATAAGTGTTGATTTGCCGCTACCAGAATGACCGACTATTCCTACCTTTTCACCAGGACTAATAGAAAAAGTCATATCTTTAAAGATCAGCTCTTTGTTATAACCAAAATTGATATTTTTAAATTCAATAATAGCTTTATCAACTATTAGCGGACTTGCACTAAATTTATCCAAATCCTGCTGGTTGATAGTAACTAGTGACAAAGCACTTTTCAGATCACCCATTGATCTGGTAAAATTCTGCAATGAAACTGTTGCATCCCAGATATCGTCTGCAACAATCAAGGCAATACCAAAGACAAAAGCAAAATCTCCAACAGAAATTAAGCCATGTATTCTCAAATGCAGCATATAGAATGGAATAAAAACAAACAAAACAAAATAGAAACACATAGCTACTATTTGAGTCTTAAAGTTATATTTGTATGCTTTTACCTGTTTGGGAATAAAATCATTTAATATATTATTATCTAGTGCCTTTAATTCTCTTGTCCTAGAAGCAAAAGAAAAAAGTGAAATAATATTAGTAATTTTATCGGCAACTTGTCCAATTATAAAATGCTTGCTTTCGGATTCTAAGCAAGATAGTTGGTTTAATTTAGTTGAGATTTTATACATAATTGGTATGTAAAAACTACACCATATTAGTACAAATATGCCAAGATTTGTGTTAACAAGGCTAAGGGCACAAAAATTTACAACACATTTAAAAAACTTTTGCAGCAATCCGTAATGCATTTCCGCCCAGAATTTATCATATCCATCCAAAATGCCTTTGATTTTGCTGCTGATAGCTCCTGTAAAATTTTCTTGGAAGAACGGATAAGAATGATGCTGAACATAGTCATATGATTGAAGCAATATAGAACGCCGAACATAAGGTGCCGCTTTCCATTCAGCTATGTTACTGATACGCCAAACCAAATCTAACATCACTTGTGCAGACATGAATATTACAATCGGCAGTAGAACTAACTGGTAAGTTAAATTTTCTTGCCCAGCTATTGTATCAAGAAATAATTTAATCGCATAATAATTAGCAGACGGGTAAAAACTACTTACAGTAGGAGCAAGTAGCATAGCCATATAAAACCATTTATATGGTTTTATATGGTGCCAAAAAAATGTAATAATAGATTTATTTTGCATGAGTTATTTTTTGTTTAAGAATTAGAATAACTAATTATTCCAAATTCGGTTATATCTATATATAACAGATTTTTTTGCTCCACTAATAGCTGTTTTCATTATTTTTGCGGTATTGGTTATTTTTTTTATTCCTTAACTCAGCACATTACTGTTGCAACACATCGTTATTGCGAGAAGGCGTAAGCCGCACAACTGTTGAAAGTTAGAAGAGGAAGCGGTTTTAGACCGAATAGTTTAAAAGTCGTATGTGGTCAACGTCTATTAGCGAGAAAGACCGTAGGTCGACGAAGCAATCCATAAAAGTAACCAAAGATGGATTGCCACGACCTACTTGCGTGGTCTCGCAATGACAAAAAACCTATCTAAAACCCGCTTTACCTTCTAACTTTCAACAGTTGTGGGGGCTAGAGATTCCCGCCTACGCGTGAATGACAGGGTAAAAACGTCATTGCGAGGAGCTACTTTAGTAGCGACAAAGCAATCCAAAAAATGACCGGAAATAGATTGCTTCGACCATTACATGGTCTCGCAATGACGTATATGCACCCTAAACGTCATTGCGAGGGGTGCTAAAGTACGACAAAGCAATCCTGTTTTGTGTCACCCCTGCGAAAGCAGAGGTCTTAGATTCCCGCCTACGCGGGAATGACAATGGAAAGCGGGAATGAAATAATTTGTCGGAGAGGTTTATTCATTACTTCCATGACAATATTTATATTTCTTACCGGAACCACAAGGACATATCTCATTTCTAGCCACCTTTCCCCAACTTGATTGATCTGATGGTATTCTATCCTGTGGATTGACTTGAGTTTTAATAGGTTTAAGCTGAGTTTCAATACTAATCCCTGCATTATATTTACTAAAAGCCGGGTCTTCCCTAGTTTCTCGCATGGTCTTTTGCAGTGTTTTGTTTGCCAAAGACATTGATTCTTTTTTAATGTGGCTAGTATCCATATGAAGATGACAAACTTTCTGGATAAATAGCTCCTTCAAATTATCAAGCATTTGTTCAAATAAATTGAACGCTTCTCTTTTATACTCGTTAAGTGGATCTTTCTGAGCATAAGCCCTTAGTGATATACCTTGTCGTAAATGATCTAAATTATGTAAATGATCTTTCCATACTTGGTCTAAAGTTGTTAGTAGAATATATTTAATTGCATCATTCATCAAGTCAACGCTATATGCTTCATTCTTTGCCTGGTATAGGTCATTTACCATTTGCACAACATTAGATGTCACCTCTATTTCGGTGACATTAGCCTTGGTTATAGATTCTTGATTTAGTTTTACAGCAAAAATACGTTGCAACTCTCCTGTTAAAGCATTTACATCCCAGTCTTCCCTATAAGAACCGGGGGGAATGAAAGTTAATACCACTTTTTCTACTAGTTCTTTTGTCATGCTAGCTAAAAAATCATGGGCAGAGTTTGATGCAATGATATCAGTGCGTTGTTCGTAAACTATCTTACGTTGATCGTTCATAACATCGTCAAAACGTAATAAATTTTTACGTATCTCGTAATTATGTCCTTCAACCTTCTGCTGAGCCTTCTCAAGTGAACGGCTAATCATAGGGTGATGGATTGCTTCACCATCTTTTAAACCTAACGTTCTTAGGACTCCAGAAATACGATCTGAAGCAAAAATACGCATAAGGTCGTCTTCTAGAGACAAGAAGAATTTTGTACTACCTGGATCACCTTGTCTACCGGCTCTTCCTCGCAACTGGTTATCTATTCTACGACTCTCGTGTCTTTCGGTACCTATAACAAATAACCCTCCAGCCTCTATTACCCGCTGCTTCTCTTCAGATATTTGCTCCTTTATTTTGATCATTTCTAATTGATACTGTTCCTCAGGTAGGTTTTGTAGAGAAAGTTGCTCTATTAGCATTTCCGGATTACCACCAAGCATAATATCGGTACCACGACCTGCCATATTTGTCGCAATAGTCACAGCTTTAAATCGTCCAGCTTGAGCTATAATAAACGCTTCCTGTTGATGAAATTTTGCATTTAAAACATTATGGGTTATTTTATTTATGGTAAGTAACTTAGAAATTTCTTCAGACTTCTCTATACTAACCGTTCCAACCAAAACAGGTTGACCGCGATCATAACACTCTTGTATTAATTTTATAATAGCTTGATATTTATCGTGTTTATTGCCGTAAATTTCGTCATCATAATCAATCCTAGTGATTGGATTATGAGTAGGAACAGCTAGTACATCAAGATTATATATGTCCTTTAACTCTGTAGCTTCGGTCATTGCCGTACCAGTCATGCCTGATAATTTGGGATAATTCCTAAAATAGTTTTGAAAAGTAATAGAAGCCAAAGTTTGATTTTCGTTTTGAATTGGCACATGTTCTTTTGCCTCTAGTGATTGGTGTAACCCTTCAGAATAACGTCTACCTTCCATCACCCGCCCAGTAAATTCATCAATAATCATCACTTTGCCATCACGCACCAAATAATCAACATCACGATTGAAGAGAATATGGGCTCTCAATGATTGATTGACATAATGAACCAAACTTAAATTCTCAAAATCATAAAGACTTGAACCTTGTTCAATAAGATTATTGGTCACAAGCATTGATTCTACATGAGTTATACCATCCTCAGTAAGATTAACGGTTCGTAATTTCTCATCTTTTTCGTAATCTTCATCTTTAAACTGACAAACCAATTTATCAATCTTAGTGTATAAATCCGAGCGATCATCTACTGGACCCGATATAATTAGTGGAGTTCTTGCTTCATCAATTAAAATTGAGTCAACTTCATCAATAATAGCGAATTTAAAGGGACGAAGTACCTTAGAGTCTTCGCTATATTTCATGTTATCTCTGAGAAAATCAAAGCCAAGCTCGTTATTAGTTGTATGAGTAATATCTGCTCTATAGGCATCATGTCTGTCTTTGTCACTGATATTAGCAACGATACACCCAACAGATAATCCTAAGAAATTATATATCTTCCCCATCCACTCAGCATCACGTTTTGCTAAATAATCATTTACCGTAACAACATGTACTCCTTCACCAGTAAGAGCATTCAAATATGCCGGTAATGTGGCAACTAAAGTTTTTCCTTCCCCTGTACGCATTTCAGTAATCATCCCACGATGCAATATCAATCCACCAATTAGCTGAACATCAAAATGCCTCATTCCATAGACTCTTCTTGCAGCTTCTCGTACGACAGCAAAAGCTTCATAGGTTAGGTCATCTAATGACTCCCCATTTTTTAATCTTTGCCTAAATTGCTCTGTTTTATTTCTCAATTGATCATCAGAAAGCTTTTGTATCGATGGTTCAAGCAAATTAATCTTTTCAATTTCTAAAAATAGTTTTTTGATATTTCTATCGTTTGCTGTGCCGAATAATTTTTTAAGTAAAGAAAACATTTATATCCTAAATTCTGTAAATAACCTTATAAAATAGGGTATTTTATAATATTTATCAAACAAATTGTAAATAGCTATTGACGTCAGGTGGTTATCATTATAAAATCTAGCCATAATAATAAATATAAATGGATAACAAATGAAAAGAATATCTATAGCTTTTTTATCTGCTAGCTTACTTGCGAGCAGTGCTTTCGCTAACGAAGATAAAGTTGTTGCTACTTATAAAGGTGGCGAAGTAAAAGAATCGCAGATTATGCAGCAATTCCAGTCTTCTTTAGATAACCAACCAAGTGCTAAAGGTAAGAAATTTTCTGATCTTAATGCAAATATACAGAAAATGTTAGTTCATGGTTATATCGATACAAAATTGCTTGAGCAAGAAGCTAAAAATTCTAATATTGAATCTTCAAAAGAATTTCAAGCTAAATTGAATATAGCGAAAAATCAAATGATTCAGCAAGAATTGATGGAGCGTTATGTAAAATCTCATGTTGATGAGAAGATGATTAATGCTGAATATGATAAACTAGTTGCTAGCTTAAAAGGAAAAGAAGAAGTAAAAGTAAGCCATATTTTGCTTGCAACTGAAAAAGAAGCAGTAAATATAAAAAATAGGCTTAATAAAGGAGAAAAATTTGCTAAGCTTGCTAAAGATTTGTCAAAAGATGAAGGCTCTAAAGAAAATGGCGGAGAAATAGGCTATATTACTTCTGGACAATTAGTACCTGAATTTGAAAATAAAGCATTATCAATGAAAGTAAATGAAATCTCTTCTCCGGTTAAAACTCAGTTTGGTTGGCATATTATTATGGTTCTTGACAAAAGACCTGCACAGATACCTTCTAAAGAGGAAGCTACCGCTAATATAACCAATAGGCTTAGTAGGGATGCTATATTAAAGTATGTCGCTGATCTTGAGAGTAAAGCTGATGTCAAAATAATGTTACCACAGTCACAAGTAACAGATGAGACTAAAAAATAGCCTAGTATTATATTCAAAGATGTGCTAAGGGTAGAGATCATGCTTTAAAACAAGTTTTGGTCTCTTTACCTCTTTGCAAACGCTAGACCTTTGTAGTCAATTCAGGAGAATTTGGGGTTAGGAACGATGGAACCTATAAGTAATAGGAAAGCATTGAGCGATGACGTCACTAACTTCTCATCAATTGACTATAGACCTTTAGTAAAAAACGGCCAGATAGCTCAGTTGGTAGAGCAAAGGATTGAAGATCCTTGTGTCGCTGGTTCGATTCCTGCTCTGGCCACCATCTTTAACAAATGAAATTTGCCAAAAAGCTTCTTGGTCTATTTAGTGACTCGCCTTGCAAATAACCTTCATGGCAATTTAAAAATTGCAGAAAATAATTGATATCATTGCGAGCCATCGTAGGTGGCGTGGCAATCCATAAAAGAGTAGAGATTGCTTCGTCGGCTAACGCCTTCTCGCAATGACAACTTTCTAATTATTACCTTTTTAAACTAACGTATGTGTACGTAAGGTGAGTAACTAATTAATTGAACTATAATACTAATCGGGTTAGCTATATTTAAGTATACGTCTTGATTTGCAATAAAACTCTGATATTATGCAAATTGAAAAATTTAATTGTAACGCATAATTTACAGCTAATTGCATGACAATTAGCAATTGGGATAATCGTAGACTGATGAATGATATCTTCTCTAGTACATTACCTATTCTTTTAATTCCATTACTTGGTAGTATTATCAAAAGGAAATGGTTAACTTCTGAAGAATTTTGGAGGGGGATAGAAAAATTATCGTATTTCTTTCTTTTTCCTATCATGCTTTTCAATAGTATATCCGTAGCTGATTTAAATGCATCTTCTATAATAAGGCTGGTACTTGCATTAATCATCTCCTCTTCTATTATTGCTGTTGCTTTAATTATTTATCAGAAAAAAACCAACTTTGATAAAATTCAGTTTACTTCAACCTTTCAAGGGGCAGTACGTTATAATAATTATATCTTTTTTGGCGTTAGTAGTCCTCTTTTGGGGCAGGAAGGACTTGCTATAGTATCGGCGATTGCATCCTATATGATTATTTTTACCAATATCATATCAGTAATGATTTTCTCACATTATGTTCCTGATAGCTCTGTAGCTCAGAGTTCTAAAACTAGCTTTATATGGACACTTAAATTAATAGTACAAAATCCCTTGATTATCGCTAGTATTATTGGATTCCTTTTTAATTATTCTAATTTAGAATTACATCTTATCATAAAAAAAACCTTATCTACCCTATCTGATTCTGCTTTAGCTATAGGTATGCTTAATGTTGGAGCAGGTCTTAAATTCTTTATGCGTGGTACGATTCTGAAAAATGTATTATTTACTAGTTTTGTTAAGTTAGTGGCTTTTCCTATTGTTACAATAATAGTATTGTCATTAATGTCAATTACTGGTACTGCTAAATCAGTTGGGGTTCTATATAGTTGTTTACCATGTGCTAGTACCTCTTATGCTTTATCACGTCAGCTTGGTGGAGACCCAGAATCTATGGCATCAATTATTACTTTCACAACACTTTTTTCAATAGTTTCATTGTCAGTTCTGATGTGGATAAATATCTAATAGTAGAAAACTTGAAGTAATTAAGGAGTAACATTTATGGATGAAATGAATAAAATAAATTATCTCAAAGCCTTAGAATATCATAGCAATGGAAAACCAGGCAAAATTGCTATTGCTGCAACTAAGCCTTTGGATACTCAACAGGACTTGGCTTTGGCTTATACGCCAGGGGTAGCAGCACCATGCCTTGAAATTGCTAAGAATATAGATGACGTTTATAAATATACGGCTAGAGGTAACTTAGTTGCTGTAATAACTAACGGCACAGCCATTCTTGGTCTTGGTAATTTGGGGGCAGCTGCGTCAAAACCGGTAATGGAAGGAAAAGCTGTTTTATTCAAGAAATTTGCTGATATTGATTCTATTGATCTTGAAATAGATACTACTGATCCAGATGAGTTTATTAATGCCGTAAAATATCTTGGTTATAGTTTTGGCGGTATTAATTTAGAAGATATTAAATCTCCTGAATGTTTTATAATTGAGGAAAAATTAAAAAGCTGTATGCAGATACCAGTTTTTCATGATGATCAGCATGGAACGGCTATTATTGCTGCAGCAGGTCTTATTAATGCGGCATATATTACCAATCGTTCATTGGATAATTTAAAAATTGTAGTAAGTGGTGCAGGGGCGGCAGCGATTGCTTGTATTGAATTACTAATTGCTCTTAGTGTCGACAAAAAAAATGTTATACTATGTGATAAAATGGGGGTTGTTTACAAGGGTCGAAAAGAAGGGATGAATGAATGGAAGGAATTATACGCTGTCGAAACCGATTTGCGTACCATAAGTGATGCTATGAAGTCAGCTGATGTATTCCTTGGTTTATCTTCTAAAGGTGCGGTATCAAAAGAAATGGTAGCTAGCATGGCTCAAAATCCCATTATTTTCCCGATGGCTAACCCAGACCCAGAAATTACTCCAGAGGATATACAGTCAGTTAGAAGTGATGCGATTATTGCTACAGGACGCTCTGATTACAATAATCAGCTTAATAATGTTATGGGATTCCCGTATATTTTCCGTGGAGCTTTAGATGTTAGAGCTACTACTATCAATCAGGAAATGAAAATAGCTGCAGCCCTTTCTTTAGCGGAGCTAGCAAGACAAGCTGTACCCGATGAAGTTTATAAAGCATATCCTGGTAGAAAAATGATTTTTGGCCCAGAGTATATAATTCCTGTGCCATTTGACCCAAGATTAATTACCACTGTTTCGATGGCAGTAGCTAAGGCAGCTATAGATAGTGGGGTTGCTAGAATTACAGATTTTGACTTCAAGAATTATGCAAAGGAATTGGAGAGCAGACTAAATCCTACCTCGCATTACATGAATCTGTTATTTGAAAGAATCCAACAATCAGTGCCTAAAAGAGTAGTCTTTGCTGAGGGCGAGGAGGAAGAGGTAATTAAGGCTGCTATTATTATGCGAGATGCTGGTTATGCTCACCCTATCCTAGTGGGTAGGTATGATAAAATATCTGCTGTTTTAAATAAAATAGGTATGAATTATGATTTAGATGGTATTACCGTAATGAATGCGGCTATTAACCAAAATCTTAATAAATATATAGATACTCTTTATAGCCAATTACAGCGTAAAGGGTATTTATACCGTGACTGTGCTAGACTTGTTAAAAGTGATAAAAATATATTCTCAGCTATCATGATAGCTTGCGGTGATGCAGATTGTATGGTTACTGGCGTAACAAAGAGCTATTATAATAGTTTAGAGGATATTATGAAGGTAATGGAACCCAAAAAGAATAATAGAATATTGGGATATTCTATTATGATTACCAAGGAACATAATATAATTATTGCTGATAATAGCGTGACTGAACTACCAAGTGAGCAAGATCTTGTAGAAATAACTTTGCAAACTGCCAGTATAGCAAGGAATATAGGAATGACGCCAAAGATTGCTCTACTTTCCTTCTCAACTTTTGGTAATCCAATGAGAGAAAAGGCAAATAGAGTAAGGGAAGCTGTTAGAATCCTAGATAGGATGAATCTAGATTTTGAATATGATGGTGAAATGTCAGCTGATGTTGCTCTGAACCCCAATTTACGTAATTCGTATAAGTTTTGTCGGTTATCAGGTTCCGCTAATGTCTTGATTATGCCTGGTTTGCATTCAGCTGCAATTTCAACGCAACTATTACAAGAATTAGCCAGAGGTGTTTTTATCGGACCAATAATTAATGGTTTTGAATATCCGGTACAAATAGTACGAATGGGGGCATCAGCAAGTGAGATAACAAAAATTGCTACATTTGCTTGTATAGATGCAATAAACCTTTAGGATAATTTAGAGACCGCCTGCAATAACTAAAGTAATTCTATTTTTGTTATTCCCGCTTCTTCTCATTGTCATTCCCGCTTCGGTGCGGAATCTAGCCCCCTACTTACGCAGGGGTGACACTAAGTTAAGCAGGTCAGATGGTTTTATTTCAGGATATTTTTCTGGTCTAGCTAAAAAATAACCAATATTTTCGTTGTCAGAATGCATTTCTATATAAGAGCCATAAATACGATTATCAAAACCACCATCTTTCTGTTTCTTAATAAACCGCTTTGCTTCAATTTGTTCCATCGATAAGTTGTATTCTTTACTTAATGCATAAATTACTTCAAGCAAATCAGCTAGTTCTTCAGAAACTTCATCGGGTGTTTGGGCATCAATCACTTCTTGTGATTCTTCCAACAATTTATCCTTAAGACGCTGGATATATTCATCTTCTTTCATACTACGTTCAAATACCGAAACACCACGAGACCGCATAATTCCTGGTACCAAATCACGAATGAGTTTATCCATTTTAAAACAATATTTTCTTGTCATAATTTTTTCGTTATAATTTTTTGTAATAGTAACTCACCATACACATAACCCTGTTACAAAAATAATTTTCTAAAATAATATCTTTTGTTATTAGTGGCACTAAATATTTATGCTATATTTATTTTATAACTGATATAGGGTATTAATTAAGAGCGTTTTTATGGCAAAAATTAAAATAACAGAAAAAGAGAGAGATAGCTACATATCAAATAAATCATTTTTGGAACATGTTTTCATATATGCTATTAAAGCTGGGGACAATAAAACACTTGAATTGTTAAATAGTAGGTGTCCTAATTTCAATTCTAAAATTAAATCAGAAGATTTATTTCAAGCATTAACGCCCCTAGTCGTAAGTGATAAACATGCAAAGATAGTAAAATTAATAATTAACAAATTTGGCAGTGAATTAAGTCAGCAAAGAGATACAAGAGAGGCAACTTTACTTGATCAAGCTGCTTGCTATGGAGCTGCAAAAATTGTAAAAATCTTACTTGCAAATAAATTTGATCCTAATAATCAAGATTTTTATGGACATACTGCGTTACATCGTGCAGTAACTGTTAATAGTATAAAAACTGTTCGTTTACTGATTAAACATCCTGGAATAGACTTAAATATTCAAGATAAGGACGGCAATACACCACTTCACTTAGCAATTTTTCATAAGGATTATTTAATATTAGGAGAATTAAAAAATGTAGGAGCAAAGCAAAATGTAGCAAATAAAAGAGGCTACAATTATGTTGAACTCCATAAGGCGTTGGTGAAAGAAAGTGCTAAAGTTACAATGCCAAACTTACAACCACCTGAGGAAAAAGAAAACGCCAAATTCTATGAAGGAATGACAAATTTTTATAAGGGTATTTTATCGGATGAAAATCAAGTAGAATATTTTGTTAGGGCTATCAATAGTATAAAAACCTTCCTTAATGGATTGCCAATATCTGACACAAAAGACTTTGCTAGTGAAAGCTTAGTGGCATTAGTTAAATTATATGAATACTATAAATATAAAGATTGTAAAGATAGTAATAAATTACAAAAATATATCATATATAAAGCAAAAGCTTTGGGGGTATATGATGTTTTAGCAGTATTACATAATATAAACGAAAAAATTGAGCCTGAGTGTAGTAAACAGGAGTCGGGACTGTTAATTGCATCAATGAGTTTATATGATGATACAGTAGTACCAGTTGGTTCTTTATGCTTTAGTAATGATGATGGTATGAATTTAACTGTAGGATAGATTAGTTTTTTAAGTTATTTTATAAAAAATGGTTCCTATTTTCTTATATTTAGATCATAATCCGTCGTTGTTGTTCATGGGAAAAGATCAAAAAGTAATAATAAATGACTATTGACAAAAATATACCAAATTATCTGACGATAGCTCGTATAGCGGTTATTCCAATTATTGTAATGACCTTTTATCTAGATAGTTCTAAGCTTGCTCATAGAATTGCAGCGATATTATTTATTTTAGCTAGTATTACTGATTTTTTTGATGGTTATCTTGCTAGGAAGTTTGATTTAGTATCAGGATTTGGTAAAATGTTTGATCCTATAGCTGATAAATTATTAGTAGGTTGTGTAATTATAATGTTGGTAAAAAAAGGAGTTGCAGGAGAGATACCGTGTTTATTAATTTTGGCTCGTGAATTTTTGGTGGCTGGGTTACGTGAATTTTTAGCTTTAATTCAAGTAAGTATTCCTGTATCTAGATTAGCTAAGATTAAAACATTTACCCAAATGTTCGCTTTGTCAGTATTAATTCTTGGTTCTAAAGGTTCGGGTATAATTCACATGGATTTAATAGGGCAAATAGCTTTATGGATTGCCGCACTTCTGACTGTCATAACAGGATACTCATATTTGCAGGCTTGCAGTAAATATTTTTAAACAAGTAGGCTTTTGTAAAAAAATTGATTACCAAAAAGCAATATTACTATTAGTTCGTTTTTTCTTTTAAAATAATTATTCATTAACAATGGAAAAAATTAAATTTATTGACATAATAGTAACTTAACGTAGCATAAAAAGTGTGATATATAACTAAACATAGGGGTATTTAAGCTGCGACATGTGGTTATCAAGCAGCTAATGAACCTAAGAGGCTGTCGGGGTAATTATCTTCAACAGTTTCCTAGGGCATTTTGTGTAATTTTCAACTATTAGTTTATTGATTTATGAAAGGGCAAAATTCACCATATCTAGATAAATTAAGAAAAAATTTATTTAAGATATTTACCTTAATTATTATAATTTATAGCACAATTATAATATCATTATATCAATATTATAATGATAAAGTTGAGATGAAAAAAGCACAAATTCTGCAAACCAATTATGACAAAATAGTAGAGGTAAGTATGAATAAACTTTCTTCTTTAGCATATTACTTATCTAGCAATATTCAGGACAAAAACATTTCAATTAACATTACTAGTAGTGAGATTGAGATATGTACTGAAGCACTAAAATGTAAAAATTATAATATTTTCCGTTTTGGGGAACTATTAGATTGGAGTATTCCAGAATTCATTAATTACAAGATAGAACTGAATAAAAATTTTCTTCATTCAAATACTAAAATGCAAAATTATCAAATAGATAAAATATATCATATTAACGATTCTTACCAACTTAATATTAGCCTGGCAATTAATAGTGTATTTTGGCATAAAGTAGAAACAGAGATCAAAAGAAGCTTTTGGCTATTAACTGCATTTATTACAGCTAATATGATCTTGTTATATGTTCTATTAAAAATATTATTTAGCAGTTTCAGTAAGTCTTATGCATTACATTATCAAGATGAACATACTGCAAAATTAGAGCAACTCAAACTTAATCATCAAAGAGAATTAAAACATTGTGAAACCTTCCTAATGAAAAAGATTTGGAATAATGATTTTAATAAACAAAAAGATTTGGAAATTAATTGTTTATTTGCTCAAGAAGCTAATCAAATATCGTTGCTTGATAATAATTTCGATAATCAAGAAGATATGCTCAAGGATTATAGGTTAAGAAACTTTGGTGATAAAGTACCTTGCTCTATAACATTGTACCAAGAAAATAAAATAGAAGAAATTGATACCACTAAATTAGTTGATTTATTTATTGATAGATTTAATCAGGAAGATGAGAATATATCGTTTAAAATTTCCAGTAAAGCAAAAATATTACATTTTTCTTCTAATGCAGCATTGTATCAAATAATTTATAGTGTTATTAGCTATCTATTCTTTTTGTTAAAAAACCAACCTTTTGTTACCAAGCATAATATTAAATTAACTATTGACAGTATAAAGCAAAAGGTGGTACTACATTTTGAATATGATGGTTATCCTATAATGACAGCACAAGAGCTGCTAAAAACGTCAAATAATTTTTTCAAAACCCATGCTAACCCTTTTCTACTTAATCTAAGTCAAGTATTTAATCTATTGCAAACGAATGGTTATAACTATCAAATAAGTCATAATCAAAGTAATGTTATAGAGATTTACTCAAATGATTTGAAGAATTGGAACAACCAACAAGAAGAAAACGTCATTTTATTAAACTCTTTAATTAAGAGAAAAAAATGAATAAGAATTTTTTGCTACTTATAATGTTAATTGTGGTCAATGATTCATTTGCTCAGGAACAAATATCTAATTTGATTATACCAGTTAGTTATTTTGTAAGTCACGAGAAGCAGCGTAATGCACTTAAGGATAGCTTAAGTAAACATAAACAGGTAAGTATAGTAGGCACTAGCGGTATTGGCAAAACGCAATTTGTTAGAATGCATGCCTATGATAATAAGGCTGATTACGATATTATTTGGTTTTTTGATTGTAATGTTGATCTTAATGAGCAATTTGTCAAGTTAGCTAAACAGCTTAATAGTATTAGAAATGCTAATATATCTGAAAATATTACTTTAGCAAAGAAGGAAGTAATATCGTATTTAACTGACAAGAATAAGTGGTTATTAATATTTGATAATCTAAAAATTAATGAAAATAACAAAATTCAAGAGTTTATTGATTGGGAGAGTAATGGAAATATAATATTTTGTTCGCAAGATAGTGAGAAATTACCTAACACTATAGAAATGGCTTTATTTGACAAAGATACTACCGCTATTTTAGCTAGTAATTTATTAAGTAATAAAGACGAAAAAGATATTGAATTTTTAATAAAAGCATTTAATGGTTACCCTATACTTATAGTTCAAGGCATTCAATTATTAAATAAGATCAAAGGTTTAGATAGAGAAGAATATAAGAATAAAATTTATCACTCAGCTGATAAAATAACAACAAATATTAATATGGCTATACAGGGATTAAAGCCTAGTGCAGTAAAGTTACTTAATAAAATAGCTTTACTAAATAATCAGAGTTTCTCAAAGCAACTACTTAGTGTCATTACTGATAGTAAAGATACTCTAGATGACGATATATATAAATTATCTAAGTTCCTACTGATTAGCAGCATTGATCCTAACCAAGGTAATCCTATTTTTGAGATGCATGATATTATTGCTAATAAGATCATGGAGCTAAATGGAGCTAAAAACAATAAAATGTATTTAGAAGATATTATTTTAAAACTACCTAAACCTAAAAATTAGGTATTGTTGATACATGTATGGAGAGCATCAAAGACTATACGTGAAAATCTGGAAATTCTTTTCAAAAATTCGGAAAAATATAATATTGGCGTATATGCAATGCTTAATTTAAGAGCTGATTTACTCTCTTTATGTATAAATGATAGCAATATATGTAAAGTAAAAGAAATGACAGATTGGTTCGAACAAAAATATAAGGAAGGTAACTTTAAACTTTGGAAAATGTCCGAAAATCAAAAATATCATTATGCTCGATATTTAGGAACAATAGGGGCGTATAATAGAATGTCCTTAACAAATTTTGAAGTGGCTATTTCTTACGTTACTCAAGCATTAAAGATTTTAGATGATCTTAATGATTGTGATGCCTTAAAATTTATTTTAGACTTACACTTATCTAAATCTCAAGTATCTTTAGGTCATATAAAAATTACCGAAGAACGCCTTGAAAAAATGCAAAAATTATTAAAACAAGAACTCCAAGAATCTGATGTATTTGTAATATATTCTTTAAAGGCAAGCTTATTTTTTATCCAAGGTAGATATGATGAGGCTTTAGTTTATATCGATAAAAATATTGAGGTACTTACAAAAAACGGATTACCCCCTAATAATAGATATTATACTTCATCTTATCTACTTAGGGCGGCAATACTAAACTATCTTGGTAGATATCAAGAATCCTATGCTCAAGCTAAACAATTATGTGACATGTATCATTTACAAGGTGAAGGGATTGCTTATGCTTCCAAGCAAGTGGCAAGGATTTATACACAATTGGCAAGAAGTGAATTGGGACTGGGTAAGATGGATGAATGTCTAGATCACATTAATAAAGCTATAGACCTATATTTAGCAAAGAGTAGAGATGTTAATGATACAAATTATTATGAAAATCCGGATCTGGCGGCTAGTTATGTGGTACAAGGTGAGATTTTATTTGCTCAAGATAATATTAAAGAAGCAATAGCATCTTATAAAAAAGCTTATACTATATATCATTATTTATATAAAGATAATCGTCAAAATATTGCACAAGTTAGTTACTTATATAGTCAAGCAGCTATAGCCGCCTGTAAATCAAAAGATTTATATAATTATAAATTCTTTGGTAAATCTCAAGTTAAAGAATTCGGCATACATCACCCTAATACTAATGCCATGTTTGAATATTGTGAACAATATGACATGGATTTATGGAAAAAGCAAGTTAAGGTTTATAACTAATTCGATAACAAATTATATTATTAAAATATCTTATTTATAACTTAATAATTTAGTCATTGACAGGAAGTGGTAATTTTTATTAATATCTCTAAAATATTATAGAGTAATATGAGTTTTATGTTATATAATTTCCACAAGATTGTCAGTGCTATTGGTACTAGTTTGCATGAGAGTTCTATAGTAGAGAACATATCATATAGGCTAAAAGACCCTGCTTCTGTCTTAAAGAAGCTGTTAAGAAAGAATATTGATTTTCATCAATTAACTGATCTAGTGGCTCTTAGAATTATAGTTGATAAGCAAGAAGATTGTTACAAAGTATTGGATATTCTTCATGATCTATATCCTAACAATCTTGAGAAATATAAAGACTATATTATTAATCCTAAGCATAATGGTTATAGTTCTCTGCATGTCGTGCTTGCCGTTGGGACACCTAGTCGTAATGTGGAAATACAGATACGAACCAATCAGATGCATGATATAGCAGAATTTGGTACCGCTAGTCATGGTGAATATAAAAAATCACAAGAAGCGAGAATAGAAGAATTATTTTCTACAACATTATCTAATATAGATGCTATTTATAGAGGGCTAAATAATGCATATAAGCTTTTTGAACAGTTTAATTGGACTATGCTGGAGTTAGTTGCTTATGAACAAGAAATCCAAGATGTTTGGAATAATTGTCAAGATGACTTACAAGCAATACGTGAACAATTATTAGAAGAGTAGGTATAGTCAATTGATGAGAAATTGGTGACATCCTTTTTGTTGAAACAAATGGCTAATTAGCTATATTAAAATTTAAGTTGAATATAAGCTATTAACAATATAATATGGAGATGTTGAAATTAGATAAGATACAATGATTACTATTACTTTTCCAGATGGAACACAAAAGCAATTTACAAAAAATATTACGGGGTTGGAGATAGCTAGTCAAATCTCTACTTCTCTAGCAAAAGATGCTTTGGTTATTGAGGTAAATAATGAGCTAAAGGACTTAAGCTTGCCGATAGAATTTGATTGTAATTTAAGAATTCTAACCTATAAAGATTCTAAATGCTTAGAGGTAATACGTCATGATGCTGCTCATATAACAGCGGAGGCAGTTAAAGAATTATTTCCCAATATCCAGGTAACTATAGGGCCAGCTATTGAAAATGGCTTTTTTTATGATTTTGCTAAGGAGCAACCTTTTTCATCGGAAGATTTGCTGAAGATAGAAGCAAAAATGCATGAGATTGTTAAAAGAAATGAGAAAATCACTAGAGAAGTATGGAATCGTGATCAAGCTATAGAATTCTTTAAATCAATTGGTGAACATTATAAAGCTGAGATAATCTCGGAAATTCCGGACAATGAGGATATTACCTTATACCGGCAAGGTAATTTTATTGATCTTTGTCGTGGTCCGCATGCTCCATCAACTGGCTTCATTAAACATTTTAAATTAATGAAAGTGGCAGGAGCATATTGGCAAGGTGATAGTAAGAACCCTATGCTACAAAGAATCTATGGTACAGCTTGGGCAACAAAAGAGCAGTTGGACAATTATCTGTATATGCTTGAAGAGGCAGAGAAACGTGATCATAGAAAATTAGGGCGGGAACTTGATTTGTTCCATTTTCAGGAAGAAGCTCAAGGTATGGTATTTTGGCATGATAAGGGTTGGAGCATATACCGCATTATCGAACAATATATCAGAAATAAAATTAGAAAAATGGGGTATATTGAGGTAAAAACTCCGGTACTTGTTGATAAAAGCTTGTGGGAATCTTCTGGTCACTGGGAGAAATTTAGGGAAGATATGTTTGCTCTAAATCTTGCTGATGATAAAACGCTGGCTATGAAACCAATGAATTGTCCATGTCATGTACAGATTTTTAAGCAAGGTATCAAAAGTTATCGAGATTTACCATTGCGTATGTCTGAATTTGGTTTATGTCATAGAAACGAGGCATCTGGAGCATTGCATGGTTTGATGAGAGTAAAGGCTTTTAGGCAAGATGATGCCCATATTTTCTGTACCGAAGAGCAAATTAACAGTGAGACAGTAAAATTTTGTAGTCTCTTAACCGAGATTTATAAAGATTTTGGCTTTTCGGATATAAAAATTAAATTTTCAGATCGTCCTAAGGTAAGGGCTGGCAGTGATGAAGTTTGGGATAAAGCCGAAAATGCTCTAAAAAATGCCGTAAAAGAAGCCGGTTATTCTTACATATTAAACCCTGGTGATGGAGCATTTTATGGACCAAAACTAGATTTTTGTCTTAAAGATTCAATAGGTAGAGAATGGCAATGCGGTACTCTACAGGTTGATTTTGTCTTACCAGAACGTCTTGATGCCCACTATGTTGCAGCAAACGGTGAGAAAAAGAGACCAGTAATGTTGCATAGGGCTGTAATTGGTTCTTTTGAACGATTCATTGGTATATTAATTGAAGAATATGCCGGACGATTCCCTCTATGGTTAGCTCCTGTACAAGTAGCTATTGCTACTATCACTAGTGATTTAAATGATTATGCACTTGAGGTGCATAAATTATTGGTTAGTGAAGGGGTAAGGTCAGATATTGATATTTCGCCTGAAAAGATTAATTATAAAATACGTTGTTTTTCTAATGATAAAGTGCCTATAATAGCTGTTGTTGGTAAACAGGAAATGGCAAATAATACTGTGACTATAAGACAACTCGGATCTGATCAACAAGAAATTATTTCTTTAAAAAATCTAGTAAAGCTTGTGAAAGATCAGAATACCCGCTATTTAACGTAAGTGGTATTTTGAATATAGCTAAATGTCATTGCGAGTCCACACTCCTTCATTGTGAGGAGCTGCAAAGTGGCAACGAAGCAATCCATAAAGGTAATTAGAAATGGATTGCTTCGTCGGCTCACGCCTTCTCGCAATGACGGTTGTGCTTGTAGTTTGTCATTGCGAGCGAACATATGTGAGCGAAGCAATCCATTCTTCATTAAGAAATAGATTACTTCAATGCTACTAAAGTAGCTTCTCGCAATGACAGTTGAGGTTTATGTACTCCTTGCAATGACGAGTTAACTAGAATGGGTTAGTTATATGCTCAAAATAATTTGAGTAATAATATAATTTTATTTAAACAATAATTATGGAGAAGTTTTATTTCTGGAGTTAAGAGCAGTAATTTTCCGAAGGCTAATAGGGAAATTAGGGCTAGTCAAGTTCGTTTAGTCGGTGAAAATGGTGAGATGCTTGGCATCGTCAGTATTAGGGAAGCTTTGGAGTATGCCGAAAAGGCTGCTTTAGATTTAGTAGAAATTTCACCAAATGCTGAGCCTCCTGTCTGTAAGATATTGAATTTTGGTAAGTTTAAATATGATAGTAAAAAACGTATTCAAGATTCCAGGAAAAAACAAAGAATTATTGTCCTTAAAGAGATGAAGTTTAAGCCAAACATTAGTCAGGGTGATTTTGATGTGAAGCTTCGTAAAATCAAGGATTTTTTGAAGGAAGGTGACAAAGTAAAAATCTCCTTATGGTTCAAAGGTAGAGAGATTATCCATAACGATATTGGTATGAAGTTATTTGACCGTATATTGTTAGAACTAGAAGGTTTGGCTAAGATTGATTCTGCTCCTAAAATGGAGGGTAAACAGATAATTATGTTAGTCAGTCCTAATACCATAAAAATACCAACGAACTAATTAGAACTAATATTATGCCAATTAAGATTCTCATGCCTGCTCTATCCCCAACTATGACTGAAGGGAATGTTAGCAAATGGCTAAAAAAAGAAGGAGATAAGGTTGTTCCAGGGGATGTTATAGCAGAAATAGAGACAGATAAAGCTACTATGGAAGTGGAATCTGTAGATGAAGGGGTTCTTGCTAAAATAATTGTACCACAAGGTACAGAGAATGTAGCGGTCAACTCACTTATTGCTGTATTACTTGAAGAAGGTGAAGATATAAGCTTATTGGATAATTTTATAGCAAGTAGTGATAATGTTGCTAAATCATCTGAAAAGCCGGCAATAGTTGTAGAGGAAAGTAAATCAGTTAATTTAACTCCGGAAAACAAAACAATAAAAGATACTGCTAGAGTATATGCTTCACCTTTGGCTAGAAGATTAGCAGCTATTGATAATATTGATTTGTCAAATATTCAAGGTAGTGGACCACATGGTAGAATAATTAAAAAAGATGTATTATCCTACTTAGTGCAACCAACAAATAGTGGTAAGATTAGGGCGGTGAACAGAAATAACCAGGAGTACAGGTCTGTCCCCAATAACAATATTCGTAAAATCATCGCTAAACGTTTGCTTGAATCTAAACAAACCATTCCACATTTCTATCTCTCAATAGAATGTAATATGGATAAGTTGCTTGATATTAGAGAAGATATCAATAAATCGCTGATAGAAGAGAGTAATATTAAAATTTCTGTCAATGATTTTGTTATTTTAGCAGTAGCCAAAGCTCTAAAAATTGTACCGGAAGCAAATGCCAGTTGGGATGAATCTGCTATTCGATATTATAATAACGTCGATGTATCAGTTGCTGTAGCAATCGATAACGGTCTTATAACACCTATCGTCAGAAATGCTGATCAAAAAGATTTGGTGACATTATCCCGCGAATTACAAACTCTTATAAAAAAAGCCCGGGATAATAAATTAACTCCTGAAGAATTTCAAGGGGGTGGTTTTTCCGTCTCTAACCTAGGTATGTACGGTGTTAAGAGCTTTAATGCTATAATAAATCCACCACAAAGCTGTATCCTAGCAATAGGAGCAAGTTCAAAACGTCCAATAGTTGACAATGATCAGATAAAAATTGCTACTATGATGGATGTTAGCCTTTCTTCTGATCACAGAGTTGTTGATGGTGCTGTTGGAGCCAAATTTTTGACTTCATTCAAAAAATTTATAGAAAGCCCTGCATTGATGCTTATATAATTTCTGATTTGCATCTTATCTTCATCACAACTTAAAACTTAAATCATAGAATAAATTATGAGCTTTTCTGATAATCTAGTAAAAATCTTAAACAAATATGAAGAAATATCAAAAAAATTAAGCACTGGTATAGTCGGAGAAGAATTTATCAAAGCATCGAAGGAATATGCTGGACTAGAGCCAATTGTTCAAACAATTAATGAATATAATAAATCTACATCCGAGTTACGCGATATCAAAGAAATGGCACAAGAGCCAAATTTAGACCATGATACGCAGTCGATGATATATGATGAAATACATCGTTTAGAAGCTCTGATGCCTAAACTAGAAAGGGCGGTAAAGCTTTCTTTGTTACCAAAAGACGAAGCTGATACAAAAAATGCTATTATCGAGGTAAGAGCTGGTAGCGGTGGAGAAGAAGCGGCATTATTTGCAGCAACTTTATTTAATATGTATCACAGATACGCCGAATTAAAAAGCTGGCGTTTTGAAATATTATCAATCTCAGATACTGGTATTGGCGGATATAAAGAAGCATCAGCCCTGATTCAAGGACGCGATGTATTCTCTAAACTTAAATTCGAATCAGGCGTCCACCGAGTGCAAAGAGTCCCTGAGACTGAGTCAAGTGGGAGGATCCATACTTCGGCAGCTACCGTTGCTGTCTTGCCTGAAGCAGAAGATGTAGACGTTAAGATCGATGACAAAGATTTACGAATTGATACATATCGAGCATCGGGAGCAGGTGGACAACATGTCAATACCACAGAATCAGCGGTAAGAATTACCCATTTACCAACTGGTATTGTCGTTGCCTTACAAGACGAAAAATCACAGCATAAAAATAAAGCTAAGGCTATGAAAATTCTTCGTTCTAGGGTATATGAAGCAGAGCGATATAAAAAAGATATGGAGAGAGCCGAAGTACGCAAAGGTCAAGTTGGTTCTGGTGATAGATCGGAAAGAATTCGTACCTATAACTTTCCGCAAGGCAGAGTATCTGATCATAGAATTAACCTAACTCTCTATAAAATAGAAGATGTCGTGAAAAATGGGCAGTTAGACGAATTTATTGAAGCTTTAATATCGGCTGATGAGGCAAAAAAACTTTCAGAAGTTTAACGTTATTAAGAGGAGTCATTTTGTGACAATGAAGTAATCTTAAATTGTTGTTCTTAGCAACGTTGTCATTCGCTTGACTTAGTTTCATCCCTGTGAAAGTAGGTATCTAGTACTACAGTTGTAGATTGAATGTGAGTGTTCACGGAAAAAAGGTTAAAGTATAAGATGTCATTGCGAGGAGACCGTAAGGTCAACGAAGCAATCCATTTTTAATCACTTTCCTGACTGTACGTTATCTGGCAATGACTCTTAGAGTTCAGCTTATGTCATCTGTTGAGTCTGGCAGTTTGTTCTTTAAGATAAAAGGTATTTGTAGCAATAGGAAAATGAACATTATAGGTATTGCTCCAAATATTTTAAATATAACCCATGTAGATTCTGCAAAATTACGCCATACTATTTCATTTAATATTGCCATGAACAGGAGGAAAGCCGCGGTTCTATAGCTTAAAATATTCCAATTTTTATCTTCAAGTTGGACAAAATGATTAAACATATATTTCATAAATGCCTTATTTCTTACTGCACTGATAAAAAATGTACCACAAAAAATTAAATATAGAATAGTCGGTTTGATCTTGATATACATAGAGTTACCACTGATCAAAACTATACTAGCTGAGACTAATAACACTCCAGAAGATATTAATAATGATCTTGAAACTTTGCCTTCTATAAAATAACACAAACTAACGCAAATAATTGAAGTAATAAGTATATATAACGTTGCACTTTGCATACTACCGCCATAAAAATAGCCAATAAAAAACGCTATAAGCGGAGCAATTTCTGATAAAAAATTAAGCATAAATTAGGTTTATTTCTCTGTTACTAGTTTTTTGTGCATCTGATTTTCATTTGTATAAAGATATTAATTAATCCTAGAGTACAAATATAAAAAATGACTTGTAAGCCATTAGGCTTAGCAATATATCCAGTAATCATATTTAGAAATTTACCATAAATGCTGTTATCAGAAACTAGCCATGAGCTATCCCAAAGCTGGTCTGGCAGAATAGTAATAATTCCTGAAGAAGTCAATATACCAGCCGCTTCTGCTGCAAAGCCACTGGCAATAAGCATTAGTAAAATTGAAGATATACGAAATATATATTGTTGGTTTGCTAATTTTATAAAACCTAAATATATAACGATACCAAGTGTTAGTCCGCTAACCATACCAATAATTAACCCTAGTAGATAACTATTAGCGTCAATTACTTCAACTGAGGAAATACTGTAAACTAATAAAATAATTTCCATTCCTTCTCGAAGAATAGTTGCTGCAACAATCAATATTAGCATTATATAACTACTATCGCCGCTACTAATCTTTACAGACAAATCATTAAGATGTCGCTTTATCTTAATACCATAACCTTGCATCCATACTATAGTCCAACCAATTAACACAACTGTTAGTAGAATAACTGCAGAATTAAATATCTCATCCCCCATGCCACTAAATGATATGGATATAGTGCGAGTGAAGAACGCGAATAATGCAGCAGATACTGTGCCAAGCATCACTCCAGCAATTATATAAATTCTAGATTTTTCTAATTGTTTTGTTACAGCAAGTATTACCCCAAGCAACAAAGCTATTTCCAGACATTCTCTAAATACTACTAACGCTATTTTAAACATTTAAACCGTAAATAAATTTAATTAACAATGAGAGACCCTTGAGCCGTCTCTTGGTGAAAATCTCCGAAGAAATCATATTTACCAGGAGCTAAAGGGGCAAGTATTATATTTATAGAATCATTTGGCATAATGATCTTTTCGCGGTGCAGATCATGACTTTCAAACTCCTCTACAGTATTATCTTGATTGTGGATAATAAAACGAATTTTCTTACCACTAGGTACTGTAATAACATCAGGTTCAAATCTATGGTTTTTTATGACCGTTACAATTTCTAACATAGCAGTATCTGTATTATTTTCAGATTCAACTTTATTATTAATTATAAAAATTATTATTCCTGATAATAGAACAACGCCTATAAAGAGTCCAATGGTAGCTTTTCTTTTCATAATTTTAACTCGAAAGCTTTATTAAAGTTACAAAATACACTAATATAATCATAATCACAAGTATATATAGTAGAGTATAGTTTTTTTGTTTCTTATTTTTTGATAATTTCATAAGTATCCTTCCTATATTATACAGTATAATTGTATTACCACTAAGTTAAAAGATCGTGTTTTAATTTTAAATTATTATTTTTATTAATTATAGTCCTATAAACTTGTATATTTTCCAACACACGTTGCACATAATTCCTAGTGTGAGGATATGGTATTAGCTCAATCCAATCAATTACTTGCCATAAATTTTTTAGCTTTCGTGGATCACCAAATAGATCCATCCACTTTGATATGGTATTAGGACCAGCGTTATAAGATGCGATAGTTAGAATATATGACCCATCAAATCGTTGTAACAGTGTTTTTAAATAATTGCTACCTAGCATAATATTATATTCAGGATCAGTGGTTAGTTTTTTAATGTTACATTGATGATTAAGAGATTCTGCAGTATCACAGGCAGCAGCTTTTTCAAGTTGCATTAGCCCATGACCTTTAGCGTCATTAATGGTGTATTGATTAAAACCCGATTCATGTCTGATAATACTATATGTTAAAGCTTCCTCTACAGGAGAGGTTTTTACTGCCTTTATATGCGTGATAGGGAAAGCATAATCTTTAATAAAAACATGATATTGACAAGCGATTCTTGCTATTTCTACCATATGGAAAATATTATCATAGCTGCTAATTAGCTTAGTAATTAATAAAATTTCAGATGGCTCTGATGATTTTCTAATAGCCGTATCAGCATATAAAAAAGCTAAACCATACTTACCATATTTAATTAAATGTTTTATGGCTCTAATAATTTCACTATTTTCCAAATTAGGCTTAATGGATTTAGGTTTTTGTGGTAGAATTAAGTGATTCGTTTTAAGCTCAATATTTGCCAACTGCCCATAAAAACGATCAGAATATTTAGCTGCCATATTATAAAATTTATTTGCTTGTTTCATATCCCCTTTTGCTTGATATGTTCTAGCTAGCCAATATTGTCCCCTTGATATACTTAATGGCTTTGTTGTAAGTTTCATAAATTTATTAAAATGACTTAAAGCAAGGTCAGGTTTATGTAAGAATCTAAGAGCAAGCCAACCACTAAGCCACTCTGCTTCTCTTATATATTCATGGCTTACAGTAAGAGGTATAGTAATTGTTTTATAGCTATTGGCAAAATCTTTTTGGTCAATAAATTCTCTGGCGTAATAGGATTGTAGGCGCCCCCAACGGGCAGAATGTATGTTATCTGGCTTTACTTTTTTAAATAGAGCGATACTTTTGCTGGTGGGGATATCTTTTTTTTTGGAATCCAAATAGTGAAATAATAAAGCAGGGGTATAATATTTTTCTGATATTTTTTGAAAAAGTTCCTCACTATTACTAGACTGGTTTAGTATAGCAATTTGGGCAAGGAAATTTTGTTTATAGCCATTACTCACATAGTGCATATATTTTTTGGCACTATTAATATCGGTTTCCCATAAATATTGATCAATTTTTTTCACATGATCTTCTTCACGTAATATATTTTTGAAATTAGTTAAATCATGATCTTCTTCACGTAATATATTTTTGAAATTAGTTAAATATTGTTTTTCTTCTGGAGCAGTAAAGACGCCATAAATCCAACCGTTTTTTATAATTTTTGCTAATTTCTGTTGATCTTTTATTAATTGTTTAGCAGCTAAAGCGTAGAACTTATAGCCTAAAGGCGTGATTGGTTGGTTTTTATTAAACCAATTTATGATTAAAGTTTTGTCTGTGCCATAATTTAGATATTGTTCAGCTCTCTCTTTTAGTTTGTTGATATGTGGCCAGTGGGGATTATCTTGTATAAAATTTATTACCGATGCAAAATTATTCTTTTTATAATTTTGGTCTAAGAACTGTTGAGACATGACAATTTTGATTAAAGCTTGATCTTTTGAAGCTTTTGCCATCTTTTCACAATCTTGCCATTCTTTGTTGTCTAGATGGGTAAAAGTGTTTTTAATAAAAGTATCTTTATCATAGATCAATGCCATTGACTCTGATGTTAATAGTTCTAGAATGATTAAAATCATTGACAGTATTGTCTGAATTCTCATAATCGGCAGTGGGTAAATTATAATTATTATAAGGTGTTATTATGAATAGAGCATTTGTCTTTCCAGGTCAAGGATCACAAATAGTTGGTATGGGAAAAGAGTTTTATGATAATTTTCAAGTAGCAAGAGAGACCTTTGAAATTGTTGATGATACTCTTGGCAGAAAATTAAGTCATATTATCTTTAACGGATCAAGTGAAGATTTGACTTTAACAATTAATGCCCAACCGGCACTAATGACCATCTCTATGGCAATAGTGAATGTTATTAAACAACAAACAAATAGCAATGTTAGTAATCTGTGTTCATATGTTGCTGGTCATTCTTTAGGAGAATATAGTGCATTATGTGCAGCAGAAAGTATAAATCTACAAGTAACTACCGAATTGTTAGCGGTACGTAGTAAGTCCATGCAAGAAGCCTATCCGCTAGGTGAGGGTTTAATGGCAGCATGTATAGGCATTCCTCTGGAAAAGCTGGAACAGATTATGAAAGAAATTACCAATTTTGATATAGCTAACGATAATATAAAAGGGCAAATAGTAATTAGCGGTGAGATTATGGCAGTGCAGCGGGTAATGTCTATTGTAAAAGATTTAGGATACAAAGCTATTAAATTAAATGTAAGTAGTCCTTTTCATTGTAGTTTGATGAAGTCAGCAGAAGATAAAATGGCACAAGCTTTAGATAAAATAACAATTAACAAGCCGTTCGTTCCGGTGATACAAAACGTTACAGCCAAACCAACAACTAATCCTATAGAGATAAAGAAAAATTTAATCTCACAGATTTGTGGTAGAGTGAGGTGGCGTCAAACTTTAGATAAATTAGAAAATCTAGAAATAGAACAAATAGTTGAAATCGGTGCAGGTAAGGTTTTGACGAATATGCTGAAAAAAACTGACCATAAATTTAATTTGATTAATGTTTCCACTATAGCAGAATTGGAAGAATTTCTTAAAATTATATGATAATATTATTATCTACAATTAAAGAGTGAGGAATTAATGCCAAAAGTCATTACAGTAACAGATATGGTGCGATCTTTTTCAGACATTATTGGACGAGTGCATTATCAAGGAGAAAGTTTTGATATTAAAAAAGGAACAAATATAGTGGCAAGGCTAGTACCAACACAAAACAAGCCGACGCTTACGTTGGGCGAATTAAATGAATTTTTTTGCAATGGTCCGCATCTTGATAAAGATGATATAGAGGGATTTGAAGAAGACATTAATGTTATTAAGTCTTTAAAGTTAACGGATTGGGGGAATAAATGGGATTAGTAATTGATAGTTCAGTAATTCTTGTATTTAGTGTTAAAATAAAAATCTGCTATAATTTAGATTTTTTTCATTTATTATAATCAGATTCAGTTATAATCACAACTTAATTCCAAAAAGAAATACAACATGACAACGCAAGCAAATACTAAATTTCCTATAGAAATTGATAAGAAACGAGATAATTTATTGACTAATTTTGGTAAAGCCGTCCTAAAGGATAGGTACTTATTAGCCGGAGAGGATTTTCAGGATTTATTCGCTAGAGTCGCTAGCTACTATGCTGATAATACCCAACATGCCCAGCAATTATATGAGTATATAAGCAAGCTGTGGCTTATGCCAGCCACTCCAGTTCTTAGTAATGGTGGAACTGATAGAGGGATGCCGGTTTCCTGTTTTCTGAATGAAACAGATGATAGTTTAGAAGGTATTGTAGACCTTTGGACGGAGAATGTTTGGTTAGCTTCGCGTGGTGGTGGTATAGGAAGTTACTGGGGCAACGTTCGTTCGATTAATGAGGAAATTAAAGGCAAAGGCACTTCTTCTGGCATTATTCCATTTGTCAAAGTTGTGGATTCTATGACCTTAGCTATTTCCCAAGGGTCAATTAGACGTGGTAGTGCTGCTATATATTTACCAATTGACCATCCAGAAATTGAGGAGTTTATCGATTTAAGACGTCATACAGGTGGTGATACTAATCGTAAAGCTTTGAACATTCATCATGGTATAGCTATAACAGATGCCTTTATGCAAGCAGTAGAAAATGATGAGGATTTTTCTTTAATTAGCCCTGATACTAAAAAAGTTGTACGGGTAGTTAAGGCAAGAGAGATATGGGTGAAGTTATTAACTACTAGAATAGAAACTGGAGAACCTTACATAATATTTATTGATACTATCAATAAATATATTCCTGAACATCATAAAAAACTTGGGCTACAGGTAAAAACTTCAAATCTTTGTAGTGAGATTACTTTACCAACTGGTATTGATCATTTGGGTAAAGCGAGAACTGCTGTTTGTTGCCTATCTTCAGTAAATTTAGAATATTTTGATGATTGGCAGAATGATCCAGAGTTTATTCCTACCGCCATGCGTTTTCTAGATAATGTTCTTGAAGATTTTATCACTAAAGCCCCAAACACTATGGAGCGAGCAAAATATTCAGCCATGCGTGAACGTAGCGTAGGGTTAGGGGTTATGGGTTTTCACTCATTCTTACAATTAAAGGATGTGCCGGTAGAATCGGTAATGGCAAAGGTTTGGAATAACCAAATATTTGAACATATTCATAAAGAAGTTGATAGAGCTTCCGTAATTTTATCTGATGAACGTGGGTCTTGTCCTGATGCAGATGAAGTAGGTAGTAAAGAGCGTTTTAGTAATAAAACAGCTATTGCTCCGACAGCATCAATCTCAATTATTGCTGGTAATAGTTCGCCTGGAATTGAACCATTTGCGGCTAATAGTTTTATCCAAAAGACTCTTACCGGATCTTTTAATGTACGTAATAAATATTTAGAAAAATTGTTAAATAGCAAAGGTTTTAATAATGATCAAGTTTGGTCATCAATTGCCACGCATGAAGGCTCAGTTCAACATTTAACTTTTTTATCTGCTCATGAAAAAGAGGTTTTTAAAACGGCACATGAGATTGATCAAAATTGGCTTATTGATTTAGCAGCAGATAGGACGCCACATATTTCGCAATCTCAATCTCTAAATCTTTTCTTAGCAGGTAATGTAAGTAAGATGTACTTAAATAATATCCATTTTAGAGCCTGGAAAAAAGGAGTAAAGAGTTTATATTATTGTAGATCAACCTCAATTCAAAGACCCGATAAAGTATCACACGATGTCAAGAAAGTAGATTTTAAAGATATTGAAATAGCTAATAAGAAAAAACAAGAAGAAGAGTCTTCTAAATATGATGAGTGTTTAGCCTGTCAATAATTTTTGATATCTAGGTTTGTCATATAGATTGCTTCGTAGTGCTTACGCACTTCTCGCAATGACGAATTAATAGGTACGTCATTGCGAGCGAACGTATGTGAGCGTGGCAATCCATGAAGCTTGTCATATGGATTGCTTCGTCGCTACTAAAGTAGCTCCTCGCAATGACGGTGTTGCAAAGCATCCCTTCGCAATGAGGTGTATAATTAAAATTCGAATAAATTAAAAAGGAAATATAATATGTCTTTACTTGATGCTAGTCCAATCTATAAACCGTTTTCTTATCCATGGGCTTATGAAGCGTGGCATGTTCAACAACGAATTCATTGGTTACCAGAAGAAGTGCCGCTAGCTGATGATATAAAAGATTGGAAATATAATTTAACTCCTGGAGAAAAACATCTATTAACTCAAATATTTCGTTTCTTTACTCAAGCTGATATTGAAGTAAATAATTGCTATATGAAACATTACTCCAGGGTATTTAAGCCAACGGAAGTACTGATGATGTTATCAGCATTTTCTAATATGGAAACAATTCATATTGCGGCTTATTCTCATTTGCTTGATACTGTAGGTATGCCAGAAACTGAATATTCAGCATTTCTTAAATATAGAGAAATGAAAGATAAATACGACTATATGCAACGTTTTGGGGTAGAAACGAAAGAAGATATTGCTACAACTTTAGCAGTATTTGGGGCATTTACTGAAGGATTACAGCTATTTGCTTCATTTGCTATTTTGCTTAATTTTCCTCGTTTTAATAAAATGAAAGGTATGGGGCAAATCATTAGTTGGTCAGTAAGGGATGAGACGTTACATACTGATTCAATCATTATGTTATTTAAAACTTTTATTAGGGAAAATCCTGAAGTATGGACTGAGGAGGTTCGTGGTCGTCTGTATGAAGCGTGTGCTACTATTGTCCATTTTGAAGATGCCTTTATTGAACTAGCATTTGAAGTTGGTGGTATTGAAGGGTTAACCGCTAGAGAAGTAAAACAATATATTCGTTATATTGCTGATCGCCGATTAATGCAGCTTGGACTTAAAGAAATTTATTTAATTGATAATAATCCGTTGCCTTGGCTTGATGAAATCTTAAACGGTATGGAGCTTACTAATTTCTTTGAAGCAAGGGTAACCGAATATACCAAAGCTGCAACTGTTGGATCGTGGGAAGAGGTATTTGCTGATATGGATAAAAAACAAAAAAGCCAGCAAGAGATATAGTTGATTCAGGAGAATTTGGGGCTAAGAGCGATGGGGGGCATAAGCGTTAGTTTAAGAAAACAATAATTGAAGAACCGTCATTGCGAGGAGACCGTAAGGTCGACGAAGCAATCCAGAAAAGTGATTAGAAATGGATTGCCACGCCACCTACGGTGGCTCGCTAATAGACGAATTTTCTACTTTATTTTCTTAAATTAACGCCTATGCGATGGAGCGACGCAGTTCTCAATTTCTCATCAATTGACTATAATATGCTAAATTTATGCTATTTTGTATTAGTGGGGAAGATAATATATAGTATAATATAGAATATAATTGGAGAATAAAATAATATGACTATTGAAATTACAGTTCCATCCCTTGGAGAGTCAGTATCAGAGGCTACTATTGCCAAGTGGCATAAAAAACAAGGAGATGTGGTTAAAGTGGATGAGCTACTTTTAGAGCTTGAAACAGAAAAAGTTACGTTGGAAGTAAATGCAGTTTCATCTGGGGTAATAAGCAAAATATTTAAGAATGATGGAGATACGGTATCTGTCGGTGATAGCGTTGGACAAATTACCGAAGGAGCATTTTCTGCTGTAGCTTTACCTAGCACGTCAGGCAAAGAGGTACAGCAACAGCCTACAAATATAAACAGCATTGCTTCCCCACCTTCTGTACGAAGATTAGTGAGTGAAAATAAACTGTCATTAGATGACATAAAAGGCACTGGTAGAGAGGGTAGGGTAACTAAGGGAGATGTATTAGGATTTATAAATAGTCCAACAACAGCTTCATCTATACAAGCAACTGAATCACCTATTGTGAGCAATATTGCATTAGCAAATGCAGGGGCGGTAGAACGCGTTAGAATGTCGCGACTTCGTAAGACTATTGCAGATCGTTTGAAACAATCGCAAAATACCGCAGCTATTTTAACAACTTTTAATGAAATTGATATGTTGAAAGTTATTAATTTGCGTATGCAGTATCGTGAAGAGTTTGAGAAGAAGCATGGTGTTAAGTTGGGGTTCATGTCATTCTTTGTAAAAGCTACTATTGAAGCTCTGAAAGTAGTAGCTTCGGTAAATGCTGAAATAGAAGGGGATGAGATTCTGTATAAGAATTATTACGATATTGGTGTGGCAGTAGGAACAGAGCAGGGGTTAGTAGTACCAATAGTCAGGCAGGCTGACAAATTGAGTTTTGCTGGTATTGAGAAAGAAATTACCGGTCTGGGTAAAAAGGCTAGAGAAGGAAAGTTATCGATGTCTGATTTATCAGGAGGAACATTTACTATTTCCAATGGTGGTGTTTATGGCTCATTATTATCAACCCCTATTATTAATCCTCCTCAATCAGGTATTTTAGGTCTTCATAAGACCGAAGAAAGACCAGTAGCAATTAATGGCAAAATAGAAATACGTCCGATGATGTATGTAGCTTTATCTTATGATCATCGTATTATTGATGGTAAGGAAGCTGTTACTTTTCTTGTGAAAATCAAGGAATTAATTGAGAATCCAGATCGTTTGTTATTAAATCTCTAAGTTATAGTATGATAAGCACAAAAGTAATTAGGAGTAGAAGTTATGGTAAAAGAAAAATCTGTTTTTGATGATCTTGCTGTTAAAATTGAGAAATATCGTCCTACTATTGAGGATATAGGGCAATATATTGCAGCTCAGCATGCAGCTTTGGCAGACGACCCTAAGGGAAGTTTGAGTCTTAACCAATATTTAAAGAACATATATTTTCCTGATAAGAATGTAGTGGTAGCAGCGGATTTGTCTAATATGATTTTTGGTGCATCTGGTACTATAACCGATCTAAGTGGAGGAGATTTTACTGGTTGTATATTTAAAAATACTACTTTTAGAGGATGTAATTTAGAGGATGCGGTATTTTGCGATGTTGATTTTAATCAGGCTTATTTCGAAAATACTGTTCTAAGAAATGTAGATTTTAGAGGAGCTGATCTTGCTAATTGTCAGTTCTCTGATAATTATAAGGGATATTCTCAAATGGGTAAGGAGCGTGATATTGAAGGAATAAAATACAGTACGACCTCTTCTTTAGGCAGAAAATATGCTGATATAAAAAGTGATTTAGTTCGTCAAAAAGAGCAGAAGGAACTTATAAATAGTAAGACAAAAGAAGTAGCTGATGCATATGCAAATTTAAGTTATATGCAACAAGCAAAGATAGTACTAAAGCGTGAAACTGGTAATCAGCAATATGACAGATTGGTAGAAGAGTTGAAGCTAATGGTTGAGCAAAAAATATTTCCTAGAAAAGATAATGTAATGCATAAAACTTTTCAAAATATTTTTGGCAGTGAGAGCTGTATTTTTGATCCAGCTTATGTACGAGGGTCAACTAAAGAACAGCGGGATCAAGAAACTCAATATGTACGTCTAGCTCGAGAGGATATAGAGAAATATTTAGAGGCGAGAAAGGATGATAAAGATTTAAGTTTAAATGATTTTGCTAAAAGCAAATTAGAGCAATCGCAGATAAAGGCAGGAGCAAGAATTATTGCAGATTGTTCAAGTAGAGTTGATACCTCTACTAATAATGAATGGCATGATAGGGTCGATTTATCTGGCTTAGATTTTTCAGGGGCGGATTTACGAGGGGCTGTTTTTTCAGGATCCGTTTTATCCGGATGTGTGTTTAATGGTACTGATGTTAGTGAAGTAAGCTTTGAAGGTGCGGAGCTGGTAGCGGCTAATTTTGTTGGAGTTAAAGCAGATAACGCCAATTTCTTTAACAGTAATCTAAGTAAATCAACGGTCACTGATAAGAGTCAGTTTGTTCATGCTTTTATGTCTGGTTCTAATGGTCAGGAAGTTTTGATAAGCGACTCTAATTTTGATTATGCGAATATAAAAAATGGTAATTGGGATCGTGCAAAATTTACTAATTCAACATTTAATCATGCAAATTTAGAGGGTATTTCTTTAATCTCAGCAGATTTACGAAAAGTACAAATGCAGCATGCAATATTAGAGCAGGCCATTTTAATGCAGTGTAAAGTTATAGATAGTGATTTATCGAATGCTTTAATGAGTAAAGCTAAGGCACATAAAGCACAATTTCAAAATACTATACTAAACGGTATAGAAGGAAAAGGTATAAATTTATCAGAAGCTGAGTTAGATAGTTTTGTCAAATTGGATGAGGCGAATTTAGAAAAAGCTATTTTAACAAAGATTAATGCTGAAGGGGTGAATTTTATTCGAGCTAATATGAACATGGTGGATGCCCAAAATGCAAATTTTAGGAATGCGATTTTAGAAGATGTTAACATAAAATGTGCTAATTTAACCGAAGCTGTTTTAGAAGGAGCCAAAGGCCACGGAATTAATTTAAGTTATAGTACACTAACAAAAGTTCATGCCAAAAAGGCTGATTTTTCGAATAGTATAATAAGACGTATGGAAGCTCAGCAAGCCGATTTTACTGAGGTAAATTTTACCAATGCTGATCTCACAAGATCAAACCTACAAAAAGCAATATTGGAAAAAGTTCAAGCCGAAAAGGTTAGGTTAGAAGGAGTTAAGTTACGGGCAGCAAAATTAGCTGAGGCTAACATGGATAAAGCAATAATCGATGTTGATACTAATATTATCGGTAGTGATTTGCGTGATTTACAAGGCAAATTTATTCAAAATGGTCAAGAAATCACCCCGCAGAAGCTCCAAGAACAGCAAATAATACTTGAGCAGGTAGAATTGCAACGGAAAAAAGATAATTCACCGAATATTGCTGTAGGTCTGTTAGAAGAGGCTGGAGCATTTTTTCTTGATGCTATTAATGTATTACCTCCAATTGTTAGTAAGATGCCTGATGTAAATGATATATATGAAAATTTCCTTAAATTTCAAGAAGTGAGGTCAAAATTATCAAGTGATGAGTTGCTAGTTGAAGAAAGACAAAAATTACGAACAGAACAAGTGGAGTATGCATCTCATTTGATCAAGGGTGCTGATACAGTACTTGATAGATATGTTACTAGTTTGACTGAAGAACAATCTAATCTTTTGAAAGATATTATAGCCAAATATTCTGTATTGCCAGTTTTAAAAGCTGTATTAAATCCTGTTGTTGGCAAGAAGAAAGTTGGTACTAATATACTTGATGAAGTAGATAAAGATTTTATTAGAAGAATAGTGCCGTTATCAGTAAATTTAGTAAGTGGGGTGTTAGAAGGAGAATCAAACAAAAAAGTACAAGAAATTTGTAAGGATCTTATAATTCCTGATAAGAAATCAGGACGTAATATCATAAAAAATGCTTTGGAAATATTTGTTAGTCCTCAAGTGGTAGCAGTGGTCAAGAAAGACTTAGTTGAATTTTTACGCAGTCCAGTTAATCAAAAAGAAATTACCCAAATTGCTGAGTACATTTTAGACGATAAATTTACTAGATTCGTGTCAAAAGAGTTTTTGGACGATACTATATCACTGGCAATTAATGCAAGTAGCACAATATTAGATCATACTCCTAAAGTGGTTGGAATCTATGAGTCGTATATGAAGCATCAAGACCTTGCTTTAGAGCTGTTGACTGGTGGTGAAAAATTATCTTCTGACAGAAAAGAAGAAATAATACTAACACAAAAAGCTATGGTATCGTCTATTGTGGATAATGTTGATAAGGTTGTTCAAAGTCTATCTTATGACTTAAAACATACTCTACCGCAATATTTTGTTAAAAATAAAGGAAATATTCTAGAGTTTTTGGATAAACCAGAAGTTCAGCAAAATTTACGATTTTATGGTTTGAACCCTAAGTTTGTATATGATGCAACAGCTGCAACTATTCCGTTTGTTGTTGATGTCTTGCCGATAGTAACAGAACTTGCTGAAAGTTGTTTAAAAGACAAAGATGCTTTAGGGCTAATCATTGAACAAACTAAAGATATTATGAGTGTACCTAAATCTGAACAATCAGAAAAGGTTAGTAAATTAGTCGATTCTCTTATTAAATTTAATAAAGATAATCCTAATGTCAGAGAGGTTTTACAGAAGAAAATCCCCGATCTTTTAATAAAACATGCTAAAGATCTCGGTCCTGTGGTTGAGAAATTTCTTAATGAAACCAAGATGGGTAAAAAACTAAAATTGAAAGGTGAAGCAGTTGTTAAGGTATTAGGGGATCATTCTAAAGAGCTAGGAGCAATAACTACTGCATATAGTAAAAAAGAATATGGGGCAATGGTTCGTCCATTGATGGGCTTATTATTTGATAAAAAAGTTCTAACTTTAGCTGTAGGAGCTGTAGCTAATATTTTGAAGCATAATTTTCAAAAGCATTTTGTGTCTAATTCAACACGTGGAAAAGTAATTGGTGAAGAAATGAGCAAGATGATTACAGATATTTTGCCTAATCTTAAACCAAATGACAAAAGAGATTTGTCTAAAATTTTTCAGGAGCGGGCTTATCAGTATAGTCAAGAAGCTCGTCTATCTAATGAATATTCACCGATATTGGATTATTCCTTAAGTAATAAAGATTTAAGAGGATTGTCTTTTGAGACCGTTGATATGAACTTAGATAATTTCAAAGTTGAAGGATTTAACTTTAATAAGGTAACATTAGGCAAATGTTCGATTAAAGGTGCGGTATTTAAAGAATGTTCTTTTAAGAAAGCTATTTTTAAAGAACATATAGACTTTGAAGGGGCTACCATTGATGGCAGTACTTTAATTACACTTCTGCCAGCAATTCAGGAATATAACAAAAAGCATCCAGAAAAAACAATGAATTTAGATAAGATAAAAGTTGTTGGTGATATAAAAGAAGAGGTTAAAGCAAATCCTTTGTTAAAAAATGCAGATTTAACTAAAGCCACTGTAAAAAAAATAGAAATTGCTCCACCAGTATCAGTACCTAAGCCTGGTCAAGCAATATTGACAGAGCAGACTAAAAGAAAAAATAGTGGAGTTCGAGCAAAATAAGGAAAGCAATTATAATCATTTTTTTTTGGTGCCACGACCACTACGTGGTTTTGCTAATAGATGTGGATAAGGTGAATATATAAGCAAATTTTATTATGACTTCAGACAAGCCAAAACATGACGAAATCTTTCGCAAATCTATGGAAAATCCCATAGTTGCTAAAGAGTTTTTGGCAACTCATTTGCCTAAAGATGTACTGGCTTTAATCGATAGCACAACTGTAAAATTAGAAAAAGATAGTTTTATTGAGCCAGACCTTTCTGAAACTATTTCTGATGTATTATTTTCTGTTAAGTTTAATGATCAGGATGGCTATATTTTTTTGCTATTGGAACATCAAAGTACTGTTGATAAAATGATGGCATTTAGGTTATTTAAATATATGATTAATATTTGTGATCTATATTTAACTACTAATCCTAAAGCTAAACGTCTTCCATTAATTTATCCTCTAATAATTTATAATGGTAAGAAGAAATATAACGCATCGCTTAATATATGGGATTTATTTAGCCATCCAGATTTAGCCAGAGGCTTCTGGACAAATGATTGTCAGCTTATTAACGTACATGACATCCCCGATAAAGAACTCAAGAAAAAAGTATGGTCTGGGATTTTGTTATTTTTCCTCAAACACATCCACGAACGTCAATTACTGAAAAGATGGCAGGAAATTTCTCATCTCTTGCCTAAATTGAGTAAAATAACAATAGGCCATGACCACATAAGAAATCTATTGAGCTATACTTTGACCTTTATTGAGCAAAATGATAAAATAGAGTTAGAAAAAATATTAAAAAATAGTTTAACTAAAGAAAAAGGAGAAGAACTTATGCCTAGTATAGCTCAAGTATGGAAAGAAGAAGGGATTCAAATCGGACTACAAGATGGTATCAAAATCGGAGAGGCTAAAGGTAGAGCCGAGGGTAGAGTTGAAGCAATGAAAGTTATAGCAAAAACTATGCTACTTAAACATAATACTATTAATGAGATCATTGAATTAACAGGCTTATCTAAAGAGCAAATCGAGAGACTAAAATAGACCTCTTGCAAAACTCTACTTCTGCTGGTAATTTGGACAATGATTCGGTACTCAAATCCTTATTTGCATTGGAGTATGCTGTGGAACCGTATAAGCGTCAGTTTAAGAAAATAAAGTAGAAAAGTCGTCTATTAGCGAGCCACCGTAGGTGGGGTGGCAATTCTTTTTAATCACTTTTCTGGGTTGCTTAGCCGATCTTACGGTCTCCTCGCAATGACGGTTTCTCAATTATTGTTTTCTTAAACTGATGCTTATGCGTAGGCGGGAATCTAATATCCCGCACTGAAGTAGGGGTGACACCGAGTTGAGCAGGGGTGACACAGCTACCCTTGTGTTATTTCCGCGTAGGCAGGAATCTAAGACCCCTGCTTTCGCAGGGGTGACAATAAGTCGAGCAAGGATGACAACTTGCAGTTGCTTCGTTGACCTAGGGTATGTCGTCACGAGATTGTGATTGCATAATTTTATGTGATTTGTTATTATAATTGTAGTAATAAAAATAGGCGATAAGAAGCAATGAGTTTAGCACATAGAAGACATGATATAAGCGATGAGCTTTGGAATAAGATAGAAAGTAATTTACCTGGTCAGAAAGGTTGTTGGGGAGGTATTGCAAGAGACAATAGAACTTTTATAAATGCAGTGATGTGGATATTTAGAACGGGAGTTCCATGGAGAGATTTGCCTCCTGATTATGGCAATTGGAAGAATGTACACAGAAGATTCTGTAGATGGCGTGATAATGGGATATGGGAGAATTTGCTAAATATTTTTATAAATGCTCCTGATTTTGAATGGTTAATGATAGATTCTACATTTGTAAAAACTCACAAAGCAGGACTTGGAGCGAAAGGCGGGAATCAAACGGTTAGTCGCACAAAAGGGGGCTCAATACAAAGGTACATATGGCCGTGGATGCGTATGGTATGCCGGTCAGAATTATTGTTACAGAAGGTTCCAGAAATGATTGTATTCAAGCTTGTGAGTTAATCCAGAATATGGAGGCACAACATTTTATGGCTGATAAAGCTTACGATACAAACGCCATAATAGAATCGGCTGTGAATGCAAACATAATTCCTGTAATACCATCAAAAAGAAACAGGAAGATTCAAAGAGAGATAGATAAATATCTATATAAGCTAAGGCACATTATTGAAAATACATTTCAAAAATTTAAAGAATGGCGTGGTATAGCAACAAGATATGCTAAAAATACAAAATCATACATGGCGGGTCTTTGTTTAAGGGCTTTACTAATGTGGCTCAAATCTCGTGACGACACACCCTAAGGTTCACAATGAGGAAGTAATAACTTTAATTCTCTGGCAATAATATTTCTCTTTTACCAGTGTGGTTAGGAGGGGATATTACCCCATTTTGTTCCATTTTCTCCACAAGAGTAGCAGCTCGATTATAACCAATTCGTAAACATCTTTGTATATAGCTAATTGATACTTTTCGTTCTAATTGTACTATTTGTACTGCTCTTTTATATAGAGTCTCGTCACTAGTTGAATCATCTCCAGAACTTTCGACATTTACTTCATCATCATCTAGTTGTTGGGTCACTGCTGAAAGATACTCAGGAGTTCCTGTTGCTCTTAAATATTCGGTTACTTTCTCTACCTCTTTATCATCAACAAATGGACCATGAACCCTGGTAATCTTTGACGAATTACCCATATAAAGCATGTCTCCCATACCGAGTAACTGTTCAGAGCCTTGTTCACCAAGAATAGTTCTACTATCAATCTTAGAAGTTACTTTAAAACTGATACGACTTGGAAAATTAGCTTTAATTACCCCAGTAATAACATCAACAGAAGGTCTTTGGGTTGCCATGATAATATGAATACCTGCAGCTCTTGCCATTTGAGCAAGACGTTGTATCGATAATTCGATATCCTTGCCAGCTACCAGCATTAAATCAGCCATTTCATCAACAATTACTACAATGAACGGTAATTTCTCCATATTCATTTCAATTGTTTCATAAATAGGCTTGCCGGTTTCTGAATCAAATCCTGTTTGGATAGAACGCTCTAATATTTTACCGCTTGACGCAGCTTCCAAAATTTTAGCATTATAACCAGCTATATTTCTTACCCCAATATTTGACATTGCTCTATAACGATTTTCCATCTCTTTTACTGCCCATTTAAGGGCTACTACCGCTTTGTTTGGTTCGGTAACCACTGGGGTTAGAAGATGTGGTATGCCATCATAGGTTGATAATTCAAGCATTTTAGGATCGATCATTATTAACCGACATTCTTCTGGGGTATAACGGTAAAGTAGGGAAATTATCATCGCATTAATTGCCACTGATTTACCTGAACCAGTCGTACCTGCAACTAATAAATGGGGCATTTTTGCTAAGTCTGCAACAAAAGGCTTGCCAGCTAAATCCTTACCTAAAATCAATGGTAGCATAATGCTATTATCTTGATATTCTGGGGTTTCAATTAATTCTCTTAGACAAAAGAAAGCTCGTTGTTTATTTGGTAATTCAATACCTAAGACGTTTCTACCCGGTATTACAGCTATTCTAGTTGATATTGCAGATAATGATCTGGCAATATCGTCTGATAAACCTATAATCCTAGAAGATTTAGTACCGGCAGCTGGTTCAAATTCATATAAGGTGACAACCGGACCTTGATTAATATTAATGACCTGACCTTTAACACCAAAATCATTAAGAACAGTCAACAATATTTGGGCATTATGTTGTAATTCTGATAAAGTTTCCACTTTTATATTTTGGCTATCAGCTTGTTTTAATAATTCGATAGGTGGTAAGTCTGGTAATTGGTCATTTTCTTTTCTTGATGCAGATTGTTTCTTTAAATAATGAGATTGTGGATCATTATTTTTCCCTAAATCCATTTTGTCAGCATATGAAGCTTCTTCTTGATTAACAAAAGGAGCCCTTTTTATCAAAACTGGTTTAGTTGAGTTGCTATTTGTTGATGTTGTAGGTAAGGATATAATTTTTTTATAAGGTATTAGTTTGAGTAATTTAATTATAGCATTCCAAAAAGCTGAAAATTTTATTTCTGCCAGTAAAAATAATAAAATAAACGTGACAATAATTAAAGCATAATCGGCTCTAGCATCTAATTGTTTGACTAGTGGGTAAATAATAGTACCGACTGTTCCGCCGGCACCAGCCGGTAAATAATCAATTTTTATCTTAGTGCAGACTATCGATAATGATATAATTGAAAGCAGCAGCACCATTATCCGGATGGTAACCCATTTTTTCTCTAAACGCCACACACTCAAAGACCAAAAAAAACAACAAATGGGTAAAATAAACGACGCTATACCAAAAAATTGGTAAAAAATATCTGCCAAATAACAACCAAAATAACCTAATAAATTGCTTGGATATTTGGCTGTCACAGAATTAAAGGAAGGATCGTCTGGATTATAAGTTACTAGTAATAAAGTAGTAAAGCAGCCTACCAACATTAATAGAGCAGACCGCACTCTATTATTAGTAAGAATCCTGTTGATGTAGTATAACACAAAAATTGCCTAAAAAAATGAACCACTTTGGTCGTTGCCTAAGATCCTCAAAGAACCTAGTATATATAAATGGAATCCATATATCTGCATAATAGACTCAGACAGGAATGTTTCCTAATAGTAAAAATTATAGTCCCAGGGCAATACGTTAAGCTCACGAACCAAGTAGCTCGTCTATTACACTCTTCTGTTTTAAAAAGTGTTTTTTAAGTAAATATTCCAAGTATTTTACGATAATATCACTTTCCAATCTTTCGTGCAAGTTCTTCTAAATATCCTGCTATAGTACTTAATGTTTCTGCAAATTTTTCTTCTTCACAAGGTATTTTATCACCATCGATTTTAGCAATTTTATTAGTCAAATTTTGTACTTGTTCCTGTAAACTTAAGGCGGACATAACTAATAATAGTTCAAATGATGCTGATGGGCTAGCCTTTTTTATCTGGGTAATATTTTCATTTAACTTGGCTGCAAGATTGCACAATTCTTCTTCCGATCCGTCACTACATGCCAGTTGGAAAGTTTTGCTACCTAGTATTATTGTTACTATAGACATCTATATTATGTGTTTTTATGTTTTATTTCTTCCAGTTCAGCAATATATACAGCTATTTGCTCAAGTATTTTTGTATAATTATCCTTGAGATATTTATTTTCATCTTTCAGTCTATTAATTTCTTGATGCTGTTCTGCAATATCCGACAAAAGACCTTCAATCCCTTGATCCACTTCTTGCATTAATTTAAGTAACAAATCAGTATTTATTGTCATTCATATGGTAATATTAAGTGAAAAATTATTGGAATTATTATTAATGTTAAAATAGAAATTATAATGAGCTGTTTTTTCCATTTATAATCAGATACCATTGAACCAGCCCTATTTTTGAAATCAATATCTTTAGGGGGTTCCTGCTCATCTTCCTCACCTGTATCCAAAACTATCCCTAAATAATTTGAATATAACTTAAGATAACCTTTCACATAAACTTCCGCTGGCATTGAACTTAGGTCTCCTTCTTCAAGAGCCTCTAAATATTGCTTTCTAATTTTCAAATAATCAGATATCTCTTCAAGAGTTTTGCCAGACTCTATTCTTGCTTGTTTTAGGGATGACGACATAACACGCTACTCAAGTTTACGCAAGAAGGTTTCAAACTTCTTATTTGCTAAAATTAAAATATTTAAGTCAATATTTTCCTGCAATCTAATTGCTTTGACAAAATCTAGGAAAATAGACGCAGAATCTATATTATTATCAATCCATAAATCTAAATCAATATTTACTTTGGATTTGTTAATTATTTTAGTTAATAATTGTCTTTGTTTATCATACAAGTCATCTTTTAATGATTGCGTTGATAATCTATTCCAATAAGAATCATTTAGCTGTTTATCACAAGATTTACGAAGCCAATCAATACTAAATTTGCTACCAGTAGCAAAATATAAACTAGCAACATCATTATTTGTAGCCTGGGTTCTTTTGGCAATATAGATTATGTCAAAAACTGACACTAAGCTATCGAGAGTTGCGACCCTTTGAGCTATCTCGTCTTTCACTCCCAACAAAACATATTGCTTAACTTTATCATCGAATTTATTTTTAGCTTCTCCTAAGAGAAATTTACTCACCACTTTGCTAAGCATTCTAGATGGTTGATAAAATTCATCAATGGTATCGCTAATATTGATAGGATGTTTTATATGCTTTAAAAACCAGGAGATACCTCTACGCATAATTTTAGCAAGTTCAGTAAACATGTCAATTTTAACTTTATATTCTATAGCATTTAGAGATTCCACTATAGTCCATAAATTATCTAAATCAAAAATTTCACAAATAATGGTATATGAACGAACTATATCACAAAGAGCAGCACCAGTGTCACGTTTTATAAGATTAAGTGATGGACCACCTAACTGATTAATAATTTTATTTGTTACAACGGTTCGAATAATTTCATGCTTAAGTGGATGAGATAAAATTTCTTCACGAAATTTCTCTTGCATTAATGCTGGAAAGTAATTAATCAGATAAGACTCAAAATATTTATCTTTTGAGAATGTTGCTGTTATTAAATCATGATAGACTGAGCGTTTACTATAAGAAAGTAATACACAAAGCTCAGGACGAGTTATACTTTCATTATTAAGAGCCCTTCTATTTAACTCTTCTCTAGTTGGTAGGAACTCAACAGTTCGATCAATTAATTTTTCTTCTTCTAAAGTATCAATAAATTGGCTAAATATTTCGATAGTCGAAATACGAGATAATTGCATGATATTAATCGCTTGATTCTGCTTATAATTATCAACTAATACCAACTCTTCAACTTGTTTGGTCATAGCAAACAGTAGTTTATTACGTTCTTCTAAACTGATTTTTTTAGAAACCATAGCTTGATTAAGAGCGATTTTTATATTTACTTCATGATCTGAACAATCAACACCAGCTGAATTATCAATAAAATCAGTATTTATCTGTCCACCGAGCTTGCTATATTCTATTCTACCTTGTTGCGATACGCCAATATTTCCACCTTCCCCTATTACTTTAGCTCTAATATCTTTACCATTGACTCTCAGATTATCATTTGCCTTATCACCTATATCTAGGTGACTTTCTGTCGAAGCTTTTATATAGGTTCCTATACCACCATTCCATATCAAATCAACTTCTGCTTGTAAAATAGCTCTAATCAGCTGTTCTGGGGTTAGTTGGTCAACATCTATCTTTAGCAATGATTTAGCTTCTGCCGATAACAAAATAGATTTACTACTTCGTTCAAAAACCCCGCCACCTTTTGAAATTAACTGTTGATTATAGTCAGACCAATTTGATGTAGGTAACTCAAACAATCTCATACGTTCATTAAAACTAATAATCGGATCGGGTTGTGGATCAATAAATATATGTTTATGATTAAATGCCGCAACAAGTTTTATTGCATTAGACCTAAGCATAGCATTACCAAAGACGTCTCCAGACATATCACCAATACCAACAACAGTAATAGGATCCTTTTGTATATCAAGACCCATAGCATAGAAATGACTTGCTACAGAAATCCACGCTCCTTTTGAAGTAATAGCCATTTTCTTATGGTCATAACCGGCTGATCCCCCGGAAGCAAAAGCATCACCTAACCAAAAATTATATTCAGCAGATATACTATTCGCATGATCTGAGAACGTTGCTGTACCTTTATCTGCTGCAACTACTAAATATGGATCTTCCTGATCATAGATAATAGTGTTTTGTGGTTGGACAATTTTGCCATTAACTATATTATCAGTGATATCAAGTAAACCACGGAGAAAATTCTTATAACATTCTATAACTCTTGCCATATATTCTTGACGAGTCATATTATCATCAGTGAAATTAACGAAAAACCCACCTTTTGAGCCGTCAAAAGGCACAATGACCGAATTTTTGGTACTTTGTGCTTTCATTAGCCCTAATACTTCTATTCTATAATCCTCTCCTCTATCAGACCATCTAATACCACCACGAGATACTTTGCCACCTCGTAAATGAATAGCTTCAAAATCATTAGCATAAACAAATATTTCAGCAAATGGCACTGGCAAAGGTAAATTAGGAACTTTTTTTGAATCAAATTTAAAAGAAAAATAATTTTTACAGACTATATTATGTTTGTTATCTCCATTCTGTAAATTATAGTCAATTGATGAGAAGTTGGGGACGTTGTCGCTCGTCGCTCGCCTATTACTTATAGGCGTCGCTCCATCGCTCCTAGCCCCAAATTCTCCTGAATTGACTATAGAACTAGATTGATAGCAATTAGTTCTAACAATAGCTTCAATAGTACCAAACATATGCCTTAAAACCTTATCCTCACTGCTACTAGTGATTTTATTAAGATAGCTAAGGATACTGTCTTTTATAGTTTTTGTACGTTCATCTGAAAAGTTTGCCGGATTAAATTTAGCATCAAACAAATCAACTAGCATTTTAGTATATAGAAAATGCTTTATTAAGGTCAGTTGAACATAACCCTTACCATAGATAAAGCCTGTTTGATGTAAATATCTAGTTAATGCTTTGACTAACTTAACTTGCCACCAATTAAATCCTGATAACACTATTAATTTACTTAAAGAATCATTATCTAAAAGTCCGAGAGATATTTTATCTAAAGCCTCTTCTACATTGGCTTTAAGCAAATCAATATTGCCTTCAATAGTTATTAATGGTTCGAGAGTGAACTCATATATCCAACTCTCTTTAATAGACTTCCCGCAAAACTCTACTTCTGCTGGTGATTTGTACGTCGAGTCGGTACTCGAATCCTCACGTACCTTTAAGTACGCTGCGGTTCTGCGTGCCAAGTCTCCTTCAAATCCCTCAGCATAAGCGACTTTTGCAGGAAGTCTAATATCTTCTGTTCCTTTTATAGCAAAGCTTTGTTCATCTATAGCCTTGAATCCCAAATTTTCTATAGATGGTAGTAGGTCGGAAAGAGCTAATTTGGGAGCAGGACTGTAAATTTTTAGCCGGAATTCACTATTATTTATAGTAATTAAATTAAATATAGGCTTGTGATAAATACTTGCCTCTTTTAGATACTCAATATCTATTAAAGTTGTTTGCCCATTAAATTTCTCTCTATAATCAATAGGAAAAATTGGATCAAAAAGTTTAAAATTTACTCCTCCCTGATATTCACCAAAATTTTTACATAATTTATGATAAAAATCTTCACTCCAACGAGTGGAAAGTTTATCTAATTCTTGCTCTATTATTTCAACTTCAAAATTAAGGCTATTTTTATTCTGCACCTCTAACGTAACAAATAAATATGAAAAATTTTCTGCCACTTCTGCCATATAATCTGATAATATTACCCCATTAAGTGTATCGGATAAATAACAATTTATGGCACTATGTACTTCTGGTGTTAAACGATCTCTTGATAAGAATATTATGATATTAATAAAAGAACCAGACCAATCTTGTTGAATAAATAATTTGAGTTTTCTACTCATCATACCTGAAAGTACATGTAAGCACATACAGTATAGATCACCTTCATCAATCTGTATCAAAGCTTCTTTCGGTAGAGATTGAACTATACTTTTAAGCTTTTTGGTATTATATCCATCAGTCGGAAAGGCAGATTTATCTAGAACGAATTGTAGCTTTTGTCTTAATATAGGAATATCAGTAATTAGCTGGTAATATATTGCAGAACTATATAAACCAAAAATTATGCTACCTGAAAGATACTTTTTATCCTGATCGATCTTCTTGATTAAAATATAATCTACTAAGTTATTTCTATGTACACTTGATAGGGTATTAATTTTACCTAAAATGACTAATTTATTGTTATGTAATGGGCTTGCTGAGCGTTCAATAATATCAATAACTTCATTTTTAGTATCTTGTCCTTGCCATATTTTCTGGACACCTTCCTCTGAGGAAAAATCTTTGGAAATTAGATCAAAGTTAATCATACCTAAAAAAGTAAAATTATCATCTTTTAGCCAATTTAAGAAATCTATAGACTCATTATAATCTAAATAGTTATTGTGTAATTGTTGATTATTTTGAATCTCATTTGAAATCGTTGTTACTCTGTTCAATAATTTAGACCACACATTATGAGTAGTATCGACCTGATCTAAAGTTTTATTCAGAGAATTTTCTAAAGAATTGATATCGCTCTGATCAAAATTCCCTAAAATAGTTATATGTACTAAAGATTCGTCACTATCTTGCTTTACATCCAATATTTCTTGTAAATGACCATCATTGTTTCTTACGCAAGCTATAACAGGATGAAGTAAAAATTTAGCTTTCAAGTTGAGAGTTGTTAACAAACAAATAATCGAATCAACTATGAATGATTTATTTTCGTTCAATAACAAAATATTAATAGCAGGATTATTTTCAATTACCGTACTGACAATCTGCAATTTCCTTTTACTAGGTTGCTTTTCTTTAAAGAACTGAAAAGCACTATAAGCAAACTCGCCAAATAATTCTTGTCTATCTCTAAACCTATAATCTACAGGAATATAAACTAAAAATTTTTGTATAAATTTATTAAAAAGTGGCTCTCCATTTTTTACCTTACTTAATGATAAAATTTCTGATTTATAATTAGGTACTTGACAAGTAAGTCTACTTAAAGATAAAGACACTCTCTCTGCAGCCTTATTTATTGTAACTTTTTCTATTGTCATATTGTTACCAAACTTTATTATTGTTTCAAAGATTAAGCATTATATAGCTAACCCCATTAATATTACTCCGCCTATTAGCGAGACCACTGTGTGGTCGCATAGGCGTTAGTTTAAGAAAATAAAGTAGAAAAGTCGTCTATTAGCGAGCCACCGTAGGTGGCGTGGCAATCCATCTCTATCGCTTTTCTGGATTGCTTCGTCGACCTACGGTCTCCTCGCAATGACGTTTTTACCTTGTCATTCCCGCTCACTCTTGTCATTCCCGCGTAGGCGGGAATCTAGACCCCTGCTTACGCAGGGATAACTTCCTACACTGGAATGACAATTTATAGATCGCCTCGTTCTCTTCACAATAACACCTGTATTCTCAAAAACTTATTTAGATTAGCATAATTCTTATCCCAGACTAAGCTATTTAATGTATTATAATTAAAATAAATTACTTAGCAAGAGGCTCGCACCATCATGGAAACTATTTTTGCTCAAAGCTCTAAACCAGGAAAAGCTGGTGTTGCAGTCTTTCGTATTTCTGGATCTAACAGCTTGGTTGCATTAAAACACCTAATTAAAAATGATAATGCCACGTTTATTCCTAGAGTCATGTACTGTAAAAAACTTATCAACCCTAAGAATCAAGAATTAATTGATGAAGCAGTTGTAGCATACTTCCAAGCTCCAGCTAGCTTTACTGGAGAAGATGTAGTAGAAATATATACTCATGGCAGTATAGCAATTGCTGCTATGCTAACTGAAACATTGTTAACCATCGAAGGTTTAAGAATGGCAGAGCCTGGGGAATTTACCCGTAGGGCTTTTTTAAATGGTAAATTTGATTTAACTGCGGCAGAAGGTATTGCCGATTTAATTGAAGCTGAAACTGTTTGGCAACATAGGCAGGCGGTTAAGCAAGTTGGAGGAGAACTCGAAACACTTTATAATGGGTGGAGACAAACTTTACTGACTATTATTGGTTTACTAGAAGCTTATATTGATTTCCCCGATGAAGATATTCCGCAAGAAATATTAAATAGGGTTATGACTCTTAGTAGGGAACTTAAATATGCTATAATAAAACATCTTGACGATAATAGACGGGGGGAATTACTTCGAACAGGCATTAAATTAACCATTTTAGGAACTCCTAATGTTGGTAAATCTAGCTTACTTAATTTTTTGATGCAAAGAGATGTTGCCATTGTTTCAAATATTGAGGGAACAACTCGTGACATAATTGAGGGACATCTAGATATTGGAGGATATCCAATTATATTACAAGATACAGCTGGCATAAGGGATAGTAATGATTTAATAGAATTAGAAGGCATCAAACGGGCAATTGAATCAGCAAGAATGGCTGATATCAAAATAGTTATGCTTGATGCGGTAAAATTAAGCAACTCACCCTCATTGGATAATTTAATTGATGACAATACAATAATATTGATCAATAAAATTGATCTGCTAGATGATAAGTGTCAAATAGATATGTGTATCAATAAATTAAAGAAAAATTATTTAAAGATTTCTATAAAAGATAATATTGGGATGGATAGTCTGTTAAAGGAAATTGAAAATATTGCTCATAATATAGCTGGTTTAACCGAAACCCCGCATATTACTAGACAACGTCAACGAGCATTTATAGAAAAAGCCTTGGAATATTTAAAAAAATTCAATAATGAGAATTTTAATGGTGAAAATGACTTAGTGTTAGCTACAGAAGATGTTAGAATGGCTATTAGAAGTTTGAGTAATGTTACTGGTAAGATTAGCGTTGAAGAAGTGTTAGGAGAAATATTTAGTAATTTTTGTATAGGTAAATAATCGATGATTCAAAAAAAACAACAAGAAATATTAGAGTTGATAGATAAATGGCAAAAATATCTGAAATTACAAAGAAATTGTTCGGAACATACGATAATTTCTTATAAAAATGATTTAGAAAATTTTCTAAATTTCCTAAATCATTATAACTCGGAAATCATAACCATTAATTCTCTAAGGCAAGTTGATATAAGGCTAGTACGGAGCTGGCTTTCTAAAAGGCAGCAAGATAATTACCTAGCAGATTCTAATTCTAGAGGCTTATCGGCGATCAAGAATTTTTATAAATATCTAGAAAAGACCACTAATATTACTTGCCATGCCATTTTTTCCATCAAAAGTCCTAAGAAAGCTAAAATATTACCTAAATCTTTATCGCAGGATGACGCTCAATTATCTATTGAACATATTGATAATTTTACTGATTTAGAATGGGTGGAATGGAGAAATAAAGCCCTATTGGTGCTTATTTATGCTGCTGGGCTTAGAATATCTGAGGCATTATCGATAACTAAATCTCATCTACAAGACTTAGAGTTTATAAAAATAACAGGAAAGGGTAAAAAGGAGAGGATAATACCATGGACGCCAATAGCTAAAGATTTTATAGAACAATATTTAAATAAATTACCTTATAGTATCGGTGAAAAAGACCCAATATTTCTAGGTAAGTTGGGTAAAAAATTACAAGCTCCAGTGTTTAATCGTGAATTAATACGATTACGTCGCTTCTATGGTTTACCGGAGCATTTATCAGCTCATTCCTTTAGGCATAGTTTTGCGACACACTTACTTGAAAATGGAGCAGAATTAAGGTCTATTCAGGAATTACTTGGGCATAAAAGCTTATCAACTACCCAGCGTTATACTAAGGTTAGTCTAAAACATTTGGAGAATATTTATAATAATGCCCACCCAATATCAAAATCTGATAGCAAAATATTATAATCTTCTTGCCATAATTTTTAGTTATACGTTATATTATCCATACTTTTAATATTGAGAAACCTAATATGTCTAGAATTACCTTACTGGAAGGATATAAGCCTTCTAACGACGAAGAATATATGAACCCTAAACAGTTAGAATATTTTAGACAAAAACTTCTTGAGTGGAAACGTTCTTTGTTGGAAGAATCGAGGGAAACCTTAAACCATCTCAAGGAAGAAAATTGGAATGAACCAGATTTTAATGATCGGGCATCAATTGAAACGGATACGGCACTAGAGTTACGAACAAGAGACAGGTATCGTAAGCTTATTGATAAAATAGAAGAGGCTTTGGTAAGGATAGAAAAAAATGAATATGGCTATTGCGAAGAAACTGGAGAACCAATTGGTTTAAAACGTTTAGAAGCAAGACCCGTTGCAACTTTGTGTATTGAATCGCAAGAGCGACATGAAAGCTATGAAAAACAGCATATAGATTTATAGTGATAACTCACCTCCTTATGCATGGCATTTAAAAGTCATATAGAAAATAGCTTGGCGTCATTGCGAGAAGCTACTTTAGTAGCGACGAAGCAATCTAATGAATGTGGATTGCTTCGACCACGTAGTGGTCTCGCAATGACATCTTGCACTTTTCCGGAATTTTTAAATTGTCATGTGGTTTATGCGTAAGGTGAGTTATTCCCAACTTTAGAGAGGATTTGTTGGATAGTTAATGATAAGTCATAAAAATTTTTGATTAGATAATCAATCTTATTTATTTGATTATCTAATAGGTCAGCAGGCTGCTCTAATTCTAGAGGTACACTCTTGTTTGCCATATGGGTCTTCAAATATTCAATATCCTGGCTTGTATAATATCGTCTATTACGTATCTTATGTATAGCTAGGTTTGGCAACATACGCTCTAGATATCTTAGCTGGTGAGAGTGAATATTTAGAAGTTTTGTTACTTCGCTAATGGAGTAATATTTTTTATCCTGCATTTTTATTAATTAATAATTTTAATTTTTTAGCAGGTATAAAACGTATTACTTGTTTTTCTGGAATTATCACCGCCTCTTTTGTATGAAAATTTATACCAGGTCTAGGTTTTTTTATGCTAGTACAAAAGCTGCCAAAACCTACTAACGTCAATCTTTGCTTGCTTGCCATTTGCTGGATATTGCTAAATATTTGTTTGACTATTTCTTCGCATATAAGGTTTGATAGCCCCAATTTATCTTTTAACATACAAGCAATTTTTTCTTTAGTAATAGAAGTAGAATTAATTGATTTGGCTACACGCAAACGACTTGTTCTCAACACATCATTATCAAACTTAACTGAATTATCCTTTGTATCCACTGTTGATATGACCTTTTTAGAGATTTATACTAATTCCCATTTTAACCTATAGCCAATTCAAGAAAATTGGGTAGCAGGAGTAACGAGGGACGACGTCACTAACTTCTCATCAATTGACGATAGTATTTGTTTCAAAATGGAATATAACACAATAGGTATAGATTTAGCAAAAAATATTTTTCATCTTCATACAGTAGATAGAGCTATAAAATGTCAGAATCAGAGGGTAACTCCCCCGACAGTTCTAATGCACTAAATGCACTATCTGTTGATGTTGATTGATCTAAACTATCTTGACTAACTGTACACTTGTCAACTATTTTAAAAGCTTGATCTAAATATCCGGGATCATCATCTTTGCCAACATGTATTGCATGTATTCCATTGTTAGATGCTATATATCCATTATTGGGATTATCGTCTATTAAAACAACATTTTGATTATCATCAATACCAAAATAGTCCTTAGCGTCTTCTATATGGTTCTGTTTACCCATATTGGACATATCCTTTCCAATGGGATACGACACTACCAGAATTTTTTCACTTGCCTCTTTTCCTAAGAGCTGCTTAAGAGCATATTTGATGGCATCAGGATATGAGCAAAAAGATACAATGGCTATATGACAGTCTGCTTTTAATAGTTTTACTAATAGCTCCTTGTTTTTCCAACCTTTTGTTTCATCTGCTAGGAATCGATCTACATGAGGTATAAAATCTGATGTTTTTCTTAATAGTTCTTTGTTTTGTTCATTTTCTGTTTCATTTGCTAGAAACTTCTCTAAATAATTCGCACTAGGTACAAAGGCATCAATAAGAAACTGCTCTAGAGAGTGTTTTACCATTGTTCCATCAAAATCAAAACAGAGTAATGTATTACCAGATTTAATTTTCGGCTCTAGTTTAAGTTTTCTTTCCAAAGGCTCATCTTTTAGTTTACTAAAATTAAAATGGAGGGATTTTGATAATAATGATAGTCTTTTTGACATCTGTTCTCTTATGTTTAGTTTATTATTTTTGCAATAGGTAGCTTATCGGGAAACCTAAAAACTCATAATCTAATAAACTAAAATTCCAAATTCTACAAGTACAAATTATTACTTAAATGAAGTGTTATAGTTGTTTCCGACAGCCTCCTAGCCCCAAATTCTCCGGAATTGACTATATTAATAAAATTACTATATAAACACTATAAGAACTCTATTCCATTTTGATCCATTATACTATATAATCACCAATTAAAAAAAATATATTAAAGGTTTTTGATGTCTGCTATTCGCAATATTGCTATTATCGCCCACGTTGATCATGGTAAAACCACTCTAGTTGATAATATGCTTAAGCAAAGTGGAACTTTCCGAGCAAACCAGGAAGTAGCAGAGCGTGCTATGGATTCAAATGACCTGGAACGTGAACGTGGTATAACCATTTTAGCTAAATGCACCTCCCTGATGTGGAAAGATATCCGTATCAATATAGTTGATACTCCTGGTCACGCTGATTTTGGTGGCGAGGTAGAACGCATTCTTACTATGGTAGATGGGGTCATATTACTAGTTGATTCTTCTGAAGGCACAATGCCTCAGACAAAATTTGTGTTGTCAAAAGCTCTAAAACTTGGTTTAAAACCAATTGTTGTTATCAATAAAATTGACCGCCCCGATAGAAGGGTAAGTGAAGTAGTCGATGAAGTATTTGAATTATTTCTGGCATTAGAAGCAAATAATGAACAATTAGATTTTCCTATTATCTATGCTTCAGGGCGTAGCGGTTGGGCATCGCGTCACTTAGACGATGAGCAAAAAGACCTTGCTCCACTTTTTGATTTGATAGTATCTCATGTGCCTACTCCTATCGCTGATAGCGAAGCTCCTTTTTCTATGCTTGTTACCACTAGAGAATATAACCCATATTTTGGTCGTGTACTTACTGGTCGTATCCATAGTGGGACAATTAAGACCAACCAAAATGTTAAAGCCCTAAATCGTGATAATATGACAACTGAAAATGCCCGAATAAGCAAAATACTATCATTCCGAGGATTGGAACGGGTAGCTATCGATGTGGCATATGCTGGGGATATTATTGCTATTGCTGGAATTCAAAACGCTACTGTAGCCGATACGATATGTGCTCCTGAGATAATGGTAGCACTGCCATCCTTACCTATAGATCCACCAACATTATCTATGACCTTTGGAGTAAATGACTCTCCTCTTGCTGGACGAGAAGGTTCAAAACTTACCGCTAGAGTTTTAGGCGATAGATTGATGAGAGAGATCGAAAGTAACGTAGCAATACAGGTCAGCCAAACTGAAGAAAAAGATGCTTTTCAAGTTGCAGGTCGTGGTGAGCTACAATTAGGAATATTGATCGAGACTATGAGACGTGAAGGTTTTGAGCTATCAATCAGCAGACCACGCGTATTATTCAAAGAGGATGAACAGGGGAAGAGATTAGAACCAATTGAAGAAATCCAAGTTGATGTTGATGATGATTTTGTTGGGGTTGTGGTTAAGTCACTTGCCATACGTAAAGCAGAAATGACTGATATGCGTCCATCCGGCGGCGGTAAAACTAGAGTAACATTTTTAGGACCATCACGTGGTCTTATTGGCTATCACGGTCAATTCTTAACTGAAACTCGGGGTACCGGTGTTATGAACCGTGTTTTCCATAGCTACGCTCCCTATAAAGGAGCTATTGAAGGAAGGCGTAATGGAGTGTTAATTTCCAATGGAGATGGTGAAGCTGTTGCCTATGCTCTATGGAATCTTGAAGATCGTGGAAAAATGTTTATAAACCCTAATGAACTAGTATATCAGGGAATGATTATAGGAGAACATAATAGGGATAATGATCTAGAGGTCAACCCTCTAAAAGCCAAGCAATTGTCAAATGTTAGGGCTTCGGGTAAGGATGAAGCTATGCGGCTCATTCCACCACTCCTTATGACATTAGAGCAAGCTATCAGCTATATCGAAAGTGATGAAAGGGTAGAAGTTACTCCTAAATCAATTAGACTTCGTAAGGCAATGTTGAATCCTAACGACCGGAAGAGATCGGAACGACGCAACGAGGAATAGGAGACTGCCTGCAATAACTAATTAATTATATTTTGAGCTATTTTTTGGTGAGAATAAATATGATTTATGCAGAAATAATGTACCTATTTCAAGAAAATCATGTTTATTTGCAGCCCAAAAGAGCCAAATATAGAATTACTTAGTTATTGTAGGCAGACTCCTAGCTTCTTTAGACGAAAGAAAGTGAGATATGAATAAGGTGGTTTTTCTAGTCTGTTAGACAGAAGGATAGGTCATATGCCGCCAAACAAAGTAGCAGTTGATGGATATATGGATTAAGGTAGCATCCTAATTTGATAGTGACAATGGACGATGCTAGGAGACTGCCTGCAACAATTAAAGTAATTCTATATTTGGCTCTTTTTGGTTGCGAATAAACATGATTTTCTTGAAATAGATGACTATTCCTACAAAAGTCATATCTATTCTCGCCGAAAAATAGCTCAAAATATAATTAATTAGTTATCGTAGGCAGCCTCCTAGCCTTGTTACAACTAACTTCCAGATTTGCTATTAATCTGAACTTGATATTCCTTATTAAGTGCTTTAATCGCGTATATCCATAATATTACGATAACAAAAAATATAGCAGCGAAATAAGGGGTAGCTTCAACGAAGGTAAAAGTAGGAAGCAAGATAAAGAATGTTGACTGGATAATACCACCACCAGATTTACCGAACCTACCACCTATCACTTCTACTGCCGCTTGTCCTTTTGTTCTAAGATCCTTATCAATAGGAATATATGCCATATTTTTGGTAGCGTCAAATAATGAGTACTTTGTTGCCTTGCTTAAAATATTTTGAATCATTCCAATCATCACTGCTACTGCCAAAGGTCCAGAAGCGAATAGACCAGTAACATACATCGCAATAGTACTATCAAAGAAGATGAAGGCAAAAAAAGCAATTCCAGTAATTAACATCATCATAGGAGTAATCATCGCGGCAGTGAACCAAGAAACCCTTCTTAAGATATTAGAGCCAACAACCATGAATAATATAGCTGTCACACCTTGCCAAGCCTGAAATTGCCCCATATACATGGTATAGTCTTCTTTGCTTGGATATAGTTGCTGAATCTTTGACTTCCATACACCTTCTACAAGATTTACTGACACACTATAAGATATAATGAGTAAGGCAATAAGCCCTAAATATTTTGAACTAAAAATCATTCTAAAGCTTTCTATAAGAGATAGCTTAACCTTACCTTTCTTGCTTACTTTACTCGTTGCGTCATATAAAGTAGGATCGGTTAAAACATGCTGATTCATCCATCTATACAATAACATGATAATTACAGCACTACCCATCATAATAACAAATAGTGGAGTATATTTCAGATGTTCTGCAACTATTTGAGTTTCTGTGCTTAAAAAATAGCAAAGTATTATGGCAGTAACTGGTAAAGATAAATTTGCTAACATACCAAACATAGAATAAAAGCGTTTTGCCTCTTCAGTCTTAGTAATTTGGTTAGCAAATTGCCAAAATAATAAGCTAAGCATCATACTTCCCCAAAGTTCTGATATAGCATAGAAGACTGCAAAACTCCACTTACCAACTACCCTAATAAACCACTTAAAATTGGGATACGCATTACTTAATGTCTCAATTGTTTCAGGATTAGGATGCACCAACTCTGGATATGGGTATAATACGAAAGTAAATAATATAAAATATGCCAGAAAGAAACTGGTTACAGCGTAAAAAACATTTTCTTGTTTTAAAAAGTCACAAAGCTTTACATAAGCAATCATAAATAGTATTGCCATTGGTAAAACGACATAGGTTTTTACAAAACTTATTGATTCAGGACCAATAGCTGTTACGACAAATCCATCTTTTATCGACCTAAGGGTGGAATAGTTGAGCAAAATGCAAAACATCATAGCTGCCATAGGCAGAAACTTCTTATTTTCATGCCCTTCAATTGGCCAAACCACTCTTCTTAATTCTGAGAAATAACTATTATCTTTCACCTTATCCATACTGTTTTATTCATTATATAATCAGTGCACTTATATAGATTTATGTACAAAAAGTCAAATAAAATGATTAATTCTTTTCGTATATCATATAATTTATGATTAGTGTTAAGAAAGATAATAATGTATATTTATTTTGCTAGTTTTCATATTTAGCAATTAAATTTTAAAAATTATATAAAAGTATTTTTATGGAGTGTATAAATGATAAAAAAAAATAGATTAGACTTTCTGTATAAGGCAATTACTATTGTAGGAGTGCTATTACTAAGCTCATATAGTATAGCAAATACTACGTCACCCACAATGTCAAATGCCAAACAAACTAATATTAATAGTACTACTGTTAATAACGATAATGAATTACAAAAAATTATTGATGAGTTCGGTTCTTATGCTGCAGGAATTTCAGCAGAACTGAGGGAAGAAATAAAACAATATCGAATAGAAGTTGCTAAAATTAACGCTCATAAACGCGAATTATATAAAAAAATCTCACAAGAAGCTCAAAAATATCTTGCTAAAGAACGAGAATATAAAAAAAGAATTTCAGATTTGAAAAAAGATCAAGAAAATCCTAGCTCTACTGAAAAAAAATAATGCTTTATCAACAATTTCAGCAAAATATTGAGCAGCTAATTGGCAATAGACCTCCGAGGTCTGTTGCCTTAGCTGTTTCTGGGGGGTCTGATTCCATAGCCCTTTTAATGTTAACACATAAATGGGTCAGCACTAATAGTATTAGTGAAAATATTAGTATGGTTGTGATGTTAGTTGACCATCATTTGCGGGAACAATCTAAGCTAGAGCATGAGTATGTTCGGGATTTAAGCCGTAAATTGGGGTATGACTACCATCTACTTCACTTCGATCACCAAAATAATTTTTCTAATTTACAAGCAAGGGCAAGAGAAGGGCGTTATCAATTAATGACCGATTTATGTAAAAAATTAGATATATTGACAATTTTGACAGCCCATCATTTGGATGATTATATAGAAAATTATTGTCTGAGATTAGAAAAAAAAAGTAGCATATTTGGACTTAGTGGTAGCCCTATTAATTGGTATAATAATGTTAAAATAGTGAGACCATTGTTTAACATACCAAAACAACGGTTAGTAACGTATTTAATTGCCAATAATATAAAATGGTTTGAAGATGAATCGAATAAATCTGACAAATACCAACGAAATATTATTAGAAAAAAATTATCTCAACAAGGAGAATATGTAAAAAATCAAATAATTTCTGAGCAATCTACAATCAACCAATTAGTAGAAGAAAAATTGCAACCTGAATTAATCGCTTGCATTGCCGAATCAGTAAAAATTTATCAATTCGGTTTTGCTACTATAAATTTATTACAGATTACAGGATTTTCTAGCGAAATAATACTACAGTTAATTAGTTTTGTCCTTATCATTATTAGCGGTAAAAATCGTAGTAGTAGATCAGAGCCAATAAGGATAATAGTGATATTATTACAACAACAAATGAATTTTACTAAAACATTACATGGTTGTGTGATAAAAAAAATTAATAATAATTTAATAATTTGCCGGGAATTTGGCAGAAGTTTGCCGATGGACATTAAACTTAACAATATAGATATTTGGGATGGTAGATTCCGTTTTACAGGAAGCTTTGCAAATAATTCAGGCTACTTAGTAAGTAATTTAACGATCAAGGATTATAGTAAAATAAGAAAAGATTTAGATTTAACAATACTAAAAGAGACAAGTTTCAATAACCATGTTGCTATTTTATTCACTCTACCAGTAGTCAAGATACTTGAAAAAGTTATAGCCATACCCCATATATCCTACTATAATGATGAGGGGTTGAGTAAGGGGCTTGACGTTTCTTTTTCTCCAAATTTTGTATCGCGTTTTACGCATTTCTGTTAGGTGAGTTGTAGATGAATAATCAAGGTAAGAATGTTCTAATTTGGGTATCGATTTTTGTTTTAATGGTGCTTGTTTTTCATGCATTTCAAAATGATGGTTTTATTGGAGGAAAGAGTAATATTTCTTTCTCAGATTTTTTAACCAAAATTGATGAAAAAGCAGTTAGTTCTGTTAAAATTCAGGGTAGAATAATCGATGGAAATCTAAGTGATGGAACAGCTTTTTCAACTTATGCTCCTGACTATCCAGATTTAATAAACCGTCTAAGTAGTAACGGTGTATATATTGAAGTAATACCTCCTGATACCAAAATGAACCTATTGTTTAGCATATTCATTTCGTGGTTTCCAATGATTCTGTTGATAGGTGGCTGGGTATTTTTCATGCGTCAAATGCAAGGCGGTGGAAAAGCTATGGGTTTTGGCAAATCTAAAGCCAAGCTAGTTTCAGATAAGGGACCAAAAGTTACTTTTAAAGATGTTGCTGGTATTGATGAAGCTAAAGAAGAATTAACTGAAATTGTTGATTTTCTTAGAGATCCAAGCAAATTCCAGAAACTTGGTGGTAAAATCCCCAAAGGCTGTTTATTAATAGGATCGCCTGGAACAGGTAAAACTCTGTTAGCAAGAGCTATAGCAGGTGAGGCAAATGTTCCGTTCTTTAGTATTTCTGGTTCTGATTTTGTTGAAATGTTTGTTGGTGTGGGTGCAAGCCGTGTACGTGATATGTTCGAACAAGGGAAGCGTAATGCCCCTTGCATAATCTTTATTGACGAAATAGATGCTGTAGGTCGTCACAGAGGTATTGGCATGGGCGGTGGTAACGATGAACGTGAACAAACATTGAATCAGATGTTAGTTGAAATGGATGGGTTTGAAGATAATGAAGGAGTAGTGATTATTGCGGCAACTAACAGACCTGATGTACTTGACACTGCCTTACTAAGACCCGGAAGGTTTGATCGTCAAATTACTGTACCTAATCCAGATATTGATGGTAGAGAACAAATTTTACAAGTACATTTGAAGAAGATAAAATGTGCTAAGAATATAATACCTAGAACCATAGCTAGAGGAACTCCTGGATTCTCAGGGGCAGAGCTTGCTAATCTTGTTAACGAATCGGCATTAATTGCTGCTCGTAAAGGCAAAAAAGAAGTTGATATGCTGGAATTAGAGGAAGCAAAAGATAAGGTGTTAATGGGCGTGGAAAGACGTTCTATGATTATGTCAGATGAGCAGAAAAAACTAACTGCCTATCATGAAGGTGGGCATGCATTAGTTGGGCTTTACTGCCCAGCTTCTGATCCAATTCATAAAGCAACTATTATTCCAAGAGGTAAAGCGCTTGGTATGGTAATGAGATTACCTGAAAATGATCGGTTTTCTATACAGCGTGATAAAATGGAAGCTGACATAGCGGTAGCAATGGCAGGCAGAGTAGCTGAAGAACTTATTTTTGGTAAAGACAAAGTTACTTCTGGTGCTTCTTCTGATATTAAAATGGCAACCAGAATGGCTAGAGCTATGGTAACTGATTGGGGGCTAAGTGATGCAATAGGGCCTGTATATCATGGCTCAAGCAATGAAGATATGTATGCTAGTGGTAGGGGGGAAGGTCATACTTCTGTACATACCGCAGAATTAATTGATAGGGAAGTGAAAAATTTTGTTGAAAAAGGTTACGATTTAGCAAAAAATATACTAACTGAGCATATTAGTGAACTCCATCTATTAGCCAAAATATTAATTGAGCATGAAACATTGTCAGGGCAACAGATTAAAAACTTGCTTAGTGGTAGAGCTATGAATTCAGAAGAGGCAAATTTATTTCCAATGAGCAATGATGATAATGGTACTATAAAAATTAAAAAACCAAGTCGGAAAAAAGACTTGTAGAGTGGGGAATAGATATGGCAGAACTTAGATTACCACCTAATTCTAAAGTCGGTAAAGGTATAGTACATAAATATTCTGGGAAAGCGGCTAAGCTACGTAATGTTAGGATTTATAGGTATGATCCAGATTCTGAGGAAAACCCGAGAATTGATATTTACGAGTTAGATCTAGACAAAACAGGCCCAATGGTTCTAGATGCCTTAATTAAAATAAAAAATGAAATAGATTCTACTTTGACCTTCAGACGCTCTTGTCGTGAAGGGATTTGTGGTAGTTGTGCAATGAATATAGATGGAACTAATACACTTGCCTGCATTAAGCCTATTGAAGAAATTTGTGGTGATATTAAGATATATCCCTTACCACATATGAAAGTAGTAAAAGATTTAGTACCTGATATGTCGCATTTTTATGCTCAATATGAATCGATAGAACCTTGGCTAAAAACTGATACTCTTCCTCCTTCCAATAGTGAAAGATTACAGTCGCTTAAGGATAGAGAAAAATTAGATGGGCTATATGAATGTATATTATGTGCATGTTGTTCCACCTCCTGCCCAAGCTATTGGTGGAATGGTGATAAATATTTAGGTCCTGCGATTTTACTACAAGCTTATCGATGGATTGCTGATTCTAGGGATGAGTATACTGGAGAGCGTTTAGATGCTTTAGAAGATCCGTTTAAGCTATATCGTTGTCATACAATTATGAACTGTACCAAAACTTGTCCAAAAGGTTTAAATCCAGCTAAAGCTATTGCAGAGATAAAAAGCCAAATAATACAACGTCATGGAGTATAAAATAGAACTTTTTTATTGAATTACTCACTTACGCATAACACCCATGACAATTTAAAGATTCCGGAAAAGTACAAGACGTTATTGCGAGGAACTGCTTTAGTAGCGACGAAACCATTATAAGTTAAAAGTATGATATCCATTTTTCTGTCATCCCTGCATAAACAGGGATATAGATTCCCGCCTACGCGGGAATGACAAAGGAACGAATTATGGATTGCCTCCTATAGTCAATTCAGGGGAATTGGGTAGCAGGAGCGATGGAGCGACGCCTATAAGTAATAGGCGAGATTGAGCAACGACGTCACAAACTTCTCATCAATTGACTATTCTATGTAGTACCTATGCTGCTGGGTATAGAGGTAATTTTATTATAGAATGGGAATTGATGGATGGTGATATATCCAGTACACTAAGAATTTCAACAAGAGCTTTGGTAAGATCCTGAATCATTTTATCGGTATGGTTGGGTGTTGGAATGATTCTTAAGCGTTCTGTACCACGTGGTACTGTTGGAAAGTTGATATGCTGAACATAAATATTATAGTCATTCAACAACATATTAGAGGCTTGTTTGGCTTTAATTGGGTCGCCAATAATTATTGGTATAATATGGCTATCATTCTTAAAATAATTCACTTTAGCTTGATCAAAAGATTTTTTTACCTTGGCTATTACCTTTTGATAAGTTTCCCTTTCTATATTAGAATTTTTTAAATGACGAATACTTGCAGTTGCTGCCGAAGCGATAATTGGCGGTAAAGAGGTGGTGAATATAAAACCTGGAGCCGTAAGTCTTATAGAATCGATAATCTGACTATCAGCTGCAATATAGCCGCCAATAACGCCGTAAGCCTTGCCAAGGGTTCCCTGGATAATATTAATTTTATCAGCACAACCTTGAAGATCGGCAATACCAGCACCATGCTTGCCATATAGACCCACTGTATGTACTTCGTCAATAAAAGTTAAAGCATTATATTTTTTAGCTAAATTCACTATTTTTTCTATTGGAGAAAATAATCCGTCCATAGAATAAGCGGATTCAAAAACAATAATCTTTGGTCTATTAATATCTACCTTTTTAAGTAGTTCTTCAAGATGTTGAACATCAATATGTCGATAAATATGTTTTTCAGCTTTTGAGTTACATATACCAGAAATAATAGAAGCGTGATTTAACTCATCTGAGAAAAAAACTATATTAGGCATTATTTTTGCTAGTGTTGCAAGGGTGGTATCATTGGCAACATAACCGGAAGTAAAGACTAAAGCTGATTCTTTATTATGTAAGGTTGCTAGTTCTTGTTCTAATTCTATTATACAGCTATTATTGCCGCCTATATTTCTTGTGCCACCAGAGCCAATGCCATATTTGGCTATAGCCTCTAGAGCAGCTTTGGTAACATCTGGGTGCTTACTCATTCCAAGATAATCATTAATACACCACATGACAATTTCTTTATCAACATACCAAGCGGACGGGAAATTATCTGCCTGCCTTTGAACAGGAACAAATTCACGGTATCTGCCTTCTTGTTTAATTCTAGTTATGTGATTATCAAATATATTATTATAGTTAAACATTATATTAACCTCAATTGCCAGTTGCTAGGAGACCGTCTCCTAGACAAACAAAAAATTATAGAAATTTACTATTTTCATCAAAAATATGAAAACAATTTTTCCAATATTAGTGAGCATTCACGGAAAAAGAGTTAAAGTACAAAACGTCATTGCCAAGAGGCGTAGCCGACGAAGCAATCCATTCCTGAGCATTTTTTGGATTGCCGCATCGCCGCAAAGCGGCTCCTCGCAATGACAGCACGATGGGTGCTTATTCGGCACTAATTCCAGTTAATTCACTATATCTATAAATATAACAGATTTTTTTGCTACACTAATAGTTGTTTTTATTATTTTTGCGGTATTACTTATTTTTTTCATTCCCTAACTCAGTAACTACTATTACCCATTCTTTAAAGGGCTTATTCTTATCCCAAATTAATGGATTATATTAAGCTATCAATAGACCTCTTGCAAAACTCGCTTATGCTGAGGAATTTGAAGGAGACGCGGAACGCAGAACCGCAGCGTACTCTAATGTACGTGAGGATTCGAGTACCGCATCATTGTCCAAATTACCAGCAGAAGTATAGTTTTGCAGGAGGTCTAATTATGTACGTCCAAATAATCGCTCAATATCTTTGAGTTTGAGTTCAATGTAAGTTGGTCTACCATGATTACATTGACCTGAAAAAGGGGTTTTCTCCATTTGCCTTAACAATTCATTCATTTCTTCAGAAGATAATTTACGACCTGCTCTGATAGAATAATGACATGCATATGTTTCTGTAACATGTTCAATCAATTGAATCAAGGAAATATTTTCGCCAAGATCAGATAAATTATCTGCTAAGTCTTGAATAAGTTGGCTTATATTGATATCTCCTAATAGGCTTGGAGCCTCTGATACAATGATGGATCGCTCGCCAAATTTTTCTATGCTTAAACCTAATTTAGAAAGGTCTGCCTTCTTATTATATAATAAATCGGCTCTTTTGACATCTGGTAATTCTACTATCTCAGGTATCAGTAATCTCTGCTTAATTAGCCCATTATTACTTATCGTCTGTTTAATTTTTTCGTATCCCAAACGTTCATGGGCTGCATGTTGATCTACGATAACAATACTATCTGCTGTTTGTGATATTATATAAGTACCGTGCAATTGTGCTCTTGCCGCTCCGAGTAACCCATTGTTACAATCGCTATGGGTATAGTCAATTGATGAGAAGTTGGTGACGTCGTCACTCGTCGCTCGCCTATTACTTATAGGCGTCGCTCCATCGCTCCTAGCATCAACTTCTCCTGAATTGACTATAGAGTCCTCTACTACCTCTACTTTAGCATGAGGTTCAGTCTTTATTAATGGCTGTTGAATATTAGAACTATTTTGGTTGGATTTAGGGAGAGTTAAATTTTGGGCTCGATAAGTACTGCTATTATCAGATACGCTCAAATTATGTGGAGTTAAATTATCCGGGTATATTTTTTTTGAAGAGCTAGGACTTTTTTGTAATGGTATATTTGTTTTAACCGCATTATTAGTAGTTGCTGTATTTCGAAAAAGACCTAAGGCAGTTGTGGCAATATTCGTTGAAACCATATGACTTTTCGTGGCAAGGGCATCCTTGATAGAGCTTACCAGTAATCCCCGTATGGTATTTGGATCGTGAAACCTTACTTCTGTTTTGGCAGGGTGAACATTAACGTCAACCATTTGGGGATCTATTTGTAGAAACAAAACTGAAACTGGGTGTCTATCCCGAGCTAAGTAATCCTGATATGCTACTCTTAAAGCGATTTGTAGTAATTTATCCTTAACCGGTCTATTATTAACAAATAAAAACTGATCCTCAGCAGAAGCTCTATTAAAGGTAGGAATACTAGTAAAGCCATATACTGAAATTTCTGGTCTTTGTAGATTAATATGAACCGAATTTTCAATAAAATCAGAACCTACTATATCAATTATTCTTTGCTTTAGAATTTCGTCAAAATTACCATCTTGTCCTTTTACTTTTAGAATATTTTTACCATCATGAGATAAATTAATACTGATTTTAGGATGAGCTAATGCAATTTTCTTTATTACATCTAATGAAGCTGCAAATTCGGTTTTATCAGATCTTAAGAACTTTAATCTTGCAGGAGTAGCAAAGAATAAATCTCGTATTTCAATCTTAGTACCTTCGTTGTGAATGGTAGGCTTACTTCCTTTATTACTCCCACCACTAATTTGCATCTGATATGCTCTATCAGCTCCACGTGCCTTTGAAGTAATTAGCATCTTACTTACAGATCCTATAGAAGGTAATGCCTCTCCGCGAAAGCCAAAAGTGTGAATATTTAATAAATCTAGCTCATCAAGTTTAGAAGTAGTATGACGCTCTATGGCAATATTTAGGTCATCCTCAGACATACCTATTCCATTATCAGAAATAACAATAAGATTTTTGCCTGCTTGCTCAAGCATTATATCTATCTTAGTGCTAGCTGCATCAATAGCATTCTCAACTAGTTCTTTTACCACCGAAGCTGGTCGTTCAATTACCTCTCCAGCAGCGATACGATTTATAGTGCTATCTGATAGGAGTTTTATCTTCATTACTTAATTAACACAAATTTTTTACTACAATAAGGACACATAATAGAACCTTTGGTTGAATCAATTTCCAAATAAATTCTTGGATGATCATAAGGCGACTCTCTGCCAGAACATGATATTGATGTAGAGATAGTCTCAATAATTTCTACATTTTGCATAAAATTAAAGCTATATGAGAGTTTTTAGGATGATATCATTATAAAACATAAGTTGCATTTATTCAAAATAAAAATTAGGTAGATTAATGAAAGATTAAATTACTCATGTATGGATCTACCCAATAATGCAAGAAAAAAAATAATACTTGACAGAAAAAAGCAAATGCAGTCATGTATTCGACTTGAAGCACAACAAAGTGCTTCAGCCCTGATGGAATTCGCTAACTTACTTTGTCTTATTTACCATCAATATTATCATTTCTCTAGCCCAATTATTAGAACCACCACATGCTTCCATGCCTACTAATGATTTTGGTTGGTTAGCCATAAAATCTAAAAACTTCTCCCTTGTTAATTTTTTCCATATTTATCTACTTCATGAAGATGAAAAATATTTTTTGCTAAATCTATTCCTATTGTGTTATATTCCATTTTGGGTCTCCCTATTGTTGTTTTAATATATTAAATCTAGAAGAATAACCATTAATATTCATTCTGTATATAGGGTAGATCCATACCATTACCTTATGTATAAACCACATGACAATTTAAAAATTTCGGAAAAGTACAAAATGTCATTGCGAGCGAACGTATGTGAGCGTGGCAATCCACATATAGATTGCTTCGTCGCTACTAAAGTAGCTTCTCGCAATGACGCCAAGCTATTTTCTATATGACTTTTAAATGCCATGCGTAAGCTGAGAATTTAATTTATCGTTCAAGATGCCGATCTGAAGAATGGCTTCTTTGCAAATTTTTCTGATGAACATTATTCTCTTTTTGCAATAAATCTGACGTAGATTTACTTTTTCGTAATTGTTCTATAACTGCAGGAGTTACTATTTCTTCAGCAGATTTCTTGGCAGCATTCATAGATTTGGTTAATGAATTGTCACCTTTAACTTCAGGTTGTTCATAAAAAGGATCATTTGCCCTACCTAAATCTCTTAAAAAGCTTAGCGTGCCTTTTGCCGCTGATATCAGTCTATTACTACTTTTTGTCTTTTCTTTAGTTTCAGTTTCTTGTTCATTAGATTTTTCTTCAAGCTTATTTACTGTTGCATGAAGCATATCTCGTTTTTGCTCATCGGTTAATTTTCTATAATTTTTGTCGAGCCTTATTTCAGTTAAAGCTTCTTGATACACATCAAATTTATTTTGTTTTTGCTCATCAGTTAACTTGAAATAATCTTTATCTCGCATCAACTCAGTCAGAGCAGTAGTTTGAATATGTTGTTTTTGTACAATCTTACGCAACTCTTGTAAATTATGATAATCTGCAACATCACTCTTATGTAGTTCGTTATTAATATTAATTTTAAATGCTGTAACAAGATCAGCTGATTGTTTTTCAGTTAAACCTGAGGTAATCAAAGTAATCGCTGAAGCTGTACCAGATTTAATCGCTGCAGCAATCTTAGCAGGATTACCAGTGCTAGCTGCAATTATATTGGATGCTAAAGTAGCTGCGTCCTGAATATTCTCCATAAAAAACTTACTTGTATTAAATGCCAGTTCTGCTTTGGAAGATATGTAGTGATAATGTTTATTTTCTTCTGGAGCAGATGTTGGGACGTGTAATTTATTACCCAATAGCTGGGCTAGCTTGGGATCCAGTTCTAATAAATATTGTTGTTTACTTATATCTCCTCGATTTTGCATTAATAGATCATTTTCTTGGGCAAGTTTACGAATCTTTCTTGTTTTAATAGCATCAGCTACCATACCTCCAGCTACCCCAGCTAATGTTATTGCTGCCATGGCTAAGGCTGCAGGGGGGGATATCCCAGTTAATACTACTATTGCAAGCGTTGCCGTAATAGTCCGGCTTACAGCACTACCGAGTGCAATTTTGGCTAATTTTGTATTTAACAACCAATCTATAGCCTTGAAAGCCTTGGTCTTCTTTGTCCACTCCCAAGCAGAAATTATGTAAGAGATAGCTCTTTTTATTTTTGATTCTGTCTTTATTTCTTTATTTTTTTGTTCTAAAGATTTTAGAAATTCATTTGAAATTCTAATCTCATTTGTTTTAATCGACTTTAATTTCTCACTTTGTTCTTGCTCAATTATCGACAAATCATCCTTACTTCTTACAGATTTTGCAGCAGAAGTAGTTTTTAACTTATTGATACGTCCAAGCTCCATATCGTCAAGGCTTTTGATAATTCTTGCTTTTCTTTCTTTTGGTTGAATTATTTGATTATCTACCGAATTACTTAGAGTTTCATCTAGAGGAGATACTTTTAATTCATTCGGCTTCTCTTTAACGCTAGGAGTATCAATAGTAGATTCGTCAATTGTAGCACTATTTGTTTCTGAATCTTTAAGGTTCTCAAACGACGTAGATTCTTTTTCGTTATGTATCATATATATCACACTCTAAATAAAATTAAAGACTGATTCTATAGCTAAATTTCCAATTCACAAACGTCTATAATCAATTGATGAGTTGGTAACGTCTTCACTCGTCATACATATGGGCGTTTTTCCATCGTTCCTATGAGGCAAGTTAGGTTTTTTCGTATCAATTGATAAGGCGTGTAATCCACTAGTTAGCTCATCTGCTAAAAGATTGTTAATCATTTTATGTTGTTCTAGCAAGCTTTTTCCTATAAAAGCTGCTGAAAAAATTTTAACCCTAAAATGGCTCTCAGTAGTTCCACCAGTATGGCTGGCATGTTTGGAACTTTCATCAACTATTTCACAATAATGTGGTTTTAACACATCTAATTTGCTTTTTATTCTATTTATTTTGCTCATAATTTTATAATATAAAATTTTTACTTGTATCATTCTACTAGGATTTTAGTATTTAGTAAATTTATATTATTTGAGTTATGGTGAAATTAGATACGAAAATTAGAAATTTACAATTTGAGCTTGATAAAGTAGAGCGTGGATATTGCATCTCTTTTAAGCTATTAAATTATGACGAATTAAATGCTATGATGGCAAAAGACATTCACATAATTGACAAACTTAATAAAATTATTTCTGAAATTTGCAATGAGTTAATTAGCAATTCTGTCACATCAATTTATAAACACATTGAACATGATCGAATATTATTAGTTCTACCGATATTAGACCCAAATCTAGTTAAAGAAATTGCCCTAAAAGCACATTTATTATCCCAGCTTTATGTTGATGATCTATTACCTACAGTTTATATGAATTGTAGTATTGCTAGCATAGAATTTCCCAAATTTAACAATAAAGCTGAAGAAATTTATAATTTATTGAACTGGCTAATTTCTTATCCAGGTGACCAAAATTATTATCGTGAGTATGACTCTAAATATTATAATATAGAATACATTAAAGAGTCCAATAAACAGCTTAATCTCTTAAGAAAATCCCTATTAAACAAAACAATGGTTTTTGCTTATCAGCCAGTTATTGACCGTAAAACAATGAAAGCTCATTACTATGAATGTTTATTAAGGATTCCTGATACAAATAACTATCTATGTTCTGTAGGAGCAATAATCCCAGAGGCTGAAAAGAAAGGTTTAATTTTTATAGTAGATCAAGTAGTGCTAGAAATGGCAATCAAAGAATTAGATGCTAACCCAGACTTGATGCTATCAGTTAATATTTCAAATATTGGCACATTAGATTCTCCTTTGCTAGTAATAGCAGAAAAATTATTACAAACATATGATGTTTCAGGAAGATTAATTATCGAAATTACTGAGACTAGCCTTAATCAGCATTATCAACAAATAACGTACTTCATGCACAGATTAAGAAAATACGGTTGCAAATTTGCTTTAGATGATTTCGGCTCTGGGTTTACTTCATTTAAGCAATTACAAAATTTGCCAATAGATATTATTAAAATTGATGGTAGTTACGTACGTAACATCACTAGCGATCTGCAAAGTCAAGACTTTATTAAAAGATTAATTAACATCTCTGAGGATTTGGGTATTCAAACTGTAGCAGAATTTGTTGAGAATGGTAAGATTGCCAAATTTTTAATCAATCTAAAAATAGATGCGATGCAAGGCGATTTCTTCTCACCTGCCTCAGTTAATAGAATAAAATAATCAGATATTAGTAAAGCAATTGAATTAGGTGATAGTATATGAATGAGCGTTCACGCATCATTGCGAGGAAGCGTGAGCCGAAGAAGCAATCCATAAAAGTGATTAAAAATAGATTGCTTCACGCTACTAAAGTATCTCCTCGCAATGATGCTTGGATGATTTTTTATACAGCAACCAATGGATAATAAAAAATATTAAACTAGTAATTACCCAAGTAGTATTACTAATTAGATTAAATATTGTATCTTTTTCTACTTCTTGCATATAATTTGTTTTTTCAAGATTTATCTTTTTGTCTATTTCTATTTTACTTAATAATCTAATCTTTTCCGCTTCCTGTGGATTCTTCGAATTAATAAAGTTTTCGACAGAGTTAAATTTAGCTATACCATGATTATACTTATATTCTGGTAATACTAGACTTGCAATATTTTGCATAACTTGCACCAATGTGAACATAAGAGTCAGGCTAGCAAAAAGACAAATTACCATGCTGTAAAGTTGTAATAAATTTTTAAACATATTGCGTCACAATTATAAAATGATAATATTTTTTAGTTAGCTCAGATAAATGAGTTTTTCTTTAAAAGCATCAATCGTTCTCATTAACTCTCTTTTAGCGAACCAATCACTTTTACTAGTTTAATTTACTTGAATGATTGATGCAACAGAATTTATCTATTACTCGATAATCAAGTTTTTTGCAGAGCTTATAAATAGTAGGTTGTTTGAAGGAAAATTGAATATATCCGAGTCACGACATCTATCTTTAAACGCAAAATTTGTCATTCCCGCGTAGGCGGAAATCTAGACCCCTCTACCTACGCAGGGGTGACACAAAAATGGATTGCTGCGTCACCGCTTTTAGCGGCTCATCGCAATGACGTTATCTGTCATTGCGAGACCACATAGTGGTCGTGGCAATCCATTTGGATTGTTTCAATGCTACTAAAGTAGCTTCTCACAATGACGCCAAACTATTTTCTATATGACTTTCAAATGCCATGCGTAAGGTGAGTTACTATTTGCATTATTCTGTATAAACAATAAGTAGTCTATTATTTATTATGTAACGATGTAAAAATGTTTTTTGCAAGGGTTTGGCTTATACCATTGACTTTAGATAATTCATCAATAGTGGCATCACATATTGCTTTATATGAGCCAAAATAATGTAACAAGGCTTTCTTTCGGGTGACACCAATTGAACTTATGTCATCTAGACTAGAAACTTTAATGGCTTTGGAACGGCGTAGCCTATGGTTTTTTATAGCAAAATTATGTGCTTCATCCCGCAAAATTTGTAAATATTTCATGACCGGAAGACTCTTATCGATTGTAAAAGCCTCTTTATTAGGCATATGAAATTGTTCACATCCAGCATTTCTGTCAGGCCCTTTTGACATACAAACAACTGGAATTTTAAGATCAAATTCTTTCATTATTTTTTGTACTACAGATAGATGCCCCTTGCCTCCATCGATAATCATTAAAGTTTTATAGTCAATTGATGAGAAGTTGGTACTTGCATGCTCATTTGGTAGATGTTCTTTTTTTAATCTAGTAAATCTTCTTGTTAAGACGATTCTTAACATCTCATAATCATCACCTTGGGAATTCCCTTGGGGAATAGATATATTAAAAATTCTATATTCTTTTTTATCGAAACCTGATTGGTTAGCAACAATCATGCTACCTACGGCAAATGTTCCCATAATGTGACTATTATCATAAACTTCAATTCTATCTGGTATGGTAGGCAGATAGAATAATTGTTGTATTTGTTGAAAGATAATTTGATTTTTAGCAAATTGTTTTAAATGCTGATTAAGTGATAATTGGGCATTAAACTCAGCATTCTCTAATAATCTTATACTCGAATGCTTTGAAGAATTGGCTCCGCAAAACTTCGGGGGATTCGTGTACTCACACTCACGTACTTCATGTAGGCTCCGCTCGCTCACCCCTTGTTTTATGTTCCAATTCTCCAGATCATTCGAGTATAGTCTGATGTTAAATTTGCTATTCCCACTCAATTGTCTAATAGCCTTGGTTACTAATTCTAAATCAATGATAGGATGGTTTATAATTATCTCATTCGGAATTTGAGCATTTTGATAAAATTGATTTATAAATTGTGTCAATATTTCTGATTTATTATTACCCTCCGTATTAAACGGAAAGTACGCTATATTCCCATAAGATTGACCAAATCTATATACAAATAGCTGAATACAATAATAATTATTCTTTTCAACAATAGCTATAACATCAGCGTTTTTAATAGAATTACTAGATAAAGTTGATTTTAGTTGGATATAACTTAGTGCTTTTATTCGGTCTCGTATTTCGGCAGCTTCTTCAAAACGTAATTGTATACTTAATTCTTCCATTTTGTGAGATAAAGTTTTTTGTAGTTCTTTAGTTTTACCATTTAAGAAATTCTTTACTTGGCATACTAGTTCACTATAATTTTCTTTACTAATTTTCTCAACACATGGGGCAGAACATCGACCAATTTGGTACTGTAAACAAGGGCGTTTGCGATTGTTAAAATAATTATCACTACAAGACCGTAATTTAAAAATTTTCTGTAATTCTTTTAAGGTAGTATCGACTTGCTCTGAGGAAACAAATGGACCAAAAAACTCGCCACCAGATAAGTTCTTTCCTCTATATTTAATTAATTGTGGGTAATCAACATCTAAGCGTAATTTAATATAAGGAAAAGACTTATCATCCTTAAGTAATACATTAAACTTAGGTTGAAATTTTTTAATTAACTGGGCTTCGAGCAATAAAGCTTCAACCTCAGAATTAGTAACATTATACTCTAAATAATGCGTTAGAGAGATCATTAATATTGTTTTATTATCAAGATCAGTTTTAATATAGTTAGTAAGACGTTTTTTTAGATTCTTAGCTTTGCCTACATAGATAACTTGCCGATCAGCTTTCAGCATTTTATAAACTCCAGGCAGGCTAGGTGCATTCTCGAGGTGATATCTTATTAAATCACTGCCTATAAGTTTAGAATTTTGTAACATAACCGAGCCTTTTTCTAAGTAATCCTATGCAAAAAACTAACAAACTACACATAGTACCAATAAAGACACCCTTTAGTCGAAAATTACTAGCAAAAAAATATGTCCAAATGCAGAAAGAGGAGGCTCCACTTAATCCGCATAGAATCATCATTCTTTGTGTTATAGTGATGTTGAAAAAGGCAAATATTAGAGGAACTAATATTATTGGTCCCCAAGACCCGGTGATAAACACTACTAGATCAATTACATTATCAAATTTTAAAGCGATGATTATGGCAAAACTTCCGATTACAACATTAGTAATTCTAGTAATTAGCAATAATTTCTTTTGATTCTGTATTTTAAAAATAGGAGTCAACAAGTCTTTCACTAGAGCTATTGAGGTAACATTTAAATCAGAATCAGCAGTAGACATGACTGATGCAAGTAAGCCAATTATCACAAAGCCTTGTAACCCTGAAGGAACTATTTGATCAATTAGGTGTGGCAATGCTAAATTAGAAGAGTAGTCGGGGTAAAGATTATAGGCGATTAACCCATTTAAGGTTATAAATATTAAAAATATAGCATATATACTTGATTTTATATATATAGCATTACTAGTCTTTTTGGCATTATTGTTAATTAAAGCTCTTTGAATAAAAATAGGATATAAGTTCATTACATAAAATCCTAGCATAGCGGTTATCGTATTAATAAATAGCTCACTGGCAAAATTATTATGATGAATAAAATATACTTTTTCAATAGGTAATTGGTTGATAAAATCACTAATACCAATTTTGTTAAGACCACATATTGCAATAATTGGCAAAGCAATTATCATCGCGAAGAATTGTAGTAAATTAGTAAACATAATTGATTGTAACCCACCAATAGTTGTGTAGATAATAACAATCCCATAACTTAATAGAGTTCCTTCTAAGTAGTTAATTTTTAAAATATATTGAAAAATATATCCACTAACACTAATTTGGGCAGCAACAAAGCCTATAGATACCATAATAGTTGTGATGCCAGCAATAAAACGTCCTGTTTCTCCATAATATTTTGCCATTATATCGCCAACACTTTCTGCTCCATAATGTTTAGTTATTTGGGGTACAAGATAAATAGCTATTAGTATATCGACTGGTAGAGAGAGTATCAGTCCATAACTATACGATAAATCACCAGAAAAAGCTTTTTCTGCAATACCCAAAGTAGTAGCTCCGCCAACCGATGAAGTAAAAATAGTTGCAACTAATAATATCCTGCTATTTTTAATCTTGTCTTGAACGGTAGCATAATTGGCAAAACCTCTAAGTCTAGATCTATAGTAGATACCAATAACAAGTATCGATATCAAATATAGTAATACAATAATATTATCAATGGTCATTACTAATTATTTTTTGTTGAATTGAAACTCAAACATACTTCGTATAACCTGAATTAGTGTCGAATAAGTACCCATCATGCTGTCATTGCGAGGAGGCATAAGCCTCCGAAGCAATCCATTTCTACTCGTTTTCTGGATTGCTTCGTTGCTACTAAAGTAGCTCCTCGCAAGACTCTGAGGTTAAATACTAATCAGATTTATAACGTTACCAACTTCTCATCAATTGACTATAACAGATTTTTTTGCTCCACTAATAGCTGTATTCATTATTTTTGTGATATTGCTTATTTTTATCCCGAATTGAGGTTAGATTATGAGAAATGATAAATACTACAAGATCGTTTATTATCTTCGAGTATTTGTAGATGAATTTTAGTTATAGGTGGCGGTAATATTTCTTCAATTATTTCTGGCCATTCAATTAGACAAATATTGCCCTGCAAGGCTTCTTCTATACCTAGTTCATAAATTTCTTCTAAATAATTTAAACGGTAGAGATCAAAATGATAAATCATAAATTTTGAAGTCTTGTAGATTTGTAGCAAATTAAAAGTAGGGCTGCTGATATTAATATCAGATTCACAAAAATGCTTTATAATCTCTCGACAGATAAATGTTTTTCCACAACCTAAATCACCTGAAAAAGTTATAATTTTATTAGACTCTAAATTTTTAGCAATAGTTTGTGCAAACGATATAGAGTCTTGTTCGTTATTTAAAATAACCGACTCTTTTTGAAACTTCATTAAGCCTTCAAATTTTGATGTTTAATTCACAACTAAGTATAGTCTAACATATTAATCCTATAAATCAAATATTAACAGTGTTTATTCTAATTCCTCGATTCTGTTGAATTCAACTAACTATTTAATTAATGATTTGGGAATTACCCGATTTTCTAAAGGGCCAGTTGGTTTAGCTGGTTCTAATAATTTCGGAGTTAAAATAAATTTAGTCTTTTGTTCAATAGGTGAAAGGGTAACATGAAAATTATGCGGTTGTTGAATTACAGCATATTTATCCCATGCAGGGTAATATCTATCTAGATTCCCTTTAGATTCATTAGGACCATAAATTTCAATCTCACCAAATTGATATTTTTTCAGTGGAAATAATTCATTTATATAAAAGAAATCATTGGGAAATCTATGTAGTGTTCTAAAATTACTATATAAAAATTTGTTACCTTTTTGGCGAAAGATAAATATATCTATACATCTCTTATCACATATTGTGTAAAAATCTTGATGGCGAACTTTATAACCTAACTCTGTGAAATCCGTTAATATGTCTTGTAATCTGATTTCATCAGCATGCATTATGCCAATATCTAAGTCATCATCAAAAGGTATAATACCTTGGTGTCTTACTGCTCCAAGAAGCGTGCCGCCCTCAATCCAATAATTTATGTTATGTTTAGTCAATATTTCATGAGTGTCTTTCATTAATTGGTATAAGTGTAGGGCTGTATCTGCACTAATTGTATATTTCTGTACTTGTTGGTCGGTAGGAGTCACATACCTCCATTGGTGATCATAAAACTCTACATAACCTCGATACAAACCATAGATAATTATAATTATCCCAACTACTTTAAAGAAAAATTTATTAGTTTTTTTATTTTTTTTGTGCATACAGGTTTCTTATATTTATTTTTAGTAGACTTGTCATATATTTTATACTATTAATTGAATTAGTTGGAAATTAATACAATTAATAGCGATGAAAATAAAACCAGTAATTATGGCTGGTGGTCTAGGAACAAGATTATGGCCATTATCGAGACAAATGCAACCTAAACAATTCATCAGAATATTTGATAATTTTAGTTTAATCCAAAAAACTTTGATTACCAATAAAACTTTAGGCAAACCAACTTTAATAATTGCTAAGGATTATGAATCAATAGCACAGGAGCAACTTAGAGAGCTAAATATAGAAGCAGATTTAATAATAGAACCTGTGGCTAAAAATACAGCATCATGTGCGATTATATCAGCTATTCAAGCAAAGAATAATGGCTATGATACGATTATATTGCTGCCTTCTGACCATTATATACACAATGTTAATAACTACTTAGATACTATTAATAAATCTTTGAATTATTTGGCAAAATTTGGTATTTGTACTATTGGCATTAGACCTAGTTTTGCAAATAGCGAATATGGTTATATTAAAATAAAGAAGTTATTAGCAGATAGAATTTATAAAACTGAACAATTTGTAGAAAAGCCTACTATTCAACAGGCACAAAATTATTTAGAAGAAAATGACAAATATAAAAATAGCAAATATTTTTGGAATTCAGGAATTTTTATTTTTAATATAGATTTTATTTTAGAGCAGGCTAAATTATGGCAAAAGGAACTACTTAAACATGCATATAAAGCATATTATTCTGCAACTATAAATTGTGATAATATAACTCTTGCTTTAGAACCATATCTACATATTACACCAATTTCTTTAGACTATGCTATAATCGAAAATATTAGGCAAATGATTATGATAGAAGACAATTTTAGTTGGAATGATATTGGTAATTGGCATTCTTTATGGCAAATGCAAGAGAAAGATACAACCAATAATTACTGTGAAGGTGATGTGATCAACATTGATAGTACCAATTCATATATTAGCTCTAATAATAAGCTTACTGCGGTAATAGGAATGGATAATATAATAATTATTAATACTAAAGATGCGTTACTGATCGCAAATAAGTCAGAAATCAGAAAAATAAAGCAGCTGGTAATAGAAATGACCGAAATTGGACGAAAAGAAATATTATGAACTTGCGTGAGAATATAAAAAATTATGTCAGCAATTTTCAAGAAGAAAATGAGTATAAACAAAGGATGTTAGACTTTTTAGATAATTGTGAAAATCCTTTTAGTAGAGAGACAAAAGAAGGGCATTTTACTAGTTCAGGATTTTTGCTTAATTCTAGTAAAACAAAATTCTTATTGATGCATCATCGTAAGTTGGGTAAATGGTTGCAGCCAGGAGGGCATTGTGATGGTAATAATGATCTTTTAGCTGTAGCAATTAAAGAGGCTCAAGAAGAATCTGGAATTTTAGATATTGAGCCAGTTTCTAAACAAATTTACGATATAGATGTTCATTTTATTCCTACTATAGTCAATTCAGGAGAATTTGGGGCTAGGAGCGATGGAGCGACGCCTATAAGTAATAGGCGAGCGATGAGCGACGACGTCCCCAACTTCTCATCAATTGACTATAATGCTAAAGAGCAGGAGCATTATCATTATGATGTGAGATTTTTATTAAAAACCGTTTGTAACGATTGTTTTGTAAAAAATGCCGAATCACATGATTTAAGATGGCTAGATTTTGCTGGCAATCACCAAGAACTCCTGCTGGATGATTCAGTAAAAAGGATGATCAAGAAATATATCCAAATAATAAGTTAAATTAATGGTAGCAAAAAAGTTTTATAGAAATAAGGAAGATTTTATTTGTGAGATGTGTGGTGAATTTATCCAAGGCAATGGTTATACTAATCATTGCTCAATATGTTTCTACAGTAAGCATGTAGATATTAATCCTGGCGATAGGGCATCTGGATGTAATGGGCTAATGCAACCAATTTCTTATAAAATAGATGGTAAAAAAGGTTTGGTCTTGACCCATAAATGCCTTAAATGTCGAGAATATAAAAATAATAAGCTTGCTGATACTGATAATGTGGAAAATTTGCTAAATATTTTTAGTTATAGCCAACTTAGGAAAAGTTGATGCTAGTACTACAGTTGTAGTTTAGATGTGAGCATTCACGATTTTTTTGCTATTTTTTTGTGATGAATAAAAAAACCTGATCACCAAGCGTCATTGCGAGGAGACCGTAAGGTCAACGAAGCAATCCATTTCTAATCACTTTCCTGGATTGCTTCGTCGGTCTGGCAACCACAACTGTTGAAAGTTAGAAGAGGAAGCGGTTTTAGACCGGATAGTTTAAAAATCGTATGTGGTCAACGTCATTGCGAGAAAGACCTTAGGTCGACGAAGCAATCCATAAAAGTAACCAAAGATGGATTGCCACGACCACTACGTGGTCTCGCAATGACAGAAAACCTATCTAAAACCCGCTTTACCTTCTAACTTTCAACAGTTGTGGTCTGGCAACCTCCTCGCAATGACATCTTATACTTTAACCTTTTTTCCGTGAACACTCACATTCAATCTACAACTGTAGTACTAGGAACGATGGAGCGAAGCCTATTATTTGTAACCCAAATTCTGGATTAGAAAATTCATAAGAACCTTGATATGCAAGGCTTGCATCGTAGTAAAGCATAATAAAATTGATAATTTACTTACCTTACGCATAACTTTGTGGCAATTTAAAAATTACAGAAAAGTCGTCATTGCGAGACCACGTAGTGGTCGTGGCAATCCACATTTATTGGATTGCTTCGTCGCCACTAAAGTGGCTCCTCGCAATGACGATTTTTCAACTATTGTTTTCTTAAACTGACACCTATGTGCAATGATACCAAGCTATTTTCTATATGCCATACGTAAGATGAATTTATAATTGCTGTTACTCAACCGGCTATCATTAATCTTCAGTAAATACACTATTAAGATGTTTAAAAGCGTCACGGTGAATTTGATAAATATCATCGTCTGTCATTCTATCAGAATTTCTTACTCTATTATCAATCACCAACTTTGCCATATCAATGGTAGACCTGATAATGTTAGGTAAAATACTCATCATTTGTTCTGCATAGAAATCACCCTCTAAATCATGATCATGACCGCACTGACCTTCTTTCATCATATCCATCATTATATTGCCAAACATCGCATCAACCGCCTCTGAATTATTGGTTTTCCGATTAGCAGCAGGTATAATAGGGGTATGAGGTTTTTTCTTTTTTTGCATATTAAACCACTTAATTTATTTTTTAAACATTATTGCAAGTTCTTTTATTATCACAATACGCAGATCCCGCGTTATTTAAAAATAATTCAAGTCTTCCATTATTTGATACATTTTATATCTGAAATTGTCAAAACATTCCTGCTATTGACTTGATATTTTATTATAAGTCCTGCTCAAAATTACTACATAACCCAGTGTACAAAAGGATTATCTGTATTTATAGCCTTACATCTAATCGCCGAGCGATAAATAACAACGTCACCAATTTCTCATCAATTGACTATAACTGTTGATTATTAGAGATCAAACCTTATACCAGCAATCAAGTTATGACCTCTGTAGGTATGTCCTAAAACTACCTTGTTAGGTCCATAAGCATAACCTACCTCTGAAGCCCTCATTTCTTTGTATACTACTTTCCCATAATTTTTCCAGCTATATGCAATCTCAGCCTTTACGCCATTAGTTATATCAGCCGAAACACCGGCAACTATCTGACAAGCAACGTTAGTAGAATTAGCCTTTTCCTCAACATTAAATGTAGTAGAATTAGCTGAGGTTTCTACATCTCCTTTGCCCCATATATATAATGTTTCTTTTGAGGTAGTAACAAAATTCACATTAGTTTTTTCTTTTATGTGAGCTAAACCAATACCACCCCCTACAAAGAACTGAAAAATACCTCCTACTTTAGGAGAATCAACATAACCACTGAACAACAATGACGTAATATTAGCTTTACGAATTGCCGTTCCGTTTACCGTTACTTGTTTTTTAAGAGAATGACTACTAATGGTGAAAAAGTCTTTAGCTTCTGAACCGACTAAAGCATTAAGTGTAAATTCTAGTCTGCCATTTTCCATGCAATAATAACCCATACCAACACCAAAAATACCAGCGGTATTTGATTTACTCTTGAACGTTGCTGTTATAGAGAGATTGCTAGGTTCGTCAGACTTTGTTGTATTTAACTTACTTGCACCACCTTCAAATTTTAGATAAAAGCGATGTTCATTTGGATTTGCTTTCATTACATTTGCAGGCTGATTTTCATCGGCAAATGATGCGGCAGAAGTCAAAAGAGCTGTACTGGTAGCGATAATTAACAATAATTTTTTCATATATTTGCTCCTAATTATAAGTAAAAGAAATTTAACAGACTTTCAATTAAACTCTAACAGATTTTCAATTTTTTATGCAATATTTAATTGTAAATTAAATATATTTTGTTTTTGTCAAAGACTGAAAAAGCACAAAAAAAAAGAGGGCTAAAAAGCCCCCTTTTTTTTGTAGAATAAAAATAATGAATCAATAAACTATTTATTAGAGATCAAATCTTATACCAGCCATCAAGTTATGACTTCTAATGGTGGCTTTAGGCGTCTTGTCCTTATCCTTGCTCTTATCATCTTTGTCCTTTTTTATTTCGCCTGTTTCTCCATAATCTCTCCAGCTATAGCTAAGATCTAGGTTCATGTTATCAGCCAAATTAAAAGAAACACCAGCAGTTAGTTGATAAGCAAAGTTATTAGCCATATCATAGGATGAAGTATCTTTTTCTCCTTTTACAACCTTTCCATCATAAGTTGTAGTAGAAGTAATCTTTTGTTGCACTTGAGCCATACCAACACCAGCTCCGGCAAAGATTTTACCAATACCTGCAAACTCATACACATCAACATAACCACTAAGCAATAATGATCTTACATTTTCTTTAGCTTGAGATTCTACAGATGTGTCCTTATCGTCGTTTGGATTTTTAAAAGTACGAGAACATTTAAATTCTGGATTGGTTAGGAAGTCAAGGGTTAGTTCTATTCTAACATTATCCATCGCATTATAACCAGCACCAACACCAAAAATACCAGAAATAACGGGTTTAGACTTACCAATACTCTTGTCTTTATCATCCTTAAAATTTAGCATATTCAACCTAGTTGCACCACCTTCAGCTTTAAGATAAAACCCACCTGTTGCAGCAAATGATGTAGCAGAAGTCAAAAGAGCCGTACTGGTAGCGGCAATTAACAATAGTTTTTTCATATATTTCTCCTTAAAATTAATAAACAAGAATCCCTTATAGGCTCTCAAATAAATACCTGTGAAACATAAATTCTTTTCAAATTTCACTTAGGTCACCTAGCTTTAGGTGTATAGCATAATATTTGTCTTCAGCCAACTTAAAAAACTATTATAACATTGGTCAATAATATTATGGCGATAGTTTGTGGTAATAACAACACAATATAAAACCCATATAGCTTTAGCCTTAATTTTCCGATATTTCTTCTTGCAGGGTATCAGCCTGATTATCCTCTAGTTTAAACTCAAGCAGATTAATTGAACCTATATGTATGCCATTATCAGAAAACTCAATATCAAATTTTACCTTTTCATAAGTTGCTACTTCACTATCATCTGTCTTAACCACTTCAGATACAGAAGAATTAGCAACTTTCTCAATTATAGCCTTGATCATTTTTTTAGGTAATAACAAATTATTAGGTATCAACTTATCGATGATATCATGATGATTAGTTAATTCAAAAGATAATTTACCTTTTGGTAAGTTACTCTCAAAAAATTGCAAAAAACCTATTAAAGCTATTTGGGCATTATCATCACAAGAGAAAACTAATCGGTCAATATTTAAATTTTTGATATAATTGATATCTTTACCTTGATCCTTAGAGATATTTATTAGGGTGGCTAAATCAAGCTGAGCTGTTTTGAAATTCAAAAAATCTTCCTCTGCAGCATATGACAAACGTAATTGTAAAGCTATATCTTCGCCATCCTGAGATTTTGCTTTATTGATTAAGAAAACCAAGTCACTAATATTAAAAATTTCCTTATCTTTCTGAATAATTGATAATAATTTATTGTTAACTTGCAAAAGCTTCACGATAGATTTTAGATTATCTCCACTAGACAATCTATATATAGGTTTATTAAATTTAACTAGTGCGGCAATATCTTGCTTCGACTGTACACTATATTCAATTAACTTACCACCAAAATTTTCTTGTTGTTTTATTGTTTGTCCTAAAATCAAGTTAGCTTTTTTAAAACTAAAATCAAATAAAAATGTCATTTTTTCAGCAGATATTTCTTTAGAATTAATATGATCAATAAATTTTATTTTTGGCTCGACTAAACTAATCTGCAAACGGTAAGGGAAACCAGAAACTTTGACTTGGCTATAAGATATCTTAATATTATCTGTCTCTGAATTATTTATAGTACTTACCACATTACTTTTGATAGTATAAGCAACGGCAAACCATATTATGGTGTAAGTTAAACAAATAAAAAGTAAAATTTTACGTATCACTTTATTATACTCAATTATAAATTAATATTACGGGTAGCAGATGGTAAGCGAACCCTTATACCGTCAATATCTTCAGTAACAATAATCTGACAACCAAGTCTTGAAGTATGAGTAAGACCAAATGCTAAGTCAAGCATATCTTCTTCTGCCTCGGAAGGACTTTTTAATTTGTGATAAAATTCCTCATCTAAAATAACATGGCAAGTAGCACATGCTAGAGAGCCTTCGCATGCACCTTCAAGATCAATATCGTTTTGATGAGCAATTTCCAAAATAGACAATCCTATAGGGGCATCCACTATTTTCTCTGTCCCATCTTTATCTACAACAAAAATTACTTTAGGCATTAGTTATCATCCATCTTCAATTCACTTTAGTTTATTTCATTAATATGCTTACCTTTAAGTAAGCCTTCCACCGTGCTATTTAATCTTTCGGCAAGAAAATGCTCTGTTATACTCTCAAAATTTTTGCTACATTCTATAATGTAATCACGATCATTTGAGTCTATTGCTTCTTTTAGAGTTTTAATTGCCATATCAATTTTTTCCATTTCATTTTTTGCAAGAAGATTTGGCATCTCTCTAATAGCATTTTCTATATTATAAAGCAAAGATTTTGTGTTAATAATTGTTTCTTGTAACAATTTCTTATTATGATCACTAGCCGCATTTTGATAAGCATTTTCTAAAATCTCGGTAATCTCAATTTCATTTAAACCATAACTTGGTTTTATTTCAATGTTATGTGAGATATTACTATTTTTTTCTAGAGCTGACACTGACAAAATGCCATCTGCATCAATAGAAAATGTTACTTCTATCCTAACTCCCCCTGCTTTCATTAGTGGCAATTTTAGTTCAAATTTTGCAAGTGACCGACAATCCTCTACCATTTCTCTCTCCCCCTGTACCACATGTAGCTTCATAGAAGTTTGGTTATCCACATAATTGGTAAACTCCTTAGTAACCGATATCGGTATAGGGCTATTACGCAGAATAATTTTTTCAGTAATTCCTCCATTTAGTTCAATACCAAGTGACAAAGGCACTACATCGATTAATAAGGAATTAATATTTGCAGAAGTTAGGTTCTCTGCTTGCAGAGCCGCACCCCATACTACCGCCTTATCTGGGTTAATATCTGAAAAAATAATAGTATTAAATGTTTGCCTTAAACTCTTACTAATTAACGGTATACGAGTTGAACCACCAACCAGGATAATACCTGAAATATCAGGGGTCTTTGCCTGTTCTAGCGTATCTTTAGTAATAGCTATGGTACGTTCTACTAATGGTGTTATTAACCTCTCAAAATTTTCTATATCTAACTCCAACATCTTTTCTTCATATATATAGCTAACCCGATTAGCATTTATCCGTAACAAACTGGTGTCATTGCGAGGAGGGGCGAAGCCCAAACGAGGCAATCCATTTTTGGTTACTTTTATGGATTGCTTCGTCGCTACTAAAGTATCTCCTCGCAATGACGTTTGTAAATTGGGAGCAATACTAGTCGGATTATCTATAATACTACATTTATTTTGTACACTAAGTGTTTCTTTAACTTTTTTTGCTAATTTTATTAATTCGTTAGATGCTACTAATTTATATTTATCACAAAAATACTTCATCACTAAGTGATCAATATCATCACCGCCTAAAATATTATCTCCGCCAGTGGCAATAACCTGAAGTACGCCGGTTTGCATATTGAGAATTGATACATCAAAAGTTCCTCCCCCTAAATCATATACTAAATAACACCCTCTGCTTTCTTTATTGAAACCATACGCATAGGCTGCTGCTGTTGGTTCTGCAATTAACCGTAATACCTCAAATCCAGCAATTTTTGCTGCCAGCATTACTTCTCCTCTAGCAGCATCGTTAAAATGTGCCGGTACAGTTATTACCGCTTTTTTGACTTCTGAGTTTAATCTTTCAGTAGCTTGTTGCCTTAAATAGAGAAAGATTTGGGCGGCAATTTCCGGAACAGTAATCAATTTTCCAGCAAATTGCAGCCGTAATATTTCACTATCTAGGTCAATATAATCTTTCACTAAAGCAAAAAGTGTCGGGTTATTTTGTATATCGGATAGTTTCTTACCGAAGAGCCTTTTTATAGAGCGAAGATTATCGATTATATCATGATTACCCACAATAAAGCTTTCACCATGGAAGGCTATCACTGATGGGATAAGTTCTAAATCTTGATCATTTGTGATAATTTGTACCACTTGTTGATTTGACAAAGCAATTAATGAGTTTGTTGTACCGAAATCAATGCCAACGGCTATGTTCTTATCATTTTCTTTATGCTGGGAAGAGCCAGCCTCACTAATTTCTATTATTTGCATGATTTGATTTTTAGCTGAATATTATTAATTAAGTTTTTAAGATATTTAAATCTTATAGTACTATCAACGGCATCTTGCATATTTTGATTTTGGAATGCAGTAGTTAAAGATTTAGTAAGTTGTTGCTTTTCAAGAATCTTGTTATTTAGCATATGTTCTAACTTTGTTAAGTCTTCAGTAGTTTCAACAAACTCTAATTCACTCCACACAACATTTAATTGTTCCTTTGAAATACCTTGCCTAACCTTTAGGTCATCCAAAACTATATTGTTTAACAAGAGAAGATACTCAGCTCGTGCTAAATCGTCTTTAAGCATTGCATAAGCTTTATTTAGCTCAATAGAGATAGCCAAATTTTTTTGCTTTTCGGTGTTAGAGTTAGTTCTATCCGGATGATATTTTAACTGCATAGCGAAATATTGACGATCCAGATCAGACAATTCAATATCATATTTTTTTTCTATGCCTAATAACTCAAAATAATTGTTCATAATCACTCCTAGCCCTAAATTCTCCTGAATTGACTATATTAGTGGGTTAATAATTGTCAAACCACGTATAGTTTAGGAGAAGTTGGTGACGTCATTATTTATAACGGCTTAGCGATTAAACTATAAAAAATTATATATTAGTTGTAAATGATTATTGATTTTCTGATTAGGCATTGCAAAAAGTAGCAAATTGTGCCGAATTGGCGGAGAGGAGGGGATTCGAACCCCTGACACGTTACCGTGAACACGCTTTCCAGGCGAGCGCCTTAAACCACTCGGCCACCTCTCCATAACTCTATACAAATTCAGCCACAGCTATAAAACTAATAATTTATTACTTCAGAAAATTGTTAGCATAATATTCACAATATTCTTTAACTGGGCAAACGGAACAATTGGGTACTCGTGCTTTACAGATATACCTACCAAGTAATATCAGCCAGTGATGAGCATATTGTAACCATTTTGCATCAATAATTTCAACTAATTCAAATTCCACTTTTTGGGGGGTATCACTACTTGCCAACCCTAATCTTCTAGAAACTCTGAATACATGTGTATCAACTGCCATAGTTGATTTACCAAATAAGCAATTCAATACTACATTGGCAGTTTTTCTTCCAACACCAGGTAATTTAATTAATTCATCAAAATTGTTTGGCACTTTGCTATCATACTTATCTATCAAAATACGAGAAAGTGCAACAATATTTTTTGCTTTGGTTATAAATAAACCTATTGATCTTATATAATTTTTTAATCCTTCTTCCCCGAGTTCTAATATTTTTTCCGGTGTATTATATTCTTTAAACAAAAATCTTGTTGCTTTATTAACCGAAATATCAGTTGCTTGTGCGGATAATACCACAGCTATTAATAGAGTGAAATTATTAACATATTCTAGTTCTGTTCGGGGATTAGAATTATTCTGGCTTAAAATTTCAAAGATTTTATCAACTATTTGAGCTTGCATAATATAACATTTAAGAGTAAAAAGAAGTCATAATTTTTATCAGGTTTGAGGATGTTAGAGAATAAAAATTTTGATTTTATAAGAAATGAAATTGCTAATAACGATGTTGTGTTGTTTATGAAAGGCACTAGTAATTTTCCTCAATGTAATTTTTCTGCTACCGTTGTTTCTATCTTAAAAAAACTTGGTATAGAATTTCGTGATATTAATGTTTTGACCAGTCTTAGCTTACGTGAGGATATCAAATCCTTCACTGATTGGCCTACCATACCACAGCTTTATATAAAAGGAGAATTTATAGGTGGCTGTGATATAGTACGTGAAATGTATGAAAATGGTGATCTTGTTACATTATTAAAAGATAAACATATAATATAACTCATGTATGGATCTACCCAATAATGCAAGAAAAAAAATAATACTTGACAGAAAAAAAGCAAATGCAGTCATGTATTCGACTTGAAGCACAACAAAGTGCTTCAGCCCTGATGGAATTCGCTAACTTACGAACTTTAACATAATCACCTTAACGGCTTCTTTTGAGCCTGTGAGTTAAACAGTTTTTTCGTAAGCTAAGGTTTGTCTTATTTACCATCAATATTATCATCTCTCACATATTCCTTGGTAAGAATTCATTACTTCCTTACTTTATTATTTTATTCCAGCTATGATTTTTTTTTTAATTTAAACCTTAATTTAATTAAAAAAATCATTTAGCCATCATAAATTAATAATTAATATTAAACTTTTAATAACATACTTTTATTTCACTGTATGATTGATCATTTCGCAATACTGCGAATACTACTCTTGCTAATTTATTTGCCACTGCTACTACACTAGTATTATAACCTCGTCTCTCTTGCAGCTTGAACATCCAATCTGTAAACCTACTTTTGTTACCTTCTTCTATTTTATCTAATTTCTTAGTTCTTAATACCCTAGCTGTAAAAACAGAACGAGCTCCATATTTATCTACTGCATGAAGATGAAAAATATTTTTTGCTAAATCTATTCCTATTGTGTTATATTCCATTTTGGGTCTCCCTATTGTTGTTTTAATATATTAAATCTAGAAGAATAACCATTAATATTCATTCTGTATATAGGGTAGATCCATACCATTACCTTACGCATGGTATTTAAAAGTTATATAGAAAATAGCTTGGCGTCATTGCGAGAAGCTACTTTAGTAGCGACGAAGCAATCTAATGAATGTGGATTGCTTCGACCACGTAGTGGTCTCGCTAATAGCGTTTTGTACTTTTCTAGAATTTTTAAATTGTCATGGGGTTTATGCGTAATGTGAGTAAATTAATTAGTTATTGCAGACAGCCTCCTAGCCATTTTATTAAGTTATTGGCAAAAATTCTAAAAACTATTCTGCCAAGTATGATAATTATTATGGTGATAAGGAAACTATAAATAATATCAGCTGGGTAGTGCATAGCAAGAGTAATACGTGATATCGCCACTAAAATAACAATCAAAATGGCTATAATTTTTTGTCTGATTGTTATATATGACCAAATACAGTAGGCAACCAATAATGCTAACCCAGAATGACTGCTTGGAAAACTAGACAAACATCTTTCAAGTTCAATATTAGCAATTGTTACAAAACTATTAATAGGCAATGAGCAAAATGGTCTAGGTAGATTAACCGAAAACTTAAGTAGAGCATAAATACAACCGAATATCGTATAAATTATACCAATCATTACCATTTTATTATATATAGCCCAAAATTTGCTCTGACGATGATTAAAATCTTGAATCTTTTTTAGCTGAGTGTAAAAATATATACAATATATCAAATAAGCGATAGCAAAGTTGGTAATATTAAAACAATAAGAGATAATTTGTAGAATATAAGCTATTATGCTAAAATGGTTAGTTATGCCATTGATCCACAAGAATATTTCTTGATTAAGGCCTTGGAAATTATATAAAAGTTCAAACATTTTCAATTTTAATTTTATTTGGTTTAAGTAAATAATATTATGCTAGAAATAACAGTACTAGGATGTGGATCATCGTTTGGTCTACCGGTAGTTAATTGTGATTGCAGTACATGCACCTCGACTTCAAGTTATAATAAAAGAACTAGATCGTCAATATATATGGATGATGGTAATAGTCAAATTCTTGTTGATTTTGGTTTCGACATTAAAGGACAATTACTACGAGAAAAGATTAAAAAAGTGGGCAGCGCTATATTAACCCATTATCATGCAGATCATGTTAACGGTATTGATGATCTACGTGTATTTCCATTCTTTCAGAAAAGACCTTTAGAAATTTTTACTGATAATGCTACAGCATTGAGAACTGAGAATTATCACCAACACTTGTTTGCTCCGGATAGACTGATTGCAAGACCGGTAGATTTTTTTGCAAAATTTAAAATTAACACTATAGAGGTACAATTTTTTAGACAGCATCATGGTCCTATAGATAGTTTAGGTATTAGAGTGGATGATTTTGTATATTCTAGTGATGTGGCAGATTTTCCGACAGAATCCAAACCATTCTTAAGAAATATCAAAGTGTGGATATTAGATTGTATGGCATACGAATCTAATGATTGCCATGCAGGATTAGATAAAATCCTACAGTGGGAATATGAATACAAACCGCAACAAATATTATTAACTAATATGAATCATTTTATTGATTATCACGAGATATCAAAAATATTGCCAAGCAATATAAAACCTCTATATGATGGTTACAAATTTATAGTTTAGTATGATAGTAGTTGATAAGGTTTCAAAAAAATATAGTAAAATTTATGCTGTTAAAGATGTTAGTCTTGAGTTCAAAAAAAAGGAAACTATAGCGATTATAGGTTCTTCTGGTAGTGGTAAATCCACTTTATTACGAATTATTAATGCATTAGAAATACCTACTACTGGACAAGTGTTTATTGATAACAAAAAGTTAACTCAAAAGAATAAAAGGAAGCTTTGCCTTAAAATTGGTATGGTTTTCCAATCTTTTAATCTTTTCCCACACTTAAATGTTCAGGATAATTTAATATATGCTCCTGTTAATATTTTGAAAATGCAGCAGATGACTGCCATTTCTAAGGCGGAGAAATTATTAGAGCAATTTGGTTTAAAACAAAAAGTTACTGCTTTTCCTATCAATCTATCTGGAGGACAAAAACAGCGAGTAGCCATTTGTCGAGCCTTAATGATGGATCCAGAGGTAATGTTATTTGACGAGCCTACTTCAGCTTTAGACCCTGAAAATATTAAAGATATTATTGAAATTATCTCTTTATTAAAAAGTCAAATGACGATGATTGTTGTTACTCACCATATCAAATTTGCCAAAGCGATAGCGGATAGGATAATTTTTATGAATCACGGGCAAGTTCTAGCCGATCAGCCAGCCGCAGAATTTTTTGAAAAGCCAAAATCTCATAGAGCAAGATTATTTTTAGAGAATATAGGTGACTTAATGTGAGCAATAAGAGTCTTATAAAATTAACAATGCTTTTATGTATTAGTACGGTCATTACCTTCTTAATACGTAAATTGGTAGATGCACAATTTCCTGGATTCTCTTGGAGTAGCCAGAAAAGTATATCTTGCTTTGTAATGATTTTGATTATTATCAGTATCGTTTATAATTCCTTTAATCAAAAGGGGATAAAGATCGTCTCTATTCAGCTATTAATTTGGGGGCTAATTTTTTTGATCATAATTATTGGTTACGCTTTCAGATTTGAATTAAATTATACCACACAACGAGTCGTATCCGTACTAATACCATCATATAATTGGGTCAATAAACAAGGAGAATTAGTGATTAGCCGTAGTAGCGACGGACATTTTTACATTGACATATTGGTAAATGGAGTAAAAATTAAATTTATGATTGATACCGGAGCAAGTGATGTTGCCCTTACTACTAATGATGCTAAAATGCTAGGGTTTGACTTATCAAAACTACATTACACTAGAATTTACTCGACGGCTAATGGTACTAGTACAGCCGCCCCCGTGAAATTAGATAGTGTAGTAATTGATAACAGAGCTTTCTTTAGAAATATTGAAGCTCATATAGGTACTGGTGGTCTCGATATATCACTACTAGGTATGTCAGTATTAGAGCGTTTTAAAAGTTTCAGAATAGATCGAGATATGTTAATTTTAAGTTGGTGAAGCTATTCAAAAACTAGGAGATTGCAGGCAGTCTCTAGCGATGTATAGTTAATTCAGGAGAATTTGGGGCTAGGAACGATGGAGCGACGCCTATAAGTAATAGGCGAGCATTGAGCAACGACGTCACCAACTTCTTATCAATTGACTATACACCACAATACTTACAAAAATACGTTAATGAGTTCTGTTTTAGATATAATAACAGAGATAATTACGATATATTTAATTTGTTGGTACAACAAGCTTTTTTGTAAAATTGGAATATTCTTTATGTATACTAAAAGATTAGAAGCATCTGTAACGCATGATATCCTGGTTCAACTTGCTAATCTTGGTTGGATTGTCGATGAAAAAGACCCAAGATGTAACGTTTATCAACAAAGAGTGAAACTTACCAAACAAAAAGAATTACTTAACGGTAAAATACCTGACTTTGTACTATACAAGGAAGGAAGTAACGAACCAATAATAATAATTGAGGCAAAAAAACCAAATGAAAGTATACAATTAGCAATGCACCAAGCATTGAATTTGTATGCTAAACCACTAAATACGCCGCTTATATTTGCTTATAATGGAAGTTATATTGAAACCCAATATTTGTATAATGGGCGTAATCTTAAAATTGACGGGGAAGATGTAAGGCAATTTATAAATCACCATACGGCACTCAGATTTGTTAATGAGGGCTCTGAAATACTATCTGCGGTAAATTTCATTCAGCATTCAAGAGACGAACTTATTAGGATCTTTAAAAGTGCGGCTAATTTACTAAGAGAGGATGGATTGCAAGCAGGGCTTGACAGATTTGGGGCATTTTCTGATATTTTGTTTTTAAAAATTCTTGATGAAATTTCTGTTCTAAAGATGTTGGGAGGTGAAGAAAATAAGTTAGATGAGTATCTTAGATGGAGTTCCTTTTCTCAGAAAAAAGGAAACGAGTTGTATCAATATGTGAAAGATGTTGTGTGGATTAAGATTAACAAGAAGTATGGTGATATTTTTAGCGAAGCGTTCCCTATTAATTCCCCTGATATTTTTGAAGAAATTATTTGTGAGCTTTCAAAACTTAACCTTACAGCTTCAGATAGTGATGTGAATGGTGATGCTTTTGAATATTTTTTAAAAAATGCTTACCAAGGCATCAAAATTAAAGATTTAGGCGAATATTTTACACCTAGAAACATTGTAAGAACAATGATAAGTATGGTTAATCCTAAAATTGGCGAAACCATTTATGACCCTTTTTGTGGCACAGGAGGATTTTTAATTGAAGCATTTAGATATTTAAAAATCAGAACTTCGTTTAACGACGAGATGCAAAATATTCTAAGGAAAAAAACAATTTACGGTTCTGAGATTACTGTTAATGCAAGAATTGCAAAAATGAATATGATTTTGTTTGGAGACGGACATAGTAATATCAAGAAACAAGACACCCTTTCTGATTATGTAAATCAAAAATATGATATTGTAATTACAAATCCACCATATTCGCAACAAACAAGGTTTGGGTATTTATATCCCATTCAATCAAATAATGGTGACGCTATTTGTCCTTTGCATTGCTTTGAAGCTTTAAAACTAAGTGGTAGAGGCTGTTTACTTGTAAAAGAAAACTTTGTTTCAGATGGGGGCAATGTTGGAAAGGTGAGAGAGTATATTTTTAATAACTCATCAAATGTTTCTATTGTTTCATTGCCAAGAAAGCTTTTTGAACCTTATACACCAACAAAAACAAGTATTATATATTTCGAGAAAAACAGAAAGATCTCAGACACGTTCTTTTTTGCAATTAATGCGGTTGGTCATGAACTTGGTTCAAGAAAGAAGCCAATTAAGGATAATGATTTACCAGTTGCACTTGATGCTTTCAATAATAAAAAGGCTGTTGCAGAGATTGAATCTGCCATAATACCATCAACTGAAATAGCCAAGAATAGCTATAGTTTATGGATTTATGATTATTTAGATATTTTTGCTAATTTAAAAGGTGATATTATAAAACTTGGTGATTATATTGAGGAGATAACAGAAAAAACAGAACCGTCTTTACAGCCAATTACAGATTTTAGAATTTTAGGGGTAAGTAATAGTATTGGTATTTTTGACAATGAAATTTTAAAAGGTGAGGACATAAACCAAAAATATAAGCATGTTCAAGCTGGAGATTTGGTATATAATCCGCATAGGATTAACGTTGGCTCTTTAGGTTTAGTTTCTGAGGAGTTAAATGGTGGATATGTAAGTGGTATCTATATCGTATTTAGAGTTTTAAAAAAATTCCAAGATACTCTACCATCCGAATATTTATTACATGTTTTAAAATCAAAATATTATTTAGCCATTATTGGCAAATATGATACAAAGTATGGAGCTGTTAGGGCAAACTTAACTTATGAGCAGCTTTGTAATATACACATACCATTACTTAAAAAAAATGAAATGAAAGAATTTTTAGAAAAAATAAGTAAACTAAATAATATCACGGAAGAATTTCAGAAAATTAAAAATAATCTTAATGAATCTATACATGAAATTTTACCTAATTTATGAATTAAGTATAATTGTCCTTGAGGATTGGTTGGAAAAATGTAAGTTGACTATTATTTTAAACTTAATAATAATATTAAACTAAAGAAAGTGGATATAAATAGTCTTTATATTATAATTAACAGTACAAATAATAAATTTGGATCTTGGTGGCTTAAAATTACGACTTTTAAACTATCCTGATAAAAACCCCTAAATTTATTCTTCACAATTATTTACCTTCATCTATACTCTCATTTGTAGATATTCTAAGAGTAAATTATGTTACAAACTAGCAATAAAATTTTTTCTAATCTTAGTGGACAGAAAAAATATGATATAATAAGTAGCCAGCAACGTGGAGATTGGGATAATACAAAAGATTTTATTATTAGAGGTAGAGAATGGATAATTGATGAAATAAAAAAATCAGGTTTGCGAGGACGGAGCGGTGCTGGATTTCCAACTGGTCTCAAATGGTCGTTTATGCCTAAAGAACACCCGAAACCTAGCTATTTAGTAGTTAATGCTGATGAATCAGAGCCTGGTACATGCAAGGATCGTGATATTTTAAGACATGAGCCGCACAAATTGCTTGAAGGCTGTTTGCTTGCCAGTTTTGCTATTAACGCACATACTTGCTATATATATATTCGTGGTGAATTTTATAACGAAGCATCCAATGTGCAACGGGCTATAGATGAAGCTTATGATGCTGGTTTTATAGGTGATAATGCTTGTGGTACTGGGTATAAACTTGATATTTATTTGCATAGAGGGGCTGGGGCATATATTTGCGGCGAGGAAACAGCTCTACTCGAGAGTTTAGAGGGTAACAAGGGATTTCCTAGACTGAAACCACCATTTCCAGCTAATTTCGGCTTATATGGTTGTCCAACAACTATTAATAATGTTGAGTCAATTGCCGTTGTACCTACTATACTTAGACGTGGGGGGGATTGGTTTGCTTCAATCGGAAAGCCTAACAGTACCGGCACAAAAATTTTCTGTATTTCTGGTCACGTAAATAGACCATGTAATGTTGAAGAAGCTATGGGCATACCTTTAAAGGAATTGATAGAAAAATATGCTGGAGGTGTACGTGGTGGTTGGGATAATCTGAAAGCTATTATTCCAGGTGGTTCGTCAGTACCATTGTTACCAAAGTCACTATGTGAAGATTTGGCAATGGATTTTGATAGTTTGAAATTAGCTGGCTCGGCTCTTGGGACTGGTGGAATTATTGTTATGGATAATTCTACGGATATTATTTATGCTATTGCCAGGCTTAGTAAATTCTACATGCATGAATCTTGTGGTCAGTGTAGCCCATGCAGAGAAGGCACAGGGTGGATGTGGCGAATTATGATGAGATTAGTACGAGGTCAGGCAAAAATAGAAGAAATAGATCAATTGTTAGACGTGACTAAAATGATCGAGGGGCGTACTATTTGCGGTCTTGGAGATGCCTCTGCTTGGCCTATTCAAGGTTTAATCCGTCATTTTCGTCACGAGATTGAAGAGAGGATATATTCAAAAAAAATGTGAAAACTTTTAGATATAGTTGATTCATGACTGCATCTGCTTTCTTTTTTATCAAATATTATTCTTTTTTACATTTTTGGATATATCGATAAACGCTTTACTATGAAAAGCTATATTTTCTTCAAAAAGAATAAACTTTTTATCAAGCAAATTAAGTTGTTTTTTCTTTTCCTCTTCCGTTAAGAAAGAATATTTAATACTATTATAGACGACTTGTTTTAATTGATCATAAGATGGCTTATAACGACTAATAAATAATAAATATTCTTGAGTTAAATTATTGCGTAATACTCCTGCATCATCAGTGCAGATTGCGATTGGCACCCCATAACGCATATATAGCTTGATAGGATGATTATCACCTACGACTTCTAAAATAAATTCATTACTACTTAAATTAATTTCAACAGGTATATTCTTTTCCAATAGTGTATTTATTAGTTGGTAAGGATTAGATTCATGCATAATATCTACTCCGTGACCAATGCGATTTGCCCCGGCTATAAATATGGCATCCCGAATATGATGACGTAGCCCTTCTGGAGGAACTAGCCCTAATGCTAATTCACCAGCATGCAAAGATAATTTAACATTAGGAAATTTTTGTTTAAGAAAACGAAACATTTTCATATGTAATATATAATCTTTGATCGCAACAACTGAGTTTTCTGTACCGACTATATTCACCCCAACTATTTTAGGATTATTTTGTGCTAAAGAAAAGGCTGAATACAAACCAGAAAATACCATAGATGGCTTACTTTCACGGAATACATATGGTTGAAACCGCAGAGTAAAGTGATCATTGTCAATATCTTTCGAGGCATCTGTTACTATTGTTGAATAGTGAGTAATAGCTTGGTGTATAACTTTATCCTGCTCTAATAATAACATAGCTTTTGCTAAAACCTGATTAATAGCAAGATCATCTGTATTACTTGTTAACTTATTAATCTCATCTAAAGCAACGTTTGTACTAATAGGGGCAAAAGGAAATATAGTTTCTACATATTGTACATTTTCTGCTTCTGCCCTATTCTTCAAATCTATCAAACCATCTTTAATAATATAGTCTTCTAACCAACCAAAATAGTTAAAACAATCAAAAAATCTGGCATCTGGTGATAATTGTTTGTGATAATGATTGTTAAAATTTTCTATTGACCAAAGTGACACGAGCTGATTATATTTGTGTATATCAGCACGTATCTCATCTACAGTCATACATTTTTTCGTAGGTTTTTTAAGAATTTCATAACTGTTAGGATCAATACAAAATCCTTCCTTCTTAACATAATCTAATAAAGTTTCAGCATAAATAGCACCGATAAAATGATGATGAATATCACCACCCTTGGGCAATATATTTACCAACATACCAAGCTCTGCTATAGGAAGAGCATTAGAGGTGATTAAACTATTGTAATAATCACGTGTAATGAGATAATGATTATTTTCATTTGTTTTTACAGTGTCTGCGTGAGTTTGCATATTAAATATACTACAAATTAATAATAGTGGAGTAATGAGTCTTAGTGAAATTATGGATTTTATGAAATTTAACATTATTTATCATATATTGTTTCTCCTACATGCATGCATCGAATAACCAAAAACTATAGTCAATTGATGAGAAGTTGGTGACGTCGTCGCTCAATGCTCGCCTATTACTTATAGGCGTCGCTCCATCGTTCCTGCTACCCAATTCCCCTGAATTGACTATATATTCGAATTTTCTTTAATTAATGCAGAAATAGGCGGGGTTATAACATGTTTCTTTTTAAAACACACGCTTTATAACATAATTAGTTTTCAATGCAAACTATATTTTAATGAATTTGCTTAAAAGTGTAATAATTTCACATCCTACGTCTTTCAAGGATTGTTTTTTTTGAAAATATCATGAATTAATGTGCTTTGGGACATTCGTGTGCAAACAATGTTCATTACGCTGTACTCGCTTATAAAAACAAAGTACAGATAAGCTTTTTGTTACGAATAAATATGTCAATTGATAAGAAGCTGATTATATTACTCACCTTACGCATGGCATTTAAAAGTCATATAGAAAATAGCTTGGCGTCATTGCGAGAGGCTACTTTAGTAGCGACGAAGCAATCTAATAAATGTGGATTGCCACGACCACGTAGTGGTCTCGCAATGACATAATTTATTAATCCATGGAGCTCGTTCTGTTTTTACAGCTAGGGTATTAAGAACTAAGAAATTAGATAAAATAGAAGAAGGTAACAAAAGTAGGTTTACAGATTGGATGTTCAAGCTGCAAGAGAGACGAGGTTATAATACTAGTGTAGTAGCAGTGGCAAATAAATTAGCAAGAGTAGTATTCGCAGTATTGCGAAATGATCAATCATACAGTGAAATAAAAGTATGTTATTAAAAGTTTAATATTAATTATTAATTTATGATGGCTAAATGATTTTTTTAATTAAATTAAGGTTTAAATTAAAAAAAAAATCATAGCTGGAATAAAATAATAAAGTAAGGAAGTAATGAATTCTTACCAAGGAATATGCGAGAGATGATAATATTGATGGTAAATAAGACAAACCTTAGCTTACGAAAAAACTGTTTAACTCACAGGCTCAAAAGAAGCCGTTAAGGTGATTATGTTAAAGTTCGTAAGTTAGCGAATTCCATCAGGGCTGAAGCACTTTGTTGTGCTTCAAGTCGAATACATGACTGCATTTGCTTTTTTTCTGTCAAGTATTATTTTTTTTCTTGCATTATTGGGTAGATCCATACATGAGTTAATTTACAACTATAGTACTAAGACTTAGGCAAATTAGCAAGATATTCTCCCTTCCAAAGCTCCTGATAAATAATAGGATCAATGTTCCCACCTGATATAAGTACTAAAACTTTCTTAGGTTTTGACTGTTTCTTTAACCAATTTACTACTCCAACCATATTTAAAGCACATGATGGTTCACAGGCAATTCGTAGCAAATGAACCAACCAAGCGGTCCAATAATATATAGAATGTTCATCAGCAAGAAAGAAATCATCAAGTTTATTTAGATAATTAAATGTACGTGGTGAAACTGCTAAAGTACGTAAACCATCTGCTACAGTACTTGGTGAATCAGTAAACCTATATATCGAACCTTGCTTAATCGATAAGAAAGCATCGTTGGCATTAAGCGGCTCTGAACCTATCAGCAAGCTGGATGGAGATAGTAATTCTTTCGCTAAATATGATCCAGAAAGCAACCCCCCACCTCCACAAGAAGCAAAAATGGCATCTGGGCTAAATCCTAATTGTTGCAATGCTTCATAACACATCGTACCAGCCCCAGCTATACTAGAATCACTATCGGAAGGATGCAAATAGTAAAAACCATTTTCTATGTCACTCTTTGCTTTATCTTCTGCCATTTGTCTAGTTTTAGTTAGTATAACCTCTGCTCCATAATATTTTGCTGTTTGTTGTTTAATTGGAGAGGTATTTTCTGGTAAATAAATTCTTGCATTAAGGTTAAGGGTTTTTGCTACCCAAGCAAGACCAATTCCATGATTACCTGTACTATATGCAACAACTTTATTTGGTAAACAATTTTGTTCTTGTAACTCTAATAAGTGGTTTAATACCCCTCTAACCTTGAATGCTCCGGTTTTTTGTAACGAGTCTATTTTAAAGAAAATTTCATGACCGAGCATTTTATCTAAAATTTCAGATTGAACTATTGGGGTCAAATGAAGATATTGTTTTACCCTATTGCTTGCTATTGATATGATATTGGAAGATTGAGGTGATGAAGGCATATATAAAACTAAATGTAGCTTGAAATCATAGTAAGGCGATATTATATAGTTACTATCCTCTTTAGTATATAAATTTCTTAAGGTTTTTTAATATGACAAATAAAGAAAAATTGCCCCTAATCGCATTAAAAGACATGGTGATCTTTCCCGGTATGGTTGCTCCTGTATTTGTCGGTAGGACTAAGTCTCTAAAAGCCTTATTTGACACTAAAATTATAGATAATAATAGATATATATTACTGGTATTACAAAAACAACAAAATCAAGATACTCCAGATATTCAAGATCTCCATTCTACAGGAGTAATTGCTAAAATTATACAAACAGTAAGGTTACAGAATAATGCCAAAATTCTAGTTGAAGCAATCGATAAGGTTACCCTACATAACATCACTAATAAAGAGATATTTGAAGCTGAATATAGCATACTACATGATGAAGAGGTAATTGATGTAGAATCTTTAAAAATTTCCACAGCAAATGTTATCGAGTTATTTACAAAATATACTAAGACTCATAAAAAAATTAATCCAGAAATAATAGAAACGATAACTGGTGAAATAGCAAAAAATCCAACAGATTTTAGTTATGTCACTAATGTACTAGCTTCTTATTTGACTGTACCATTAATAATAAAACAAACTTTGTTAGAGGAGACCAAACCTCAATCACGAATTAAAACTATAATAGATACATTAACATCTAGTATGGCTCAAATAGATGCAGAGCAAGCTTTACAATTGCGAGTAAAAAAACAAATTGAGAAAACTCAGCGTGATTATTACTTGCACGAACAAATGAAAGCTATACAAAAAGAACTCGAACATGATAAATCTGATTTCTCTGATATAGAAAAAAAGATTAAAACCTTAAAACTTTCAAAAGAAGCAAAAGAAAAAGCTGAAGCAGAACTGAAAAAGCTAAAGCTTATGAATCAAATGTCAGGTGAATCATCAGTTGTTCGTAATTACCTTGATACATTATTAGCCATGCCATGGGGGAAATTTGATAATAATAAAACTGATATAAATAAAACTAGAGAAATTTTGGATCGTGATCACTTTGGTCTTGAGAAAGTCAAAGAGCGTGTTATTGAATATTTAGCAGTGTTACAACGTTCTAAAAAAATTAAAGGACCTATATTATGCTTAATCGGTCCACCAGGAGTTGGAAAAACCTCATTGGTCAAATCCATTGCTGAAGCGATGGGTAGGAAATATACTAAATTTGCTCTTGGCGGTATTAGAGATGAATCGGAGATTAGGGGACATCGAAAAACATATCTTGGTTCTATGCCAGGAAAAATTATAAATTTAATAAAAAAAGTTAAAACTAATAACCCCGTTATGTTATTAGATGAAATTGATAAAATGGGTTCTGATTTTCGAGGTGATCCGGCTTCTGCATTACTTGAAGTCTTAGACCCTGAACAAAACAGTCATTTCGTTGATCATTATTTAGAAGTAGAATATGATTTATCAGAGGTAATGTTTATTGCAACAGCTAATTCTTATAATCTGCCCAGAGCTCTAATTGATCGTATGGAGATCATTAACATTTCTGGTTATGTTGAAGAAGAAAAATTACAAATTGCCAAAAACTACTTAATACCAAAGCAATTGAAAATGCATGAAATGAAGAAAAATGAACTCACTATTGATGATGGAGCAATTTTAGAATTAATCAGATACTATACCAAAGAATCAGGAGTAAGATCGCTTGAGAGAGAAATTGGCTCTGTTACAAGAAAAGTATTGCAAAGAATTTTGAGTAACAAAAAAATAAAAAACATATCAATATCATCTGCTAATCTTGAAGAATATTTAGGAGTTAGGAAATATAATTTTGGTCTAGCTGAAAAAGAAGATCAAATAGGTAGTACTACGGGACTTGCTTATACAGAAGTTGGCGGAGAATTACTTACCATTGAAGCTTTGTCATTTCATGGCAAAGGAGACATTAAAACTACAGGTAAACTTGGGGATGTAATGAAAGAATCTGCTCAAGCAGCCTATAGCTGTTTTCGTTCTAGAGCTAGTAGTTTTGGATTAAAATACGAAGATTATAAAGATCTTGATATCCATTTGCACGTACCGGCTGGAGCGATTCCAAAAGATGGCCCATCTGCTGGATGTGCAATATTTACCACTATTGTTTCACTTATGACCAAAATACCGGTAAACAGAACTGTAGCAATGACTGGAGAAATCACCCTAAGGGGGACAGTATTACCAATTGGGGGACTAAAAGAAAAATTATTAGCTGCCAGCCGAGGTGGTATACAAACGGTGATAATACCTCAAGATAACGTTAAAGACTTAGAAGATATTCCACCGAATATAAAAAAGAGTTTAGAAATTTTATCAGTATCAACTGTAGATGAAGTGCTAAAATTAGCTTTGGTCAATAATAATTTTACAGTTACTAACTAAAAATAGGTATGATTATATAGTCAATTCAGGAGAATTTGGGGCTATGAACGATGGAGCGACGCCTATAAGTAATAGGCAAGCATTGAGTGACGACGTCACCAACTTCCCATTGACTATAGAAAACTCTCTCAAGAATCAGCAATAACATCATCCTTCTTATTGTCTAGTTTCGAAATAGGTCTATCCCAATTCTTTAAACCATTTGAGTATACATCATGAAAATTATGACAAAGATTTTCAATTGCTTGCTCATAAGCAATAAGTTCTGGTATAGTCCAATTAAACTGGACAAAAATATCATATGCACTATTTATCTCAGTATTAATATCAGCAAATTTCACGTTAGAGAATAATTTGAGTCAATCATTTATTTTGTGTAAGTTCTATTTTTTACATTCCAATAAATCATATTTAAAATCACCACAAAGTATTTCAAATTGATTCAAAGCTAATGACCAATCTTTTATGGGCATAGTCCATTTTTTAGATGCATTTTGCAGAGCTAAAAATATTATTTTCTGAATTGATTTATCATCTGGAAACACCCCCTTATTTTTGATGATTTTTCTAATTTGACGGTTGACAGATTCAATGGTATTTGTTGTATAAATTACCTTTCTTATTTCCTCAGGAAAAGCAAAAAATGGGATTATCCCACACCAATTACGTTGCCAAATATCAGAAATTACTGGATATTTTTTGTCCCATTTTGAACTAAATTGTTGAAGTTTTAGACTTGCCATTTCTTCATTATTTGCTGTATAAATTTGCTTCAAATCTGTGGTCACCTCCTTTAAATCCTTATATGAGACATACTTCACTGAATTGCGAACCATATGAACTATACATAACTGTACTATAATCGCAGGAAATATGCTACTTATCGCTTCCGGAAAACCTTTTAGACCATCAACACAAGCAACATAAATTTGTTCTACTCCTCGATTTTTTAACTCAGTAACTACTTGCATCCAGAATTTAGCACCTTCATTTTTTCCTACCCAAATACCCAGCAACTCCTTCTTTCCTTCTATATTAACAGCAATCGCTAAATATACTGCTTTATTTATCACTACCTGGTTATCCCTAGACTTAACGTGAATACAGTCTAAGTATAATATTGGATAAACCTTATCTAAACCTCGATTTTGCCACCTAGTTACTTCGTCTATTACTCCATCGGTTATTGTCGATATTAAATCACCGGAAACCTCAGTTTGATATATTTCTTCCAAATGACCTCGAATTTCACTGACTGTCATTCCTCGACCATAAAGTGAGATAACTTTATCGTCAAATCCACTGAATCTTCTCAGCCCTTTAGGTATTAATTTCGGAACAAACTCTCCTTCTCGATCTCTTGGTACTTCCAGAGTAACCTTCCTACCATCATCATCAATTATTGTCTTTTCATAGCTACCATTACGACGATTATTATCTACTTTCGGCATTTTACTATGCTTTGAATAACCTAATTCATGCTCTAGTTCACTTTCTAATATTTTTTCAACTATTTGCTTTTTTAGTTGTTGAAATAATCCTTCTTTGCCAAACAACTTAGATGGATCGGCTTTTGATAATAATTCTTCTACTAAATTATTACTTATATTATTATCTTTTAGTTCTAATATCTTCTTTTTTATTTTTTCTGACATATTTTACCTTTTTATAAGTTGTTTTCTTACAGTACTTCTTACTGCTTACTTTTGCAACTTACACAAAGTATATTATAGACTCAGAATCCCTGGCATCTATTATAAAGACGGAGCTTTGTCGTGCTTAATTTCGTGGGGATACATCAGATTGCGAGGATGCGTAAGCCTCCGAAGCAATCCATCTCTGTGTCATCCCTGCTTCAGTGCGGGATCTAAAATACAGCTCAAAAAGCCCTGAGATATTATAGATTCCGCATCGAAGCGGGAATAACAACTTATAATTGCTTTGTCGCTACTAAAGTAGTTCCGCAATGACGTTTGTAAATTGAGAGATGCTAAATCAATACAAATCACATTTTTCAACTATGTCGCCAAGTAAATTTTTGGTAAATTCTTCATTTACCAAGGGAAAATTGTACAAATTATGTTCCTCCGCTTTAGTGGCAAAATCTTGCCCTTGAGCAGTGGCATTAAGCATAATGTTAGCAATTTTCTTGTAAGCTGCAACCTTAAAATTCTCATCATGACTTAGGCTGAATGCATTGTGATAATATGTTTTAGCTTTTTCAAATAAACCTATAGACTCAAAATACTCAGCCTGTTTTAACATTATATCGGGATTCTCTTGATCTTGTTTTAGCCATTTTTTAAAACAGACTTTTATCTTAAATGCATTATTCACTACTTTGTAGCAGTCAATTGCCTTAGCATATTCACCCTTGTTAAAAAGTAGTTGTCCTAGTTCTTCATATATTTTTGGTAGGTGGCTATTGGCATCTATAGCTTTTGCATAGTAAGCCAATGCAGATTCATTAGCACCATCATACTCAGCAATACTAGCTAAGCAACTATAGGCTATAGCCTTAAGATTTTTGCAGGCAGGAGAGTCCTGATAATTTTCTAGATATTTTATAGCTTTATGATAATATTCTGGGTTAGATTGCTCCTCATCAATCTTCAAACTACTAACTTGGTACTCAAGATTTTCTGTTACCTTAGCATGGCAAGCTGTTATTAACTCTGCAATCTTTGCATGATCAGGTAAATTAGTTCCACAGACATTAGCGAAGAATTTCACATATTCATATTGCTGTTGTAAGCAATAACCATAGTCTTGGATTTGATTCTTAAGCTGAGAATTATCAAACTCAGCATATTCAGCAAAAAGTTCCACTGCTATCTGCAAGATCATTAAGTGTAGTGGCTAGCTTTCGAAATGACATTGGCTTGCTTTCATTGTAAAAACCGGCTCAAATTAAATGACTTTTTAAATTCAATCTGGCTCACTTTAATTGACCGCCAAAAATATCTGGCTCAAATTAGACGATTCTATACTTTCCTTTGGCTCACATTATTTGACATTATCATTTGACAATATTATTAATTTTTTGGGGTGTAATATAATAGATAATTAGATAAAAACGTTCATTATTATAATATTAATTATCATGAATTCATTGCTATGCTATTGTAATAATTTCTTGCATTAAAGTACCCCTAACTTATAAATCTCCTTATTAAATTCTAGCAGTTTATTAGAATTATTAAGCTGCCCTAGCAGGTAAGCTTTAACTTCACTAGGTTTTGCATTTAGCACATCACATAAAACTTGTATGTTATAACCATAACGTGCAAGTTTAGCTTCTATACCATCTAAGTCAGGAGTTAGTACTGATTGAATAATTTCAAGAGTTATGGGTTTCGTTCCAGCTAAATATGCTTGCTCCATAGCTTGGGTTAAATAATGATTGATTTGCAAGGGTGTCACTAGATTATTTACTAGCAATTCTAAAGCTTCTAGAGTAATAATCTCTGACTGAGTAACATCGCTACTACAACATTGTTTAAACAACCATGAGCTATAATATGCTTTATTTTCCATCCAATGATTAAGGTGAAAAAGCTGAGAACGTGCACCAATTTCTTCCATAGAAGGACGTTTTAAATCATTACTAAGCTTAGGGTGTCCTGCAAGTACAACTGTTAGGTTACCACCACTACCATAAATGAGTTCTATTAATCTTTTGAGTGAAATAAGGGTTTGACTATTTAAGTCGTGTGCTTCATCGATAAAAAGAGCTATAGGCTTATCTTGTTTTTTTACTAACTCCAAAAGTTTACGTTCACGTTGTTCTGATTGGTTAGGTGCCTTAAAATTTTTATCCTTTGCTAAATCAAAAAACAGTGCTGTATAAAGCATTGCAATATTTACACGTCTCTTATCAGTGGCTAGTGAACGACATACTACTACCTGTCTTTCTTCCAATAATTGTTGTTGAATTTTCCATATAAGTGTTGTCTTGCCTGTTCCTACCATACCAGTCAAAGCAACAATACCACCAGCATGAATAGCAGCTTTAATATTTTTGATATTCTGTTTAATGCATTCTGTTTCTAAAAATGCTGCTTGATGAAAGGATTTACTTAACCCAAAAAACTGCATAACTTCGTTATTCATTTATAATCCTTATGTTTGATTAGAAACTAATCTTAATTTAAAAAATTCTCTTACTTTATTTAATAAAGTGACTTTGTGTAAGCTTTCACTGATTAAATTATCAAGTACTAGACGTTGTGATTCGGATATAGTAGCTAGAGGTTTACCTAAAAATTTGGCAATAGCTAATTTTGCTTCCACCCCTGTTTTAAAATATGCCATTTCTATGTCATGTTCTTCAAACGGTATAAATGGCTGAGACTTTTCTTCAGTAGTTACCAATTTTGCCTGTTGTATAAGCTTTAGACCACTACCAAATTGCCCAGTAAGTACAGAACGTGGTAAAGATAATTTTTTTGCTAACTCTTCTATCTTATCCAGTTGCTTCTCTATTTTTGTCTTTTTAAAAGATCGATAACTATGTAAAGGAATGGGACCTGTTGCTGGGTAAAATGGACCATGCTTTTGTCCTTGAAATTCAACATGTAATTCATTATCAAACAATCCAAATAACAGTATTACTTTTTCACCAGCCATTTCTCCAGTAAGTTGATAGCGTACTCCTTCTATAGTAACACAAGCATCAGAAGCTACTTGACGTTCATCCGGTTCCCGTGCCATTTGACAAAAACGCTCCCATGTACATGCTTGTCGAAAACCTTCTGGTGGTAAATTTGCTTGCCAATCTTCTAAACGAGAATGTTTTTCACTACGGTGCGGTAAACTATTATAATGGGCAAGATAATTCCAAAGCCAGCTGTTGGCTTCTTCCAAAGAAGATGGCTTATGAAAATGATACAATGTTTCTAATTGATTTTGCACAGTATTAAATACTCGTTCTACTTTGCCTTTTGAACGGGCGGTAGTGCGTCTTCCATCACTTCCTGCCGGCATATGAGGGCGAAGTTCAATACCTAATTGCTGACATACTCGCCTAAAAACTAGGCTTTTTGCTATAGCTCCATTATCAAGATAAATCATCATAGGAATCCCTTGAAAAGGAAAATGTTTTTGACTTTTTTGAGATATAGCATTAAACAAAAACCGTAACGCCATTAATACATTCTCGCCTTCGCTCAACTGATACTCTTGGTAAGTCATGCCACTTCTATCATCTACTACACTGGCAAGTAATAGAGGCTGACTTTCACCAGTGCTGCTTTGTGGTAAATATTTTAAGTCAGATGGAGTAAAATCAAGTTGCCAACACTCATTGCTATATGTAGCTTGAAATCTCACTACTACTGGTTCACGCAAGAAATTTTTTGAGTTAAGACCAAGTTGCTTTAAATAACGATTAACTGTGGGTTTAGTAAGTAAACCTTTAGTAGGGATAATTTGCTTACCATCTACCTCTACTCCATGATCCTCCAATATTGCTATAGCTCTAGGTGTAGAGAGTTGCTTCCCTTTACGATTAGTTGAACGAATTTTAAGTGCAGCAATCAATTCACAATAACGTAACATTTCCTCAAAGCTAGTTTTCCTTGGCTTATTGTAATCAGCACGCTTGATAGAACGAGGCTGACTATAGTTTTTAATTGCACGACGTACTGTAGAAAATGAAACACTGAAAACCTCAGCGGTTTCTTTAATAAGTTTATTCCTATCTGGATGCTTTGCAGATAAATTAGCAAGTTGGTGATATAAAGTTACTATTATCTCAGTAGGAAGAGGCTTTTTTGCCATTCTATACAGCCTGTTTTAAAGAAGTATGTGAAATTTTGCTAATCCCCCTTTTTTTAAGCCAGTGATGTAGGTTAGCTTCCGTACAACCATACCGCATTGCGATAAACTTTTGAGTCGCCCCATTAGCTAATAGAGCTTCAATTTCAGGACGATAAATATCTAGTTTGCTTTTACCTATTCCTTGTGGGCGACCTAAACTCATACCAGCTTCTTTACGTACTCGTAAAGCTTCAGTAGTACGTTTAGAAATCAAATCACGTTCTATCTCTGAAGCCATAGAAAATGCCATAGCAACAATTTTGCTTTGAATGGTATTATCTAATTGCCAGTTACCCTTAACAGCATAAATAGCAACACCTTTTGCAGTCGCTATTGATAAAATCTCCATACATTCAAGCATACTACGACCTAATCTTGATAATTCGCTAACAATAATTTTATCCCCATTCTTCATCTCATCTAAAATTATAGCAATCTTACGTTTACGCCAATTAATTTTACCTGAGATAATTTCCTCAACAAAAGAAACCCTACCTAAATTCCTTTCATTGGCTAAATATAAAATAGCTGCTTTATTTTTTTCAAGATCTTGGTCAATAGTTGATACTCGTAAATATGCTATTGTTTTGCTCATAACACTAATTATTTTTTATGATTAAATCATACTTAAAAGAAAAGCGAATAATAAGTATATTATTATAATATTTCTTATAAAAATACCAATGATTTTATCTTAATTTATATTATAAAAATAATGACCGTTTTTATCTAATTATCTATTATATCACACCCCAAAAAATTAATGATAATGTCAAATGATAATGTTAAATAATGTGAGCCGAAGGAAAGTATAGAATCGTTTAATTTGAGCCAGATATTTTTGGTGGTCAATTAAAGTGAGCCAGATTGAATTTTTAAAGTCATTTAATTTGAGCCGATTTTTACAATGAAAGCAAGCCAATGTCATTTCGAAAGCGAGCCACTACACCTATAGCCCTGATGGAATTCGCTGGCTTACAAACTTATACTTATCATTTCATCGACTTCTAACGAGCCATTGGATTGTTCAGTTTTTTCGTAAGCTAAGGTTCGTCTTATTTACCATCAATATTATCATTCTTTCGCATATTCCGGATTAGAATCTATTAAATTTCTATTTACCTATAATATTATCTCGTCAACAACTAGTTTGTACCAATTCTTTAGCTACAAACTTTACTCTCGGTATAGTCATTGCCTGAACTGAGTACCGCAAACACCACCCTTGCTAGTTTGTTAGCTACTGCAACAGTTGTTTTATTATGCCCATTTCGTTCAGATAAATTAAACATCCACTCGGTAAACTTGCTATAATCTTTTTTAGATTTTTGCTCTTCCGTGGTAAATCTTATTTTACTATTCAGTACTGCTCTTGCTCCTTGAATCAACAAAGTGCGTAAATATATATCACCTCTTTTACTAATGCCAAGCAACTTATCTTTGCCACCACTAGAATGTTGCCTTGGTACTAATCCTAGCCATGCTGATAATTGCCTACCATTTTCAAAACAACTAGCATTACCTATTGACGCTATTAAGGCTGTAGCAGTAATTAACCCTATACCTGGTATCGTCAATAGATGCCAGGGATTCTACCAATGGTTTTATGGCATGCAAATAATTAAATTCAATAATAAATTTCCCAAGGGTAAAATACGAATAAATCTTTTTATCTTTTACTGTCAAGTCTTCTGCAACATCAAGTAACGCATTTAAACGATTATTATGTATAAAAGGACAATGTTCTTTTATTACTTCATTTAATACTGTTTTTACATCCATAACCTACTATCTCCATCATCATTAAATAATGATGATATTCTATCAATTCTTGCTATTTTGCAACAATTTCGTGGGGATATATCAGATTGCGAGGAGCTACTTTAGTAGCGACGAAGCAATCCACATAATAATCTTCATGTTCACTGGTAATGACGAAAAAGCTTATGACTTCTTTACCAATTCATCGATCAATGTATCAAAACCACTATTACTGAGAATATTCATGAACTCTGACTGTTGGGAACTGATCATACTAACACCTTCCGTAATAACATCTGAAACTTTAAAACTAGAATTATCGCTTGCATCTTTTTGACGTACCAAGTAGTTTACTTTAGCTGTTCCTATCAACATTTCTACCATAAACTCACCTTTATCAAGAATACGCACTTGTTCAACTTTAGGTTGTTGACCATGATAATTTTTCACCAAATCAGCATAGACTGTACTGACATAATTACCATAAACTTCTGTAAATTGTTTAATTTGTTCAGGGGTTAAAGTTCTTCTGTAGACCCCAAGGGTAAATTTAGCCATCCAATCTAAATCCAGGTTAGCTAAAATTAGCATCTTACTTTTAGCAATTTTGCCATCTTGAGTTAAATTTTGATCATTAAATACCTCTAGACCATTTTTTATTAGCTGATTAACATAGCTATCAACCCCCGCATTATTATCATTAGCAGTTGAATAGGCTGACAAAGACAGGAAATTTAAAATTAAGCAAACAATAAATTTTTTCATAATTTTCTATAATTTAGTTAGGTTTAGGGCATTTAAATTGTTTAGGATAGGCAATTACAGATTCCCGATTTTGATGCATAGCTGATCTTACAGCTATGTAAGGATCGGTAGAACTACGTGTTATATAGTCAGTAAATGGTAATAATCCTAACCTAGTATCTATAATTTGTACACTAGATACTACCATTTCAAAATTCCTATGTACCCTATACATTATAGGATTTAAATAACTATTTGTAAATACCGGATCTGTGAAGTCTCTTGCATTAGTAGCACCAATAAATGGTAGGACTAAGTATGGTCCAGGCCCTACTCCATAATGAGCTAAAGTATTCCCCAAAGTTTGTTTGGTAACTTTTAAGCCAATTTTACTTGCTACGTCAAATAATCCGCCTATACCAAATGTACTATTGATAAGAAATCTCCATATACTCTTCATAGTTTGATCATAATTCATCTGTAAACCATAATTGACAGCAGTCAAAGGTATAGTAATGTTATCTAGAAAACTACTCACTCTAGCTTTGGTATAATCATTAGTAAATTGTTTATAGCCTATAGTAATAGGTCGCAAAAACAGATAATCTAAAATGGAGTTAAAGACAAAGATTTTACGATTCAGTTTTTCATAAGGATCATAGACTTGCATACAACCATTCTTGGCACTATAAACATACTGAAAATCATCATTATCTTGAGTATTTTGAACATCCGCTATTGCGGTTAGGTTAAAAAAGTTAAGTATAACTAATGATAGTAATATAAATCTCTTCATTATAGGTTTCATCAATGATTTTTCTTACAAACCACCATATAGTATTTATCATTTTTTTCTATAACTAATTCCTCACTACTTAATACAGTGAATTTAGTTTGACTTAAAGCTTCCTTGATATCTGTTATAGCAAAAATAAATTCTTTTCTTTTTAATGAAAGATTTGTAACGTTATTTATTGGCAAACAAAATGCAAAATATCCTAATTTATCGACTATTGAATAAATATCATTAAAGTAAGTTGACAGATTCTTAGTAAAAGAAAGAGCGTTAAAACTTAATATCACATCATATTTATTAGAATGTTGCTTAATAAAGTCTGGTATAGAAACTTCTAGTATATTATCATAGATATTCATATTTAGGGCAAAAACATTCATGGCTTCTGAACTTTCTACACCAGTAAAAGTAAAGCTATCAGGAAAACGCTTTTTAACCTCAGCCCCCACTAAACCTGTATTACTACCTAGCTCTAAAATGCGGTAATTATCAGGCAAATCTGTTATGCCACTCATAATCCTACTGACAAAATTATGAGGTAGGTATAGTTGCTTATTACTACAAAATTTGTTGTTATAATATTCAGCCGTAAGATTTCTATATTGATGCCAAATTTGCTGAGGAATATCTGACGAATTATTATAATTTTGTAAAAAAGTTCCTAACTTGACTGGATCAGATTCAGAAGCTTTTTGTAGATGATACAAAGCCTTCTGATAATTATTTTTTAAGAAATATGTCCAACCAAGCCAGTAATTAACTTGGCAAGAATTATAGTCAATTGAGGAGAAGTTGGTGACGTCGTCCCTCGTTGCTCGCCTATTACTTATAGGCGTCGCTCCATCGCTCCTAGCCCCAAATTCCCCTGAATTGACTATAGCTTGGTCTGAATTAGAAAAAAATTTATCAACCAATTTAAACCTTAATATAGCGTCATTTAAGTTATTCTTATATAAATGTTCTATACCAAGCTTTAAATTAGTTTCTTTTAAGTGTGTTACCTTATATTTTACATCGGTAAAATAATTGATCAACGTAAAAATTTTCTCCATATACCAAGATGGAAAATTTTTGCAAAAATGATAGCATGATCTCATCTTATCCTTTATTAAACCGTAACTGTTATAAATAATTTTGCTGCCAAACATAAAGTCTATGAAATTTGATTTTGTTAATATATATAATAGCATATATATTAACTAGCACTAATGACTTTGTCTATAATTATAGTCAATTGATGAGAAGTTGGGGACGTCATTACTCGTCGCTCCTAGCCCCAAATTCTCCTGAATTGACTATACATAAAATAAATCTAATCCCTCTTTGCTCCACCATTTTTTCTCTTCTTGTGGTAATTCTGAATTTAATAATGTTTGTCATTCCCGCGTAGGCGGGAATCTAAAATATTGCATAAAAACCCTGAGATATTATAGATTCCCGCCTACGCGGGAATGACGCCCTTTTAGTTGAGACAAATGACTAAATGCTAATCAGGTTAACTATAATGGTAAAGTAATAGATAAACTTGTCATATTGTTATTTCATATTAATTTATATATAAAATAATAATATAATAATTTAACTCGCTCAAGAATTGTTTTTTGAAAACAAATATAGTATATACTCTAATGATTTGAGTATACTTGATAAAATTATATAGGTTCTACTATGTCACTTATTGCTAAACGATTAGATTTAATAAAGCCATCCCCTACTTTAGCCTTAGTCAAAAAAACATTTGAACTAAAAAAACTAGGCAGAGACATAATCTCCCTTGGGGCTGGTGAGCCTGACTTTGATACGCCAAATAATATCAAGGAAGCTGCAATTAAGGCTGTGCGAGATGGTTTAACAAAATATACTAATGTTGATGGTGTATTGGAGCTTAAACAAGCGGTACAGAACAAATTCAAGTATGAAAATAATTTAGATTATGATTTAGACGAGATAATCGTATCCAGTGGAGGAAAACAAGTAATCTATAATTTGTTTATGGCATCCCTTAACCCCGGTGATGAAGTAATTATTCCTAGTCCATACTGGGTTTCATACCCAGATATGGTAATATTAGCTGACGGTATTCCGGTATTTGTTAATTGTAACATGGAAAATAATTTTAAACTTACTGTTAATGTTCTAGAGCGAGTAATTAGCAAAAAAACTAAATGGTTAATTATTAATTCGCCGAGTAATCCAACAGGGGGGGCATATTCTTATCAAGAATTAGCTGATATTGCTGAATTATTACGCAAATATCCCAACATAAATATTATGTCTGATGATATTTATGAGCATATTATTTTTGATGATTTTAAGTTTTATACTTTTGCTCAAGTGGCACCGGATTTAAAAGATCGAATATTTACGGTTAATGGTGTATCAAAAGCTTATTCTATGACAGGATGGCGTATAGGATACGGAGCTGGTACTAAATCATTAATTAAGGCAATGGCTATTATTCAGTCACAAAGTACTTCTAATCCTTGCTCTATAAGCCAAATGGCAGCCATTGAAGCTTTAACTGGCCCTCAAGATTTTATTAAGTCTAATGCAAAAAACTTTCAAGAAAAACGTGACTTAACCTTATCAATCCTAAATGATATCAAGGGTATTAGTTGTTATAAGCCGGCAGGAGCATTCTATTTATTTCCTAAATGTAATGAATTATTTGGGCTTAAAACCCCCTCTAATAAAATTATCAAAGATAGTAATGATTTTGGAGAATATTTGCTTGAAGAATGTAGTGTGGCAGTTGTTCCTGGTATTGCATTCGGTTTAGAAAATTATTTCAGAATTTCTTACGCAACTTCGATAAAAAATTTGGAGCAAGCATGCTTGCGTATAAAAAATGCTTGTCATCAATTAAAATGATCAAGAAACTTCTTAAAAAGAATAATTTTGCACTTAGTGTAGTCACTAAATTATTGTATAGTTATTTGAGAGTGGTTTATTTTACCTGTCGTTGGCAGTTTGTTTTTCCAGATGGTTACAATGAACAGCAATTTTTAGCACAAAAAGGGGCAATTTTTGCTTTTTGGCATAACAGGCTCGCTTTGGGTCCAGGAATATTTACCGGTCATAAAGACATCCATGCCCTTATTTCTCCTCATTCTGATGGTAAAATAATTAGTGATATTGTCAATAAATTCGGCTTTGGGGTAATAAATGGCTCTACTAATAAAAATTCTGTGGTAGCTTTAAAAGCCATTATCAAAAAATTACATAATGGTAGTAATATAGTAATTACCCCAGATGGTCCGCGTGGACCTATTTACAAAATAAATAGTAATATTAACAAAGTGGCTCAAAAATATAATATAAAATTAATACCGGTTTCTTGTAAGGCTTCTAGATATTTTTTACTTAAAAGTTGGGATAAACTGATTATGCCGCTACCTTTTGGTAAAATAACGGCTTTTATAGGTTTGCCACTAATTTTTATGGGCAATGAAAATCAAGATGATATTAATTTAGCCCAAGCATTAAACATCAGTGAAATAAACTCATGATCTATTTATATCATATCTTAAGTTTCCTATTTCTTCCACTATATGTTCTTTTATTGGTATTGAGAGTTATTGTTGGCAAAGAAGATATAAAGCGTATAGGGGAACGTTTTGCTATTGGGCATACACATACTATAATCAATTCAGGAGGATTGGGTAGTAGGAACGATGGAGTGACGCCTATAAGTAATAGGCAAGCGACGAGTAACGACGTCAGCAACTTCTCATCAATTAACTATAAACGAAATGAAACTTTAGTTTGGATACATGCCGCCAGTGTAGGGGAATCTATGATAGCTCTTACCTTAGTTGAAAATATTAATGATCTTTGGCTAAAAAGAACGATGCCAAAAACCACCTTAAAGTTTTTGGTTACTTCAGGAACCAAATCTTCTGCAAAAATATTACAACAAAAGTTACCTGTAAATGCTGTTCATCAACTAATTCCTATAGACAATATTATTTTTGTTAAGAAATTTTTTAGAAATTGGCAACCAACTCTAGGAATCTTTGTTGAATCAGAATTATGGCCATGTCTAATTAGCGAAGGGAAGAAACATTGTAAATTATTATTACTGAATGCTCGTATTTCTGATAAATCATTTGCATCATGGAAAAAAATAAGCTCATTTTTTAGGGCAATCACCTCTAATTTTAGTGAAATTATTGTTCAAAGTAACATCGATTATGAAAAATTTATGCAACTTGGTATGAGCAATATAAATAATTTAGGCAATATCAAATTTGCCAACAAAAAATTACCGGTAAATGAACAAGAATTAACAATTTTAGCACAATATATGAGTGCTAAAAGAATTATTGTATTTGCCAGCACTCATCTGGAAGATGAAACAGTATTACTGAATATTATAAAACCAATAAAACAACGATATCCAAATTGCTATTTTATTCTAATTCCACGCCATCCTGAACGTAAAAATGATATAGGGAAAGCGTGTACCCAACTAAATTTAACCTATAGTATCAAGTCTGAACAAAATATACCTATTCTGACTGATGATCTTTACATTGTTGATAAATTTGGAGAACTAGGATTATTTTTTAGCATATCTTATATTTCATTTGTTGGCGGTTCATTTAAACAAGGTGGACATAACGTACTTGAACCAGCATATTTTGCTAATTATATTATATTTGGACCAGATATGAGTAATTTTGCTAATATTGCTAATGAAATGCTTGCAAATAAAGCTGCTACGCAAATTCAAAACGAAAGTGATTTATTGAATAAAATGGAATATTTGCTATCTGAAACTGGTATCGAGGAAGCTAAAATTTATCAGACTAATGCCTTAGAATTTGTTAATAAAAACCAACAGATTTTAGGTAATTATTTAGCTATTATAGAAAAATATTTGTTAGTAGGAGTAAATAATTAATGTCATATTCAAATGAGCGGAGTGTACATTTAGTACATGAACACGCGAATGCCCCGAAGTTTTGCAGAACCAATTCTTCAAAGCATTCGAGTATACATGTTGTATTAGTTGATGAACAAGATAATATTCTTGGAACAGAGGATAAATTGACGGTTCATAATTCTAATACACCATTGCATAGAGGGGTTTCTGTGTTTCTTTTCAATAGTCAAAAGGACATCTTGATACAAAGAAGAAGCTTACTCAAAAAAACCTGGGGTGGATTTTGGTCTAATAGTTTTTGTGGACATCCACAAATTAACGAAACTTACGAGCAAGCTGTTTATAGGCATGCAAAATTTGAATTAGGCTTGGTCAGCTTGCAGAAAGTATATTTTATTGCTAATTATCGTTATAAATTTGCTATAAATAATATTGTGGAAAATGAGATATGTCCGATATATTTAGCTTTATCAGATGATGTTATCAGAATAAATGAACAAGAAATAGCAGAAGTAAAATTACTTAAATGGCAAGATTTTAAGTTATACACAGAGGAATACTCAGCCAACTTTTCTCCTTGGTGTAAAGAAGAGCTTAAAATATTAGAAAATAGCGAAATATTCAAAAAATTTATGGATTCAGCTTTATAATTATAGTATAAAACTGGACTAATAAGTATATTCTGCAAATAATGTGAATATATATGTCAATTCAGGAGGAGCGGGTAGCATGCCGTTACCAACTTCTCATCAATGACTATAGTTAATTCAGGAGAATTTGGGGCTAGGAACGATGGAGCGACGCCTATAAGTAATAGGCGAGCGACGAGTGACAACGTCCCCAACTTCTCATCAGTTGACCATATATGGGATATTTTAGGGGTCATAGCTCAGTTGGTAGAGCGTTTGAATGGCATTCAAAAGGTCGGGGGTTCGATTCCCCCTGGCTCCACCAGATATAAAGGCTTTTCAGCAATTTTATAATTCTCTAAAAAAATTTCTATGGCTATCTCATAGCTGTTTTTTTATTAAAACTCCCCAAATTTAACCTACAAAAAGGTCTATTTTTAACCGTTTTTCACGGGGAGGAAGTATGGCAGAATCATTAACTTTTCCCAACGCCTTAGTTGAAAATCCTGATACTATCTTTTATAATATAGTCGGTAATTTCGTCCCACCTGAATGGCGAAACCTTACCAATAATTATGGTAAGCAATTAAGTAAAACTTCTCGTCAACTTCTATCTTTAATAGTTTCTCGCCTACAGGTTTATCAAAAAGATAAACTATCGGAAGAATTACAAGAAGGCTATCACTTTTTCGAAAAAGAGCTAGGTTCTGTTGACAAAATTTTATGTTAAGTTATCAGAGGAGAATAAAGAAGTTGCAATAGTAAGAAGAAATGGTAGTTTCTAGTTATCGAAACCAAGAAACTACCAATATGAAGTATTACATAGAAGACCAAGCATGGGAAGCAATTTTATCATTTTTTAAGAAAAAAAAAGCTATACACAACAAGAATGAGGAAAAAATAAGACAGTTTATTGAAGCAATATGGTTTATTGCTAGAACAGGTTGTCAATGGCGTCTTCTGCCTGATTATTATGGTTGTTGGTACAGTGTTTATCGCAGATTTAAGAGATGGGTTGACAAAGGCATATGGGAAGCTTTAATGGATCATGTTAATGTTTTTAGGCAATACCTAACCCAGAATAATTTAAAAATTGCAGAAAAGTACAAGACGTCTATTATAGTTAGTTTAGGAAGATTGGCCATATCAAAGTATATTCAGCTATTGATTGTGACTTTTAATTACTTTGTAAGGGTTGTTTTATATAAATATGTTTGACAAATGTGAAATAATTCGGTAAAGTTGGTTACACTTAGTATCAATTCCCAAAAAATTAATTATCTATCCGGAAATATAAAGAATATTTAATGTTCTGCTAGGAGACTGCCTATGATAATTAATTAGTTATCATAGGTAGCCTCCTAGGAGGTTGCCTTCAATAACTAAAGTAATTCTATATTTGGCTCTTTTTGGCTGCGAATAAACATGGTTTTCTTGAAATAGATATACTATTTCTGCAAAAATCATATCTATTCTCGTCGAAAAATAGCTTAAAATATAATTAATTAGTTATCGCAGGCAGCCTCCTAGTACAAATGTACACAAGGATTCCCTCGATTGATTTTGACAACAAAATGATCAAAAGTAATGATCAAAAGCAGAATGCTCTGAGAAAACCAAAACGAGCTGGAAAGAATACAGTTTTTAAAAAGTCTCATCTTAATTAAATCTAAAAAAAATAAAATATGACAAGAAATATAGTGACCGACAATAAGGAATCATCTGATAACCATTACAATAATAGTATCAAGTATGATAGCCCTAATAAAGATGGTGTTGTTACCATCAATCTCAAACAATTAAAACGTAAATCACCTGAAGAGTTGCAAGTACAAGCAGAAAATCTTAACATTGAGAACTCTAGTGCTTTGCTAAAGCAAGAGCTAGTCTTTGCTATACTCAAGAAATCTGTTGAACAGGGTGATTTGATTTCAGGAGAAGGTGTACTGGAAATTCTACCTGATGGGTTTGGATTTCTTAGATCCCCAGAGGTAAATTACTCCGCCGGTCCTGATGATATTTATATTTCTCCAAGTCAGATTCGTCGCTTTGGACTACGTACAGGGGACACGGTAGAAGGACAAATTAGGGCTCCAAAACCAGGAGAACGTTATTTTGCATTACTGAAAGTAAATAAAGTTAACTTTGAAGAGCCTTCTAAGGCATATCATAGAGTACATTTTGATAATTTGACTCCACTTTATCCTGAAAAAAAATTATCATTAGAACTAGAAGATAATAGCAAGGATTTTAGTACCAGAATAATTGAATTGGTGGCTCCTATGGGTAAAGGACAACGGGCGTTGATTGTTGCTCCACCAAGAACTGGTAAAACTGTTCTATTACAAAATATCGCCCATGCTATTACCACCAATAATCCAGAAGTATTTTTAATCGTTCTGTTAATCGATGAACGTCCAGAAGAAGTAACCGATATGCAGCGTTCAGTGCGTGGGGAAGTCGTTAGTTCAACTTTTGACGAACCGGCTATTAGGCACGTTCAGCTTGCTGAAATGGTTATTGAGAAAGCTAAGAGATTGGTAGAGCATAAAAGAGATGTGGTAATATTGGTTGACGCAATAACAAGACTTGCCAGAGCTTATAACACTGTTGTCCCATCTTCTGGTAAAGTTCTCACAGGGGGGGTTGATGCAAATGCATTACAACGACCAAAAAGATTCTTTGGAGCAGCAAGAAATATTGAGAATGGTGGTTCATTAACTATAATAGGAACTGCTTTAATTGATACTGGTTCGCGTATGGATGAGGTGATCTTTGAAGAATTTAAAGGTACTGGTAATTCTGAAATAGTTCTCGATCGCAAAATAGCTGATAAACGTATTTATCCTGCGATTGATATTACTAAATCTGGCACACGTAAAGAGGAGTTATTGGTTGATAAAGCCATTCTAACCAAAATGTGGGTTCTTCGTAGAATCATTAATCCAATGGGGACTATAGATGCAGCAGAGTTTTTAATTGATAAACTTAAAAATACTAAAACTAATACAGAATTCTTTGATTCAATGAATTCATAAAATACTTTTCAGGAGGAAGTATGAGTAAAAAAACAAAAATTGCTTTAATTGGTAGTGGCAATATCGGTGGAACACTTGCCCATTTGATAAGTCTAAGAGAACTTGGTGACGTAGTTATGTTTGATATATCTCAAGGCTTTTCGCAGGGTAAGACTTTAGATATAGCACAAGCTGGAGCTATTACAGGTTCAGATGTAATTAGTACAGGTACTAATGATTATAAAGACATAGCAGGTGCAGATGCAATAATTGTTACAGCTGGAGCACCACGTTTACCCGGAATGAGTCGTGATGATTTAATTAATGTTAATAGCACTGTTATCAAAACTGTTGCAGAAAATATTAAACAATATGCACCGAACGCTTTTGTTATTGTTGTAACCAATCCACTTGATGCTATGGTTTATGTAATGTTAAAGGAAAGTGGATTACCTAGCAATAGGGTAGTCGGTATGGCCGGGGTACTTGACTCAGCCAGATTTAACCTTTTCTTAGCCCATGAATTTAATGTTTCTGTAGAAAATGTTAGTAGTTTTGTCCTTGGGGGGCATGGTGATTCAATGGTTCCTTTGATTAGATATTCGACAATTAATGGGATACCAGTGTTAGATTTAGTCGAAATGGGATGGTCAACGAAGGAACGTATTAATGAGATAATAGATCGTACCAGAAATGGTGGTGGAGAAATTGTTTCACTACTTAAAACGGGTTCTGCCTATTACGCTCCGGCAACATCTGCTATCGAAATGTTAGAAAGTTATCTAAAAGATAAACGCAAAATATTAACTTGTGCTGCTTATCTTCAAGGGGAATATGGAGTAAACAATATGTATGTCGGTGTACCGGTTATTATTGGTAAAAATGGTGTGGAAAAAATAGTAGAAATAAAATTAAACGATGAAGAGCAAGATTTATTTAACAAATCAGTAGATGGAGTTAGAAAGTTGCTTGAGTCAGTAAAATAGTATGCTCAGTATAATCTCACCAGCGAAAACTCAAGATTTTACTTCTCAAATAGTGGGGTTGCCATCGATGCAACCCCATTTTTTTACTAAAACACAAGCTCTTTTACAAATATGTAAAAATTTGTCACAAAATCAGATTAAGCAGTTAATGGGGGTTAGTGATAAACTGGCTGAGCTTAATTATCATAGATTTCAAGATTTCGATAACCAACCTCAGAAGCAAGCGATATTTGCCTATGATGGGGATGTTTACAATAACATTGATAGGAAGAATTTTACCGCGGAGCAGTGGGATTTCTTGCAAGGACACACGTTAATTATATCAGGTTTATACGGTGCACTAAGAGTTTTTGAAAAAATAAAACCTTATCGACTAGAAATGTCAACAAAATTGCCAAATTTTGAAAAATTATCAAATTTCTGGCAAGACGATATTACCAATTATATAAATCAAATATTAGCAACTCATCAAAATAAATATCTAATCAACCTAGCATCCAATGAATATTCCTGCGTCATTAATCAGAATGATCTTAAATACCCAATAATTAATATATATTTTAAAGAAAGAAGAAACAATAAATTACAAATAATAGCAATAAATTCCAAAAAGGCTAGGGGCAGCATGTTTAATTTTATTGCAGAAAATCTTATAGACCTACCGGAAAAATTAAAACACTGTTCTAAACAAAATTATCAATATAGCGAAACCGAGTCTTCCAATAACGATTGGATATTTGTTAAAAATGCATAAGTTGCAACATTGTCATTACATTTAAATTTAAAGCTAATAACTTGTAATTATATCTGCTAATTATATTTAAACTTTTTGCTATTTTGATTATTATTTTATTAATGACTTATAAAATTAGTGGAATTATTTATGGAATTTAATCGTAACAAAGCAATTATTGGTTTTCTTAGAGCCAATGAGGAACAAAAATTTACTCCTATTCAAATAGCTGAATGGCTAGTAAAAACTTATCCTGAGGAAGTCAAAAAGAAAGCAGAAAGAAGTAAAAACGAAACACTGAATAATATAACTGATTCATCGGGAAAGGACAAAATGATGTTAGGAATTCTTAGTGGAGAAATGCATAAAAATTGGTTTAAAAGCATACAAAAACAAGAACCTAATATTAAAAGAGAAGAATATCCGTGTAGATATTATTACACTAAAGAAACTGAGCAGGTAGAGAGAGAATATACTGAAAAAGAACCAAACATAAAAGAAAAAGAGATATACCCAAAGCTTTCAGACTTTCTTTTACAAGAGTTGGGTGTTCATAGCAAAATTATTAATGACAAATGTTCTTCAAACTATAAAGGTACTAACGGTAATAAATGGTTACATCCTGATCTAGTAGGAATGGAGGATCTTACTAAAGATTGGGCATTAGCAATCAAGGATTGTGTGCAACAATTTGCCGATAAAAAAGCTAAGCTTTGGTCTTTTGAGGTAAAGGTCGTAATTGATAGTGCTAATGTGCGACAATCTTTTTTTCAAGCCCTATCAAATTCCTCATGGGCTAATTATGGATATTTAGTAGCTTCTTCTTTAGTAGAAGGCAAGGGCGGAAGTACTTTACGGGAGCTGGAAATTCTTGCTGCTAGACATGGTATAGGATTTATTTTATTAAATATAAAAGATCAAGTTGAGAAAGGTCGAATACTAATCCCTGCAAAAGAAAGGTTAGAAATTGATTGGGATATGGCTAATAGATTAGTTAAAGAGAATAAGGGATTTGAATCTTTTATAGGAGAGGTTAGAGATTTTTGTATGACAGGGAAAACTAGACTCTCCTAATCGAAAAACAAGAGTCAATCATTTATTTTGTGTAAGTTCTATTTTTTACATTCCAATAAATCATATTTAAAATCACCACAAAGTATTTCAAATTGATTCAAAGCTAATGACCAATCTTTTATGGGCATAGTCCATTTTTTAGATGCATTTTGCAGAGCTAAAAATATTATTTTCTGAATTGATTTATCATCTGGAAACACCCCCTTATTTTTGATGATTTTTCTAATTTGACGGTTGACAGATTCAATGGTATTTGTTGTATAAATTACCTTTCTTATTTCCTCAGGAAAAGCAAAAAATGGGATTATCCCACACCAATTACGTTGCCAAATATCAGAAATTACTGGATATTTTTTGTCCCATTTTGAACTAAATTGTTGAAGTTTTAGACTTGCCATTTCTTCATTATTTGCTGTATAAATTTGCTTCAAATCTGTGGTCACCTCCTTTAAATCCTTATATGAGACATACTTCACTGAATTGCGAACCATATGAACTATACATAACTGTACTATAGTCGCAGGAAATATGCTACTTATCGCTTCCGGAAAACCTTTTAGACCATCAACACAAGCAACATAAATTTGTTCTACTCCTCGATTTTTTAACTCAGTAACTACTTGCATCCAGAATTTAGCACCTTCATTTTTTCCTACCCAAATACCCAGCAACTCCTTCTTTCCTTCTATATTAACAGCAATCGCTAAATATACTGCTTTATTTATCACTACCTGGTTATCCCTAGACTTAACATGAATACAGTCTAAGTATAATATTGGATAAACCTTATCTAAACCTCGATTTTGCCACCTAGTTACTTCGTCTATTACTCCATCGGTTATTGTCGATATTAAATCACCGGAAACCTCAGTTTGATATATTTCTTCCAAATGACCTCGAATTTCACTGACTGTCATTCCTCGACCATAAAGTGAGATAACTTTATCGTCAAATCCACTGAATCTTCTCAGCCCTTTAGGTATTAATTTCGGAACAAACTCTCCTTCTCGATCTCTTGGTACTTCCAGAGTAACCTTCCTACCATCATCATCAATTATTGTCTTTTCATAGCTACCATTACGACGATTATTATCTACTTTCGGCATTTTACTATGCTTTGAATAACCTAATTCATGCTCTAGTTCACTTTCTAATATTTTTTCAACTATTTGCTTTTTTAGTTGTTGAAATAATCCTTCTTTGCCAAACAACTTAGATGGATCGGCTTTTGATAATAATTCTTCTACTAAATTATTACTTATATTATTATCTTTTAGTTCTAATATCTTCTTTTTTATTTTTTCTGACATATTTTACCTTTTTATAAGTTGTTTTCTTACAGTACTTCTTACTGCTTACTTTTGCAACTTACACAAAGTATATTATAGACTCATAATTTCATGGGAATTATATCTCTAAATTGCTAAATTTTTGTCTAGACAAAGGAGACCACCATACTACTTGCATTGAGGATTGCTCCTTAGATAGCACCTTTACTTCTCCTATCACGACATCTAATTTTTGATCCATTTCCTTTAATTTCTGTATAATAAGTTCCAGAATACCATCCTGCATATCCTGTTTCAATTGTTGTATTCCTTTGGAGATATTTTGGTTTTCTTCTAGCTTTGTACCAGTAACAGGTAATTTTTCTTGTATCGAATCTATTCCTTGATCGCTCTTCTTAGATAAGGTTTCTTCAGCCTGGGCTTCTTCAGCTCGTACTCTATTTTTTTCTAATATTTTATATATACTTTCTCGTATGTTATAGTCTATCTCGTTAGTAGACAAAGTCTTGTTTTTATGCAAATTTATTTCCGTCAAGGTGTTGTTTTTCCTTATAGCTTTTAGTATCAACCTAGCTCCCTCATTGCCTATCTTGTTGTTGCTCAAATCTATATACGTTACAGAACTATTTTCTTCTAAGAAATGTGCTATCAACCCAGCACCCTCATTGGTTATTCTGTTGCTGTCCAAGTCTATCTCCGTTACGGTGTTATTATACTTCTCTAAGGCTTGCAATAATAACTTAACTTCCTCATTGCCTATCCCGCTCTTATACAAATCTATTTTCTTAATATCTACTCCTGCACGCAGATCTTTAATAATGTCAGTAAGTCTAGTCATAATATTTGCCTTATAAATTTAATGTTATCCTTTTCGTTGAGACAAATAGCTACAGTCAATACCGAGCCTCTTTTTATAAAAAGATATATTCTATATGATATAGAAATATATTTGATATGTAAAGTATTTTTGTGAAAAAAATTATTGGAAATATCAAGTTTAGTGACAATTATGTAATGATTATTTTCAGATATTTTCTTTTAGCCAAATTAGAAATTTTTTAAACCAACTAGCATCATTATTATCATTAATATCAAAATTATTCTTTTGTATTTTTAAAGATTGGGTTTTTACCATACCTATAGCAGTGGAATATATATGGGGATTATAATCTTCAGCAAAACCTGGTAAAATTTCCGGTTTACCAATTCGTACTTGTTTCTCAAAAATTTTACTTGCTAGCTCTTTTACTCCCCGGAGCATCGCTCCTCCACCAGTAATAACAATGCGGTAGGCGACCATATTGCCTGCCACAACTCTATCGTGCTGAGCTTGAACCATCAACAATATTTCTTCTACTCTTGGACTGATGACGCAGGCAAGATATTTTGAGGTAATTGCTGGTCTACCACTGTCAGGAATTTCCATTTCAAAATCTTCTAAATTAATAATATTATCTTTATCAAGAGAAGATGGCATGGCATTACCATAGAGAATCTTAAGTTTTTCTGCAACGTTCAGGCTTACTGAGAAGACTTTTGCTATATCAGATGTAATATGAAAGCTACCTATATCTATGTAGCTTGTATATATTAACTTGCCTGAGACAAACACGCCAAAAGAGGTAGTTCTTGCCCCCATATCGATTATGATAGAGCCAAGATTTTTTTCATCTTCTGAAAGACAAGCAATTCCTGACGCATAAATTGCTAATATAATATTATTTATTTCCACATGACATTTTGCAAAACAATTGGTAATATTCATTAGCATATTAAAATTTGCTGTGATAATATGTAATTCACACCCTAATTCTTTGCCAAACATTCCGATTGGATCTTCAATAGCATTATTATTATCAAGAGTAAATTCTATAGGGAAATAATGAATAATTTCTTGGTCTTTAATTTTGAATTCCAATAAGGCTTTTTTGATAAGTTTTTTGATATCTTGTGGTGAAATTGGCTGATTAGAAAGTTTTATTTTACTATTTGCATAATAAGACTTAGTGCCATAGCCTGTTAGTGATATAGTTATTTTTTTTATGTTTTTACCGCAATCTTTTTCTAATGCGTAAATCGCTCCAACTATGCTATTTTCCGCATCTTTTAAATCTAATATGACTCCTGATTTAATACCTTTTGAGTGATGCAGAACTTGGCTTACTATTCTTGCATCTTCTCTTTTATCAATATATGCTGCAATACAAGCTATTTTACTACTACCAAGGTCAAGAGTTAAAAAGTTAGACAATCTGGCTTTCATAATTCTTAATATTTTTCTATATAAAACTTACTCAAATCTCGTAAATCTATAGTTTTATAATTTTGATTAAATAATAGATTTTTCATATCCAATCCTGCAAGGTAATCTAAAGCACGATCAAACCCAGAATCTGGCATTTTAACAGTTATACCTTGCTCTAGATTTAAATTCCATCGTCTTTTCCCATAAAGTACCGAAGAGACAATTTTCTTAGCTAGTTCAGGGTATTTTGCTAAATCTTGAATTAATTTGTTAGTATAAATATTAGCATCCAATCCTACAACATGAGGAAGATTAGTGAAAGTACCTATATCAGTAGTAATTTTATATCCTTCTTCATCAATAAGGAAAACTTTCTCGTTAAATTGCCAGATAGCAATTGGCACTCTCTCAGTTAATCTTATGTAAATAGTATTAGGTAATCTTCTCTCAATAATTACAACATTTTTAATCCAAGGATTGCGTTGCAAATTACTCTTTATTGTTCCTAGGTCTAAAGAAAGAATAGGCGTACCCTTATCAGCATTTAAAGTTGCTAATATATCTTCTTCCTTAGTATTATATTGCCCTTCTATTAAAACATTTTCAAGTCTAAAGCTAATATCAGAAGTGAATTCATAAATATTTTGGATAATTTCTTGTCTTACAGGAGCAAAATAGTTGGTAAAGAAAAATGAAGACAACAAAACTACTAGGGTAATTTTAATAAAAAATACCACTCTAATATACACCATTGCCAACTTTCGTCGTAAAGGTATATTGGCTTTTTTCTTCTTATTAGACGCTTTATTCCTCTTCATGTGTCAATACATGCTGTTTCTAAGATTCTTTCCACTAGCGAGCGGAAATCCATTCCCTGTAAAGCAGCTATTTCTGGTATAATCGATAAGGGAGTCATACCAGGATGGGTATTAATTTCTATAGTAAAAATTTCATTCTTACTTTCGTCAAAAATAAACTCTGCTCTAGCCACACCTCTACAATTCATGGTTTGATATGTTCTTTCCGACTCTTCTAGTAACTCATTATATATATTTTGTGGTAATGGAGCTGGACATAAATGCTGGGCAAATCCATCAGTGTATTTAGTATCATAATCATAAAAACGCTGTTTCAGGAGTTTTATTTCCAATACCCCTAAGGCTTCGCCGTTTAAAACGGCTACTTGCATTTCTCGCCCCTTAATATATTCTTCAATCATTACCTGATCACCATAAGGAAAATCATAATCAGCAAAGTTAAAATCATCTTCAGCAAATATTACTTCAACGCCTATACTTGATCCCTGGGCAATAGGTTTTATAACATAGGGTCTTGGCATAGGATCGGCCTTAATGTTATCAGATTTATTAACGACAATATGCTTGGCTACCTTAATATCATTAGCAACAAACCATGCTTTTGCATGTATTTTACTAAATGCTAAAGAAGAAGCGAGAACCCCACTATGAGTATAAGGAATTCGCAAGATATTGAGTAACCCAGGCAAACAACCATCTTCGCCATAAGTACCATGTAAACAATTATAAACTATATCCGGTTTTATCTGTAAAAGTACCGAGGCAATGTCTACTCCCATATCTATAAAAGTAACTTTATATCCACTATCTACCAAAGCTTTGTTAACTCCCGAAGATGATACTAAAGAAACTTCTCGTTCAGCCGACATACCGCCACCTACTACCGCCACATGTTTTTTTCCTTTATCACTCAATATTGTAACCTTAGAATTAGCAATAAAACTTGTTTGATATTTATGCATATTTCCCTATTCTTTTAATTTCCCATTTTAGATCAATCCCACTATTTTCAAATACTCTTTTTTTAACAAGATCCCCAAGATTTTCTAAATCACCAGCAGAGGCATTGCCATGGTTTATCATAAAGTTACAATGTAGTTGCGAGATGGAAGCCCCACCAATTTTGTATCCCCTCATGCCGGCTTTATCGATTAGTTGCCATGCTTTATGATTTTCTGGATTAGCAAATGTACTACCACCAGTACGTTCTTTAATTGGTTGGCTTGCTAGTCTATTTTTACTTATTTCATTCATTTTTTCTAGGATCGTATTACTGTCCCCCATCGTTGTCTTAAATATAGCTTTGGTTATAATCAAATCTTGTGGTAAATTATTACCTCGATATTTAAAACCTATTTCTTCGTTAGGGATGGTAATAAAATTACCTCTAGAGTCTATTGCTTCAATTGCTAGGATAATATCTTTAAATTCCGAGTTATAGGCACCGGCGTTCATTACCACTCCACCACCTATAGTACCTGGTATACCACTTAGAAACTCAAAACCAGTAATTGAATGTATTTGACAAAATTTAGCAAGATTAAAATTAAGGCAACTACTTCCTACCGATAATTGCCCTGCCGGTAATTGGTGGTCTGGCATTAATTCTATATTGGTAAAATTCTGACCAAGTTTTATCACAACCCCCTCTATACCACCGTCTCTAATAATAATATTTGATCCAGCCCCTAAAACAGTTATTGGTCTCTGTTGTTGGTTTTGTGCGACAAAATCTGCTAAGCTTGATGAATCTAATGGTTTAAAAAATATCTCCGCAGATCCACCAACTTTAAACCAAGTTAAATGACTTAAATTGTAATTATTTTTATATTCACCAGCTATTTGCATAATTATAAAATATCTACTTTACAGATTTATTCTAATTTTTGGATTGCTTCGTCGGCTTATGCCTCCTCGCAATGACGTTCTTGGGTAAATTGCTGATGCAAATTATTTGCCCAAGCAGAAATACTCCCAGCACCCATCATAATTATTATATCATTTGGCATAGCTTCCTTGGCAATAAGACCAGCTATATCCTGGTGATTCTCGATAAATGATACCATCGAATGAGATTTAGTATCCTTGATTTTGTCTACTAAAATTCTTCCCGTTATACCGTCTATTGGCTGTTCACCGGCAGCATATATATCTGTGATATACAGCTGATCAGCATCAAAAAAGCAAGTTATAAAATCATCAAACAAATATTTAACCCTTGAGTATCTATGTGGTTGGAAGATTGCTATAACTTTACTATTTTGCTTATTAGCAATATTTCTTGCCGTAGCAAGTGTAGCTTTTACTTCTTCCGGATGGTGAGCATAATCATCAATTATCGTAGCGTTATTATATTCGGCTACTTTAGTGAATCTGCGTTTTATCCCTTTAAAGCTATTAAATCCATTTTTAATAATTTTAATACCAAAATCAAGCTCTACGGCTATCGCGATAGCCGCAAGAGCATTAAGGATATTATGCCTTCCCGGAGTAGGTAAGGTGATGTGTTCGATAGTTGTTACCCCATTTACGTTAGGTAGACTAATTCGCACATCAAAAGTTGATGATTCAATATCAGAGTTTAAATTAAAGGCTTGTATGTTGGCATCATTTGAGTCTATTCCATAAGTTATGATTCTACGCTCAAATATGTCATTTACTAGTTTTCTAACAATTTGGTGATCAATACAAGCCACGGCAAAACCATAAAATGGTAAATTAGTTACAAAACTCTTAAAAGCTTTAATTAAACTATCAAAATCCTTATAAAAATCTAGATGTTCCGGATCGATATTAGTTATTACTGCGATCGTTGATGGTATGTGAATGAAAGTTGCATCAGATTCATCGGCTTCAGCTATTAGATAATTCCCAGATCCAAGATATGCATTGGTGGATATATTATTAATAATACCACCATTAATTAGCGTTGGGCAAAGCCCAGCCGCTTCAAATAAACAGGCAACGAGTGATGTAGTCGTAGTTTTACCATGCGAACCAGAAATTGCTATGGAACATTTTAGCCTCATTAATTCAGCTAGCATTTCAGCTCGCCTAATTATTGGTATTTTTTTACGTATAGCTTCCTGAATTTCAGGATTATCTTTATTAATAGCCGACGAGACCACTACATATGAAACATCAGTAATATTCTGAGCTTGATGACCAAGGAAAACCTTAATACCATTATTTTCTAGTCTTGTGGTATTATAATTTTCAGCTATATCAGAACCTTGCACTTTATATCCGAGATTATGTAGTATTTCGGCAATGCCGCTCATACCAATTCCCCCAATGCCGATAAAATGCATAGTGTCAAGAGTCCCATTTATTTTTTTTAACTCTAATAGAAACATGTATATAATAATTAATTGTCTATCTCTTGCATAATCAGTTTTTAACTAAAGGTCAAGCTCTAATGATGAGTATACAACAATTATAGCGTACACTAAGCGTTATTAGAAAAATATTGTAAAAAATCAATGACGAAGTAATATTATATCTGATTATATACTCACCTTACGCATAAACTACATAACAATTTAAAAATTCCGGAAAAGTACAAAACGTCATTGCGAGACCACGTAGTGGTCGAAGCAATCCACATTCATTAGATTGCTTCGTCGCTACTAAAGTAGCTTCTCGCAATGACGCCAAGCTATTTTCTATATTACTTTTAAATGCCATGAGTAAGGTGAGTAAATCATTATTTACATTGACTTCAATATCTATTATATCATACTTTTAACTTACAATTGCCACGACCACGTAGTGGTCTTGCTAATAGCGTCTGTACTCTTTTGGAATTTTTAAATTGTCATGAGGTTTATACGTAAGGTGAGATAGTAAATCTAAATACAAGGAATGCTACTGATGTTTCATCATAATAATTATTGGCTTAATATCTATAAACCTAAGGGTATCAGCTCAGCAAAGCTTGTTTCTATAGTTAAAAAAAACCTTTTAGGAGTTAAAGTTGGTCATTGCGGAACCTTAGATGTTGAAGCGGAAGGGGTATTACCTTTGGCAATTGGTGAAGCAACAAAGTTGGTACGAATTCTGGTAGATGCAAAAAAAACCTACATTTTTACGGTGCAGTTTGGTAAACAAACTGATACAGCAGATGCCTCAGGTAAAGTAATAGCTGTTACTGATCATATTCCTAACGAAACCGATTGTCATAATATCTGTAAAAAATTCATAGCTACGATTAAACAGCGTCCCCCTGCCTTTTCTGCGATAAAAGTTAACGGTGTTAGATCTTATAAATTAGCCCGAGAAAATTTGGCAGTAGAATTAACCCCTAGGAATATCCAAATATATAATTTGGAATGCCTTAATTTTGATCGTCAAAATAATCAAGCTACCTATAGGGTAGAATGCTCTAAGGGAACGTATGTAAGAACTTTAGCAGAAGATATTGCTTTATCCTTGCAAAGTTTAGCATTTGTGCTAGAATTACAGCGTACTAAAGTTGGAATATTTACAGCATGTAATGCTATTAAATTAACAGAACTTGATGAACAAAATCAAGGAATAAAAGAATTTCTTGAAAAAAGAAGTATAAAAATTGAAGCAGTACTGGACGACATCCTGGTACTTGATGCTACTACTGACCAAGCTAAAAAAATTATTTATGGTCAGAAATGTTATTTTGATTGTCTTGAAAAGATTGAATTAGTTTGGATTCGATATCAAGACTCTCTGTTGGCAATTGGTAGCTTGAGTGAAAATTGCTTTAATTCTTTACGAGTATTTAACCTATAAAATAAACATGGAGATTACTGATGTCGGTTACAACACAGCGTAAGCAACAATTAATTGCAGAATATGCTACTAAAGAAAATGATACTGGTTCTAGTGAAGTGCAATGTGCAATTCTAACTGAAAGAATCAGCAATTTAACAGAGCATTTTAAAACTAATCACAAAGATTTTTCCTCGAGAAGGGGATTATTAATGTTAGTTGGTCGTAGACGTCGATTATTAGATTACATCAAAAAACAAAGTTTAAGCAGATATTTGTCGTTGATCAATAAACTAGGAATAAGAAAGTAAAATAAAACCCGGCTAAAGAATCAAAAATTAGCCGGGTTTTTTTGTTAATTAAATAAGGAAAAAGAATGTTTGAAGAAATAGTTAAAACAATAGAATTAGGTGGAAGAACACTTGAATTAACGACTGGTAAAATTGCTCGTCAAGCTGATGGAGCAGTTATGGTAAAAATGGGAGGAACTGTCTTATTGTGTACTGCCGTAAGTGCCAAAGAGCCAAAAGAAGGAATAGGATTCTTTCCTCTTACTATCCATTATAAAGAAATGGCATTTGCTGCTGGTAAAATACCAGGGGGGTTTTTTAAAAGAGAAGGTAAAGGATCGGAAAAAGAAGTATTAGTCTCACGATTGATTGATCGACCAATTAGACCATTATTTCACCCAGCTTTTCTTAATGAAACGCAAGTAATCTGTACTGTTCTTTCATATGACCCTGAGTGTAATAGTGATATACTAGCAATTATTGGAGCATCTGCTGCATTAGCTTTATCTGCAGCACCATATCAACATATAGTAGCAGCCAGCAGAGTCGGTTTGATAGATGGTAATTTTATCCTAAACCCTTCATTTAACCAGTTAAAGACTAGTAAACTAGACTTAGTAGTGGCAGGAACTGACACATCAGTTATGATGGTTGAGTCTGAAGCCGATCTATTGTCCGAAGAGCAAATGTTAGAAGCTATTGAGTTTGGTCACAAGGCATTACAGCCTGTAATCGAATTGATTAATGACTTAGTAAAAATTGCTGGAAAACCTAAATTACAGCCTACTAGCTTGTTCCCTGCTAGCTTAAAAGAACAAATTAGCAGCATAGTGCAAGAAGATATTAAGCGGGCTTTTGCTATTAAATTAAAACAAGAAAGACTATTAGCGGTAAAGAACATTTATGATATAATTAAGCAGCACTTTGCAGAAGATATTGCGAATAATAATCTTACTAACTCACAAATTGAATTTGCTCTTAAAGAAGTAGAATCAGAAGTACTGCGTCAGGACGTATTAAAGAAAAATACTCGTATAGATGGCAGAAAGCCTGCCGACATAAGAAACATAGCTTGTGAAATTGCGATATTGCCAAAAACACATGGTTCAAGCTTATTTACTAGAGGAGAAACACAAAGTTTAGTAGTTACTACACTTGGCACTGGTCAAGATGAACAAATTATTGATAGTTTAGACGGCGAATATAAAGAGCGTTTTATGCTCAACTATATTTTCCCTCCTTATTCAGTAGGAGAAGCAACGCCAGTAAGGGCTCCTGGTCGCAGAGAAATAGGTCATGGCAAACTAGCATGGAGAGCCATTAACCGCATGTTGCCAACTAAAGAACAATTCCCTTATACCATTAGGGTAGTGTCAGAAATTACCTCCTGTAATGGCTCATCATCCATGGCTACTATTTGCGGCGGTTCAATGGCGCTTATGGATGCTGGAGTGCCGATCAAAACCCCTATAGCAGGTATTGCTATGGGCTTGATAAAAGAAGGCGATAAATTTGTAATTTTATCTGATATTATTGGGGATGAAGATAATCTTGGAGATATGGATTTTAAAGTAGCTGGTGGTACGGAAGGCATAACCGCCCTACAAATGGATATTAAGATATCTGGCGTAACATTTGAAATAATGAAGCAGGCTTTAGTTCAAGCAAAGAGTGGTCGTATTCATATTCTACAAGAAATGGATAAGGCTATTAATAAAACCAATAACCATGTTAGCCAATACGCTCCTTGTATTTATAGCTTTAAAATTGATAAAGATAAAATTAGAGATGTTATAGGACCTGGTGGTAAAGTAATACGTGAAATTTGTGATACAACGTCAGCTAAAATTGATATAAGTGACGATGGTAATGTAACCGTTTCTGCGATAGGCAAAGAAAAGCTAGATATGGCAATTGCCAAGATTAAGTTAATTGCCATTGAACCTGAAATTGGCGGTATATTCAATGGAACAGTTGTCAAAATATTAGAATCCGGAGCGTTTATCAATTATTTAGGTAATCGTGATGGATTTATCCATATTAGTGAAATCTCGAAGGAACGTATTGAGTCTGTGTCTAGTGTTTTAAAACATGGTGATGTGGTAAAAGTTAAACTTATTGGTTTTGACAATAAAGGCAAAGCCAAGTTAACCATAAAAAATATTGACGCTACCGTTACTCCAAACGTTACGACTAATCATAAATCTGAGCCTTATAAAGATAACGCTGATATTAATAACAATAAACGGGAATCTGCCAAAAAATGGCAAAATAACAAACCATCTAATGAAGATGAAACAGTAACTAAAGAACGGAAATACTTTAATTAAGACTATTGACTTAATAAAAAATCAATACTAAACTTAAAGTTCTACTTAATTTAGGAGGAGAAGTTATGTCAAAAAAACCAGAAATATTGACAGATTATTTAAGAAATAATGCAGAAGGATTTTCACTTGCTTCAAAAGGACAGGAAAAAGGCATAGAAGATAATAAATGTAATTTTTACGGATAGGCAAGGCTCCTCTCCTCAATATATTATGCAGACTTATTCTGTTGGCTCTTTAAATAGTGCATTTTCTAAAATGATTTTTCGTGAGGGACAAGACATTACTCAATTAAGAAGTTCAGGCGTATCTGTGCATTACATTATAGATACAGATGGTTTAATATATCAGTTGGTTCCGGATAGTAAAAGTCCTTGGGCTGCAGGAAAGGGATCTTTAAAAACCGGTAGTAAGTTAAATCAAGATATACCAAATGACATGAAGAATGTTATGAATGATTATTGCATAAGTATCATGTCTATAAATAGCGGTAAAGAACCTCTAACGGCAGAGCAACTTGAAGCTAACCTGTTGCTAACTAAATATTTACGTGATGAATATAAAATTGAGAGTGCGAATATAGTTGGTTTAGCAGATTGGGCTGTAGGAAGGCATATTGCACCTGGTCCATATTTTCCATGGAAAGAATTCTCTAAGCATAATTTGGGTTTATGGTCTGACGTAGAGCTTAAAGATTACCCTGAAGTTATAGTATCATGGAAGAAGAAAGCTGACTCTAAAGAGGTCGTAGAAGATATACAACAACAATTTGCAGAATTGGGAATGATAGGAACGACAAAAGGTGATGAAGGATATTTGGATTCTGCTACGTTGTCCAATATGCTTTCTTTCAATTTACATTACTTTGGATCGGAAATTATAAATAATCCTTATCTTAATAGCATGTATGATGAGCATCTTTGGCAAAATTCAAACGATCCTGATGCAAGAGGAGTATTAGGGGAGTGGAATGAAAATAGTCAAGCCGTATTAGATGATATTCTGAGTTAATTGTTTATGAGGTTAGAATCATAGTATGCTAGGAGGCTGCCTACAATAACTAAAGTAATTCTATATTTGGCTCTTTTTGGCTGTGAATAAACATGATTTTTTTGAAATAGGCACACTATTCTTACAAAAATCATATCTATTCTCGCCGGAAAATATAGTCAATTCAGGAGAATTTGGGGCTAAGAGCGATAGAGCGATGCCTATAACTCGATAATCAAGTTTTTTTGCAGAGCTTATAAATAGTAGGTTGTTTGAAGGAAATTTGAATATATCCGAGTCACGACATCTATCTTTAAACACAAAATCTGTCATTCCCGCTTCGGTGCGGAATCTATAACCTCAGGGCATTTTTAGATACCTACTTTCGCAGGAATGACAACCATTGTCCTATATTTCATTCAAATCTGCAAAAAACTTGATTATCGAGTCTTACCTGCCTCCTGTTCTAACTTTCGACAGCTGTGCTGTTTATGATTTTACATATGGATTTTCAGTTTTAGTATAAATAAATCTTATTGGAACACCTGGTAAATTAAAAGCTGCCCGCAAGTTGTTTATAAGGTACCTAGTATAACTATCAGTGATTTTTTCAGGATTATTGGAAAATAGCTTAAAGGTCGGTGGACGAATTTTTGTTTGAGTCATATATTTAATTCTAACACGTCTCCCGCCTTTTTGTAAGGGTAACGGATGCTGTTCAAGGGCAAAACCTAACCAATCATTCAGTTTACTTGTTGTAATTTTTTTATTCCATAAATTATAAATTCTGATAGATTCATCTAGCACCATATTAATATTATGTTTTTTTAAGGCTGATATGAATATTATTGGCAATCCTCTAACTTGCGGTAGATTGGTTTCTATCTTATAAGCAAATTCCTCTTTAAATTTATCCTGATCTCTTCTCTCAATCAGATCCCACTTATTAACTACTATAAGCAAACTTCTGCCTTGATCTATAACATAATTGGCAATATTTAGATCTTGTTGTTCTAGAGGAGTTCGTGCATCAACCATCAGAATAACTGTATTAGCAAACTTGATGCTATTAATAGCGTCAGAAGATGATAATTTTTCTAAGGATTTAGTAACCGTTCCTTTTTTTCTTAAGCCAGCCGTATCAATTAATTTAAATTTATTATCATTATATAGCCAATCAATTTCTATAGATTCTCTTGTTATACCGGCTTCAGGCCCTGTTAATAATCTTTCATTGTTAATAATGCTATTAATAAAAGTAGATTTTCCTGCGTTTGGTCGACCACTCACCACTATTTGTATATAGTTAGCTTTTATTGGATCGGTTAATTGGTCAGTTAATTCTTCCTCTCCATCTTCATTTTCTAATTCTTCAGTTATTGCATCGTATAAATCTGCCATACCAACACCATGTTCGGCAGAAATTGGTACTACATTATCAAAACCAAGCTTGTAATATTCTTTAGCAAAGTCAAATCGTCCTTCACATTTATTAACGATTAACACAGATTTCTTATTATATCTTCTGATAAAATTAGCAAAAAACTGATCTTCAGGTAACACCCCCTCCTTGCCATCTACCACAAGACATAGCAAATCTGCCTCTATAATCGCTTCCATAGTTTGTTGCATCATTCTATATTCTAATTTTTCATCTTCTGCTTCTTCTAAACCAGGAGTATCAATTACCGTAAAATCGAATGGGCCAATTTGTGCATCAGCGTATTTTCGGTCGCGTGTTACCCCAGGGAGATCATGTACGATTGCCTTTTTCCTGATAGCTAAACGATTAAAGAGCGTAGATTTTCCGACATTGGGTCTGCCAATAATTGCCACAATTTTTTTAGTCATGTCACTTCATTTTATCATAATAACGCGTTAACACTAATATCAAATCATTTGAATATTAGCAATATTTGCTATATTATTAGCACTTAATTATATAAAGTTAAACAGTTTATTGTACCTATCAGGGATTTTGTATATAGTTATTCAAAATAACATTTTAAATAATATATAATGGCAACAATGAGTACAAATAACAATATTAATGATGTTGTAGAAATTACAGCACAAAGTGGTTCATCAATTTTTTCTCTGATATCGTCATCTGATATCATCGGAAAATTTGTTATGATAATTTTGGTAATTGCCTCAATCTGGGCATGGACTATTATTATAGATAAGATACTCCATTTAATTCAGGTAAGAAGGAAGATTGCAGTTTTTGAAGTTACTTTTTGGTCTGGAACAGTTTTAGACCAATTATATGAAACTACCAAAAGAACAATCAATAATCCTCTTGCTGCAGTTTTTGTAGCCGCGATGAATGAATGTAACCGTCAAAGTTCCAAAAACCTCACTGATGCACTTAAAATTAGTCATAAAGAGCGAATAATACAATCTATGTATTTGATCAGAAATCGTGAAATTGAAAGATTAGAACAAAATTTAGGTTTTTTGGCAACTGTTGCTTCTAGTACACCATTCATAGGATTGTTGGGTACTGTCTGGGGAATTATGCATAGTTTTCAGTCTATTGCAGCATCAAAAAACACCTCACTTGCTGTTGTTGCGCCTGGTATTGCAGAAGCTCTATTAGCAACGGCAATTGGCTTATTTGCGGCAATTCCGGCAGTGATTTTTTATAATTACCTTTCCTCGCAAATAATTAAGATTAACAACAAAATCGATGATTTTATTAATGAGCTTAGTTCTATATTATCAAGAGCTATAGATGAAGGAAAAATGTAATGGCAATACAATTACGCAACTTAGGTAATCAAAGAGCAAGAAGTAATTTAGTCAGCGAGATTAACGTTACACCACTCGTTGACGTTATGCTAGTATTGTTAATTATCTTTATGATAACCTCTCCAATGCTAGTATCAGGTATTAATGTTGATTTACCAGAAACAACTTCTAGCCCACTGTCAGGACAAGATGAGCCTTTAGTGATTAGTATTAACAATAAAGGAGAATTATATTTATTAGAATCTAAAATAGAAAGACAAAATTTGGCTAGCAAGCTAACTAATATTACAAAAGAAAAAAAAGATACTAGAATTTTTGTAAGAGGAGATAAAAATGTATCCTATGGTGAGGTAGTTAGTGTTGTAGCTGAAATCCATGCAGCTGGCTTTTCTAAAGTAGCACTAGTTTCAAATATTAAATATAATGAAAAATAATAATATTGTTTCTGTCTCTTTTATTTGCTCGGTAGTACTTCATTTACTAATAATTTATTTCTTTTTATTTGGTCTACCATCATTGTTTAAAAAGCTTCCTGAAGAGCAAGTAATAGTTTTTGAAATGTTACCGATTAGTAATCAATCTAATGTACCCAATAAAACTAAACAGCCTGAAAAAGCTATAGAGAATCAAGATGCAAAAAAGGTAGAGCAAAGTAAACCTGACTATGTAGAAGAGAAAAAACCTGTAGAGAAGGCTGTTGAAGAAAAGAAATTGGTAGAAGACAAACCGGTAGAAGAGAAGAAGTCCATTGAAGAGAAGCCTATTATTGAAGAAGAAAAGCCTCTAGAAGAAAAACCTATTATCGAGAAAAAGAAGGCTATAGAAGAGAAGAAACCTACAGAAGTGAAAAAGCCTACAGAAGTAAAGAAGCCAATTGAGAAAAAAAAGAAAATTCCTAATAAGAGCGACTTAGATTCTTTGCTTAAAAATTTAGAGCAATCATCTGAAGGCTCTAATGCAAAGTCAAATAAACAAGCAAGAGCCAAAGAAAATAAAGAAACTCAGGAATCGAAAGGTTCATACGATGACACGTTAGCTCTTTCTATCAGTGAAATATCTTTAATTAAGCAACAAATAGAGAGATTATGGAGTAAGCCTATTGGGATACAAAATCTTGAGCAGTTAAGGGTAATTTTGTATATTGCTTTAAATAAAGATGGTAGTGTTAAAGAAGTAAAAGTAAAAGAAACAATATGCCCAAATATAACGAAAACAGCTTGTGACGCTCTATCTGACAGTGCAATGAGAGCCGTATGGCAAGCAAGCCCTATTAATAATCTAGACCCTCAGCGTTACGATAGCTGGAAAGAATTTAATTTTCTTTTTAATCCAAGTAATAGCAATAACTAAAATAATTCTATATTAGAAAATGAAAAAAATAAGCCATATCGTAAAAATAATGAAAATAGCTATTAGTGGATCATAAAAATCTGTTATATTTATAGACATAACCGAGTTTGGAATAACTTGTTATATCGAATTCGGGTTGTATATATGTTCGCAGATTTCAGAAGAAGGAAGTAATTGATATGCAAAAATATTTAGACCCAACAAATGATAGTCTATTTAAGAAAATCTTTAGTGATCTGGAGAGGCTAAAAGAATTTCTTAATAGTATTCTTGATTTACCTGAAAAGCATAGAATTAAGGAAATCAACTTTCTTTCATTAGAACACCTACCTAGAATTCATCAAGGTAAGAGAAGTGTATTTGATTTGAAAGTTAAAGATGAGTCAGATCATTGGTACATTATCGAGATGCAGAAAAGAAATGAAACCGATTATTTAAAAAGATTACAATATTATTCTGCTCATTCATATGTTCAACAACTTACAGAAGGGGTGACTCACAATGATTTATTACCGATAGTAGTAATATCATTAATGAAATCAAAAATATTTGCTGAAGAAGTACCATATATAAGTTTTCATAAAACTATTGAGACAACAACTAAGAAACAGCAACACATATTTGATATATCGTATGTCTTTATAGAGCTTAAAAAATTTAAAGATATTAAGCAACCATTATTGAGTATTGCCGATGAGTGGTTACATCTATTTAAATATGCAACAAAAGAAAATACCCCCCCTGTAGGAATTAAAAGTAGTAAGGTATTAGAAGCTTACCATGTTATCGAGATGCATGGACTAACACCAGCAGAATACGATTTATATGTAAGATGCAAATTGCAGGAAGATGCGGAAGATATTGCTTTAGAAGAAAGCTTTAAAGAAGGCAAAGCTGAGGGTAAAGCTGAAGGTAAAGCTGAAGAAAAAATAACTACAGCAAAAGAAATGTTAATTGATAATCAACCAATAGAAAAAATAGTTAAATATACAAAACTAACCATTGAAGAAATAAAAAAATTAAAAGAAGAATAGCCTATAGTAAAGGAGTAGCTGCTAATAACTATAAAGCTAGGGACTACCTATAATGGTCTCCATATTTTGGACACAAAAATAGAAGAAATGAGATAGAATTCTTTAGCAAAAAAGGAGAGCTAGAGATGAAAAAACAAGTAAGGCAATATAGTGCTGAGGAGAAATCAAAAATTGTCATAGAGACAATCAAGGGCGAGCTAACAATAGCCCAAATAACTAGTAAGTATGGTGTTCATGCAACGCAGATAAGTAATTGGAAAAAACAGGGGCTTGAATTATTAGTACAAGGCTTTAAGAGTAAAACACAGAGTGCTGATCCAAATCAGCAGGAGTTAATCAAGAATCTATATGAACAAATTGGACAGTTAAGTGTAGAGCGTGACTGGCTCAAAAAAAAATCTGCATTGTTTGGACTTAAAGGTTAGGTGTAATATGATAGAGCCTAATCATAATAAATTAACAATTATACAACAGTGTAAGTTGTTGGGTATTAGTAGGTCAACCTACTACTATCAACCTACTGCTATTAGTGAACAAGAACTTAAGATCATGGCAATAATTGATGAGACCTATACTATGCATCCATATTATGGTATGCGACGGATGGCTAAATATTTACAAGCCCAAGGTTTTTCGGTAGGTCGTAAAGCTGTTAGACGTTACTACCAAATAATGGGTCTTGAAGCTGTTTATCCTAAAATGAATTTGAGTAAAAGAAATCAGGCACATAAAATATATCCTTATTTATTAAAAGATTTAGAGGGAACATACTCAAATCAAGTATGGTGTTCAGATATCACTTACATAAGGTTGCAACAAGGATTTGTTTATTTGGTAGCCATTATGGATTGGCACAGTCGTTATATACTTAGCTGGCGGGTATCTATTAGTTTAGAAAGTACTTTTTGTGTAGAGGCTCTTGAGGAAGCTATAGAACAATATGGTATACCAAAGATTTTTAACACAGACCAAGGAGTGCAATTTACGTCTGAGCAATTTATCTGTATTTTAAAAAAATATAATATTCAAATAAGTATGGATGGCAAAGGTAGAGCTTTGGACAACGTGTTTATTGAGCGATTTTGGCGTTCGTTGAAACAGGAAAAAATTTATCGAATAATTTTAACAATTGTAAAGGAGGCAAAAGCAGCTATTAAGGAATATATCGATTTTTATAACCACGAAAGAATGCACCAAGCATTGGGGTATAGGACTCCTAGCTTGATGTACTATAAACAAAAAGTTGCATAATAGTGACAATAATAATTTCATGGGAATTATATCTCTAAATTGCTAAATTTTTGTCTAGACAAAGGAGACCACCATAACCTGCAATAACTAAAGTAATTCTATATTTGGCTCTTTTTGGCTGCGAATAAATATGATTTTGAGTCTATAATATACTTGCTTGTTAGGGATTAGAGCCAAGGTATTTTTAAAGCATAATTTAGGCGAGCGACGAGTGACGACGTCACCAACTTCTCATCAATTGACATAGCTTTAATCTTTACAATTAAATCCTCTGCTAATGCAACTAATTTGGCTTCTTCTGCATCATCGAAGAATACCCCTAAATGTCGGACAATACGTTGTTTGACATTACCTTTGCTATCTCGGTATCCTTCAACCACTTGTATTGATTGCCTTGGACTATTTGGTGTTTTTTTACGACGTATGTACATGTAGGTAACTGTAGAATTAATATGTAATAATATAGTTATAGCACAACAAACTGCCTGAAAAAATCATTTCCCAGTTCTATGGCTCCTCCATATCATCTCTTTCCATCTTTCAACATTTTCTTGCGGAAGTCGGGAAGAAGTATACGAATATGCTCTAAAAAAGCAGTCTGTTGATAATACATTTATAGATTGGATGATTGAGAAATATCACAAACCTTAATTTTTTCTTTGCTGATAAATTTTATCAACGATTGGTGATTATACAGCCTTGCTGATTATCAGAGAGTTTCTTGCATATAGCTTTAGCTTGGTTTATATTTTGGTAGTTACCTACTAAGACTAAATAGAAAAAACTCCCTTTATCAGATTGTATCTTTTTGATATTTATCACCGTATTATTAAGGATTTTCGCATATTTTTTTTTGATTCTCTCCCCTTCTTGGTTGGCTTCTGATTCAGATTTTACCGAAGCTATCTGGATTTTATACCCCCCTTGATTTGACTTATTTAATAACTGCGTATCATCGATCTTACGATGCGATTCAGTAACTTTTATTATATTTAGACCCACCTTATTTGAATTAGGCTGTTGTTCTATTAAACTCTCTGTTTGTACCGATTCGTTTTTTATTATATTAGGTAAAATTACTTCCGTCCCATCTTCATTTTTACTTAGTTTGAGTTTCTTATGCTTAACCTGATCAGTTTCTATTATATCAAATAAGATTGTATCTATAGAATCAGTATCTTCATCACCTTGTACTGATTTTTGTTTAGTAATATTTAATGGCTTTTCCGGTTCAGGTTGCAACGTTATAGGTTTACTAATCTTTTTTTGTTGTAAATTCTCATAAATTATATTATTGGCATTTGGTATTACTATCCCCCCACTATCTTGTGGCTTAACTTTTGTCGGCGATTGATCATGGTAAATCGTCACTACCTGACCACCACTATCTTGATTATAATTAGTATACACTAAATATGTAATAGCACTAAGTATTGAGAGAAAAATAATAATTAGAAAAACACGATTAACCATATTTTTTATAAATAACTTTATCAGACAACGTATAAGCTAACCCGATCAGCATTTAGCCATAATAAACTGGCGTCATTGCGAGGAGGTCAAGACCGACGAAGCAATCCATATAATAAGCTTCATGGATTGCCACGTTCACGTACGTTCGCTCGCAATGACGTTTGTGAATTTGGTGTATACTCAAATCATTTGAGTATAATGCTAATCAGATTAGTTATACTACATTTTATTCATAGGCGTCACCCCTATAACATCAAAACCAACTTTTATAATTTTTTGAATAGATTTTGCTAAAGCAAGGCGGGCAACAGTCAACTCTATATTATCTTCAATTAAAAACCGATAATCATTATTTTCTTTGCCAAAATTCCATAAAGCATGGAATTTTGAAGCTAAATTAATCAAATAAAAAGCTATTCTATGTGGTTCAAAATATTTCGCTGATACTTCTAAAATTTTTGACCATGAAGCAAGCAGCTTAATTATTTCAATTTCCTCTTCAGTAGAAAGCAAAGATAAATCATACTCTTTTTCTAAGAACTTATTATATGCTTTTGGCATAGATTCTTTAGCTTTTTCCAGTATAGACATAGTCCTAACGTAAGCATATTGTACATAAAATACTGGATTATCCTTTGATTGTTCTTTTACTTTAGCTAGATCAAAGTCAAGAGTAATATCATTCTTACGGGTTAGCATTATAAATCTTATTATGTCCTTACCTACCTCGTTTGTTACATCTCGCACATTAGTAAAATTGCCGCTACGTTTCGACATTTTTACAGCAATACCATTTTCCACGAAGTTTACTAACTGGCAAATTTTAACATCAACTTTAATTTTTTCTCCACCAAGAGCCTTAACTATCGCCTCAATTCTTTTTACGTAACCACAATGATCTGCTCCTAGAACATAAACTAGATGATCAAATCCACGATCTATTTTATCCTTAGCATAAGCTAAATCAGAGGCAAAATATGACCAACTACCATCAGATTTTTTTATTGGTCTATCTTGATTATCGCCAAAAGCAGTAGATTTAAACAATCTCTGAGTTCTTGAGTCCCAAAGCTCATCTACATTACCTTTAGGAGGAGGTAACTGCCCATCATATATAAGTCCCATTTTAGTCAGTAACTGAACAACTTCCTCAATCTTGCCACTATCATGCAGTGATTTTTCTGAGAAAAATACTTCGTGTTCAACATCTAGCTCTTTTAAATCGTGCTTAATTATCACTAACATTTCTTCTATTGTAAAATCCTTAACGAGTTCATGGCGTTGGTTATCCGGCATTGTTAATAATTTATCCCCAAATTTCTCTACCAACTTTTGCCCAATATCTACCAAATATTCTCCAGGATAAAGCCCTGCTGGTATCACGATATCTTCTTTTGTTAATGCTTGCTTATAGCGTAACATAACTGAGTTAGCTAAGTCATCCACTTGGGAGCCGGCATCATTAAGGTAATATTCTTTGGTAACAATATAGCCAGTACTATCTAGAACCTTGGCTAAAGCATCACCATACACAGCTCCTCTAGCATGCCCAATATGTAGAGGACCAGTTGGATTTGCAGAGACGTATTCAATATTGACCTTTTGATTATTACCAAAATTAACCTTAAAAAACTCCTCTTTATCTAGCAATATGTCATTAATAGAGTTATGCCACATATCGGCTTTAATAGTAAAATTAATAAACCCTGGACCAGCAACTTCTATAGAGGCAATATATGGCAGGGATGTTAATATTTCCTTAAATCTAATGGCTAAGTCTTTAGGTTTAACATTTTGTTTTGCTGCAACAATCATAGCTATATTGCTTGAAAGATCACCATTGAACTTATCTTTAGGAATTTCAACAGCTGCCAATTGTAACACATCATCATTATCGCATATTTTTTTGCCTGCACTAATGATATCGTTACGTAATTTATTAAATATATTCATAAATTAAATATTATTAGAATTGAAGGAATAAATATCTTGATGCTCTTGAATAGCAAACCGGTCAGTCATGCCAGCTATATAATCTGCTACTATACCAGCTTTAGATTTTGTATTCCCTGGTATAATTAATTCTTTCCAACTAAATGGTAGTAAATCAATATTATCCATATATATCTTAAATAAATCTTGTACGATTCTTTGACACTTTAAAAGCATCGATGTCAATTTATTATGCTTATATACTTTATCATACAAGAATTGTTTAATTTTTACTATACGCTCTTTTGCTTCATCAGTAAAATCAACAAGCTGATAATCAAGATGGCGTATATCATCGGTTGTAATTATTTTCTGTTTCTGTAGATTATTATTTGTTTGTAGTAGTAAATCAGCAATTAAATCGCTGATTAATTTACGTACTACTTCATATATAAGCTGAGTTGTTGTTATATTTTTAAACTGAGACTTAATTTCAAAAGCATATTGATCAATAAATTTAATTTCCGTTAGATGATTAAAGTCAATAATCTTGGCACCAACACTATCTTCTAAATCATGGGAAATATAACTAATATCATCAGCTAACGAAGCAATTTGGGCTTCAGCTGAGGAGTAATGAGTTAAGTCAAGGTTATGTTGTGAATCATACTCTAATATATATTCAGGTATATTATTTATTAAAGGACCATTATGTTTGACAATTCCTTCTAGCACTTCCCATGTCAAATTTAATCCATCATAAGCTGCATATCTTTTCTCTACTTTAGTAAGAATCTTTAATGAATGAGCATTATGGGAGAATCCACCATAATCTTGCATACACTTATTTAGAGCTACCTCTCCTGCATGACCGAAAGGAGTATGTCCAAGATCATGGGCAAGACCTATAGTTTCTGCCAAATCACTTGACAAATTAAGGGTTTTAGCAATAGAACGGGCAACCGTAGAAACTTCAATTGAGTGAGTAAGACGATTTCGATAATGATCGCCTTCATGATTAATGAAAACCTGGGTTTTATATTGCAAACGCCTGAAAGCCTTTGAATGAATTATACGATCATGATCTCGTTCAAATTCATTTCTGTAAGCTGTAGGATATTCGTTAAACAATCTTCCCCTACTATTGCTGGGGTCTACTGCATATGAAGCAAGCATATATTAACTCCTAATATTATGTTCTAGATAACCTCTCTGTCATTGCGAGGAGCTACTTTAGTAGCAACGAGCAATCCAAAAATCAACAAGAGATTGCTTCGTCGCCTTCGGCTCCTCGCAATGACGTTTTTACCCTGTCATTCCCGCGTAGGCGGGAATCTAGCCCCCTAGCTACGCAGGGGGTGACACAAAAATGGATTGCTTTGTTGTGCAGTTTCCGCACTCTTCGCAATGACTTTTGGGGTAGCTACTTTGTCCTTGCGAGAAGGCGTGAGCCGACGAAGCAATCCATAAATTGCCATTCCATCCCACTATTGTCATTCCCGCTTCGGTGCGGAATCTAATATCCCTGCTTTCGTAGGGATGACAAAAGACAGGATCGCTTTGTCATGCGATGCTACTTCTTGCTAATATTAATGGCATAATGTTAACCGGATTAGCTATATAGTCAATTGATGAGAAGTTGGTGACGTCATCACTCGTCGCTCCTAGTCCCCAATTTTCCTGAATTGACTATAGTATAGAATCACCTACTAAGCTTTTCAAGGTTTTTAAATGAAGCTGTTGCAAAATTAGCTTTTTAGGATTATTTTAAGGGTCTTTAATAATATAATCATGTCATGTCAATAGAAATTACCGATAATGCTTTTAAAAGAGTGGGCGAGTTAATCAAATTGGAAGATAATCCCAATTTGGTTCTTAGAATAATTGTTGATGGTGGTGGGTGTTCTGGGTTTGTTTATAATTACGCCCTCGTGCCAAGTAATGACATAACAAAAGATGATTGTGTTATAGAGAAAGATAATACTAAAGTGGTTATTGATGCAATATCACAGCCATTCATGGCTGATTGTATAATAGATTTTATCGAAGAGTTAGGTAGTTCCTATTTTGAAATTAGAAATCCCAATGCAAAAACTAAGTGTGGATGTGGCAATTCTTTCTCTGTGTAATTCCCAATTACCTACATTGCGAATACATTCGGTGTAAACGACGAGTCCGGGATTTATTTTTCTTTTGCCCATAAATCCATATCATATTGTTTACAATACTCAAACATAGATAAAGTATTAGGGTGGTTTATGCCAAACTCCTTTATTTGCGGTTTACCAAAGAATTTATAACTATGCAAGTTTTTTGCTTTACATGACGCTTTAGCTCCTTGACTATATAAGTCACTAACTTGAGCCACATTTTTACGATTATCCCTATATAAATAATGATATATGCTATAAGCTTTATTATAGTACTCTATTGCTACTTTTACGTTATCTTGAGCAAATAAAATATCACCTTGGACTACATAGCTTGCTGCTAAATATGGATCTTCCGAATAATCTGCATCTTTGGGATTTCTACGTTCATCAGCTAAAAATATGGAGATAGCCTGGTTAATATGCTCTGAGGCTTGGTCTAGTTTACCCAGCCCTAATTCACTTTTTGCCATTGCAATAAAAGTATAACCAAATACTTCATCATCTTCTTTTTTAAAGGATTTACACATGTCATATACTTGCTTGGCTATGGCATATGCTTCTTGGTGCTTTTTAAGATAATTTAATATTTCTATTTTAGCATTATAAGAATTTATAAACCATGGGTCATCAGGGCTTGTTCCATTTTTAATGGTTGTTTCTATACTTTTATTAACTTGTTCTAATGATTCAGTATATTTCCCTTGGACAAAGAATAGAAGTGCTTTAGCATCATGTATATAAAATATGTCACTTTCATCCATTAAGCCTTTATTAAAAAATTGTTCTATAATTGTAATGTTTTTTTCTGCTTCTTGAACCTGCCCTAATGCAATATTAGATGTTGCTAAGGTAAACAATACAATCCATTTAAAAGATTCATAACCTTCTACATTATCTAATATTTCTTTCGTTCTTGTACAATAATGTATTGCTGTTCTATAATTAGAACAAATTCTATAATACACACCTATTGCTCGTATGTAACTTGCATATGTGTATTTTTCATCATTACTCATTAACCATAATTTAAACTTACCAGTACCCTGTTGATCATTTTTATTAAACCAATTAACGAGTCTTTCTGTATTATGGTGATCGTAAGAGAGAAGATATGCTGATATTAGCTGTCTATTCAGCTGCATAATTTTATATATATTAACGTTATACTTCTCAGCATTCCTAGCAAGGATTTCAAAATTTTCATGCATAGTTTTTGCTTTTCTAAAAATTTGGGCTTTGATAATGCTCTTTGGTACGTAATTCATTAATTTAGTAACTATATCTTCTAAATAAGCTTTATTATTAATACTTCCATTAATCTCAGCTATTTTTTGAGCAATAACATCGTGCATTTCAAAGATCGGATTAGCTTCATGTGAGTCAATGTTAGATATTAAGGAAATTTTAGAGAGCTGATAAATATCATCATTCAATGTACTTTGATCATCCGTAATAAAACTTAGTAAGTCTTTTGAAAAACCTTGATTATTTATTAAGGCTATTTTATTTAGTAAATTTCTAGCACTTGGCTTTAATTCATTGATAGTTAACATAATGTTCAATTGAATTCTATCTGTTGATTGTTGAATTTTTTTCTTATACCCGGCTTTATCTAAACCTTTTACATTATTTAATAATTGTGCTCCTTGTACTATCATGATAGGATAACCAGCAAATTCTTTGCTCAAGAATTCTACTACCTTTGGATCATTACTTTCTAAAATATTGTTAGCAAGAATACTAACGTCACTTTTTGTAAAGGCAGTCATTTGGACTATATTCGGTAATATTTCACTATCTTGGGAACAAAATATAACATGTCCATTATTTTCCCACTCAACAAACTCTTGAACTTTCTTATTTTGACCTACCTTTAGATTATCAAATATCAGTAACCACTTATCTTGATTTGATAAATAATTCATTAGTTCTTTTCGGACTAATCTTATATCTTCTGATATTAGATTAGATTTAGCAGTACTATTAATAACTTTTGCTAGCTTTAGTAGTTCTTGATTAATATCTAAATTACAGTCAATAAACCAAATAAGCTGATAGTTATTTTGATTTTCATAACAATACATTCTAGCAAGTTGGGTTTTTCCCATGCCACTAGTTCCTACTATGCTTGTTTGTCGATATTTAATTAAGTTATTTGTAAGCAAAGCTAGTTGTTTGACATGATCGACAAAATAAGTAACTGGTACAACAAAATTAAATATCTGGTTAGCCATTTGTTGTTGAGCTAATGAGTTAAGAGGCATTATTAATAATATTAATAGTATCAAATATTTATTCATTGTATTTTGTTAATAAAAGGTTTTAGAAAAACTAGATTATTAAGATTAACATGATTATGATTTGTTTTGCAATCAAAATTATTTGTAATATAGTAAATTAATTATAAAAACTGTCGGAAAGAACGAACCTTTTAAGGTTAGTTATGTAATCTTACCTTGTTTTAAACTAATATTTTTAAATCTATAATTATTATCAAACAACTATAATACTTGACAAAAATAATAGTTCGACTAGTTTTAATTGTTATAAGATGCTCACCCCACAGCTATCAAATAGGTTTGTATAGAATTATATAAATCAATAATTTAACAACAATGTAAAATTTATGTCACATTTAAAATATAAACGGGTTTTGCTAAAAGTTTCTGGCGAAGCCTTAATGGGTGACAAGCAATTTGGTCACGAATATTCTGTAATATTAAGGATTGCTGAGGATATAAAGGAAGCAATAGATATTGGTGTACAGGTATGTGTGGTTGTTGGCGGTGGTAATATTTATCGTGGAACTAATTCTGCATTTGGTATTGAAAGAGCTGCCGGTGATTATATTGGCATGCTTGGTACGGTAATAAATGCACTTACTTTACAAAATATTATGGAAAGTTTAGGTGTTCATACTAGAGTTCTTTCAGCAATCCCCATGATGAGTATTTGTGAGCCTTATATACGTCGTAAAGCAAAAAGACATATAGAAAAAGGTAGAGTAGTAATTTTTTCCGGCGGAACTGGTAATCCATTTTGCACTACCGATAGTGCGGGTGTCCTAAGAGCCATTGAAATGAGTTGTGATTTATTATTAAAAGGCACTAAAGTTAATGGTGTATATGATTCCGATCCAACGAAAAACCCTAATGCAGTAAAATATTCCACTATCAGTTATACTGATCTTCTAAAAGAGAACTTACAAGTTATGGATATTGCTGCCGTTGCAGTGGCTAGAGAAAATAACTTGCCAATTAAGGTATTTTCAATTAGAGAGAAAGGTAACTTTGCAAAAGTACTGCAAGGAAAAGGTGAGTATACAAAAATTCAAGAAGATTAACAGATATGGATAAAACAACTATATATAAAGAGTTACAATCAAAAATGGATAGCTCGTTAAAAATATTGGATCACGAACTTAAGGGACTCAGAACTGGTCGAGCTTCAGTTAATTTACTTGATCCGGTATTGGTTGAAGCCTATGGAGATAAAATGCCTTTGTCACAAGTAGCAAGTCTTTCTACTCCAGATGCCAGGACTATCACGGTGCAAGTGTGGGATAAATCTATGATAAAAGCTGTAGAAAAAGCCATTACTGATGCAAATCTAGGTCTAAATCCATCATCAGATGGGCAATTAGTCAGAATTACCATTCCATTACTTACTGAAGAACGTCGCAAAGAGCTTGTTAAATTTGCTCACAAATATGGAGAAAATACTAAAATTGCATTGCGTAATATCAGAAGGGACGGTAATGAGGAGTTAAAAAAGTCAGAAAAAGACAATATCATAACTAAGGACGAACATCATAATTTTTCAGAAGAAATCCAAAAATTAACTGATGAGTATAGTAATAAAGTCGACTCGCATGTTAAGCAAAAAGAACAAGAAATAATGACTGTTTAAGTATATTCAACTCAGTGTCATACCTGCGTAAGCAGGTATCTAGATTCCGTACCGAAGCGGGAATGACCATAGTGGGTGGGAATGACAACTTACAATTTGCTTTGCATCATTTTGACGTATTGGATAAGTTACGTAATCGTCCAATACAAAATAAGTATAATTATTCTTAAAAAATGACTTCATGCTATTAGTGTAGATATATTTCATGCTATAATATTATTTTAAACAACATTGACTGTAAATATTTAGGTATATAATGATTACAAATGAAGAAGTACGAAGAATAGCAAAACTTGCTAGGTTTGATTTTAGCAAAGAGGAAATAAATAGTTTTTCCCAGCAACTGACTGAGATCATGAATATGATTAACATTTTAAACGATGTAGATTGTAGTAACGTTCAACCACTTACTTCAGTTTGTGGTATGAACCAAAGAATGCGAAAAGATCAAGTATTGTATGGTGATCTCTCTGATGAGTTATTTGCTAACTTACCAAATGATAAAGCAGAACTTGCCAGAGAAGTAAAATGTTTTGTAGTACCAAAAGTAGTAGAGTAAAATATGTCAGAAATTGTAAAATTAACCATAACCCAAGCCCTGAAAGCACTAAAGAGCAAAGAATTCTCATGTGTTGAGCTAACTAAAGCTCATATTGCAGAAATGGATAAGCATAAAGAGCTGAATGCCTATATTACTGAAACTACAGATACGGCTTTACAGCAAGCTAAAATTGCTGATCAAAATTACCATAAAGGAATAGAAAAGTCATTAGAAGGAATTCCCATCTCTGTAAAAGATCTTTTTTGCACAAAAGGAGTGCTAACTACTGCAGGCTCAAGAATGCTTAGTAAATTTATACCAACATACGAATCGACTGTAAGTAATAAAGTGCAAGAGCATGGTACAATAATGCTTGGTAAGACTAATATGGATGAATTTGCCATGGGTTCTGCTAATATTACCAGCTATTTCGGCAATGTTATTAGTCCTTGGAAGGCTGTAGACGCACCTTCCACTCCACTAGTACCAGGGGGGTCTTCTGGGGGAGCATCAGCTTCTGTTAGTGCTTTTTTAGCTATGGCAGCTCTTGGAAGTGATACAGGTGGCTCTGTTCGTCAACCTGCCAGTTATACCGGGGTTGTCGGATTCAAACCAACATATGGTCGATGTTCTAGATATGGGATGATTGCTTTTGCTAGTTCGCTTGACCAAGCTGGCGTGCTTACAAGAACTGTTGAAGATAACGCTTTAATGCTACAAGCCATGATGGGATTTGATGAGAAGGATTCTACTTCTATCGACTCCGAGGTACCACAACTAAGGTCAGCATGTAATGCTAGTGTAAAAAATATGAAGATAGGCGTTCCATTTGATCTTATGAGAAAACAGGGTATACAGCCTGACATTATTAAGATGTGGCAAAATACTATTGATATTCTTAAAAATGATGGGGTAGAAATTATTGATATTTCATTACCATATTCTAAATATGCACTATCTGCATATTATGTGATAGCACCTGCTGAAACCTCATCTAATTTATCAAGATATGATGGTGTAAGATATGGTTTTAGGGCAGAAAATGATGGAGTATCTATTGAAGAAATGTATCAAAAAACAAGGAGTGCTGGTTTTGGCTCTGAAGTTAAAAGACGTATTATGATTGGTACTTATTTGCTTTCATCTACTCTTATGGATGCTTATTATTTAAAAGCACAAAAAATAAGACGCTTGATTTCAGATGATTTTAACAAAGCTTTTGGGCGAGTTGAAGCAATAATTTTGCCATCTGCCCCATCCGAAGCCTTTAACTTAGGTGAGAAACAAGATAATCCTGTGACAATGTATTTAAACGATTTATTTACTATTCCAGCTAGTCTTGCCGGTCTTCCTTGTTGTTCTGTACCAGCTGCTTTATCTTCTAGAGGATTACCTCTTGGGATGCAAGTAATAGGCAAAGCCCTTGATGAATATAATACTTTAAAGGTGGCAGCAGCAATTGAGCGTGGTTCGAAAAATATTAGTTTTATATATTCTAATAAACGGAGTTAATTGGATTATTAGAGTTTAGAATGTCAGATTTACCGATCTTATCAATAAGCATTTTCTTGCCTTTACTAAGTGCATTATATATTCTGCTGTTTATTAGACAGAGTAGGTCGGTTAATAAACAAGTTTATGCGATATATGTTGCAGTTTTAAGCTCTGTACTAACATTAATAGCTACTATTTGTTTATTAGTTCAATTTGATAGTACATCAAAACTTTATCAATTTGTCGAATGCTATAATTGGGTTCAATATATAGGTCTTGAATTCCACATTGGAGTCGATGGAATTTCAGTATTTTTTGTTGTTTTGACCAGCTTTTTAACCCTTATCTGTATTATAGCTAGTCTATTTACCGTCAAAAAATATATTAAAGAATTTTTGTTTTGTTTTTTATTAATTGAATCTTTTTGCATTGGGGCTTTTTCCTCAATGAATTTACTATTATTTTACTTATTTTTTGAAGTAATATTAATCCCGATGTATCTAATTATAGGAATTTGGGGAGGTGAAAATAGAGTTTATGCGGCTGTAAAGTTCTTCCTCTATACTTTCTTTGGTTCGGTATTTTTCTTATTGTCGTTGCTATATATTTATAGCCAATTTCACAGCTTTAATATGCTTGTTCTGAACGAATCAATACCTTTATTAGCATTATCGGTACAGAGAGTTTTATGGTTGGCAATCTTTATAGCCTTCGCGGTAAAAGTGCCTATGCTACCATTCCACACATGGCTTCCTGATGCACACGTACAAGCACCAACTGCTGGGTCTGTCATTTTGGCTGGGATATTATTAAAACTTGGAGCATATGGTTTTTTACGAGTGTCATTACCAATGTTTCCAAATATATCAAAAGAATTTGCATTTTATGTATTAGTGCTGAGTATATTTGCTGTAATATATGGTTCATTAGTGGCACTAGCTCAAAGAGATATGAAAAAGATGATAGCTTATTCATCAATAGCTCATATGGGTTATGTTATTGGTGGAATTTTTAGTTTGACCGAAGCGGGAATTAAGGGAGCAATATATCAAATGATTAGTCATGGTGTGGTAGCATCTACTTTGTTTTTGATAGTTGGTACTTTATATGACAGATTGCATACTAAGGAAATAGACCAATATGGTGGTGTAGCAAATAAAATGCCAATACTTGCCACTTTGTTTATGATCGCCATGCTTGGCTCTATAGGTTTACCAGGTACTAGCGGTTTTATAGGAGAATTTTTAAGTTTAATAGGTATTTATCAAGCCAATATAGTGCTAGCTATGATAAGTGCTGTTGGTATTATTCTTGGAGCTGTTTATATGCTAAAACTTTACAAAGAAGTAATGCTAGGACAAATTACTAATGTTCAGGTTGCAAGCTTTAAAGATTTATATCTCTATGAAATGATTGCAATTATACCATTATGTATAACAATAATTTACTTAGGTTTGCTGCCAAATGCAATTATCAATATGCTTGATGTGTCAATTCACAAGATTTTGTTACAATTATTTTATGTTGTAAAATAATTAGGGTGTGTCATCAATCAACTGTGGATGCTTTAGGAAGTCCTACAGCTTTTCATTTAACAAAATAAGCTGGATAATAAGTCTAATTTATAGTAGACTCTAAATAAAAAATAAAAATATGAAAAATTTATTATTACTAACAATCATTAGCGTTTCGCTCTTATTTTCTGCTTCCTCTTGGGCCATTGATAATCAATTTTATTTGAAGGTAGAAGTTGGGGCAAATAAAATGAATAATATTAAGTTAAATGATAAAGAGTTACAGCAGAATACTGCTGCTATTGTTGGTGGAGGTGTGGGTTATTATGTTCTAGATAATGTTAGACTTGATCTTATGCTTGATTTTTTTGCTAATCAGCAAGTAAAACACTCTTTTGCCGGTGTGGACTCAAAAATTAAGCCCCAAATTACTACTTTAGTGCTTAGTGGTTATGTCGATATTTTTGATATAAGCATTTGTGAATTATTTATCGGAGCTGGTGCTGGTGTTGGTCATCTGAAAAACGAAATTACCAATAATAAGCTTGGTACTTCAGTTTCTAATAGTAAAAAAAATAACCTAGTATATCACCTCACTTTTGGAGCTGCTGCCAAGTTAGCTCCTGTAATAAAAGTTGAGGTAGCTTATAGCTGGAAAAATCTTGGTAGTACCAAAGAGATAAAGAATCATGTTAAGTCATTGCCTTATAAAGGTCATAATGTAACACTTGGCATTAGGTTTGATGTATAAGTTTACCTGGCTATAGTCTCAATTGATGAGAAGTTGGTGACGTCGTCACTAGTCGCTCGCCTATTACTTATCATAGCTCTAGAATTTTTTATTTATTTCCTTATGATGAGTAAAAAAGCTGACTGCTAAGGGTCATTGCGAGGAGCTGCTAAAATCGGTGACGCAGCAATCCATTTTTGTGTCACCCCTGCGTAAGCAGGGGGTTAGATTCCACAACCGTTGAAAGTTAAAAAGTACAAAACATTGCAATCGATAATTACACATAAATTTATCCTTCAATCTTTATAATTTTAAGTCTACAAGATTAGGATCTCCGCCGCAAAATAATACAATATCCTTGATAATCTCCTTTTCAAGCAGCAGCGTAAATTGCAATAGAACAAGCTTAAATCCCCATAAATTGTTTACTTTTTTAAATATTGCAAACAAAATAGCAGCTATTAAAATACAATATATGTATACTTTCATTCCATTCTCCCTATGGCTAATAAAATGTTTAATTTGTAAATTTTGCTTAATAAATTTAAAAAATACTTCAATTTCCCACCTTTTTTTGTAGCTGCTTGCTATATCTTGTGCTGATAAATATAATATATTACTTAAAAACCACAATTCTCCTGCTGTCTTACTATTGGCTTTAATTAGTCGTAAATTACACTTTATTTCCTTATGATTTTTATCATATAAATTTACAATCTCATCACTTATGATAGTTAAATCTTTGCAAAATTCCTGTTCTAAATCTTCTTCAGTCGTATCAGTTGTGTTAATTCTATTCGTTTGTATTAATGCGTATTTTCTGTTTATATTTGCTCGCGTAATAAAATATTGTTCATTTTTGGTAAAAGCCTCAAATGTTTGGGCTTTTGAGAGACCTCTATCAAATAACAATATTTCTTCTTTCTCTATCTTTGTTGCATTAATGGCTTGTACAAGAGCTATATTTTCACTAGACTCAGATTGTTGGCTACAAAATCTTACACTAGATGGTATTGAATTTTTTAACCCTACACTTATTTTAATATGTCTGTCTTGAGTTTTGCCACCAAGATTTAATCCATCTTTTAATAATTTACCAGATAAAGTAATTATAGTAGAATCAAACCTATGTAGCTTATCGGAGTCAGTTTTTTTAAATTTATCATTATATTTTATTACCAAATTTATATATATATCTTCAAAATATCTGGTATCTATCGATGATAATCTCTTGCTGATAGAGCTGTGATCTAAGACATTATTATTTTTATCTTGAGTTTTAAGTAACGAAGATAAATTTTTATTATTATTAGTTATAAGTTATAAGGCTCTCAGGCTCTCAGGCTCAGTTTATAGCCCTTTAGTATACAATGAACAAAGCTTTTTAAAATAAATTTACCTGTAATTTTATTATTTACTTTATCTATTTTGTATAATTTGCCCAGTTCATTTAATTTTTCTTCGTCTATTAAATCCATAATTTCTGATATCTGCATATTCTTAAGTCATTATTTATATGAACTTAATTTATACACAATCTTTAGTTATATTTTAACTCCTTTTTTAACTTTCAACAGTTGTGGGCTGAAGACCAAATGCATTGGTCAATAGATTGGCATGTATCTGCTACGTGTAGTAACCTTGCACAAGTGATAAATGAACAAGTAGAAAATTATTTCATGTATACAGGAGGCATATTTACATAATGAGCCAGTAACATATTGGACACACTCTAACAATGGTGTACTGTCTTTAGGGTTTTAGTTTAATATAGGGTTATTCGACTATAGGACACATGTTCCTACTTTATTATTAATGCTAAATTAATATAAATATTTTTGATAGTTAATATAAATTTTGCTTGATATTAGATAAAATATACTTCATACTTGATATAAAAATAATTATTTTCATAAACTAATTAATATTTCAAACAAAAGAGGATTTTATGAGTAAGGAAAAATTTAGTCCAGATGATTCTAAGGCATGAAATGACTGTAATGACAAAGGTGGTACAGTTGAGTGTACTGGTCAAGATTGTGTTTGTGTACACACCGCTTAGATTGTTAACTCATCGCATAACCCCCTTGGCAATTTAAAAATTGCAGAAAAGTACAAGACGTCATTGCGAGACCACGTAGTGGTCGTAGCAATCCACATTTATTAGATTGCCTCGTCGCACCACCAAAGTGGCTCCTCGCAATGACTCTAGGCTATTCTCCCTATGACTTTTAAATGCCATGCGTAAGGTGAGTTGTTAAACAAAAAAGTAATCAATTTTTCATAAAGGAGGATTTTATGGATAGGGATAGTGATACTAATGATTTTGGGTTTAATGAAGTTGGATGTGCAGATGATGTATGTGCAAGAGATTATCCAGTATAATCTAAATGTTGCATGAAATCGCAATTTTGGATTAATTTAGTTAATCCAAAATTGATAAGTACAGTAATTTACTAACTACCCAAATTTGGGGTTTTAAGCAGAAATCTCCGCCGAAAATATGTCCTGAAATCACTAAGACAACAGTAGAGTATTTGAGTCCTCATAATAGGAATCTGTAACGCAAGTGTTATGATAATTAAATGTGTTATAAATCAAATGAAATTAAAATTTCTATTACAACTTGTTATAATTTTATCTCTTGCTGCTTGTAGCGGCAAGACACACTCTCTCATTCCTCGAGAGCTTTTGTTTTTTGGTGATGATTCAGATAAAATATTAGTTAGATTAAGCCCAAATGGGGTTTATTTAAGTTATATTGCCCCTATTAATAAAGTACCAACAGTATGTTTTTCTACAGTTCAGGATATTCGCACCAAAGGATTGAATGCTAAAAAATGTCTAGAACCACATTTTGATAAAGGTATTCATTCATATATATGGGCATATGATAATAAACATATTATTTATAGTCAAGATCCAGACGGTAGTGAAAATACTGGTATATATATATATATAACATTGAGACTGCACAATATAATACTATTTATGCACGTAAAGCTGTTCAAGCTAATGTTATAAATATTAGTTCTGATAAACCTAATCAATTATTAATTGGGATCAATGAACGTAATAAAAAATATTTTGATGTTTATAATTTTAACCTTGATGAATTAAATGGGGGGAAACAACCATCTCTTGAACTTGTTTTTAAAAATGATAAATTTACTAGTTTAATATATGATAGGGATTTGAACCTCAGATTAGCGTCTTATATGGACTCAGAAGGAGGAAGAACGATATTTAAATATCTAGGAGATAAATTTCAAAAATTACTTACTCTCCCTCCAGAAGAAGCCGATAGTTTTGCTATTGTAGGATTTAATAAAGATAATACTAAAATATATATTTTAGATTGTAGAAACTCTGATACGGATAGTCTAAGAGAACTGAATTCAGATACTGGTGAAACTAAAGTTATAGTAAATGAACAAAAAGCTGATCTAAGTATCATGACTGTTAGTCCTATTGAAAAAAATATACAAGTAGTAAGAGTTAACTACACTATGCCAAAAGATATTATAATAGACAATTCTATTAAAGGTGATATCAACTTTTTAAAGCGTTTAAACAAAGATGCTTTTAATATCTTAAGCCGTACAACAGATGATAAATTATGGCTTGTTTATTATTATAGTGATACTATACCAGGTGAATATTACCTTTATGATCGTTCTAAAAAAACAGTTGAGTTTTTGTTTAAGAGTAGACCTAATTTGACACATTACCATTCGCTACCTATGCAGCCAGTAGTAATAAAGTCTATAGATGGTTTAGATTTAGTAAGTTATATTACTACACCTAGTAAAGTTAACTCTACTGCTCCGTATCCTTTAGTAGTTTATGTACATGGTGGACCAACTGCAAGAGATATTTGGGGATATAATATAATTCACCAATGGTTAGCTAATCGTGGCTATGCAGTACTTAGTACCAATTTTCGGGGTTCTAGTGGTTTTGGCAAAAGGTTCTTAAATGCTGGTAACAGAGAGTGGGGTAAAAAAATGCATCAAGATATTATTGATGTAGTTAATTGGTCTATCTATCACAAAATTGCCAATCCTAATAAAATTGCCATTATGGGAGCAAGTTATGGTGGTTATGAAACTTTGGTGGCTCTTACTAGGAATCCTGACTTATTTGCCTGTGGCATAGATATAGTTGGTCCATCGGATCTTGCTACACTAATAAAAAGTGTGCCAGAATATTGGAAACCAATATCAGGAAATTTTAGAAAAAAGGTAGGAGATATAGACTCTTTGGAAGGTTTACATCTACTGAGTTTATCTTCTCCGATAAATTTTGCTGACAAAATAACTAAGCCATTACTTATAGCTCAAGGAGCAAATGATCCTAGAGTAACGAGAGAACAATCTGATAGAATTGTAGAAATATTGCAAAAGAAAAAGATTCCAGTTCTTTATGCACTCTACCCAGATGAAGGACATGGATTTAGGAATGTACATAATAGATTATCATTTTATGCCATAGTTGAACAATTCTTGGCAAAAGTTCTTGGAGGTAAAGCAGAGCCAATAGGAAAGAGCTTGAATGATATAAATTTTATACTTAATGGCAAAAAAAATAAAAATAGTGATGAAACTAAACTGATTATTAATCAGGGGTTCTACGTCAGAACCCCCATTACGTAAAGCACCAGGTTTACGTTCTAGAGCTGTTATATAGTGCCATGGATTATAAATTTTCTGATAGCGTTTAAAACAACGAACATGTTCTGCAATAATTTTGCTTTCATGTAAAATCACTATCTGCCAAGCATAGGATTTAATCGAGACACTAAGTCCTACATATTCACACGGAACACTATACATATTGCTGTCGTACCCTATTAAACTCAAAGGTGAGACAATCGTTGGATGTAATCGATAACCAGTAAACTGCCCTCTATATCTTATTAAATATTCCTTCTCTTCCTCATATATTTCTAGAATCGTCTTTTCTGTAAACTCAGGATGTCTTTTAGTCTTAGCCCATTCTATAGACATCTCCCTAAGTTGAGTGTTAATAGCTTCATAACTATCTCCTTTCAATATGGGAGTAAAAAAGTTACGTCTACTGTCTCCCACTTGTTTCTCAACCTGTCCTTTCTCCCATCCCGATGCTGGAGTACAGGCAAGTGGCTCAAATAAATGATGAGAGGCCATTTGAGCAAACTTCTCATTAAAAATGCGATCTTTACCTTTAAGTATTTTTTTGACAGCTGTCTTCATATTGTCATAAATACCATTCTTGCAACAACCAGCAAAAAACTTGAAAGCTTGCTCATGGGCATCCATAACCATTTCAAGCTGTTCATTAGGATACACTACTACCAACGAATAACGACTATAGCATAGCTTGATTCTCGCAGCTTTAACTCTAGGTTCTGTTGACAAAATTTTTAACGTAACCATATTAAAGCTCCAACGAAATTTAGAAAGGCTAAAAAGGTGGCTGGGGCTTTATCAAACCTAGAAAATATACGCCTAAAATGTTTGATTTTACCAAAGAAACATTCAATTAAATGGCGTTCTTTATAAATATGTTTATCATATTCACGTTGTACTTTACGATTAGATTTTGGTGGGATAACAACCTCACACCCCTTATTTTCTAGGCTTTCTACAAACGCACTACTATCATATCCTTTATCACCTATCACCGTCGTATTCTGAACATCTTTAGTAAGATTTTCAGCCTGAGTGATATCATTTCTTTGCCCGGCAGTTAGTATAAACTTCAGTGGGTTACCCAATGCATCAACGAGGGCATGAATTTTAGTACTAAAACCACCTTTGCTTCTACCTAAAGCTGCTTCCTCTTGATTACCTTTAATATATCCAGATGAGCAAGCATGTGCTCTTACAATAGTTGCATCAATCATCATTGATTCCATATCTACATCTACTTTAACATGATCCATTAAAGCTTCCCATATACCCTTGTCAACCCATCTCTTAAATCTGCGATAAACACTGTACCAACAACCATAATAATCAGGCAGAAGACGCCATTGACAAGCTGTTCTAGCAATAAACCATATTGCTTCAATAAACTGTCTTATTTTTTCCTCATTCTTGTTGTGTATAGCTTTTTTTTTCTTAAAAAATGATAAAATTGCTTCCCATGCTTGGTCTTCTATGTAATACTTCATATCGGTAGTTTCTTGGTTTCGATAACTAGAAACTACCATTTCTTCTTACTATTGCAACTTCTTTATTCTACTCTGATAACTTAACATAAAATTTTGTCAACAGAACCTAGCGATCAGAGTAAAAGTGGTCACATAGCCTACCGTTATGAGACTTGGAAAAAAATCTGTAAATTGGCTGGTATTGAAGATTTAAGGTTTCATGATTTGAGAAGAACGCACGGTAGTTGGATGCGTAAAGTTGGAGCAGATAGAGAGATAATAGGTGAGGCTTTAGGTCATAAGGATAAAAGGTCAACAGAAGTATATGATATTATAGCGAAGGAGCAAGTTAGGGAGTTTCAGAACAAAGCTGTGGTTCCGTTAGACAAAATTTTAAAAAACTTAGATTTTTTTATAGCAAGTGAGGTAACTTATGCCATCCTAAAATCACTAAAATCACCCTTATAGCTTGCCCAAATTGAATGAATATTTTTATTGACTCCAAAGCACCATAACCGGTTTTCAAAAGTAACCACTGAAGTACAATATAATTTCTCCTGCTGTGCTTGGTAGATGTAATTAGTATATGATGTACTTGCTGCTTGCTTGTAAAGCTCTTTTAGTGTATCGTTAATTTTATCTACTTCTGCCCCATAGATTACCTCATTAAAAGGTTTTTGTATGATATTATGTCCGGTTTGCCCTACAATAAAATAATTAACTTGGCATTTTAGTGGTTCGATAATAAACATCTTCTCTTTACCAGGGAAATTGCTGGCTAGCTCATAGCTGCTACTAGAAGCTATCTCGGCTCTTTCACCATATTCTACCTGTCTCTTTCTTGCCTGCTCTTCAATATGTTGGTAAAATTGCTCAATAACTTGCGGGTCAATGGAGAATTTAAAGATTGGTCTCTTATCACCAAAGGAGATATAAGCAATTCCTTGAAATACTACATAAGAAAAATCCTTAGGACGAAAATGAAAATTTTGCCCCTCATCCTGTATAACTTTACTAGTTAACAACAATTCCCCACCAACAAAGAATAAGCAACGAGTCTCTAGCTGATGCGATTCAAAAACCAGCAAGTAAGATAATTTCCTTGAGAACATCACTGCTGCCATTTTCTTTGGCACATTATCGCTGAACAAATGAACAAATTGTGTACCATGTCTACGCATAATACCACCTGACGGCAGTAGCATGAAGTTAATCAACTTTTTAACGCCATTCTGATATAATGCCAGCTCAGTTCTGCCCTCAATGGTTGGCGTTAACTCACCACCTGAAAAGTTATTTTTTTGCGAATACACAAATTGTTCTTGCTGCATAATCTCTCCCACTTTTTTAAAAATTGTTAATATAATTTTTAAAAGAGCGAATAAATAATAAGCTGACAAAAATTTAAGGCATCTTTCATTTTTGCTAGCAAACATTATAGTTCTCTTTAATCATTAGTTGTTATCTTAATGCAAGATATTCTACTTGTAGTTGCTTATCAATTAATTATTTTCTATTTTATGTAATATTTTTATTCAAGCTATTTATACTTCGCCGGAATTAATCAGATTATAATCAACCGCGTAAATCCTTCTTGTTTCTTCTAGTTTGATTAAATATTGTTTCTTTAGTCCATCAGCAAACAAACTATCTGAATACATAGCAAATGATACTTGTGAGGCTAACGATAAAGCCGCTAATAACTTAAAGCTAGCAGGCACTTGTTGCCAAATAGTCGTATCGTTATTTAGTAAATTATCAACAATATTTCTGCTGTAGTAAAACAGCGAGGTAAGTTTACCGCCCTTAAAGTAAATCTTACCTGCCTCTGTATAAAATTGTAGATTAGATGGCACTATTACTGCACATTTAATACAATCATTAATTTCCGGCACTTCGGTAAAATTGTGTCTATTAGCTTTGTTAGCTTCAATATTATCAACTCTCCGTAAGGCAAACGACCATTTAACCATTAATATAGTATCTTCAATAGCAGGGTTAACAAATTCCTCGCATAATTCCTCGGCTTTTGATACTCTACCACCACCAATGCTGCTAATACTAACATTTGATCCAAGTAACACTACTGCCTTCTTGATAATTTCATATTTCACGGTAGTTACACCAGGAATTATATTGAATAAATTTTGTAGTTATGCATCGTCCTCATTCTCACTCTCAACAATACCACCGCCAAATTCATCATCGGCTGCCGCTCCCGACTTCAGTGTTGTTGTGCCAAAAAGTGGCTGACAGCTCAGGAAATGATAAAATTTCCAGGCACAACAAATTATTTGTTCGAATATAAAAATTTCAAAATAATCCTATAATAATTATTACCTTTACTACTTGATTATTTCTTTTACTCTCCTGATGATATTAAATAAGGAATAGTGCTAATCGGTAAATTCATTGCCTTATAAATAATCTTTGCCTCATCTGATACCGGGGATGGAATGCCAAATACTCTTTTATCTTTAATGTGTACTACACTGGTAATTTCCACCCCAATTAGTGCTTTACGTAATCGTTCCGGTGATAGTTTAATTGACTGTAAATTTACCCGATATTCTAAATGCCTGATACATACTAACGCCATAAAACATAAAGCAATATGTGCCTTGATTCTACTAGGACTCCAATGATAAATTGGTCTAATCTTAATATCGTGTTTACTAACTCTAAATGTTTCTTCAATTTGCCACAATCCTTTATAACGAGACAATATATACGCTATATCAACATTTTCTAGGTTACTAATAACTCCATGCAAACCGTCCCATTTGCTATCTTCCTCTATCTTTTGCTCGTTTACTGCAAACTTATCATTATTATTAATTATTAAATATTTTTTATAACCACTAGCAGAAATTAACGACTTAACTCCTTTACTTCTGTTCATTTTTTTCATTAATTTCTTCAATGCTTGCTCTCTATCTTGAGCATCTTTATAAGCCCTTTTGCTACTATAGCTCATAATCAGTTTGCGACCCTTTTCAGCTAGTTCAATTATTTTTCCCTTATATTCTTCTGCATCAACGGTTAATGGCTGATAATCATCACTATTTAAGATTTTAGCTGTAATATCCTTAGTCATATTCTTAATTTTGGCACCTACTATATATTGATAGCCAGCTTGTTCTAATAGAGCTAAATTTTCATTATTCAACATACCGCTGTCTGCTACAAACACTACTTTATCAATAGCAAACCTGCCTTTCAAGCTATCTAAAGCTTTCAATAAAGTATGACCTTCATAGGTCGCTCCAGGAAATATCTCATAACCGATTGGAATACCATTATTAGTAACAAAAATGCTCAGCATTACCTGTACTTCATTGAATTTATGATCTTTACTAAACCCCTTACTCTTCAACTCATCTTCAGTAAATGATTCAAAATAAAGAGTAGTTGCATCATAAAATAGTACATCGATTTTTTCTTTAAACAACTTTTGACTGCTAAGTAAAGCACACTGCTCGATTTTCTCAACCACCTTATCATCTATTTTATCCATAGTTTTGTATACCGAATCAAGCTTTAAATCTACTCCATAATTATTGACCAATAAATTGACTGTTTCACGCTTACTAGTTGGGTTAGCAATACGAGCTAAAACAACATTGCGTATTATGTTTATGCTCGACACTTCCCTGGCAGGATTGGGTAAGATTTTATTAAAACCAAGTTGGTCATAAATTTTTCCATACACCTCATGAATGCCAATGATAGTGCTTCCTTGACTACGTAAATTGCTGATATCATCAATAGGTTGTGGTTGTATTTGTTCTTTCTCGCACCGCTGTCTAGATGACATCGCCATCGATACTATATCCTTGTCTGGGATAAGATTAGGTTGAGTGCTACTAGTGATTTCAACCTTAATGAATTCAGCAAGCTCTATTAATTTAGTTATTTCTTCTTGGTCTGATGCACTGCCAATATGTCGAACAACCCGTTGTTTTACTTTATTAGTTATGGGATCGCGTATCCCTTCTACTAGTTGAACAGCGTTAACATTACGGGTAGCAGATTTTTTGACTCTAACGAACATATCAGTAGCATATTTAAAACTAATTGTTGGTTAGTATATCTACTAAAATATTGTATGTCAATAATAAAAATATATGGAGGCACAACAAACGCCCTCTAATTAACAAAACCTTTTTTCTCCTGCTTTTTCTATACACTTATCTTTAACTATTTTCCGAAGTCAGGAAATAGTCGTATCGTTATTTAGTAAATTATCAACAATATTTCTGCTGTAGTAAAACAGCGAGGTAAGTTTACCGCCCTTAAAGTAAATCTTACCTGCCTCCGTATAAAATTGTAGATTAGACGGTACTATTACTGCACATTTAATACAATCGTCAATATCTGGTATTTCGGTGAAGTTATGTCTATTAGCTTTGTTAGCTTCAATATTATCAACTCTCCGTAAAGCAAATGACCATTTAACCATTAATATAGTATCTTCAATAGCAGGGTTAACAAATTCCTCGCATAATTCCTCGGCTTTTGATACTCTACCACCACCAATGCTGCTAATACTAACATTTGATCCAAGTAACACTACTGCCTTCTTGATAATTTCATATTTCACGGTAGTTACACCAGGAATTATATTGAATAAATTTTGTAGTTATGCATCGTCCTCATTCTCACTCTCAACAATACCACCGCCAAATTCATCATCGGCTGCCGCTCTTCTCATGACCAAACCTTGTACCCTAGTAGCTAAATTGTTGTTGGCAATCACTGTTAAATCATTATCTTCAATATCCTCTGTATCATCACTATTCCGACATTGATTGCCAAACATCTGCCATGGCATTGTTATGCTATGCACACCTCTTTTGTAATTCATCTCCTCTATTGCTTTCCATAATTCACCACGATGGCTGTTACGATCGTAATTCTCTAAACATTTAATTACTACTACTGCTTGTTCATTATCACGGCTAGCTAAAGGCTTCACTGTAATATAACACCTTGGCATAATGATATTGTACTAGCTCTTCAATGCCCTTCTTGTTAGAACCACTGACCGTGTTAAATCTTATAGCTCCTTCATTAAAGGCATAGCAATCCCTAACAGCATATCTAGATTGATTCCCCTCCCCAGTATTATCATATATACCACCCAGCATCTCGCTAGTAATAAAGGTAAATCCTAAGAAACTATTAACTTCACCACTTACTAAAGCTCTAACGTTATTATAGTCATAATTAGTAATTTGCGGGTCACGTAACAAGTCTGAGATTTGGTTACTTGAACACAGCAAGTATAATTTATCATACATACCAAAAGAGCGTTTTTTTAAGATATGATGAGCTTTTATTAATTTATCAACAGTTAGCCCGGCTCTTTTCGAGTCAATGACCCCTTTATTAGCAGCAACCGCAACTTGAGCATTTAAGGTAAAATTAGTATCAGTAACCTTAATTCCTACTGGTACCACATTATTAGCTACGTCGAAGTTAATTACATTGCTACCTGTCCTTCCTGCTCGAACTGGACTAGCAAAAGCACTAATAATTACTCTATCTTGTTGTCTACCCATAGCCCAACCTGCCATTTTAGGAAAATGTGAAGTGGGATCGGTTAGTAGGTTCAACTTATCATTTCTATCCATAGTAGCGTTCCAATGATAGGCAGAAGCAGTCAAAAACCGTCTTGAAATAGTTGGTATCTTAAATTCTATTTGTTCTAATCTACCAGGGTCTCCAGCATCAGTATAATGTCCATGTAAATGATCTTCAGGATCAATTGCCCGTCGATTCCTACTCTCGACCTCATGGGTAGTCATTGACTCAAAACTAATTACCTCTGTATCCTGCGTACCATTAGTAACGCATTTTCGTAGTTTAGAGCCTTCTTGCTGAGTAATTAAGCTGATATTTTTGGCAAATTGTTCTTTAAGACCGTCTGTTATTTGTTCCATATTTCCTCCTCAAATAATCTATCAATATTTAAAGTGCGATATCATACATACTCGAATAAAAAAACTTAAGGTGTTCGTTGTCTGCTACGCAGCTAACGACCTTTCGGGTATATATGCTATTAGTGGCTCTTTTATGATTAGGTTATTGCGAAGTTGCAGCCTTAAAATGAGTTGTCACCTACTTCATGACTTTAATGATTGGTTGGTTACATTAATTTATGTTATTTTTCATTGTTCTTTATCATAAGCGATTTTATATAATTGTTGCATACGTTTAACAGCTTGCTCATGTCCCGTATGGTCTTTAGTCTTTAATTTTACCACAAACTCGGGGTCAGAATCAAGTTTATCTATCTCTGACAATGCCGCCTCTCGGTTGTTAATGCCAGGTAGCTCTTTACCAGTTACTAACGAGTCAGATTTTAAAGTTTCACCGACTCGTACTAATAAATCTACTAAAGCTGGTGCGTAATGCGAATCTTCAATTAATCCAGCCAATTCCTTAGTACCAAACTTAGATAAGGCTGCCTGCATCACTGTCATTTTATTATCAAAGGCATTACCATAAGTATTTTTCAGCCAATCAATGTGAGAGTGACGTGTTTGCTCAATAGCATTTTGTTGCTGTTTCTGCAAATCCTGCGAAAAACCATACAGTGAATTAAGCAGTTTCTCACCTTGTCTTTTAGATAATCCGCTTTGGTAAAACATATCCTCATAACGGGTTAAATACTCTTCATCTTCCTTGGAGCGTTTATCAGTATATTTCTTATCTTCAGGCAATCCAAGCCGACAATAGAATTTATGCCATTCTTCATCAGAGCTGTCATCTTTTGGCACAGCGACTCGCTGATTTAAGCTCTTCTCTGCTTCCAAATAGCTCTGAGCTAAAGATGAGATATCCTTGAATTTACTAAGTGACTCAGACTTACACATTTCCTCAGGCATGTTAGCTAACCAGTCATTACCAGAGGAAGTGGGGCTAGTTTCATAGTTATTGGCAATTAGTTCTTTACTCATCTGCTTATTCTTCTTTCAATGTTTCCATTTCTTCTTTTAACTTCTCTATTTCTTCAAGGGTTAGCCCGGTTAATTTACTTATAGCTTCTATAGGATAGCCTTCTTTCAGCATTTCTTTTGCTATAGCTATAGCGTTTTCTTTAATACCTTCAGCTTTTCCTCTAGCTTCCCCTCTAGCTTCAGCATCTTCAATTTTTTGCTGCTCTACCGCTAAATTATCAAGACGAGCTTTAGTTATTTCCTCATAAGTATTAAGTTCTGCTTCTGACCAGCTAGCTTGGTCTACAGCCTCAAAGGCTCTCCTAATAATTTCATCCTTACCTATTAAATGCTCTATATCTGTTAAGGTTAATGTACTATCCCCTGCATGCTTAAAAAAGTACATCCACTTCTCTTCAATAGTTTCCAGCTCATTAATAGTTTTATTAAATTTCTCGAGTTCTAAAAAAACAAAATGAAAATCTTTTAAATCATTGGCATAGCTCTCTGTATCTAAAAGACAATGTTTTGATTTCCAATGTTTTTTATCGTCAAACATCACAAAATCTGCTATTGCTAAAAATATTACTCCTTTTAATTTAGCGTATACTGCCAACTTTTTATGGTTTTCATCTTCTTTGAGTATTTGCTTAGAATATGCTTTAGCAGCATAATATTGAGCTCTTTTCTCAAATCCTTTATGTTCACTTACCTGCATCTCTACTATGAATTGATTACCATGTTGATCTTTGCATAACACATCAACTATAGACTTTCTGTAAATAGCAATATCAGGGTCTTGGATAGTTGGTAAAAATACCACATTAGTTATTTTGTCACTACCTTCAAATTTTAGGACATCATTTAAAAAATGAACAAGTATATCTTTATTCTTTTCAGTACCAAAAATTTGGCGAAAACAAAAATCATTTTTAGGATCAAGAAATTTTGATAAAAACATATAATATAACCTCTTAATTATTACTAAATGTTGCCTTTATTTATCTGGTTCATTTTAGCACCATCAATATTATTAACTCCATCATCTTCTGAAGCTTGTGAGCATATATATAGGAACAATGCTCGATGTCCTTCAAGAAAGGCAGTGTACTCACTTTCCTGCCGAACGAAATTGCTACGATATATGCCGCTCATTTGAGCTAAATCCTCTAATATTATTTTACCATCTTCTCCACTAAAAAGCTTGCAATAAATTGATTTTAATTGCTCTTTTTTTAATAAAGGTGATGGGGATGAGGAGTTAATTGATAGTTTCATTTGATCATTGCCCTTGTATCTGTTGCTGTTGTAACTGTTGCATTTGCATCATCTTACGTTGTTGCCTGATTTGTAATACTTCTTGCTCGTTCTTGAGGATTGAGTTTGGGGAGCCTCGTAGCTCAAAAAATAGTTTAATACCAATTGAAATAGTTAAGGAGGTATATTATAATATGGGAATATAAACTTGAGCAGGTAGTAAAATGGCAAGAACATTAATATTACCAAAAGGTTTTCATGAGCATGATTTCATATGCCTAATGAAAAACGAGTCGCACGGAAGAAATCGCATACGCTTATTAGCAATGCATCACCTGCAATCAGGCAAGTCATTGAAAACTGTATCGATAATAGTTGGATCGCACTGGAAAACAGTACAATCTTGGCTTAGAAGATTTAGAAACTCTAGCTTTGATGGATTATTTGAATCGCATAGGAGTGGTGCGTTTAGAAAATTCAATAGCTTACAAGAATCTTTTTTGTCTGATAAAATAAATATGTTGAGTGAAAGTAAGACAGGTGGTTATATAACAGGAAAGGAATTACATAATATGTTATTTGAAACATATGGTATTAAATGTAGTTTAAAAACAGTTTATAACACTATACATCGACTTGGTTTTAGCTGGATTACTTCTCGTTCAGTACACCCAAAATCTAATCAAGCAACTCAAAATACATATAAAAAAACTTCGCCAATATGCTAAAAGTATTATTACCAAAAGATATTGATTGGAGTAAGGTTGACATTTGGTCACAGGATGAAACTCGAATTGGGCAGCAAGGTAGTTTAAGTCGCATATGGGCTAAACGTGGGAGCAGACCTAGGAAAGTAAGGCAACAACAATTTATCTCAACATACATCTATGGAGCTGCTTGCCATGATACGGGCGAATCTTTTGCGTTAATTTTACCATATACCAATACTGATTCAATGAATAAGTTCTTAGATGAATTTTCTTTGACTATTGATTCTGGTAGGCATGTTGCATTATTAACAGATAATGCCGGGTGGCATGCAGCGAAAAAATTAATTATTCCAAGTAACATTACTTTGGTACCGCTTCCGCCATACGCACCGGAATTAAATGCGATGGAACAAATTTGGCAGTGGATCAAAAATCACTTCCTATCTAATCAATGTTACGGTGTATACGAAGATATCGTTGCTAATGCTTGCTATGCCTGGAATCAACTTAGTAAAAATGTAACTTTAGTAAAATCAATTATGTATAGAGAGTGGATTAATATACCACGTTAATTATTTCAATTGGTATAATAGGCGAGAGACGAGTGACGACGTCCCCAACTTCTCATCAATTGACTATAATACACGTCAATATAACCAAATGTATGTATTACTAAATCCATAATATTCTTCTATTAATTTCTTTAAGTGCCAACAGTCCAATCTAATAATTCTAATTCTTTAATACGTTGAAATTCTGATAAGTTATTAGTAACACAAATAATTTTATGCTCTAATGCGGTGGCAGCTATTAAAACATCATATGCTCCTATAGACTTACCTTGCTGCTTTAGCAATGCTCTAATTGCAGCTGCTATTATTGCAGTACCATCATTAAATGGTAAGATACTAATAAGACTTACTAGGCTTTGCCATTTCTTATACAGCTTATTCATCTGCTGACTTTGTTTTATATTAAAACCATATTCTATCTCCAATAAAGTTACAACAGATATACTTAAGTCACTAGGACTAACCTGTTGCATTTGTTCTATAACATTAACCTGTCCTCTGAGAAAAAAGGATATTGTGCAAGTATCTAGAAGGTATTTCATTATGTTGTCCTATATTTCATTAAAACTTGTGATCTTTTGGTTCTAACATACTTTGCCTTAATTCCTTTGTATCTGGGTATAAATCTCTTGTGTCTTTATCAAAACTAAAAATGCCTTCTGACCATTTTGTTTGTTTATGACTATTAATCCAGTCAGTTAATGCTTCATTTATTATGCTATTTCTACTTCTACCTGATAATTGTCTTTGCTGCTCTAGCTCGTTATATAAATGATCGTTGATATAAATATTAAAATTCATATTAAACCTCCTATTTATTTAGTTATTTACTATATAACATATTATAACATGTTATATCATTAAGAAAAACATAAATATTTTTCTTTGTTATTACAATGAAGTAAGAATAGGGAAATATCGACTATAAGCATAGAAATGAGGGTTCTGGAAATTCTTCTTTTGATAAACTAATTCATTGCCATCTAGATCAACAACATTTCCACCATTAGCTTTAATTAGTGCATGACCTGCTGCGATATCCCATTCCATAGTTGTCCCAAATTTGGGGTAAATATCGGCTTTCCCTTCTGCTATTAAACATAATTTAATAGAGCTTGGTATGCTAACTATTTCGGTAATTAAATGTTTTTCTAAAAATTTCTTAATCTCTGAATTGGAACAGCGTGAGCTAACAACAGCACTATAATGATTTCTAGGTAAGACGTCAAAACTTACTGCCACATCATTTTGTTCAACTCGCAAAATATTATTAACATCTGTATAATGTAATTTCTGTATGGATGGTTGATAGATAAAGCCAATAACAGGCATACCATTTTTTATCAAGGCAATATTTACTGTATATGTATCCTCACCTTTGACATAACTTTTTGTCCCATCAATCGGATCAATCAACCAAAAATGCTCTTTATTTAAAGCAACTGGCTCTCTCTCTTCACAAATTACAGGAATATTTGGTGTTAACTTTGTTAAACCATTATATATAAAATCACTAATTTCTTTATCAGCATTTGTTACAGGTGAATTATCATCTTTATAACAAACTATTAGCCCTAAATCTCTTGTCATTAGAGCAATTCTTCCAGCATCGGTAATTAAACTTTTTAACGATCTAATTAAATTAACTATCATTTGTTATTTTCTATAAATTGCTTAGCCTCATCATCTTCTAACCACTTTCCTGTTTTTAATAATATTTCTTGTTGAACTTTCACTATATTATCCTGTGGAGTACCCTTTAATTCTGTAGCAGCTAAATATTCTATTCCATAATAATCTAGGTCAACTGTCTTTAGAAAATTATCTATATGTTTTAATTCACTTCTTTTATTCTCAAAAATTATAATGTTATCAGGTAAAATATTTGTGATACGCATAAACTCATATAGTGCCTGAGCTTTATTTAAAGCATCAGTAAATATTATGCCTTTATAAAAAATTGGTGATTTTTTATCAGTCTCATCAAATTTTAATATTTCTTTATTATTAACTTTATCAGTAAATTTAATACCAAGTCTACTTAGTTGCTCATACTGCCATTCCTCATAATTTTCAATCCTTCTACATGCTGGGTTAATTTTAGTAAAGCCAAAAACCAAAGCCCCAGAACTCTTTAGCTTATCAATAAATTTCGACCAATTAGCTTCTACCAACATAACTTGTCTTTGTAGTAGCAACTTAGCAATTACTTCATCTATATTGGAACGATACTTTTTTAAAGCAACAAGCTCCTCGATAAACCCCCCATAAGGATTGGCATAACGAAACATATTAGACTTAGGCGTAACTATTGTATCATCAATATTGATTAGCACTAAGCTAGATCCATTAATTTTTTCAAATAAATTTTTTACCGTAACAGAATCTATAGAATAAGTGGGAATGATTATTGCATAACTCGTATATGGTAGCATAACAAGAATTAATAATAATTTTGACTTATGCAGGAGGTCTAACAATTTTAATAAAAGGTTATTTTTTATTGTCATATGGATTTATGTTTTTCTGATTCTTAATTTTAACATTGCTTCTTTTTGTAGCATTTATCTTATTAATCAACTCACTAAATAATTTTACAAAATCACGAGAGTTAAATATTGATTCTTTTGTATCAGATAATCGATAATTATAACCAATAAACATCACATTATCGTCATAATTTTTAAGTTGACTTTCCATCGAAATTAGCTCACTAGAATTTTCATCAACCATTATTAGAACTTTTGGCACGAATTTCACTTCTATTAAAAAGTTTAATATTAACCGAAATAGAGGACTATTATTGCTGCTCAATATACCTTGATAAAATGTCTGATAAGTATTATCGAAAGGCTCCATATTATTAAAAATAAGATAATTATGTTGAGGGAAACTATTAGATAAGTCAATATTGAATTTTTTTAAATAATCAGCCTTCCATATTTCTAGTTTCTTTATATTGTTAAAGTTACCAGTTAAGCTATGGTCACTAACAATTACTGGACTGCCTTTATCCATTATACCTTTTATAAATTTAGGTAAATTACTATCTAATAACTCATTTTTATACTCTGTAAACAATATTGTATCAATATAAACTACCTTTGATGCTTTAACTGATTTAAATAATTCAGATAGTTTAGATAATTCATTTTTATTCAGTTGGTTAATTGGTGGAAAGAATGATTTGAATATAACTTTGTCTCTCCCTATAACCAACAGGATATCCTCAGGAGGATAATTATTGCATAATTCTTGATATTCATTATTTATTTGCTCTAAACTATTAGTCTTAACAATTTTACCATTTGCCATTAAGGGTAATAGTAGTAGTATGGAAGCAATATATTTATTGCATAATTTGATACTTTTCAAAGCAGAAGCGTATAGTTTTAATTTAGTTTCTTTAGTTAACATGGTATTTGCTCTTATTTTTAGTCATTGCAAAAGTAGAGTTTCAAAAGAGGTCTAATATCTTGCCATTATGAATTCAATATCAATATCCACTTTCACTATGTGTTCTCGCTAATAGACATTTAGGAACTAATAATGGTATCAAGAACACGTTCGGATTAGCTATAATTCTTTAGAATCATTAAATAATGTGGTACATCCTTAAAGTAGCCTGTAGATGGAGCAAAACTATCAACTATTTTGAAACCAGCTTTTTTATAGGCACTAATTGCTTTATGGTTTGATTCACTAGGATCAATTATCCAAGTGCTAACTTGTTTTGTTGTATTTATAAATCTTGCTAAGGTCATTGAGCTTAAACCCAATCCTAGAAAATTTTCTTGTCCTATCATAAAATCTATAGTCCAAGTGATTTCCTTAGGTTTAACCCAAGGTAGTAGATGTTCCGGTGTAGAGTCGTTTGCATCTGATGTCATTATTAACGCATAGGGTTGCATATCATAAAAGCCTAGCCAATAATCAAAAATATCTTTCGTACCTTGCAAGTAATTCTGTAGATTTTCCAATAGATCGCTACTATTGTCCCAATAATGTTTAACATGTGGTTTATCAAACCAAGATTTTATTAATTTTCCATCCCGTGATTGAGCTAGGCAAAAACTTATCTTAGCATCATTTAGTTCTACATATTTACTCATATCAAACTATGTATTTATTGTTGGTGTTAATCATTTCTGACTCCATCTGAAGTATCAACGTCATTGCGAAAAGGCTTAAGCCAAGAAGCAATCCATTCCTGACCATTTTTTGGATTGCCGTGCCACCGCAAAGCGGCTCCTCGCAATAACTATTATCGATCATCTTTCTACTCATCACAAGGAAATAAATAAAAATTGTATGATATATGGATATTGCCTGCGATAACTAATTAATGAAAACTCTTAGGATCAATGTCTATTTTTAAGTGACAAAAAGAGGGGATTTTGATTAAACTTAACCATATTTGCAAGAATTTCTGTAGATTAAATTTCCTATCTACTATGATTAAGATACGATAGCGAAATTTTCCTGATAATTTAGACATTAATGCACTAGATGGTCCAAGTATTCGTGCTGAACTTTTTGGAGCAATGGCAACTAAATTCCTGGATATTTCAAACACTTTATGCTCGCTTTTTCCAGATAAAATTATCGATGCCATTTTGGTAAAAGGTGGCATATTTTCTGCTTGTCTTGTTTTAAGCTCATATTGCAAAAATTGATCTCCTCCATTTTTTATATAGCTAAATATAGCATTATCTGGATAATAACTTTGCATTAATACTACACCTTTTTTATCTTCTCTTCCTGCCCTACCTCCAACTTGATGAAGTAACTGATAGTTACGTTCACTTGATCGTAAATCTCCACTATTAACTGTTCCAAGATCGGCATCAATAACACCCACTAAGGTAAGATTGGGAAAATGATAACCTTTAGTAATCATCTGAGTACCAATTAAAATATCAATTTCCAAATTCTCCATTTTATATAGTAATTCTTGTATGTCTTTAGATTTTTGAGCATAATCTTTACTAATTACAGCAATTTTACTATCAGGAAAAATACTCCTAGTTTCTTCTTCAATTCTCTCAATTCCAGGACCACAGATAGTTAAAGAATCTTTTTCTAAACAATCTGGACAAACAATATGAATCCTACTCTGATAACCACAATGGTGACATTCAAGTTTTTTACTAGATTTATGTACCACTAACCAAGCAGAACAATAATTACAAGTAAAACGATAACCACAAAGCTTACACAACATTAAAGGAGCATAACCTCTACGATTTAGAAATAATAATACTTGCTCTTTGCTTGCCAGTTTTTCACGAATTGACTCTATTAACTTTGTAGATAAATAAGAATTTTTTGGTAAATTCTCCTTCTTCATATCTATTATTTGAATTTTTGGTAAAGTTGCATCTTGGTAACGACTTGACAATTCAATTAATTGATATTTATCTGTATTTACATTATAAATTGTTTCAATAGATGGAGTAGCTGAGCATAATACTACTTTTGTTGCAGATAGGCTTCCCCGCAATATTGCTACGTCACGAGCATTATATAATATACCATCATCTTGCTTATAAGAACTATCATGCTCTTCATCAATAATAATTAATCCAAGACTAGGGTACGGTAAGAATAAACTACTTCTAGCACCAATTATGACTTTAATTTCATTGTTCAGCAAACCTCTTAAAATCATCTTTTTCTGAGCTTTAGTAACTGCCGAATTCCATATTATTGGATTAAAGCCAAATCTTTCTATAAAACGATTTATAATTTGTTGACTTAAAGCAATTTCTGGTAACATTATCAATATTTGCTTACCTTGCCTCAAATATTTAGCTAATAAATGAAAATAAACTTCTGTTTTACCTGATCCGGTTACTCCCTTAATAATTGATGGTTTATCTGATTGACTTAATAGAGAAAGTGCCTTTTGTTGATCTATTGAGAGGGGTGGTAAAGTAAAATCTTTATTTAATTCTTGATGTTTTATTTTTATAGGTTGCTCAGCAATATCAATTGGTAAAACCAACTTTGCAATTGAACCAAGCTCTACCATGTAATAATTAGCAGCCCACTTAATTAGCGATAATATCTCTTGATTAAGTTTAAATTCAAGTGGTACTTTCTGTTTAATAGATTTGATTTTGTTATATTTCTCTGAAACTTCAATATCTAACTGCCATACTATACCAGTTAATTCCTTATTTCTAAAAGGGACTATTACTAAATCCCCTATAGCTAATTCTAATTCATTTGGAATTGAATAATCCAATGGAAAAAGATTAGCCAATGGCAATAATATTTTAGCAATTTGCATTAAAATTCATTTTTATACTATTTTATCATATTAAGCTATATAGTCATTGGGACTAGGAACAATACCTATAAGTAATAGACAAGCGACGAGTGGCAACGTCCCTAACTTCCCATTAATTGACTATACATTATTTTTTCAATGCACTAATAGGTAATTGCATAAAATTAATCAAATGGTTTAACAATAACCATAATAACCGCTATGATCATCAATAATGCCGGCACTTCATTGACAATACGATAAAATTTCTCGGAATGATTATTTTTTCCATCAACAAAATTCTTTCGCCATCTAGATAATAAACCGTGAAAAATAGTTATGCCTAAAACTGCTGTCATTTTTATATAAAACCATGTTCCTAAAGCTACTAACCCATATATATAACTATTGATTATACCTAAAGTATAGGTACTTATCATAGCAGGATTCATAATTATTCTGAGTAACTTACTTTCCATTAACTGAAATGTTTTATCAGATTCACTCCCTACCGCCACTCTAGAATGATATACATATAATCTTGGCAAGTATAATAAACCCACCATCCAAGAAATTGCCGATATAAGATGGAATGCTTTAAACCATAAATAATAACTAGCCATTAATATTATCTCCTGTTACTTAATTTTTTAAATGAAATAATGGTATGGACCTACCCTATATACAGAATGAGAAGCATATGCTAATCTTCTAGGATAGGAAATGAATCCTAAACAACAATAAGGAGACCCATATGGAAGTTACCACAATTGGTATAGATATTGCAAAAGAATTTTTCAAATTCACGGTGTAGATAAAAATGGTAAGACAATATTAAAGAAAAAATTAATGAGAGAGCAGGTTCTAACTTTTATGGCTAACTTACCAAAATGTCTAGTAGGCATGGAAGCTTGCGGTGGAGCTAGCTATTGGGCAAGAGAATTAACAAAATTAGGTCATACTGTAAAACTAATAGCTCCACAATTTGTTAAGCCTTATGTTAAAACTAATAAAAATGATCAAGCAGATAGCGAAGCAATATGTGAGGCAGTAGCGAGACCTAATATGAGGTTTGTGCCTATCAAAACTGTAGAGCAACAAGATATTTTATTTATTCATAGGGTAAGGCAACGATTGGTAAAAATTTATTATTCCTCAAATTTAATGTTAAAAAAAGATTTAGTATCTCACCCTACGCATAACCCAGGGCAATTTAAAAATTCCGGGAAAGTACAAAACGCTATTAGCGAGACCACTACATGGTCGAAGCAATCCACATTCATTAGATTGCTTCGTCGCTACTAAAGTAGCTTCTCGCAATGACGCCAAGCTATTTTTTTATATGGCTTTTAAATGCCATGCGTAAGGTGAGTAAAGTAATTCTATATTTGGCTCTTTTTGGCTCAAAATATAATTAATTAGTTATCGCAAACAGCCTTCTAGACCGCTTCTGTTTACAGTTTTTATCCGTATCTAACGACGTCAAATATTGCGAGGGCATAATATCAAATATAATTAATATCGCAACTATTATTTTTATAAAAAATCTAATATCTCAAAACTACATAAGGTAATTATTTTCCCATCCTCAAGCTGAATTCTTATACCTCCATTTTCATCTATATCTTTAAAAATCCCTGAGATTTTTGTGTTTCCATCATTTACACTAACCATCTCGCCCAACTTATAAGCATTTCTAAGCCAATATTGTCTTATTTTACTAAATCCCTGTTCTTTCCATCTACTAAAATATTTTTCAAAATTAATCATCAAGATATCTAATAAATATTCTGGATCTTTTACTTCTATATTCTCATCAGATAAATTGGTTGCCAGTTGCTCAATATTTAAAGGATTTTCCTTGATGTTAATGCCAACACTTATAATAAGATAATTATTGTTATTTATACTAATAGATTCAAGCAATACACCAGATACTTTCTTGCCATTTATCAAAATATCATTTGGCCATTTTAATTTGATAGAATTCACTGAACTGGCTGTAAGAGAAATAATAGTTTTATAAACAACAATAGCCATAACAAAAGATAATTGAGGAAGATAACTAAGATTAATTTGATGCTTTAATAATATACTAACATGCAAATTCCCTAGATTAGAATGCCAAATTTTGTTATTTCTTCCACGCGATTTTGTTTGATTTTTTGCTAATATTACATAACTACCATCAGGACAGCTCTTAGCCATCCTAATAGCTTCGCAGCTAGTACTATCTATTGTATCAAAAACTAGTAGCTTATATTTTTTTTGCCAAGACATAACTCCTCATCAAATTACTTTATAAAAAGAGAAAAAATTAACAAAAATCCTATAATAAAACAATTTATAAACTTTAAGCTTTGATGGGTTGGTACTAAATCTAGCTGCAAACTTTTATTTGCCTCAAAAAAGTACATAGACCTAACTATTTTGAGGTAATAATAAGCTGCTATAATACTGGTACCAATAGCTATAAATGCTAGAGTAAATTGTTCCTCTACAATAGCCTGATAAAAAATGAAATATTTACCAAAAAATCCTGCCAGTGGGGGAATACCAATCATCGAGAACATGATAATGGTAATCCCAGCAGCCAAAGCCTTACGACTATTCGCCAGACCCTTAATATCATCAAAATTTGCCGTATCAGCTTTTCCCCCCAGCAGAGCAATTAAACAGGCAAAAAAGCCTAAAACGGAAGCAGCATAAATAAATATATATATTAATGCTGCATTATTACCTTGCTCACTATGCAAAGCAACTCCCAGCAAAACATAACCAATATTTAGAATAGTGCTGTATCCCATTAGCCTTTTGAGAGAGTTTTGTTTAATAGCCCCACCTGCCCCAATCAACATTGACAAAATTGCTGTTATTTTTATTAAATCAACTGAAATTTGTTTATAATCACCAACTACCATCGTCATTATATTTAATAACACCACTACATTGCCAAATTTTGTAGCAGCAGCAAAATAGGTAACTGAAGGAATTGGTGATCCTTCATATACATCTGGCGTCCAAGCATGCAAAGGAGCACTAGATAATTTAAAGAAAATACCACTTAAAAAAAGTACTAAGCCACTTACTAACCCAATATTTGGCTGCGGTGATTGATTTAATTTTTGTAGAATATTACTATAATCTAAACTACCACCAAATCCATAAATAAAGGATATCCCAAACAAGGTCAGACAACTAATCAAACTACCTAGAATAAAGTATTTTAACGCTCCTTCTGATGATTTAATATTATACAAACTAAAGCCAGCTAGTACATATGCTGCTAGTGCTTGCAATTCCATAGCCACAAATAATAGTAGGAAATTACGAGCCGATATAGTAATAAAAATACCAACGGTCGAAAGTAACACCAAGGTTATGAATTCTGGCTTAAATTTTTCATTATAGTCAATTGATGAGAAGTTGGGGACGTTGTTGTTTGTCGCTTGCCTATTACTTATAGGCGTCGTTCCATCGCTCCTAGCCCCAAATTCTCCTGAATTGACTATAGTGACTTTACAATAACCATAATAAATTATTATGGTCATTATTGAAAAAAGCAAAACAAAGACTTTACAAACGCCAGTAAAACTATTAATGGCAAAGGAATCATTAAAAGCTACCGCTCTACTCTGCACCAAAGTAATAGAAAATACAATCGATAATAATATTGTAATATTAGTGATGATTCTAGTTTTGTTACTAAAAAATACAGCCGATAGTTGACTAAACAAAGCCAGTAAGGTCAGCATTATCTCAGGCAAAATAATTATAAATTGTTCTAAAATTGGGTTTATCATATTTCAGGTTCTTAGATTAATATAGTTAATATATACTATAAGATTGCTAGCACTAAGTAGAATAATAAAAAAATATATTAATTTTACATAAATTATGTAATTTAATATTACTCCGTCATTGCGAGCCACCGTAGGTGGCGTGGCAATCCACTTCTAACCACTTTTCTGGATTGCTTCGTAACCTTACGGTCTCCTCGCAATGACGGTTTTTCAACTACTGTTTTCTTAAACTAACGCCTATGCACTCCTGCTACCCAATTCTCATCAATTGACTATGGCGGAGTAATGCTAAATATATTTATCAAGTACCATAGTCATAATTTTTTTAGCTATAGGAGCTGCCACCCTGCCTCCACCTCCGCCATGATCGACAAAGACTAGAATAGAGTAACGAGGTTGTTGATAGGGAGCGAACCCGGCAAATATAGCATGGTTACGCCTTTGCCAAACAACTGATTTACTGCTTAAATCATCATCTATATTAGCTTTTGCTTGCACTTGTGCGGTACCTGTTTTACCAGCTAATTGATGTCCTTCTGCTAAAATCCTACTATAATAGGAAGTTCCTCCTTCAGTATTAACTGCTTTATACATACCTTCTTTTAAAATATCTAAGTATTTTTGATTGATGTTAACCTGATCAAATACCGATATATCTTTAGCAATTCTAGGATTATACAATTTCCCATTATTAGCAATTGCCGTTACAAACCTAGCTAACTGGATTGGAGTAGCTGATAAAAATCCCTGCCCTATCGATAAGTTAAGAGTATCACCAATTGTCCATTTAGAGTTAAATTTTTTCATTTTCCATTCTTCTGAAGGAAGGAAACCTGAGGCTTCTCCAATCAAATCAATACCAGTTTTTGTACCGAAACCAAAATTTCTTGCCATATCTAATATTTTTTTATGACCTGTTAAGCGAGCTATTTCATACATATAAGAGTTACAAGAATGCTTAATGGAATTATACATATCCACTGTGCCATGACCATGACGACTCCAGCACCGAAAGCTATTAGTACCTAATACCGAATCCCCAGTACAATTAACCGTTTTATCCGGTTTAATTCCACTCTCTAAACCAGCTAAAATTGTAATAATTTTGAAAATAGAACCAGGTGGATAAGTACTTTGTATGGTTTTATTAATTAACGGCTTATAAGGATCATTAATTAAACTTTGCCAATAATCTTGAGACAATTTTACAAAATTATTGGCTTCAAATACCGGCGACATAGCCAGCACTAAAACATTACCGTTATTTGTATCAATAACTATCGCCGAACAGCCTTGTTTAGTTAAATAAGGCTGCACTCTTTGTTGTAACTCTGCGTCAATATTTAGATGTAAGTCCTCTCCTTGTTGACTTGGAAGATTGGTAATTTCTCTGACTTGTTTGCCTAAAGCATTTACTTCTATCTGCTTATAACCAAATTTCCCACGTAACTTTTCTTCATAATATTTTTCTACACCAGATTTACCAATATTAAAATCCCCTAAATTATTGATTTCTAGCTCTTGTTTCTCTTGCTCATTAATCTGTCCAGTGTAACCTATTACATGACAAGCAGCTTCTGAAAAATGGTAAAATCTTATATAACCGACATCTACAAAAATAGAAGTTAAATTTAACTTTTGTTCTTCAATGAGTGACATTTGTTGCCAGCTAAGATTATCTAATATCAGTAAAGGAACACGTTTATTGGCTTTTTTTATTTTTTGATTAATGTAATTTTGTTTTTCTTCAGTTAGTTGCAAGATATTTGCTACTAGAATTAATTCCTGTTTGTAATTAGTAGCCTCATGCATATCCAGTAATAACCTAAAACAAGTTTGGTTGGTAGCTAGAACATTACCGTTAACATCATAAATTTGTCCCCTGAATGGCGGCACTAGAATAAAACTTATACGATTTTTATCAGATAAAGTACGATATTTATCACTTTCAAATAACTGCATGTAAAACATTTTTCCAGCCAATAATGAAAATAATGTTAGTTTTCCTGAACCTATCAGAAAAGACCGTCTTGATATTAACTGGTTATGTAATATTTTATTATTTAGCATATTTTTTTGATAGCGATTCCTATTATGTTTTTGTAGTACTAGATACCAAACGTCATTGCGAGACCATGTAATGGTCGAAGCAATCCATTTCTAATACTTTTCTGAATTGCTTTGTCGCTACTAAAGTAGCTCTGAGCCATGACGTTTGAGGGTTAAACCTCCTCTCCTTGACGTTTGGGGAACAATGCCTTATCAAGAGGAATTCGTAGCAAATTATAGGAAAATATCGTAGTAAGATAGTGCATTAACATCGTAAGATACCCTTGGGAAGATAGACCTTTAGTTAAAATTAGCAAATATCTAAAATGTAATATAAAAAAATAATATAACCCAAAAATCAGGAAATTTGTTAAATAACTTCTAACTATAAAGAATTTTCCAGCAAATTGTAAAATTATGTGAGCAGTTACAAGAACCAAGGAATTTGTACCAATTGGCATAGAATATAATTGGTCAAAAATTATTCCTACTAAAAATATTAGCCAAAAACCAATATGATAAAATGTAGCAAAATAGTAAAGTAAACTAACTTCAAAAGCTGGAAAAATAACAGTTTCTGTGTTAATTCTAAAATTTTCTAGCGGAAAAATTACTAATAACAAACAACATTCTAATAATATTATTTTACTAACTATTTGTGATAATGTTTGTGGTAATTTGCTAAAGAATTTCATATTATTTTCAGTTCTTTAATTACTGATTCAATAATAGGCAGTACTAGGTCATACTTTCTTATGAGATCCAATACCAGTCTAGCAGATTCTAGCCCTTCCACTAAGTATAAATTTTGATTTAAAAAATTTCCAACATCTAAATGTTTACCAAGCTCATAACCAAATCTAGTATTTCGTGATTCCTTAGAATAACAAGTTAGTACCAAATCCCCTAATATACCTGGAGCACATAAAATAGAAGCATCTCCAAGCTCTCCATCAATAGCCTCAGATAAAATTCTTATTTCTTGAATTGCTTGAGTTATAAGCCCGGCTTTTGCATTTTGTCCGTAACCTTTTGCATCATACCAACCACTCTTTATTGCTATAATATTCTTAACAGCCGATGCCACTTGCATCACTACCATATAGTCAGTTATGGTCAACTTAAATTGTTGAGATGCCAAGCTAATTGCTAGTCGTTTGGCAAGATTAACATCTAAAGAAGCAATGGTTACTGAAGTTAATAAATCTTGAGCAACTTCTTTAGCGAGGTTAGGTCCAGCTATAAAGGCTAAAGGATTAGCTGGTAATATGGCTTTTACTTTATCAGATAATAACTCCGTAGGGTCTCTGCCAAATCCTTTAGTTGCAACTAATAACGCTACGCTTTCAGATATCCCAGCGTTTTTTAATATCTTCAAAGTTTCCTGAAAAACAAAAGATGGTACCGCAATAATTATTACTTCTTTGTCTAGTAAAGCTGACAAATTATCACAAGGAACTAGATTGGTTGGTAATGTAATATCAGAACCAAGATATTTGCTATTAGTTCGATTATTTAATATTTCCTCGATAATATTATTCTCACGTACCAATATCGACACATCCTCATAGCACCTTGCCACTTGACAGGCTAGTGCAGTTCCCCAGCTACCGCCACATAGACAGCAATGCTTTTAAATTTTTTCATAGCAATTATTTATATAGTGAATTAACTTAAATTGGCAACGTTATAAATCCGATTAGTATTTAGCCTTAGCGTCATTGCACATAGGTGACAACCTAGGAAATAGATAGTTGAAAAGACGTCTATTAGCGAGTCCTAGTTAGGTGGCGTGGCAATTGTAAGAATCCTTATATTTATTCTAATTCTTCAATTTGCTCTTTAGTTAACCCAGTAGATTGAGATATTATCTCAATCGATATTCCAGCTTTCTGAAGATTTCTTGCCACTTCGAAATTTCTTCTAGCTTTGCCTCTAGCTTCGCCTCTAGCTTCACCTAGCTGGATACCTCTAGCTTCACCTTCTTCGATATATTTTTGTGCAACAGTTCTCATAATAACACCTTGTTGTTCTTCTGATAAATATTTGGTTAGTACTTCCTCCAATTCTGATTGCTTTTCCTCAGGAAGCTTAGCGTCAGTGTACCATAAAAGCGATTTTATGTAAATATAGCCTTTTTCCTTATCTACTAATATCTCTAATTTAAATCTCTGCAGAAATTCTTCCCAAAGCTTTATAATATCTCGTTGATGAATATGCTTGAGCATATATTCTAACATCCCAATATGCTTCTTCTTCATTATTTCATCATCAGACATGCTTTGTAAATCAACCAATTGATAATCCTCTGTCATTAATTTCTTGGCTATAATTGCATCAGTAAATAAACTCCATAAATTCCTAGGAGCAGTATACACTTCCCTCCCATTATAAATCACTAAATTATATACTAATGGTAATTTCTTTCTTCCTTTTTTATGCCTTTCACACAATAATAATGTGTATTTCCATAATCGTAAAGCTGTCCAATAATCAACGCCCGACTGAGCCTCAATCAACACATACACAAAAGCCTTACCCTGATTCTTGGTAGCAACTCCATATACTATATCACTACATTTCTTGTTTAAAGATTCCTCTATGTAGCTTTCTTTTTCTACTGTTATTTTTGATAAATCTACTAAACTCTTAAAATCATTCGGCAAATAATATTCCAAAAATTCTTGAGCTGCTACAGGATCAGCCATTATTGTTTTGACTAATGAATCATGCTTTAACTTTTTTGTCATAAAAGAATATTAAATTGATAAAACTATATATATCTCTATCAGATTTTGACTTATGCTAGGTAAGTCTACTATACCAAAATTTCTGAAATCATATAATTATCCTCTACAGCAACTAACCGAGCTTTAATAATTTGCCCAACGTCAAAATTACCTTGCAACTTTACCGGAATAAAATTTTCTGTATGAGCTATGTTATTTTGCTCTACAAGTAATTCCACTTCATGCCCTATATTCCTTTGGAAAAATTGTTGTAATTGCTGCTTCCCTGTTACCCTTAAAATTTCTGCTCTAGCTTTTCTAACAGACTTTGCTACTTGCGGCATTCTGGCAGCTGGAGTTTCCTCACGCTCAGAATACGGGAAAACATGTAAATATTGCAAATCCGCCTCAGAGATAAGTTTTCTTGTATTCTCAAACATTACCTCATTTTCCGTCGGGAAACCAGCTATAATGTCTGCCCCGAATGATACATTTGCTCTTAAGTTACGCAATTTATGACAAAAATCAATAACATTTTGACGATTATGGCGACGTTTCATACGCTTAAGTATCATGTCATCACCAGCTTGTAAACTAATATGAAAATGCGGCATAATTTGTGGAGCATAAGCCATCAAATCAAACAAATCATCATCGATTTCAGCTACATCAATGGAAGATAATCTAAGCCTTTTTAGCTCCGGAACCAACCCTATAATCCTTCTAATCATCTGGGCAAAAGTTGGAGCTCCTGGTAAATCTGGTCCATATGCCGTAACGTCAACCCCGGTAAATACTACTTCATTATACCCATTAGCTACTAATGTCCTTAACTGCTGTACTATCACTCCCATTGGGACTGAGCGACTATTGCCTCTAGCATAAGGTATAATGCAGAAGGTACAACGATGATTACAACCATTCTGTACTTGAATAAAAGCCCGAGATTTGCCATCAAAGCTAGCCACCAGATGATTAGCAGTTTCCGTCACAGACATTATATCATTTACTGCTACTTTTTCGTCAGTAAATTGATAATTGCTAGCAATCAATTTTTCCTCATTACCAAGTACTTTGTCGACCTCAACCATATTAGCAAAAATATCTGGGTTATTTTGAGCAGCACAACCAGTAACAATAATTCTTGCATTAGGGTTATTTTTCTTAGCTTTACGAATTGCTTGACGTGATTGTTTTACAGCTTCCTTAGTGACATAACAAGTATTAAACACCATGACATTTTCTAAGCCAGAAAGAGCTAAGTTAGTTCTAATCACTTCACTTTCATAAATATTTAATCGACAACCAAAAGTTACAACCTTTTGAGTTACGACTTCTTGTGGTTTAGTCATAAAAAAACTCTCCACGTACCACTAAAGCAGCAGAACCAAGCATTATGATATTCTCCCCTTGTTTTGACATTTGTAGACTACCTAATTGAAATACCACTTGACAAGGAGAGCTAACAAAGCCAAGCTTTACTGCTGAAGCAAAGCTAGCACATGCCCCACTACCACAAGCAAGAGTTAAACCAACTCCTCTTTCCCAAACCGATAAATAAATTTTATTATCCTTGATTGAAGCAAAATTAACGTTAACCCCATCAGTAAACAACTCTTTTGCTTGTAATTTCTCTCCAATTATTTCTTTATCTTTAGTAGCTAAATCACTAAAAATAATAAAATGTGGATTGCCAATATCAGCACAAATAACTTCCTTGATATCAATCATATAACGTTCCATAATTGGCCAAATCTTTTCGGCTGAAGGCATCCAATCTTCCTCAAAACTAACTATCCCAGTATTTACCTCGATCTCGTTGTCACTTAATATCTTACAAGACAATTCTTTTCCGTATATTCTTAAAGTAACTTCTGTTATACTGAAATCAAGATATAACAATTTGGTAAGACATCTTGAAGCATTCCCACATAATTTGGCACTTGAGCCATTCTGGTTATATACAGCCATTTCATAGTAATTAGCTTTTTGATCGTAAATAATAAACTGATCACAACCAATACCAGTACGACGATTGGAGATATTTAGCGATAATTGCTGTAAATCACAATTTATAGGTAAATCACGCTGATTGATAATCACAAAATCATTACCTAATCCATGCATTTTAGCAAAATTGATTTTTTTAAACACGAGAATATCTTTAGATTATACAATAAGTCTATTATACTAAATATATATAAAAATATGTAGTAAATAAATAGACCTCTTGCATAACTGTTGGTAAATGGTTATATTTTTTGTCTGTACTTGATTAGTATTACTGTCATTGCACTCCAATCGTCATTGCGAGGAGACATAGGTCGACGAAGCAATCCACCTTCTAGCGTCATTGCGAGACCATGTAATGGTCGAAGCAATCCATTTTACAACACCTTTCTGGATTGCTTCGTTGGTTCATGCATCCTCGCAATGACAACGTAATACTAAGCTATACTCTTTAAACTAATAAATAAGTGATAAAATGACCTTTAACTCAAGCAAACTTAACAATGGACTAACTGTTGTTACTTACCATATGCCTAATATAAAATCCGTAGCTATTAATCTCATTGTTAATGTAGGTAGCCGCTATGAACAATATTCAGAAATAGGGATATCTCATTTTCTTGAACATATGGCATTTAAAGGAACAACAACTAGAACTGCTAAACAAATTGCTGAAGAATTTGACTCTATAGGAGGGCAGTTTAATGCTTACACCGGTCATGAACAGACTGTTTATTACTCAAAAATATTGAGTGAGAATTGTTATACGGCTCTAGAAATATTGGCAGATATCTTGCAAAATTCAGTTTTTTCAGAAGAAGAAATAGCCAAAGAATATCAGGTGATTTTACAAGAAATTGCTTGTGTACAGGATAATCCCGATGAGCTTATTCACGAAAAATTTTACAGTAGTGCTTATGAAAATCAAGCTCTTGGTCGGTCAATTTTAGGAACTTATGACAGTTTAGCAAAATTTGATAAGGAACATTTTAGCAGTTATATTGATAAACATTATAATGCCGGAAATATTTACTTATCAGTGGCAGGAAATGTTGAGCATCAACAAATTGTAGAATTTGCCGAAAAATTATTTTGTTCATTAAAAGATAAACCAAATAATCATTTTGAAAAAGCTAGATACACGGGGGGGCATAGTGTTATTACCAAAGAACTTGAACAAACTACCTTGGTTCTGGGGTTCGAAAGTGTACCCTATTTTAACATACAGCAATTATATCATACTCAAGCTCTGTCACTAATACTTGGTAACGGTATGTCATCAAGATTATTTCAACAAATCAGAGAAAAGCTTGGACTTGCCTACTCAATTGGTAGCTATAATAGCTCACACTATGATAGTGGGATTTTTGGCATATATGTTTCCACTAGTCATGATAAACTGCCATTTCTTGCAGAACAATTAGTCAATGAAATTAACAATATTTCTGTAGAGATCAAAGATTCAGAAATTGATCGGGCTAAAATACAATTAAAAACTAGTATCCATATATCCCAAGAAGATTCATCTTATAAGTCAGAAGAAATTGGTAAGAATTTTGCTGTTTTTGGCAAATATTTACCTATTGAGAACACTATTGAATATATTATGAATATAACAAACCGAGATATCATAAATATTGCTAACAAAATATTTGCTAGCAAACCTACTTTATCTATCATTGGGCCTAATCCACTTGCCATAGGTTATCAAAAATTATCTAATGATCTGGCTCTATGAAATCGGTGCTATTAACTAGAAGTTCAGAAGATAATTACGACATTATTCAAGAGTTGCAGCGTAATCATCAATGTAGCTTTAACTATATATGCTGTCCTTTATTGGAATATCAAACTTTGCCATTAGATGGTACCCTTTTATATGATTATCCTAATATCATTATCACTAGTAAATTTGCTGCTAAAATCCTAGCCGGACATCAAGATATCGAAAAGAAGAATATGTGGATAGTCGGTAATTCATCAAAATTAATTCTAGAACAAAATAATTTTATAGTGCAATATGTTGCTAGCAATGTACAAGAGCTGCTAGAAAACATTCCACCAGAAATATATCACCAAACCGTATATTTATCGTCAAATGAAATTACCCAAGATTTACCTCAAGCGATTAAAAGACACATTATCTATCAGGTAAAATATGCAACTAAGCTGCAGCACATAGCAGAAATTGAAAAGGGCATCAATTTTATTCTACTATATTCACAGAACTGCACTAAGACTTTTATTGAATTATTAGTAAAAAATAATTTGCTAGAATCCTTAGCCAATAGTTTAGTTATTACTATAAGTAAAAAAGTAGCAAATATTATTAGCTCTTTTACTAAAAATGTGGTTTATTGTGATAATGGACAACCTCAGCAAATGTTAGAATTATTAATTTATAATGCCCAAAATAATGCAAAAATCAGAAACTAATATAATAAAAGTCCGTAGAAACAATTCTATTATTTTTACAATTATTTTGGTTGTATTATTTGCCATATCGGTAACTTATATGACTTTTTTAAATAATAAAAAGACGGATTCTAAGTTATCTAATAACGCAACAATACAAGAAACAACCATACAAGAAATCCCCCCATCTTCAGATACTACCAATTTAGAGGAGAATGCACCTCAGGAAGATAATAGTTTAAATCAAGATAATTCTTCTGTAAGTACCCCCCACCAACCAGAACAATCTAAAGCCCCTTCCAATGTTTACAGTAATTATTTACTTAGCATCAATCTTCTGGTAAAGAATTTTCTGCAAGATAAAGATTATACAGAGCAACTTTATCAAATTGAAACTATGGAGTTACCTGCAAAAATAAAAAATATTTTGATAGATATGCACTATTATAATAAAAATTATTTACTTGATAATAATTTAGGTTTAGTAAGGGTATTTCCAAAAACCGATTGCTGGATCAAGCAATTTATCAAAATTGAAGAAAAATCTAGTAGCCTCAAAGATAAAGAAAAGCTGAAATTAAAAATAATAGGAAACCTAGATTATTTTATTAATTTCTTTTATTCAGAAGAACTACAACAAGAAAATTACAACAAGAATTCGTAGAGTAAACTAATGATAAGATTATTGATAATTTGTATTACATTTTTGTTGTTATATTTTAGTTTTTCTATGTTAAATCAACTTGACTCAAGATTAACTTTAAACTTATATGACTATTATATAGAAACAACATTTTTTACTTTCGTTATTTTATATATATTACTTACACTTTCTACTGCTATTTCTTTTAAAATATTATGTTTAATTATTAATCTACCTACTAATTTAAAAGCTCTTTTCTTTGCTAAAAGAGCCAATAACGATAATTACTTACTAATGAAAGCTATGGCAGAATACGTTTCTGGTGAAAAATTAAAATCAGCAGTAACGAGCCAAAAAATATCTTACCGTTTAAGCCAGGAAAATAAGGTGTTTCATACTTTACTTTTAGCAGAATCAGAACTAGATATTTCAGTAAAAATAAAACATTTTCAGGAATTAGAACAATCTAAATATTATATTCCTTTTGTTACCAAAAGACTCGCACAAATACATTATCAGAATAATATGTATGACATAGCTGAGAATTATGCTGTTAGATCGTTTAACCTAAATGAATCTGATAGTGAAACTTTAGAAATTTTACTTAATTGTTATGCCAAACTTTCTCTATGGACAAAATTTGTTTTTGTGGTATCTAAACTTAGCAGAGTTGACGGACAGAAACTAGAGTCGCTTAAAAACAAAATAGCTGATTATTATGTTATAGCTGCTAAAAATATGTTAGAGACTAACCAGACAAAAGAGGCGGTATATTATTTAGAATCAGCTATTAAGCTTATAGCTTCCCATATTGAAGCACTAAATCTTTATCTATCTTTAAACTCCTCTAAATGGAGTAATAAGAATCTTGAGTTATTACAAACTGCCTTTACAGCAAGCCCATCTTTTGAAATTGTAGAATTATATAAGAAATTTTCTACCAATGACTCCTCGGAAATTTAGTCGATCCTAAAAAATATTTAGGATTATTTTTGGCGATAGCTGCTTATTTAGATTTACCAGAAAAGGTTGAAAGTCTTAGAGATGAGCCTGAACTATTATGATTCCCACTATAGTCAATTGATGAGAAGTTGGTGACGTCGTCGCTCAATTCTCGCCTATTACTTATCATAGTACCCTACAATTTTTATTCTATAAGTATTAAGCAGCATAAAAACGTCATTGCGAGGAGGCGTGAGCCTACGAAGCAATCCATATAGTCTTGATGTATCTATACTATAGTCAATTCAGGAGGATTTGGTGCTAGGAGAGATGGAGCGCATAGTACCCTACAATTTTTTATTTATTTCCTTATGATGAGTAAAAAAGCTTACTGCTAAGCGTCATTGCGAGGAGCTACTTTAGTAGCGACGAAGCAATCCATGAGAATTAGTATAGATACATCAAGACTATATGGATTGCTTCGTAGGCTCACGCCTCCTCGCAATGACGTTTTTATGCTGCTTAATACTTATAGAATAAAAATTGTAGGGTACTATGACTACGTGGTCTCGCTAATAGCGGAAAAGCTATCTAAAACCAGCTCTAGCTTATAACTTTTAACAGTTGTGGTCTATGCACTCCATCGCTCCTGCTACCTGATTCTCCTGAATTGACTATACCAGTTCTATTATTTTTAATCCAAAGAATTAATAGACACATCAAATGCCATAGAGACTAAATTTGCTAACTTTTCCTCTTGATCTAAAATCTCAGGTAATATTTTCCAATATGATAGAGTTATCAACTTATTTGAGTTATTATATGTAAATGGTTCGGAGACAAAAGATTTTAAATCTCCAACCACTTTGTTATCCATTTTAAAGTACAACTCGTTTCTTGCAACTATTCCTATTATTATTCCGTATATATACCATAACTACCAAACATTGCACGAGTAGTGATTTGACCAAAAGGTGCTAGTATATCTTTAATATATTCAATAAATTCATTACTTTTCATAATTAACCTATAGGTTGATTTGTACGAAAAACCACCATAAGGGTTACTTATTTTTGCAGAGTGACTATTTAAAACTTTCCAGTTGAACCAAATCCACCAGAACCTCTAAGAGTTTCATCTAACGAATCCACCTCGTCCCATAATATCTGCTCATATTTAGAAATAACCATCTGAGCAATCTTCATGCCACGCTCAATTACAAAATCTTCTTTAGCATGATTAACTAAAATTACTTTTATTTCACCACGATAGTCGGCATCAATTGTACCAGGTGCATTAAGTACGGTAATGCCGTGTTTTAGTGCTAAACCTGATCTTGGTCTGATTTGAGCTTCTAAATGACTAGGCAATGCTATACAAATTCCTGTAGGTACTAACTCTACTTGTTGTGATTTTATAGTTATAGGCTCAATATTTGCTGCCATTAGATCCATACCACTACTATGCTGGGTAGCATAACCAGGCAAAATATCTACAGAATGTTCTAATTTTTTAACTTTAATGTTCATAAAGATGATATTTTAAAATAACATTGATCAGGTTGACTAGGAAGCAATCTCCTAGGATTCAGCTTTACTTAACCATATTACCATTGGCATCATAAATCTCGATTTTTTCAAGTTTATCTGCCTCTTTATATGGATAAGTAACCCTAACTGTAATATAACCTCGATTATTAGATATAGCGCCTTCAACTGGAGTACCTGCCACTTCCCATATTCCAAGAGTCATAACGTCAAGCACTCCATGTCCAGCAGCTCTTAAATAATTCACACCAGATTTTCTTGCTATAGCCCTGTATGTTTCTATATATTTTCCATTTTCCTCTTGATGACGATCAACTATTTCCATACCATGAGACAAAAAACAACCTTTCATTTGACATTTCCTTATATCTGATACGGAAACTCCCTCATTAGAAGCCGCTTTGTAGACAGAACAGCTAGATAAAATTATCATCACAATGAAAAGACAACTATTAATTTTATATTTACTAAACATTCTTTGCTCTTTATGGGGTAAAGTATTAGTCTTATCATTTAGTAATATAGTCAATTGATGAGAAGTTGGTAACGTCGTCGCTCCATAGCATAGGTGTCAGTTTAATAAAATAATAATTGAGAAACCGTCATTGCGAAGAGACCTTAAGGTCAACGAAGCAATCCAGAAAAGTAACCAAAAATGGATTGCCACGACCACTACGTGGTCTCGCAATGACGGAAAAACTATCTAAAACCCGCTCTACCTTATAACTTTTAACAGTTTTGACCTATGCACTCCATCGTTCCTGCTACCTAATTCTCCTGAATTAACTATACCAAAGAATAAATTGTAGCAAAATCTGCATTATATGTCAATATTCATTATATTTTGATATCCTTTCTAATAAGACCTATTTAAAGTAAATTCTAATAAAGAAACTAAATGATCTTTATAAATATTTTGTATAGGGATTTGTTTTAATAAATTACTAGCTTCATTGTTAATCGCTGCTAAATAGTCAATAATTTGCTGCTTAATACAATGTTCTATCATCAATTCTCGTATTAGTTTAAACTCACTTTCAGTTCTATTATCTGCCTTAATCATTTCTTGAATTTTTAACTGCCACTGATCATCAAGCTTTTTATATAAGAAAATTAGTGGTAGAGTTATTTTCCCTTCTGAAAAATCATCGCCTATATTCTTACCAATATCACGACTATCCCCTAAATAGTCAAATAAATCATCAATGATTTGAAAAACATTGCCTAGAACTCTACCAAATTTTTGTAAAATTTCACAAATTTCATTAGATTGACCAGAAATAATTGCTCCTGCTTCACAAGATACGCCAAATAATTCTGCCGTTTTTGCCATAATTATTTCATTATATTCTGTTTCGTCAATAATTCTCCGCTGATTCAATTTCACCAATTGCGAAACCTCTCCTTCTGATATAATTGCTGAAGCTCTTGATAAAGATTTCATGGCTTTAATAGATTTTGTATCGACCATTAGCTGAAATGATTGGCTAAATAAAAAATCCCCAACTAGAATACTAGCCTTGCTATCCCAGATAACATTAGCAGTAGGTTTGGATCTTCTCATGGTACTCTCATCTACTACATCGTCATGCAATAAAGTTGCCGCATGAATAAACTCTACAGCCCCAGCAAGCTTTATATTATCTTCCCCTACATAACCAAACATTTTGCTAGTTAAAATTGTTAGTAATGGTCTGATTCTTTTGCCACCAAATTCCAGCAAATATTTACCTATTACGCTAACCAGCTCCTCTTTGGTAGCTAAGCGGGTTATAATAAGCTTATTTAATGCAGAAAGTTCTGGGCTTAAGTCTTTATGTATTATTTTTATAGTATCCAATTTACGTCTCTATTTTTTATTTTATGATTTCCGTACGCTTGTTCCTATCATTCCCCCTTCTCCTTGCCATTCTTAGCAACGGCGGGAATCTAGATACCTGATTTCGCAGGTATGGCACTAAGCCAAGCAGGGAGTCAATTTACTATGGCGTAACGCTATTCGGATCATTATAGACTTCCTGCCAAAAATCACTATCAATCTCCAAAAAAGGTTGAATCATTAATTGTTTTAATAATTTTTGATGTTCATTGAAATCAGGCACTAGCTCTTGTATTCTTTTTGTTATACTATAGTCAATTGATAAGGAGTTGGTGACGTCGTCACTCGTCGCTCGCCTATTACTTATAGGCGTCGCTCCATCGCTCCTAGCACCAACTCCTCCTGAATTGACTATATCACCAACCCGTATTTTTTCCGAGGCTTTTTTGTATAATGCTAGATAATATAATGGTAAAAATTTATCAAGATCGACAGTGCCTATTTTTCCTTTTTCTATATTATTGGAATCTAATTTATACTCAAAACTTATGTCCCCTGAGTTAGAGTCAGGATGATCTGATACGGTTTTTAGAAAATAATTAATCCCCTCTTTGTATACAATACGACTATCTTCAGAAAATGTTTTAAATCTACCTAAATTTAATAAATAATTGGTGATAATATCAGTTACCTTTAAATAATTATTAACAACCAAGAGTCCATTAATATCAAAATTGCCAAATGAATTTAGCTTGCATTCACTTGACAAGCGGAATCCAGTATTATTAGAAAATAAACTAAGGTTATGTATTTGAGCTCTCATTACATCGTTTATTCTAGCAAAAAAATTTACATCTAAATCAAAAATATATTGATGATTTTCTAATTCAGTTAAATTGAATTTATCTTTATTATTGTTAACATACTCTAACTCTTCCATTAACGATAAATTGTTAGGCAATGCTGATATATACGGCAATAAATACTGGATAGAATTTAATATATTATCGGAAAATCCTGATTTCAAATCAATTGTTGATTCAACCTTCAAATGGCTAGCACGATGACTTTCTTCCTCTTTATTTTGATATAACAAACTAGTCAAAGAGTCTTGGACATTGCTTGAAAATTTGCTGGATATCATTTTTATTTCTAAATCGTTAACAAATTCACTATATATAGATTTATTTGTTTTTATATAAAACTTACCTTCAAAACTAAAAGGCATTGGCCAAGCAAATCTATATAATAAAAGACCAGCTGGCACCCTCCTGTTGATAAGATTACTTTCTAAGATGTTTGTTGAATAACTAATATTTAATTTTTGCGGCACATTATTTTTAAAATCTTCTAGATCAGTATAATATTTTTTCTTTTCCAGTGAGAATGAAATAGCTGTATGATCTTCATCATATAGTTTTTGCTGATCAATTAAATCAAAGATTTTGGTTTTGTCAGATCTTAATTCCAATTCTTTAACAAAATTGATAATTTCAAACGGATCTTTTTTTTGTATAAAAATCTTAAATAACTTTAAGCTCAAGGGAATTTTTGCTGTAAAAGAATAATTATCACTTTCGAATTTTGCCCCAAATCCTGATTGAATAGGTTTATAACGACCCGTTGCGTTACCAGAATAGGTGATGAAGCAAACTTGTTTTAGTAAGTCATAACCTATATAAATCGGAGTATGAAATTCAATTATACTATTCTCCCCCTCTTCATACCAGCCAATTACTTGAAAGGCAATTTTAAATGGAAAGCCATAGCTGGTAATTTTATTAAACTTAACGAAATATTTTTGTTCATTATCTACCGTATTAGTAGCGATATAACGATTACTATATTGCTGATTGATCTTACCAGCTATAGAACTAATAATTAAGAACCATGAAACAGTATAAATCAAAAGGGTTGCAGCAATTATCACTGATATATATATTAATGTTTTTCGCATGCTAATTACATAATTTTACATATTCACGGTTTAACTGCACTATATCCCAAAACCATAAAATAACTATCATAATAAACATTATTAGTAAATAAACTACTATTGAATCACATGTGGCAGTAGGCACTATTATGAATATAAAAGACTGAATAAAAGCTCCTAGAGACTTACCAAATTTGGTACTAATAACCTCAGCAGCAGCTTTACCTTTTGTTCGAAGTTCTAATGATAAAGGAATATATGCCATTTCCTTTGTTGAATCAAATAACGAATATTTAGTTGATTTACTTAAAATATTTTGTATCCCTCCAATAATTACAGCAGCATAAATTGGATTAAAGTCTTTAATACCACAACCTATATCTTCTGAGAAAATAACAAAAATGAAAAACATTAAACCAGTTATCGAAAACATCAAAGGTGTTAATAATGCTGAAACTAACCAAGTAAATTTCCTAATCACATTACTGCCAACTACCATAAAAGTCACGCAGGAAATTCCCATCCAAATATTAAACCTGCCCATAAAGTTTATATAATCTAACGTATTGGGATTAAGTTCTCTTACTTTAGCTTTCCACGGACCTTCCACTATATTAGTTAGTGCTCCATAACAAATTATCAATAAAGCAATGCGTCCAACATATTTTGAGCTAATAATTAGCCTGATACTATCCAGAAGTGGTAAAGAGGTTTTTGCCTGTATTTGAGTTACTTTAAAATCAGCCATTAATCCCTTATCATGCAAAATCAGATAATTAATTAACCTAAATAACAACATTGAAATTATACCGGCAAATACTATTATAGACATAATTGGTTGTAACATTAGTTCTGAATTATATTGTAAATCTTCATCTATTATCATTTGGGTATCGGATATCTCTTGTACATTTGAGAAAGCTACTAATACATTACCAGCTACAATTAAGCCAACATTGCCTACCATTCCTAAAATTGGATAAAAACGTTTTGCATTATTTGTATCAAAAATATTATTAGCAAATTGCCAAAACATTAGGTTAATAATTACGGCACTCCATAATTCTGCACAAACATACATGATAGCGTAACTCCATTTACCCATTATCTTGATAAACCACCGAAAATTAGGATACAAAGATACTAAATGTTCTATCTGCTCAGTATTTGGATGATAAAACTCCTGATTAGGATAAATGACATAGGCAAATATCAGAAAAAACAACAAAAAGCTTGAAATTATTATATAAAAAATATATTCAAAACGGATGTGATTACTGAGCTTTACATATAATATAGCGAATAATATAGAAGATGGCAAAACAAGCCAGAGTTTTAGAAAACTGATAACCTCCGCTCCCATTGATGGCACAACTAATCCGTCTTTAACAGACCTCAGAGCCCCAAAATTAAAAAGAACACAGAGCATCATTAATGCCATAGGTAGAAAAAGTTTCAACTCCTCCCTCTCTATTGGCCAAATGATTTCCTGTATTTTAGAAAAAATATTTTTGAATGGTAACATTATTATTACACAAAGAATTACCTAAAGATAGAGGCTATATTTCATATATGGTGAAGCTGCACTAGCACTTTTAAAGCTCTATGATAATAAAGTCAATGAAAATTAGCATATTTCTCTATTAACAAAATTAGTTACGTGACAAAATTATATAGTTTTTTCAAGCTTTCGTGTGAGCATCACTACAATTATATCATGAATTTCGTTTGCACTAAGATCTGCAGCGTTTATTTTTACTATTCTATCTGGAAATTTATCTGATATATATTGAAATTTATCATAGACTTTTTGATGAAATTCAATATTCTTACTTTCAAATTTATTATTATTACCCCTTGCCCACGCCCTTGCTAAAGCAATATTTGGCTCTATATCAATAAAAAAGGTAATATCAGGCATTACAGGTGATATTAGAGATTTATGAAGGTCATAAACTAAATCAGTACCTACCTCTTGCCCTTGATAACAAGCCGTAGAATCCACAAACCTATCACAAATAACTGAGACCCCAGAATTGAGTTTAGGAATAATCCTTTTATGAACATGTTCGTAACGTGCCGCCATAACTTGCAGCAATTCTGACATAGGTAATAAATCTTGATAAACTAAAATGTCACGCATTTTCTCAGCTGCAATAGTTCCGCCCACTTCATGTGTTAAATCTGTCCGGATATTTTGTGATAATAAATACTGGTGTAGCATATCACTCTGGGTAGATTTACCACACCCTTCCCCACCTTCAAACGTAATAAAATTACCGTTTTTAATTGACATAACTACCACTATTCATTTCATGTAACCTTGAAATAGTTCTCTTAAATTCATTACTACGCAAACCATTCTGATATATTTTTATGGGTTCATCTTGTAAAGTCATAAATAGTACCACCTTATAAAAATAAGCATTATCAACAAAATTTATAAACCTAACAGCTAAATCTGTATTATCAGAACTTATTATACGAATATTTTCTACTATTATAATAGAAAATTTTTGACAAATATCTACATAATCAACATAACCTAATTCTCTTACAAATAGCTCTTCAAAATCTGTTACTAATATTTTTTCGCTAGCCATGTTAAAAGATATTTTCCGTCCGAAAACAGCAATATCCTTAGGAACTAGCTGGTTATTATTATTTAACTTGCCAATAAGTTGCTGTATCTCGAATTTATTATGTTCATTAATTGGATATATTATGCGTCTGCTAGCCGTTTGCATAATTTTATCTAATCGATAATCATGATCACTATCTAAGTACATGACTTCAAACCTTTGATAAATCTCTTTAATTATTGGCAAAAAAGAATTTCTTTGTAAACCATCTTTATACAAATCTTCTGGTTTGGTATTACTGGTAATGAAGATAAATACCTTACATTTTATCAGTTCAAGAAGTAGCGGTCCTATTATCATAGCATCAGCTATATCTTTAATTTCAAACTCGTCGATACATATTACTGCTGCTTGTTTTGCATAATTTGTCGCAATGCTTTTTATAATATTATTTTTAGACTTTGATTTGTCTTGTAACTGATAAATATCTTTATGTACCGATTGCATCAAATTCTGGTAATGGATCATTAATTTCTTAATTTGCAATATTTGAAAAAAATGTTGCATTAATACAGTTTTGCCATTACCTACATTACCATATAAATAGATACCTTGTTTTGCTAATAAATTACCATTAAAGAATTTCAAAAATGACTTATCTTCAATTTGCTTAGCAAAATTCTTAATTCTACCTAGCAGAAATAACTGCTTTTTATCAAATTTTAATTCAGACAATCGATTACATTTTTGTTAAGGTTTATTCTTTTTTTAACGCTTCTATTTCCTTAATAGTTAGTTTTGTATATTTAACTATTTTTTCTATTGGCTCATTATCAGCTAACATTTCTTTCGCCATGGCTATAGTACTTTCTTTAATACCTTCAGCTTTTCCTCTAGCTTCCCCTCTAGCTTCACCTATAGCTTCACCTATAGCTTCACCTATAGCTTTTCCTTTAGCTTCACCTATAGCTTCACCTATAGCTTCACCTATAGCTTTTCCTTTAGCTTCAGCATCTTCAATTTGTTGCTGTTCTACCGCTAAATTATCAAAATAGGCTTTTGTTCTTTCCTCATAGGTGTTAAGCTCCGCTTCTGACCAGCTTGCTTGATCTACTGCCTCAAAGGCTCTTCTAATAATTTTATCCTTACCTATTAACTGCTCTATTTCGGCTAATGTTAATGTACTATCTCCTGCATGCTTAAAAAAGTACATCCACTTTTCCTCTGTAGTCTCTAGATTAGAGATAATTTTATTAAATTTCTTGAGTTCTAAAAAAACAAAGTAAAAATCTTTTAAATCATTGGCGTAGCTTTCTGTATCTAAAAGACGATGCTCTGACTTCCAATGTTTTTTATCGTCAAACATCACAAAATCTGCTATTGCTAAAAATATCACTCCTTTTAATTTAGCGTATACTGCCAACTTTTTATGGTTTTCATCCTCTTTGAGTATTTGCCTAGAATATGCTTTAGCTGCATAATATTGGGCTCTTTTCTCAAATCCTGGATGCTTACTTATCTGCATCTCTACGATGAATTGATTACCATGTTGATCTTTACATAACACATCAACTATAGACTTTCTGTAAATAGCAATATCAGGGTCTTGGATAGTTGGTAAAAACGTCACCTCAATTATTTTTTCACTTCCTTTACATTTGAGAATATCATTTAAAAAATGAACAAGTATATCCTTGTTCTTTTCAGTACCAAAAATTTGGCGAAAACAAAAATCATTTTTAGGGTCAAGAAATTTTGATAAAAACATATAATACAACCTCTTAATTCTATATTGATAACTAATACTATTTTATCATCTTCTCCACTAAAAATCTTGCAATAAATTAAACTTCACCCATATATTTTTCGAATTTATTTTTCTCGTTTTGATATTTATCTGCATCCGGTAGGGCTGGTTTCTTAACCGTAATATTTGACCATTTACTGGAAAAAAACTTAGCTCTCTCTATCCAGTCAATCAGCTGTTCTGATTCTGGCTTAATAGCTTTAACCGGACACTCACTCTCACATACTCCACAATCAATACATTCGTCGGGATTAATTACCAACATTAACTCCCCTTCATAAAAGCAATCGACAGGGCATACTTCTACGCAATCAGTATATTTACATTTTACGCACTCATCGGTAACAACATAAGTCATAAATTGTCATACTCCTTGAATTTAGCAATTAACATGCAAGATCTCAAACCCAATACTAATAGAAAATATAGTATAGCACTTATAAACATTAGCACTAAGGGTAATAACATAGAATTATCAATAGTCGGACTACCTAGCCTTAAAACGCTTGCTGGCTGATGTAAACTATACCAAATATTTACTGAAAATTTTACTATGGGAACATTGATAAAGCCAATTAAAGCAATCACCGAGGCTGGTTTTTCAGTACGGCTTATCCTATCACCACTATTCACCACCACGATATAGCTTAAATATAGTAAGAATAATACGAACATTGAGGTAAGTCTAGCATCCCAAACCCACCAAGTTCCCCAAATAGGCTTTCCCCATAATGCCCCTGTTACTATACTAATCATACAGAAAACTGCTCCAATAGGAGCACCTGCTACTGCCATTAAGAAGGACATTTTAGTTTTCCACACTAGGTTAGACAAACTACAAATAGCTATAAATGTATAAATACCTAGTGCCATCCAAGAAGCTGGTACATGAACATACATAATCCTAACCATATCACCTTGTTGGTAATCTGGTGGCGATACTATCAAAGCTTGGTATAACCCCAACCCCATTACTACTAACATTGCAACTAGCAATAATGGTAACATGGTTCGTACTAGCTTACTAAAAAAATAAGGATTTAATAATTTAAACATAAACATCCTAATTATGATTTTGTAGGGTATCATAGGACACAAGTGCCATTGCGAGAAGTCACTTTATAGTCAATTGAGGAGAAGTTGGTGACGTCGTCACTCGTCGCTCGCCTATTACTTATAGGCGTCGCTCCATCGCTCCTGCTACCCAATCCTCCTGAATTGACTATAGTGGTAACAAAACAATGGCAAGATATAATATATGACATGTAAATGCCATGCGTAAGATGAGTTATTCATTAACTTTTACTTTCGTTCTCTTTATCTTGAAAATGTGATATAAGGTCTATTGTCACTAACCTTTACTCTAAACATAATTTTGCTAAAGATAAATAATCTTGTGGTGATAAATTTTCAGATCGACAAAAATTATCTATTTTTAATTTTGCTAACAAATCTTCTATACACGAGGTTAGTGTCTTTAAAGATGATTTAATCATTTTACGTCGCTTGCCAAAGGCTAGTCTAGTTATTAACTCAACTTTTTCAATTAGTTCAGCTGTTAATGCATTATTGTTATAAGGTACGAGTTTAACTATAGCCGAGTGGACTTTTGGTGCCGGATAGAAAGCTTGCGGATTAACATCAAAGCATTTTTCAACAGAACAAAGTAACTGACATATTACTGATAATCTTCCGTAGGATTTTGTTCCAACTTTACCACATATTCGGTCTACAACCTCCTTTTGCAGCATTAAAGTCATGCTACTTATTAATGGTAATTTTTTTAACCATTTTATGACTAACTCTGTGCCTATTTGGTAAGGTAAATTTGAAATAATAGTTATTTTATCATGAGTTAAGCTTGATAGATCAAATTTAGTAGCATCCGAATGAACAATGTGCAAATTAGGGAACAGTTCTCTTATTTCCATAAGTAAAGGTATACATCTAACGTCAGTTTCAATAACAGTTAAAGATTTAGGGTTGCAGGCAAGAATAGCTCTAGTGAGTCCGGCTGTACCAGGACCAATTTCTAAGACCAAATCATTTTCTTGCAACCCACTAACTCGAACTATTTTATCACATAGGCTACTATCAAAAATGAAATTTTGACCATATTTCTTAATAGGAGCAATACCATGTTTGCTAGCATGCTTTGCAATTGAAGGTAAGGCATTTAAATTATTTAAGATCACAAAGGTAGCATTATTTTGATATATGCTTTCTTACGCATATCTTCAAAGTATTTTTGTGCTTTTTGTGACATTTTCTTATTAGCTAGCAGATTTACTACGTAATTATTTTCATCACTAGTAACATTAATCATCTTTTTGTCGCACATTAAGATTAATTTAAATCCGTCTTGCATCTCAAAAACATTACTTCTTTCTCCCATATTTAAATCTTTGAGAATTGTTTGTAGTGTAAAATCTAGAGTACTTAGATTCTGATTAATTACCTCTAATGTAGAAAAATCTTTATATAAAGATTCTTTGACATCAGAACAATTTTTAAGACGTTTTTGTAAATCACACATCTTATGCAAAGTTTTATCATCTTTATCTTGTGAAGTAAAAATCTGTGCTGATACTTCCGCATCTTTTGAATTTGTCGCTAATATTATATCATTAACTTCTTTTGCACTAATAGCAACTGATCTTGAAATACTAGATAAAATGTTCATTTTGATAATTTCGGCACCTATCTGGGATTTAAAATTATTAATATCTACAGATTTACTCTTCAAGAACTTTATTAAATGCCCTTTTGGCATTTTATTACGTTGCTCGATGGTTTCTATAGACTCATTTATCTCACTATCAGAACTTTTTTTACCGTTTACAGATTGATAAAGTAATACATCATCAATCATGCTGTTAATTGCCATCTTATCAAGTTGCTTATTTGTTTGAGAATCAGGATTAGGAATATTGTTAAGTGCCATGATCATGTGTTTTCTAGCTAGAAATTCATGTAAGGTAATTGGCTCATTATTAACTAATGCAACTATATTGGATAACTCTGCTTTTGCTATAGTTATGTTAAAAATGATGGCAACTAAACAAAATAACTTTTTCATATTTAACTTCTTCATAATTTTAGGCTCACATATTTAATATTTTTAGACCTACAGAAATAGTAGGGACGGCAAAAGTCTTTTTTATCCCCCTGCTATTATCTCCCATATAATTGTCTGAAAGTTTTCCTGCTATTTTAACACACTCATTCAAGTATGTCACCTGGATACTCTTAGAAAGAATATATATTTTATTTTTTGCCCAGTCTACCCTCATATCATAGGCAACTGACCAATTTTCTGCTAATTGATAAGTGAAGTTATAGTAAAGTTGTCTTACTTTATTATCAATTAATTCATTGGTAGAATAATATTTCTGTATATTAGAAATTTGTGCTAATCCAACAGTTAACTGAATTGCCTTAGAGTTAAGGGTGCCACCTAATTCATCTCTAATTGGCTGAAAATTCTTGCTTTTTCTAAATCTATAGAACAGCTCTATTGTATCAGAAAAATTACTAGAAATTCTGCCAACATTTTCAACATTATCAATAGATTTGTTATTAATAAGATTATTACTATAGGTCTGTCCTAGGAATAAACTAGAATAATTTTGCTCTGAAAGTATAGAAGAATTAATACCATAACTTAATCTATTGCCAAATTCATGATAATCTATACCACTATAGCGATTCGAACTGAATATATTATTTTCTGATAGTTCATATTTTGACGGATCGATAAAAGAAAATTTCTTATTAGAATTATTTTTACGTCCAATAGTTGCTGATATAATTGGTTCAACAAATAGACTAGCTTTATCAAAGATTGAGCCAGCTAATGGATAGTGCCAAGTAGTTTGAATTTCTGGTATATTTCTAGCAAGAACCTTGTTAGCCCTAGAATTATTTGGATATAGGTGATTAATAAAATATACATCTGATCTATTCCGTAAGGTAACATTAAATAAATGACCAGATGAAGTTAGGAAATTGTTATCTACTGCCAATTGCAATGCAGCTTGCCCTAGTTCTCTACCACTTCTTTCTTTATAGATTAGTGCATTATTCTCAATAACTATGCTAGTAGTTTCATCGTCATTTAAAGGTATGACATTCTTGGTTCTAACCTTAGGAAAAATTAATGGACTGGTGCTACTAGAATCATTTGTTCCCAATCCTTCAAAATACATCCCTTCCGTTAATAAGTAATTGTAATTATTGACATGTTCTAAATATAACTTGGAAGTCAAATATGGAGTATAATTATTATAATAATTTTTTAAGTAAGCTTTATCAGAAGTACGTTGCAACCTAAATCCATATCGATAATCGTTTTTGGTGAAATCACCATTGCTTAATATATAATATGAATTTACCTTAGTGTTTTTTATCGTTATCGCACCATTCTTTAAGGAGTAGGGTACTTTGCCATAATTAGCCTCTAAAGATATATAATCGCTTTTGTTTGGTTTGTAACGAGCTTCTAGTTCAAAAATTGTATATTTTTCCCAAAAAATCCTAGGGGTTAGAGTAAAATCTAGATTAGGTTTAGCTCTATAATATAATGGTATCCTTAAAGAGCTATCCTGTATTCCAGGCATCAATATTCCTGATTTTGCAGGAGCCTTAGGTGTTGGATGAGAAAAATAGGGTGTATAGAAGATTGGAATACCATATACCTCAAAAAATAGATGCTTATAAACCATTATGTTCTTATTGAGATCTACTTCAGTATTTTTGGCAGAAATTTGCCAAATAGGTTTTTGGTTACATAGTATTTTACATGGAGTAAAGGTACTATTATGCAAACGAAAAACATCTTTATTGACTCTTTCCGCTAATTTTGACACTAAGAGATTATTATCACCAAGATATAAAATAAAATCTGAAATTATCCCCGCCTTTAGCTTATCTTTTAATACGACAAATTCTCCCAAAATAACTCTATTTTGTTGATCTGTAATTTTAACATCATCCTCAGCCCAGAGTGTATCTTGTTCTATATCGTAAATCAAAGAATTGGCTGTTAAAAAATAACTATCTAATATAATTTGAACATTACCTTTAGCATAAATAAATTGTTCCTTTTGGTTATATTCGATATAATCTGTTGACAAAAAGCTAAACTGTTTATTTATTCCTTGCTGTTTAGCTTGTGCCGAACTACCAATTGGTAATAAAATAATAATTTTAATAGTAATAATCAATAAATTGCAGAAAATTCGCATTTAGAATAATTTTTGAAGTAAGATGGTAAATATATCATGTATACATCAAATTTGATATATTTATATAGCTAACCAGATTAGTATTACTCCACTATAGTCAATTGATGAGAAGTTGGTGATGTTGTTGCTCATCGCTCCTGCTACCCAATTCTCCTGAATTGACTACACTCTTATCCTTAGATAATTTTAGTATATACTAATTATGATATGCACTAAGTATTTTATGAAAAATATTTTTATTATTTTTATTGACTCATCTTACGCATGGCGTTTAAAAGTCATATAAAAAATAGCTTGGCGTCATTGCGAGAAGCTACTTTAGTAGCGACGAAGCAATCTAATGAATGTGGATTGTTCGACCACTACGTGGTCTCGCAATGACGGAAAAGCTATCTAAAACCCGCTCTACCTTATAACTTTCAACAGTTGTGGAATCTAAGACCCCTGCTTACGCAGGGGTGACACAAAAATGGACAATTGCTTCGTCGTGTTGTGGTTTCCGCACTTTTCGCAATGACACCTAAGATTTTTTCCTACTATAGTCAATTCAGGGGAATTGGGTAGCAGGAACGATGGAGCGACGCCTATAAGTAATAGGCGAGCGACGAGTGACGACGTCACCAACTTCCCATCAATTGACTATACTGCTTGCAATCGATAAAGTCTGTGTATATAATAAACTTATGCTCTTTCCAAATATCAATCCTGTTATTTTTTCTATCGGATCATTTACCGTTTATTGGTACTCCATGGCTTACGTTTTGGGTATATTAGTTGGGTGGTTCTATGCTTACAACATTATAAAAAAATTCAAACTTAGTATTACCACGGAAATTTTCGAAAATTTTATTACTTGGGTTACTTTGGGCATCGTAATAGGTGCTAGATTAGGTCACGTGTTACTATATGACCCTATTAAATATTTTTTTAACCCTATTGCCATTTTCAAAACCTATGAAGGCGGTATGTCCTTTCATGGTGGTATTATTGGTATAGCCCTATCATGCTATTTTTTCTGCCGCAAATATAAAATTAAATTCTTTTGTTTAGGTGATATAGTAGCTACAGTTGGTCCTATCGGTTTATTTTTAGGTAGAATAGCCAATTTTATTAATGGGGAATTATATGGCAGAGTGACTACAATGCCATGGGGAATGATTTTTCCAAATAGCGATCTACAACTAAGACATCCCAGTCAACTTTATGAGGCATTTTTTGAAGGAATTATATTATTCTTAATTCTAGCTTACACCACTTTTAAATATAAAAGTATAAATATCTATAGTTTAAATTCTGCTATATTTCTAATATTTTATTCGGTATTTCGAATTATTATAGAAATGTTTCGTGAACCAGAAGATTGCTATGCAAGTCTTATTTTTAACAATGTAACTATAGGGCAATTTTTATCACTACCTATGCTAATAATGGGGATTTATTTAATAATACGAATTAAATGCCAGTCGACTCCAAAATAAGAAAACTTATTGAGCAAAATGGTAGTATTAAGCTTGATGAAATGATGCTCCAAGTAACATCTGTAGCCCCTTCTTCCTATTACCAAAAACAAGATAAGTTGGGTTGCTTAGGAGATTTTACAACAGCTCCAGAAATTTCTCAGCTTTTTGGTGAAATGATAGCTTTATGGACTATTGACCAATGGTATAAAATGGGTTGCCCACAGAAAACTAATTTAGTCGAATTGGGTCCTGGGCAGGGAGTGTTAATGCGAGATTTGCTAAATGTTGCTAAATTAGTTCCAGAATTTTACCAATCTCTCTCTATAGAATTAATTGATATTAATCCTCATTTTATCAAAAAACAAAAAACAAACCTAAAGTTAACAGGTCTGCCTATCAAACACTATACATCCATACAATATATATCTAAAATTCCTTCTATTATAATAGCTAATGAATTTTTTGATGCTATGCCAATTAAGCAGTATATTAAAAGCAAAAAGCTTTGGTACGAGCTAACACTTATTATTGACCCAGCTGATGGTAAGATTAAATTCGATAAGATAGAGGTTAGTAAGGAGTTACAGCGTTATTTACTGCAAGAACACTCAAACGCACATGATGGAGCAGTAATAGAAGAATCACCTAAATCGTTAGAAATCGTAAAATTTATCAGTAAGCATATAATGCAATTCAGTGGGACTAGCTTAATTATCGATTATGGTTATGATATAGATCCAATAAAGAGGACGCGTAACCAATATAACCCTACTTTACAAGCGATAAAAAATCATAAATATTACCCACTACTTGAAACTTTAGGAGAAGCCGATTTATCAGCACATGTTGACTTTTATGCCTTAAAGACAGTAAGCAGAAATATAGGAATAAATGTGTATGGATCAATAACTCAACGTGATTTCTTAATTAGCAATGGTATATTATTACGAAGTCAACTATTACAAAGTAAATTACCTATTATAGAGGCAAATATCATAGCAAAACAAGTTGATAGACTAATTGCTCCCAATAAAATGGGACTATTGTTTAAAGTATTGCACCTTGTACAGGAGTAACAGCAGAGAACGCCTATTACTTATAGGCGTCGCTCCATCGCTCCTAGCCCCAAACCGCTACATCAATCATCTCTTCTAATAATTTATATTCAAGCATACGCTTCTTCAAATCATTTGCCTATATCCCTATACTAAACCTCAATTGGTCCAGTAGTTAAACCATTAACAAATTGTTGCAAATAGGGATTATCACTATTTTTTATCTCATCTTTTGTTCCAAACCATAAAATCTTCCCTTGATAAATCATAGCAACCTCTTTAGCTATCATATAAGCACTATTCATATCATGGGTTATGGTAATGGTAGTAGCTTTTAGTTCTTCTTGAACTTTAATTATTAATTCATTAATAACATTAGCCATGATAGGATCAAGACCGGTAGTTGGTTCGTCAAGAAAAAGAATCAAAGGATTACCACAAATAGCCCTAGCTAAAGATACTCTTTTCTGCATCCCCCCAGAAAGTTCAGATGGATAAAGATTGAGTATCTTACTAGATAAACCTACCGAATTAAGTTTAGATGCCGCTAACTCTTGTTTATTTTTGGGAGATAATTTATACAATTTTTCAGCAAAAAACGTAATATTATCTTGAACAGTTAGAGAATCAAATAAAGCTCCACCCTGGAATAGAAAGCCTATAGTTTCCATCATTTTAAATCTATCTTTATTTGAGATATTGACAGTCTCTACCCCATCAACAACTATACTACCTTTATCAGGCTGTATTAACCCAACTATCGTCTTAATTAGTACTGATTTACCACTTCCCGAACCGCCAAGGATTACTATCGAACTATCCTGCTTTATGTCCAAGTCTATACCGTCAAGTACCTTTCGGTTACCGAAAGATTTATATAATGAACGTATTTTTATTTTTGATTGGTTATTCATAACTTTAAAAAAAACATGCTGTTATTAAGTAATTACTGATTAAAATCAGCACCGAAGAACTTACTACCGCCGAAGTTGTAGCAGTTCCGACTCCTTTTGCTCCTGTTCCAGAGCAATATCCGCTATAGCAACTTATTATTGAAATAATAAAACCAAAAGCCGCTGCTTTTACCAAACCAGAAATAACATCTATTGATTGTAAAAACTTAAAGCTATTTACCATATAACTAGAGCTATTAAAATTAAGCTTATAAACACTTACCAAATAGCCACCCATTACTCCTAATACATCACCGATTAATACTAAACATGGTAAGGTAATAACAGCAGCTAGCACCCTTGGCAAAACTAAATATTTTATTGGATCAGTTGACAAAGTATAAAGAGCATCTATTTGTTCCGTCACTCTCATTGTAGCTATTTCAGCGGCAATTGATGCACCAACCCTACCAGCCACCATGAGACCTGCAAGAACTGGTCCAAGTTCTCTAGTTATTGACAGAATTACCACCGTAGCTATTGAACTTTCAGCCGAGAAACGAGAGAAACCTGTATAACTTTGTAATGCCAGTACAGCCCCAGAAAAAAAGGTAGTCATCGCAACAACTGGTAGGGAGTAAAAGCCTATAGATAACAACTGCTTGAATAGTAAGTTGCCATATAAGGGACGCCTAAAAATACTAGTAACTACCGCTATAGTAAATAGAGAAAAAGCTCCTATAGTTTTTGCGAAAGCAATAGTATGTTTGCCGAATAAATTAACTATCTTAATAATCATTTTTATATACTCTCTTATATCTGTCACCGAGCATGGTAAGAATTTCATAACCAATGGTGTTTATTACACTAGCTATTTTATCTGGGGTACAATAATCCCCTATAATCTCCACTTGTTGCCCTAAAAATATTTCATTTGGTGGTAGTTCAGTAACATCAATGGTAATTAAGTCCATCGATACTCCACCAACTACAGGAGCTAAGTAGGAACCAATACAAACTTCTCCACAATTGCTAAAAGCTCTAGAATAACCATCAGCATAACCAAGAGGCAAGGTAGCAATCAATCTATTACGCTTTGTTTTAAAAGTCATATTATAACCAATATAACTTTCTGGCGGTAATTCTTGTAATTGTATTATCGGAGCAGTCAGCCTAATTGGGTTATGCATCGGATTTTTCGAGGAAATTCCCAAAGGATTAAGCCCATATAATGCCGCACCAGGACGTATTAAGTCAAAATGATATTCTTGTCCTAGAAATATACTACTAGAATTAGCTAAGCTAGCTTTAGCTGTTGGTAAATAGTTTAGATAATATCTAAATTTTGTTAATTGTTGTAAATTATAAGGATTATCCGCTATTTCAGAGGCAGATAAATGACTTATAACATATTGTAATTCAAGACCAGATAATAGGCTAGGGTTATCTATGATACGTTGCATCTCTATGTCAGCCATTCCCAAACGATGCATACCAGTATCAACATGGATTGTACAACGTAATACTTGTTGTTTTTTAGCAGCAAACTTTTGCCATATGGCAATTTGTTGCAAACTATTAAGTACCGGAATTAAGTTACTATTACCAAATTCCTCAACATCATTGTAAAATACACCATGAAACACAAAAATATTAGGTTTCGCTCCTAACGCTTTACGTAATTCCACCCCCTCATTAACTGAGTTTACAAAAAAATTCTGACAATTCTCCATCTGTAATGCTGGTGCGATAATATCGGCTCCAAGTCCATAGCTGTTAGCCTTTACCACAGCAGCAATTTTTGAATTTTTGCAAATTTCAGAAATAATACGATAATTAGTACGAATTTTTGCTAAATCTATTTCAAGAGTACAACGAGCATTGTGCATAATAAAATCCTAAATCCTCATAATCTTGTCATAATCTTGCATAGGTTGTAATGCTGCTACAATAATTGGAGTAACGGATATTATATGAAATTTAGAAGGTAAATCAGTAGTTTCTATAGTATCGGTTATATAGATGTTCATTATATCAGAATTCTCAATATTTTTCTTAGATGCCCCAGAAAGCACAGGGTGAGTCACAAAAGCATCAACAGATAATGCTCCTACTGCCATTAATAGCTTAGCCCCCTTGCAAAGGGTTTCTCCACTATCAACAATATCATCAATTAATAAACAATGCTTGCCTGAAACGTTACCTATTATTTCTGACATTTGGCATTGATCCGTGCTATCCCTGCTTTTATTAATAACAGCCATGTTGATGTTAAAAAGCTTATTAACTGCACCTATACGTACAAAACCACCAATATCTGGAGACACAATAATAGCATTATTATAGTTCTTAATAATCGGAGCAAATAAACTGATTGGCTCAAGATTTTGTATAGCAATTTTAAAAAACCCCTCTAATTGCTGCGAATGCAAATCAACAGTTATTATGCGATCAACCCCAGCAATTTCCAACATATTTGCTACCAAACGAGCAGGGACTGGAGAAAAATTATCATATCTACGATCTTGGCGACTATAGCCCAAATAGGGTATAACCGCAGTCACTTTTGAGGCTCCTGCTCTTTTTACCGTATCCACTAATAATAAAAGCTCCATTAAGTGGTTATTAGTTGGTCTAGAAGTAGATTGCACTATAACAACATCACACCCTTGTACGTCCTCAAGGATTTGTACTTTTGTCTCACTATCGTCAAAAGTTGTAATGTAAGTTTCCACATATTGACAATTTAGCTCCTTAGCTAAATGTCTAGCTAATTTTTTGTGACTAAGACCTGCAAGAATTTTCATGCTAATTAATATAATTTATCAAACTCATCGTAGTATATACTAATTATGATGTGCACTAAGCATTTTATGAAAAATATTTTTATTATTTTTATACTAACCTAAATATCCTTACTTTATAAGTCATTGCGAGAGGGCGTAAGCCTCCGAAGCAATCTATTTTAATCGTTTTTCTTGTCGGCACTAATTCAGGTTAATTGACTATATAATATCACTTCCATAATCTTTCATTTTTTCTAAATAAATCATTACCAATGATAGACCACTATGTACCTCTATAGAAACAGTTTCGCAAATAGTTCTATTAAAAGAAGAATTAGTACCCGGAAATGACATCTGATAATGCTCTAATTCCCATTTTAAGCCTTTAGTAGAAATTTGTGCTGATGAAAATCCAAGTAATGAGATTTTGGTATCTACAGACAATGTAAAAACCCTAGTCTCTCCAGCCTTAATTACGTACCCTACAATAGACGGTGCATAAAAAATGCTACCATTTTTAAGAAAAATACTAATATTATTTAATATATGATCAATATATCCTCCACTCATTCCTACAATTATAGCTGGTAATAGATTTTTATTCTCAAGATATTGTAGAGATTTTTCAAAATCACAGCTGTTCTGATCTGGTACACGAATTACTTCAGTATAGTCAATTGATGAGAAGTTGGGGACGTCGTCACTCGTCGCTCGCCTATTACTTATAGGCGTCGCTCCATCGTTCCTAGCCCCAAATTCTCCTGAATTGCCTATAGTATACAGTAAATCGACTTTTGCAGAATCTAAATCACCAATCACAACTTTTGGTATTATACCAATCTTGTACAAAGAATTTATTGCTCCATCAGCAGCTATAATAGGCAAGCCAATGTCAAAAAATGACTTATCAGGCAAGTCACCATTTAAAGCCAATATAGAATGGTATAGACCGATATCTATATGTTCATAAAAAGCTCTGTATCTATCTTGCATCGTAGTAACATTTTTGAATAATAGATATTATACTGATTATGAGTCCGGCAACATTGCTAAGAACGACAAATATTGAACCTTGGCAATAGCCATGAACAATCCATGCAACTGAGCAAATAAGGTAATTTACTAGCATCATCATAGATATATCATGTGTGTGGATTTTGTTATATATGCTTTATAGACCTGCGGCAATAGACCTATCAGAGATGTAATTAAGGCAATATAGCCAAAAAATTCTTCAATACTGTACACATTTCCCTCCGTTTGTATTAACAATATCAGGTTCAAAGGGTTGTTTATTAACTCTCAGCCTTAGTCTCCTATGGCACCCCTAATGTGAGTAAAATTATATATTTAAAGTAGATTAGTTGTCAAGATGTTTACAACAGTATCATTTGAGATTTGAGGGCTATAGTCAATTGATGAGAAGTTGGGGACGTCATCACTAGTCGCTTGCCTATTACTTATAGGCGTCACTCCATCGTTCCTAGCTCCAAATTCCCCTGAATTGACTATATCTTTCAAAAATGTCATTGCGAGGGGGCGTAGCCCACAACTGTTGAAAGTTAGAAGGTAAAGCGGGTTTTAGATAGGTTTTCTGTCATTGCGAGACCACGTAGTGGTCGTGGCAATCTATCTTTGGTTACTTTTATGGATTGCTTCGTCGACCTAAGGTCTTTCTCGCAATGACGTTGACCACATACGATTTTTAAACTATCCGGTCTAAAACCGCTTCCTCTTCTAACTTTCAACAGTTGTGGGGCGTAGCCAACGAAGCAATCCAATAAGTGTGGATTGCCACGACCATTACATGGTCTCGCAATGACAGATAACGTCATTGCGAGGAGCTACTTTAGTAGCGACAAAGCAATCCACAGAATAAATTTTATGGATTGCCACGCTCACATACATTCGCTCGCAATGACTCTTGGTGATCAGATTTTTTCACTCATCACAAGAAAATAGCAAAAAAATCGTGAACGATCATATCTAAACTGCAACTGTAGTCCTAATTCAGAGCGATTATTGACAAAGGTTTATGATTAATCTATACAGAGGTTTCACTCCATTGATTATCATTATTTCCTATAATCTCAACAACATCTTCTTCCTCTATAAGTCCAAGCTGAGTAGTAAGGTCTGTATTGTTAATAGCATGATTAATAGGGAAGAATAAATTCTTTATCTGTGACAGTTCAGAACTATCTTTACACTTACTCAAGATGTCATTACGCTCAGCTATATTTGCCTCCTTAATTACCTTAAGATAAAGTACTGGTAAAGATTTTAGAGGTAATAGTTCATTACGCAGAATAGTAATAATATGTTTTATATGATCTAATTCATCTCCTATTTTTCTTAACTTCATTTCATGTAAAACACATAATATCTTTTTTACTTGATCATCATACTCTGGTGGTACAGAACCTGTTACTTTAGCTAAATGATTTGAGAATACTGAATTTTTTGATAGCTTATTAAAGAATTCTATAGTAAACGAATCAAAGAAGGAATCATAGATAAGATTGAACACTAAATTGTTTATTCGATTTTTACTCATTGGTATATCTCTATTAATTAACTCACATAAACCTCGTAGCAATTTAAAAATTGCCAAAAAGTACAAGACGTCTATTAGCGAGAAGGCATAAACCAAGAAGCAATCCATTTCTAATCACTTTCCTGGATTGCTTCGTCGGCTACGCCTTCTCGCAATGACGCATGTATCTATAACTCGTCATTGCGAGACCATATAATGGTCGAAGCAATCCATTCATGGTCATTTTTTGGATTGCTGCGTCGCCGCAAAGCGACTCCTCGCAATGATATTTCAGGTACCCAGCATACCCCAAATTTTATCAATTTTTTCAATGACTTCACTAGTCATTTCTATTTTCTTTCCCCAAGCTCTATTAGTCTCTGGGGATATTTTATTAGTTGCATCTATCCCCATTTTACTACCAAGTCCTGATACAGGGGATGCAAAATCAAGATAATCTATTGGCGAATTATCAATAAACGTGCTATCTCTAGAAGGATCGCTCCTAGTTGAGATTGCCCAAGCTACTTCCTTCCAATCTCGAATATCTATATCATCATCTACCACAATAATAAATTTGGTATACATGAATTGTCTTAAAAACGACCAAATCCCCATCATTATTCTTTTTGCATGACCTGGATAAGCCTTGCGGATAGATACAATGGCAATTCTGTAAGAACAACCTTCAGGCGGTAACCAAAAATCAACGATTTCTGGAAATTGTTGCTGAATTATCGGAGTAAATATTTCATTTAATGCCACGCCAAGTACCGATGGTTCATCTGGAGCTTTACCAGTATAAGTGCTTAAATATATAGGTTGCTTTTTCATGGTAATAGCCTTAACATTAAAGACTGGAAAATATTCAACGTCATTATAGTAACCTGTATGATCACCAAATGATCCTTCTGGTAGATATTCATCAAAACTTACATGCCCCTCTATAACAATTTCGCTATAAGCTGGCACTTTCATATCTATACTAACACAATTTACCAATTCAATTGACTTGCCTCTTAATAATCCAGCAAAATTATACTCAGACATATTATCAGGCAGCGGCATAACAGCCGCCATAGTCACAGCAGGGCTTGCCCCAATAACCACTGCAGCAGGAAAAGGCTCTTTTTTTGCTGATGATTGCCAACGTTTATGTTGTTGTGCTCCACCTCGCATTTTAAGCCATCGCATAATAAGTTTGTTACGCCCAACTACTTGCATTCGGTATATACCGAGGTTAAAATTATCTACCTTCTCTAGACTAGGTCCTTTAGTAACAACTATTGGCCAAGTAATTAATGGCGAAATATCAAGAGGCCAACAGGTTTGTATCGGTAATATATTAACATCAGGATCATCAATTATAACTTCCTGGCAGGGAGCTTTTGATAACATTTTTGGCGACATAGCCAACATTCTTTTTGCCAATGGCAACATGGCAAAGGTTTCTTTAAAGGAAGAAGGTAGTTCGGGGGCTTTAAGAAAAGCTAGCAATTCTCCGAATTTCCTTAAATCTTCTTTACGTTTCAACCCAAGTCCCAAGGCGATTCGCTCAGTACTAGCATATAAATTAGTTAGAACTGGCATATTAGACTTAGTTCCATCATTTTTAATAACATTTTCAAACAGCAGAGCCGGACCATCTTGTATTAAAATTCTTCTACTGATTTCTGTTATTTCAAGGTTAGATGATACGGGATAGGATATACGCTTAAGAAGCCCATTTTGCTCGAGGAGTTCTATAAATTGTGGTAAATCTTGGAAACTCATATAATTTTACGGAAATATAAATATAGACTTAAAATAATAGCAATAATCATGTTAGCATAACAAGCAAAGATAAAATTTAAATCTTTTGAAGCAAGATTTTGTAATACAAAATGCAAGTATGTGATAATTATGGCAGAAATTGCCGTAATTAGAATCTGTCTTAAACTAGATTTTTTATTATAAGGCTGTCGTAAAAAAACCGATAATGTAAGAAAGACCAATACAAAATTATACATAGGCCAAATCAATCTTTGGTGTCCCTCAGCAATTAATTTAATCTTCCTTTGCTCTGATAAAATATTGTTGGGTTTTAATAATTCATCAATATAATACTCATTGATTTCTCGACTATATTCATCCCTTACCAAATTTTTACTATTATTACTAACTAATTCTACGGTTAAAAGCTCGAATGATAAGTTACTTAAATTACCATTATGATCATATGCCTGCCTAACTCCATCTTTTAACTGAAAAGATGAGCTGTTATTATATATTGTAAACATCCCTGATTTAGAAAACAAGATTGCATTGTTATCACGCTTACGATTATCAAAAATGATTAAACTTTTCATAGTACCATTAGGTAATTTCTTATCAAAATAAACTGTTATATCTTTAGAAATTGTATTAAATGTCTTTTCATCTAACATATTGGATGCATAATTATTCCTCATAAAATTAAGATCTGATTTAAGTTTGCCATAAGATAATGGCAATAAACTAGTCGAAATATAATAAGCAAATAACGTAATCATCAGAGCTACCATCAATGCTGGGCTAGCTAGTTGGATATTATTTAATCCCAAATTTTGTAAAATAATTATCTGACGTCTCTCACTCAAAGCATTATAAGTATAAATAACAGCAACAATAGTTGCAAAAGGTAATAAAATAAACAACAAAGATGGTATTATTAAAATAATTAAATTTAAGAAATCCTGAACTTTTATGCCCTTATCAATTAAGTACAACATCTTTAATATCTGGGTAATCCATACAAGGCTAGTAACCGAAAAAATAATTATTACCAAAGATGGTATTATATTTTTTATTATATAACGTTTATATATCAACATTCTGTAATCATTTATAGTCTTTCAAATATCTATACCATGCAAAATTATCGATAACTAATGCATAAAATCAAAGTCTTTTCCTTGTTGAATATATTGCCTTATTCTTGACATTAATTCTTGGAAATACACCAAATTATGCCAAGTCATAAGCACTGCTCCTAAAATCTCTTGGCTCTTTACCAAATGATGCAAGTAAGCTTTATTATAATCCTTACATGTTGGGCATGGGCAATCATCTTCAAGCGGCTCCTGATCATCCTTATACTGACTATTGCGAATATTTACTACACCATATTTGGTGAAAGCTTGACCATTTCGACCAGAACGCGTTGGAATAACACAATCAAACATATCTATTCCCCTTGCAACTGCCCCAATAATATCATCTGGTTTACCAACCCCCATAAGGTATCTGGGCTTATATTTAGGTAATAAATCTGGAGCATAATCTAGCACTTTAAACATTATTTCTTGTCCCTCACCTACTGCCAGCCCTCCAATAGCATAACCTTCAAAATCTAATTCTACCAAATTCTTTGCTGACTCGGCACGCAATTCCTGATAGATATTTCCCTGTACAATACCAAATTGACCATAACCTTCTCTTTGAACAAATGCTTTTCTCGATCGAACTCCCCATCTAGATGTTAATTCCATCGATGATTTTGCTTGCTCAAATGTTGCCGGATATGGGGTACATTCATCAAACGCCATGGTAATGGTACTATCTAGAAGATATTGGATCTCTGTTGCCCGCTCAGGACTTAATATATGCTTACTACCATCAATATGCGAGTTAAAAATCACCCCTTCTTCTGTAATCTTACGTAATTTTGACAGGGACATTACCTGAAAACCACCTGAGTCGGTAAGTACAGGCTTTGACCAATTCATAAATTTACGTAAACCGCCAAACTTGGCAACTCTTTCAGCCCCTGGTTGTAACATTAAATGATAAGTATTACCAAGTATTATATCAGCTCCGGTAGATTCAACTGCTTCTGGTAACATGGCTTTTACCGTACCTTTCGTGCCGACCGGCATAAAAGCTGGAGTACGTATTTGACCATGCTTAGTAGTTATAATACCAGTTCTGGCTTTTTTATGTTGAGATTGTAAATCAAATGAAAATTTTTGCATATTATATTTACCTAAACTAATTCAACGCATATATAATCAATTCAGGAGAATTGGGTATAGTCAATTGAGAGAAGTTGGTGACGTCGTCGCTCAATGCTCGCCTATTACTTATAGGCGTCGCTCCATCGTTCCTGCTACCCAATTCCCCTGAATTGACTATAGTATATACTAATTATGATATGCACTAAGTATTTTATGAGAAATATTTTTATTATTTTTATTGACTCACCTTACGCATGGCGTTTAAAAGTCATATAGAAAATAGCTTGGCGTCATTGCGAGAAGCTACTTTAGTAGCATTGAAGCAATCCATGAGAATTATAGTCAATTGATGGGAAGTTGGTGACATCGTTGCTCAATGCTCGCCTATTACTTATAGGCGTCGCTCCATCGCTCCTGCTACCCAATTCCCCTGAATTGAATTGACTATACCATAAAAAATCCCAATTTGCATAATATTTCGTGATATTTTTACATCGCGTTTTCGTTAATATAAATTAGTATATTTTAAGATTATAGGTTAAGGTTATAAAATAAGTTTCTTTATAAAAATAATGCTTGCAATATTAATTATATCTGATAACTTGCATTCAGTAACCCGTTTAATACGGTGAAAAATTACAAACAAATTAGTCTATCCCACTAAAACCATTAACTTTTAATATAGGTAAAAAACAATGACAATAGATTTTAATAAATATGTAAAAGAGGGTAATTTTTTAGATTTACCCAAAACAGCAATATTCAAAGGTTCTTGCTTTGGAGAAACTGAATTACATGAGATAAACGCTAATATAGCGAATAATCCAGGTAGTTATAAAATCAATCTAGCTGAGTTAGTTGATTTTATAAAGAGTAATACAAATATTACTAGAGTTAGTTTACCCTACTGTGATCGCATTGATGAAAACAATATGAGCTTCGTAGATTTACTAAAAAATTCTAATATTACTAAACTTAATATAGCAGCTAATGGTTTAGGTGGTACAGCAGCTAATGATTCAACTAATATAATAAAGTCTATAGCCGAAGCTTTGAAGAACAATAAGACCCTTACTGACCTTGATCTATCATCCAATTGTATCGATGCTGAAGGAACAAAAGCAATAGCTGAAGCTTTGAAGAAAAATAAGACCCTTACTAGCCTTAATCTATCATCCAATTTTATAGGTGCTGAAGGAACAAAAGCAATAGTTGAGGCTTTATTAGTGTACAATAGCACCCTTGCTAGTCTTAATCTATCATTAAATAATATAAAAGATGGTGCTGTAGAATTAATAGCTAAAATGTTGGAAAGCAATAGAACCCTTACTAACTTTGATCTATCACACAATCGTATAACTGTTGAAGGGATAAAAGCAATAGTTGAATCTTTGAAGAACAATAAGACCCTTACTAACCTTGAACTATCATACAATTGTATAGGTGCTGAAGGAATAAAAGCAATAGCTGAAATGTTGGAAAGCAATACTACTCTTGTTAATATTAATCTAAAAGAATATGTGCTTATAGACGATACTGTTATAGAAAACATAAACAAGAAACTGCAACGTAATAAAGAAATAAAAGATATTAGTGAAGCATTTAAACTAATCATATCTAAAATAACTCTAGACACTGATGGTGCTCCGTTATTGTCTTTGGACAAAGAATACAGTGAACAAAATAGTTTCTTGAAGACACTCCAGGAGTATAGTAAGAGATATGGGGCATTTCCTTTACCTGCGTTAGAACAAAGTATAGCCCAGTCTCTATACCAAGACGCAGTACATGTTCACAAAGATGGAACAGAACAATTATCGTTTACTGCCAGATCAGGTGCTCTAATAAAAGTAATGCAAACAATATTGGAACGTTTAGGATTCAAGGAAGACAAGATTAATGAATTTAACTCTAAGATAGTAGAAATTATTGAAGAAGTAAAAGAAATGTTTTTGCTAGAGTTGGATATATTGAATAATAATTTGATGAACCCAAGCGAGATTAATATTGACACGAGTGTGATTAATGTTCCAACTAATAAATTTGATCCAGATCACGTACTTCAAATTTTACTCTCTAATGAATTTACAAGAGGGGAATGGCAACATAATCAACAATTAACTGATTTTTATGAAAAATATCCTGAATTCAAGATACCAGGAACTATCTTGCATAATTTACTTAACAGTGACTCACCTATTTACCCTAATATTGCGGTACTATTAAACCAACATGTTGATGAAAATACTTTTAAACATAACCCTCGAATACAAGAATTGTTAAAAGAGTTTTCTACTCCAGTACTAACTAAGAATTTGTCTTCTGCATTAGAAGACAATAACATAGAAGATATAGTCTCATGGTTATCCGTCATTAATTTAAGGTCTGCAGTAAAATTAGAATCTAATTTATTAACAAAATTATCCCAGATAAATAATAAAGCAGTAGAAATATTACTAGTAAATCAACCATTGAAGTTGCTTATAGATGATGAGGGTAATAATTTATTGCACCTTAGTTTACAGAATGGTAACTATCAATTAGCAACCCGAATTTTAAAAGAAGGGTGTATTAATGTTGAGCAACAGAATAATAAAGGTAAAACAGCTCTGGATATATTGCACGAAAGCCCATTAGCACTTGAGCAAAAAGAAGTCCTTGACGCTCCTTTAGCACAGCATCCTGATACTCATCTATCAAATATTAGTGAATATACACAGAGCGACTTATTTATAGACAACCCAATGGCATTAGTTTTAGGGGATATCTCGCATCATACTACAGATACTGGTTGCATATCATAACAACAGCCAGCATGGCAATTATAAGATGATATATCCGCTCATCTAGTGGCTGGGATCATAGTACCCTACAATTTTTATTCTATAAGTATTAAACAGCATAAAAACGTCATTGCGAGAAGGCGTGAGCCTACGAAGCAATCCATATAGTCTTGATGTATCTATACTAATTCTCATGGATTGCTTCGTCGCTACTAAAGTAGCTCCTCGCAATCTGATGTATCCCCACGAAATTGTTGCAAAATAGCAAGAATTGATAGAATATCATCATTATTTAATGATGATGGAGATAGTAGGTTATGGATGTAAAAACAGTATTAAATGAAGTAATAAAAGAACATTGTCCTTTTATACATAATAATCGTTTAAATGCGTTACTTGATGTTGCAGAAGACTTGACAGTAAAAGATAAAAAGATTTATTCGTATTTTACTCTTGGGAAATTTATTATTGAATTTAATTATTTGCATGCCATAAAACCATTGGTAGAATCCCGAGTCAATCATTTATTTTGTGTAAGTTCTATTTTTTACATTCCAATAAATCATATTTAAAATCACCACAAAGTATTTCAAATTGATTCAAAGCTAATGACCAATCTTTTATGGGCATAGTCCATTTTTTAGATGCATTTTGCAGAGCTAAAAATATTATTTTCTGAATTGATTTATCATCTGGAAACACCCCCTTATTTTTGATGATTTTTCTAATTTGACGGTTGACAGATTCAATGGTATTTGTTGTATAAATTACCTTTCTTATTTCCTCAGGAAAAGCAAAAAATGGGATTATCCCACACCAATTACGTTGCCAAATATCAGAAATTACTGGATATTTTTTGTCCCATTTTGAACTAAATTGTTGAAGTTTTAGACTTGCCATTTCTTCATTATTTGCTGTATAAATTTGCTTCAAATCTGTGGTCACCTCCTTTAAATCCTTATATGAGACATACTTCACTGAATTGCGAACCATATGAACTATACATAACTGTACTATAGTCGCAGGAAATATGCTACTTATCGCTTCCGGAAAACCTTTTAGACCATCAACACAAGCAACATAAATTTGTTCTACTCCTCGATTTTTTAACTCAGTAACTACTTGCATCCAGAATTTAGCACCTTCATTTTTTCCTACCCAAATACCCAGCAACTCCTTCTTTCCTTCTATATTAACAGCAATCGCTAAATATACTGCTTTATTTATCACTACCTGGTTATCCCTAGACTTAACATGAATACAGTCTAAGTATAATATTGGATAAACCTTATCTAAACCTCGATTTTGCCACCTAGTTACTTCGTCTATTACTCCATCGGTTATTGTCGATATTAAATCACCGGAAACCTCAGTTTGATATATTTCTTCCAAATGACCTCGAATTTCACTGACTGTCATTCCTCGACCATAAAGTGAGATAACTTTATCGTCAAATCCACTGAATCTTCTCAGCCCTTTAGGTATTAATTTCGGAACAAACTCTCCTTCTCGATCTCTTGGTACTTCCAGAGTAACCTTCCTACCATCATCATCAATTATTGTCTTTTCATAGCTACCATTACGACGATTATTATCTACTTTCGGCATTTTACTATGCTTTGAATAACCTAATTCATGCTCTAGTTCACTTTCTAATATTTTTTCAACTATTTGCTTTTTTAGTTGTTGAAATAATCCTTCTTTGCCAAACAACTTAGATGGATCGGCTTTTGATAATAATTCTTCTACTAAATTATTACTTATATTATTATCTTTTAGTTCTAATATCTTCTTTTTTATTTTTTCTGACATATTTTACCTTTTTATAAGTTGTTTTCTTACAGTACTTCTTACTGCTTACTTTTGCAACTTACACAAAGTATATTATAGACTCAATAATTTTCTTAGTTTTGTTTCCCGTGCCTTTTTATATTCATCATGGTTTGCTGTACCAAATTCTGCTATATTATGCATCTCTCTAGTTCTGATTTGTATTTCTATATTACGTCCATAAATATCAACTACAGCTATGACATGCAACGAACGATAGCCATTATTCTTAGGATTATCAATATAGTTTTTAGACTTCTCTATATTAATAGAATAGATATTATAAATAATATCTAATACTTTATAACAATCTTCCTGTTTATCAACTATAATTCTAAAAGCGACTAAGTCAGTTAATTCTTTCAAGGCAATAGTCTTTCGTAATATCTTCTTTACAATAGAATAAGGGTCTTTTAATCTGTAATATATTTCAGCTACTATGTCATTTTCATACAATTTAGCACTGATAGTACCTATGATATTACGTAAATCGTTAGTATTTGTATCTTGCATAATTGATACTCTAGTAAATCATGTAGTGAATTTGTTAAAAATATTAGATAAACAAACAACTAATTATAACATATCGATTTTATCAAAAAATAATTGGCTTGTCAATAACAGGAGGAGATAACATGCCATTAGACAATATGCCATTTGGCAGCACGTAGTAGGGGAGAATATAAATCTTCATCCATAGGAATCAAGATATTTTTCTCTTCTTCTATTGTGGGAGGTCTATCAAGAAAGTAAATTTTAGGTGCATCTTTAATGATAGCAATAGGAGTTTGTTCATTACCTTCACCCATAACAAAAACTGCTGAAGTCGCCAAAGCATCTAAAATATTCACTTGTGTAACCCTTAATGGACTATTATAAAGATCAGGTTTATCAATATATGAATAAATGGGTATAAAACCACACCAACCAAGAGTGATACCGGTTACACCTCGTCTCATGATTGTTGTATGGCTGTCCGTAATCACAACACCAATCTTTTTAAGATTATGTCTCTTTTTTAAATATTCCCATATCCAAATAACTGTTTTTTGAATATTCTCAGGATACAAAACATATACTCCATGTACGTTTGATTCATCTATACCTGCAGAAGGTATAAGTATACCATTCTTGACAGTTAAATAAAGATCATAAGGATTACGGTCTGTTTCCAACACTAAATCTGCTTCTTGCTTAATCAATAAATTCTTACATATACTATCCTTTGAAACTAAACGTCCTTGTATGATGCTAATTATCTTGGATGTTATAGCAACAATATCTTCATCTACAAGCTCTTGGATATATTGATCTAAAATTTGTTCCAAACAATCATTAACCTCAATCCTGTGAGTTTTTATACCTTTAACAAGCATGACATTCTACCATTTTCATCATCCCATCAAGAAAGAACCATAGTAATTTAGCTCCTTCTTTTGCTCCATAAAAAACTTTCTGCTGATCGTTTTTGTTAAGAGACTTTATCAGACTAACCAACTGTTCTGTATGCCATTTATCAGCTTCTTGATGAACAGAAAAAAATTGCAATGTTTTATTATCTTGAATTCCATAATGCTTTTTTAAACCATCAATCTTAGAAGCAGCAACTTCTGGTGTTTGCCTTTCATAGGCATATAAAGCCCCTAATCCCGTCGGATAATCTGTTCTCACTAGCTCCAAATATCCTTCAACTAGTTTGCAAGTTGAAACTAATTCTGGAAAATTTGGGATTGACTCCCTTGATACACCTATCCCTTCAGCAAAGCGTAACCATAATTCAGGATGATTATCATCACCTTTCTCCTCATCAATCAAATTCTCTAGCAAAATTTGTCTTGCTTGAATCTTATCACAAAGAGTATGGATTTGACTTATATATCTAGGAAAAGCAGAAACATGATGATAGTATTCTTTTACATAGATTTGTAATATTTCATGTTTCAATAATCCTTCATTCCATAACTTATAAAACGGATGTTTAAGTAAATGAAATACCTCAAGAGATGTATTAAGGTTTGTGCAAAATATCATGATATCTCCTTTATATTTGTAAGCTTACAAATAGTATAATTAGGGTGTTCTTTTAAAATTTTTTCATCCCATCCTTTAAAATATCTTAAATCAATGGATGTATCACCAGAATATAAGTGGTGTATTTTTGTTAGTATAAAATAAGAAATCAGATTATGTTCTAAAAATAAATGAGCAATCTCAGCTCCTCCAATCATAAAAAGTTTCTTTACTAAGTTTAAAGATTGAATATATTTTAGAAACTCATTCAATGAACTTACTATCTTTACATCGTTGGAAATACAATGATGATTACGAGAAAAAACAATAATATCTCTATTATAATCAATTGATGAGAAGTTGGTGACGTCGTCGCTCAATGCTCGCCTATTACTTATAGGCGTCGCTCCATCGCTCCTAGCCCCAAATTCTCCTGAATTGACTATAGTTAGCGAAGTTTTTGGTATTATGTTATAAGTCTTTCGTCCCATAATCATAATATGTCCACTAGTTGTAGCTCTAAAATGCTCAAGTTCTTCAGGATAACTCCAAGGTAAAGAGTTTCTATCACCAATAACTCCTTGTTGCGTTGCTGCCATGATACCTATTATCTTCATATGATTACCCTATTGATGAAAGTTTTGATAGGTTGTAAAAAATCGCATATGGTTCCTTACATTATGAACACGCAAAAAATCTACCTTATCTTTTAATGCAAGGGAAGTAGCAATAGTTTCAATGTCCCGATTCTTAGCATCAACTGTAGAAAATGCCTGAATATAGGATTTTCTGGAGTGTCCAACCATAATTTGAACATCTAAGCTCCTGAGTTCTTGAACATATCGTAAAATCTCTATGTTTTGATATGACGATTTTCCAAAACCGATACCTGGATCAAGGATAATATTTTCTTGAGAAAAGCCAATATTTAAGAGACGCTCAATGGATTGCTTTCCCCATTCTTTTATCAAACTAATAGGTCTATGTTCTAAAGATAGAATTAATTCTTGATTAGGTGGAATACTCAATGAATGCATGAAACATAGTTTACAACCTTTCTCGGCAATGCTCTTCAGAGTTCTATTATCAAAATCACCTTTGACATCATTAATCCAACTAATCTGATAATTTTCAAGAAGCCGTTTAACAGTAGATGACCAAAAACTATCTATGCTAACTTTAAGCATTCCTTTATTTATTAATGTTGTAATCCCATCTAGAACAGGCTTTAATTTATTATATTCCTCCTCTGGTGTATGAATTACAGCACCTGGTCTTGTAGATTGAGCCCCAATTTCAATAATACTAGCACCATCACTAGCTAATTCTTGAATTTGTTCAATTGCTTTATCTGGATTGTTAAATTGTCCTCCATCTGAAAAGGAAGCATTTGTAACGTTAACAACCCCCACAATTGCAGGATTTAGAACAAAGCTTTTAGAAAAAGAGTTTGTTAAAGGCATCTTTGTCCAGGGCTGTACTTCCATGAGGGCTAAAAGATGTTGTAAGAATGGTCGAGTACTTAATTCTGGATGCGGTATTGTAAGCTGAGGAGTATTGATCTCAAGTTCATCCCAAAGTAAAATATCTAGATCAATAATACGAGGTGCCCATTTTTCATAAATAGCCAATCGCCCCATATCAGATTCTATTGATTTCATGGTTATAAGTAGTGCATCGGGTGATAAATCCGTCTCTCCCGCAACGATCATGTTTAAGAATGGTTTATTCCAAGATGGAGGAGTGTTATCTGGCAAAATCGCTTCGGTTTCAAGTATAATTGAAGATTTAGAATTTCGTAAACAGCTTTGTGTTAATAAATTCACAGCCATATTTAAGTTATTAATACGATTTCCTAAATTAGATCCAATGCTAATATAAATCATTGTCCCCTCCTTTACTACATAAAGCAGAGCAGTAAGTAAAAGCAATATCTCCATGAACATCTTGGATGGGCGGTGACATTTTACGTGTTGTTACACTGACAGATTGAACAATATCACGATATCTCAATAAAGATTTATCAATAGCATGATAAACTTCTATCGTTAAATGTTCTATCAGATTAAACTGTTTAGTTTGGCAAAGAAATTTAATACTTTGAACAAGCTCAAGATAACAAATTGTATCTTCAAGTTTGTCGGTAATTGTGCCTTTTGGTGGGGTTGTAAATTCTAATTCAATATTAAAACTAACTAATTGCGAATGAAATTTTTCTTGATCACTACATCCAAGATGAATCCATATCCGTAAATCTGAGATTATAAGTTTTAAAAAATTCTTATTGAAAATTTACCTCTTATATAAGTTTATAAAAAAGACTTGTCTAAAAATGTACATGAAACACCATATCATAGTAACATATAAAATATGCTAAGTCAATAATTTTTTATGTAACTTCTATTGTGAAAACAACCTTGGTACTATATAGCTATGTAACATTAGACCTTTATCTGTAAGATTAATATGACCTTTATCGCCTAATTCCTCATCCCACTGGAGTAAACCTAGCTTTTTATAGTATGTTGCCTTTTGTATATCCAAAATCTCAAATAATTGTTTACTAGTTCTTTTTTGTATAAGGTCAATATTTAGACCATTTTCAAGACGTAGTCCCATCATCAACATTTCTTCGGTTATTTCTTGCATAGAAAGTTTATTGATATGTTGAACGCCACAGCCCAAGCTCTTAACAGTTTGCAACCATTTTTCTGGCTTATGCCACATCATGATACTATAGAGATTAGATGTAAAATCACTATAGTCAATTGATGAGAAGTTGGTGACGTCGTCGCTCAATGCTCGCCTATTACTTATAGGCGTCGCTCCATCGTTCCTAGCCCCAAATTCTCCTGAATTAACTATATCGTACATATTAACTCTACTATGGGCACCTGGGCCTATACCTAGATAATTATCATATTGCCAATATGTCAAATTATGCTTACATTCATGACCTAATATAGCATAATTTGATATTTCATACCTAAGATATCCTTGTGACTTTAAGTATAAATTAGTCCATTCATACTGATCAGCTGCTTGATCTGAGCTTGGTATAGTCAAATTCCCATCGTTAAACAATTTGTAGAATAACGTACCTTTTTCGATGACTAGTTGATATAACGAGATATGACCTGAGGCAAGTTGCATAGCATTGGTTAGTTCGTCTTGCCAACTTTTTAGAGTTTGGTTACTTCTTGCATAAATTAGGTCAAAAGATATTCTGGGAAAAATGCGACGAGCTGTCTCAATAGTTTTGATTGCTTGCCCCACATCATGTTGTCGCCCTAAACTCTTTAAGTCATTTTCCACTAAAGACTGAACGCCAATTGATACCCTATTTATTCCAGCTAATCTAAAGTCTTTAAATTTCTCGGTCTCAAATGAAGTAGGATTTGTTTCTAAAGTAATTTCTGTGTACTCATCTATTGTTGCTAGATTTGCTATTTTGCTAATGATTCCTTCAACAACAAATGGCTTCATTAAAGATGGGGTGCCACCACCAAAAAAAATAGATTTTATATATTTATGACCTATAGTATCCTTGAAATGATTCAGTTCCAACTCATAACATTTCAGCCAATCATTATGGTCTACTTTATCTGAAACATGAGAATTAAAGTCACAATACGGACATTTTGATAGACAGAATGGCCAGTGTATATATATCGATAATGGTTCTTTCATGTTTATATAGTCAATTGATGAGAAGTTGGGGACGTCGTCGCTCAATGCTCATAAGCGTCAGTTTAAGAAAATAAAGTAAAAAAGTCGTCATTGCGAGCCACCGTAGGTGGCGTGGCAATCCATTTCTAATCACTTTTCTGGATTGCTTCGTCGACCCTACGGTCTCCTCGCAATGACGACTTTTTTACTTTATTTTCTTAAACTGACGCTTATGCGTTCCATCGCTCCTAGCCCCCAATCCTCCTAAATTGACTATAGCTAACCAGATTAGCATTTATCCATAGTAAACTAACTTAATCCCGGATTAGCCATATAAAATTACTTACCTCGTGACCCACATACTCCTGTACCACAACTAATCCCAACGATATGTACATTGTTAGGATTAATAATATTTATATCCACCTTATCATTATTATTACCACATAGAGCAAGATCAATACTACTACAGTTTTTAGCTACTATATGACCTTTGGTATCTTCACTTACATCACATCCCTTAATCTCTGGTCTAATGCTGCCGGGTGCATAATCAATGTGAAATGTAGGAGAAATCGGTTTGCCATTCTCATCCACAAAGCTGGCACAACTCCGTTCACTACCACCCATTCTTTGATTGGGTAAATCAAAATGACACTTTGCATAGGGTGCAAAATTCCAACTATTCTCAGTAATTTGTGGACATTGGTCTGAACCTAATTTATTAGTCACGTCCTCTTTTTTCTGATCGGCATAACTGCTAAAAGATAACATCACACCAACAACGAACACCACATGGGATAAAGACCATATTTTCATACTTATATCTCCTTAAATTAACAATAACTATCGACTTTGCGACGATCACTAATTAATTGATCCAATCGTCCATTATTATCTTAGCATAAAAATTTATTGTTGTCAATGATATTTACAACAATAACTGCATAAAATATTGAAAAACTACCATTTTATTTAAAATTTCCTTTGTCATTGCAAGACCACGCAAGTAGGTCGTGGCAATCCATTTTTGGTTACTTTTATGGATTGCTTCGTCGGCTAACGCCTTCTCGCAATGACGCATATGCACGTAGGCGGGAATCTTTAGATCCCTGCTTTCGCAGGGATGACAATTAAGACAAGCAGAGATGACACTAAGTCGAGCAGATATGACAGAAAAATGAGTTGCTTCGTCGACCTTACGGTCTCCTTGCAATGACGACTGATATATCTAAATAGACTTTTAAACAGGTTTTGGCATTTGCTGAAGTATAAAGTTTTTTACTTTCTCAAAAGCGGTGTTTTCAATCTGTCTAATTCTTTCCTTAGAAATTTTATATTCTATACTAAGAATATCGAGGGTTTTTGGGGAATCTGTTAATTTACGCTCAGTGAGAATATGTAATTCACGATCATTTAAGATCTTCATCGCTTGGGTTAACAAGTTATGCTTATTAGCAGAATCTTCTTGGCTAATCAATCTTAGCTCTTGACTTGGGCGAGTTTCTGGTAAAAATTCAATTAATTCGCTACTACTATTATCATCACCATTTACTAAATTGTTCAATGATAAGTCCGGACCAGATAATCTAGCATTCATTTCACTAACTTCATTGGTAGTCACTCCAAGTTCTTGAGCAATTTGAACAAAATCTTGATCTGTGACAGCCCTTGAATATAGGTTGGCAATTTTATGCTTAATTTTACCAAGGCTAAAGAATAATTTTTTTTGTGCTGCTGTAGTACCCATTTTAACCAAAGACCAAGATCTCAAGACATATTCATGGATTGAAGCTTTAATCCACCACAAAGCATAAGTAGACAAACGAAAACCTAAATCAGGATTATATTTCTTTACTGCTTGCATAAGACCTAAATTCCCTTCTGATACAAGCTCATTTAGAGGTAGTCCATAATTTCTATATCTAATGGCAATTTTTGCTACTAATTTCAAGTGGCTAGTTACTAACTTATGTGCAGCTTCTAGATCATTTTGTTCAAGATAGGCTTTAGCAAGTAAAAATTCCTCCTCTTGTGACAGTGATGGAACTTTATTAATTTTTTGCAAATATTGATAAAATCCTGATTCTGCAGAAATTACTGGCACACTGATTTTGTTAGTCATATAATACCTTAAAATAGGTTGTTTTATTAAAACGAGTATATAATATCATAAGTTTAAGATATTTTAAATAGACTTTTCGTAAAAAGTTAAAATTTGATTTTTTACAATAGAGCTAATCCAAATAGAGAGAAATGTTTACAGATTCTAATAGACGTTCCAATAGGAAGTTTGCCTTAGCCTTAGTTAGCTTAGCATTTAGTATGGTTTTTTTAAGCTTTGCATCGATACCAATTTATAATTTATTTTGTAAAGTCACTGGTTATGGTGGCACCACCGTAAAACAGGAATTTAATATATATTCCCCTAAAAAGGGAACTAGAGTGATAACTATAGAATTTGACTCTAATGTTGATAGTAATTTACCTTGGCGATTTATTCCTAAACAAAGAAGGGCTACAGTTATTCCAGGACAAAATACACTAATTTTTTACGAGTCTGAAAATCTAAGCAACGATGATATAATAGGAACTTCCGTTTATAATGTTACACCCAATAAAGCCGGTAAATATTTTGTTAAAATACATTGTTTTTGTTTTGAAGAACAGTTATTAAAAGCAAAAGAGAAAATGTTAATGCCCGTAACATTTTTTATAGACTCTGATTTTGAGGAAGATAAAGAAATGAATGATGTTGAGACAATAACTCTATCTTATAGCTTCTATAAAGTCAGGGTTGTTGAAAAAGATCCAATGAAATTCAAATAATAATTTAAAAAAGTGAAAATTTAGTATATATTTCTACTTTCAATAGATAATTTTAATAAAAAAAGTTAATTATTTTATGACTATAACCATTCATACAGCCGAAGACTTTAAGAAAATGCATATTGCAGGTAAACTTGCTGCGGAAACCTTAGATTTCATTACTAATTATGTAAAACCAGGGGTAAGTACCATTTATTTAAATGATCTTTGCCATGACTTTATTGTATCCAATAATGCAATCCCTGCACCTTTAAACTATAATGGCTTCCCAAAATCAATTTGCACTTCTGTTAACCATGTAGTATGCCATGGTATCCCAAATGATAAACTCCTTAAGAATGGTGATATCATAAACATTGACGTTACCGTAATTGTTGATGGATGGTACGGTGACACTAGTAGAATGTTTTACGTTGGTGATGTAGGAATTAAAGCAAAACGCTTAGTGCAAGTTACTTATGATGCTATGATGATAGGAATTGAACTAGTGAAGCCAGGAGTACATTTAGGAACTATCGGAAATGCTATACAAACTTATGTTGAGAAGCATAATTATTCAGTTGTTAGAAATTATACTGGTCACGGGATAGGGCGTATATTCCATACAAAACCGGATGTTCTACATTACGGGAAAGTTGGCACTGGCTTGGTATTAGAAGAAGGTATGTTTTTTACTATTGAACCAATGGTAAATGCTGGACATCACTCTACCCATCTAAGTAAATTAGACGATTGGACAGTTACCACAAGTGATAAATCATTATCAGCACAATTTGAGCATAGTTTGGGGGTAACCAAAGATGGTTTTGACATTTTTACTTTGTCACCAAAACACTTGACATATCCACCTTATAAAATAGATTTATAATAGAACAATATGAAAGATGATACTCCTCATTATATTGGACATAGACAACGTCTAAGGCAACGTATTGTTATGTCTGCAGAGAATCTTGCGGATTATGAATTACTTGAAATGATATTATTTCTGTAATACCTAGAAAAGATGTAAAACCATTAGCGAAGGAATTACTAACGCGATTTGGTAGTCTGGCTGATTTAATAAATACAGATAAAGAAAAACTACTTAATATTAAGGGGACTAATGATAATTTATACATAAATTTTGTTACTATGCGTGAATTAACTAATAGAATGCTAAAACAAAAAGTAATAAATCAAAATGTCATTAGCTCTTGGAGCATTCTAATAGATTATCTGAAAGCAACTATGGGTAATATGAAGACAGAACAGTTTCGTATCTTATTTCTAAATAAAAAGAATGTCCTGATTGCTGATGAAGTTTTAAGCCAAGGAACCATAGATCAGGCAACAATATATCCAAGAGAAATAATTAAAAGAGCTTTATTTAATGAAGCTGGTGCAATTATATTAGTACATAACCATCCAAGTGGTGTGAGCAAACCTTCAAATACTGATATAAAACTAACACACAAAATAGTAGAAACTTGTGCTAATGTGAATATATCTGTTCATGACCACGTGATTATCGCAGCTAATGAATATTTCAGTTTTAAATCTAATATGTTGTTATGAGTGATTTTATTAATTATAGTTTTTTATTTTTGTTATCTTTTATAGCAACAAGCTTTTTTACTTGGCTATTGATTTTCAATCTTCCCTCTTTTGGAATGGTGGATATACCGGATCCACGTAGAGTACATAATAGAATTACACCAAGAGGAGGTGGGATTGCTATAGTAATAGTGGTAATAGTTGGTCTTATCTCTTACGAATATTTTACAACAAAAGCACTAATAAATTCGATTAAAATTTTACCTTTATTGCTGATCATTTCTACAATTTCATTTTTAGATGATCTTATCTCCGTTCCCGTATTTATAAGACTAATTATTCATATAATTTGTTCTACAATAAGCATTGTATTCTTTTTATCTCCGGCATTATTATTTCATCATGAATTACCATTATATATTGATTTTGTACTATCTATAATATATTTGACTACCTTTTTAAATATCTACAATTTTCTTGATGGGATAGATGGTATTAGTGGTGCCGAATCTATTCATTTATCTATCACTATATTGATACTTTGTTATTTAAAGTATGATACAATAATAAATACAAATTTTATAATTATACTTAACATCATTATATTGGGATGTTCGATAGGTTTCTTGATATTTAACTGGCATCCTGCTAAAATCTTTATAGGGGACGTAGGTAGTATAAGTTTAGGATTCTTACTAGGTTTATGTTTGTTACTTATTTCAGCTTCTAGTATTGATTTGTTTATTGCTTCATCTATTGCTAGTTTATATTACATGACAGATGGAGGACTAACTATATTAATTAGGCTACTTAATAAGGAGAAGATTTGGCAACCTCATTTAAAGCATTTTTTTCAAAAAGCAGTGAAAAATGGTAAAAGTCATAGGGAAGTAGTGTGTAAAATTATAATATGCAATATATTGCTGATGGTATTATCCATCACTTCTCTGCATTTTCCTTTAGTATCAACTATTTTTGCTGTATTAGTAGTAATGGTTACAATCATTAATTTTGCCCATGAAACCACTCAGCCATGACATCAACATAATTATTAGACGAATCTTTGGCAAACAGCACCCATTGCTTGCAGAAATTATGATTAATTGGAGTAAGATTGTTGGATCAAAATTTAGTAGCAAAACTATTCCTCTAAAAATAGTTAAAGCTAAAGAGAAAGGACAGTTAATAAATATTTTACACGTACAAGCAGAAAATTCAAGCATCGCCTTAGAAATATCATACTATCAACAGATAATCATTGAACGTATTTCAGTTTATCTAGGTTTTAAAGCTATACATAGCATAAAAACTACAATATATATACCGTTGAGGAATTAATCATAGTTTTTCCTGCAGAGAATTTTGTTCTAAACGACTCTTAAGCCCTATGAAATCGACTATTTTTGCATCTTGCTCCTGGCAGGCACAAGTAAAAATATATCTATTTTTGTCTGTAATTTTTTGAATACATTGCCCACAAATGCCTTTCATCATACACTGCATAGGAGAATTAATGCTTACTATTAGTTGGGGTTTTTTACCAAAAAAATCATCTTTTTTATCTCTTATAGCTTGCATCATTTCTGAAACACCGGCGGCTATTATCCTATCTATAGCCAAATTCTCCCAGAGAGAACAATACCCCATTATAGCATACAGCAAATTACCCTTAACACTAATATCTTTCGACCGATTTTTTGATAAAATCCCCTCTTCACAACACCAAACTACTATATCAGCTGATTCTTCAATTTTTTCTTGATAAAATCTATCTTGTAAATTTTTATAACCAGCAAAATATATAATTTTACAATTATTATTTTTAAGAGCCTTGGCTATTGAGCATAAAACAGCATTTCCAACCCCTCCTCCAATAAGAACTATATTACTATCTTTCAATATCTCAGTTGGCTTACCATTAGGTCCCATTAGTACTACCTGCTCATTTTTCGATAAATATCTACATAAATTACTTGATTTACCACTTTGCCAAACTATCAAATGAATTAACCCATTTTTTGAATCAACATAAGCTCCAGCAATAGCCAAAGGTTCAATAATTTTTGCAATATCACTAGAATAATTTTGCAAACGGAAAAATTGCCCTGGTTGAAAATTCTTAGCAGCAAGAGGAGAATGTATTACAAGCTCTACTATCTTATCAGATAGAATATTAACCTCTTCAATACGACTCGTTAATAGATAATCTAGTTTAGCAAAGAAATCTATATAACTACCAGGAAAAATTGGACTATTTTTGGTAAGTTTTTCTCCTATATTTTTATATCCCTCTTTACTACTTGCTATGGCTTTAACCACACTTCCAGAGTATAAAGGATTACAATCACCAAAATATGTTACATTATAGTCAATTGATGAGAAATTGGGGACGTTGTTACTCGTCGCTCGCCTATTAGTTATAGGCGTCGCTCCATCGCTCCTAGCCCCAAATTCTCCTGAATTGACTATATCTTCTAAATGATTATTTACTACCTCTTTATCGATACCTATTGCCATCAGTACAGTTCGTGCCTTAAATTTTTTTCTTACACCTAAATTATCAAACTCTATCGATTGGGTATAGTTGTACTGATCAACATCAATACCTAAAGGTATCATATCCTCAACAAATTTTACACCATCCCCTATAGCATACATCACTTCCTCAGGGTTTAACTTATAGGCAGGAGAATCTTTTAATTTACCCCTATAACAAATTGTTACTCCGCCTAATTCGTCTAGGATTTGCTTGATAGATTGTCTAGTTTGTGCTTTCTTAAATAATTTTGCATGCAAAATAAATTCTTCAGCTATTAATCTATCCTCATTTGTCCAATGTTGCTCTGTGTGCTTTTTACCATTCTTTACAACTGATAACTGATAGTTCTTTAGAAACTTTTCTACTTGTAATTTATAATAATTTAAGCTTTCAGTTGCTGCATCAATAGCGGTCAATCCACCACCAATAATGATAATAGGCATCCTGATAAGTAAATTAGTGATAGATTGCTCTAAAAAAGCTCCTCCTGATTGCAAGGTCATTAGAAAGTCGGAAGCTGTTCTAACACCTTTTGCAAGAAAATTTCTCATCTCAACGATTTTGGGTTTAGCAGCCCCAGTACACAAAGCAACATGATCAAATCCCAAATGGTATACCTGCTCCATAGTTATATTGCTATCCAGGCTTACACTACCAAAAATCTTAAACCGACTATTTCTTTGTAACATCAGACGTAATATCGTCAAATTATTTTTATCCCATCTTGGAGTAATACCATATTCAGCTACTCCGCCAAAGCCTCCTGGTATTCTCTCTGATAAGTTTTTTTTATAATCAGACCAATATTTAATAGGTTGGTTAACATCAAAAGGCAATGGGGTGATTTTTAAACCATCTATGGCTACTACATCATGCCCATCCCGTAATAAATAATGACTTAAACTAAAGCCAGCTGGTCCTTGACCAACTACTAAAACCTTATAATTAGTTGGAAGATTTGGTAAAGGAGCAAAAATGTTAAGCGGATTCCAATTGGTAAGTAATAAATATATTTCTACCCCATAAGGCAGAAGCAGAGTAGTCCCTAAGATATTAGATTCAACAAGAGGAATATCCACAGCTTGTTGCTTTTGATAGATGCAAGCATTGGAACAATCATTACAAATTCTGTGACCAGTAGCAGCTACCATTGGATTATCAATGATAATAATAGCAAGGGCAGCTAGATTAAATCCCTTTGATTTTACATAATTCATCTCAGAGATTTTTTGCTTCAGCGGACATCCTGACTTTGACAGCATACTCTTCTGATTTGAGTATATTGCTGATAATAACCCTTTAGAACATGAATCTTTTTCTTGTTTATGACAATAGATACAATAATGAGTATTATTTAAAACCACATCTAGATTGGACGTAGAATCTAAATAATCAAATCCTATTCTTGCATTGTTTCTATACTTAGCGACTTTTTCATGGTCTATTAGATTATCTTTATCTATTTTTTGGGGTAGAGAAAATAATTGGCTTTCAACATTATTGTAAACCATAAAAGCCGCATATTTTGCTGCTATATCTAACTCAAAAGCATATTTTTCAGCATCTAATTGCCATTCCATTACTTGACGAGCAAACTTATTTGTAAAATCACTTTTGTCATTCTCATACACTCCTTTGTCATTCCCGCGTAGGCGGGAATCTATATCCCTGCTTTCGCAGGGATGACATATACTACATGGATAACATTCTATTCCCAGAAGTTTTTTTAGAGAATTTGACACATTAGTAAAATCAATCTCCTGTAATTTTTCATAAGGATATTTTTTTACCGCGATACACTGAACAAATTTTCTCTTACATTCATAAATTAGATCAAACTCTTTATGACTAAATCTTATATTGGCTATTTCTTGCTCTATAGCAAATAATTCAGCTAAAAAATCATCTAAAATAGGTGAAATTTCTAATAAAAAATCTGAGTAATATTTCTGATTAACTTGCTCAGGATTGGCTCTTAATGATAAAATAATTTGATAGAGAGAATGATTATTACTACGCAGGAAATTTAAAAAAATGTTATCTAATTTTTTTAGACCTTGTAAATTGTTTAAATCAGCAAAATTTAATCCAAAAGCAAGTGTCATATAGCTGATCCTTTAATGTACTATGAGACTTTAGTTGTAAAATTTGCACTATCTTGCAATTATTGATTAAAACATCATACATAATATATGACATTTTTAGCAAAAAACCTATAACTAATATAACTAAAGAAGGTAACAATAACAGCTACAATAATAGACTTGATAATCATGAATGCATCTGGCAGTATTCCTTCTGTTACTAGGAATTGAACTGGTCTTATAACAAGAAAAATAGGATTAATTTCAAAGAGTATCCTTTTTGATTCTGGTACCATAGAATATGGATACACTATTGGTATACTCCAATATACAACACTAAAAATTAGATTTAAAATTTGAGGAACATCTCGTATATATGGGGTTAAAAATGCAAAGGCAATAGAGCTACTACATACAGAAATAATTAACGGTAAGACAAGAATTGGCACAAAAAATATATTTACACTAAGTCTTTCAGGATATAAGATGATAAAAGCTATATACATAGCTGCAAATGAATAAACTAGAGTATAAACTTGTGCCAAACTATCCGATATAGGAAAGATAGTTCTAGAAATTATGATCTTTTTTATAATTCCACTACGACTAATTAATGAATTTGATGATATATTTAAGCTAGTAGTAATAAAAGTCCATAATGGTATAGCTCCAACTAAATTCATAATCATTGTTTCTCTTGGTTGTTTAAGTAAAAATCCAACAAAATATGAAATAGTTATTATATAGACAAAAGGCTGAACTAACCCCCATAATGAACCCAAGAAAGAATCTTTATTTTGACGAGATATAGAAGCTTGGGTTAATAATATTACTGCCAACCAGTATTTTTTGGAAAAAAAATACTTTAACATTAGTAATTCCCACTATTATAAATTTCTAATATTTCACTTGGATTGCCATCCGCGATAATACTACCTTCCTTTAATAATATACATCTATTACAATTATCCCTAATAATATTTTCCTGATGACTTACTAATATTAGAATTGGTATATTTTGTAACTTATTCTTCATAAAATTAGTAGATTTTTCAACAAAATAACTATCACCAGTAGCAAAAATTTCATCTAGCAAAAGAATATCTGCATCTTGAAAAACCGATACAGAGAAAGCTAATCTTGATAACATACCAGAACTATAATTTTTTACTGGTAAATCTATCTTACTACCTAGTTCAGAAAAAATTATAATCTCTTGTTCTAATTCTTTACTGTATCTACTTAACATATTATTATAAAGCATAAGCATTTTAATGTTTTCTCTGCCAGTTTGTTCTAACTCAAATCCTATGCCAGTCTCAATGATAGCGGCAAAATCACCATGAACTTTAACTGTTCCAAATTTTAATGGATAAATTCCAGCAATTACCTTAAGCAAAGAACTTTTTCCAGAACCATTACTACCAATAAAGGCAATTCTTTCACCTGTTTTACAGGAAAAATTTATATTATTTAAGATAGGAATTGACGAAGGAAAAATACTACCACCTTTAATAAGAAAACGCCTTAAGCTTTCTACTCTTTGTTGATTGTTGATTCCTTCAACAAAACCATCAACTATTTCTATAGATACTAGTTTAGACGTCATATACTAAAAACATGATTTACATTTTTATTGAAGAATCAATCCATTCTTCAATAGCATTTTTAGGAAATAACCCAGTCTTAGTAGCTAATTGTTTGCCATCTTTGAATAGAATCATCGTAGGTATAGCACGGATACCTAAACTTGAAGGTATATTAGGATTTTGCTCTATATCCATTTTAACAATTTTTACCTTTCCTACCAATTCCTTACTCAATTCTTCAAGAATAGGAGTCAACATTTTGCATGGTCCACACCATTCAGCCCAAAAATCAACTAATACAGGATCAGTAGATTGTAAAACTTCTTTATCAAAAGAATCATCTGTTATATTACTTGTCATAGTCCCTTAATTATTTAGTTATTAAACACACTAATATATCATAAATTTTAAGATACAATAGTTCCTACATATTAGCAATAACTTGTTGCACAAGCCAAGATTATAGTTATACTTTTTTAAGTATAGCTATCCGATTAGCATTACTCTATCTATTATCAGGGGGCATAATTTTATGAAGCAAACCATTTCTGATTATTTTCCTGGGTTACTTCATCGTTATTAATTACTAGCTTCTGACTAATAGACATCTAAATTTGGTGTAATGTTATTTGGTTAGCCATATGTACATATTTAATACTTTCAAGAAAATTAAAATTATCATGAGGAGGATCAAATGAGTAAGCAAAATAATGGTATTAGTCGTACTAATCATTGTAAATTTTCTGCACCTAGAGAAGGAATAGAACCAAGTTGTGTTGTGCTAACCTATTCAGTTAGCCCAACATTAGACCAAGCATCAATTGCTTTGCAAGGAAGAGGAGCAAGTGTACATTACATAATAGATAAAGATGGTAAACAATATCAATATCATAATGACTTAGAGTCAAAAACATTTTTTGCCGGCAATAGTAGTTGGAAAGGACAAGAAAAAGTTAATGATTTTGGCATATCTATCATGCTTGTTAATGATTCAGAAAGTAATTTTACATCTTCTCAAATAGACAGATTAAAAGCATGTCTTACAGATATTAAAGAAAGATATCCTGATTTAAATATTAAGGATGATCTTGTTGGTCTTGGTGAAGTAGCTGAAAAACATGTGGCACCTGGAAAACTCTTTCCTTGGAAAACTCTTGCAGAAGATGTTTTTGGTAAATTTATAGACACTACAAAAGAACAACAAGAAAAAATACTAATACGCAAGGATGCTCAAGGAGAAACAGTTTCTAATGTTCAATCTCAGTTAAAAAATCATGGTTATAATATTTCAGTTGATGGAATATGTGGTAACAAAACTGTACAATGGTTTGAGAAATTTAATGCACGATATGTCCCAAAACAAGAATTATCAAACAGTTGGTCTGAAGCAGATCAATATGTTTTAGATAATCTTCATCCTAATCCTGTCGTTGATTTAGTAGGTGATTCTTTAATCATATAACAATATGTAATTCGAGCGTCATTGCGAGGAGAATGGATTGCCACGACCACTATGTGGTCTCGCAATGACCTCTTGTACTTTTAAACATTCGCTATTTAGCATAATTTGTTAAAACAGACTTATTACGATCATAATAAAGTTTCATAATCACAGAAGCAGTTTCTTCTACAGATCTTCTTGAAACATCAATTACCGACCATCCTTGTTGTTCGCAAATTTGTTTTACTTGCATACATTCTTCCTGGACTACTTTAAAATTAGTATAGCTAGTATTATCACTTATCTGTAAAGAATGCATTCTAGTTTCTCTTATTTCAATCAATCTAGCTGGATCAATAACTAAACCAATTATAAGTTGTTTTGTTACATTTCCTAAAATATCTAAAAATGGATAACCATGTATATAAGGTATATTTGCCGTTTTAAATCCATTATATGCTAAATATACAGAAGTAGGTGTTTTTGACGTTCTAGAAGGACCAACCAGAATAATATCAGCTTCGTCTAATTCACTAGTCATCTGACCATCATCATGTCTAAATGTATAATCAATAGCATGAATTTTATCAAAATAACTTTCATCAAATTCATAATCATAAACTAAACTTCCTTCTGTTTCTACACCTAAAAAAGCTGAAATTTCTTTTACGATTCTACCTACGACAGAAATACAAGGAATTTTCAAATCATAACAAAATTTAGTTAAATTTCTTCTTAGTTCATAATCTAAAATAGTGTATAATACCAAGCCTGGCTTCATTTTAATTTTTCTCAAAACCTCATTCAACAATTCTACATTTCTTAACATTGGCCAATGATATAATTTTGACTCAATTTTACTAAATTGTGACAAAGCAGTATGAGCTGCATGCTTAACTGCTTGTACTGAAGAGTCTGAAACCAAGTGAATAACTAGCTTGTTCATAACTTATTAGTATTTGTGGATAATTTTTTATTCATACTTTAATATCTATATTAAAATTAACCAGTAATTAGGTATATATATCATGTATCAAGAGGTTAATAACCTATAAAATACAAAGAATAACTTTGTGGATAATTTTGTGTGTAAAATGCTAGATATCCAATATCCATCACGTTTCCTAACTTTAAACACATAAATTACTATAATTATCCACTTAAAAAATAATTATATAAATAATGTGAGTAATAATTACAATCAATATATTATACTAAGTAATTTAACAATAAAAAATGTGTATAACTACGTGTATATATAATATATCTACATATAAACAATCTCTACAACAACTAAAAAAATACTATATAACTATATAGATTAATATGGACTATATTTATGAACCAGATATTACAAACTTTTAAGAAAAATAATAATTATACTCCAATTTGGCTAATGCGTCAGGCTGGTAGATATTTACCTGAATACCAAAAAATAAGAAAAACTGTTAGTGGTTTCCTAAATTTATGTTATGATGTTAATAAGGCTGTAGAAGTTACCTTACAACCCATAAGAAGATATAATTTTGATGCAGCTATAGTTTTTTCTGATATTCTTGTTTTACCTGATGCACTAGGCTGGGATGTTAAATTTGAAGAAAATATAGGACCAATATTACGTAAATTTCAATCAAAAGAAGATTTTAAATATCTTAAAGAAAATTCTAGTGAAAAATTAAATGTAGTTTATGAGATAATAAATAAAATTAAAGCAAATTTGCCAACTGATACTGTACTAATAGGCTTTGCCGGTAGTCCATGGACGGTAATGACTTATATGCTTGAAGGAAGAGGTAAACAAAATTTTGAGACAAGTAAAAGATTTATTTATGAAAATAATAATTTAGCACAAGAACTTCTAGACTTTATCACTGAGAAGACTATTATCCACTTAATAGGACAAGTAAGAGCTGGAGCGGACTTAGTACAATTATTCGATTCATGGGCAGGGATATTAGAAGAGACAGAATATGACCAGTTTGTTATACAACCAACAAAAAAAATAGTAATAGCTTTAAAAGAACAATTTCCTTACTTACCTATTATAGGTTTTCCAAGAGGTTCTGGGCTTTTATATGAAAAATATATTAATAATACTGGTGTAGATGTTATTGGGGTGGATCAATTTGTACCGGTTAGTTCTATGAAATTATGGAGCGAAAAAATTATTGTACAAGGTAATCTAGATCCTTTTATATTACTTACTAATCAAGAGATTATTGAGGAAAAAGTTAGTAAAATAATTTTAAATTTTAAAAAAAAGAACTTTATATTTAATCTTGGACATGGTATATTACCAAATACACCAGTTGAAAATGTTGAGTTTTTAGTTAATTATGTCAGAAAATTTAGATATTAAAATCTCTCAAAAAAAAGTAGCTATTGTACTTTTTAATCTTGGTGGACCAGAGAGTTTAAGCTCAGTTAAGCAGTTCTTATTTAATTTATTTTATGACAGAGCGATTATTAATCTACCAAATCCTCTAAGATTTATTATTGCTAAAATAATATCAATTACCAGAAATAAAAAATCTCAAAAAATATACTCTCTAATAGGTAATAAGTCACCTATTTTACAGGAAACAGAATCTCAGAAAGATGCCATTATAGAAAAGTTAAAAAATACTATAAATGATGATTTTAGAGTTTTTATAGCAATGCGTCATTTTTTCCCTAATTCTGAAGAAGCTGTAAGAAGAATAAATGAATATAATCCTTCAGAAATAATATTATTACCATTATATCCACATTTTTCTAGCACTACTACTGGGTCTTCGATTAAAGATTTTGTATCTTCTTTCCAAAAAAATATACATTCAAATTTAGATATACCAATTAAAACTATTTGTTGTTATCCCATTGATGATCAATTTATTAAATCTCACTTACTGTTAATAAAAAAATCATTAAAAAAGTTAAAAAACAAAGATATTTTTCGCATATTATTTTCAGCTCATGGATTGCCTACAAAAATAATAAAAGCAGGTGATCCTTATCAATGGCAAATTGAAAAAACCGTAGAAAATATAGTGTCTAATCTTAACATAGATAATTTAGATTATAAAATAACTTATCAAAGCCGTGTTGGTCCGGTGGAATGGTTAAAACCTAACACAGAGGATGAAATTGAAATAGCTGGTAAAGAAAATAAACCTCTTATAATAGTTCCAATAGCATTTGTATCAGAGCATGTTGAAACATTAGTAGAATTAGATATTGAATATAGAAAAATAGCTGACAAATATGGGATAGAATATATTAGAACTCCCACTGTGGGGGTAAATGAATTATTTATTAATAGTCTAACTAAGATGATATCAAATTTAATTGATTGTGGAGAAGAAACGAAAAACTTGATATGTAGTTCAATTAACAAGAAAATATGTCCTGGTAATTTTACTATGTGTCCTTGTATAGTCATGTATGGACTTACCCGATAATGCAAGAAAAAAATAATATATAACAGCAAAAAAATCGAATGCAGTCATGTATCCGGCTTATAGTCAATCAATTACTTTAAATTTACCCTATAGCCCTGATGGAATTCGCTGGCTTACAAACTTATACTTATCATTTCATCGACTTCTAACGAGCCATTGGATTGTTCAGTTTTTTCGTAAGCTAAGGTTCGTCTTATTTACCATCAATATTATCATTCTTTCGCATATTCCGGATTAGAATCTATTAAATTTCTATTTACCTATAATATTATCTCGTCAACAACTAGTTTGTACCAATTCTTTAGCTACAAACTTTACTCTCGGTATAATCATTGCCTGAACTGAGTACCGCAAACACCACCCTTGCTAGTTTATTAGCTACTGCAACAGTTGTTTTATTATGCCCACTTCGTTCAGATAAATTAAACATCCACTCGGTAAACTTGCTATAATCTTTTTTAGATTTTTGCTCTTCCGTGGTAAATCTTATTTTACTATTCAGTACTGCTCTTGCTCCTTGAATCAACAAAGTGCGTAAATATATATCACCTCTTTTACTAATGCCAAGCAACTTATCTTTGCCACCACTAGAATGTTGCCTTGGTACTAATCCTAGCCATGCTGATAATTGCCTGCCATTTTCAAAACAACTAGCATTACCTATTGACGCTATTAAGGCTGTAGCAGTAATTAACCCTATACCTGGTATCGTCATTAGTTGTTGGTGATTACTATACTGGCTAGCTATAATTTTTAATCTTTGTTCTAATTCTTTTATTTTTTTATCATTCTCTAGAAATTCTTCTTTTAACTCACTAAACGTTCGATAACTTAGCTGGCTTAAACCCTCTTCATCTAAAATTTCAGTTAATTTTGTCATAATCTTATTGATTCCTTGCGGTATAACAAAACCAAATTCATGTAATAATCCCCTGATCTCATTAGCAAGTGCAGTACGATTTTTTACCAATCGTTGCCTTACCCTATGAATAAATAAAATATCTTGTTGCTCTACAGTTTTGATAGGCACAAACCTCATATTAGGTCTCGCTACTGCCTCACATATTGCTTCGCTATCTGCTTGATCATTTTTATTAGTTTTAACATAAGGCTTAACAAATTGTGGAGCTATTAGTTTTACAGTATGACCTAATTTTGTTAATTCTCTTGCCCAATAGCTAGCTCCACCGCAAGCTTCCATGCCTACTAGACATTTTGGTAAGTTAGCCATAAAAGTTAGAACCTGCTCTCTCATTAATTTTTTCTTTAATATTGTCTTACCATTTTTATCTACACCGTGAATTTGAAAAATTCTTTTTGCAATATCTATACCAATTGTGGTAACTTCCATATGGGCCTCCTTATTGTTGTTTAGGATTCATTTCCTATCCTAGAAGATTAGCATATGCTTCTCATTCTGTATATAGGGTAGGTCCATACCATTATTTCAGGAGAATTTGGGGCTAGGAACGATGGAGCGACGCCTATAAGTAATAGGCGAGCGACGAGTGACGACGTCACCAACTTCTCATCAATTGACTATACCACTGAAACTATGCCGCAAACTGTTGAACAGGCAAGAAAACATTACGCTATTTCTAGTGATAATGTTGCCAGCCAAAATATCATTGAGGCAAATGAGGTAATAGCTGAAAAAGTGGAAGAATTGCATAGGTTGGATACAATACATCAACAGCTACTTTGTACAGAAGAGAGCATAAAGCTAGAAGTGATGAACTATATGCAATTCCATATTTACCTAAAAATGGGGGATAATGTTCTTGTCTCATGGAAAAACTACACCAGCAGAACATTTGACCTAGCAAAGTTCAAAGGTGATTACCCTGAGCTATATAGCGAATATGTCAAAGAAATTTCTCCCAGACTGTTCAAGCTTTATTGAGCGTTAGTTGTGGTAATAGTATTACAATTAAAAAATTATTAATTTCATTTGTAATATTATTAGTTTTTACTGTTAATCTTATTTTCTTTTTGTTATCATCAACATTTAGTCTATTGATGAGAACAAATGATAAGGTATCCACAACAACAAACAAGTTTTAAAAAAGAACAAAAAGAAGCTGTAGGGTTACTATCAATAGGAACCTTCCTTGAATATTTTGATTTGATGATTTATGTTCATATGGCAGGGCTTCTTAATGAATTATTTTGTGAACCTACGGATATTCATACAAACTCTTTAATGCTAGCTTTTTCCTTTTGTGCTACATTTGTTTTTCGACCTATTGGAGCCTTAATATTTGGTTGGGTGGGTGATAATATCGGGCGTAAATCAACAATTATCATCACAACTTTTATGATGGCACTTTCATGTATTGTTATGGCTAATTTGCCTACTTATGCACAGATAGGAAGTGCAGCGGTTTGGGTAATGACCATCTGCCGGGCTATTCAAGGTATATCTTCTATGGGTGAAATAGTAGGAGCAGAACTTTATGTAACAGAAATGCTTAATCCACCAATACAATATGCAAGTGTAGGGTTAATGGGAGCTTGTGCTTCTCTAGGAACGTTAGCGGCTTTAGGCATTGCCTCACTTGTTACTTCTAATATTCTTAACTGGCGGGTAGCATTTTGGATTGGTGCAGCAGTTGCCTTAATTGGTTCTGTTGCCAGAACCAAACTTAGAGAAGCACCAGACTTTGCTGATGCCAAACGTCGAATACAAAAAATTTTTGAGAGAACTAATACCGATACACGTATTTTAGACCAGCTTGCTTGGCAAGAAAAAGTTAATAAAAAAACCGTAATAGCTTTATTTTTATTACAATGTGCTTTACCATTATGTTTTTATTTTACTTATATACATTGTAGTAATATTTTAAAAACTAGCTTTGCTTATACAATGTTTGAGGTTATTAATCATAATTTTATTGTCTGTCTAATGGAGCTGTTAACCCTATTAATATTATCTTATTTAAGTTTAAAAGTCTCTCCATTATTAATTATAAAAATTATACTGCTAATATTTTCTATTTTTATGATATTTTGTCCGTATTTGTTGAATAATCTTAATTCGCCTCATCAATTATTTCTGATTCAATTCGTTGTAGTTTTATTTGAGAAATGTATAAGCCCTGCTACTCCCATTTTTTTAAAAAGCTTTCCTGTATTTAAACGTTTTACCTGTGCTAGCATAACATTTGCTGCATCTCGTACTTTGATGTATGTTATTAGCTCCTTTGGTTTTGTCTACCTTACTGAATATTTTGGCAATTGGGGAATATGGTTTATTATGATTCCGACAATTATCGGTTTTGCTTATGGATTATTGTATTTTGAAAAATTGGCAAAACCAGCTGAAATCACCTAATCAAATAATATGCATAGTCTAAAGCACTAGGTTCTGTTGACAAAATTTTTAACGTAACCATATTAAAGCTCCAACGAAATTTAGAAAGGCTAAAAAGGTGGCTGGGGCTTTATCAAACCTAGAAAATATACGCCTAAAATGTTTGATTTTACCAAAGAAGCATTCAATTAAATGGCGTTCTTTATAAATATGTTTATCATATTCACGTTGTACTTTACGATTAGATTTTGGTGGTATAACAACCTCACACCCCTTATTTTCTAAGCTTTCTACAAACGCACTACTATCATATCCTTTATCGCCTATCACCGTCGTATTCTGAACATCTTTAGTAAGATTTTCAGCCTGAGTGATATCATTTCTTTGCCCAGCAGTTAGTATAAAACTTCAGTGGGTTACCCAATGCATCAACGAGGGCATGAATTTTAGCCTGGATATTGCACAAAGGTAGCAAAATTCACCTCTGAATCCCTTGTAATATAAGGGGTTCAGAGGAATTATACAAAAATACAAATTGTATATTTAAAATTTATTATATTTTAGCTTCTAGCCCTTATAAGACAAGGGCTAGAACAATTGGCTTATTATCTATCATGCAATATCCAGGTTAGTACTAAAACCACCTTTGCTTCTACCTAAAGCTGCTTCCTCTTGATTACCTTTAATATATCCAGATGAGCAAGCATGTACTCTTACAATAGTTGCATCAATCATCATTGATTCCATATCTACATCTACTTTAACATGATCCATTAAAGCTTCCCATATACCTTTGTCAACCCATCTCTTAAATCTGCGATAAACACTGTACCAACAACCATAATAATCAGGCAGAAGACGCCATTGACAACCTGTTCTAGCAATAAACCATATTGCTTCAATAAACTGTCTTATTTTTTCCTCATTCTTGTTGTGTATAGCTTTTTTTTTCTTAAAAAATGATAAAATTGCTTCCCATGCTTGGTTTTCTATGTAATACTTCATATTGGTAGTTTCTTGGTTTCGATAACTAGAAACTACCATTTCTTCTTACTATTGCAACTTCTTTATTCTACTCTGATAACTTAACATAAAATTTTGTCAACAGAACCTAGGATTAGTTTACCAAACATATATTCCTCAAATTTAATCATCAAATGAGCCATAGCTTCGTGCCAATTTTGGATAGGCATAGTCCATTTTTTGGTCATATGAGTCAATCATATTGAGTATATTATCGGTACTAAACACCACCTGTATCTCTTGATTTTTTACTAAGTCAGTAACTTCAATTAGTTGGGCTCCTATAAGTTTAGCTTGAATACGCTTATTACTAAGCTGAGGATCATTCTTTGTTACAGCGATTATCGATGGGCAAATATTTTGTACTAATTGATTATAGTCATCAAAACCTTTAAGTAGAGGTAACATAATTACTTTATCAACAAAGCTTAAACTACTTAAGATATCGGCACGCTGCAATTGACTATGGATGGCTCTACGTTTTTTATAATTCGTAATAGTTTCATCTGGTTCCAAAGCTATAATTAAATGTTTTCCTTGAGCTTTGGCTTTACGTAAAAATTGTATATGACCATAATGCAATAAATCAAAACATCCCCCGACTAAAACTAGTTGCTCTTTTTCTAAATATTTACACAATGATGTATTATTATAACAGATTATTTTTGAGTAATTATCTTCTACCATATTCCAATTCTCCAAATCATAATATATATATGAGATATGAGATTAGAGTACAATAAATATCTCTATTTTTCGATTTTTTGTTTGACATTAAAAAGCTATTACACTTTACTGATAGTGTTTGGCAAAATTATAACGTACCTTTAATAATGATAGGATGTATTTATGATAGATGATGATGGTAATGATTCTGGCTACGATAGTGACGAAGGTGTTGATGTTAAAGGCAAAAAAAGTGCCGTCGCAACAAAAGTGGCTAATATTATCGAAACTTTTCGGAAGAACTTAATATCTAACGAAGGTTTTCTTATGGATGCATTTGCAACTGCAGCAAGAGCTAATGGAGGGATTATTGACATTAACCAGTCTGATTTTTCTACAGCATGTAAAAGTTTTTTAACAAAAGAGAAAGCAGAGAAAGATTATGGTGGAAAAAATGCACGAGATGTTAAGAGCTTACCAGAAACTATAAAAGCCATAAATACAAAAATTGAAAAAATGGTTAAAGAAGGTATTGATTCGGAATATTTTGCTGATTTTAAGAAGGAAATGAAAAATTACCAGGAAGAAGTAGCAGGGCGATTATCAACTAATGAGGGAATTAGGAAGCTTCTAAATAGACGTTTCATTGATCAGCTGTTTATAGATGCAAGGATTATGGACAAGGATGAAAATGGAAAACCTACTTTTCTACATGCCGACAAGGGACAAGCCTTTTTTTCCAAGATTACACCTTATATCCATGATATTCCGCCTGAACTAGAGAAAGCTATGTTGTCTATGTTATCACACCAAAAATTTCCAGAACTAGTCAAGTTGATTAATGAAGAAACTCTTAAATTTTTTACAGTAGGCGGTGTTGAAGGCAACTGGGGTATACTAGATGACAAGAAAATTACAACAGAAAATATCCTGCAATTCGCTAATTCTATTAACAGCATTCTTAAAGATATGGATGGCAAGGCATTTGAATTAGAAGTAAAACAAGTAGTACAAGAAGTTGTTAATAAAATTAAAGCAGGAAATGATATTCCAGACAAGCAGAAAGAAAAAATTACTAAACAATTATTTCAGGAATTGATCAAACTTGATCCTGATGATCTACGAAGAAACAAAAGAGACATAATACCGAAGCTTGCAGAAAATATTGAAAAGCATAAAACTTTTGGTTCGAATCTTTTCAAAGATTGGAGTATTTCTACTGAATCACTACACAATGTTCTCAATCATCTAACTGAGAAATATGGTAAAAAAAGTGAGCAGTCAGTGAAGCCTGAATCGATTGTTCTTCCAGAAGAAAAACCGAACAAGAAAATCAACACGGAAATAAGCTCGCCGATAATTTCTAAGGCAATTGATGCGATTTTAAAAGAAAAAAATGCCAAAATAAAATCTGAACAGCGGGTAGAAATTGAAAGTAAGCTATCAGAAGTTTTGTCTGCTCTTGATCCTGAATATCTAAAAAAGAATACAGATATTTTAGCAAAAAATCTTACAGACAAGCTTGTGAAGAAGGGTAATACTAGTTTGTGGAATAAGAAGTTTACTGTTGACAATAGCCAACTAGAAAAAATTTCTGCAGCAGTAAAAAGCGTTGAAGAAAAGAAAAGCGATAAATTTGTTGAAAACAAAATTAACGAAGCCATTTGGTCTCATGCAATGTCTGACAGTGTTCTAGAAGCAAAATTATCCAAATTTCTAGATGAGAATAAAAAGGATGGAATAAAAGAAGATGTTGCTCTTAAGAAGATTGAACCCAAGGGTTAGTAGAACTTAGGAAAATAAACCCAGACTCATTTGATAAAATACTATTTTCAACTACAGAACCTACTCCTATAGAGCTTAAGCCTACTATAAGGAGGCTTCTAGCACATGAAATTATAAAACCTCCAGTGACTCCTAGAGTCCCTGTTACAAGGAAGCTAGCTCATAATAAGAATGAGAGGACTCGTTAAGTTTATGTATAGCTAACGTGTTTTGAATAAAATATAGGACAATGGTTGTTATCCCTACGAAAGTAGGTATCTAAAAATGCCCCCGACTTCCGCAATTTTTATTAAGAGGGAGTCCTGTAAGCCTTAGTTTGTAAGGGTTGTAGATTTTTAGGCACAACATTATTTGCTTATTTTAGATATATTTCTACAGCATCTGAGCGTTTAAGATTGAAGGTTTTATAAATCTTCCTCGCATCATTTTTCATGTTGCCTGGTAGCCTATACAAATCTCCTGTTGTTGTATGCCTTAAAATTGAAGATTGAACTTCTACTAATAACTCAACTATATTAGTTACACTGATTTTTTGGGTAAGTGCTACTTTATATTCTATTTGTTTAAGCACAGCAAAACTCATATAGCACATACCAATATGTGCTTCAATTCTCTTACTTGTCCAATGAAAAATTGGTCGCATTTGCCAATTATGCTTATTGATTCTAAATTGTTCTTCAATTACCCATCTCATAACCAAGCGGTAATCCATCTTCATTAGTCGTAAGAGCCAGCACTAATTGAGTAGTATTAAAGTATGGTGGTCTCCTTTGTCTAGACAAAAATTTAGCAATTTAGAGATATAATTCCCATGAAATTATTATTGTCACTATTATGCAACTTTTTGTTTATAGTACATCAAGCTAGGAGTCCTATACCCCAATGCTTGGTGCATTCTTTCGTGGTTATAAAAATCGATATATTCCTTAATAGCTGCTTTTGCCTCCTTTACAATTGTTAAAATTATTCGATAAATTTTTTCCTGTTTCAACGAACGCCAAAATCGCTCAATAAACACGTTGTCCAAAGCTCTACCTTTGCCATCCATACTTATTTGAATATTATATTTTTTTAAAATACAGATAAATTGCTCAGACGTAAATTGCACTCCTTGGTCTGTGTTAAAAATCTTTGGTATACCATATTGTTCTATAGCTTCCTCAAGAGCCTCTACACAAAAAGTACTTTCTAAACTAATAGATACCCGCCAGCTAAGTATATAACGACTGTGCCAATCCATAATGGCTACCAAATAAACAAATCCTTGTTGCAACCTTATGTAAGTGATATCTGAACACCATACTTGATTTGAGTATGTTCCCTCTAAATCTTTTAATAAATAAGGATATATTTTATGTGCCTGATTTCTTTTACTCAAATTCATTTTAGGATAAACAGCTTCAAGACCCATTATTTGGTAGTAACGTCTAACAGCTTTACGACCTACCGAAAAACCTTGGGCTTGTAAATATTTAGCCATCCGTCGCATACCATAATATGGATGCATAGTATAGGTCTCATCAATTATTGCCATGATCTTAAGTTCTTGTTCACTAATAGCAGTAGGTTGATAGTAGTAGGTTGACCTACTAATACCCAACAACTTACACTGTTGTATAATTGTTAATTTATTATGATTAGGCTCTATCATATTACACCTAACCTTTAAGTCCAAACAATGCAGATTTTTTTTTGAGCCAGTCACGCTCTACACTTAACTGTCCAATTTGTTCATATAGATTCTTGATTAACTCCTGCTGATTTGGATCAGCACTCTGTGTTTTACTCTTAAAGCCTTGTACTAATAATTCAAGCCCCTGTTTTTTCCAATTACTTATCTGCGTTGTATGAACACCATACTTACTAGTTATTTGGGCTATTGTTAGCTCGCCCTTGATTGTCTCTATGACAATTTTTGATTTCTCCTCAGCACTATATTGCCTTACTTGTTTTTTCATCTCTAGCTCTCCTTTTTTGCTAAAGAATTCTATCTCATTTCTTCTATTTTTGTGTCCAAAATATGGAGACCATTATACAATTTGTTAAGCCTTATGTTAAAACTAATAAAAATGATCAAGCAGATAGCGAAGCAATATGTGAGGCAGTAGCGAGACCTAATATGAGGTTTGTGCCTATCAAAACTGTAGAGCAACAAGATATTTTATTTATTCATAGGGTAAGGCAACGATTGGTAAAAAATCGTACTGCACTTGCTAATGAGATCAGGGGATTATTACATGAATTTGGTTTTGTTATACCGCAAGGAATTAATAAAATTATGACAAAATTAACTGAGATTTTAGATGAAGGAGCTTTAAGCCAGCTAAGCTATCGAACGTTTAGTGAGTTAAAAGAAGAATTTCTAGAGAATGATAAAAAAATAAAAGAATTAGAACAAAGATTAAAAATTATAGCTAGCCAGTATAGTAATCACCAACAACTAATGACGATACCAGGTATAGGGTTAATTACTGCTACAGCCTTAATAGCGTCAATAGGTAATGCTAGTTGTTTTGAAAATGGTAGGCAATTATCAGCATGGCTAGGATTAGTGCCAAGGCAACATTCTAGTGGTGGCAAAGATAAGTTGCTTGGCATTAGTAAAAGAGGTGATATATATTTACGCACTTTGTTGATTCAAGGAGCAAGAGCAGTACTGAATAGTAAAATAAGATTTACCACGGAAGAGCAAAAATCTAAAAAAGATTATAGCAAGTTTACCGAGTGGATGTTTAATTTATCTGAACGAAATGGGCATAATAAAACAACTGTTGCAGTATCTAACAAACTAGCAAGGGTGGTGTTTGCGGTACTCAGTTCAGGCAATGATTATACCGAGAGTAAAGTTTGTAGCTAAAGAATTGGTACAAACTAGTTGTTGACGAGATAATATTATAGGTAAATAGAAATTTAATAGATTCTAATCCGGAATATGCGAAAGAATGATAATATTGATGGTAAATAAGACGAACCTTAGCTTACGAGAAAACTGAAATAGTCAATGGCTCGTTAGAAGTCGATGAAATGATAAGTATAAGTTTGTAAGCCAGCGAATTCCATCAGGGCTATAGGGTAAATTTAAGGTAATTTATTAACTATAAGCCGGATACATGACTGCGTTCGATTTTTTGCTGTTATATATTATTTTTTTCTTGCATTATCGGGTAAGTCCATACATGACTATAGATGCTGGTTTCAGGCAAGATACTTTAAAAGTAGTATATGGTCAACGTCTATTAGCGAAGACTGCGTAAGCTTCAACCTTCATTACGAAAAAGACCTTAGGTCGACGAAGCAATCCATAAAAATAATCAAAAATGGATTGCTTTATCGGCTTATACTTTTTTGCAATAACAGAGTAATGTTAGTCAGGTTAGCTATACATTCTTTCTTGCTTATTTTTGTATAACAGCTGCGACTTCGTCTGCAAAGTTTTTATCTTCTTGTTTTATACCTTCACCTAGTTCATATCTTATAAACTGAGTAATTTTAATTGGAGTTCCTAATTCTTTTGCCATATTATCAATAACTTGAGAAATTGTTAATTTGTCGTCAAATAAAAAGTTTTGCTCAAGCAAAACAACTTCTGCAAGAAACTTACGTATTCTACCTTCAACCATTTTTTCAATGATATTATCAGGTTTACCAGAAGCTTTGGATTGTTCAAAGAATATATTTTTCTCGCGTTCAACTAAAGTTTGATCTAGACTAGATACATCAAGGCTATAGGGATTATTTGCTGCTATATGGGTAGCGATTTTTTTTCCCAATTCTAGAAGCTTAGATTTTTCTTTACTAGTCGATTGTAAACCAACAATAACAGAAATTTTACCTAGCCCCTCAACAACAGTGTTATGTACATAGGATGCCACCACCCCTTCTGAGATTTTTAAGACATCCACACGACGTAGATTTAAATTTTCACCAATTGTAGCAATATTATCTAATATTTCTTCATCAATTGATCGACCTGTTGATGTTTTTGCTAATTTTAGTGATGATAAATTTAACGGTTGCAAATTACTTTCTTGCAAAGCTAATGTCGCGATATTTTTAACCAATTGTTGAAATTTATCATTTCTTGCCACAAAATCTGTTTCTGAATTTACTTCTATAATAACTCCAACATTATCTTTAATATGCACTGCTGTTAGTCCTTCGGCAGCGACTCTATCTGATTTTTTTGCTGCAGCTGATAATCCTTTTTTTCTTAACCAATCAACAGCTGTTTCAAAATCTCCTTTTGTTTCAAGCAAAGCCTTTTTGCAGTCCATCATTCCTGCACCAGTTTTTTCTCTTAATTGTTTTACAAGTCCAGCATTTATCATTTTATTCTCCTTAATTAAAGGTTATATAGTTAACCCCTCTAGTATTTATCAATAGACCTCTTGCATAACCTAATCTAATTGGTAATTTTGTTGTCAAAACTCGTCTTCGCTCCTCACGTACATCTTAGTACGCTGCGGTACTCGACTTCGTTTTTCCTAAAAATTCCTCAATTATCTTTAGGTTATGCAAGAGGTCTATTGTCATCCCTGTAACGGGGATAAAATAGTACTCAAATCCCTGAGATATTATAGATTCCCGCCTACGCGGGAACGATACCCTTTTTATTGAAACAAATGGCTAAGTGCTAATTTGGTTAGCACGTCCAGTTACTTTACTGTCGCAGTAACTTCTGCAATTTCCAAAGCTGTTTCAAACTCTGACTCTGCTGTTTTTTGGTTAGTTGCCTCTTGGTTATTTAGGTCAGAAGTTTTAGAAAATTTCTTAGTCGGTTTTAATTTAGTAATAGCTTTGATATTGGTATTTTTTTCTTCATGAGTAGCTATGCTTCCTAAATCAACACCAGATGCCACTAAAGCTTCTTCTATACCAGCTAGTACAGCATCGGCAAACAAGCTACAATAAAGTCTAATAGATCTTATTGCATCATCATTACCAGGAATAGGGTGATCTATATTATCTGGATTAGAATTAGTGTCAACAATGGCAATTATTGGTATGCCTAATTTTACTGCTTCTTGAATTGCCAAATGCTCTTTATTAGTATCAATTACCACCAGCAAATTTGGCTTTGTCTCAATATGTCTAATACCACCTAAGGATTTTAGTAATTTATCCTTTTTACGGGTCATTTCCAATATTTCTTTTTTGGTATAAACAGAATATTCCTCTTCATTTTCCAGAACTTTTTCAAGGCTATCTAGCTTTTTTATTGAGCCAGAAATTGTTCCCCAGTTGGTTAACATACCACCAAGCCATCTGTGGTTAACGTAATATTGCCCACATTTTTCTGTATACTCAGCTATTATATCACTAGCTTGGACTTTGGTGCTGACAAATAATATTTTACCATTTTTCTTAACAGTCTCATATATTACATTGAGAGCCGTTTGCATTAGAGCGGCAGTTTGTTGTAAGTCAATTACATGAATATCATCTCTGATGCCATAAATATAAGGTGCCATTTTTGGATTCCAGCGTGAGGTTTTATGACCAAAATGCACCCCAGCATCAAGTAATTCTCTGACATTAACAGCTTTTATTTTAGACATTATTTAATCTCCTTGAAATGTTAGTTATGTACCTACATTAGCAGTAGGTACTCCTCCGTAAGAGTTGATACCAAAGAAATTGGACTAACAACTGAACTCTTACGTGTGAATTTTGCTTGTTATTATTTTTAAGCAGAGTTAATTATATATTTAATCAATATATTTGCAAGGGATATATCGCTAAATTGTCGATAAAATTCCTGTTTACAAGATCATAAAAATTCTATACAATTAAAAGTTTAAATCAATAAGATTTTTATGATTATCCTTGGTATCTGTAAAAAGATACACTTACTGGTAACCTTATTGATGAGAAGTTGGTGACGTCGTCGCTCAATGCTCGTATTACTATAGGAATTATCCTAACCCCAACTTCTTATCAATTGACTATGTCTTATTAAAATAATTTATGATAATTATTCTATACAGCAATTAATTTATAACTTTTTAATGTGTTATGATAAAAATAGGCAATATTCAGCTACCTCATTCGGTGATATTAGCCCCAATGTCAGGGGTTACTGATTTACCATTTAGAAAATTAGTACGAAAATTTGGTGCAGGTCTGGTAATCTCTGAAATGGTTGCTAGTAGGGCAATGATTATTGAAACAAGGCAATCTTTACAAAGATGTGCGATTATTCAAGATGATGCTACTGGTTCATGCGTACAGATTGCTGGATGTGAGCCTGATATAATAGCAGAATCAGCTAAAATGAATGAGGATATGGGAGCCAAAATTATTGATTTAAACTTTGGTTGTCCAGCTAAAAAAGTAGTTGGCGGCTATTCTGGTTCTGCTTTAATGCGAGATGAGAAATTAGCGGCAAAAATCTTAGAAACTACAGTAAAAGCAGTAAAAATCCCAGTAACTTTAAAAATGCGTACTGGCTGGGATGAGCAAACTAAGAATGCCCCAAATTTGGCAAAAATAGCCTATGATGCTGGTATACAAATGATCACCATTCATGGTAGGACAAGATGCCAGTTTTATTCTGGTCAAGCAGATTGGGAGTTTATACGACAGGTTAAGGATGCGGTAAAGATTCCCGTTATCGCTAATGGAGATATTACTTCCTTGTCTAAAGCTAAGGAATGCTTACAAAAATCGGGGGCTGATGGTATAATGGTTGGTCGGGGAGTATATGGTAGACCGTGGTTTATTTCTCAAATAGCCCATTATCTTGCAACAGGAGAAGAACTTCCCTCCCCTTCAATGGCAGAGCAGTTAGAAGTGATATTAAGTCATTATGATGCCATGCTAGAATATTACGGGAACGATACCGGCGTTCAGCTAGCGAGAAAGCATATAGGTTGGTATAGTAGTGGTTTAGCGAATTCAGCAGAATTTAGAGGTGGGGTTAATATGATGCTTGATCCCTTTAAGGTTAAAGACAAGATAACTGAATTTTATGAAGGTATTGTGCAGAAAAGTGTGTAAATTTCAAAGATACTGGTGGGCGATGAGAGACTTGAACTCCCGACATTCTCGGTGTAAACGAGATGCTCTACCAACTGAGCTAATCGCCCGCTTCTTCAGCTTAAGGCAGATATTGCCCCATTTCCTCAGAAAAATCAAGTTATTTCTAAAATTATTTAATTTTAAAATAATAAAAATGTTAAAGACCTATTTAATAATTACCCAATAAATGGGTTGTATCAATAAGAATTGAATTGGACTTTGGACAAAAGGTATTGTGTATAGCTAACCTATTAAAATTTTAGGTCGTAAAGATATCTAATTAATCTATAGTACTAATAGTCAATTGATGAGGAGTTGGTGACGTTGTCACTCGTCGCTCGCCTATTACTTATAGGCGTCGCTCCATCGCTCCTAGCCCCAAATTCCTCTGAATTGACTATACTACCCAATTCCCCTGCATTGACTATATAAAAATTTGGTGCAGTATATGATTGGTTTCCGATAAAAAATAGCATTAGAAAATTATTAGATAAAGGAGGTTCTGTATTTAAGGCAAGTTGCAGAACGTTAAAAATATTGTATAATGGACTGAAGATGTAAAACATAATTTGGTAAATTTTTATGCAAATTGAATCATTTAATGAAGCTTTATCAAGGATAGGAAAAGCTGTACTAAAAAATGATGACATGATAATTGAAAACGACGATAAGGCAAAACCATTTGTAAAATGGGTAGGTGGAAAAAGAAGTTTAATAAAAGAATTATCCTCAAGAACGCCACAAACTTATAAAAGCTATTATGAACCATTTGTAGGGGGAGGAGTACTTTTGTTTGCTCTTGCTCCAGCTAGTGCAACTATATCAGACATAAACCTAGATTTAGTTATTACATATGCTGTGATTAAAAATAAACCTCAAGAATTAATAAAGCTACTGGCAAAACATAAAGTAAATCATTGTGAAGAGTATTATTACAAAATCCGGAAACAATTTATTAATGATAATGATATAGAAGTTGCTGGACGTTTTATATATCTTAATAAAACCTGTTATAATGGGCTTTATAGAGTCAATAACAAAGGTGAATTTAATGTGCCTATGGGAAGGTACAAAAATCCAGCAATAGTTGATGAGACAACTATAATAGCTTGTAGTAAATTACTACAAAATGTTGATATAAAACATCAAGATTTCAGCGAAATTTCTCCAAATAAAGGTGATTTTGTTTATATTGATCCCCCTTATCATCCTATAATTAATGCATCGTTTACTAAATATACCAAACTTGATTTTACAGAAACAGATCAGATAAAACTTTATCAAAAATGTAAAGAGTTAAACGATAAGGGGGTATATTTTATGCTTTCAAATTCTAATATTCAGTTTATAAAGCATATGTATAAAGATTTTTATATAGAGATCATCGAAGCACCACGCGCTATTAATTGTAAAGCTAATGAAAGGAAAAATGCAGAAGAAGTTTTGATTAGAAATTATGAATAAAACACAAGGGGGATCAATTGCCAATAAAACAGGGAATGAACTTGAGGCATTTATAAATAATCGTCTTGTTAGGGAAGGTTAAGTTTTATGGAAACTTAAAAGGTGTTTTTAGTATGTCTGAATTTACAACTTGGACAAACAAAATATCTAATATAATATGTCCTACTAACTATTTAAAAACTACAAGTAAATATATAAAAAATAAAGGAATTAAGGATTATGTCGTATCAATATGTTTATGTTATGAATGGTTTAAGTAAAACCATCAACGGTAAACAAATTTTAAAGGAAACTTATTTGTCCTTCTTACTAGGGGCAAAAATTGGTATTATTGGTCCAAATGGAGCAGGTAAATCTACTCTTCTAAAAATCATGGCAGCTATTGATAAAGAATATGATGGTGAGGCTTTTGTGGCTAATGGGGTTAAAGTTGGTTATTTAGCTCAAGAGCCATATCTTAATCCTACTCTAAATGTTTTCGATAATGTTATGGAAAGTTTAAATGATAAAAAAGCCTTAATTGACGAATTTAATGAAATAAGCAATAAATTTGCTGAAGAAATGTCCGATGATGAAATGAATGAACTTCTAGCAAAACAGGCTGATCTACAGGAAAAAATAGATAGTTGTGATGCTTGGAGCTTAGAGCGAGAAATAGAAATTGCTATGTTTGCATTAAGATGTCCAGATAAAGATGCCGATGTTACAAAAATCTCGGGTGGTGAAAAAAGGCGAGTGGCATTATGTAAACTTTTGCTAGAAAAGCCTGATATGTTATTACTTGATGAACCAACAAACCACTTAGATGCTGAATCGGTCTCTTGGCTAGAAAATTACTTAAAAAATTATAAAGGCACAGTAGTAGTTATTACCCATGATCGATATTTTCTTGATAATGTAACGGATTGGATATTAGAAGTGGATCGAGGTAGATGTGTTCCATGGCATTCTAACTACAGTGCTTGGCTTGAACAAAAGCAAGCAAAATTAGAAAATGAAGATAAAGAAGATGATGATAGGAATAAACAATTAAAACGAGAACTTGAATGGATACGCCAATCACCAAAGGCAAGGCAATCAAAAAGCAAGGCTAGAATTACTGCCTATCAAGATCTGTTACTCAAACAAAAAGAACAAAAATCAAGCGTGGCACAAATTATTATACCTAATGGTTCACGTCTAGGCGATTTAGTCATAGAGGCAGAACATATAGCAAAGAGATATGATGATAAGGTACTGTTATCAGATTTTAGTTTTAAGGTGGTTCCAGGGGCGATTGTTGGTATTATAGGTCCAAATGGAGCCGGCAAATCTACCTTATTTAATATTATCACTGGTAAAACCAACCCAGATCACGGTTCTATTAAATTAGGACAAACTGTTAAACTTGGTTATGTTGATCAATCAAGGGATAGTTTAGATGATAACAATACTGTGTGGCATGAAATTTCTTCAGGTCTTGAGGAGCTACAACTTGGTTCTAGATCAATGAAAAGTCGTGCTTATTGTGCAGCCTTTAATTTTAGAGGGGGCGATCAACAAAAGAAAGTAGGGCAACTTTCTGGAGGTGAACGTAATAGGGTACACATAGCCAAATTATTAAAAGAAGGAGCTAATGTTATCTTACTTGATGAACCATCGAATGATCTGGATGTTGACACATTACGAGCCTTAGAAGATGCTATTTTAGATTTTGCTGGATGTGTATTAGTGATAAGCCATGATCGTTGGTTTTTAGATAGAATAGCAACTCATATTATTGCTTTTGATAAAGATGGAAATGCTACATGGTTTGAAGGAAATTACCAAGATTATCATGATTATATGATTAATTTAACAGGTGAAAATGTTATTAATCCTAAATATCGTCATAAAAAATTAGTATAAAATATGTCTATAGGAGAAATATTAGTGGTTATGTTAGTAGCAATGATAGTAACAAAGCCAGAAGATATTCCTATGATTATAAAAAAAATCCAAGAATTTAAATTATACTGCTCAGCAGTCAAAAATCAGGCATTAACATATATTACAAAAGATTTAAAAATTGATAATGATATTGTAGAAAATGATGTTGAGCAGTTGAACTTTTATTTAGAAAGAATTATTAATATCCAAGGATATTATGATGGTAATTATTCCCTAAATGAACTTAAAGTAAAATATGATAAGCTTATAAAAATAAAAAGTACAGAATATGGGAATATAGTGGAAAATCATAAAAAATAATAAATTTTTTCATATGCTATTAGTGCCAGCTTATTTTGTGCTATAGTCAATTGATGAGAAATTGGGGACGTTATCGTAGGCAGCCTCCTAGCCCCAAATTTTCCTGAATTGACTATATAATTATATGAATCTGTTTAACTCTTATTAGGTGTATCTTGTTTAAGAAAATACTAAAAATAAAATTTATTTGTGTAACTATTACATTGATTCTACTAGTCAGTGGAATCAATTTTTGTATATTTTACTTATTTGCCCCTGGGGAACTTGTAGAAAACAAGACGGTAATAATCAAACCTAGATTGTCAACTGATCAAATTTCTATGACATTAAATGATCATAACATCATTAAATATCCTGCTTTATTTGCCTTTCTTGCCAAAATATATTCATTAAAACATTCTATAAAGAGTGGGGAATATATTTTTACTCAAAATATTTCTCCTATGCAAACTCTAAGGATATTATCCAGTGGTAAATCAATTATTCATAAAATGCTTATACCTGAAGGTATGCTTGTCCATGAAATAATAAAAAAAATTAATAGCGAAGAACGATTAATGGGAGAGATTATAGGAACAATTCCGGAAGGATTTTTAATGCCATCTACCTATTTCTTTTCATATGGCGATCAAAAAGAGCAAATCATTGATAAAATGCGAAAATTAATGTCTTTACAGCTCGACAAAATTATGGAAAAATTATCACCTGATTCTCCATTAAAAACTCGCCTTGATGTATTAATCTTAGCATCCATTGTGGAGAAGGAAGCTAGCTTAAACTCCGACAAACCTTCAATTGCCGCTGTATTTCTAAATCGCCTAAAAAAACATATGAAACTACAATCAGATGTAACAACAATTTATGCTGTAACACTTGGGAAAGATAAACTAACAAGACCATTAACTAAAAAAGATTTTGCAATGCAATCGCCTTATAATACATATTATATTGCTAATTTACCAGTTGGAGCTATTTCTTGTCCTGGAATAAAATCTCTAGAATCTGTAGTAAATCCTGCTAAAATTGATTCATTATATTTTGTTGGTAACGGTGCGGGAGGGCATAATTTTTCTAATAATTTTAATGATCATAGTAAGCACGTTAAGGCTTATCGTAAAACTTTGAAGGAACCTTAAGCATGGATAATACTGAATTTGCTAAATTAGCTGAACAAACTATATCTTTAATTGCAGAGATAATTGAAACAGAAGATAAGGATTGCCTTATCGATATTGATTTCCAGGGTGATATTTTAACTTTAACTACCAACCAAGGCATATTTGTTATTAATAAACACTCAGCTGCTAAGGAAATTTGGCTATCTTCGCCAATTAGTGGTCCTTACCATTTTTATTACACTACTGGTATAGCCAATTCAGGAGAATTTGGTACTAGGAGCAATGGAGCGATGTCTATAAGTAATAGGCGAAGTGACGACGTTACCAATTTCTCAAGATGGCAATCAAAATCATCTGATGATTTGATTGATATTTTACAACAGGAGCTAAAAATTAATTTCAAAAATACTTCGAAAACTTAACACTCGATAATCAAATTTTTTTGTAGATTTGAATAAAATGCAGGACAAAATTCGTCATCCCTTACCTTAGTGTCACCCTGCTTCGGTGCGGGGTCTAGATCACAACTGTTGAAAGTTAGAAGAGGAAGAGGTTTTAGACCGAATAGTTTAAAAGTCGTATGTGGTCAACGTCATTGCGAGAAAGACCGCAGGTCGACGAAGCAATCCATAAAAGTAACCAAAGATGGATTGCCACGACCTACTTGCGTGGTCTCGCAATGACAGAAAACCTATCTAAAACCCGCTTTACCTTCTAACTTTCAACAGTTGTGGGGTCTAGATTCCGCACCGAAGCGAGAATGACAATGAGAAGAAGCGGGAATGACGAAAAAGTTAGGTGTTACCCTTTACCTTAGTGTCACCCCTGCGAAAGCAGGGGTCTAGATTCCCGCCTACGCGGGAATGACAAAGAAGTGTAGTTGTCATCCCTGCGAAAGTAGGGATATAAAATAGCGCTCAAAAAGTTATACTACTGGATATCACCAATCATAAATACTTCTTCATTTGTCGACATAGTATTTATAGAAGATTCTTCTTCATCACTATCGTTAGGTATTAAGTTAGGTATAGTATGAGAAACTATGTCAGGAAGAGCATATATAGCTTCCGATATAGATGACAAATTATCATCATTGTCATCATCATGAACATGATGTAAGTCAACTGTAGAAATACTTAGTCTTTCCGAATCGTTCTGTTCATTCTCTTCTCCGCACCCCTTATGGTTATATAAAAATTTCTGTATGATGGCACCATTATCACAGTCAGGTAAACTCTGTAAGGGGTCATCTTTGCTATCGTAGCAGCCTTTGTCTCGTAGGTAGGAGCAAGCAAAAGAAGCTACACCACAAGCTGCACCAAGTGCAAGAACAGCCGCTACCATTGCGGCAACTTTGAGTGCGACTAATTCTGTTGATGTTTCTTCCTCAGTTCGATTATTTACTGAGATAACATCAGTAGTAGTAAATGGGGCAGCAAGGTTATCTCTTATCATCGTTCCCACCAACCCAAGGGTAGACAGAATGTTTGTGTTGTTAATAAATCTCATTATTGTATCTCCTTTAGTTATCTTTGACAATTTTTATACAGGATAATACCATTAAGTTAATATTTAGCAACTTTTATGTAATAAATTTCGCCTAGGCTAGTGAAAAATTAATTTAATTATTTTTGCATAATATGCTCTTATGCTATTAGTGTTAACATATTATATGTTATAATATTGTTTTCACAGCTTCTAGATTGTTGTGAAGGACTAGGAGGCTGCTTAATAACTAAAGTAATTCTATATTTAGCTCTTTTTGGCTGCGAATAAACATGATATAATTAATTAGTTATCGTAGACAGCCTCATAGAAACAAATTAGTTGCTTTAAGGGAGAATATTATCTAGCATTAAATATAGTTATAATTTAAGAATGAGGTGGGGAAAATGAGTAAAGATAGAGATCCTAGAGAATATTTTGAGTATTATCAGAACTTTATAGCAAAAATAGAGGAAATTGGTAAAGTAACAAATGATGAGCAAACTGAATCTATAGAGCAATCTTTGTTTGAAATTGTAAAGGGAACCTTAAAAGATAGTGCGGGCAGTCTTGGCGAGAAAAAGAACATATTAAAGGGATTTGCTGAAATAATTAAAAATAAGACAGAAGAACAAAACAAGCTGCCAGAATCTGACAAAATAGTAAACCAAACCATAGTGTTTGATAAATTTGCTGAAATATTAGAACAACCCATACAGGATGAAACAATTTCTGAGAATTGGCAAAAATGTAAGGAAGAACTAGAGGAAATAGTTACTGCTATCAAACCACAAGAGCTTACTCAGGACATTTTTTGCTTACCAGGAGAAGAAAAAGCTCCTTTAGAATTAAATAATTCTTCGGTTGATGCCCCGTCTTTTTCTGCTGATAATCTTGATCCTATAACCAAAGCAATTAGAGAGCATATCTTAACTAAGCAAAGAGCGATAATAGCTGCAGCTTTGGTAAATAAGAGTATAGCAAAACCAGAAGAGCTTGACGATCTGAATAAGTTTCGAGCGTATTTTGAAAATGAACAAAATAAAGAAACAATTAGTGGACTTCTAAAAGAAGATCAAAATTTAAAGCATGCTTTAGAGCAAGTCGAAATTGCTGGCTATAAAAACGTTCATGCACAGTTTGCTGGTAGATTCAGTACTATGGAATGGAAAGATGGGGGTGTAGAGAATGCTAATGGTATCACTATTAAGAAGCAGATAGTACGAGATGCAAACGGTCATGAGATTGCAACATTATCAGAAGCAAACCATCAAATAAATCCTCCTCATACAGTACAAAAAAGTGATGGAACTAGCGTTGCAATTAGCAATTATAGGACGATAGATTTTCCGATAAAACTTGATAATAATGGTCCGATGCATTTATCGTTAGCTGTCAAGGATCAGTATGGTAAAAATATTGCGGCAAGTAATGCTGTATATTTTACTGCTCACTATGATGATGCTGGTAAGCTTATTGAGGTCAGCTCGCCACATCCAGTTAAGTTTACCGGAAATAGTCCTGATGCAGTTGGCTATATAGAGCATGGTGGAAAAATCTATACCTTACCAGTAACGCAAGAAAAATATAGAGCAATGATGCAAGAAGTTGCTAAAAATCTAGGACAGGGAGTGAATATTTCACCATCTATCGAATCTATTGAGGCTCCTGATCTTGCTGTAACCTCTAGAGGAGCTAAATCTGAAGTTGACTATATAAAGCCTGGTGAACAAATGCCAGCAATGCAAGAAAATAAAATAATGATGCAAGAAGAGAGCAAAAATCTAGAACATAGTGTAGATATTTCGCCATTTATCGATGTACCATTATCTATGAATTCCGCAACTCCTGGACAAAATATTGAAGAAACACCGCAGTTGCATAAAGTGCCAGAGACTACAATGCTCTCTAATGATATGGTCAAAATGGAACCAGCCCCTGATATTCTTGAATATCCTCATGAAAAAGTTAACGTTATTACAGAGACAAAAACAACTAAAATCTCTCAAGCTGTATTAATAAATACAGACGTTAGAAATAGGGCTGAAGATATCAAAGCAAGTTTATCAAGATCACAACATATAGGTTCTTCAACTCGAAAAACTGATGTGGATATTGCACAACTGGTAGGAGAGCTATCAAATTTAGAAAATAAAGGATTTGATACACAAAAGAAACATATCGAAGCAAAATTAGATACATTAACGTCTAAAGAAGAACAAGCAAAGCTATTGCAGGGGTTATTAAAGGCTACAGCGAAGCAAAGAGGAAAAGAGCTTAGGAACATCGAAGCCGGACAAAGAAAGCCGGATGCTGATGCGGTTAGATTACTAACAGAGAATAGAGCTGGTAAAGAGGGTGAAATAGTAAAGCCACAACAGAGAGCAGAACATGCTAATGTTAGAGATAATGTAAAGATGCAAGCGTTTTTACAAAATAAAATTAATGAAATTAACGAAGTATCCAAGAAGCCAGCTATTACTGTTAAACCTCGAAATGCAGGAGGTCATGGTTTTTAGGTGTTGGAGTCTTCTTTTTCATAGAGTACTAATTTATTTTTTTACTAAAATTTTTGCTCTATCAGTGATAATTTCATCAACAAGCCCAAATGATTTGGCTATTTCAGGATCCATGAAATTATCGCGTTCCATGCTTTTTTCAATAGTCTCTAGTTCTTGCCCTGTATGCTTGACATATAAGAGATTAAGCATTCTTTTTAGTTTCATGGTTTCTTTGGCATGAATTTCGATATCTGTAGCCTGCCCTTGGTAACCACCTGACGGCTGATGGATCATTATACGACTATGCGGCAGGGAATAACGCATGCCTTTTTCTCCAGCAGTAAGCAATAGAGAACCCATTGAGCAAGCTTGACCTATACAAAGAGTAGAAATTTTAGGTTTAATATATTGCATAGTATCATAAATTGCTAAACCAGAAGTTACAACGCCACCAGGAGAATTAATATACATAGAAATATCTTTTTCTGGATTTTCTGCCTCAAGGAATAGTAATTGTGCAACCACTACATTTGCCATATAATCTTCAATTTGACCGCAAACAAAAACGATACGTTCCTTTAATAACCTAGAATATATATCATAGGCTCTTTCCCCTCTAGAGGTTTGCTCAATTACCATTGGTACGTATGTCATTAATTTTTTCCTTAATTTAATAAATAATTATAGCACAAATGTATAGTAACCTGACCAACATTTGTACATTTGCTCCTACGGGAAAGTTGTCATTTCCGCCCACTATTGTCATTCCCGCGTAAGCGGGAATCTAGATCCATGCTTTCGCAGGGATGACACTAAGGCAAGTGGGGATGACATCCTTCGTAGAGATAACACAAAACAGGATTGTCTTAATGCTACTAAAGTAGCTCCTTGCAATGACGGTATAATAATTCAGGTTAGTTATAATGCAACTAACCTACTGCTGTGCTAGCAAGTTTTTATAATATCGATTTAAGACTTTTACACCAAAAATCCAAGCTATACAAACAATAACAAAAACCACCATGAGAAAACCTGCTAGGTCATTATGTACAGCACTTGGAAAAATACTAAAAGAGACAAATTGAACAATTGCTCCAGCGGATTTTCCTATTTTGCCACCAAGTACATCTACAGCAGCTTTTCCCTTGGTTTTCATTTCACTATCAAGAGGGATATAGACCATTTCTTTAGTAAAATCAAAAAGCGAATATTTTACTCCTTTCCCTAAAACATGCCACAAGCCACCTACAAAAACAATTATCATTAATGGAGAAATGTGACTAAGACAAGTCGTAATTGCCAATAAAGGCTTTTCCAATAAGACGAAAGTAAAAAACATTGCTCCTGATAATAACGTTGCAACGGGAGTAAGTACAGCTCCCCAAAACCAACCACAATTTCTAACTAAACTACTACCTAGAAAAGCACAAATTAAAGTAAATATTCCAGTCCAAAAAAATACCTCACCACTGTAAGTTATAAATTCCTGGGTAGTAGGATATAACTCCTTGGTTTTAGACATCCATAATCCTTCAATTAAGTTGATTGACATGGAATATGAAACCATTAATACACAAATAATTCCTAAATATTTTGATTTAAGAATTATTTTGCTACTCTCAACTAACCCTAGCTTCAGTATATCGGTTCTTTTATTTTTATATCTAATATTTTTAGTAGTTTCTATAATTTTCAATTCAACAAATCTATGTAAAATCAAACAGATCAGTCCAGATATGGTAACGATTACTATGAATGATTTTAAAAGAATTTCTGTTTGGTCATTAAGATGAGAAAATAGAGGTAATAAGAAGTGATTACCTTTGGCAAAATAGACAATTACACTACCAGATATTAGCAAATTAGTTTGACCAAATAAGGAGAAAAACGAATAGAATCTTGGAGCTTCTTCAGTAGTAGTAATCTTATTAGCAAGTTGCCAATATAATAGTGTACATACAATCATTGGCCATAATTCCCCTATTATATAAAATAACACAATACTCCATTTTCCCCAAATGATGATAAACCATTTTAAATGTGGAAGTGTAGTAATATAATGTTCTATTATTTGAGGGTCTGGATGAAAATATTCTCGGTATGGAAACAAAACAAAGGTAAATAATAGGAAAAATCCCAAGAAAAAAGATAATATGATTCTGAAAGCTTGTTCAGTTGTCATAATATTACAAAGTTTGGAATAAAGAATGACAAATAAGATACCTGCAGGCATCTCGCCCCAAAGTTTTATAAAGCTTAAAACTTCCGAACTAATTAATGTTATTACCAGACTATCTTTCATACTACGTACTAGATTCTGGTTAAGGAGAATAAAGAATATTAGTAAAGCCATAGGCACAAACTTTACTAACTCGTTAGATCTGATAGGCCAAACAACGTGTCTAAATTTACTATTTCTAGCTCTATTCCACATAGTGAAAGAAGAATCTACTGCATTCATATAATACTCATGCTCATTTTCAAGCAACCTAAACTATTATAAAACCCCTGTCAAGTGGTTTTATCATATAATAAATATTCAGCAATAAACTTGGATGGGTTTTTTATTGGATCTAATATTTTCTTAAATTCTTTTCTGTTACATGGTGATTCAAATAAATTGTATTTTATTTTGCATTTTATTTTCTTAAAATAACTATTCTTTTCTTCTTTTTCGTGGAAAGGCGAATAATTATTTTGCCTAATATCATCTATATATCTTCTTATATCATTTGGATTATATGCTAAATAAATATATTTTTTTAATTCGCGTGATAATTTATTACTATTAAACTCATTATTCCAACCATTGCTTAAGTAAATTATAGGCTTATCTGCTACAACTACCTCTGCAAGAGCAGAAGTTCCATCACTTATTACAATATCTGCAGAAATTATATCATTTACTAAAGAAGTGTTGGTACTATCAGAAATAGTAACATTTTGTAAGCTTCTAAACTTTATAAAAATTTGATTAATTTCTTCTTGGGTTAAAAATCCTAAGTTAGTAGTAGAAAAAAATAAATGTTGATGAGGTCTTATAATAAAATTTATATTTGGATTTTGTAGTGCATAATTATAAAAAAAATAATGATAATTCAAGAAAGTTGAGCCACCTTCAAATAGGTCTCTATATTGAAAGGATAGCTGCCACCTTGGTAACCATAAAATAGTTTCTGGAGCCTTTTTAGAGCTAGTGATAATACCTTCTCTAACTTCTTTATAAGTTTGATATCCTGAAACAATAATACGATCTTTTGGAAAGCCATATTTTTTAATATAAATATCTTTTGTACTTTCTGAATCAACAAATACTAAATCCATAATATTTGGTAATTTTTTATCATTTATGTGATCTTGATGAAAAATGTGAGGACCATAAGGAATATATACTATCTTTTTTGCAATTTTTTTAAGAGTTGAATTGATAAAGTAAGGATCTAAAATTGAATCATTGTAAATATTATAAGGGTTCTGGATAAAAATATAATCTGGTTTATATGATTCAATAGTTTCGCATTTTGTATAAGGTTCTATCTTTCCGCAAGGATATAGTACATCATTATTATCAAATTTTGCTGTAAACTTCATATCTATATTTACGTTATAGCATCGATTATATAATGGAATAGCAACAATTTTTACATCATGCCCTGTTTCTTTCATTGCTTTATATAGGGTATATACTCCTTTGCCACCATTAGTTTCTGTATGTACTATAAACATTATTTTTTTAGGAGTTGGAAGCTTATTTTTTCCAAATAATGCAAAAAATATTATTGAAATTATGCTAAAAAAGACAATAGATAGTAAGAATTTTGTTTTCATACAAGATTAAGTAATTATTATAATATCCTGCAATAAACAAGGCTGTTCAAAAATCGGACTGTAAGCTTTATATTATAGCATTATAATTTATAAATACTATTTAATTTATTACCCACATCTTTTTTATGGTAGTTTAATAAGTTGTGGGAAAATAGCCAATGTCATTGCGAGGAAGTGCAAAGTCCGAACAAGGCAATCAATTTTGGTTACTTTTTTGGATCAACTATGTTTCGCAATAAAAATTTAAATAAATTTAGTTTAAATTTTTATTGCTTCTTGCACATGACAGCAACAATTCTGCTATAGCTATTTGCTTCATACATTTACAATATATTTATTGTAATGTATACCTATTTTTAAACTTTTTTGAATTTATAATTGCTGCTTACAATCTAGTTAACTTGACAATTGGTAAAGTTTGCAAAAATATATTTACCTAAATGTTTAGGTTATACAAGTATATGATTTTCTTAAATTTTTAACCCCGATTTAGTCCAATCCTTATTAAAAATCTCTAAACCTGAATCTGTTAGTGGATGATTTAATAATTGCTTAATAATTTTACCAGACATTGTCGCAACATCAGCCTTATACATAGCAGCTTGATAAACATGGTTAGGGCTTCTTATAGATGCAGCAAGGATTTTTGTTTGATACTGATAATTATCGTATACTTGTCTTATATCACTTATTAAACTAATACCATTTTGACCTATATCATCAAGTCTACCGATAAAAGGTGATATATAAGATGCTCCAGCTTTTGCAGCGATAAGTGCCTGATTAACAGAAAAGCATAAGGTCATATTCACTTTTTTTCCTTTACCTACAAAATATTGGCACGCCTTAATACCGTCCCATGTCATAGGTAACTTAATCGCAATATTACTGGATATTTCTAAAATTTTATTACCTTGATTAATCATAGTATCAACATCATTAGCAACCACTTCAACGCTAACATCAGAAGTTATTATCTTACATATTTCTGCAATAGTTGATACAAAGTCGTATTTTGTCTTAGACATCAAGGAAGGATTAGTAGTTATGCCATCAATTATACCTAATTGGTTAATCTCATCAATTTCTTTAATATCAGCACTATCTAGAAAAATTTGCATTTAATTTAACCTCGATAAAATTGAATCAAGTTCTTCTAAATTACTATAGTGAAATATCAATTTCCCACCAATTGGGTAATCTTCAATAGTTACTTTTATATTAAATCTTTCTGACAATGATTTAGCTAATAATTGTAAATCATTCTCTTTACTACTCTCTTTTAGAAGACCTCTCCCTATACGTTTATCATGTTCTGGGGTTTTTGTATATTCATTTTTAGACCAATTTCTTACTATATCTTCAGTTTGACGAACACTTAAATCATTCTCAATAATATGATTAGCTATTACCTCAGCTTGCTGGTGATTAATTAGACATCTTGCATGTCCCATAGTTAAAAGCCCCTCATTTATTTTATCTTTGATAGATTGTGGTAACTGATTTAGTCTTAATAAATTAGCTATATGACTACGGCTCTTGCTAACTTTTTCTGCTAATTGCTCTTGTGTATAACCAAACTCTTTTATTAATCTCTCAAATCCTTCCGATTCTTCTATAACAGATAATTCCTCTCTTTGAATATTTTCAATTAGAGCTATTTCTATAATTTCTTTATCTCCTATATCTTTTATAATAGCAGGAATATCAGTAAGCTTAGCCACCTTACAAGCACGCCAACGTCTCTCACCAGCTATAATTTTATATTTCCCATCACTGACTGAGCTAACAATAATTGGTTGTAACAAACCATTATTACTTATGGAATCGGCTAATTCTTTTATTTTATCATATTCAAACTTTTTTCTTGGTTGATTATTCCTAGCTTCAATTTTATCAATATCTATAATTTTTACTAACTCATCCTTCTCTACAGTAAAAACTTCTTCTCCAAGCAAAGCTGATAATCCTTTGCCTAAATTTTTATTTTTCATATATTTCTACCTAAAATCTCTTTTGTAAGTTCTATATAAGCAATAGAGCCAGTACATTTATGATCGTAGATAATTGCTGGTTGACCGTGAGATGGTGCTTCAGATAGTTTTACATTCCGTGGAATAACTGTCTTAAATACCAATCCTCCTAAGCATTTTCTAACATCATTCTCTACTTGCTCAGTTAATCGATTGCGTTTATCATACATAGTAAATAAAATGCCGGCAATTTTTATTTTAGGGTTTAAATTCTTTTCTACAATTTCAATTGTTTTTAGCAAATGACTTAATCCTTCTAATGAATAAAAATCACATTGCATAGGGATTAATACATAGTCACAAGCCACTAATGCATTAACTGTCAATAAGTTAAGAGAAGGAGGGCAATCTATAATAATGTACTCATATTTATTGACTAATTTATTTAACAAATTTGATAATAAATATTCACGCTTTTGTATACTTAATAAATCTATCTCAGCACCTGATAAATTAGTGTTAGCTGTAATTATTTGTAAATTTGGAATATTCGTTTGTATTATGGCTTCTTCAATCGTTTTTGAACCAATTAGTACCTGATAAATAGTAACTTTTCTATCCTGTTGGCTTATACCAAAACCAGTGCTACTATTTCCCTGAGGATCTAAATCTATTACCAAAATCTTTTTACCCATTACAGATAAAGCTGTCGACAAATTTACAGTAGTTGTGCTTTTTGCAACTCCACCTTTTTGGTTAACTACCGCAACTATTTTTGTCATATATGTTACTAATTTCTAAAATCTTACTATTATTAGAAGTCTCACTATCATATATAGAATGACAAAAAGACCATCTCTTTTTAGCAATCTCAATTTCTTGTTGATACTTCTCACCTTTAAATAATAAATACTTATTTCTTACATTAATATGTTTAGTATAAGCCAATATTTTATCTAACTGAGTACAAGCTCTAGAAGTTAATATATCACAATCTAATTTAACACTTTCTATTCGTTGATTAACCACATTAATTTTATTACTAGAAATTTTGGAAGCTTGCAATAAAAAAACAGATTTTCTTACATCAGACTCTACTAAAGTAACATTCTTTATCCCGGCAATAGACAAAACTATTCCTGGAAATCCACCACCTGAACCAACATCTATTAAATGAATATTTTGGTCATTTATGTACTTCATTAGTTGTAAAGAATCTAAGATATGTCTCACCCAAAAATCATTCTTGGTATTACAAGAAACGAGATTAATAGCTTTATTCCATTTCAACGTTAATGATTGATACTTCTCAAGAGCTTCTAATACTTCACGTGAAACACTACTATAATTATACATTAATGTCTATATTTTGTTTTTATATAAACTATAATTGCTATTAAAGCAGCTGGAGTAACCCCAGATATTCTTCTAGCTGCACCAATAGTAGCTGGTTTGTGATACTGGAGTTTTTCCCTTACTTCTGTAGACAAGCTGGGTATTTTGAAGTAATCAATATCATCATCTAATAATTCTAGCTCTTCTTCTTTAAATAATTGAATATCTGCATTTTGTCTAGTCAAATAAGAAGAATATTTTGATTCAATACAAAGATAATGAAGAATTTTTTTATTTAATGAAATAAGCTCTGGAAAGATTTCTATCGTTTTATCAACACCAAAATTTGGTAATCCTAGTAAATCAAAGGCTGTTTTATATGAACCATCTTGTGCGATAGAGACGCCCAGGTTGGCTAATTTAGTAGTTGTTAAAGAGATAGTTTTTACAATGTTTTCTACCTTATGAATATCGTCACATTTCTTACTAAAAACTTCTTTACGTAAATTAGATATAATACCAATATCTATAGCCATTTGAGTTAGTCTTAAATCTGCATTATCTGCCCTAACCGAAAGTCTATATTCAGATCTAGAAGTAAACATTCTATAAGGCTCTATTGTACCAAGAGTGATTAAATCATCAATCATAACACCAATATAGGCATCTGCTCTAGTCAAAATAAAATTTGATTGATTTTTTAGTGATAAGGCTGCATTAATGCCAGCCATAATTCCTTGCCCCGCGGCTTCTTCATAGCCAGTGGTGCCATTAATTTGACCAGCAAAATACAATCCCTTAATTTTTTTCGTTTCTAACGTTATTTTTAACTCTCTAGGATCAACATAATCATATTCTATTGCATATCCTGGTTTTAACATAGTGGCATTTTTAAGACCAGGAATTGTTTTTAGCAATGCTAATTGTATATCTTCAGGTAATGATGTAGATATGCCATTTGGGTATATAGTATGGTCGTCCAAGCCTTCAGGTTCTAAAAATATTTGATGACTTGCTTTAGAGAATCTAGTAACCTTATCTTCAATGGATGGACAATATCTTGGTCCTATACTCTTGATTTGTCCAGAATACATAGCTGACTTATCTAAGTTATTCCTAATAATTTCATGAGTTTGTTCAGTTGTTCTAGTAACGAAACAATTTATTTGCTTTATCTTAACAGAAGTTGTGAGTTCGGAAAAAGGGCGTGGCACAGCATCTCCAGCCTGCACCTCTATTTCGTTATAATCAATTGTTCTTCCATCTATTCTTGGAGGAGTACCAGTTTTTAACCTACCAAGAGCAAAGCCGAAAGATTTTAGTGCGTTAGATAAACCGTATGACGGCTTTTCACCTATTCTACCCGATGGAATTTTTTTATCTCCTATGTGAATGAGTCCGGATAAAAATGTACCGGTAGTTAATATAACTTTTTGACATTCAATTCTAGTACCATCATCTAAGGTTAATGCTTTTACTTCAGAGTTGTGTATCTCAATATTTTCTACAGATGCACATAAAATTGTCAAATTTGGATGATTTATCAAGGCATTATACATAGCTTTTTTATAAAGCTTTCTATCAGCTTGAGCTCTTGGTCCCCAAACTGCTGGACCTTTGCTTTCATTAAGCATCTTATAATGGATACCAGCTTGATCTATAATTTTACCCATGAGTCCATCAAGAGCGTCTATCTCTTTTACTAAAGTACCTTTTGCTACCCCACCTATTGCAGGATTGCAAGACATTTCACCAAGATTATCTAGTTTTAAAGTAATTAAAAGAGTATCCATGCCAAGACGTGCAGCAGCCGAAGCTGCCTCACAACCAGCATGACCACCGCCAATAACTACAACGCTATACTTCATAATCATTGTGTTATTCTACAATTTCTTTTTCAGCAAAGAAAAATCTCACTTCTCTTTCAGCACTTTCTAAAGTATCAGAACCATGTATACTATTTTCCTCAATATTTTTTGCAAAATCTTTTCTAATAGTACCTAATTCAGCATCATTTGGATTAGTAGCTCCCATTATTTTACGATTTTGTAAAACAGCATTTTCTCCTTTAAGAACCTGCAAAACAACCGGACCGGAAGTAATAGACTCTATTAAACTATTAAAAAATGCTCTTGATTTATGTTCTGCATAAAAAATTTCTGCTTGATCTCTAGTTAAAATAGTCATTTTTTGAGCTACTATTTTTAGCCCATTATTTTCTAAGTAAGAATTAATTTTACCAATTAGATTTCTTTTCGTAGCATCTGGCTTAATCATTGAAAACGTATATTCTTGAGTCACAGTAAACCTTTATTAATTTATTATTAACATTTATATAAATTTATATATTTTTGGCAAGTAAATTCTGATAGTACAGTTAGGTAACATGTTATGCAGTTCTTCTAGAGCTATAATTCCAAGTTAAGGAAAGAATTATTGCTCCCAAGAAAGCGGACAGGCTAAAAAATAAAAAAACACCATTCCAACCTAAGTTATCAGAAATCCAACCAACACATACGCCAGCCAGTGCAGCACCAAGATAACCAAATAAACCTGAAAGACCATTAGCTGTACCAACGGCTTGTTTATTAGTAAAATCTGCTGTAGCAACACCTATTAATACTTGTGGTCCAGATACAAAAAAACCAACCAAAGCAAGAGTAATAATACTAAATATTTCATACTCATTTGGCATTTGCCAAAATAAAATAATAGTAAAAGCTAAAGCAAACATAAATACTGAACCAACTGGTCCACGTCGTCCCTGAAATATTTTATCTGACATCCATCCAGCAACAATACCACCAGTTAAACCTAAAATGTCATAAGAAGCAACTTGCCAACCAGCTTGAGCAATAGTAATGTTTTTTAGCTCGCACAAAAACACAGGAGCCCAAAAAATTATACCTGAACGCACAATATAAATAAACATGTTGGCAAAACACACATACCACATTAATCTATTACAAAATACAATTTTTATTAATTGAGTTGTTAATAAATTATCACTATCAAGAGATATATCACATTCTTTGTACTCTTCCACTATAGGTAAATTAACCTCACTGGGAGAATTACGTAATCTATTGAATAGAAATAATGATACTAATAATGCAATTATTCCAGGAATTATAAACGCTGCTTTCCAACCGTAAGCATCTATTAAATAACCACATACTATCATAGTGATTGCTCCGCCAATTTGATTAGAAGTGGCTCCTAGAGACCATTTCATTCCTAATTCCTTAGAAGCGTACCAATAAGTTAACATACGTGTTGCAGGTGGCCAACCCATAGATTGAAACCAATTATTCATAATCCATAAAATACCAAGAGATGTTATGCTTGAAGCAAAACCTGATAACAATGTTACAACACCTACACATATAAGACCAATTACCATAAATATACGAGCATTTGATCTATCACTTAAGAATCCATTACATAACTTTCCTATACCATAAAATATAGAGGCAGTTGTTAAAATCCAACCAAGTTGAGTTTTGGTTACATCAAAATGCTCCATTAAAGCAGGCATTACAATATTAAAATTCTGACGACAAAGTATGAATGTCGAGTAACCAACAATTATCGAATATAAAATTCTAATACGCCAACTATTATACTTTTTTGCATAAGGGGGTCTTTCTTTAAAGGGTATATTTGCCATCACTGCCTTGATTTATCAATTTTGCATTATATATCCTTGTCAAGAAAAATACTACAAGCTATTATGTTTTTTATATCTAAAACTTATTTTTCATCAAATATACTTGAGATATATTGCAAACTAGGATAACTTACCTATAAACTCTAAAATTATTTTAAATGACAATTATGACAAAATTATTAAGATTTCTTCTGCCTTTTGTTGTGTTATTGCAATTATTATCATGTACCTCTAGTCCTCCTTATGAGATTAAAAGTCCTTGTGTATCTATTGAATCAACAGATCCGTCTGGTATTAGAAACCCATGTGTTCGTAGACCAGTAAATTTAACCATTGACATCGCTTAAAGATTTGCTTCATTACGTACACAAAATCAGTAGACTTTATGATTATCTTATAGATTACATCTTACCAGCAAGATGCTTGTCTTGTATCGAAATGACTGAAACTAAAGAGGATTTTTGTCAAAATTGTTGGAAAAAACTTGATTTTATTACAAAACCCTACTGTATTATTTGTGGTAGTAGATTAGATATATCAATTTTAGATAATATGTGTTGTGCAAAATGCTTTCAACATAAACCTTGTTATGATAAATCTCGTAGTCTAATTAAATTTAATGAGCATAGCAAAAAAATAATTCATGCCTTTAAATACCAGGATAAAACTATTCTTGCTAAAACTTTTAGTAAATTATTTTATACACACTATAATAGTGAAATTCAAGACATTGACTTAATTATTCCAGTTCCCATGAATAGGTTCAAGAGGTTGTTTAGAATGTATAATCCTGCTTTGATTCTAGCCTTAGAAATTAGCAAATTAGCAAGAAAGTCGTTTAGTCCGGATGTATTAATTAAGTCAAAATGGACTAAATCTCAAACATTTTTATCTAAAAAAGAACGAGAAAAAAACTTATCAAATAGCCTTATACTCAATAAAAAATATCAGATTATAGGTCAAAAAATATTATTAGTAGATGATGTATTGACCCTGGAACTACAGTTAACAAATGCGCTAAAATCTTAAAAGATTCTGGAGCTGAATGTGTTTATGTTATGACAATTGCCATGACATAAATAGCATACCCTACAATTTTTTATTTATTTCCTTATGATGAGTAAAAAAGCTGACTGCTAAGCGTTATTGCGAGGAGCTGCTTTAGTAGCGACGAAGCAATCCATGAGAATTAGTATAAATATATCAAGACTATATGGATTGCTTCGGAGGCTCACGCCTTCTCGCAATGATGTTTTTATGCTGTTTAATACTTATATAATAAAAATTGTAGGGTACTAAGGTGGCTCGCTAATAGACGACTTTTCTACTTTCATTTTCTTAAACTGACGCTTATGCGTCGCTCCTGTTAGCCAATTCTCCTGAATTGACTATACATTAAAAATTGTCAGCACTTTTTGAAATAGTGCTATACAAGCCATTTTCTTTCTTAATTATATCGTACTCTCTTTGGGCTATTGAATCGATAAAGTGAATATTACCTGATATACCAATATATGGAGCTGTACTATTCAACGCTGCTAAAAATCGTTCTTCCGTAAAGTTAGTATCTATATATTTTGATGTTATTTTTCCTAAATCATAAGCCACAGCGTGCATGAAAGATAAATGATTAATGCCTATATTTTTAGCTCTCTCTATTATATTACTATTTACAATATTTAATGAACCAGTAAAGATAATATCCACCGGTTCAGAATAATCAATATTTATTCTGTTATCGCCTATTATAATTGCTTTTTTATCTAAATTATGCTTATGAATACTATCAAAAAGCAAATTTAGATTTTTACCATCATCCGACAGATAAATTACAGGTTTAGTTTCTGTATCCTCCATTTCATTTAAATTATCAACAGTATTTGAGACAGTTAACACCGCTTTTTCTATTGATTCTGGTATATTAGCATAAAATTCACTCCGCACTAAGGTAGAATTTTTCTGAATTAATATATTTTGAATAAGTTGATTTGTTGTTTGTGCATGACGCCCTGAAGGTAGCAGGGCAATAAAATTTTTATAATCATTATCTGCAAAGTAATTAATTATTTTTGTAAGCTGCTTTGATGGAGCATGCCCAAATACCAAAAGTTTCTGGTCTGCCAATACAGGATTATTAGACATGGTAATTATAAAAATGTTATGCGTTTTAGCTTTATTGGTAATTAGAGAAGTAAGGTTTGAATATAATGACCCTAGAATAATTTTTGTTTTACGAGCTAATATTTTATCCATTGCAGCAAGTACCTGCTGCTCATTAGAGCCATCATAAGAAGTGACATGGACATAAGTTTTTAAACCATCTTCTAGACCCATTTTAATTAATTGGTTATATTGTCTACCTAATGTAGAATTTTCTCCCGTTAGAGGCATTAAAATTGCCACTTCTAGAGTTTCTTGCACAACTTCTTTCGTTGTAGGAGTAACAATAGCCTCTTTATTAGATTGGCAAGAAAATAAAGAGACAAGACATATAAATGATAAGGTGATATTTAAAAATTTTTGCTTTATACTGTTCATAATACTTACTTTATCTTAATTAGGGATAATTGGCAATTGGGGTTAAATCATGATCTTTAAACCAGGACTATATATTGTTTCAACACCTATTGGTAACTTAGATGATATAACATTTCGGGCTTTAGAAGCACTAAAAAACTCTACAGTAATACTGTGCGAGGATACCAGAATATCAAAAAAATTACTAGTAAAACATAATATAAAGACCAAGTTACAAGTATATAATGATCATAGTGATAACCAGTCAAGAGAGATTATCTGCAAGCTCATTGATAATGGAGCAATAGTCAGCCTAATATCTGATGCTGGAACACCGTTAATTTCTGACCCTGGTTATAAACTAGTTAGGCAGTTGAGAAAACTTAATTATCACATAGATGTTATACCTGGCGTTTCTGCATTAACCACCGCTATACCCATTTCTGGATTACCATCAGATCGTTTTTTATTTGCTGGATTCTTACCAAAAACCATTGAAGGTAAAAAGAAGATTTTCATAGAATTAGCTAGCATAAAAGCAACTTTGATTTTTTTTGAAACTGCTAGCAGAATAGAGCAATCGTTACATACGGCTCTTGCTATTTTTGGTAATAGAGAAATATGTATAGCACGTGAACTTACTAAATTGCACCAAGAAGTAAAGTCAGGATTAATAGAAAACGTTATAAATTTCTATAAACAGAATATTATCAAAGGGGAAATAGTATTGCTAATTTCCGGTGTTTCTGAAGAGGATAATGCAGCTAATCTAGCAGATGACTTAGAAAAATTTATACATTTGTACTTATCTAAAGGATGGAGTGCCAAAAGTATTACAGATACGGCTAATGAAAATTTCAGCAAAAGCTACAGCAAGAAAGAAATATATGCTATAGTGAATAAAATAAAGAGCTTGAGTGAATAATTCCATAGCTATTATGCTATCTTGTAAATTACTAATATAAAGTTCAGGATTATCATAAGTAGCAATCTTAAACTTTTCGATAGCTTCAATTGCTAAATGGTTACGTTTACCATCAATCAGCTTGGCTTCTGTATGGCTGATATGTCCAGCTAAAGATATTTTATACTCATTAATCTTGGCTTGCAACATCCGCCTAGTCAATGGGTTCTTGGCTTGTTGCAAATAATCGATAGCTCGCTTATCATATTTGCCTAAAAAATACTCGATGAACGGTTTGTTATTTTCTGAAAAATCCGGATGAAATTCATCAAATTGCGTTAAGCAACCAAAACCACCAGTTTTGTTATCACTGACTACCTCAATATTACTCTGTGATTGATGCAAATGCGTAGTAGTATCTTTAATAAAGTCTGCCCATAAATTAGGCATTTCTACACTGGCATCTTTCTCCAGTTTACGTATCAAATACCCTTTAGCTTCTTCATTAATCTTCTGACTTATCCCAGCTATAACTTGCCATTTCATCTTATTTGGTCACTTTTTTATTAAACTTCCTATATATAGTCAATTCAGGAGAATTTGGGGCTAGGAGCGATGGAGCGACGCCTATAAGTAATAGGCGAGCGACGAGCGACAACGTCCCCAACTTCTCATCAATTGACTATAACAGATTTTTATCATCCACTAATAGCTATTGCCATTATTTTTGCAGTATTCTTATTTTTTTACTTCTCTGTTGTCCCTTCATTAATTCTTGCTATCCTAGCCAGATCAGATACCCCGCTTAAAACCGTACCAAGATTTTGCCAAGGTGAAGCTGACCTAATCGAACCAATATTACGGTTAATTGCTTCCTTGTTTAAATCAATCATTGCCGTATTTAAGTTTGATCTTGGTCTTTGGTGAAAATGTTCAGCTTCTACGCTTCTTGCCTTCATCTCATCCATATAAGCCATATGCCGTAGCAACAAGCCAGCTGAATCAGTGCCAGTGATACCAATACCAGTTTTCAGGATATTATAGCCCAATTGTTGGCGATTATATAACTGCTCCTGCCTCAGCATATCAACATGATAACTTGATATTGCTCCATATTCCGCAGTTCTTTCGATTAGTTGTTGACGGTCAAACCTGACATTCTCTTGTTGCTGTCTTAATAAATGCTGCTGCTCATATAAAGATTGCTTGGTTTTCTCTTTATTACTCCTGAGTTGAGCATAAGTATTAAACAAAGAGGCTCCCGTAGCAAATATACTTGCCCCGCTCGAGAAAAAATTTAGGAGATCAAACATTGGTATTTTTTACCGTTTAAAGATTTTTAGCTATTTAATTTGTTGCAAAAATATGTTATACTATAACTAGTATCAGTTGTGTAATGTGCCGAAAAATCTGCCTAACTGGGGGCATTTTTAGCAGTCGATTCTTTCGAAGAATAGGGCATTATCCGATTGGTACTTGGACTGGGGAACTCGGTTGGCGTTATGACCCCTATATTACTAGGGGTCTCTCGCTTTAAGGAAAAAAAGAAAGAGCTTCTTCTTTTCACTAATTCGTAGATAAGAATTCATTCACTGATACTTGCAATTCTCCTATGATCTCTGTTACCAATTCATTGTTTTCTAGTGGAGTAGGTGATTGGTTCCATTTCCAATATGGATAATAGGGAACCAAACGATCTAAATTTTCCCTTCCGTCTACCTTACCAGCTTTGTCACCAGACATCAAAATAATTAACTCAGTATCAACAAAATATTTATCACACTGAAAATAAACTTCCCCTGGAATGATTATATTTGTTATCTCATTGCAATCTTGGGCTAAAATGGCTATTTTAAAGCTATCTTCTAGCAATTCTTTTTTCCCTTCTTCTTTAGCCCAGTTACATAAAACAGAAAGAAAAGAAGCTAAACCTCTTCCCATTTGAGTATATTCTACAATAACAGTTTGTTGCCCTGCTTTAAAGGAGTCAATAATAGAATCTGGATCCATATTAATGGATTTCAAGTAAACGCGGTAGTTTGCTTCATTGCCCTTGTCTATTGTGAATTCTTTCTTAAATTCCTGCTCTAACTCCGATTTTTTGTAAAACTTACCTGAAAAGGCTATATAATCAAATATTGCCTCTGAATGATGGCTAGCTTTAACTAATAATTCTTCTGCCTTTACAAACCATGCTGGACTTTGTCCCAAAGAAAAAATCCTGCTATTGGGGTAAGATTCAGTAATTTTATTAGCTATTTCTACTATATTATTAAAATTTTCTGGTTTATCATACCAATTAACTTGTTTAGACATAAGAACCTCCTTTAAAGTGTTGCTTCTATAGTACTAATTTCATTGTATACCTCCTTTATAATTTGGCAAGATTTTTGCCTTAGCATAGATTTTTAATATACTAACAGGATAAGGTTTATCGACCTTAAAAGTCACATCAATATCAGTTTTAATTTCCCCGTGCATAATGAAATTTATCCAACCTGATTGATAGGGAGTGGTAAATAAGTCACACACCTCTTTAGTAGCTGTTGATGTTGTTAAATATTTCTTATCATTAACCAATCTAATCAATGCATCACTATCTACATATCTACTGTTAATATGTTGCCGATTTATTTGCCCATTATCAAGCCTTTCTTCAATATAACCACCTTTACTATTAAAGACCTTCAAGCCAAGTTCTGCATCTTTTTTCGGAGCATGTTCTACTTCATCTGGGAATATCAAGGGGAAAGTCTGTAATATCGAAGAATAAGGAAAACCTACCGACAAATGTCTTACCGGATGTTTTAGCTTAATCAGCTCATTATCGATAATTCGTAAATCATGTAATTCTTCATCACCAATAATAGACACAGCTATTTTCTGAAAGATTGGTAATATAGTGGCAATATTCATTTGTTGGAATGATGGTAGGCAGTTACGAGCTATACTACTTAGTTCATAACCGCCAATATCAGGAAATAGTTTTTTAAAAACTGGAAAGTATCTTTTTGATAAAAGTAAATATTTCTCTAATTTTATGCTCTTCTCATCTTCAAGAATATCTTTCAGTAAAGCTGGATGAAAGCTCGGCATAATTAACTGACAATACTCAATAATGTTTCGCTGCAAATAAGCTAGCCCTTCTTTGAGTTCTTGCATTTGCTCAAATATTTTACCCGCTAGTGGATCAGTATAATCTTCTTCGCTATATACCGACGCTCTAGAGGACGATAATAGACTTCCTGGATAACTCAATCTAGTTGGTGATTTTGTCGTCGAAACTCGCCTTCGTTGCTCACGTACGTCTATGTACGCTGCGGTACTCGGCTTCGTTTCTCCTAAAAATCCCTCAACTATCTCTGACTTATCCAGGAAGTCTAATGAGGAGTCGCACTCTCTTGCCATTACCGGTGCCATTCTGTCGGCTACTTCATCTACAACATTATCGATAGTTTGACTAAAACTATCAGACAAAATATATTCCCGAACATTTTTACTTAATGGTTTATCGAGTATGATACTTCTTAGACAAACAACTATTTCTTCTCGCCTCTTAAAATTGGTTAGCTCATTAATCTTGTTGTCATTATGTATTTGTTGTAATTTATCGATTAATTGATTGGTAATAGTTGATAATTTATCGTTTATTTGTTGCTTGTTAGTATGTTGATCAAATCCAGTAATTTGCTGGCTAATTAATTGTTTGCTTTGCTCACCAAATATATATTTAGTCAGTTCTGGATGAGCAATATTTAGCAATTCTGGGTAAAAATCCACTCCAGTTTTGGCAAAAAACTTTTTTAAATTAACTAGCAGTCCGGATTTTTTATCATTATCCTGCTGGGCATAATATAGCAATATTTTCTTATTGATATGGCTAACTGCTGATCGCATTTCTTGTATTTCTCTACTTATTTCAAACTGTAGATCGATATTCTGCTTGGCAGTTGCCATAATGTCTTGTACCGTACCAGCAATGAACTTGATTAGCTCGGTATTTAGCTTTTTTATTTGCAAACAAATAGTTGGACGGAAAGAAAAAGCACTATTAGGTAGATATTCCATCAAGCCACCATCTCTTAAAATAGCTGGTACATCATCTTCATTTAGTCCTTCCACCGCTTCAATAATATCCCCACCAAGCCGCTCACCATCATATAATAATTGCTCGATTGTCACAAAGCTTTCAGGATTATTTAAAAAGAAATTATCTAATTCTGCATAAATACGCGAAAATATTCGATGATAGGCAAAAGATATCGCCAAAATATTCATAATCTTAGGCAAATAATTTTGATAATATTTTTGTAAAAAGCTTTCTATCTCGGTTCTATGTTCATCATAATTAGCAACTAGCTTGTTTTTGTATTTAAAAGAATTACCAACATTATCTAACTTAAGTCTCAAGATAGTTTCTGCTTGAGCTTGTACAATATGCTCTAATTTGGTTATATCACCTCTAAACTCATAAGCACTATCGTCCTTTAATGTTTGTATCATTGACCGATAAGCCGCATTCTCTCCAGGCTGTTGGATATTTACATGACAATCCGCATAAACGGCTTTATCGGTTACAAAATGCTTAGCGGAAAAATAACGAGTTTGCAGCACTTCCAGATATTCCTTGCTACTTACACCAGTATCATCACTTCTCCTAACATGCAGATATAACATATCGGCACTTTCAGCATAGATTGGCGTGATGCCTAATACTTGACCATTACCACCTAGCCAATGTTGCGACCAACCCATAATTTTTAAATCATGTGAATAGATAAAACTAGCAAAAGAGCCATTTTTTAACACTGCCACTATCATTGAAAAGGGACTATTACAGCCGACAATTTGTCTAATGCCACCAGCAAATATATGCTCAGCATAGGCAGTGATGTCTGATATCTGAAAACCACCTTTTTCTTGTGAATAATACAAACTATTAATTTTACAACCATTACCTTCAACAAAAAAGATGGTCTTACCGATTATTACTGGTTTCAGTGGTGATATTGGTAGCTCAATCTCTTTATGGATTTTGACAAATTCTCCCTTAGCTCGATCTCCTTCTTTGACTAAATAGATGCCATCACTAGTGCCTAATAATAATTCATCGGCAAAAGGCACCGACCATAAGACATTATCAAAAGTTGAGGAGGAGAAAGTTGCCGAAAAAGCACTTAAAGGATTACGAGCCTCTAACAGGGTTCTATATGCCATCCTAAAATCACTAAAATCACCCTTATAGCTTGCCCAAATTGAATGAATATTTTTATTGACTCCAAAGCACCATAACCGGTTTTCAAAAGTAACCACTGAAGTACAATATAATTTCTCCTGCTGTGCTTGGTAGATGGGAGATTGATTAGTATATGATAAACTTGCTGCTCGCTGGTAAAGGTCTTTTAGTGTATCGTTAATTTTATCTACTTCCGCTCCATAGATTACTTCATTAAAAGGTTTTTGTATTTTATTATATCCGGTTTGCCCTACAGTAAAATAATTAACTTGGCATTTCAGTGGTTCAATAATAAACATCTTCTCTTTACCAGGGAAATTGCTGGCTAGCTCATAGCTGCTACTAGAGGCTATCTCGGCTCTTTCACCATATTCTACCTGTCTCTTTCTTGCCTGCTCTTCAATATGTTGGTAAAATTGCTCAATAACTTGCGGGTCAATGGAGAATTTAAAGATTGGTCTCTTATCACCAAAGGAGATATAAGCAATTCCTTGAAATACTACATAAGAAAAATCCTTAGGACGAAAATGAAAATTTTGCCCCTCATCCTGTATAACTTTACTAGTTAACAACAATTCCCCACCAACAAAGAATAAGCAACGAGTCTCTAGCTGATGCGATTCAAAAACCAGCAAGTAAGATAATTTCCTTGAGAACATCACTGCTGCCATTTTCTTTGGCACATTATCGCTGAACAAATGAACAAATTGTGTACCATGTCTACGCATAATACCACCTGACGGCAGTAGCATGAAGTTAATCAACTTTTTAACGCCATTCTGATATAATGCCAGCTCAGTTCTGCCCTCAATGGTTGGCGTTAACTCACCACCTGAAAAGTTATTTTTTTGTGAGTAAACAAATTGTTCTTGTTGCATATTGCTAACATGGTTAGAATGAATCTAAGAAGTAGAGTATAATAAAATTTTGAGAGATTTAAAATATTAGGTTATTATGAAAATATATGATCAAACCCTTTCTGGGTTAGCTATGTATTATAAAAAAGCTAGCAATATATGGACTGAAATTGTTAGCGTATTGGACTACAGCTTTGGGTGAAATACTCTATCGCCTTGTTTGTTGCCCTTTTATTATCGTATAGCTAACCCAGAAAGGATTTAATCATAACAGTTCTATTTCTTGATAGTTTCTTTTTAGAGTCTATATCCAGAATAACCTATATTTCAAATATTTCAAAGTTTTATTATACTCTACTTCTTGGATTAATTATGTTATTTATGTCTAACATAATTTGATTTTTAAATATTACACTTCGCCGGAATTAATCAGATTATAATCAACCGCGTAAATCCTTCTTGTTTCTTCTAGTTTGATTAAATATTGTTTCTTTAGTCCATCAGCAAACAAACTATCTGAATACATAGCAAATGATACTTGTGAGGCTAACGATAAAGCCGCTAATAACTTAAAGCTAGCAGGCACTTGTTGCCAAATAGTCGTATCGTTATTTAGTAAATTATCAACAATATTTCTGCTGTAGTAAAACAGCGAGGTAAGTTTACCGCCCTTAAAGTAAATCTTACCTGCCTCCGTATAAAATTGTAGATTAGACGGTACTATTACTGCACATTTAATACAATCGTCAATATCTGGTATTTCGGTGAAGTTATGTCTATTAGCTTTGTTAGCTTCAATATTATCAACTCTCCGTAAAGCAAATGACCATTTAACCATTAATATAGTATCTTCAATAGCAGGGTTAACAAATTCCTCACATAATTCCTCGGCTTTTGATACTCTAACACCACCAATGCTACTAATACTAACATTTGATCCAAGTAACACTACTGCCTTCTTGATAATTTCATATTTCACAATTACACTCAGCTACAAATAATACAAATTTTTCATGCATAAATTTTGTAGTTAGACATCTACGCCTCACCACCACCGCCGACTGGTCTTCTTGCAACAGCCGTTTGTGGCATAGCTAAATTATTATTAGCAATTACTGTTAAATCATTATCTTCAATATTCTCTGTATTATCACTATTCCGACATTGATTGCCAAACATCTGCCATGGCATTGTTATGCTATGCACACCTCTTTTGTAATGCACCGTCTCTATTGCTTTCCATAATTCACCATGATGATTGTTACGATCGTAATTCTCTAAACATTTAATTACTACTACTGCTTGTTCATTATCACGGCTAGCTAAAGGCTTCACTGTAATATAACACCTTGGCATAATGATATTGTACTAGCTCTTCAATGCCCTTCTTGTTAGAACCACTGACCGTGTTAAATCTTATAGCTCCTTCATTAAAGGCATAGCAATCCCTAACAGCATATCTAGATTGATTCCCCTCCCCAGTATTATCATATATACCACCCAGCATCTCGCTAGTAATAAAGGTAAATCCTAAGAAACTATTAACTTCACCACTTACTAAAGCTCTAACGTTATTATAGTCATAATTAGTAATTTGCGGGTCACGTAACAAGTCTGAGATTTGGTTACTTGAACACAGCAAGTATAATTTATCATACATACCAAAAGAGCGTTTTTTTAAGATATGATGAGCTTTTATTAATTTATCAACAGTTAGCCCGGCTCTTTTCGAGTCAATGACCCCTTTATTAGCAGCAACCGCAACTTGAGCATTTAAGGTAAAATTAGTATCAGTAACCTTAATTCCTACTGGTACCACATTATTAGCTACGTCGAAGTTAATTACATTGCTACCTGTCCTTCCTGCTCGAACTGGACTAGCAAAAGCACTAATAATTACTCTATCTTGTTGTCTACCCATAGCCCAACCTGCCATTTTAGGAAAATGTGAAGTGGGATCGGTTAGTAGGTTCAACTTATCATTTCTATCCATAGTAGCGTTCCAATGATAGGCAGAAGCAGTCAAAAACCGTCTTGAAATAGTTGGTATCTTAAATTCTATTTGTTCTAATCTACCAGGGTCTCCAGCATCAGTATAATGTCCATGTAAATGATCTTCAGGATCAATTGCCCGTCGATTCCTACTCTCGACCTCATGGGTAGTCATTGACTCAAAACTAATTACCTCTGTATCCTGCGTACCATTAGTAACGCATTTTCGTAGTTTAGAGCCTTCTTGCTGAGTAATTAAGCTGATATTTTTGGCAAATTGTTCTTTAAGACCGTCTGTTATTTGTTCCATATTTCCTCCTCAAATAATCTATCAATATTTAAAGTGCGATATCATACATACTCGAATAAAAAAACTTAAGGTGTTCGTTGTCTGCTACGCAGCTAACGACCTTTCGGGTATATATGCTATTAGTGGCTCTTTTATGATTAGGTTATTGCGAAGTTGCAGCCTTAAAATGAGTTGTCACCTACTTCATGACTTTAATGATTGGTTGGTTACATTAATTTATGTTATTTTTCATTGTTCTTTATCATAAGCGATTTTATATAATTGTTGCATACGTTTAACAGCTTGCTCATGTCCCGTATGGTCTTTAGTCTTTAATTTTACCACAAACTCGGGGTCAGAATCAAGTTTATCTATCTCTGACAATGCCGCCTCTCGGTTGTTAATGCCAGGTAGCTCTTTACCAGTTACTAACGAGTCAGATTTTAAAGTTTCACCGACTCGTACTAATAAATCTACTAAAGCTGGTGCGTAATGCGAATCTTCAATTAATCCAGCCAATTCCTTAGTACCAAACTTAGATAAGGCTGCCTGCATCACTGTCATTTTATTATCAAAGGCATTACCATAAGTATTTTTCAGCCAATCAATGTGAGAGTGACGTGTTTGCTCAATAGCATTTTGTTGCTGTTTCTGCAAATCCTGCGAAAAACCATACAGTGAATTAAGCAGTTTCTCACCTTGTCTTTTAGATAATCCGCTTTGGTAAAACATATCCTCATAACGGGTTAAATACTCTTCATCTTCCTTGGAGCGTTTATCAGTATATTTCTTATCTTCAGGCAATCCAAGCCGACAATAGAATTTATGCCATTCTTCATCAGAGCTGTCATCTTTTGGCACAGCGACTCGCTGATTTAAGCTCTTCTCTGCTTCCAAATAGCTCTGAGCTAAAGATGAGATATCCTTGAATTTACTAAGTGACTCAGACTTACGCATTTCCTCAGGCATGTTAGCTAACCAGTCATTACCAGAGGAAGTGGGGCTAGTTTCATAGTTATTGGCAATTAGTTCTTTACTCATCTGCTTATTCTTCTTTCAATGTTTCCATTTCTTCTTTTAACTTCTCTATTTCTTCAAGGGTTAGCCCGGTAAATTCAATGATTTCATCTATTGGCTTTCTTTTAGCCAACATTTTTTTTGCCATGACTATAGCGTTTTCTTTAATACCTTCAGCTTTTCCTTCAGCTTTACCTCTAGCTTCAGCATCTTCAATTTTTTGCTGCTCTACCGCTAAATTATCAAGACGGGCTTTAGTTATTTCCTCATAAGTATTAAGTTCTGCTTCTGACCAGCTAGCTTGGTCTACAGCCTCAAAGGCTCTCCTAATAATTTTATCCTTACCTATTAAATGCTCTATATCTGTTAAGGTTAATGTACTATCCCCTGCATGCTTAAAAAAGTACATCCACTTCTCTTCAATAGTTTCCAGCTCATTAATAGTTTTATTAAATTTCTCGAGTTCTAAAAAAACAAAATGAAAATCTTTTAAATCATTGGCATAGCTCTCTGTATCTAAAAGACAATGTTTTGATTTCCAATGTTTTTTATCGTCAAACATCACAAAATCTGCTATTGCTAAAAATATTACTCCTTTTAATTTAGCGTATACTGCCAACTTTTTATGGTTTTCATCTTCTTTGAGTATTTGCTTAGAATATGCTTTAGCAGCATAATATTGAGCTCTTTTCTCAAATCCTTTATGTTCACTTACCTGCATCTCTACTATGAATTGATTACCATGTTGATCTTTGCATAACACATCAACTATAGACTTTCTGTAAATAGCAATATCAGGGTCTTGGATAGTTGGTAAAAATACCACATTAGTTATTTTGTCACTACCTTCAAATTTTAGGACATCATTTAAAAAATGAACAAGTATATCTTTATTCTTTTCAGTACCAAATATTTGGCGAAAACAAAAATCATTTTTAGGGTCAAGAAATTTTGATAAAAACATATAATATAACCTCTTAATTATTACTAAATGTTGCCTTTATTTATCTGGTTCATTTTAGCACCATCAATATTATTAACTCCATCATCTTCTGAAGCTTGTGAGCATATATATAGGAACAATGCTCGATGTCCTTCAAGAAAGGCAGTGTACTCACTTTCCTGCCGAACGAAATTGCTACGATATATGCCGCTCATTTGAGCTAAATCCTCTAATATTATTTTACCATCTTCTCCACTAAAAAGCTTGCAATAAATTGATTTTAATTGCTCTTTTTTTAATAAAGGTGATGGGGATGAGGAGTTAATTGATAGTTTCATTTGATCATTGCCCTTGTATCTGTTGCTGTTGTAACTGTTGCATTTGCATCATCTTACGTTGTTGCCTGATTTGTAATACTTCTTGCTCGTTCTTGAGGATTGAGTTTGGGGAGCCTCGTAGCTCAAAAAATAGTTTAATACCAATTGAAATAGTTAAGGAGGTATATTATAATATGGGAATATAAACTTGAGCAGGTAGTAAAATGGCAAGAACATTAATATTACCAAAAGGTTTTCATGAGCATGATTTCATATGCCTAATGAAAAACGAGTCGCACGGAAGAAATCGCATACGCTTATTAGCAATGCATCACCTGCAATCAGGCAAGTCATTGAAAACTGTATCGATAATAGTTGGATCGCACTGGAAAACAGTACAATCTTGGCTTAGAAGATTTAGAAACTCTAGCTTTGATGGATTATTTGAATCGCATAGGAGTGGTGCGTTTAGAAAATTCAATAGCTTACAAGAATCTTTTTTGTCTGATAAAATAAATATGTTGAGTGAAAGTAAGACAGGTGGTTATATAACAGGAAAGGAATTACATAATATGTTATTTGAAACATATGGTATTAAATGTAGTTTAAAAACAGTTTATAACACTATACATCGACTTGGTTTTAGCTGGATTACTTCTCGTTCAGTACACCCAAAATCTAATCAAGCAACTCAAAATACATATAAAAAAACTTCGCCAATATGCTAAAAGTATTATTACCAAAAGATATTGATTGGAGTAAGGTTGACATTTGGTCACAGGATGAAACTTGAATTGGGCAGCAAGGTAGTTTAAGTCGCATATGGGCTAAACGTGGGAGCAGACCTAGGAAAGTAAGGCAACAACAATTTATCTCAACATACATCTATGGAGCTGCTTGCCATGATACGGGCGAATCTTTTGCGTTAATTTTACCATATACCAATACTGATTCAATGAATAAGTTCTTAGATGAATTTTCTTTGACTATTGATTCTGGTAGGCATGTTGCATTATTAACAGATAATGCCGGGTGGCATGCAGCGAAAAAATTAATTATTCCAAGTAACATTACCTTGGTACCGCTTCCGCCATACGCACCGGAATTAAATGCGATGGAACAAATTTGGCAGTGGAACAAAAATCACTTCCTATCTAATCAATGTTACGGTGTATACGAAGATATCGTTGCTAATGCTTGCTATGCCTGGAATCAACTTAGTAAAAATGTAACTTTAGTAAAATCAATTATGTATAGAGAGTGGATTAATATACCGCGTTAATTATTTCAATTGGTATTACATGATAACTGTTCCAATTTAGCAATGAGAGCAATATTGATTAAAGCATTTAAAGCTGCAGGACAAGAGGCAAATATTTTTATAGGAGATAATACTACAAAATGTAGCAACGAAACGTTAGAAGATTTAACAGAGAAAATCGAGGCTATGAAAAGTGCTGGCTACGATAAAACGGATCGTATGATGTGTGATTACAATGAAGCTCAGCTTGCTTTAGACATAAAACGACAACAAGAAGTATTGGAAAGAGAAGGAGTATCTGTACCTATACAAGTCACAAAAGAAAAAGGTTATAAGAAATATTCTAATTGGACTCTTCAGAACAAAGCGGGTGAAGTATTAGATAATTTTACCCCTCAAGACATGAAAGGAGAACAAGCTTATTTTTTCGAACATCCATGGTTGTGGCACAATAATAGTCATAAAGTCCCTGCAGTAACATGTACTCTTAAAGCTCTAGCAGATATGGGACATTTTGATACTAAGGTTGACCATGAATGTATAGTAGAAACGATGGGGAGTCTATTATTTCCACTAGAAGTGGTAGTTTATTAGCAGAGTCTATTGTCATTCCCACGTAAGCGGGAATCTAGACCCCGCAACTGTTGAAAGTTAGAAGGTAAAGCGGGTTTTAGATAGGTTTTCTGTCATTGCGAGACCACGCAAGTAGGTCGTGGCAATCCATCTTTGGTTGCTTTTGTGGATTGCTTAGTCGACCTACGGTCTTTCTCGCTAATAGACGTTGACCACATACGACTTTTAAACTATCCGGTCTAAAACCGCTTCCTCTTCTAACTTTCAACAGTTGTGATCTAGACCCCGCACCGAAGCAGGGGTGACATTTGTCTTCTTTTTATGGATTGCCACGCCACCTACGGTGGCTCGCAATGACGCCAATTATTTTTTTGCAACTTTTAAACTGCCATGATTACCTCTAAAACCTGCATCCTCTTCTAATTTTAACAATTGTGCCTATTACCTTTCCCGTCCTGTGCTTTGGGCTTTGTTATTGCTATTTCCAAGAGCTATTTTCATAGCATTACCAATTTGCACTAGTGTGGATAGCGGTTTTAAAGTAGTTTTTAATGATGTCATATCTTGTAAAAAATGTGCAGGAAGGATATTTTTTGTTTTATCTTTAACTAAATTTACAAAAGTTGAAACGATTTTTTCTCTGTTTGGTGTTAATTTGACTGCTTCTTGTATTTGAGATGTGATAGTAAATATATTTTTTGTTGCTTTATAACAACAATCTAATTTTTCAATGATGCTTTTATTAGGATTTAATGTAGCGAGGAGGTTTTCTTTTATATCGGATAATTCTGGTTCGATTGAATTTTTTAGAGCTTTCTCTTTATTTGGCGTATATCCAAGGATTTTACCCACGCCGTCAGATATGGCACTAATAACCCCAATTATACTACCTTTACTATAGGGAATTTCTTCAGACAAGTCAATAAGTTTTTTAAAAGAATCTTTTTCTTTTGGATCTTGTGCAACCGATTTTTTAACTTTGTTCAAAGAGTCACTATCCAACCCTAATGCCGCTACAGCTACAGGTGAAGCTCCAGTTATCTCTGATATTTCAGCAATTTGTTTTGCTTTGCAGCATTTTTCTTTAAGATCTGGATGCTGTTCTATTTTTACTAATTTTTCTTCAACTGTTCCTAGTTTTGCCTTCCAATTATCTACTGTCTTTGTTAGATTTTCCGTACTGAGAAAAGATTTTACCGAATCTAACAAGCCACTTCCTTTGAGTACCAAACCAACTATCGGCATTTGTATAGATATTAAAGCAATTAATAAATTTCCACAAAAATCGATAATCTTTTCTGACGCTCCAGGATACGAGGCATTTAGTTTATTTTGAAACTGTAAAATGCTTTCAAGAATGTTTATTATGTATTCAATAAAAGTACTTTCAAAAAACCACATTTCCTCTTTTGTTTGTTCTTGTTCGTCAAGATATTTATCTAAATCATCTAAGGAGTTGCCGACTGTTTTTTTAAAAGCTTCAGCTATTTCTCGGGTTTGTTGTTGAGCATGTTGTTGATCATTCGAATCTGAATCTACAAATATGTCATATATATAACCAGCTCTTTTCTTTATGTTTTTTAAGTTACTAGAAAACATTTTGAATGTATTCGTAGAATCAAACTTTAATTGCTGTACAGTAGAAGCAATTGAAGGGTTTGATAAGATACTAGGTAAAGCACTTTTTGCAAGGAAAGAATATAAGTTAGGCATAATAAATTTAATTTAAATTTTTTAATTGATAATCTACCATCTTGTTTAAAGATAATACAAATAAAAACTATAGTTTAACACTGTTATGTTGCTCTTAAGGTTAGTTTTTGATATGTTACATATTAGCTATAATATGTTAGCTTTTGCAATAGGTCAATTTTTAGCTCAATGATAGCTTTAACTTGTTGCAGAATCTACCAATTTTTTAACATAAACATATTTAGAATCAACTATGTATAAATTTACACGTTTTGTTACGCATTTTTCCATTATCATTTTGTTCAATTGTTCAGTTTTGGCTGTCGACTTACCTAGCGCTTTATCTAGTGCGTATGATAATAATGGCGATTTAAAAATCCTTAGACAGAATTTTTTAGCTGAGGTTGAGCAATTCTCTGCAGCTTTTTCAGGTTTTATGCCTAGCATATCTTATAATATTGATTATAATGTTAGTGGTAGTAAACCGGATAGTCAATATGCTCATTCTTCTAAAAAAGAGGTAAGATCAAAACAAGGAGCTTTTATTTTAGAGCAGCCTATATTTAATGGTGGTAGTAGTGTTGCAACTTTGAAATCTGCCCAGTCAGCTTTCAGGGCATCGCGTGCTAAATATTATGAGGGAGAGCAGAAGGTTCTTTTAAGCTTAATAAAAAATTATCTCGAATGTTATGAAGCAAAAGAAAAATATGAGATTTCTGAAATTAGTGTAAAAACTAACAAACATCAATTAGCAACCATTCAAGAAAAACTAAAATTAGGTGAAGCAACATCAATAGATTTCGCTAGTGCCAAGGCATCTCTTGCAGCATCTGAGACTAATAGATTAAACCTATATGCTAATTATCAAGCAACAAAAGCAAACTTCATTCGTCTGTTTGGTATAGAAGCTGATGATATTGCTATGCCTTCTATGCCGGACAATTTGCCTAATTCATTAGAGGGTTTAATACAGAGAGCGGTAAATGTTAATCCTAGCATAGATAGTACAAGACATAGTGTTAGAAGTCATAAAGCTGCCGAGATAGCAGCAAAGACTGAACTTTTGCCTAAGGTAAGTTTTAAAGTTCAATCTGGTAAAACTTACTATATTCCAGAAAAGCCAATGGATCGCCTCAATAATAGAAGCACCACATCAACCTTATCAGTTAATATACCTATTTATTCTAAGGGTACTGAATATTCAAAAATTAGGAAAGCTAAAAATAGTACTAGGAGTGCTGTTATTCAACTTGATGATACAATAAAACAAATACGGGCAAGTGCTATTGGTAGTTGGGAAGGATTTGAAGCAGCAAAATCTAGAATTATTGCCGCATCGCAAGGGGTAGAAGCTGCCCAAATAGCTTATGATGGGACAATGCAGGAAGAAGTTGTTGGCTCTAAAACAGTCTTAGAAGTTTTTACTGCTGAAGAAAAATTATATAATGCTAAGATAGCAAAAGTTGATGCACATAAAGACTCTATCTTAATGGCTTACCAAATTAAATCTTTATTGGGAGAATTGACGGCAAAAAGCTTGAATTTGAAAGTTAAATATTTTACTCCTGAAGATGAGTTTAAGGGACTTAAGAAAAAGCTTATTATAGGTTTTTAATTATGAGTAAAGATCATAAGAAAAATCAAGATATGTCAATTGAGGAAATATTGAAATCAATTAAAGGGATGATTGATAATCGTAGTGGCAGCCAATCTAATGATGACGATATATTAGAATTGACTAATATAGTAGGTGAGGGGGAAGTCTTGCATGAGAAAACCTGGGTTAAAGAAGATGGACTAGAGGATAATCCCCAGAGCCAATTAACAGAAGAATTATTGCAGGAATCGTTGATATCCGATAAATCGGCAGCAGAAACTACTAAGATTTTTCAACATTTCTCGAAAGCAGCTCAAGAGATTAACGCAAATGCAAACTCTAAGGTTAAAACGTTAGAGGAGCTAGTTGTTGAGATGATAAGACCGCAACTGAGACAATGGTTAGATAAAAATTTGCCTTTATTAGTAAAGCAGTTAGTAGAAAAAGAGATTCAAAAGTTATTGCCAAATGATCAAGCTAAATGAGAGATAGCAAAAATAACTTAGTGCAGGAAGTAAATTATGTTACAATAGACCTCTTGCATAACCTAATCTAATTGGCACGTACATCTTAGTACGTTGCGGTACTCGACTTCGTTTTTCCTAAAAATTCCTCAATTATCTTTAGGTTATGCAAGAGGTCTAATTACAGTGATGTCATAAGGTTAGTTGAGTTAGCTATACTAATAATATAAAATAATGTGAGAATTCTAATGTACTTTAATAGAACTCTTGAAAATGAGAGTAGGAGTTTTGTCATTCTAAAATTATTAGCTAGATTAAGTTGTAAAAAATTTCTGGTAATATTTCTAATAACTATTTTTTTGTTTACAGATAAGGTTTATTCTGCCCCACCACCTCTTCCTCCAGCATTACCACAATTAGAAAATGATAAAGTCAATAAACATCAAGAAGATTCAGGAGAAACAGATTCTTTGCTGAAAAAAATACAGCAGTTTACGCACTCCGAGAAAGATGCTCAAATACCAGAATCAGTAAAACCAATACCCACACCACAAGATAGCAGTAAGGAAGAGGGCGAAACAGATTCTTTCATTGATTTAGGAGATAATAAATTACCAATTCTAGAAAATACTCTAGATGATAAAAAAATAAATAACCTAAAAGAATCAGAACAATTAGATAAAATTCCATCTCAGAAAATTGAGCCAGAAGAGTCCAATAAAAACAATAATAATATTAATAACCATTCTACCCTACCACCAGCTGAAAATCATAATACAGAAAGTCAAGATACTGTGCCGCCTATAACTATGCCTGATAAAGAGAAAAATTCAGTAGAGTTGCAGCAAGTAGGTAGTGAAGATAAAAAGGAAGTGGTTACGCCTAATTTAGATATATTACCTTCTTCACAAGAAAAAAAGCCGACTGAGGCTCAAGCAACTCCCCATATCATACCAGCAATATTACCTAAGGAAAGTACTGAACCTAAAGTGACTGAACCTACCATTGTACCTGTTATTCCTAAAGGCTCTCCAGTTTCTGTAATACCGCAAGCTCAAACACCTGTACCAGTATTCGTAAAAGATAATAAGCCATCAGAGCAATCTAGTAAGGTTGTTAAAGAGAGAACAGTAAATAACAAACAGCCTGATAAATCTACTCCAATTGCTAAAAGTTTAACTAGTAGTATTAAAGAAATATCACCGGAAATGGCTCTGTTCATAGAAGATGAAAAACAAATGTTATTTTTGCCAGATGATGATATAGTATTGGGAGAACTTACAGAAGAGGCAAGATTAAATCAAATGGCGATGTATGCATTTATTCAAATGTTTAAGAGAATTTATGATAGTGAGCATAGAGAGAATCAAAGAAAGATAATAAATAGGTTTATTGATAATTATAATAGTGATGTGCATGTTGCTAGTAGTATAGTAAATGATGCAACAGATAGAGCTTTTGAAGCAGTTAGAAAAAATAATTTATTTGCTCTTAGGGTTCTTTTGGATAATTACTCAATCATTCAAAAAAGGGGGAATGATAATTACACTCTTTTACATGAAGCTGCAGAAATTGGCAATTATTATATGGCAAAATTTTTGATTATGCGTGGGATAAACATTAAGGCTACTGATTATCATTATAGAACAGCATTAGGAATTTCTGATGAACAAAATAATAATGTTAGCTGTTTGATAAGGAAGGCAACAGCAAATTAGTTTCGAAAGAAGGAATCATAAAAACTATTACTTTCCCTATCATGTCTTTTTGTGTTTTTTAAAATTTAGATTTTTCCTAATAGTTCGAACATAGTTTTACCGATATCAGCTGGCGATCTAGTGATAGTGACCCCTGCACTCTGTAGTACCTCCAATTTATGTTCAGCTGACCCTTGTCCATTAGAAATAATCGCACCAGCATGCCCCATCCTTTTTCCTTCAGGAGCAGTAATACCAGCAATAAAACTAACTATTGGTTTTTTAATCTTTGAACTTTTTATTAATTCAGCAGCTTTTTCTTCAGCATCTCCACCTATTTCACCAATCATAATAATCGATTCTGTTTCATCATCTTTTAAAAACATTTCAATACAATCAACAAAATCAGTACCATTAACTGGATCCCCACCAATACCAATACAGGTGGATTGACCAAGACCAATAGCTGTAGTCTGTGCTACTGCTTCGTAAGTTAAAGTACCTGACCGAGATATAATTCCAACTCTTCCTCTCTTGTGAATATAACCAGGCATTATACCAATTTTACACTCATCAGGAGTAATAATACCTGGACAATTAGGCCCAATTAATCTAGTTTTTGATCCTACTAATGCCCTTTTGACCTTTATCATATCAAGTACTGGTATACCCTCTGTAATACACACTACTAATTTAATACCTGCATCTATAGCTTCCAAAATTGAATCAGCCGCAAATAGTGGTGGAACATAAACAACGCTGGCAGTAGCCTCAGTTTTTTCAACTGCTTCATGTACTGTATTATATACAGGTAGATCTAAATGAGTATTACCACCTTTTCCAGGTGTCACTCCTCCTACCATCTTAGTGCCATAATTGATGGCTTGTTCAGAATGAAAAGTCCCTTGGGAACCAGTAAAACCCTGGCAAATTACTTTTGTGTTTTTATCAACTAATATTGACATATATACCTTTTCCGTATTTTTTAAGATAATGATTAAAATAGACCTCTTTTGAGACTAAAAAGCTGTAATAAAGTACCCTTTTAATTTTATAAAACATCTTGGGTTATAACAGAACCCAATCTTAATTAGTTCCTAGAAATTAAAAAATTATTTTGTTACAATGATTAATTTAATAATTTACTGTAGTTTCAGTAATTCATTGATTTTAGTAATAGATAGTCCAGTAATTCTCGCTACTTCTTCAATAGAGTTACCATTGTTTATCATCATTTTTATTAATTTAGCTTCACCTTTAGCTTTACCTCTAGCTTCTCCCCTAGCTTCTCCGATTTTAATACCATCCTGTATTCCGATTCTAATACCATCCTGTAGCCCTATCTCTATCCCTTCTTCTTTCCATACTTGAGCTATACTAGGCATAAGTTCTTCTCCTTTTTCTTTAGTTAAACTATTTTTTAATATTTTTTCTAACTCTATTTTATCATTTTGCTCAATAAAGATCAAAGTATACTGTAATAGATTTCTTATATGGTCATAGCCTATTGTTATTTTACTCAATTTAGGCAAGAGATGAGAAATTTCCTGCCATCTTTTCAGTAATTGACGTTCGTGGATGTGTTTGAGGAAAAATAACAAAATCCCAGACCATACTTTTTTCTTTAGCTCCTCATCGGGGATATCATGTACGTTAATAAGCTGACAATCATTTGTCCAAAAGCCTCTGGCTAAATCTGGATGGCTAAATAAATTCCATATATTAAGAGGTGCATTATATTTCTTCTTGCCATTATAAATTATTAGGGGATAAATTACTGGAAGGCGTTTAGCTTTAGGATTAGTAGTTAAATATCGATCACAAATATTAATCATATATTTAAATAACCTAAACGCCATCATTTTATCAACAGTACTTTGATGCTCCAATAGCAAAAAAATATAGCCATCCTGATCATTAAACTTAACAGAAAATAATACATCAGAAATAGTTTCAGAAAGGTCTGGCTCAATAAAACTATCTTTTTCTAATTTTAAAGATGTGCTATCGATTAAAGCCAACACATCTTTAGGCAAATGAGTTGCCAAAACTCTTTAGCAACTATGGGATTCTCCATAGATTTGCGAAAGATTTCGTCATGTTTTGGCTTGTCTGAGGTCATAATTTCCCAGGATGTTTTGGCACTAAAGTTAAAAAATTATTTCGTAATAATGCCTAAGTTCATACAATTACTTTACCGCAGCGACAATTTTAACAGCAGCATCACCTAAATCATTTGCAGCGATTATTTTTAAACCAGAATTTGCTAAAATATTTTTACCTAATTCAAAATTGGTGCCGGCTAAACGTACAACTAGTGGAACTTTAATACCAATCTCTTTTACTGCAGCAATAATCCCTTCAGCAATTATATCGCAACGCATTATACCACCAAAAATATTAACTAAAACTCCCTGTACATGCAGGTCTGATAAAATTATTTTCAGAGCCTCCGTTACTTTTTCACGATCAGCTCCACCACCAACGTCTAAAAAATTTGCTGGTTCAGCCCCATAAAGCTTAATAATATCCATTGTTGCCATAGCTAACCCAGCACCATTTACCATACAACCAATAGTACCATCCATCTTGACATAACTAAGACCAAGGCTATTTGCTTGCATTTCAAGAGCATTTTCTTCATCATTATCTCGCATATTTAAAATATCAGGATGTTTAAATAATGCATTATCATCAAAGTTAATTTTAGCATCAAGTGCCAATAAACTACCATCAGGTTTGGTTATTAATGGATTAATTTCAATTTGGTTAGCATCAGTTGCTATAAAAGCCTGATAGGTTGATTCAACAATTTTCATCATTTGTTTAGCTTGTTCATTTTTAAAGCCAAGCTTGTATGCTATTTGACGACAATGAAATGGTTGTATACCCGTTGCCGGATCAACTGATATTTTGATAATTTTCTGTGGGGTATTATGAGCAACCTCTTCAATATCTACACCACCTTCAGTAGAAGCTATAAAAGTTACTTTACTATTACTACGATCAAAAACAGCACTAAAATAATATTCTTTTAGAATATCACAGCCAGATTCAATATATAAACGACGAACCTTTTGCCCAGCAGATGATGTTTGATGAGTTACTAGGTCAATTCCAAACATCGCGTGAGCTGCCTTCTTTGCCTCTTCTTTGCTTTTTACAACTTTTACACCCCCAGCTTTTCCCCTACCGCCTGCGTGAATTTGGGCTTTAACCACATATATTTCTGCTTCTAAATCATCAATTAGTCTATCGATATCTTCTTTTTGCGATATCACAACTCCCTTAGAAGTAGGTATACCATATTGTCTCAAAATCATCTTTGCTTGGTATTCATGAATATTCATTTTGATAATTTTTTAAATAATTTAATCCTATATTCTTATACAATAAATGTTACCCATCTGTAAAGCATCATTTAGTTTTGTCATTATCCCACATCCGCTAATCTAGGAGACTACAGTCAATTGATTATTAATAATTCTACTTCTTCTATTTCTTAGTTGCACCTTATGGTATTTATCATAGTCAGTCAATAATATTGACACACCTGCCAGTACAAAATATAATATACTTTAATATTGTGAGATGTATCCAATTCGCACTTGACATATTATCAAAATAAATCATTATGTTGTAATTTTTAAAATTTATTTAACCCGAATTTATGATTATATACGATTATATAATAGTTGGTAGTGGTTTTGCTGGCTCTATTCTTGCAGAAAGAATAGCCTCGCAACTTAACCAAAGGGTGTTGGTCATAGAGAAAAGACCCCATATCGCTGGTAATATGTATGATTATAAAGATGTTAATAATATATTGGTTCATAAATATGGTCCCCATCTATTTCGCACCAATGAAGATAAAGTAAAAAATTATTTAAGTAATTTTACTCATTGGTATCCATACCAACATAAAGTTTTAGCTAAAATAAACGATCAATTAGTGCCAGTACCATTTAATCTAACCTCTTTAGAACTTCTATTACCAGTTGAAAAAGCCCTATTATATAAAGATAAGTTAATTGTAAACTTTGGTATGGAGACTAAAGTATCCGTTTCTAAGCTAAGAAATTTTGATGATGGTGATATAAGAGCGTTAGGGGACTTTATATTTGAAACATTATATTTGAACTATACAGTAAAACAATGGGGCGATAAACCGGAAAACTTGGATTTTGAGACCATAACGGCTAGAGTTCCTGTACATATTTCCTATGATGATAGGTATTTTCAACAAAAATTTCAAGCTTTACCAGTCGAAGGTTATACGGCAATGTTTGAGAAAATGTTAATTCATGATAATATTGATATTCTACTAAATACCGATTCTAAAGATTTATTGAAAATAGACCTTAATAATAAAGCCATCCTTTTTAAAGGGCAAAAATATGAAGGTAATATAATATATACTGGTCCTATAGATGAATTGTTTAATTATCATTTAGGGGAGTTGCCGTACAGATCATTAAAATTCACAACTGAAACACATGATGAAGCTTTATTACAACGGGTAACTACTGTAAATTACCCCAATACCGAATTATATACTAGGATTACTGAGTATAATCATACTATGAGGGTACCTAATAACAAGAAGACAGTACTGATGTATGAATACCCACAAGAATATGATAGAACTAACCCTGAGAAGGATATACCTTATTATCCAATACCCAAAGATTGTAATAGTGAATTGTTTAATAAATACAAAGAAATAGCTAAAAATTTTTCTAATCTAAGGCTGATCGGAAGACTAGCTGAGTATCGATATTATGATATGGATGATATAATATTAAGGGCTTTAAAGGAGTTTGAAGATATAGAATCATTAACTAAAATAACAGCTTTATAATTATTTGAGAATGACCCTCCCCATAGACCTAAAACAAAAAATTATTACGTTACCAACTAATAAACTTAATGGTTTATATGTAAAACATAATAAAGAAGATGATAATATCACAATCATTAACTCATCAAATGAACTAAGATATATAACTATAGATAGGCAGTTTGTCCTATTTAAGGGGAAACAATTTATTAGTTTGCTTAATAAAGGAACTTTGGTTAAGGGTGAAATATCCTTTACAGTTGCTAGAAAATTGACGTTTTTAAATTCAGAATTAGAAGTCCCTTTATCTAATCTAGAATGTTTTAAAATTGTGCTTACCTTAAAAGCTAACACAGAAGTTAAAATAAAACAATTTACTTATTACATAACTAAAAAAAGTAAATTTGACAATCCTGTTTCTACAGCTGATACATTGATAATTTCTCCTGGATATCCTAGTTCTGCAAACCTGTATAATTTTGGTTTTGTTCATACTTCTATTAAAGCTTTTACCAATCATAATATTAAGCCAGAGGTTTTTTGTCATGATGATAATAATAGTTTTGTAAATGAATTTGATGGTGTAAAAGTTTATTATAATAGTTTAAGTTTTTTAAAAAATATAATAACTAATTCTAATTTTAAGAGAGTTATAATTCATTTTATTAATGAGAAATTACAAGATATTATTGATAGTGTAATTTTTTATCATGGTATAAAAATTTATTGTTACATTCATGGTGCGGAAGCACTTTACAGATATCAAGAATCATTTTGTGTGGCGTATGATGGGACATATAATCCCTATATTACGACTTGGCAAATGAGAATAAAAGATTTAATGTATAAAAAATATGCAAATAATAAAAATATAAAATGGATATTTGCAAGCAATTGGTTAAAGGCAGAATCTGAGAAATATATAAATACCAATTTCAATAATTTTGCCATAATTCCAAATGGTATAGATACTGATATATTTAAATATGTTAAAAAATCTTCAGATGATAGGTTAAACATATTTACTTTAAGAAAATTCGATAATTACAATAACTATGCTTTAGATCTAGTAATAGAGACCATCAATATTCTTCAGAATAAAGAATTTTTTAATCAACTAAACTTTTTTATTTATGGAGATGGTTTATTATTTAAAGATTTCTCAGAAAAAATACGATGGTCTAATGTGCATTTTATTCAAGGATTTCATACTCATGCTCAAATTAGCGAGCTTCATAAAAATTGTGGTATAATATTCCATCCAACAAGACTTGATAGTATGGGGGTTAGTTCTTTAGAAGGAGTAAGTTCTGGTTTAGCGTTAGTTAGTTCTAATGTTTGTGGCGTTCCAGAATTTATCAATCCTTCTTATGGTACTTTAAGTAATGATATAGAAAATCCGCAGTCTTATGCCAATATTATTGAGGATTTATTTTACAATCCAGATAGATTTTTAGAGTTAAGCGAGAAAATGTCTTATGATGTTGCTTCTAAATTTTCACGTAAAATGATTTTGGAAAAAGAATTGCAATTATTTCAAAATGAACAAGAATTTTATATTAAACCTATAGAACATGAGCAAATAAAATTATTATGTATATGTGTTCCTGTTTACAATATTGAGCGTTATTTACCAAGATGCTTAAATTCTATTTTATCTTGTGAGAATAAGCATTTACTAGAAATATTAGTTATAAATGATGGCTCAACTGATAACACTCAATCAATTGCTGAAGAGTACCAAAATAAATTCCCAACTATTGTAACACTTATAAATCAAAGCAATAAGGGGCATGGTGGAGCAGTAAATACTGGTATTAAACATACTAAGTCAAAATATTTTAAAATAGTGGATGGAGATGATTGGGTAGATACTCAAGGGCTAGATAATTTCCTAAAATATTTAAATATGTTCGATGTTGATTTAATCTTACATGAATTATCGTATGACATGTTAGCTAATAGTACTATAAGAAGTGAGGATTGTTATACCCATCTTCCGTCTAAACAAATCTTAATTCTTGACCAAATAAAATTTGATTATTGGGGACCAATTTTATCAACTTCAACTTATAAAACTGATATTCTTAAGAAATCTAATATTATACTAACTGAAAAATGTTTTTATGTAGATATGGAATATAATGCGAAAGCTATACAATATGTTAAACAGGTTCTGTATTTAGATATACCACTTTATAAATATTATATAGGCAGACCTACCCAATCCATTGCGGCAACAGGATTTAAAATCCATGATCATGAAAAGATAATTCTCAATATTCTAAATTATTTGCAAACTAATGATACCACCTTATACAATAAGCGATTAATAATGAATAAAATGTTATTTCATATGCTAAAAGGTCATAGAGATCGTATTTTGCAAGTCAGTCCTCTTAGCAAGGCTAATTTAGAATTTTTTAAAAAAGTTAAAGATATTAATAATATAATTAATTGGGATATTAATTCTCATGATATCAGTAGGGAATTAGATAATTACTTATCAAAAATGAGACTCGTTACAATAATAGATATTAAATTTGATAAATGTTTTAGTTATATCAAATTATTTATAAAAAACTTATTAATAACACCTTATACTCTAGGGTTTTTTACTTATAAAATACTAAACACTTATGATATCTATTATTTTAATAAGTATGCAAAAATATTAGCGAATATACTTATGCTACCAAAAAAAATAGCCAGTATAATATTAAAAAGATAATGAAGAAGGAATGAGTTGAGCCTGATTAATTTCTTGAATTTACCATTGAATAATCTAGTATAAAAGATATATAGTCAATTAACTTGAATTGGCAACGTTATAAATCGATTAGTATTTAGCCTTAACGTCATAGCTCAAAGCCACTTTAGTCACAACTGTTGAAAGTTAGAAGGTAAAGCGGGTTTTAGATAGGTTTTTTGTCATTGCGAGACCACGCAAGTAGGTCGTGGCAATCCATCTTTGGTTACTTTTATGGATTGCTTCGGAGGCGTACGCCTCCTCGCTAATAGACAGCACGATGGGTGCTTATTCGGCACCAATTCAGGTTAACTGACTATAGAACTGGTTAGCTACACTTAATTTTTTAACATAATTTATAGTGATTGGATATTTGTATGACAAATAAAGCTCTTGATCTCTTTTTAAGATACTATCTTTTTATAATAGTTGCATTATTAAATGCTGGCTGTTCTCATAAAAGAGTGGAGGCTTTATCTAAGCCGCATCCTGATATTGTAAGCTTTCAAAATGATTTTGCTCATTTACAAAGAGAACTTCCTGTATTGCAAAAGAAAAACTTACTTTTCCTAGCCCCTGTGCCAGTTGCAAATTATGGTGACAGAGAAGGTAAAAAAGTATCAATGGTTATAGTTCACCATACTGGTATATCAACATTAAAAGATACAAAAGAATTGCTAAACAAAATAGGTCTGTCTGCTCATTTTATTGTAGATAAGGATGGCAGTATTACGTTAACGGTTCCTTTAGAAAAGCGAGCATACCATGCTGGTATTAGTTATGCTAAAATTAAAATGGGTGAGCAATTTGAAGAATTAACTGCTTTAAATAATTATTCTATCGGCATAGAAATAGTGAATACTGGGCGTGAATTGTTTTCACAACAGCAAATGGAATCTGTAAAAGAATTACTCCTATATCTTATGAAACGTTTTAAAATAAGAAAAGATATGATATTTAGTCATTCTGAAATAGGAACAATATTGTACAGTAAAGCATTTGATAGTTATGTGCTACGTAAAGTTGATCCGCATAGATTATTTGATTGGGAGTTATTGGAAAGAAATAATATAGGTCTTCATATAAATAATAGAATAGAATCCAACGAGGCTAAACGTTTAATGAATAAAGTATTATATAAAATGGGAGATAAAAACACAGATATTCTAAAATTAAAAGAAAGACTGAATAGATTTTTTTATAAGATACGACCTTGGAATGATAAAGAAGGTAAGGTAGTTTTGCCTGATGATCGTATCAATTATTCAAATGAATTTGATGAGAGTTTTATGTGGGTAGTATATCAGTTTTCGATACATAATCTACCAATAGAAATTAGGAAGGATTTACCCTTAAAACTTGAGCAACAAGATGTATTTCCTAAGTTTTTAGATAAGTATCGAGATAGTATTTATAGTGAATTCAATAATTTACACTCCAAAATTCATATGCTTGTTAAACCACGTGATTTAAATGAAAAAGACTATAAATATTTATTAACTTCCCTTACAAATTATGAACAAGAAGTATCACGTAATACGTTCAATAGCTTAATATATAAAATGGAAATATATTATAATTCTGAGTTAAGGTATGATATAATCTTGCCATATAAGACCTTTAAAAACAATTTATTAAATAAAATAGATGTTTTACAACAAGATATTTTATCTTTGAAATCTTTAGATAGTCATAAAATTACTGAGGTTTCAAATTTAATAGCTATGTTCAAAACAAATATTTCTTCTGAATTTCAAAATCTTGAAAGAGAGTATTCTCAACAATATATAAAAGTATGGAAAAAAGAATTCCTACCTCTTATGAAAAAACAAGTTAAATGGACTGCCTTACATGAGGAAATATTAAAATACTTAGAGAAATCTAAATCACAAATTAATGAGACAAACTAAATATAGTCAAATTTTTTAAATAATTTGCATATATCTATTAGCGTAATGAATTTTTGTGATAAAATGTATATATTTATTCACTACGAAATAAACAATCGGATTGTGAGTTATTAGCAGATTGGTTGCTCAACTCAACAAATCTACCATAACTCACAAATTGCGTAACATAAATAAAATTTTATATATGTTTTATCTCACCTAATCTTCTTTAATCAAAGAACGTATCAATGCATTAACAGCTTGTTGATGTGCAGGGTTACGAATCTTCATAAAGTTTCTTGATACTTCTATGCACATACGCTGATGTTGAGTATGTACAGGCTCGACATTATCCGCTCCTTCTAAACCATCATAAAAATAATCGATATTTTTTTCTAGTGCTTTAGCAATAAGAATCAGCCTACCCATTGGTATTCTATTAATGCCCTTTTCATATTTTTGTAACTGTTGATGTGTTACTACTATTACCTTTGCAAGTTGTTGACGTGACAACCCCTTAGCAAGCCTTAAAGAATAGATCTTTTCACCTATAAATTTGTCAGCTTTTTCTATAAAGTCATTCTTTCGTGCCATAGTTAACTCCTTTATGAATGAATTATTAAATTTTTGCAAATATACTTATTAATAAATGCAAAGATTACTGTCATATATTATATAACCTAGAAAGGCAACAATTAAATTAAAATAGGTTTATTTCTATGTAAACTAATCTACTATCAGTAAATATTGGATATGTCGTTTGTTTACGCACAAGTAATACTTAATATTTTTTAACTTTTATATAATTATAATGATATTATAGATACTTGCCCGTCTTGTAAATCTATATTTTACAAAGTACAAGATGTCATTGCAAGGAGACCGTAAGGTTGACGAAGCAATCCAGGAAAGTGATTAGAAATGGATTGCTTTGTCGACCTTACGGTCTCCTCGCAATCTGATATATCCCCACGAAATTGTTGCAAAATAGCAAGAATTGATAGAATATCATCATTATTTAATGATGATGGAGATAGTAGGTTATGGATGTAAAAACAGTATTAAATGATTGGGTTATAGGTGTGGTAGGCTATAGCCAAGGTATGCAAAGAATTTTCCAACCTAACACAGTAAAAGATAAAAAAATTTATTCGTATTGTACTCTTGGGAAATTTATTATTGAATTTAATTATTTGCATGCCATAAAACCATTGGTAGAACCCCTTGCATCTATTATAAAGACGGAGCTTTGTCATGCTTAATTTCGTGGGGATATATTAGCTCGCAATGACGACTAAAGCTTACACATTCATCTCAATAACGCTAAGGCTAAATACTAATCGGATTTATAACGTTGCCAATTCAAGTTAATTCACTATAATTTTAAAAAGCTGGAAAAACTAACTAAAATCACTTAATCAAATAAATTTATAGTTTAGGAGGCTTAGGGTCAATAGATAAGTTTTGGTAACATAGATTTATTAACTGCTGCTCGGCTATTGGTAGTTCCAAGTATGCACAAATAGTTACAAAATATCTTATAGTTTCCTTAACTATTTTCAGTGTCTTTTCTGGGGATTTAGCCCTTATTGTTTGTAGGTTGTGAATGCGGTCAAATAATTTAATCAATGCCACGTCAAATCTCTTTTGTTGAGATAATAAATCCAAAGTATCTTTGGAGCTAATCTTGCCGTAAGACTTGTTCCTTGTTAGAGCTTCCACTTGGCTAGCAACTTGACTACCAAAAATTCGAGCTATCATCTTTTCAGTAAGTATTGTATCTTCGATCGTATCATGCAGTAAGCTGGTAACTATCATTTCAGTTTTAAATAATGTGGGAATTTCTTGGGCTGTGTACTGGGCAACCATGTATGATACTTCTATTGGATGAGAATAATAGGGGTCGCCAGATTGTCGCATTTGACTACCATGATATTTCTTAGCGTAATAGATAGCTTTAGTAATTTCGTCGATATCTACTGGATCATTTACTTTTTCATTTAGTAAAATCAATTTATTAAGTAGCTTAGTAGAATATTTACAAGATTCGAACTTTACCCGCCAATTGTCAATATCTTCCATAAAAGTACCTCTCTAATTAATTTAATTGTACATTAAATTAATATTGCCAATAATTTTGTTATATTTTTTAAAAATTCCTCAATTATCTTTAGGTTATGCAAGAGGTCTAATAACTAAAGTAATTCTACAATTTGCTCAAATTGTAATAAATATTCTTGTTCTTTATCAAGATCTTTTAATTTAAGGCTATTACTCATTTGTTCATCATCACCAACAAAAATAACATATTTAGCTTTCTGTAGATTAGCCCGAATCATTCTCTTGGCTATTTTGCCTTTGGCGTCTAAGGTAACAGAAATATTTTTTTGGCGTAATTGATTGGCTAAGATTAAACAATATTCTAAATTATTGTCACTAATAGGAAAGATAAATATTGGTCTGGCTTTAGGTATGTTGTATTCTCTCATTAAAGCAAGCCTTTCGATTCCAGCAGCAAAGCCAATGGCTTTTGTCTCTGACCCGCCCATAATTTTGCTCAACCCATCATATCTTCCACCAGCAAGAATTGTCGACTGACTGCCAAGTTTGCTAGTAGTAAACTCAAAAGTTGTATGGCAATAATAATCAAGCCCCCTTACTAGCCTTGGGTTAATGATATATTTTACATTCAGTAAATCTAAGTATCTTAACACATCGTCAAAATATCTTGCAGTATCACTATTATAGTATTGAGACATTAAAGGGCTATTCGCAACTATTTTTCTATCATTTTCATCTTTTGAATCTAAGATCCGCATCGGATTTTTGACGAGTCGCTTTTGGCTATCTTCTGATAATTCTGACTTATAATCATTGAAATACTCTACCAGCTTTTGTTGGTAGATGGTACGAGTTGCAGCACAACCAATTGAGTTTATTTCTAAAGTTGTATCTTTATCTATTTCTAAAGCCTGAAGAATATCTAAGGCAAGCCTAATTGTTTCAGCATCGTTACTCGATCCTTCTTCTCCACCAATATACTCAAAATTTATTTGATGAAATTGCCTTTGTCTACCAGCCTGTGGTCGGTCATAACGAAATACTGGACCGCTTGAAAAGAACTTAATAGGTAATGTTTGTTGCAGGTTATTAGAGATAAAAGCCCTAATAATACCGGCTGTAAACTCAGGTCTAAGAGAAATATTATTATCACTCTTATCAAGGAAATTGTACATTTCCTTGCTTATTACATCAGAAGTCTCTCCAAGTGTACGGTCAAAAACTTTAGTATATTCAATTATCGGCGTACTCATGGCTTGATAACCATAAAGTTCACCAATATGTTTTGCTGTGTTAATTATATAATCGTGAATTATATAATCCGCAGGCAGTAGATCTTTAGTACCACGTAATGGTTGTAGTGCATTACTCATACAAATTAAACTTGTCGTTTCATAAAGAACAATCTAAGAATATACAGAACAAACATTAGTGCAAACCAATATATTAATAATTGCCCTGCAATCATCAAATTAAAGTTACTATCAAACATTTGTATAGATAGTAAATATAGGCAAGCTATTAAAACAAATGGTATAATGATACATGCAGCAGGACATTTAAATGCTCTTGGAACATTTGGCATTTTTATTCTAAACAACATGACTATTACGGCAACTACTGAGTAATCAATTAGAGCCCCCATAGATGATAACTGAAAAAGAATTTCAGATGGACAAAATCCTCCTAATAATGCAGCAAGAGCAGAAAATATTAAGATAGTAATATAAGGACTATCGTATTTTGCATGCAGTTTTGCAAAACTCTTTGGCAATAACCCATCTCGGGCAATTACATAAAAGATACGAGATGTACCATAAATATTCATCATCAGTACTGTAGTCATACCACATACTGCTCCAGTAGCAACGATGGCAGAACCAATATTACTATTATTCAAGCTAAGAGCATAGGCAAGTGGCTGGTCATTATTAAGTTGATCAAAAGGGGCTATACCAGTGACTAGCCCAGCTATTATAACGTATACTATCGTTGCAATTACTAATGATCCAATAATACCGATCATTAAATCTCGGTTAGGGTTTTTGCATTCTTCAGCTGTAGCAGCTATTGTCCCAAAACCTGTCATAGCCAAAAATAGGATAGATGCCCCAACTAGCATATTATTGAAGCCAAAAGGTAAAAAGTTTTGCAAATTTGTCGCATCAAAATACGGTGTGGCAAACACAATAAACGCAAATATAGCTGCCATTTTTACAAATACTAAAATAGCATTTAGTTTTTTACTATCTTTCGTTCCTAAGTACAAAATAAAAGAGACAAACACTACAATAAGAAAAGCTGGTAAATTTATTATTCCACCATTACTAGGCACGGTCGTTAAAGCTTTAGGTAAATCTATCCCACCTGCTGACAATATACCCTGAGCATATCCTGACCAGCCAGCTGCAACCGCACCAGCAGCAAAACCGAGTTCTAATATAATAACGCTACCAATTAACCAAGCAAATACCTCACCAAAAGCTACATAAGAATAAGTATAAATACTACCAGAAGTCGGTAACATGGTAGCAAGCTCTGTATAAGCAAAGGCAACAAAAATACATGTTCCACCAGCAACAGCGTAGGATAGCATAACTGCAGGACCAGAATATTTAGCCGCTACCATACCTGTTAACACAAATACACCCGTACCTATTATAGCCCCAAGACCCAATAATATCAGATCAAATGCCCCTAGAGTTTTGCTAAGACCACTAGTCTTCCCTAGCTCTTTTATTGATTCAAAACTTTTTCTTGTTAAAAAACTCATTAATCTCTCCAATTTTAATAATAGAAAATACTCTTGTCATTCCCGCGTAGGCTGGAATCTAACCCACTACCTACGCAGGGGTGACATAAAATTTGGATTGCTTCGCCCACTAAAGTGGCTCCTCGCAATGACGTTGACGATAAATACTAATCGGGATACTATAAAAGTATTTATGCAATTTCTCTAGTAATCCATCCTCCACCAAGAACTCGAGCATTATCATATATGACACAAGCCTGACCAGGAGTTACAGCTTTCTCTGCAGACATTAACTTTACCCTAATTTCTGTATTACTTATCCTACTAATCTTGGCAAAGGTAGCAGGACGAGTCGAACGAATCTTAACTTGCACCTCAACTTCCTCTTGTACAACCATTTCTTTACCAAGCCAGTTAACATTCTTAATAGTAAATTCGGTAGAATCTAATGCCGAATCTGAACCAACATAGACAATTTTTGTATTAGGGTCAATTCTTACTACATAAAGTGGCTCATGAAAAGCTATGCCAAGTCCACGACGTTGACCTATAGTATAGTTGATAATACCATTATGTGTCCCGAGTTCAAAGCCGTCTACATGGATTATTTTACCTTTTTCATTAACATCGGTTCGGATATTACTAATTACCTTCCTATAATCACCATCTGGTACAAAACAAATATCTTGGCTATCAGGCTTATCTGCAACGCCTAAGTTAAATCTAGTAGCAATATTTCTTGTTTGCTCTTTGCTTAATTCTCCCAAAGGAAAAGATAGATAATTTAGTTGTTCTAAAGTAGTTGCAAACAAAAAATAACTTTGGTCTTTGGCAATATCAATACCAGTATGTAATTCTGCTCCATCTATACCTTCGACTTTCCGAACATAATGACCAGTAGCAAGACAGTCAGCTCCTAAATCTTTTGCTACTTTTAGTAAGTCCTTAAATTTAACTGACTGGTTACATTGTACACATGGCGAAGGTGTTTCGCCTCTAATATAACTATCGGCAAAGTTATAAATTACTGATTCTTTAAATTTAGACTCGTAATCCAATACATAATGCGGAATATTTAGCATATCCGCCACCATTTTTGCGTCATAAATGTCTTGCCCAGCACAACAAGCATTCTTTTTCTTGGTGGCTATGCCGTGATCGTATAATTGTAGTGTTATACCAATGACTTTATGTCCTTGTTCACAAAGCATAGCAGCCACTACTGAGCTATCAACCCCACCAGACATTGCAACTACTATTGTAGATGGATTACTTATTCTATTATTCATTGCATTTATAGTAAATTTATGTTATAGTAAATACATCTTGCCAACTCGATAAACGAAGCAACACATTATAATAACTTTATAGATAAATTACAATAGGATTTGTAATTTATCCCGATTTTTAATCATCCATTATTTTTAATATCAAAAATTACTCCTATATTAACCTGACATTTTATTAGTAAGTTAGGTTATATCCATAAAATATAGCAGATTTTTATGTTACACTAATAGCTATTTACATTATTTTTGCAAGATTGCTTATTTTTTTCATTTGCTTCAATACTCAACATATTTAAAATATGTTTAACTAACATAATTCTTGACTTATTATGTTTAATTAATGGCTCTATAATAGGATTGAGTAATTTAGAATGTCGCATTAGATAAGGATCGTACTCAAAATGCACCCCACTTAAAATAGCCCTACCACTACCGAATTTACAAATTATAATAGCTGCCTTACAATCTTCATAATTAGCAATAATTTTTGTATTAGCTACATTTTGGGCATCTAAAAAATAGCCTCCTCCATTATAAAAAACCATAGAATCTTCAGGAAGATTAGGAGTATTTAAGATTATCCTAGCGGCTCTTGCTCCTTTATTTGAATTATAGTAATACTTACATAAGGCTGGACCTATAACACCCCCCTGGTATATGGCAAGTTCTCGAGTTCCTATTACTTCTATTGGTGAAGATTTAGCAAATTCTAGGTAAGTACCACTATAATATGCTCCTGCACATATTCCGAGAAAACTACCACCTTGCATTAAATAGTTTTGTATATGCTTATTGCCTTTGCCGTTAAGATGTTCCGCATAGCATCTATCTTTTCCTCCTGGAATAATAAGTAAACTAGTATTATCAATCCAATCGCCTCTTATAATTTCTTCTGCAGAAATATAACTTATATGATATTTTGTTGAAGCATAATGAACAAAACTATTAAAGGTATGATACAAGCTTTCCTTCGATGTACCTAGCCCATTATAGATTCTGATTGATGATATCATTAAATTTTTTTACTCAAACTAATAGCTATATTACACATTAACTTGATAATTTTATTAATTAGGGGGGCAAATACTACTTCATTACTACCTTGCACTAGAGCTATATCTTTATGCTCCGTTTCATCAGACTGAAATTGCTTTATACTATCTAACAATTCTTTTTCTAAATTATAGTCAATTGATGAAAAATTGGTAGTATCGTCACTTATCGCTCCTGCTACCAAATTCTCTTGAATTGACTATAGTCATTTGAGTAGATCAAATGCCGATAAAGTTGATGCTTTACCATCAAAAGTGAAGCTTTTGCTACAACCTTTTAAGTTGTTAATGTTGCCTATTAAAATATCAGCAAAATCAGCATTAGATCTTTCATATTCAACGATAGCCAGCCATAGAGTTTTGTGATCTTCAAACTGAAATTCTGAAGTAGCAACTATCTCTTTTAATACTGCTATCATTTGACTTTTAGAGTATTTATAACCACGCTCTAACACCCAAATCAATTCACAAGCAACTATATTGTTAATAAATATAGAGCCAGCTTGTCCAACATACTGATTAATTAATTTAGCAGCTTTGCTACTTTGCATTTCGTCATCAATAGTTAAATAACGAACTAAAACATTAGTATCAATTCCTATCATGCTTACCTTTAATTACTTCGTTGATATCTTCGATACTTAATGACATTTTAGTTCTTGGCAGTATCCCTTGTAAATTATTGATAGATTTATTGATTGGTATGACAATAAATGAATTATCTTGCATAACAAATTCTAGCTTACTACCAGAAGATAAGTGTAATTTATCCCTAATGTAGGATGGAATAGTAATTTGTCCCTTTTTACTAATTACTGAGTTTAATATTTTCATAAGACTCTATATTATAAATATTTACTAAAAAATATAGTAATGTAAGAATAATATAAAATCAAGCGGCTAAATTATATTTAAGAACTATAGTCAATTGATGAGCAGTTGGTAACATCGTCGTTTAATGCTCGCCTATTACTTTTGATGATATCATTAAATTTTTTTACTCAAACTAATAGCTATATTACACATTAACTTGATAATTTTATTAATTAGGGGGGCAAATACTACTTCATTACTACCTTGCACTAGAGCTATATCTTTATGCTCCGTTTCATCAGACTGAAATTGCTTTATACTATCTAACAATTCTTTTTCTAAATTATATTCTTCGAGATAGTCTATTTGCTTCTGATAATGTTGTTCAATCACTTCTTCTACACTTTGGGTTAGTAGCATGGCAGTTTTTGTTCCTATTAATATCGATCCACTACCAAGTACATAACCAATAATATGCCAAAATGGCATTAAGATAGTTGGTCTAACATTACCTTGTAATAACAAGTTAGTAAAGTAGCTTAAATGCACTTCTTCTTGCTGCATCATATGTTTTATTGTAGGATAGGTTTGATGGTTTCTGCAATAATTTAATTGCCCCTCATAAATTCGTTTTGCACCGTATTCTCCGGCATGATTCACTCTAATAATTTCTTTGATGATATTTCTTGAATTGGTAAAGTCTGGTCTTGCCATACGCCCTAGTTCATTTAAATAATGTTATTAAAATTTATTCTATCAAGAAATATAATACAGCAATCTATCAGTTCCTTAAAAGATAAATTTATATTTTATTGACAGTTTAGTGTCATTATTGTATAAGTAAACCTGTTCCTTTGTATTGGATATGAATTTATGAAACGCACATTTCAACCTAGCAATTTAGTAAGAAAAAGAAGACATGGGTTTAAGGCAAGAATGGCAACTGTTGGTGGTAGAGAGATTTTAAGGAAGCGTCGGGCAAAAGGCAGAAAGAAGTTATCAGCATAGGCAGTGCTTATTTTATCTCTAAAAAATCAAAAAGAATTTGACCTAGTTAATAAGTTAGGCAAAAAGTTCCATAGCCCTTATTTTATCACAGTAATAGCAAAAGATTTTACTAAGCTTCTTGCAAAATTAAATGCAGGGAATAACGCTGCTGGCAAGACTACCAATCAAACACGGCTATGTAAAAAATCTGGTGAAGTTTTATTGCTTTTTGGCATAAAAGCCGGAAGAAAATTAGGAAATGCTGTTATTCGCAATAAAATCAAGAGACGTATCAGACATTTAATTAGGCTTCTAAGTAAAGAAACACAAATTAAACCCAATAGCTGGGCAATAATAATTATTCCTAAGAAAGGTTTTGATCAAATTGATTTTGCAACTTTACTAAGCGAATTATACAGGATATTTTCAAAGGCATAATAGACTCGTGAGCGTTCACGAAAAAAAGTTAAAATACAAAACATCATTGCAAAGAGCTATTTTAGTAGCATTGAAGCAACTCAAAATAATGGATTGCTTCAACCATTATGTGGTCTCGCAATGACGTTTGGCAAGCATATCTTTTATTGATCATAGTCAATTGATTAGAAGTTGGTGACGTCGTCGCTCCTAGCCCTAAATTCCCCTGAATTGACTATAATGCAACGTAAACGTGATTCTGAGATGCTTCGCGATTTGGTATTAGCCCTTACGGTAAAGCCCGATAGCAAGCGTGGTCTAGCACAATATTTAAGCGAACAATTTGACAAAAACCATGATTTAGACACCATATATCGGATGATGAATAAGTTGCAGGAGCGGATACCTAAAATTAAAGAATTATGCTTTAAAAATACCTTGGCTCTAATCCTCAACAAGCAGGTAAGTTTAGGAGGCTACCTGCAATAACTAAAGTAATTCTATATTTGGCTCTTTTTGGTTGCGAATAAACATGATTCTTTTGAAATAGCTATACTATTCCTGCAAGAATCATATTTATTCTCGTCGAAAATAGCTCAAAATATAATTATATATATAAAACTTCCTAAAAATTAATAGCCCTCCTATCTACAGCCAAAGCTGCTTCCTTTATGGCTTCACTTAAGGTAGGATGGGCATGACAAGTTCTTGCTATATCTTCTGAAGAAGCACCAAATTCCATAAATGCTACAAGCTCTGCAATCATAGTACCAGCTGAAGGGCCTATAATATGCGCTCCAAGTACTTTATCCGTTACGCTATCAGCCAATATTTTTACCATCCCATCAGTACAACCTGTGCTTCTCGCTCGACTATTTGCCAAAAATGGAAATTTGCCGACCTTGTACTCAATCTTAGCTTCTTTTAATTGCTCCTCTGTTAAGCCAACACTTGCCACTTCTGGATAAGTGTAGATGACACTTGGAATAAGGTTGTAATTAACATGACCTGCTAAACCTGCCATAATTTCAACGGCAGCAACAGCTTCCTCTTCTGCTTTATGAGCGAGCATAGGTCCAGCAATTACATCACCGACAGCATAAATATTAGGAATTATTGTTTGGAACTGATCATTAACCGTAATTCTATTTTGTTTGTCCGTTTGAATTGCTAATTTATCTAGACCTAAATTTGTTGTATGGGCTTTTCTACCAACGGCTACTAGCACTATATCAGCACTAATTTGCTGCACTGAGGAGTCAGTTGTTTGTTGTATATTTAAAATAACTTTTCCTGCTTTTTTCTCAGCAGATATCACCTTAGTGTTTAATCGCAATTCAATAGATTGTTTTTGTAGGATTTTGGTAAATTGACTGATAATTTCTTTATCTAAAGCTGGCACAATACTTTCAGCATATTCAATAACCGTTACTTTGGAGCCAAGCCTGTTCCATACCGAACCAAGCTCTAAACCGATATAACCCCCACCAATTACTACCATAGTTTCCAGAACTTTAGCAAGACTCAAGGCTCCTGTTGATGACACTATATATTCCTCATCAACAGTAATATTGGGCATTTCAATAATATCAGAGCCAGTAGCAATTAAAATATTCTTAGCCGATATTTGTTCAACTGATGCATCGTTAGTAATTTCTACAAGATTGGCTGAAATAAACTTGGCACTTCCAGTAAATTTAGTGATTTTATTTTTTACAAACAAACCTTCTATGCCTTTGCATAAGTCTGATACTACCTGACTTTTTTTAGTCATCATTTTCTGTAAATCAAGTTTGGCTGAGGTCATAATGCCAATATCGGCACAATGGTTCAATACTTCATGATATTTCTCCGAAAAATTTAGTAATACTTTGGAAGGAATACAGCCAACATTTAGGCAAGTACCACCAAGCGTCACCCTTTTCTCTATACAGGCAACCTTCATACCCAACTGGGCTGCTCTTATTGCTCCTGTATAACCAGCCGGACCACCACCAATCACTATTAAATCAAATTCTTTCATATATTTTCCTCCATAATAATAGCATTATAAACCATAAACATACCAACACTAATAGTTTTTAGAAAAATAATTATTTTTTTATAGCTAACCCAAGTTAATATTTAACTCATCTTCTTACGAACCAAACCGCTACAAATTTTGCGTATTATTAGTTCTTATCGTGATATCAAGAATACTTACCAGTAGTTATTCTAGTACTACAGTTGTAGATTGAATGTGAGTGTTCACGGAAAAAAGGTTAAAGTATAAGATGTCATTGCGAGGAGGTTGCCAGACCGACGAAGCAATCCAGGAAAGTGATTAGAAATGGATTGCTTCGTTGACCTTACGGTCTCCTCGCAATGACGCTTGGTGATCAGGTTTTTTTATTCATCACAAAAAAAATAGCAAAAAAATCGTGAATGCTCACATCTAAACTACAACTGTAGTATTAGATACCAAGCCAGTTTTAAAAGATGTTGCACTATGCGCATCTATTACCGGTTGAACTTGCTTCTTTAATTGTCGAATTTGTTTCTCTAATCCCTTGAGCTTTATATTTTCTTTACTAGCCATATATTAAACCTGAACTGCTGCAAGCCTAAATTTCTCTATTACTAACCCATTGATAGGCAGTAGGATCACTAAATACTTGTCGTAAAAATTGATTGTTCAGAGCATGGCTGGTTTTATAACCAGTGATGTTAGCTATTAGATGCCCTCCTGTAGTATATAAATCTCCGAATAGATCAAGAAGTTTATGCCGCACGAATTCATCAGTATATCTAAGTCCATCATGATTTATTATAATATCTTGATCTATACCTATAGCGTTATCGAGAGATGCCCCACGTGCCAGCCCTTTACTTTTTAAATATTCAAGTTCATGGATAAATCCAAAAGTTCTAGCATCAGCAATATTATTTTTAAAAGATTCATTTTCTGAGAAGAGTAAATTTTGCTTGCCAATAGCTTTACTAGCAAAATCTATTGTCATATCAACTGTCATGCTATGAGCAGGGCTACACACTAACTCGCAATCTTTGTGAATTGCCCTAATTTCTTTTAAGATTTTTAGGTATTTTTTTGGAGCATTTTGTAATTGTCGCCCAGCACATTCTATCATAAAAACAAAAGCTTTACTGCTACCATCCATTATTGGTACTTCAGAACCATCGATTTCAATTATTAAATTATCAATTCCACATCCCCAAAGAGCTGCCATTAAATGCTCTATAGTTGAAACGGAAATATTATGTTCATTTTTTATGGTAGTAGAGAAAGAAGTCTCTGAGACATTCAAACAACTAGCTTGAATAAAATTTATTTCTTGCCGCACATCAGTCCTGACAAAAACAATGCCAGTATTTTCTGCAGCTGGTCTTAAAGTCAACTGAGTAATGTTACCTGAATGAACGCCTACCCCATAACAACTTGCAGGGTTTAGTATTGATACTTGCATTGATAAGTTCTACTTCTATTTTAGAAATTCAAGCTATTTTAATACCTTAACAGATTATATGCAAGTTACATTATGTTACAAAATATTACACTTATACTAGTACTACAGTTGTAGATTGAATGTGAGTGTTCACGGAAAAAAGGTTAAAGTATAAGATGTCATTGCGAGGAGGTTGCCAGACCGACGAAGCAATCCAGAAAAGTGATTAGAAATGGATTGCTTCGTTGACCTTACGGTCTCCTCGCAATGACGCTTGGTGATCAGGTTTTTTTATTCATCACAAAAAAATAGCAAAAAAATCGTGAACACTCACATTCAATCTACAACTGTAGTACTAGATAATCAAGGTTCTTGCAGAGCTTTAAATATAGTCAATTCAGGAGAATTTGGGGGCTAGGAGCGATGGAGCGACGCCTATAAATAATAGGCAAGCATTGAGCGACGACGTCCCCAACTTCTCATCAATTGACTATACTACCCAGTCCTCCTGAATTGGCTATATACTCTCAAAATTTGCTATTGTAATTTTTTTAATTGGTATTTAATAGTAAGATTCAAAACCCCTCCACCAACAACTCCAACATAAATCTTAATATTATTCTTACCATTCCGTAAATGTGGCATCAGATCAAGTTGCGGCAACTTAGTAGATTTATATATATCAGGAGCTTCCGCAAAATCTTCTTTTTTACCAGTTTTAGAAATGTAAACAACACATTTGTCAGCTTGATAATCTCTACATTCTATATCCTTAAACTCATGATTAGGGGGACCAGTATAAATAATTTTATCATTGACTTTAATCATTAAGTAATCATCATAATACGAATCAGCCCCACCTATTGTGAAAGAGGTTAGCATATTAGTATTGGGAACATCAATCTCATAATTTGCCCAATTTAATGTATTTATTAGATAGGCTGTAGAATTGTATGAACCACCAAGTACCAAAGTGCCAATTTTAGTTGAAGTATCATAGCTATTTTTTACAGGAAAATTACTTTTAAAGTCATTTGTATATTTGAAACTAAGACCATTATTCTCTTTACAACCAACTCCCTCCGATAAGGCTTCAAAACCAACGCTTTTAGTAGCTATATTTAATAGGCAATAACGCTGCAGTGGTTTATTCGGATCAATTAATACCCAACCATCCTTGCAAGTACCTTGTGCCAAGTGACCTATTTCTGTATCTGGATCACTTATGTTATTAGACCTCCATGTTGCATTACCACTAATATCAGTCGGGGTAGAAATTGCTTTGCATTTAGGGGCATCAATTGCGATGCAAAGACCCAATTCCTGGGATGTTTTATCTCGGATTGCAGTAGTCTTCTGATCGTATATAGGATAGTCCTTTTCCTTAGAGGCAAAATTGTAATGTTGTCCGGTATTTATCGGATATCCTTGTGATGAGGGTGGATAAACTCTATTATCAGTATCTACAGAGACTTTACATACTTCGACACCTTGTTTACGATTATTTACATAACAATGCACTCTATCACATTGATAAATTGTAATACCCTCCACAGTCTCTTTAGAGTTACAATTAGTAATATTTTTACATAGAGGAAGAAAGTTTTGATATTGGGTGCTTTTTTCCTTGAATTTTAAGCAATCAATGGTATCTGATTCAAGTAGTTTTGCTAGCACGCAATTAGTATTATTTACTCCAGGAATACATTTTTCTATATCTTTTAATTGTAAACAACCATGCGTTGCTCCTTGCAGATATTTACCATTTATATATTCAAGACCTTTCAAATATACCGCATCTGTAATAAGTTTTCCTTCAGTATCGTAAGGAGCCTTGTCGTTTTTGTATTCACCATATATTGTTAAAGGATTCATAGATTTTTTTCCAGAAAACGGCATAGCAGTATATGTAACTGGTGGGGTATTAGAAATATATGCCATGAAGGAAGTAAAATTATATCCTGCTAAATTTATTATTTCTTCTGTCTTTTGTTTCTCAGTTGAATATATCGACAATGGAGTAACAACAGTGCTAGTTAAATCAACCACTTTCCCTTCTTTGTCTAACACTTGGATTGACGCAACAAATTGAGGGGTATAATAGCTATTATTAGGGCAAATCACCTCAGGAATTACCCCACATTTTTGGGTTAAGATTTGGTAGCCATCTGTTACTCTTTTTTCACAGCCAATTAGCTGATCTCCTTCTATTACACAAATAGATTTTGGGTCACGACGAAAACTAGGTTCTAAATCAGTATCTAAAAAAGTATTTCTAACAATTGACACAGCAAAAGACCGCTTCTTGTCATTATTATCGTTGAGATCAAAGAGTTTTTGTAGTTTTAATAAATTGTTATCATCCTGATTTTGTAGCTTAGGAAATTCAATATTAGCATCGATAAACTCACCAATATTGATCCCCCATATTTCTTGACAAGTAGTTTTATCTTTATCCTCTGCCTTCGTGCTGTTACAATCAGGTAAATCATCAACATAGTAACTACTTGGTGTAGAGTGATTGCCTATTTTTTGTGCGTAAACTATTCTAAAGCCATCTTCACAACCATTTTCAGTAATGCTACATTTAAAGTCAATTTTTGTGTTAACGCAAGGTGTTGTATCACCAACTGAACATTTTTTTATTGCATCACGTTGAGCGGTAGCAATATGCATCCTTTTGGCTGAAGAAAATTCACCAAGATTGTTTATTACTACACATTTATCGGTTTTTGTAAGATTTCCTTCCTTTTTACAAAGAGGTACCATATTGTCTAAACTAATACGCACGACATTATGAATAAGATTATTCCTTAATTTAGATACTACACATGGGGCATCTGAAGATTGAACAAATAAACCGTTTTCATTCTTCTTACTGCATACAGATTGGGTAGTGGGGGTAATAACTAATGGGGCTAATTTAGGGCAATATGGTGGCGGGAAAGGACCAAATGGTAATTCAACACAACCAAATTGGTAGTTATCAACAGTGTTATTTAGTTTGCCCAATGCTTCTACTATAGTTCCTGCCGCTGTATATATCCATCCTTGCTCAAGAATATATCCTATCCATTTAACCATTTCTTTTATAACATCAAGACCAGGGGTATTTTCAGCACCCATTATATCTAATAACTTACCTAATAGTGCTGACATAGTTAGATTAGACTTAATGTCTATTAAAAATTTTAGAACTTTTGCCAGAGGGTGTAACTCATCTGTTTTATGAAGAGGTTGTCTTACTGGGTTCCAGTCCAGCGGATCTAAGTGAACTCCGGTAGCTGAAACCAGATTTACTAAACCAGGATCACTATATGCACATAACTTTGGTCTATCAAATTTAAGTGGTTTTCCATCATCTCCCATAAATAATTCGTCATCTTCTGTAAAACCAACATCATTCAAGTGTTTTCCACGAGTATAACCAGGATCTGCTGGCGTTCCTTTTTTGTTAAGATGAGTTGGTGCTACTTCCGGAACGGCAATTCTAGCACAAATTCTGAGTAAAGGTAAGGCATAAGCCCCAGGCCATACTACACATTCACCATCCCAATTTAAAGTAGTGGATTGATTCCAGCAGGCAAATGCATTACAACTTTGAGTTCTTATACGAATCTTTGGGGCAAAATAAGAGCTTTCTTTTGTACGTTCTGCACAATGCTGTAGATAAAATCCAATCCAATTCTCAGGAGGATCAAATTGAACCAAGCAATTATCTACATCACGTCCATCCCGTCTATTCCATGGTGGACATAGAGGGTTTGGCTTTATTGTTCTTTTGATTGTTTTATTCCATATTTCATCTATCGTAGTGTAGCCACAATTGCAAGGATTCTTTAGACATTCCCCAACTGCTTCCCAAGATGCACAACTATTGCTTGAGTAAATCAACAAGAAAAATACTAGATAATATTTTTTTAGCACCAAATTCCTCTTTCAACTAAATACGATTTAATGCCATATACAAAGGATTAATCCAATTATCAGGATGTCCTGGATATTGTTGTAATATTTTTTGATATATTTTTAATTCCTCAGCTCTACAGGATAAAATCTTGATAATACCAATTAAGCTTCCTATACTTAATTCCACAGCAATAGATTGATCGTCTTGGTTTATTAAGAACATTCTAGAAGTAATTGTAAATTTCGATAATTTCTTTATTTCTGATTCATTTAACCCTAAAATTTGCTCTAAATATTGCAATTTTATTTCTGATGGTAAAATAATTTTAGTGTCTGTCAAGTCTAGCCAATTCTGTAACACCCTAGTTTTTATCGATTGCAAATAACTAAAATTAAAATTACTAACCATGATCCCATTATTTTTCATTAATCTATCAGAAATCATTTCTGATATGTTATCAAAATTTTCTGGTCTATACAAGGAATCAAGACTATCTATTACTAATATTTTTGGACTCTTCCCTGTAATAGTTAAATGATAATTAAAAGCATATATTAACCCTACACATAAACTATTATGCTTAGTTAAATTCATTGAGAATGCTTCTAAAAGTTTTCTATCTGTTGGATAAAAACGTTTAATAAAGGATTTTTCAGAAAAAGAATATAAATTAAATCCTATTATATTACCTTCGGATAAAGGAAATTTATCACTATCAAATATACTATCATATAATCCGCCTTCTGCATAATCTGTTAATTTTAGTTTAATTAACTCTCCACCTTCTATTGAAAAATCGATTATTTTTAAAATGGATGAAAAATTACGATCCTTATTATCTAAACTATGAATTTTATCGGCAAAGATTTCTAGAAAAGCTAATTCAATTTCGGTTAGAGGATAAAAAGAATGATTACAAATTATTTTAAGAAATTCAACAATAAAATTTCTTGATTCTAGAGTATCATCTAGTATAAATGGATTTATTAGATTTTTTTCCTTTTCAATCCACTGCCCTTCAATTGATTCAACAAAAATCTTTGAATCATTATTGTTGGAAAGATACAATATTGTTGGCTTATACTTAGTAGCTTCAGAAATCAAAAAATTTGTTAATACGGTCTTGCCAGTGTTAGCTGTACCAAAAATACAAACATTTCCTCTATTATTACTTTTAGCATGAAAATTCATAAAGTAAGGCGTTCCTTTTTCCGTTCTAAGCAAAGTTACCGCTTTACCCCATATGTTATTTTGGCTTCCAGTTGGAAAATTATGTAATGAAGCTAAGGCAGCTGTATTTTCAATAATTGTTGGGGCTAACCTTCTAATATAGGAAAAGTTGCCTGGAAGTTGTGCCCAAAATGTCGATTCTAAGTTTATATCTTCTCGTACATGAACAATTCCAATTTTAGCAAGTTCCCTAGATGCCTGGGCAATTGATTGATCCAATTTGTTCAAGTCCGATCCTATAATAGCAATGGAAATTTGTTGTTTACAAAATTGGTTTGGAATTGAAGCATCAAGATTCATTATCTTATCTATTCCTGTAATCTCAGCAAGCTTAGCATCCTTACTAACTTGTAAAATATAGGCCTGTTCTTCAAATGCTTTAGATACTTCTTTTTTATCAACGAAATAAAATATTTCTGTTGCTATTAATTCTACAGGTAATTGTAGGAATCCATCAAGGGCATCCGATGATACTTCTTGATATTCCTTTATTGAAATAATGGATGCAAATTTTTTACCATGTTGACTTATTACTTCAATCTTATCATTACCAACTGCATATTGATTAGAGGCTAAAGCATTAGATAAATTGGCAATCGGCACTAAACAATATTCCTCGTTAAGATGGACTATTCTGCGATATAAAAACATCAGATCAGAGTAAGATTCCTCTCTTTCAAATCTTATTCCTAACTTTACTGCACCAAAACCTTGCAAATCCAAAAGTATTGTATCAACAGTACTATTTAGTATTTTAAAAACACTATCTAAGTAGTTATTTTGGTAATTGATAAGTTTATCGAAAGACAAAGAAGTTATTAAAGAGTTTAAGTCTTTAACTTTAATGTTATCAGAATCATAAATTATTGAAATATATAAAGTATTAACAAATTTATCATCCCAATAATTCTTTTGTTGCCATAGATTGTGAATATTAGCTGGTAACAATTTATTGTACGGAGTTGTGTCATCTAAATTTGTCTTACGCCGTACCGTATGTATCCAGAATGCAAAACTTTTATTATGAACATTTTTCTTGATAGCATTACGCACTACCTCCCGTAAATTGAATAACTTATCACTAATATTTTCTGCATTAATACCATTTATTTGGATAGTTTGAAGCAATTCCCCATTCTTAGTTAACAAAGTATTTTCATTATAATGACAAGCAATTGGAATGAAATTCTCTGCAGAATTATTATACAAATCCTTATCAATTTTCCTCGAATTGCTAGTTATTTTGAACACCAATGATACCTATTAAATAAACATATATTACTTATATTCTTTTGTTTTTAACATAACTTACCTTACGCATAAACCCTATGACAATTTAAAAGTTTCGGAACGTCATTGCGAGACCACGTAGTGGACGAAGCAATCCACATTCATTAGATTGCTTCGTCGCTACTAAAGTAGCTTCCCGTAATGACGCCAAGCTATTTTCTATATGACTTTCAAATGTCATGCGTAAGGTGAGTAACATAACTATCTTAATCTCTCATACTTAACATTTAGTAGCATGAATTCGCTCTAACCCACCCATATAACTCACTAAAACATCTGGAACCGTTATTGAGCCATCTGCATTCTGGTAATTTTCTAGAATTGCAATTATTGTTCTACCAATTGGTAAACCAGAACCATTTAACGTATGAGCAAAAGTAGTGTCGTTGCTACCAAATTCTTTATATCTAGCTTTCATCCTTCTAGCTTGGAAATCTCCACAATTAGAACAGCTTGAAATTTCACGATATAAATTCTGACCTGGCAACCATACTTCCAAATCATAGGTTTTCTGAGCAGTAAACCCCATATCCCCAGTACAAAGCAACATAACTCTATATGGTAAATCAAGTTTTTTTAGAATAGTCTCAGCAGCATTAGTGATATACTCATGTTCACATTTAGACTCTTCTACAGTAGTTATTGTGACCAATTCAACTTTACCAAATTGATGCATACGTATCATACCTCTAGTATCCTTACCACTACTCCCAGATTCTGATCTGTAACAGGGGGTATAAGCAACATAACGTATAGGTAATTCTTCTCTAGCTATTATAGTATCAGATACCATATTAACAAGAGGTACTTCGCCTGTTGGAATTAGCCTGTAATTATTCACCGTTTCAAACGAATCTTCTGCAAATTTTGGCAATTGACCACTATTATACATAGCAATTGGTCGTACTAAAGATGGAGGAGATAATTCAATAAAACCAAATTCCTCAGTATGAGTATCAATCATAAAATTAATCAATGCTCGCTCTAGCTTTGCTAAATCTCCTTTGAGAGTGACAAATCTACTACCAGACATTTTCGCAGTACGTACAAAATCCATCATCCCTAAACTCTCACCAAGCTCAAAATGCTGCTTAGCTATTACTGGGGATGCTTTGGTGGTAATATCTCCAACTGTTCTAATCAGTTTATTCATACTTCCATCAGTACCGTATGGTACGTCATCCTCAGGAAGATTTGGCAGTACTTCCAGCATATCGTTGAGCTGATGATTACTATTTAATTTTAGAGTCAGTTCTTCTAATTTTTCATTTATATGATCCACATCACGCTTTAGTTCTTCAAATTCCTTACTAGTCTTGTTAGGCATATTACCTAAAGATTTAGATTTTTTCTTTCTTGCATGCTGGAATTGTTGAATGAGATTAGTTAACTGACGCTTGTTTTCATCTAGTTTAGTAATTTTATCGGACATTGGGGCAATCCCTCTTTTGATAAGTAAATCATCAAATTCCTGTTTATTTTCCCTAATCCATTTTATATCTAACATCTAATTTCCTCGGTTTTCTACAAATTTACACATAATAACTGAAGTTTCATATAATAAAAGCATTGGTATTGCAAGGGCAAATTGGCTAAGTACATCTGGTGGAGTCAAAATACCAGCAATAACAAAAATAATTATTATAGACCATCTTCTCTTGTTCACTAAGTCTTTTGCTGTTAATATTTTTAATAAATTTAATATTAGCATAATAATAGGCAATTGAAAGGCTATACCAAAAGCAATAATTAGCTGAATTACTAAATTTAAATATTCGCTAACTCTAGCTTCTAGAATTAGTGGAATAACGACATTATGATCTTCAAAGCTCAAAAAAAATTGCCATGCACGCGGCATAACAAAGTAAAAAACAAAGACACCCCCACACCAAAACAAAATAGGTGCCATAAAGAGGATAAAAGCCGCATATTTTTTCTCATGTGAATATAGTCCAGGTTTTATAAACAAAAAACATTCTATGCTAATAATTGGTATAATCATGATAAAAGAAACAAAAGCCGCAAGTTTTATGTAAGTAAAGAATGCCTCAGTAAGACCAGTATAGATCACTCTTCTTATATTAGCATGACTTAATTCTGCAAGGGGTTCTAATAAAATATTATATATCTCACTGCTAAAATAATAACAAATAATAAAACCAATAATGAATGCAGCAAACACTCGTAAAAATCTAGCTTTTAGCTCTAAAAAATGTTCTTTAAAGGTATATGATTTCATAAATTAATATATTGCTGTAAAAATTTCGCTATCGTAGGTATAGTCAATTGAGGAGAAATTGGTGACGTCATCGCTCAATGCTCACCTATTACTTATAGGCGTCAGTTTAAGAAAATAAAGTAGAAAAGTCGTAATTGCGAGCCACCGTAGGTGGCGTGGCAATCCATTTTTAATCACTTTTCTGGATTGCTTCGTCGACCTTACGGTCTCCTCGCAATGACGGTTTTTCAATTATTATTTTCTTAAACTAACGCTTATGCGTCGCTCCATCGCTCCTACTATCCAATCCTCCTGTATTGACTATAGCCTCCTGGGAGACCACCTGCAATAACTAAAGTAACTCTATATTCGGCTCTTTTTGGTTGCAAAATATAATTAATTAGTCATCTTTTTCTAATTCTTGCGACAATACTTCATCAAGTTCTTGCCTGAGTTCTTCAGGAAGTTTTTCTACTTTATCAGGATATTCATTAGGTTGTGACTTTTTTAAGACATTTGTAGTATCAATAATCTCTGATTTTATGGGTAATTTAATGGATTCTAAACTATTTTGTGGTAGAGTTTTTATAAAATTCTTACTTAACTGATCTAGATAGGGAGTAGTCGTGGATTCTTTAAGCCATTCTGGATATTTATCAATAGTAGTATTTTGCATAACATCTTTTAGCGTTTTTGCTTGTAGATAACTGCCAGAAAAGAAAATTGTTAGGACTAGAAATAGGAATAAACAAATAATCATACCTCTAAATACGCCAACGCCTAGACCCAGAGTTCTATCAACGACTCCGCCACTTATAAAGGCAATCATCAAAAGAAATTTATGGGTTAAGAAAGAGCATACACTCCAAGATATAATATAGGAGATACTCCCAGAGCTAATTGCTAACGCAATATGGTTAATAAAATATCGACTAATGACCTCATTAATATATGAAGATAAGTAATAGGCAAGAATAATTGAAAATATAAAGCCAAGTAAGCTAATAGTAACTTTTGCTAATCCCCTATAAGCTCCGAGCATTGAGGAAGCAGTAATAATTGCCAGTATTGTTATATCAAACCAAGTAAACATTAGACTTTTTAAAAAATTACTTTAGGTTTAGCACAGGTATAGAGTATATTTAATTAGACTTCCTAGATAAGTCAATCGAAAGTCTTTTAAAATTTTTATTGAATAGGTATAATTTAACACTATATGTATCTAAAAGCTAGTATATTAATATAATATATAGACTAAATAAATTTAACAATACAATAAATATTATGAATGAAAACAATAAAATTTTTGATAATTTGTCTGGTAAGGTTTTGATAGCTACTCCTTATATGCTTGATGGTATATTTAATAAATCACTTGTTTATATGCTATCTCATACAGCAGAGGGAGCGATGGGCTTAATTTTCAATAATTTAGTGAATCATATAGAAATAAAATCGTTCTTTAAAATATCTGATGATCAGGTAGGTAATATTATGATGCCTATCTATTTGGGAGGACCAGTTGAGCATGATCGTGGTTTTTTCTTACATTCTGATGACTATAATGAGAATTTATTATTGAAGTTTCAAAATCATTTAGCAGTTAGTTCTAATCCTCAAATCCCTCATGATATTGCTTCTGGTAATGGTCCTAAAAATAGTTTATTTATTATTGGCTATACTTCTTGGAAAGCAGGGCAGCTTGAAGCAGAGATTAAGGATAATTTGTGGATAATAACAGATTGTGATAAAGATTTTATTTTTTCTGGTCGTCCAGAGCATAAGTGGCATAATGCCTTGCAAAATCTTGGTATCAAAGAATCGCACTTTACTTCACGAATGGGTAATGCTTAATATTATACTCACCTTACGCATGGCATTTAAAAGTCATATAGAAAATAGCTTGGCGTCATTGCATCAGCGTCATTGCGAGAAGCCACTTTAGTGGCGACGAAGCAATATATATGTGGATTGCCACGCTCACGTACGTTCGCTCGCAATGACGCTTTGTACTTTTCCGAAATTTTTAAATTGTCATGGGGTTTATGCGTAAGGTGAGTTACTAAGTTAGGAAATGAAAAAATAAGCAATACCGTAAAAATAATGAAAACAGCTATTAGTGGAGCAAAAAAATCTGTTATATTATAGATATAACCAAATTTGGAATAACTATAATAGCTTATAGGAGGAGACTTTGACGTGGATTGTTTTTTGTATAGTGATTGTAGGTTTATTAATCTATGATCTTGGTTTTGCTAACAAAGAAAATAAGGTATTAACCTTTCGCCAAACCATTTATTTTAGCCTTTTTTACTTAATTATAGCATGCCTTTTTGGTGTTTTTATTTTCTTTGATATGGGAAGAGAAAAAGCCCAAGAATATTACACTTGTTTTTTTATAGAAAAAGCCATGTCATTGGATAATATTTTTATTATTTTAATGATTTTCCAGTTTTTTTCTATTCCCTTGATCTATCAACATCGAATATTATTTTTGGGAATTCTAGGTGTCATAGTGTCTAGAGCTATAATTATATATTTAGGGGTCATTGTTATCTCAAAATTTTCTTGGTTATTATATGTTTTTGCAATTATTCTTATAACTACAGGTATAAAAACTTTTTATCTATCAAATAAAAATTTAAAAGTGCAAGAATCGTCTATTTATAGAATTCTACAAAAATACTTTAGCATTACCCCCAAAATCTCGGGTTACAAATTTTTTGTTAAAACTAGCAAAGGTATCAGCATTACTCCTCTTTTTGCATCATTAATAATGATAGAAGTTATGGATATTGTGTTTGCCATTGATAGTATACCAGCAATATTTGCTATCACTAAGGATCCTTATATAATTTATACTTCTAATATTTTTGCCATATTAGGTCTGCGTGCCTTATTCTTATGCTTAGCTAATGTTGTTAAGCAATTTAGTTATATAAAATATTCGCTAGCATTAATATTAATATTTATTGGTATAAAAATATTCGCTGAACATGTTATTGATATTCCATCTTATACTACACTGGCTATGACAATTATTCTTTTGTCTCTTGGCATTATTATCTCTATTATTAAGAAAAGGCGTATGTAATTTGGTTTATTAATATTGTAAAGAATAAAATTAATAATATTATATCCCTTTAAATGCTGAGATTTATAGGCAATGCTAAAATCTTGTTTATTTTCCACTGGCATAAAATATATTTTTATGCTAGAAGTTTGAAATTGTTGTATCGATTTATTCGAAATTTAATTTATGTTATGAGGTTCTAACTATGGATGAAAATATTGCACAAAATACTGTCGATCAAGATACTATCGAACAAGATATTATTGAAATCGTTGCTAATACATTAAAAGTAAAAAAAGATTTAATCACCCCTGAATCTAGATTTGTTGAGGATCTCAAAGCAGATAGTTTAGATATAGTTGAATTAATGATGGCAATAGAAGCAAAGTATAAATGCGATATACCAGATGATGATGCTAGTAAAATTCTAACCGTTGCTGACCTTATACAATACGTAATACATCATAAAAAAAATTAATCATAAGCTATAATTATGTCAACTAGAAGAGTCGTTATAACTGGTATTGGATTAGTCACCCCACTGGGAGTTGGGGTGAAACCCTCTTGGAATGGTATCATAGAGGGGCGTAGCGGTATTAAGGCAATTACCGGATTTGATACTTCTAACCTTGCTTGTAAAATAGCTGGTATTGTGGATCATTCAACTGATAGCGGCTTTAATCCGGAAAAATCTATTGACCCTCGTAATGTACATAAGATGGATTTATTCATCCAGTATGGTATCGCAGCAGCTACTGAAGCAATCGAGGATAGTGGATGGCAAGTACAAGATGAATTATCAGGAGATAGAACAGGTTTAATACTCGGTTCAGGAATCGGTGGACTTAAGATGATCGAAGAGACGTCAGTAAAGTTTCATAAAGAAAATAATGGCAAAGTTAGTCCATTTTTTATTCCAGCCTCCTTAATCAATCTCCTTTCAGGTCATGTTTCCACTAAATACGGATTTACTGGGCCAAATCAAGCAGTAGCAACAGCCTGCTCCACTGGGACTCATGCCATAGGAGATGCTACGCGGATGATTCAATATGGTAATGTGGATGTTATGATTGCTGGCGGAGCTGAAGCACCGGTTACTCCGGTTGGAGTGGCGGGATTCGTTGCTGCAAGGGCGTTATCTACTAAATATAATTCTACCCCTGAAACTGCATCAAGACCCTGGGATCAAGAACGTGATGGATTTATAATGGGGGAAGGAGCTGGAGTTGTAGTACTGGAAGAATATGAGCATGCTATTAGTAGAAATGCTAAGATTTATGCTGAAATTGTTGGATATGGTTCTACTGGAGATGCTTATCATATGACTTCCCCTCACCCTGATGGAAGAGGTGCTTATAAAGCTATGTTTAATGCTCTTAAAGATGCAAAAATTGATGCAAGTATTATTGATTATATCAATGCCCACGGGACTTCTACCCAGGTTGGTGATACTATTGAGTTGCTAGCTGTCCAAAGATTATTTTTGGATGCCAACCCGAAAGTTCTTATGTCGTCAACGAAATCATCTATCGGTCATTTGCTCGGAGCAACTGGTAGCGTAGAGTTAATATACTCAATTCTTGCCATACAGGATCAAATTGCTCCACCAACTCTAAATTTACATAAACCGATACCAGAAGTAAAAATAGACTTAGTTCCTTTAGAAGCTAGAAAGGCAAAAATTAATTACGTACTTTCTAACTCATTTGGCTTTGGTGGAACTAATGCAAGTTTAATAGTTAAGAAAATATAATAAACTATATTCAATGGCGGCATCTTTAAATTTTATAACTTCTACTTTATTATTTTTCCAAAATATGTTATAATCAATGTTGTGTTATCATCTTTAGTATAGTGAGTTTGCAAAAGAACTAATAGTTAATTCAGTTGACTATAATCTAAGTTTTTATAATGGATAAGGAGTAAGCATGTCAACATCATCTGAATTTAAAGTAGGAGAAAGAATTGTATATCCATCTCATGGAGTTGGAGAGATAATAAATGTAGAACAGCAAGTGATAGCTGGTACTGATATTAGAGTTTATGTAATATCGTTTCCCCAAGACAAAATGATTCTAAAAGTACCTGTAAATAGAGCAACTATTTCGGGTCTTAGAAAACTTGTTAGCAAAACTGACCTGACTATAATATACTCAACACTTCAAGGTAAAGCTAAGCAAGGTAATAGGATGTGGAGTAGAAGAGCACAAGAATATGAAAGTAAAATAAATTCTGGCAATATAGTAGCTGTGGCAGAAGTGGTGCGAGATCTCTACAAAAACGTTGATAGTGATAGGTCTTATAGTGAAAGAACAATTTATGAATCAGCATTAAATAGACTCGCTGGGGAACTTGCTATTCTTGAAAACATAAATCCTGATGAGGCAATTAATAAATTAATTGAAGTATTGAAGGATAAACTCGCTGCATAACGATATAGTCAATTGATGAGAAGTTGGGGACGTTGTCGCTCAATGCTCGCCTATTACTTATAGGTATCGCTCCTAGCCCCAAATTCCCCTGAATTGACTATAATCGGATTTATAACGTTGCTAATTCAAGTTAATTCACTATAGAATCGCTAAGTACCAAAAGACTATTGTTGATATTTATAGAAGATAGCATAGAATATACCAAGCAATAAATTGTTTATGAGTCTTTAATTTATGTTACATGGGTCTATTAAAAATAATAGTTTTGTTTCTGTACCAGGAAAACAGCATCCATTCCATCTTGTCGATCCCAGCCCTTGGCCCATTCTGACTGCATTTGCCTTATTGCTTTTAGCTATTGGTAGCATAATGTTTATGCATCAATATCGATTTGGAACATATGTTTTTGGAGTCGGTATTCTTTCGGTGATTTTTTGTTTATCTTCCTGGTGGAGAGATGTAATTAAAGAGGGATTAATTGGAAAACATCATACTGAGCCAGTAAGAATTGGCTTAAGGATAGGTATGGCATTATTTATCTTGTCAGAGATAATGTTTTTTGCAGCATTTTTTGGATCCTTTTTTAACGCAAGTCTTTTTCCTGTAGGATTGCTAGATGGTGTATGGGTAGTAAAGCCTGGTATATGGCCTCCTGCATCTATTCAAACATTTGATCCTTTTGACATCCCTTTTATTAATACATTGATTCTTTTATTATCTGGTACAACAGTAACATGGGCACATTATGCTGTTGAGGAAAATAATCAGAAAGATTGTGTAACAGCTCTTGGTTTGACCATAATATTGGGGATATTTTTTAGTTTAATGCAAGCTTACGAATATCATCATGCAACTTTTAAATTTAAAGACGGTATCTATTCTTCTAATTTTTATTTAGCAACCGGTTTTCATGGTGTTCATGTAATAATTGGCACTATATTCTTAACTGTTTGTTATTATAGAGCACGAAGAGGTGATTTTGTTAAAGGCAATGGTCATTTAGGTTTTGAATTTGCCGCTTGGTACTGGCATTTTGTCGATGTAGTATGGTTATTTTTATTCACTTTTATATATGTTCTTGGGAAATAAATTTTTAAATTAACTAATTTGTAGAAATTGCGACTAAAACAACACGTAAGACTTAATTTCTCAGCCATTCTTTAACTAGATTAGCCCCATCCGTAGATTAATCCTTGAATTGTAAAAAGCTAGCATATAGAATCAACGACATGTCTAATAATTCGTTAATGAGGTAAAATATGAATGTTTATAAACCATATTTGGAACAATTTGATAGTAACTTTGTCTGGCGTTTGCTGTTTGTTCTTTGCAGCGTTGCTCTAATTATTGCAGTATCAGATGCTTTTGCTGCTGATCCTCCTGCTGGTGGTGGTAATACTACTTCTGATCCAGTAGGTACAGTGTTGTGTAATATGATTAAAATATTTCGTGGAAATACGGCTCGTGGTATAGCAGTTATTGGTATAGTTGTACTAGGAATTCAAACTCTCAGAGGACAATTAAAATGGGAAGTTGCACTAGTTATTGTGACTGGGGTTATAATATTGTTTAAAGCTCCTGAAATTATAAATATGGTAGCTGGTACAGCCACTGATGCAGAAAAATGTGTATAATGGTAGCAAGTGGTACAGCATAAAAACGTCATTGCGAGCAATAGTGAAGAACGACGAAGCAATCAAAAAAAAGATTAAAATGGATTGCTTCGACCATTACATGGTCTTGCAATGACGTATATGCACCCCAAACGTCATTGCGAGGAGTGCTAAAGCACGACGAAGCAATCCATGAGAATTAGTATAGATACATCAAGACTATATGGATTGCTTCGTAGGCTCACGCCTCCTCGCAATGACGTTTTTATGCTGCTTAATACTTATAGAATAAAAATTGTAGGGTATGGGCTATAAGTCTCGTTTAGAATTATACAAACTACTCTCCATATATGGCTAAAACAGCACATAAACCTTTATTCCTCAGTAATTCTTTAATTAGATATTCCGCTTTATATTAAATCCTTGAATTTTAAAAGGCTACAGTATAGAATCAGCTGCATGTTTAAATAATTCATTTAACGAGGTAAAATATGAATATTTATAGACCATATTTGGAACAATCTGATAGTAACTTTGCCTGGCGGTTACTGCTTGTTCTTTGCAGCGTTGCTGTAATTATTGCGGCATCAGATGCTTTTGCGGCTTCTAGTGCCGATCCAGTAGGTGCAGTGTTGTGTAATATGATTAAAATATTTCGTGGAAATACGGCTCGTGGTATAGCAGTTATTGGTATAGTTGTACTAGGAATTCAAACTCTCAGAGGACAATTAAAATGGGAAGTTGCACTGGTTATTGTGACTGGGGTTATAATATTGTTTAAAGCTCCTGACATTATAAATATGGTAGCTGGGTCAACTGATGCAACATGTGGTATCACAGAGATTGCTAAATAGATAAAAAAGCGTTATCCACAGTATCGTTTTAGCTCTAGCGGCTCTCCAACAAAATCTTATTAGCGGGGAGCCGCTTTTGCTAACCTAAAGCAATATAGGGAAACTTATAGTATTGACATAGCTATAGTTAATTTTCACTTTCTCGCATTTTCTTGTGATATAAAGCACCAAAATCAATTGGATCAATCATCAATGGCTGGAACCCTCCATCCTGCGTTACATCCGAAATAATTTTTCTGGCAAATGGGAAAATCATTGCTGGACAGTGAATTGCTAATATCATCTGGTGTTGATCTTTCGCTATATTAATCAGGTTAAAAACCCCTGCATATTTTAGGTCTACTATAAATAGCTTATGTTTTTCACTCATTGCTTTAGCTTCTATACTTAATTCTACCTCATAAAAGTTTTCTTCAGGTAAATTAGAAATATTAAGGTCTAGGAACAAATCAATTTGTGGATTACGTTCCAAAGATACTAAAGATTTTGGAGCATCTGGATTTTCAAAAGATAAATCCTTTATGTATTGGGCGTTAATAGCGATATGTGGCATCTCTTGTTGATTAGAGTTCATAACAAATAGTCCTTTTATATTAAAATTTTTAAGTTATTGGCAAGGTAACACCTTGCTGTTTCATATATTTCCCATGACGATCAGCATAAGATGTATTACAAATTTGATCGCCTTTTAAAAATAAAAATTGACACGCTCCTTCATTAGCATAAATTTTTGCCGGTAATGGAGTAGTATTAGAAAATTCTAATGTTACATGTCCTTCCCATTCAGGTTCTAATGGTGTTACGTTAACAATTATACCGCATCTTGCATAGGTTGATTTACCAACACAAATAACTAATACATCTCTTGGAATCTTAAAATATTCAATTGTTCTTGCTAAAGCAAAACTGTTTGGTGGAATAATACAAACATCAACCTCTCTATCTACCAAGCTGCATTCAGTGAAATTCTTGGGATCAACTATTGCCGAATTGATATTAGTAAATATTTTGAATTCTTTTGAGACTCTTGCATCATAACCATACGACGATAAACCATAAGAAATAATCCTCTCTGAGTTATTTAATTTAACTTGTGTATCAGTAAAAGGTGTAATCATATCATGGTTTACACACATTTTTCTTATCCAATTATCAGACATAATGGTCATATATAATTACACATAATTATGGTTAAGTTTCCGAATATAGTCAATTCAGGAGAATTTGGGGCTAGGAACGATGGAGCGACGCCTATAAGTAATAGGCGAGCGACGAGTGACGACGTCCCCAACTTCTCATCAATTGACTATAAATCTAAATAATATAGTAAAAAGTTAGAAGCACTAAGTGTTTTTAGAATATTTTTTTTTAAAAATTTCAGCCATAGTAAATTAGCAAGACCAGTACTCGGACTCAAGATTATTTACAATGGCTGTAATATAAGGTTATCATTTTTCTTTAAATGCTCTGAACATAGTGTCAGTAATAGGATCAAGTAGATATCTTAGAAGAGTTCTTGTGCCAGTGACAATTTGAACTTCCACCTGCATGCCAGGATGGAGTTCTAACTTTCTAGCTTTTGCAATCTTATTAAATTCCTCCATATCAATCTCAATTATAGCAACGTAAAAAGTCTCTGGAGTTTGTTGTGCTTGAGTTCTGTCTTGGACAGTGTCAGGAGATATTCTAACGACTTTACCAGTAAATAATGGTGTTGTTCTAGATTTAAAAGCACTAAAGCGAATCTTTGCTAACAAACCTTCATGTACTGAATCTATGTTTTTTTGTGGAACTTTTGCCTCTATTATCAAAGTATCATTAGTTGGAGAAATTTCTACAATCGGAGTAGTGTTGTTAGGAATTACTCCGCCTATTGTATGAAAGTGCAATACATTGATAATACCATCAACAGGAGACGTAATAACTGTACGACTTAATGAGTCCTTATAAGCAGTAAACTGCTCTTTTAGATGAGATACTTGTCCTTGAGCATCTTTTAATTCAGTCAGAGTATCCTTTGTATATTTATTCTGTAGGTTAATAATACTAATCTCACACTCTATAATAGTATGTTTAGTAGCCGCAATGTCACTTTCTGTCATAGCTATTTCACTTTTAAAGTTAGCTTCCTTAGCTTCAATTTCCAATAAAGCAGCTTTATTAGAAAAACCTTTATCATGTAATGTATTTATTGCTTTTAAACGATCCCTAATAACTTCTAGACTTTTGACATTGGCAATCTTTCTAGCTTGCATACCTTCAATTTTTTTATTTAATTGCTCGATCTTTTGATGCAAAGCATTTTTCTCACTTTTATACATTTCCTTTTTGGAATAAAATAAGCTTTCTTGAGTATGTATAACCCTTGCTACTTCAGGTAGATCCATGGCATCTGTTAATAATTTGGGAAACTCAATTTTGTCTTGATTATCTCTCTCAGCCATCAAGCGACTTTCTGCTGCTAAAGCGTGCCTATATTGGCTTAAAGTAATTTCGTACTGCGATTTAATTTTTGTATCTTCCAACTTTATTAATTTATCACCCGCCTTGACTTTATCGCCTTGTTTAACAAAAATATTAGCTATAATTCCACCCTCCTGGTGATTAATTATTTGCTTATTACTATATGTTACCAGAACGCCCGATGCCCCAGCCGCACTATCAAGAGGAGCAAAACTTCCCCATATTCCTCCAACTAACACAAAGCAGATTATTATAGCTACTCCAAAGAGAATTGGAGCTCTAGCAGTTTGTACTACATCATTGCGATCAACATCATTATTTTTGGTAACAAAATTAACAAAACGATCAAGATAATATAATGTATTCTGAATTGTCTTAGAAATACCTACTACTATCTTTTGTGATAGAACACCCCCCTTTGTTTTTTTCGAGTGTATCAAATCATTTTGTAGCGATAAGAGCTGTTTAAGTTGCTCTGCTGTAAATGTCGGCTTATTAGTTGGCTTTTCTTCCATAATACTTAAAACTTTATTCGTTAATGTGAATTGCACCGTTTTGTAACAGTTTAACTCGATTTTGCAGCTCTTCTTGAGTACCATAAAGAGCTACGGCTCCATCTTGTAATACCAATATCTTATCTACCACTGATAATACAGAAGGTCTATGAGAGATAACAACTACAGCAATACCCCTAGCTTTTGCTTGCTTTAAAGAATTTGATAAGGCTATTTCACCCGCCTCATCAAGATTAGCATTGGGCTCGTCTAAAATAATTAATTTAGGATTACCATAAAATGCTCTAGCAAGACCAACACGTTGTTTTTGTCCACCAGAGAGATTAGAGCCAGCTGTTCCAATATCCGAATCATAACCATCTGGTAATCTTAAGACCATTTCATGAGCTCCAGCAATTTTAGCTGCCTCAATTACTTTTTCTGGATCAGCATTTTCAGCCATCCTAGCTATATTCTGTTTTATGCTACCACTAAATAATTCTATCCCTTGTGGCAAATATCCTACATGCTTACCAAAATCTTCTCTATTCCAGCGATAAATTTCCCCGCTATCAAGTCTAACAGTTCCTGATGCGGCTTTCCATACCCCAACTAGAACTTTAGCTAAAGTTGACTTACCTGCAGCAGAAGGTCCGATAACTGCTAATACTTCTCCAGGCTGAACAGCAAAAGATACACCCTTTAAAATATATCTTGGTACTGGAGGTTGTGGCATATATGGAGGGACTGGAAATGAATAATAAATATTTTCTACAGTTAAATGTCCTTCAACATTTGGAATTGGCATTGCTTCTTCTCTTGATTTATAAGAAGCAAATAACTGATTGATATTTTTATAAGATTTTATGGCACTACTCATACTTTTCCATAACTCAATAGCATTATCGAAAGGAGCTAGAGCCCTCCCAACTATAATAGAACTCATAATCATACCACCAGTAGTCATATCTCTTCCTGAAGTACTAACAACCACATAAGCACCAATACCAGTTACAAGCATTTGCATAATATTACGAATAAATCTGGAAAAGTTAGAGATAGCACCATTACGATAACTAGCAACGGATTGTTTCTCCAAAGCAGCAATATTAAATTGATGCCAATTTGCCGTGACATTTTTCATCATCCCCATAGCTTCTACAACTTCTGAATTCCTATTAGCAATATCAGCTTGGGTCATACCCTTTATCGAGAATTCAGTAGCCTCACCAAGAGTTCTATTAGTTGCGGCAGCATTAAAGAAAGCTGTAGATACGATAATAATAGCACCAACTAATGTTAAAATCCCAATATATGGGTGAATTAAGAAAATTACTACTATATAGACAACACTCCAAGGGGCATCAAATAAAGTATTAATACCAGTACTAGTTACAAAAGTTTTTATTGTTTGAAAATCACGAAGTAATTGGCTAGCACCAGTATTAGTACGAGTTGCAGCAGCTGAAATAGAGTGACCAAAAATTACAGGAGCAACTGTTTTGTCCAGCCATTCCCCAACTTTAATTAAAGTGAATGATCTAGCAATTTGTAATAACCCATAAATAAAATAGATTGTACCAATAATAATGGACAACCACATTAATGTCCATATGTTACCACTTCCTATAACTCGATCAAGAACTTGTAATGAATAAAGAGGGGTTATCAACATTAATAAGTTAATAACAAACGCGAAACCAAAAACTATCCAAAAAGCAATCTTGCACTTTTCAAGAGCACTATTTAGAGGGTTTGCTACTTGAGTTGCTAATGCACTATTATTTTTCATATTACCATTATTATATCATATTATTTTACTATATAGTTAGTAAAAATTATATTTTTTGCAATATTTACTAAACTCAAATTATATATACAATAAATAATATATACAACTTCTTTATTAAACTTAGGCTCTGTCAAAAAAATTTAGATGACTATTTCTATCTAACAAATCTTTATCTTGACAATTAAAACAGCCCCATACTTTACTAAATAAAGTATATGTTGAATAGTTAATATATCAATTTTTTTTAGGATTTCAACTATCTCAGTACATAAATTAAAAATTGCCTGAAAATCTAGGAGATTGCTCGAAGGAAATTTGAATATATCCGAGTCACAACATCTATCTTTAAACGTAAAGTTTATCATTCCCGCATAGGCGGGAATCTTTAGACCCCACAACTGTTGAAAGTTAGAAGAGGAAGCGGTTTTAGACCGGATAGTTTAGAAGTCGTATGTGGTCAACGTCATTGCGAGAAAGACCGTAGGTCGACGAAGCAATCCACAAAAGTAACCAAAGATGGATTGCCACGACCACTACGTGGTCTCGCAATGACAGAAAACCTATCTAAAACCCGCTTTACCTTCTAACTTTCAACAGTTGTGCTTTAGACCCCGCACTGAAGCAGGGGTGAAACAAGTCAAGCAAGAACGCCATCCTGTTCGCGAGACAAATGGATAGACGCTATTCGGATTAGCTATAGATTTTTACCTTTGTCTGGAGATAAAATATCTATAGGCACAGGATCACATCCGCCATGACAAAAAGGATTGCATCTGACTATTCTCTTAATAAATAACCATAATCCTTTAATATTACCATGTATCATTATTGCTGACTTAGCATATTCTGAACATGACGGATAAAAACGACAATTGACCCCAACTAGGGGAGATATAAAAAATTGATAAAACCAAATAAATATAAGTAATAAATTAAAGCGACGTTTTATTTTGAGCATATTTACCTAGCAAAGTATGTTATAGCTAACCGGATTTAACCCATAGCAAACTGATATTATTGCACATAAGCGTTAGTTTAAGAAAACAATAATTGAGAAATCGTCATTGCGAGGAGACCGTAAGGTCGACGAAGCAATTCACATTCATTAGATTGCTTCGTCGCTACTAAAGTAGCTTCTCGCAATGACGCCAAGCTATTTTCTATATGACTTTTAAATGCCATGCGTAAAGTGAGTTAAACTGATGCCTATGCGTTATTGCGAGCTATAAGCTCTATCTTTTAATAAATCAGCTATTACCTGATAAGATTTAATAGCTTTTTCTGGATCGCTGGCAATCATTTCTGCCCCAAGTTTCTCATTATTATTCATATTCCATAAACGACAATTATCAGGGCTGATTTCATCTGCCAACATTACCATAAAGTCTTCACCATTAAACACTCTACCAAATTCGAGCCTGCATTCAACAAGTCTTATACCAATACCTGCAAATAGTCCACTTAAAAAATCATGGGTTCTGATGGCTTGATGCTTCACTTCATCAATTTCTTGCTTATTTAACCAACCAAAATTCAGTATTTGATGCTCATTAATTATAGGATGCTTTAATTCTCTGCTTCTAACTCTAAAATCGATAATTGGGTGATCGAATACATATCCTTCTTCCATAGAGAAATCTTTTACAAACCTGCCACATGCTACTGTAGAAATCGATATTTGAATGGGGAAAATATCCACAGATTGTATTAATTGTTCACGCATATTCATTTTTTCAATTAGGTGATTCTCTATCCCCACCATATCAAGCTTACTCATTATAAAGGATGAAATATTATTATTCAGTACTCCTTTACCTGAAATATCAAAAATCTCACCATTTTCTAAGGTAATTTTGTCAGTAAAGGACATAATAAAAGCAAAATCTTCTTGTGACTGATAAAGCGCTTTACTTGAACCTTGATATAATTTTTGTTTCATTGGAAAAATAATGTCAAAAAAAGAGATTAAATAAATATTTTATGCTAATCCAGCTAGCAGCAATTGCTATAACAGCTATAATAAGACCAACTATAGAGACTATAAACCCCAAAAATATAGTTAATCCATCTCGATTTAAAAGACCTAATGTCATTATAGTAATACCAAGTGCAGGCACAGCATTGGTTAAAGGTAAAGGTATTGATATGGTAATAGCACAAATCAACGATATTAAACCAATAAATTGTTCGCAATATATAGAAGATGCAAAACTATATCTTGGTCGTATATATTTTTCTACCAATTTAATTTTTGGCACAATCTTGTTACTTATATTGATAAGTATATCATTGCTAATTTGATAATTGTTAATTTTAGATGGTAAAAAAACCTGTCTAAAACCAAGCAACATCTGCATAGATAAAATGATTAATGGTATCCCTACTATAGTAGTAAAACCCGGAGGATACGGTAGAGGAATGGCAATTGGTATGGCAAAGAAAAGCATCATTAATAGAAGACCATTTTCATGAAAGTCAATTAACAATTCACTGATTTTTGTCTTTTTTTTCTTTTCTTTTTGTCCTAGTTTGCAAAAAATACTAGATACCTTGGCTCTATCTAGTTGTTTATTTTTTGCAGTAATATTAAACATATTCACTTAAATTTTTTGTAAGTTATACTATAATTTTAGATTATTAAGAAATATAGTCAATTGATGAGAAATTGGGGACGTCGTCCCTCATCGCTTCTAGCCCCAAATTCTCATGAATTGACTATAATCCCATCAATGGTTTTCCTAAATTCTGAAAAGCTATAGCTGAAATGTAACACAATTGGAATAGATTTAGCAAAGAATATTTTTTATAATTATCAAGCTTTGCAGAGATGCAAAAAATGATAAAATATGCTATTCTAAAGAAAGCCTAAACATTGGTGCTATGAATTAACTATACTCTTATCCTTAGATAATTAGTATATACTAATTATGATATGCACTAAGTATTTTATGAAAAATATTTTTATTATTTTTATTCAGGTATTTTCTATTACTTAGTTAGAAGGTAAATTGTCATTCTCGCCCACTATTGTTATTCTCGCGTAGGCGGGAATCTAGACCCCTGCTTTCGCAGGGGTGACATTAAGTCAAGCAGGTATGACATAAAACAGGATCAACTAATATTCGCAATAAAAATTAAAAAAAATGACTAACAGCTATTAGTGCAAAGAAAATTTTTAGTATAATAATCATACAAGAATTAATGAGATTTTTATGATTACACTACTTGCTTCAATAACGGGCTTTATTAGCTCAATTATTCCAGAAATTTTAAAAATTCTAAAGGATCAAAATGATAAAAAACATGAGCTTAATCTTTTAGATCGGCAAATTGAAAGCCATAAATTAGGGAATACCAAACTGCTCTCAGAGCTTAACACTTCCAAAGACATTGCGGAGAATAATACTTTATATTCAACATATAAATCAGGCATTAATTGGGTTGATGCCTTAAATGGTTCAGTTCGCCCTGTTTTGGCATATAGTTTTTTTATTATGTATGCCTATGTCAAATATGTGCAATATAAAACTATACAAAGTACGGCAATCCTTGTGGAATATCTTGATGTTTTATGGAATATAGACGATCAGGCTATTTTTGCTGGCATTATTAGCTTCTATTTCGGACAGCGTATGTTTAATAAATTATGGAAACGTAAAATGTAATGCAACATATTATTTGTATATTGTGACATAATATGCTACAATACTGCCTAAGAATTTTATTTAATTAAAAGATTAGATATATGCTAAAAAGAATCGTTTGGAGTATTTTCTTTGTTCTAATTATATACCCAATTATACTTTCATGCTTGGTTGTAAAATACTATGCTAGCTATAAGATAGGTCTATTTGAGATAAGTTTGTTCATAGCTGGCTATTACGGCTCTAATATTGCTGTTGGTGTTGGATTGCATCGTCTATGGTCGCATCATGCCTTTAAAACAAATAAGGTGGTGGAGTTTATTCTTGTTATGATGTCAGCCGCTACTTTCCAAGGACCAGTTTTATCTTGGGCATCAAATCATTATAAGCATCATACTTATACTGATAAAGATCAAGATCCGCATAGCCCATTAAAGTTTGAGAATAGAATTTTAGGGTTTTTATGGTCACATATTGGATGGATGATAATTGATGGAAGCTATAAGTCCATTGACCGAGTTACTATGGTTAAACTTGGTAAAAATAAATTGCTGAGATGGCAATTAAAGCGTTATTGGCAAATTTCTCTATTTATGAACACTATAGTACCCGCATTAATAGGTTATTTGATTGGTGGTACTATCATCTCTGCCTATGCTGGGTTCTTGTTTATTGGTATGGGTAGAGCATTACAACAACATGCGACTTTTTGCGTTAATTCTCTATGTCATTTTGTTGGTAGCAAGAAATATTACAAAGGTACTGCCGGGGATATTTGGTGGATGGCATTATTCTTATTAGGTGAAAATTGGCATAATTTCCATCATGCATTCCCATCAGATTACCGTAATGGTGCTAAATGGTATCATTTTGATGTCCATAAATGGATAATATATGTGATGAGTAAATTAGGGCTGGCTTGGAATTTAGAAGTTACTCCTGAAGTTAGGATACAAGCGAAGGTGAATGAGACTAGTAAGTACCTAATAGAGGGAAGAAAGCAACAATTAAGTTTACTGCAAGATAAAATTAATCAGTTGGGAGAAAGAATATATGTAAAACTTAACGAGCTTGAAAATTCTTCTATATCGATTAAAGTGCAATTACAAAAATCATTTATAGAAATTCAGGAATCACTGAAAAAGCTTGCTGAACAACTACATTCATCAATTCAGTTAACAGAAGAGTCGTCAGAGCGATTACTAAAAATTGCTAGTAAAAAAATTAAAGATCGTGAGATGGCAATTTATAGGTTATATAATGAACTAGATAGGAAATATGTTAGGAACTAGATAAAATTGAAACAACAAATAATAATAGAGGGGCGATGCCAGACTTGACATCTATTGAAAATATGAGCTTTGAATCTGCCTTAGCAGAATTAAAAGAAATTGTAAAAAAAATTGATACTGGTGAGGAAAGCTTAGATTCATCGATTAGTAGCTTTGAAAGAGGGGTGTTACTAAAAGAACACTGTGAAAAAAAGCTACAGGCGGCTAGATTGAAGATTGAAAAAATCACTAAGCAAGCAGATTCGGCTATTATTATAGAAAAGATAGAGCTATAGTTTATAGTACCTAAGTATTATAAACAGCATAAAAACGTCATTGCGAGCTGATGTATCCCCACGAAATTGTTGCAAAATAGCAAGAATTGATAGAATATCATCATTATTTAATGATGATAGAGATAGTAGGTTATGGATGTAAAAACAATATTAAATCGAAGTAATAAAAGAACATTGTCCTTTTATACATAATAATCGTTTAAATGCGTTACTTGATGTTGCAAGAGGCTTGACAGTAAAAGATAAAAAGATTTATTCGTATTTTATCCTTGGGAAATTTATTATTGAATTTAATTATTTGCATACCATAAAACCATTGCTAGAACCCCTGGCATCTATTATAAAGACGGAGCTTTGTCGTGCTTAATTTCGTGGGGATACATCAGATTGCGAGGAGCCACTTTAGTGGCGACGAAGCAATCCAAAAATGTGGATTGCCACGACCACTACGTGATCTCGCAATGACCTCTTGTACTTTTCTGTAATTTTTAAATTGCCACGGAGTTATGCGTAAGGTAAGTAATAGGCAAGGATTGAGCAACGACGTCACCAACTTCTCATCAATTAACTATATTCTAATTTTCAACAATTGTGGTCTTATAACATCTTCGCTAATAGACACCAGTTTGCTGTGAATAAATACAATCGGGTTAGTTATATAATTTGTTGGAGTTAAATTGAAAATGCACTATCATCGTGACGTTGCTAAAAGAGTTATATTAAAAGAATCTGCCGCACTAATTGAATTATCTAATAACATTCCAAGTAGCTTTGATAATGTAGTAGATCATATAATTAATTGTAAAGGTAGAATTATTTTAACTGGTATAGGAAAAAGTGGTTATATAGCCCATAAGATAGCAGCAAGTTTTGCTTCTACTGGTACGGCTGCTTTTTATTTGCACCCAGCTGAGGCTAGCCATGGCGATCTTGGAATGGTAACTGAAAGTGACTTAGTTTTCATGTTATCTAATTCAGGAGAGACCAAAGAATTATTTGATATAATGAAATATTGTAAGCGATTTTCTATAAAGATAGTTGCCATGACTATGAACGTCAACTCTACTATAGCAACCAATAGCGATTTTTTATTATTAATACCACGAATTAATGAAGCCTCTTATATAGCCGCTCCGACAACCTCTGCAATAATGATGTTATCCCTTGGAGATGCACTCACCACTTCTGTACATGAAGCTCGAGGTTTTTCTGAAGATGATTTTCGACTATATCATCCTGGAGGAAAGATTGGAGCTAATCTTATCAAGGTGGAAAGTTTAATGAGGGTAAAAGATCAGTTGCCATTAGTATATGTCGATACTTCATTTACGGATACTATATTAGTTATGAACCAAAAAAGCCTTGGATGTGCGATAGTAGTAAATAAAGATTTGAGTTTGGTTGGTATTATAACAGATGGAGATTTGCGTAGACATATTAATGATCAAATAAATATGAAATATGCACGTGATGTAATGACTGCTAACCCACAACAAATTTCTTCCTCGAAATTAGCGGGAGAGGCTTTAGGAATGATGAATAGTAAATCAATTACTAGTATACCGGTAACTGAAAATAATATAGTTATTGGTATTGTTCATATCCATGACTTACTTCGGGCAGGAATTAGTTGATGAATGTCCATGATAATGTTGGTAGTATTATGGTTAAAATTCCCTTCATAGATAAAAATAGTAGTGCTATCATTTTATCTTATAGACGTTTAATTAATCTATCAAAAATCTTATCTTTTTTAGGTCTAGCACTAACCTTATACTTAATTTATATCAATTTTAATCCCATTAATAATAATTTAGAATCAATTGAAAATAATACCGAAAATAGTGCTTTTGCTCCAAATGATAAAACAAATTATGAAATAAAAATTTTAAATTCAACTTTCAAGGGTTTAAATAAAGACTTAAATCCTTACCAAGTTAATGCTGTGCAAGCATTTAGGACTTTAGATAATAAATATGCATTAGAAGAAATTAACGCTAAATATAAAATAAATGGTAATAACCTATTAGTGATCAATGCAAAAAATGGTATATTGAATGAGAATAGTCATATGTTAGAATTAACAGAGGATGTCCAATTTTTTTTAGGGGAAGGCATATTAAAAGCACAAAAAGCCCAACTAAATCTACTAAATAGAGAAGCATTTGGTAAAATGGGCGTGATATTGTTCTATAAAAATTGTGAAATTACTTCTAATAAATTTAGTTCTACAAATGATAATAATATTATAAATTTCAAAGGTAGCGTATCAACGATTATTGATGTATCAGATTTTTAGCACAATTTGCTATATGCTGTTTTTTTTAATAGTGAATTCAGCAATAGCTTATGGAGAACATCCATACTCAAAACATTCTAGTATGGATAAATTATATATTAATTCTGATAATTTAGTAATTGATCAGATAAAACAGCAAGCTTGTTTTACAGGCGAGGAGGTGACTTTATGGTTTGATGATATAATGGTAAAAACGACTAATTTAGAAATTTTTTATAAAATAGTTGATAATAAAAAAACTATTAATTACATATCCATACCGTCAAAATTGACTGCTAAAAGGAATGATGGTCAGGAAGTATTAATTGCTACTTCTGCAAAATATTTTGTGGAAAGAAAGGAGTTAATCCTACTTGGTGACGTAATAGTACAAAATAAGGACGGTATTATAAGAACCGACAAGTTAGTATATTATACAGAACTCAATAATGTAAATTATAGTAAATCCAAGAATTAATTGGAACAAAGAAGTATGTCGCATTTAATAATAGATAGATTACAAGTAAATAGTATTTCAAAATCTTATAATAAGAGAGTGATATTGAACGACGTATCTCTTCAATTAAAAACAGGAGAAATAGTTGGTCTTTTTGGTCCAAACGGTGCCGGCAAAACTACCTGTTTTAGTATTATTATAGGGCTTACCAAGCCAGATAGTGGAGCATTATTTTTTAATGATCATGATATTACCAATTTGCCAATTTATTTAAGAGCTAGGTTTGGCTTTAGCTATCTTCCTCAAGAACCATCAATTTTTCGTGGATTATCTGTCGGAGATAATATTAGATTAATGTTAGAGGTTTTAGAAAATGATCAAGAAATTATTGAACAAAAAATATTAGATTTGCTTAAAGAATTTTCTATTCTCCATCTAAAAGATATGCCGGCAATGGGATTATCCGGTGGAGAAAGACGTAGGCTAGAAATTGCAAGAGCAATAGCATTAGACCCTAAATTTATTATGCTTGACGAACCACTTGCAGGTATTGATCCACTAGCGATCGAGGATATTAAAAATTTAATTGTCCACTTACGTAACCGTAATATTGGCATCTTAATCACTGATCATAATGTGAGAGATACACTCAATATAGTTGACAGAGCATACGTTATTTACAACGGAAAAGTCCTATTAGAAGGAACACCACAAGAAATAGCTACAAGTTGCCAAGTAAAGGAGGTATATTTAGGACAATCTTTTTCTTTGTAACAAGCTTTGTCACAATAGAAATATAGAAACGATAAGTCTAGGAGTTTAAGATATAGTCAATTCAGGGGAATTGGGTAGCATGAACGATGGAGCGACGCCTATAAGTAATAGGCGAGCGACGAGTGCCGACGTCACCAACTTCCCATCAATTGACTATATGGTTGTTTACAATTGTTTGATCTAATATTATAGTAGAAATTATATAGTGAATTAACTTGATAAGTGTCAGTTTAAGAAAACAATAATTGAAAAACCGTCATTGCGATGAGCCACTTTAGTGGCGACAAAGCAATCCAAAAAACGATTAAAATGGATTGCTTCGGAGACTTACGCCTCCTCGCTAATAGACAGCACGATAGGTGCTTATTCGGCACTAATTCAGGTTAATTGACTATACAAAGTAATCTTAATACTACAGTTTGTAGATTAATTGAAGACATCATATGACCATATTTAATATTTCAATAGTAGAATGGTGGCTGATCGCTGGCATTATTTGTATAATTATAGAATTTTCTAACATTCCAAATGTTGGTTTTTTATTTTTGGGTTTAGGTGGAATATCTAATGCAATAATATTAAATAATTATTCAGACCTTTTAAAATACCAATATATAATTTTTGGGTTTATTTCTTTTTTATGGCTGGTTATTTTATGGTACCCACTAAAATTCTATGTTGGCAAAAAACATGATAAGTACGAATATTCTGATATGTTAGGTCAGGAAGTGCAGCTATATAGTAATGAACTGCTAATAGGAGAAAAGGGACAGGTATTGTGGTCAGGAACTATTATGAATGCCAAACTCAGCAAAGATTCTGTAAAATCAGCATATAAAGGAGACACACTTCGCATAGTACAAATTGATGGTAATGTTCTTATATGCACTGCAGAAAATTTGAAGAAGTGAGATCATAAAATGACTATTATTATTTACCTAATAGGAACCCCAGGAACCGGAAAATATACTATAGCAAAAGAAATAGCAAGGGCTGGTTATAGAATATGTGATAACCAACATATCAATAATCCTATTTTTTCACTGCTAAATTATGATGGATTGACTCCTATTCCAGAATTTGCTTGGGATGCAATTGGGCTTATACGAGATGGTATTTTTAATTTTCTAAGCCAAGAAATTAGTAATAATTATGTTCTTACCAACTGTCTCTATGAAGTTGATGGTGATCGTAAGCTTTTTAACCAAGTACAACAGCTAGCAATAAATCGTAAATCAGTGTTTCTTCCTGTAAAATTACTAATTTCACAGGAAGAAAATATTAAGCGAATTCAACATTTAGATAGGCTAGTTCGTTATAAATCAATCGACGTACAAGATGTTTATCCAGAATATCCATTAATTCAAATTTCTCATCCTAATTTATTTGAGTTTGATGTTACAAACCTTTCTGCTAGTGAGGCTGCAAAGAAAATCTTACAGTATAGTCAACTTCTCATCAATTGACTATACTATTATTGTGTTGACCATTTACGTTAGAAAACTATATTAGAAGGTGTATGATAGAAAATAATTTTATTACTAATTTAGTAAATCAGGAATTCTCAGTCACTGAAATTTCTAGCAAGATTAAGGAATTGCTTGAAAATAACTTTGGTTATATTAGAGTAAAGGGAGAAATTTCTGGTCTTAAGATAGCAACTTCTGGTCATGGTTATTTTAATCTTAAGGAAAATACAGCGATTCTAGCTTGCACTTGCTGGCGTCCGGTACTTGCCAAAATTCAATTTACCCCAGTTGATGGTATGGAAGTGGTAGCTATTGGTAAACTCTCTGGATATGCAGGGAATTCACGATATCAGCTATCGGTAGAGGCTCTTGAGCCTGCAGGTCTTGGGGCTATTATGCAAATTCTCAAGGAGCTGCAAGCTAAATTAGAAAAAGAAGGTATCTTTGATAAACCAAAAAAACCATTACCTTTCTTGCCTAATAAGATTGGGGTAGTTACCTCAATGACTGGGGCGGTAATTAGGGACATTATACACCGTATTAATGATCGCTGTCCGTCTCATATACTAATATGGCCAGTCACTGTTCAAGGTGGCAATGCTGCAAGTGAAATTGCTGGGGCAATTGAAGGGTTTAATAAATTAGAACAAAATATAAAACCTGATGTTATAATTGTTGCAAGAGGTGGGGGTTCTATAGAAGATTTATGGGCATTCAATGAAGAAGTAGTAGTACGTAGCGTATTTAGTTCAGATATTCCTATTATTTCAGCAGTTGGGCATGAAGTAGATAATACTTTAATCGATTTAGTAGCTGACAAGAGAGCTCCTACTCCCACTGCGGCAGCTGAATTTGCCGTACCTGTACTTTCTAGCCTTAATTACACAATAAGTTCGTATTATGAGACATTACTTAACCGTATTATTCAGCTAGTTAAATATCAACAGCAAGCCGTTAACTCCAATACTAATATTTCCAAAAGTCTAACTACTTATATAGACTATAATCAACAGCTTCTTGATGAACTAAGTTTTAGATTAACAGAGTCTTTGCCCAATTTACTTAAATTCAAAGAGGCAAAACTTGATTCACTGAATGTAGAAATATTAAATCCTATGAAAATAGTTGATTATAAGTCTTTAGAATTAGACCATCAATTTAATTATACACTAAAATCTATTAGCACTAAGTTAAAAAATTATGATCATCAATTAAATTTAAATAATCTACTACTTACCAGTTTAGACTACAAAACCGTACTAAAACGTGGCTTTACGGTAATCAAATCCGCCGATGGAGAATTTATAACATCAAAAGTTATGGCAAGCAAAAAACAAGAATTTAATATTAAATTTTTTGATGGTGATATATTAGTCCACACTATAAAATAGTGTATAGTCAATTGATGAGAAGTTGGGGACGTTGTCACTCGTCGCTCGCCTATTACTTTCGCTCCTAGCCCCAAATTCTCATCAATTGACTATATACTCTAATTAGCTTGAAGTAGAATTTAATGAGGAGATCTGTACACCATGCAAATACTTAAGAGTATCATCCCGATTATTATTATCTTACAAAACTTTTTTGCCTATGCAAATCATAAGGAGAATAATAATCAACTATCTAATCCCCTTGACACATATTTTACTCAATGTACTGAAGGGGTAAATGATAAAGATCATTTGCTTGTTGATTGCTATTCATTGGAACCCTACCAATTTAGCCATGTAACTAAAAGTGGACACCATAATATTACCGGTTTAGATATTGAATTAATCAATGCTATTAGTAGTAAAATTAACATTGGCATACAATATACTGATTCTGCCTGGGAACAAGTAATATCCAATATCCAACAAGGTAAAAGTGATATGGTGCCAGGACTTACTTATACCGAGGAAAGAGCAGCCTTTGCCAATTTTTCTATCCCGTATCGACTTGCAGAAATTTCCTTATTTACTTTACGTTCAGCAAGAAAACATCTACATTTTAATAATACGAATGAATTCTTAGCTCAGATACGTTTACTAAATTTTCGTCTTGGCATAACTAGAAAAGCTGTTTATGGCAATACCAGAACTACTGAGTACCTAAATCAGGCTAGTAATAATGACATCATCATTAAATATGGCAGTAATGCAGAGCTATTTAAGGGGTTGCTACGTAATGAAATTGATGGGGTTCTTGCTGACAGGATTGCAGGGGTAGCTCTTACTTTAAACTATATAGAAAAAGATCAAATAGAAGAGATCCCTACTGGTATTAAAACCCCTGTACATTTAATGTTTAGTAAGAAAACCGTATCTCCTAATTTAGTCGCCAGGTTTAACAATTCAATTAATGAATTTATCAATAGCGACGAATATAAAAAAATTGTAGAAAGGTATAAATATAATATCCTACTGCTAAAATCTATCGATTCATCATGGTGTTATATTATTGGAGTTATAGGGAGTATAGCATTCGCAATTTCTGGTATCATTATATCAGCTAAAACCAATGCTACGTTGTTTGTTACTTTTGTATTAGCAATGTTACCATCCTTACTAGGATGTATTTTACTTGATATTGTAGTACATAGTGTTAATGCCAGTCTTATTTTAACTCCATATTATACTTGCCGTATTTTTATAACGGTGCTTATTGGTTTCTTTGCTATTAAATTACTAGCTTATTATAACAAGCAATTATATGAGGATGATTTTATCCAAAAAATACGCAATAATACTCTTATTGTTTGTGATTCCTTAGGGCAAGCATCTTTTATGATAATTGGTGTTATAACTGTAATTGTACAAAAAATTGAACCATTAGAGTTCTGGGGACCATGTTTTGCCTGTTTGACTTCTAGTGTTGGTATAATATTCCGAAATTTAATTTGTCAACATGATAAAAATATCGAGTCTATACCTAGAGAAATTAATTTTGAAATATTAATATTGTGGGGTGCGATCTTTAGTATATTATTAGATTCTTATGCTTATAAGCCTGATTATAGTACAATAAAATACTCTATTATTACAGTATTTGTAGGAGCTTTTGTTAGTAGGCTTTTAGTTTACTACTATAATATCCCAAACTTAACTTTTCGTTCGGATAATACAGAAATTCTTACAAAAAATATAAACACAAATTGAATAAATAGTCATTAAAAGTAGTATATGGTCAAAGTCATTGTAAGGAAGACCGTAGGTCGACGAAGCAATATACAAGTCTGATGGATTGCCACGCTCACATACGTTCGCTCGCAATGACGTATGCGTTTGAGGAGTCGTAAGTCGATCCGTCATTGCGAATAAGACCTTAGGTCGACAAAGCAATCCACAAAAGTAACCAAAAATGGATTGCTTCGTCGGCTCATGCCTTTTTGTAATGACATATATGCACCCCAATCGTCATTGCGAAACCATGTAATGGTCGAAGCGATCCATTTTTGATCACTTTCTGGATTAGCTATATTAAGCAAGTAATGCTACCGACTCTTCACCGCCCATATAGTAGCTAAAGTAATCATTGCAATATAAATTCCTATAGATATAGAAGAGTCAGTAAAGTGCCAAAGAGCTATGCACACTGCAGGAGCAGAGCGTCCAAATATTGAAGTACCTAAAGCATCACCAATACTAACCAGCATATATTTATCTGAACCATGAAATAAGCTATTAAGCCAATAATTTAGTGGGCATAAGAAAGTTACCCCTAAGGCAATAATCCATAAACGGACAAAATTAACATACCATATAGAAGCATCAGTCATATATAACCATAATGGTACTATGCTAATAAATAGAATGCTAGTACTTACGATCATTACATCCACAGGACGATATTTTTTAACAAAATACCCTATTAATGGAATCATTGCTGCATCTACGATTAATAAAAGAGTATTAACACTCATCATCGCTTCCAAAGATATAGAGGTAATAAGAGGGACAAAACTATTCATCACTACAAAAGGTATGACATATGTCATATAGGAAAAGCCACTAATTATAGATATACGCAGAATATTGTACTTATTATTCAATATCACATTTGATGGGTAAGATTTTTGTTCTATTGCTCTTTGAGACATATTGGAATAACGTCTAAGATAAACCCCTACAATCCCTGTACTACCTCCTAATATAAAACATAAACGCCAATATTCATGGTGACTAGAACTAATTAGAATTGCACTGACAGAAGAGGCAATAATAATCCCAAACATTGTTGATAGTTCGTATAGGTAAGATGCTTTCACTCCTCGACTCTGCGTCTTATTTTCTACAATATATAATTTGGCAATACAATGTTCTCCTTCACCAAAAATTCCTAACATCATTCGAATAATAAGCAGCATCAATGGTGAAAACCAGCCAATCATTTGATAAGTTGGTATAACTCCTATTAACATAGTGGTAATAGCCACACCTATTAATGAATAGGATAAAGCCAAAGTTGCCCCTCGTTTTTTTGCAATTATACTAAAAATTATTGAACCAATTGGCCTGGTAATTATTGAAGTTGCTAACATGCCATAGGTTAAGATCAAAGCAACTATAGGGTCATCTTTAGGAAAAAAGACTATTGATAAAATTGGAGCAAGAAAACTATAAATAGCCGTATCAAAATGATCCAGACTATTACCTATTAAAATTGATAAATCTTTCTTTTTCATGAGAGACCGTAAAATTTTTGTCAAAAATTATCTATAGCTAACCCGATTAGTATGTTATCCATAGTAACTGGTGCTATTAGCGAGGAGGCACTTTGTGCAACACACCGTCATTGCGAGCTGATGTATCCCCACGAAATTCTTGCTACATGAAACCTAGATGTCAAGCAGTTTACGAACTATTTGACACGTGAAAAGTATAATCAAAACGCTATGTATTTTAAAAAATTTCTAATTTTGAGAATTTATTGCATTTTTTGACCTGATTAAATGTTCTTCAAACCTTGTGAAGTCTAGGGTTTACTAAAATCAATTAATTGGCAACTCGTGTTATTTTGCAACAATTTCGTGGGGATACATCAGCTCGCAATGACATCTTTAACCTTTTTTCCGTGAACACTCACATTCAATCTACAACTGTAGTACTAGGATGACTATTATTTAAATAATCCTTTTAACCCTTTTTCAATGGTAGATTTTACTTTATTGATGGGATCCTTATTATTAGAAGGCTCTCTTTGTTGATTATTTTGTGTTTCTTCTCCTGTAGCTTGTTTATTTTTTCTTCCCCCAATAATATTTTTTAATAGATCTTCAGGCTTTGTGCCTTTCTTAACGCCATCAACCACGCTATTTACTAAATTCTTCGTAAGATATTCCTTTAATGCTTTAGCATCAAGTTTATGCTGTGGATTATTCAGATTGCCGTACAGGTGAACTTTCAATGGTGGTATTGAATTTATATTTACATTAATAGTACTATCCATATCAAGGGTATATTTAGGTAGGTTAACATTTCCAGTAATTGTGACTTCTGACGAAGCAACATCTAATTTACCGTTTATTATATTAACTACCCCTTCTTTTATTTCACTATCCACCGCAAGCTTTTGAAAATTTGTTTCACCACTTGCCAAGAAAACATCGAGCATTTTTAAAATAGTTGCCAGGTTTTTAATATTTCTAAGGTTATCTAATAGTTTTTGTAAATCAAATCCACTAATTATACCGTCAGATGCTGTTAATGTTGCTGTACCAAATAGGTTACCTACATATTGAGATTGGCTTTGACCTTTTGTTTTGATATCTGTTACAAAATTAACAGTCCCTTGTGTAACTTTAATTTTACTTCCCTGTGAAGCTATATTTTGCGAAACTATATTTTTTAACTTAGCCTCTTTAAGAGTAGCTTTAAAGCTAACAGGTTGGTTAACTTGCGAAGAAATTTGTCCAGTAGCAAATAAAGTTCCCCCATATAAATTACCATTTATAGATTTAATATCTAGCACACCACCGGCAAGCAACATATTAGTTTTGACGTTATCAAAGTTCAGATTCCCTTTAATAATTTTCTGTATAGTTAACGTTAAATTTCCATCAAACTTGTTTAAAAATGATAAATCTATAACATCTTTAGACCAGGGTACAGAATTATCTACAACAGAATGATTTACATTTTGCACAGAATTAGCAGCCATATTAGGAGATGGTGTATCACTTAAGTCATCTAAATTTAAGGAAGCTATTGTTATATCTGATAAAATATTTGGTTTAGCAGAAGCTAAATTGATAGTTACTGCTCCACTAAGATTTATAGGATTCTTTTTTAACTGAACGGTAAATTTATTTATATTAGTTTTAAGAGAATTCTGTTGTTTATTTTGTTGTTTAACAGTCTCTCCCTTTAGCCAAATATCTCCAAGATTAATCGGTAGAGTCATGCCAAATAAACTGGCAATGGCTGCTATCTCACTAATTTTTACATTATAAGAAACAACTAGCTCTTTATCCCAATCCTTAACCCCTACATTACCTGTTAAATTAGCTTTATTTACAGTAAGATTAAGGTTATTTAGAGATAAATTTTGATCTAAATAAGCAAAGCTTGTTGCCAGAGAAACTGCCTTATCTAACAATTTAATTTTTAAATCTACCTTATTATCTTGAAAGTGGAAGTTAGCATTACCTTTAGCTAATAACTTACCTACGGTAAAATCAATATCACTAATTTTTAATAATTTCTTATCACTATTAACGTTAAAAGTTAGTTTATGATCTAAATCGTTAGGGATAGACATATCAGGAAAAATACTTTGTAGGTTTTTAGCAGTTCCTTCCAGTTTAAGTTGTCCAGCAAAAGTCATATTATCGTAAGCAAAGTTACCTGAAAAATTAACCTTTTCTTGCAGAGCATTTAAATCTGCTGTTAAAGATATGATACCCTGCTTGTCTTGTATATTACCTTTGATATTATAATTCTTGCCAGAAGAAGAAAACTTACAGGATAAATCAGATGGTCCATGAAGATCTTTGATTTTTAATCTGTCAATATCTATGGTTGTTGGAGAAGCGTTATTACCTTTAGTCTTATCAGTAAAATCAACATAATTTAACTTAGCATTAACAATTTTAATTAAGTTGATATATAAAGAAAATGGAGCTTTGCTATCGTTCATTTTATCAGTTGGGGTTGTACTAACATTGGTTGGTATTTTGGCAAATTCCCAAGAGGCTAAACCATTACTCATCCGTTCTAAATTAATTACTGGTTGGTTGATTTCAATCGTTGAAATGTCGATCTTTCCTTTAATTAGAGATAATATAGAAATAGAAGCACTTACTTCCTTAACATCCAATAAAGAAGGGTAGTTAGCACCATCTAGAGAGGCAAGTGTTAGGTCTTTAACGATAATAGTTGGAATGGGCAGCAAAGAAATGCTTATATCTCCATTGATTTGTAGTTCTCGACCAGTTATTTCTTTGACCTTATCAGAGGCTAGTTTTTTATATGATTCCAAAGAAATAAATAAAGGGGTTATCAGCAATATAACAATTATTAAAATAAATAACGCCACCGAATATTTTAGGAATTTTTGCACTATGCTGCTCATTATAATTATTTTATTAAATATATTGTGATGTCTGGTTTCTGTCAATGATATAGAATAATTAAAAAATCCTAAAAAAGTGCTTAGTGGGGAAGCTATAACCTGTTATAATGAAGTGCATTTTTGCATCATTAGAAAGAAATATTTTATGGTCTCTACCAAACAGCAAAATTATCCATTAAAATCATATTTATACTCCTTGGCTTACAAATATCGAGTATACCTATCTAGCATTGTCCTTATATATATCTGTGGTGCACTACTTGATATTTTTGTTAATTATCAAATTAGAGAAATTATTAATACTATTGCCAAGAATCCACATGACAATGTTACCCTACTTCTCTTAATATTTGTATTATATAAAATGATGCACCACGGGGTATATTTTACCTTTAGGCTTTTTGACATTAAATACAAACCAGTGATGCTGGCAGAAATCGTTGAATATGCCTACAACAAGACTATGAAACATTCTTTGCATTGGTTTGATTCACATTTATCGGGAGAAATTGCCAGTAAAATCACTGATTTTCAAGATGGCATTATAACTGTTATCACTATTCTTTGTCGTGCTTTGAGAGATATTGTAGTTGTTGTAGGTGGCATAATATTTTTGTGTACAATGAATTACAAGATAGCCGGAGTGTTAATTGTTTTTATTGTGGTGTATGTACCAATATTATCAGTTTTACTCCAGAAACAAGTACAGTTACAAGAAGAATATGTTAAGGCACGACAAGAAGCGGTAGGTATTATCAATGACTCTGTTGCTAATATTTTTGGTATTAAAATTATTGGCAATGTTTGGACAGAACTGAAACTAAAGCTCCTGCCTGCCATTGATCAATGGAAAAGTTGGGATCGAAAAACTCGGGTATATGATGCTTATTATGTAGACTTGACTGATAGCATATTAATTACTCTAATGGCAGCGGCTCAAATATTTGTGGTAGCATATTTATATAAAACTGGACAAATCACTGCTGGTGATTTTGCAATTAGTATGGTGATTACTTTTAGAATTGAATGGGCGATTGATCAATTATTAGATAATATAATATTTTCCATTAATCCTAAAATCGCTGCTATCAAATCTTCATACAACTTTATTAATACTATCTCAAATGTCACCGATACAGAAAATGCTAAGTTGCTTCCTTCTGTCAAAGGTGATATTAAATATCAAGATGTAACCTTCAACTATGGTAGTGGTGGAGATAATATATTTGACAATCTTACATTACATATCAAAGCTGGAGAAAGGATTGGTATAGTTGGGACATCAGGGGCTGGCAAAACTACCTTAATCAAATGTTTGCTAAGATATTTCAATTTGCAAAGCGGAACTATTTTAGTTGATGGATATGATATTTCGCAGGTAACGGAAGAGTCACTAAGAAGCAATATTTCAGTAATCCCACAGGATATTACGATGTTTCATCGTTCTATCCTAGAAAATTTGCAGCTGGCTAAATATGATGCTACTTTACAAGAGATTCAGGAAGCCTGTAAAAAAGCTAGAATACATGATGATATTCTGCAGATGCCCAATGGTTATCATTCAATAGTTGGTGAACGAGGGGTAAAAGTAAGCGGCGGGCAACGGCAACGAATTGCAATCGCTAGAGCTATTTTAAAAAATGCCCCCATCCTTATTTTAGATGAAGCAACATCGGCACTTGACTCGCCAACCGAGGCTTTAATTCAAAAATCTATAGATGAAGTTTTGGAAACCACTAATGCTACAACTATAGTCGTTGCCCACCGTTTATCAACACTTTTACACATGGATCGTATTTTAGTATTCAAGCGTGGTAAAATTGTGGAAGACGGTACTCATGCTATGTTAATCGCTAGAGGAGAGTTATATAAAACTCTCTGGGATGCACAATATAGAGGATTTTTGCCGGACAGTGAGGATATGTCAATTGATGAGAAGTTGGTGATGTCGTCGCTCAATGCTCGCCTATTACTTATAGGCATCGCTCCATCGCTCCTAGCACCAAATCCTCCTGAATTGACTATATAGCTAACCCGAGAAGGTTAGCCACGCATATAGACTAACGTCATTGCGAGAAAGACCTTAGGTCGACGAAGCAACCCATAAAAGCAACCAAAAATGGATTGCCACGACCACTATGTGGTCTCGCAATGACGTCTGGAACTTATACACTCCTAACAGTAGACGAAGTAATGTTAATCGGATCGCTATAACTTCAGAATCATTAAATATAATGTAGCACATCCTTAAAGTAGCCTGTAGATGGAGTAAAGCTATCTACTATTTTGAAACCGACTTTTTTATAGGCACTATTGTGACTTTGATGGTAGATTTTCCATGAGATTTTTGGCTATTTCACTATCTGACATGCCATTATTTTTTGTAGACTGCATATATATAGCTACTAATTTTACCATTTTATCACAAAACTCAGACTGCAGCATTTGAGAAGCTTCTAGTTTTTGCCTATTCATTAAATCTATAGTCTCAAGTTTTTTGCTTTCTAAGAATTTATCAATTTCCGCGTTTTGTTGTTCAATTAGATTATTGGCAGCTTCTTTGCCATTTTTGAGCATCTCTTCTCTTAGACCATCAAGCTGTTGTATTTGCTTTACAGCATCTTCAAATAGTAAAACCATATCTTCGTTAAGCTTTTGGGCTTCTGCAACTTGGTTTTTAATAGCAATAATTTTGTCATCTAACGATTTTAAAATTATATTTTTTATCGGTCTATAGACTAAATACAAAAAAATTAGGAAACAAATGGCTAACCAAAATTTTTCATCAAATAATTCCATTATTTCATCCCATTACTTTATCTTTTTGTAAGATTCTCTTAGTAATTCTAAATCAACTTGTTGATTGGTAATTTTTTGAATTAATAATTTTGCTAAATTGATACATGAATCATTTTCATCAAGCCAAAACGATTTGTTAATTGTCTCTATATCATGACGATTATTTTCAATTTGTACTTTCAATTGATCATCGAGCTGCTTTTTCTTTGATATAAAAGATGCTTCCATTACATCTGTAGCTTCTTTCTTAAGATTTTCTACGATATTTGATATTTCTTCCATCTTACTAGCATATTGCTTGTGCAGACTATCAGCTTTTGCTGCTAGACTTTCTGCATTAGCAATATTAGTATCTATATAGGATTTCCTATTCTTAAGAATCTTTTCAGTTAACGGTACGATGAATTTATCAACGAGAAGGTATAAGAAGCTGAAAGCAAATACCAACCAAAAGATTTGTGAACAATAAAAAGCAACGTCAAACTGAGGCATAGTTATATTAAGTAAATATCAACAAAATTGCAATTACAAACGAGAATAAGCCCATAGCTTCAGTAAGCCCAGCTCCAATTAACGCTACTCTTTGTAATTGATCACTAGCTGAAGGGTTACGAGCAATTGAATTTAGCAATGCACTGAATATATTACCTACACCAATGGCAGCACCTAGCATACCAATAGCCATAAGTCCTACACCAATAAATTTTAGAGACGTCATGTCCATATTATATAAACTCCTAAATATAAAAATTTCTAATGTGAATTTACAGCATCATTCAAATATACACAAGCAAGAATTGTAAAGATATAAGCTTGAAGTATTGCTACAAAAATTTCAAATCCAATAAGGATAATAATTAATGGAATTGGCAAAAATTTAAGGAAAATCATCAATGATACTATAAATCCTGCCATTACCTTTAATAATACATGTCCTGCCATCATGTTAGCCGCTAATCTTAAAGATAAACTTATGGGTCTTGCTAAATATGCAAATAATTCTATTACGATCATAAGCGGAGCTAACCAAATAGGCGTACCTTTAGGTAAAAATATTGATAAAAAATGCAGACCATGATTAATAAAACCAATAATTGTCACCATAAAAAATATCATAATTGCTAAGGCGAAGGTTACCGCTATATGGCTAGTAACAGTGAATCCGTAAGGAAGTATTCCGAGCAAGTTACATAATAAAATAAACATAAAAAAAGTAAAAATTAATGGTATAAATTTACGCCCCTTCTCTCCAACATTTTGACTTAACGTCACTGTAATTATATCATAAATTATTTCAGCACTAAGCTGTAATCTAGACGGAATAATTTTTTCTGCTTTTAAAGCTAAATAAAAATACGACAGAACTATAACCCCAGCAAGCACCATATACAAACTGGAGTTGGTAAAACTAATATCAAAACCAAATAAATTAATTTCTACTATTTTCTTTATTGCAAATTGATCTAAAGGACTATGTGACATTATTTTTTATTATTTAATTTTTGCCAAATTATTCTAAACCCAACAAACGTACCTATCAATAAGAATATTATAACACAAAATGGTTTAGAATTAAACAACTTATCTAATGCAAAACCAGCAATCAACCCCAGCATCACGCTAGAAACCAAATCTAGTGCAATAACAAACGCATCAATTTGCTTTTCTGGATTAGGCTTAGGACGCCTCTGATGACTATTTGTTTTAAATTTATTAATCCTTTCTTGGATATCTTTTAATTTCTTTTGTGCCATGTATACTCAGATAGAAAATCAATAATTGCGTTGTCGTTATTCAAGATCGCAGTAGTCATATACTAATTTTGATCTTCGTCTACCAGTCTTCAAATGATAGGAGCATATACTTTTTTATCATTTAATAGGGTGAGTAGTAGAGCTGCTTAATGCTTTATCAATTTCCTTAGAAAGAGTTTGTAAATCATAGCCGTTGGTTTGTATACTATTAACAAAGAATGCAGGTGTACCAACAAAATTTGGAGCACTAGCAGCAAGGTTAGTATTGGCTAGTAATGTTTCAACAATTTGGTTATCATTAAGACATTTAGCATAAGTTTCTGCTGACACTCCACCAATTTGAGCTATATTTGTTAGCAATTCACGATATCTATTACTGACTCCCCATTTATCTTGTTGCGACAATATCACACTTTGGAATTTAAGAAAACTATCTTTATTATTTTGACAACGCTGCAAAATTGCTGCATCTAAATCCTGTTTATTACCAATAAACTCACGAATTATGTAAGTAATTTTATTAGTGTCAATATATTTCTTTTTAAGCTTCGGTAGAATCGTGTCATGATAATAGGCACAATGCGGGCAAGTTGGGGAAAAATACTCAACTACCACCACATTTGCCTCAATATTACCAAGTATTATATCATTTTGACTAACATTGAAAGTTGGTTTATAAGATATCTGTTTCGGGCTAACAACCTGCACGTCAGTCTTCCCATCAACAGATTCAACTGTAGAATTCTTTGTTGTTTCTAGAGGCTTCTCAGTATCAGTTGAAATCGTAGAATCTTGTTGTTCTACTTCCTGATCATCTACTATTATGTCTAATTTATCATTAGCAGGGTTATAGTCAATTGATGAGAAGTTGGTGACGTCGTCACTCGTCGCTCGCCTATTACTTATAGGCGTCGCTCCATCGCTCCTGCTACCCAATTTCCCTGAATTGACTATATCATTATTTTCTTCCGATGGTGCTTTCTCCTGACTTACCTCTGCCTTATTATCAGCTAACTTGTTTTTATTATTAGATGTATCACTTTCTTCTGAGCATGATATCAACAATAATGAGACTAGAATGATAATGATAGTATGCATAGTCTGGATATATTCTTTGAAATTAAATTAAAACACAAATGTTATATAAATATAAAGTTTTACTTACCTTTAAGCAATAAAAACTTGTATTTTTAAGGCAATATATTTTATCTTACCCCCATATCTGTAAGAATTACATTAAATTTCAATGAGTTATGTCAATGAGTTATTGGTTGATTTACTAATTGAGTGTATAATATTGGTAACTTGGTTGATTTATTTTTTTAAGGCTAATGACTATGTCCAAACTTGAAGCAGTTACTGATATAATTATTATTAACATGTTACGTTCTCAAAATTATATTGATGGGAATTTTAATAACATTAATAAAAATGTATTAGTTTGGGCAAGAAAAGCAGAAAATTCAATAATCAATGACATCTTATCAAATGCTTCAAAGAAACAAACTGGTAATCAAGGATATCCAGAGTTTATTATTTATGACCAAGAAAGTAATCTAGTTATTGTTATAGAGAATAAAAGTGATATCAAATATCATATATATGAAAAAGATATTGTGCAATGTGTTGCAGATTATGCAGTAAATGGTGCGTTATGGTACGCATCATTTTTAAAGAATCAATTTGATACTATTGCCATTGGGGTTTCTGGTAGTACAATTGAAACATTAAAGATTGATACATATGGTTGGAAAAAATCTGCTGAAACATTTACAAATTTTAACATCAAGCAAATCAAAAAAATTGAAGATTATCGCAATCTGATCCATCAACAACAACGAATTATCAATAATTCTGAGCAATTAAAGCTGCTTAGTGAAAAATCTAAATTAATCAATGAATTTCTTCGTAGTTATTTAGGAGTATTGGAACATAAAAGGTTATACGCACTTGGCTCAATACTTTTTGCTTTGGAAGATCCTGCCTTTAAAATGTGTTATTCTTCTTTTAATAATAATAAAGAACTTGCACAATTTTTGTATCAAACTTTAGATAGAAAGATAAAAAACGCTGGACTTAGAAAAAAAGAAATCATTAAAAGTGAATTACAACCAGTATTGGAAAATTTAGGGATTAACGATAAGGAAGCTGCAAGGCAAAAATTCCCAAATGGCACTTTATTAGAGTTAGTGAGAAATGTCGATAATATTTTATTTGAGTATTATAAGAAAAGTGAGCTAGATTTAATAGCATTGTTTTTTAATGTGTTCTTGTCTTATTCAACTTCTGGCGGTTCTGACCTAGGGATAGTTCTAACTCCATCCCATATAACCAAATTATTTTGTGAGCTAGCAGATATTAATATTAATTCAAAAATTTTAGATCCATGTGTTGGAACTGGTGGATTTCTGACTGCTGCTTGGAAAAAAATATCGTTAAATGATAAATATTCATTTTCAGAAAAAGAAAAGTTCAGGAAAGAAAATATTATCGGAGTAGAGAAAGAAACTAGCATCTACACTATAGTTGCATTAAATATGTTTATTAATAAAGATGGGAGATCTAATCTATATTGTGATGATTGTTTTGCTATCAAGGATACATTATTAGAGAAAGAATGTAATGTTGGCTTTATTAATCCGCCTTATTCGGACGAGATATATTCTGAAATCTCATTTGTAGAATTAATGTTAGATGTTTTACTACCTAACTCTATCGGAGTGGCAATTATCCCTGTTAATGCTGTATCAAGCAGAACCAAAAAACACTCTGGATTAATATCAATTAAAGAAAGAATTCTTACCAAGCATAAGCTTTTAGCCTCTATAAAAATGCCCTGTCAATTGTTTTATCCTAAAGGTACGGAAACTATTATTTTGGTTTTTGAAACACACTCACAACACATTGGTGAAACATGGTTTGCTGAATTTAATGATGGTTATGAACTAATTAAAAATCAAAAAATGAGAACTCCTAAATACATAGCAGAACAAAATTACCAGAATTTCTTAGATGCATACAAGCAAAAATCTGAAACAAAATTTTCATTTAAAAAAATTATTACAGCAAAAGATCAGTGGGTTTATACGTTACATAAAGAATTCAACTATTTAATGAAAATCAACGATATACAAAATACAGTAAATAATTATTTTGCATATTTAGTGCAAAATAGGTATTTTAAATTCTTGCCAAGAGATTATTATAATACGCAGCACAAATATGGTGATTCTATAGATATTATCAATTACTTATCTAAAGAATTACTGATAACATATTTTGATATTTTGCCAACAAAACAAATTGATAAAATAAACATTGAATTATCTAACCTTTTTAATCCAAAAGCGATTCCTTTTATCGGTAGAAAAGGTGTAAATAACGGAGTTTCTGACTATGTTATTCCTGCGAATGGTTTGATAAATAATGGAAATACTATAACAATAGCCTTAGATGGTAGTACTGGTTCAACCTTCTACCAACATCATGATTTTTGCTCCGGTCAAAATATCTGGATTTTAAAAATAAAAGAAGAGAAATTACCAAATAAAATACTTGATCCTGATGTGGCATTATTTCTGACTACCTCTATAAGATTAGCAGTGCAAGAGTATAGTTATAATCTAGGATTAACCAAAGGTAGATTACAAAATATTTCATTCTTACTACCTTTAAATAAGAATAAAACCATTAACGTTGAATTTATTAAAAGTTTAATGGCGGGTATTGATAATTCAGTGTTTCTCAAACATATTTTAGGATCGCGATATTAGATTATATACTCACCTTACGCATAACCCAGGGTAATTAAAAATTGCAAAAAAGACCGTAGGTCGATAGCAATTATAAATTCAAAATATAAATTGCTATAATATAGCTATAATTGCTAGGTGTAAATTTAGAGTAATTAAGTCTCTAAACAATTAGTAATTAACATTATAGTTAGCTCTAAAGTTGTAATGTTATTTTGTTTTAAAACTAATATTTTTGAATTTATAATTGCTGGTATAATCAATTCAGGAGAATTTGGTACTAGGAACGATGGAGCAACGCCTATAAGTAATAGGCGAGCGACGAGTGACGACGTCACCAACTTCCCATCAATTGATTATAGGTCGACGAAGCAACCATGTTTTGTGTTATCCCTGCATTAGACCTCTTTCAAAACTCGCTTATGCTGAGGAATTTGAAGGAGACGCGGAACGCAGAACCGCAGCGTACTCTAGCGTACGTGAGGATTCGAGTACCGCATCGACGTACAAATTACCAGTAGAAGTAGAGTTTTGAAAGAGGTCTATTTGATGCCCCGACTTAATACGGATACTACGTGGTCTCGCTAATAGATATTTTGCAATTTTCAAATTGCTAGGGGTTATGCGTAAGGTGAGTGATACAATAGGTTATTAGTTATGTATGAAAAAAGATTAAAAAACTGCTTCGTCTCTTTAAGCTCTGAGTATATCGTGTCTTGTAAGTATCCTAATACTTTAAAAAGGTCTTTGTATACTTTTAGTATTATAAAAATCCTGCAACAAAATAGTGATTTGCTTGATTATCTTAGTTCGAATAGCCAAAAGAATTTGCATTCCATTTTGGAACAATACGGAACACTTTCTATTGAGCTGTTAAAGCAACAAAAATATCAAACAGAAGAGATAACAAATTTTTCTACTTCTCTTAAGCAATTATTGGATTATTTAGAAAACTCTTCTAATTCACATCGGGCAAAAGATAATCAAGCACTAAAAACAGTAATGGATTTAGCGGAAAATTTTGTACAACATTGTTGCCTACTGATAACTGAAGATATTAAGAATCAAGATGTTATAAATAATCTACAGGCGACTGCAATTATTGTAAATTTAGATATAGGTGCTAGGAACGATGAAGCGATGCCTATATGTAATAGGCGAGTAACTAGTGACAACGTCACCAATTTCTCATCAATTAACTATAATTTATTAACAGAACAACAAAATCTACTTTTAGATCAATTATTGCTTATTAAAGAATTATGGCAGATTGATTCTACTATTGATCTAAAGAAAGACTCTGTCCCATTGCTATTCCATGCCAATATATTATTAATACTGCAAGCAGAGAACTCCGTAGATTATAAATATACTTTTGAAAGAATTGTTAATTTCCTGATAAATGATCACAACGTATTAATAGAATTAACTAATGCTAAGTTAATTTGCTTATATAATAGGCTAAAAGATTTATGTGTTAAATCTAATATTATAAACCATATTTTGATAAAAATACATGAGGAATCGAAATTTAGAAAAAATTCCAATAAATTGAATAATTCAGGATATGAGCTTTTAGAATTATTTGAAAATTATAATACTATGATACATCAGATAGAAAATTCGGAATTTACTATAGTAGAAAGATTTTTACTCCAGCGAAATACCTTTATGCATGAAGTTTTAATTAATATTACAAAGCATATAAATGCTATCAGGATACTTAATATAACCGTAGACCCTGATCTTAATTATATACTATCTTATATTAGAAAAGGGTTAACTCAAAACATTCAAAGTGGTCATACTATTTCTTTAATGATTTCTTCTATTGAATCTAAATTTTCTTCAAAACTTGAAGCTAAAATTATTAAACGATATATTTCTTTAGATAGTTTTACTAAAAATGCCTTAAAAACTAGGTATCAGCTACTATTTAGCAATATTAGTTCATTGTTAAAAAAAGATCTAAATTATGTAGAGTTTATACAACAAATAATAACCTGTAAAATCGTAGCTGACTATAAGATAAATAGCTATGTTACTTCAGTCAAAATGTTGAGGATAATTGAACAAGAAAGGGTAATAGTAATAAACCAATTACGCGAAATAAATTTTGTAGAAATTTTTAGTGATAAATATTTAAATAAAACATTTAGTTTAAATTTTAAGAAATATGTCAGGAGGACTAATATAACAACTCCTTCAGGTTATGTTACAGTAATCATTAGAATATTGCTAACAACTTTTAGTGTTGAACAGCTTCAGCTCTTATCGCAATTTCTAAAGAATGGTAATTTAACGACAATTCAAGAAATTGTTCAGCAGGAGTTGGTTATGCAAGTTAAAAAACGCACCACTATAGGCAAAATAATATATTATATATTTACTAGGAGGAAAAATGAACTTATCATACTTAATAACATCAAGAAATCTCTAAATGAATATACTAACCGTCATTGCTAGGCTCTGTGAACAAAATTTTAATTGTTTAGATTTTGAGTATTTTTAAGCGAAAATTAATAAGATTTTTGCCGGAATAGTTAGTTCTATTTCAAAAAAATCTTATAATTTGCAGCTAAAAAGAGTCGAAATCTAGTAATTTAAATTTTGTTCACAGAGCCTAGGTATATAGTCAATTGATGAATTAATCAAAATCCACCCTACTTTTATCTTTTTACCTGCTATCCAAAAAAATCTCTACTCCATTTATCTGACAAGCATTTATTAAATCATTGTCTTTAGTAGCAATACCTAATCCTTCGTGCATAGCCAATAATAAGTAATTTGCGTCATATGAGGTCAGTTTATTACTACGAGCGGTATTTATAATCTCAGACATAGAAAATGATAAATCAGAAATGTATATTGCTAAAGAACCTAACATATCTATAAACCTAGTTGAGTCAGCATTTTTTAGTCTACCGCATTTTTCAGCCATAAGCAAAACGTTGATTACTTCAAGGCTCCAAAGCGGTGGTACCAAAGCTTTGGATTGAGTAAGAGAGTTAAGAACTATTTCGGAATAACTATCAAATTCATCTTCAAAGCACCATGACATAGTAACGGAGCAATCCAATATAAAAGATTTAGTCATTATTTTCTTCCTACTGTTATTAGCTCTTTGAGAGATAAACCAGCGAGTTTTTTTCCTTGACGGAATTCACCAAGATTTTTTATTATTTCTTCAATATTGAACCTTTGTTGGGAAGGAATGGGCATAAGAATTGCAATTGGTGTATTATGTTTTAAAATAGTGAATTTTTCCCCATCTTTTACTCTTTTAATAAGATTAGAAAAATGTGTTTTTGCTTCAAATGCACTAATTTGGTTAGAAAGCTTTTCTTTCATAAGATTTGCTGATGATTCTCACTGACCGTAGGTTTTATTTCATCAATATGAATATTAAAACCATCAATAGTATCTGCTATAAACCAAGAATCAATATGTAATGATCCAGCTGTACCAATCCATTTGCTTTTAATCTGTTTAGACATATCTATGTTTGACTTTCCAATTACAAAAACCACATCATGTATTTCTATGTTACATCCTTCAATCTTACCACCAAGATAAAAAATGCCTAATTTAGGAGAGTTAAATATAAAATCATGAAATTGTTGCATATAAAAAACTCTATATAACAAATAAAATTATTTATAATATAGTCAATTCAGGGGAATTTGGTGCTAGGAGCGACGCATATAAGTAATAGGCGAGCATTGAGCAACAACGTCACCAACTTCTCATCAATTGACTATAGTAAAAAAGATCCTGCGTAAGGTGAGTTCAGGAGTATATAGCTTCTGCAGTATTTCAAATAAAAAAGTATTAGGGAAATTTTACAGTTAGTAATATAATCATCTTTATACTAAATAAATTTATACAAAGATCAATGACTATTTTTTTGATAATCATTATTGTTCTAATGATAGGATGTTCCGCACTACTCTCAGCCACTGAAACGGCTATAACCGCCTCGTCTCCTGGGAAAATACAAAAATTTAAGGCAGAAGGTATTAAACGTGCCACGATTGTATTACAAGTTCTAAAGAAAAAAGAAAAAGTAATTGGCACATTACTAATTGGCAATACCTTATTTAATACTGTCTGTACTACGATTGCTACCAGTATATTTATCGATTGGCTAGGTGATAATGGTACTGTTGCAGCTTCAGCAGTTATGGCTTTCTTGATAATTGTTTTTGGTGAAATCATACCAAAAGCTATTGCTGTAGCAAAAGCAGAACAGTTAGCGTTATTCACTTCTCCAGCCATTATATATCTTTTAAACATTTTGAGACCAATTAACTATATCTTTGAATTGATAGTTAAAGGGTTTTGTTTTATTTTTCGTATTAATCTGCAACAAAATATCTCAGGAACAGAAGAAGTTAGGGGAGTTATTGAGCATTATCATCAAGAAGGTAATGTTTATAAATCTGACCGTGATATGTTAGGCGGTATATTAGATATTAGGAAAATGACAGTATCTGAAATTATGATACACCGAAGTAATGTCATAGCCATCAATATAGATTTGCCTAAAGAGGAGATAGTAAGGAAAGCATTATTATCCAGCCCTCACACCAGAATACCATTATGGAAAGATACTCAGGACAACATAATTGGTGTACTTCACATACGAGATATGCTCCGAGCTCTTTATGAAAAAAATAATGATGTAAAAAAAATTAATATCGAGGAATTGATAAGTCAGCCTTGGTTTATACCTGATAACGCTTTGGTCACTCATCAACTTCATGCTTTTAGAGAAAGAAAAAACCATTTTGCTTGTGTTGTTGACGAATATGGCGATTTACAAGGTATTATTACTTTAGAAGACATTTTAGAAGAGATTGTTGGTCCTATTATTGATGAACATGATTATCCTATTGACACAATTGTAAAGAAATCTGAAGTGGAGTTTATTATTGACGGCTCTGTAACTATAAGAGATGTAAATAGAGAACTAAATTGGAATTTACCTGATTATAATGCAAATACCATAGCCGGCTTAATTATCCATGAACTTGAGCGTATTCCTAATCAAGGGGAATCTATAAAAATATTTAATTTAAGTATTACTATTAGCAAAAAAGTAGGCAATAGGCTTGATAGCATAAAAGTTATTGTTTTACCAAATAAAGAATCTGAAAGTGATTAGTAATTTTGGTAATTATTTACAAATATTGGCAATGCTGTTCAGTATACTAGCAGTTATTACCGCTTCATATCGTACAGGTACTTTATTTTTTTACTGTAGCTGGCTGTCCACATTATTATCTTTTTTGTTATTAGTGTGTGGATTTATTATATCGGATTTTTCTATACAGAATGTTTTTTTTAATTCGAGTACATTAAAGCCTTTAGGATTTAAAATTGCTGCCAGCTGGGCAAGTCATGAGGGGTCTATTCTGTTGTGGCTGTGTTTATTGCAAACTATAGGCGTTATTTATATTGCACTATTTAATAGCCGTCCAACTCGAGTCTACCACATAATTGTACTAGCACTAATACAAATACTGTTCAGTAGCTTCATTTATTTTACCTCCAACCCATTTGACAGCCTATCATTCCGTCCCACTCAGGGTCTCGGCTTAAACCCTATGCTTCAAGATATTGCCCTAATAATACATCCACCTATATTATATCTAGGTTCGGTCTGTTATGTCGCCCCTTTTACATCGGCTTGCGTTATGTTGCTTACCTCTAACTTAGACTCGGCTAATCTTAGAACTATTAAAATATTTAGCAATTTAGGAATAATTTTTTTAACCTTAGGAATAGCCCTAGGATCATGGTGGGCTTATAGAGAACTCGGCTGGGGTGGCTTTTGGTTTTTTGATCCAGTAGAAAATATTTCCCTACTACCATGGTTGTCGGCTATCTCTCTACATCACTCAATCTTGGTAACAATCAAATCTGGACGAATGAAAAATTGGACGATAACCTTATCCATCATCACTTTCTTACTGGTAGTTTTGAGTACGTTCTTGGTACGCTCAGGGCTAATCACCTCAATTCACTCTTTTGCCTCATCAGCTGAGCGGGCAATCTATATGCTGGCAATATTTGCTATTATTGCCATATCAAGCTTAGTTCTACTACTAGTAAAAGGGCAAAATATCACTCAACCTAATTCGATAGGATTAGACAAACACCAATTCAAGCACAAGCTTATTGTTTGGGGCAGTATATTTTTCTTAACGGCTCTAGTAGTATTACTATGTTCCACCATTTACCCCATAGTTTATTCTTTATTATACCAAGAATCTGTTACCATTAGTGAAAGATTTTTTATCAATAATTTTATAATTTTTATCATCCCAACGGTTCTACTAGCTGGTATCGCTCAAAGAAATCATATAAGAAAAAAAAACCTACTCATTTTAGTTTGTTCTTTTGCAATAACGTTTATCAGCTCATACCAAATTCAGTATGGCTTCATTTCAGCATGGGCTGTAACATTTTCTCTTTTTCTAATAATACAAAATTGTTATTATGTATTAACAAAGAGCCATTTTTTTAGAACCAAACTAAAAGCCAATATTGCCATGATCTTAGGACATTTAGGCTTTGGCTTACTTGTTTTAACTATTACTGTTAATTCATTATTACAAAGTGAAGTAGATTTTATAGGCAAAGTTGGAGACAAGGTGACAGCAAAGGGATTTGAAGTTACTTTAAAAGATATTAGAGTATCATCAGCCCAAAACTATTATCGGCAAATTGCTGAATTTTGGATTCAGGATCAACAAAATAATATCACTATATTAAAACCTGAAAATAGATTTTATATAATAGAAAAACAACTATCCCAAGAAAGTAATATATATTCTTATTTAACTTATGATCTTTACGCGGTGTTAAGTAAAATTGATGATGATGTAATTCATGCAAAAATATATTACAAACCGATGATGAGTCTTATCTGGCTATCTATTATACTTATAGCCGGAGGATTGTTAATCGGATTATTTAATAAACTTAGTATATAACTAACCAGATTATGATTAGTTTTATTCTTACAAAACACTCAAAAAAAAATAGCTTCTTAATAATCGTGATAGCATTGAAAAATTTTATCTTAAGTCTGAGAATACAGTGAATTAACTTGAATTAGGTACAAAGTGGCTACATATTGTTTATAATTTCCTAGTTTATCGGTCGCGATCGCGACCGATAAACTATATACTTTGAATACGGTCTTAATGATAATAAATTCTCAAGGAAAAATGAAAATTCAAGAAAAGGGGATTCAAAAGCTATCAAATATTGATAGGCAAGAGCTAAAAAAAATATTTGATTAAAATTATAGAAAAAATATAAAAAGTTCGCGGCCGCGAACTTAGGTTATGCTGAAAATATTGTTCTAGAAATGTTTCTTACTAGTACTACAGTTGTAGTTTAGATGTGAGCATTCACGTTTTTTTTTGCTATTTTTTGTAATGAATAAAAAAACCTGATCACCAAGCGTCATTGCGAGCTGATGTATCCCCACGAAATTGTTGCAAAATAGCAAGAATTGATAGAATATCATCATTATTTAATGATGATGGAGATAGTAGGTTATGGATGTAAAAACAGTATTAAATGAAGTAATAAAAGAACATTGTCCTTTTATACATAATAATCGTTTAAATGCGTTACTTGATGTTGCAGAAGGCTTGCGATATAGTCAGAATTTGTCTTTGAGTGCAATTGGCAGGAACTTGAGTGGTGATAGTAAAGTGAAACATAAAATAAAAAAAGTTGATAGATGTATAGGTAACAAACATTTATATAACGAGGTTGATAGTCTCTATAGTGCTTTATCATATTTCATATTTGAGTTTATTAAGCATTCTAATGATGACAGTGTTGTGATTGATTTATGTTATCTTAAAGATGATCGCATGGTACAAATGCTAAGTACTCAATTTTGTACAAGAGGGATGAGTTTACCTTTATATCAAGATGTGTTTGAAGAAGGTGAATTAAAGGGCAGAACGGTAGAATTTCTAAATAAATTAAAGAGTATAATACCTGATGGAAAAAGGGTTATTGTGATTATGGACGTTGGCTTTCATATTGAATGGTTTAAGGAAATAGAAAAACAAGGGTGGAGTTGGGTGTGTCGGGTACGACAAGGAAAAGATTTAAAATTAGCTAAGAATGAGGATTGGATATCAGTTGAAAATTTCATGCCATCAATTGGTTCAAAAACGATGGAATGTGGTACGATTCTGCTAACCAAAGCTCATAAATATTCCTGCAGAATGGTTACAACTTGCAAAGTCCCTAAGGGGCGAGTGCAGAAGGTTAGCAGGAATCGTACTAGCAGCAAAACAGCAAATGGTTCATATAACAAAGCTGCAAAAGAACCTTGGATATTGGTAACTAACTTAAGTTCTGATGAATATAAGGGAGCAGAAATAGTGAGGCTATATAGCAAACGTATGCAAATAGAGGAGACGTTTCGAGCAATAAAAAGTCATCAATTTGGTCTTGCTGGAAGATATATTCGAACTTTAGATGTGAATAGATGGGGAGTTTTAATGTTACTATCTGCCATTGTTATTATAACATATTGGGTTATAGGTGTGGTATGCTATAGCCAAGGTATGCAAAGAATTTTCCAACCTAACACAGTAAAAGATAAAAAGATTTATTCGTATTTTACCCTTGAGAAATTTATTATTGAATTTAATTATTTGCATGCCATAAAACCATTGGTAGAACCCCTGGCATCTATTATAAAGACGGAGCTTTGTCGTGCTTAATTTCGTGGGGATACATCAGCTCGCAATGACGTTTTTATGCTGCTTAATACTTATAGAATAAAAATTGTAGGGTACTGAGGCATAGCTCCCACAACTGTTGAAAGTTAAAAAATGCAAAGTATTTAGGCAGATCCCATACGTCACTTAGTTGTGAATTATTTTATGAAGAAGTTGAGTGGAAAGCGATCTATATTATTGCTTACAAAAAGCTGCCACCTAATACTGTCTCTTCGATTGGTAAAATAAATAAGATAATTTCCCGATTCGGTGGGTTTTTAAATAGAAAAAGTGATAAAGCTCCGAGCATTAAATCCATGTGGATATGACTCCAAAGGCTAAAGGACTTTACTTTGGCATTAGAAACTTTTAACTCATTAAAAACTTATGGGTAAAGATATGACTAAGATGTATGTGAGGAACGGAGATGAGTTTTTACAACAAAATTACCAATTAGATTAGGTTATGCAAGAGGTCTATTGCTATAGTTAATTATATGACTATATATTAAATTGTTGATAAAATTTGATAGCTTTGTTTAAATCTTCTGGGGTATCAACAGAAATGGGGATATTATTAACATAACATACCCCTATGGACATATTATTTTGTAAGGCTCTTAGTTGTTCTAATTTTTCGCTTAATTCTAAAGTTGAGACAGGTAAGTTTATGAATTTAATTAATGCTTCTTTGCGGAACCCATACATTCCTACGTGATATAGAAATTCTTCAGAGCCATAAGGAATAAGACTGCGAGAAAAATACAGAGCCTTATCATTATGGTCAGTAATAACTTTGACATTACTATTGCCATTTACGGCGTTTATACCAACTTTTACTACTGGGGTCATAATATCATGGTCACTAGACTTTAGGCTTTCAATAACTTTAATAATTGATTCCGGTTCTATAAAAGGCATGTCACCTTGGACATTTAGGATATAATTAATATTATGATTGTTAGGTATTGCCTGAAATGCCTCATAGACACGGTCAGTACCAGTCTGGCAGTCTGGGTTTGTCATAATCAATTGCCCACCACAATCAGTAACTTTTTTAGCTATAATTTCTGAGTCAGTTGCTACATAAATATTTTTTAGTTTGGTTAAGTGTACTTGTCTTAGAACGCGTTCAATTATTGACAGTTCCCCTATCAATTGTAAAGGTTTCTTAGGAAGCCTAACAGAATCAAGTCTTGAAGGGATAATAATTGCAACATCAGAATGCATAAGTTACCATTTAAAGATATTTACCAAAATAATTGTTGACATGATAGCCTTTTTAAACGATAAAGTAAAGCGTGTTGGAATATTGTTTTGGGACACAATTTGTCTTTAAGCATTATGTTTGGGGCTCGTAGCTCAGCTGGTAGAGCACTTGACTTTTAATCAGGTTGTCCCGGGTTCGAATCCCGGCGAGCCCACCACTTCAGGGTAGTTAACCCCCTTAGTTGTATATGAATACCGCCGCCAATATTTAAAGGCGGAGACTAGGAGACCGCCTCCTAGTAATAGACCTCTTGCAAAACTCGCTTATGTTGAGGAATTTGAAGGAGACGCGGAACGCAGAACCGCAGCGTACTCTAATGTACGTGAGGATTCGAGTACCGCATCGACGTACAAATTACCAGCAGAAGTAGAGTTTTGCAAGAGGTCTAATGGGTTTGTAGCTCAGCTGGTTAGAGCACACGCCTGATAAGCGTGAGGTCGGAAGTTCAAGTCTTCTCAAACCCACCATCATAAGTATTCTTTATGAATCTTGAGAATAATATAATTGATCAATTAAGTCGTAATAAATTAGCTATTTGCTGGCTTAGAAATGGGGTAATCTCGCTTGCCCTTGCTGGGGTGTATTCAATAATATTGGTAATGCTCCGCACTCCTATATTAGTTACCCTATTTCCCAATACAGAAATCTTTAAATCAGCTTTGGTTATTCATGTTAATTTATCAATCCTAGTTTGGTTGATATCCGTTACAGCATGTATTTGGAGCTATAATTTACAGCCAACGACTTCCAGTATAACATATGTAATAATAGCATTTTTTGGCACTGCACTAATAGCTTTATCACCACTTTGTGGACAAAATCTTCCTGTAATGAATAATTACATACCAATGCTGGAGAATATAATGTTTATTCTTGGAATTAGTTTATTTGGCGTATCGGTATTGTTATTTTCATCAAACGTCATCCTAGCAACGATTAAGAACCTAAAAAGTCAAAAATTGATCAATTTTACTATCCTTTCTACTGCAATAATGTGGATATTAGTATGGGTATGTTTTATTTGTTCTTATTATCAACTACAACAAGTTATTAAGCTTGTGCCAGTCGATATAGAATTTTACTATGAATTGCTTTTCTGGAGTGGGGGGCATTTATTGCAATTTATTTACACACAAATTATGATATTAGTAATAATAGTATTATCCAATACTTGGGTAAATAAAGAATTAAGATTTAACAAATTATATCTGATTTTATTATATTTAAATTTTTTGATAAGTATTGCAGCTATTTGGGGACACTTATCATATGATATTATAGATGCTGAATTCAAAGAATATTATACTAAACAAATGAAATATGGTGGCGGAATAGCCCCAGCTCTGTCTTTGATACTAATATTTTATGAGCTAGTTAGCCATAATCATAAACTAGTGGTAAATTCTCTTGTAAGAAATTCTCCTATAAAAGCAAGCATCATTTATTCTAGCATATTATTTTTGTCTGGAGGGTTTATTGGCGTGTTAATTACCAGTATGAACGTTACTGTTCCTGCCCACTATCATGGTTCGATTGTTGGAATAAGTGTGGCATTTATGGGATTTAGCTTTCTTTTATGTGACAATGCATGTAATAATGAACAAAAGAAAAACTCATATTCCTCTGCAGCAATTATTACTTTAACTATCGGGCAAATGTTACATATTATAGCTCTTCTTTTTGCTGGTGGTTATGGGGTGATGCGAAAAACACCAGGAGTAGAAATGACGATTAGCAGTAAGTTACTGATGGGGGCAATGGGTGCTGGAGGACTAATTGCTATTGTTGGTGGCTTGATGTTTGTTGTTATTTGTGGTAAAAAGATGGTATTGAAATAATTAGTATAATAAAAATAATGACCTTGAAAAAACCTACTATAGAAGAAGCCCAAGAGGCAGTTAGAACTTTATTGCGATTTATTGGTGAGGATCCAAATAGAGAGGGGTTAGCGAAAACTCCTGATAGAGTAATAAAAACTTACCAAGAGATGTTTTGTGGGTACAATAAAAATGTAGAAGAAATATTATCTACTAAATTTTATGAAACTGGTAACTTTCAGGACTTCATTCTATTAAAAGACATAAAGTTTAATTCTTTTTGCGAACACCATTTGTTACCAATAAATGGTACGGTTGATATAGCTTATATACCAGATAATTGTATAATAGGTATCAGTAAATTTGCCAGAATAGTTGATGTTTTTGCAAAAAGACTACAGATTCAAGAAAAAATGACAGTACAAATTGCTGAAACATTACAGAAATATATTAAGCCTATGGGTGTTGCGGTCAGGATTTCTGCATTACATAGTTGCATGACTCTTAGAGGTGTTATGCAAAATGATAGTATTATGAATACTATGCATTATACTGGTATATATTTAGAGCAGCAGAAATATCGTCATGAATTTCTAAATATTATTGCCAAAAAATAATCAAAGAAAGAGCTATGTTACTATCAAAATATTTTTTACCCGTGCTAAAGGAAGAGCCAGTAGAGGCTCAAGTAGTTTCTCACAGATTGATGCTTAGAAGTGGTATGATAAGACAACAATCTGCTGGAATTTATAGCTGGTTGCCTATGGGATTAAAAGCCCTAAAAAATGTTGAAAATATTGTCCGACTTAATATGAATAAAGTAGGTGCCATTGAAATATTAATGCCTTGTATTCAACCAGCATCTTTATGGATGGAATCTGGAAGATTTGAGAATTACGGTAAGGAAATGTTAAAATTCCAGGATCGCCATGATAATACGTTATTATTTGGACCTACTAATGAAGATATGGTTACCGATATTTTTAGAAATAATATTAAGTCCTATAAAGATTTGCCAAAAAACTTATATCATATTCAGTGGAAATTTAGGGATGAAATTAGACCTCGCTTTGGGGTGATGCGTGGTAGAGAGTTCTTAATGAAAGATGCGTATTCTTTTGATATAGACCAAATAAGTGCGATAAAAACTTATAATCAGATGTATCTAGCATATATGCAAACTTTTCGTGATATAGGACTCCGTGTAATCCCAGTACTTGCTGATAATGGTCAGATTGGTGGGGATTTAAGCCATGAGTTCCATATTCTTGCCACTAATGGTGAGAGTACTATTTTTTATGACAAAAAATTTCTATCTTTAATAGATCAGGAAAATTTAGATATTGAAAAATTACAATCCTTATATGCGGTAGCAGAAGAAAAACATGTTCATGATAAATGTTTGTTAACAGAAGAGAATCTTGCTAGTAGTAAGGCTATAGAGGTTGGGCATATTTTTTATCTTGGTACAAAATATTCTAAAGCAATGAAGGCTCTAGTAAATGCTAGTGATGGGAGTCTTGTGCCAGTGGAAATGAGTTCCTATGGTATAGGTATTTCAAGACTTTTAGCCGCCATAATTGAATCAAGTCATGATGATAAAGGGATTATATGGCCTCCAAATATTGCTCCTTTTATGGTATCAATATTAAATTTGAATATACTTGATAGTAAATGCAATGAACTATCACAAAATCTATATGATCAGTTTGTAGCGAATAAAATAGAGGTATTATACGATGATACAAATGAGAGAGCTGGTAAAAAATTTGCCACTCATGATCTTATAGGTTCACCGTACCAAATAATTATTGGTTCCAAAAACTCTGAGAAAGATGTGGTCGAATTAAAAGATCGTAAAACAGGAATAACAGAAGAGTTAACAGTAGAAAATGTTGTTACCTACCTCTCTAAAATTCTTTCTTATATGTAAGTTATGACTCTAGACAAGCCAAAACATGACGAAATCTTTCGCAAATCTATGGAGAATCCCATAGTTGCTAAAGAGTTTTTGGCAACTCATTTGCCTAAAGATGTGCTGGCTTTAATCGATAGTACATCTTTAAAATTAGAAAAAGATAGTTTTATTGAGCCAGACCTTTCTGAAACTATTTCTGATGTATTATTTTCTGTTAAGTTTAATGATCAAGATGGCTATATTTTTTTGCTATTGGAACATCAAAGTACTGTTGATAAAATGATGGCGTTTAGGTTATTTAAATATATGATTAATATTTGTGATCGATATTTAACTACTAATCATAAAGCTAAATGCCTTCCAGTAATTTATCCCCTAATAATTTATAATGGCAAGAAGAAATATAACGCATCGCTCAATATATGGAATTTATTTAGCCATCCAGATTTAGCCAGAGGCTTTTGGACAAATGATTGTCAGCTTATTAACGTACATGATATTCCTGATGAAAAACTCAAGGAAAAAGTATGGTCTGGGATTTTGTTATTTTTCCTCAAACACATCCACGAACGTCAATTACTGAAAAGATGGCAAGAAATCTCTCATCTCTTGCCTAAATTGAGTAAAATAACAATAGGCTATGACCATATAAGAAATCTATTACAGTATACTTTGATCTTTATTGAGCAAAATGATAAAATAGAGTTAGAAAAAATATTAAAAAATAGTTTAACTAAAGAAAAAGGAGAAGAACTTATGCCTAGTATAGCTCAAGTATGGAAAGAAGAAGGGATTCAAATCGGACTACAGGATGGTATCAAAATCGGAGTGCAAGATGGTATTAAAATCGGAGTGCAAGATGGTATTAAAATCGGAGTACAGGATGGTATTAGAATCGGAGAAGCTAGGGGAGAAGCTAGAGGCGAAGCTAAAGGTGAAGCTAAATTAATAAAAATGATGATAAACAATGGCAGCTCTATTGAAGAAGTAGCGAGAATTACTGGACTATCTATTACTAAAATCAATGAATTACTGAAAGTACAATAAGTAATGAATTATTAGATTAGCTATATAAGCAAATTTTATTATGACTTCAGACAAGCCAAAACATGACGAAATCTTTCGCAAATCTATGGAGAATCCCATAGTTGCTAAAGAGTTTTTGGCAACTCATTTGCCTAAAGATGTGCTGGCTTTAATCGATAGTACATCTTTAAAATTAGAAAAAGATAGTTTTATTGAGCCAGACCTTTCTGAAACTATTTCTGATGTATTATTTTCTGTTAAGTTTAATGATCAGGATGGCTATATTTTTTTGCTATTGGAACATCAAAGTACTGTTGATAAAATGATGGCATTTAGGTTATTTAAATATATGATTAATATTTGTGATCGATATTTAACTACTAATCATAAAGCTAAAAGCCTCCCATTAATTTATCCCCTAATAATTTATAATGGCAAGAAGAAATATAACGCATCGCTCAATATATGGAATTTATTTAGCCATCCAGATTTAGCCAGAGGCTTTTGGACAAATGATTGTCAGCTTATTAACGTACATGATATTCCTGATGAAAAACTCAAGGAAAAAGTATGGTCTGGGATTTTGTTATTTTTCCTCAAACACATCCACGAACGTCAATTACTGAAAAGATGGCAAGAAATCTCTCATCTCTTGCCTAAATTGAGTAAAATAACAATAGGCTATGACCATATAAGAAATCTATTACAGTATACTTTGATCTTTATTGAGCAAAATGATAAAATAGAGTTAGAAAAAATATTAAAAAATAGTTTAACTAAAGAAAAAGGAGAAGAACTTATGCCTAGTATAGCTCAAGTATGGAAAGAAGAAGGGATTCAAATCGGAGAAGCTAGGGGAGAAGCTAAAGGAGAAGCTAAATTAATAAAAATGATGATAAATAATGGTAGCTCTATTGAAGAAGTAGCGAGAATTACTGGACTATCTATTACTAAAATCAATGAATTACTGAAAGTACAGTAAGTAATGAATTATTAGATTAGCTATATAAGCAAATTTTATTATGACTTCAGACAAGCCAAAACATGACGAAATCTTTCGCAAATCTATGGAGAATCCAATAGTTGCTAAAGAGTTTTTGGCAACTCATTTGCCTAAAGATGTGCTGGCTTTAATCGATAGTACATCTTTAAAATTAGAAAAAGATAGTTTTATTGAGCCAGACCTTTCTGAAACTATTTCTGATGTATTATTTTCTGTTAAGTTTAATGATCAGGATGGCTATATTTTTTTGCTATTGGAACATCAAAGTACTGTTGATAAAATGATGGCATTTAGGTTATTTAAATATATGATTAACATTTGTGATCGATATTTAACTACTAATCATAAAGCTAAATGCCTTCCAGTAATTTATCCCCTAATAATTTATAATGGCAAGAAGAAATATAACGCATCGCTCAATATATGGAATTTATTTAGCCATCCAGATTTAGCCAGAGGCTTTTGGACAAATGATTGTCAGCTTATTAACGTACATGATATCCCCGATGAGGAGCTAAAGAAAAAAGTATGGTCTGGGATTTTGTTATTTTTCCTCAAACACATCCACGAACGTCAATTACTGAAAAGATGGCAAGAAATCTCTTATCTCTTGCCTAAATTGAGTAAAATAACAATAGGCCATGACCACATAAGAAATCTATTGAGCTATACTTTGACCTTTATTGAGCAAAATGATAAAATAGAGTTAGAAAAAATACTAAAAAATAATTTAACTAAAGAAAAAGGAGAAGAACTTATGCCTAGTATAGCTCAAGTATGGAAAGAAGAAGGGATTCAAATCGGAGTACAGGATGGTATTAGAATCGGAGAAGCTAGGGGAGAAGCTAGGGGAGAAGCTAGAGGAGAAGCTAAATTAATAAAAATGATGATAAATAATGGTAGCTCTATTGAAGAAGTAGCGAGAATTACTGGACTATCTATTACTAAAATCAATGAATTACTGAAAGTACAGTAAGTAATGAATTATTAGATTAGCTATATAAGCAAATTTTATTATGACTCTAGACAAGCCAAAACATGACGAAATCTTTCGCAAATCTATGGAGAATCCCATAGTTGCTAAAGAGTTTTTGGCAACTCATTTGCCTAAAGATGTGTTGGCTTTAATCGATAGTACATCTTTAAAATTAGAAAAAGATAGTTTTATTGAGCCAGACCTTTCTGAAACTATTTCTGATGTATTATTTTCTGTTAAGTTTAATGATCAGGATGGCTATATTTTTTTGCTATTGGAACATCAAAGTACTGTTGATAAAATGATGGCATTTAGGTTATTTAAATATATGATTAATATTTGTGATCGATATTTAACTACTAATCCTAAAGCTAAAAGCCTTCCAGTAATTTATCCCCTAATAATTTATAATGGCAAGAAGAAATATAACGCATCGCTCAATATATGGAATTTATTTAGCCATCCAGATTTAGCCAGAGGCTTTTGGACAAATGATTGTCAGCTTATTAACGTACATGATATCCCCGATGAGGAGCTAAAGAAAAAAGTATGGTCTGGGATTTTGTTATTTTTCTTCAAACACATCCACGAACGTCAATTACTGAAAAGATGGCAGGAAATTTCTCATCTCTTGCCTAAATTGAGTAAAATAACAATAGGCCATGACCATATAAGAAATCTATTGAGCTATACTTTGACCTTTATTGAGCAAAATGATAAAATAGAGTTAGAAAAAATATTAAAAAATAGTTTAACTAAAGAAAAAGGAGAAGAACTTATGCCTAGTATAGCTCAAGTATGGAAAGAAGAAGGGATTCAAATCGGAGTGCAAGATGGTATTAAAATCGGAGTACAGGATGGTATTAGAATCGGAGAAGCTAGAGGCGAAGCTAAATAATAAAAATGATGATAAACAATGGTAGCTCAATTGAAGAAGTAGCGAAAATTACTGGACTATCTATTACTAAAATCAATGAACTATTGAAAATGCAGTAAACTGGTTAGCTATAGGCTGTGCAACATTACCCCAAATCAATTATAGATGAAATATGTGGCTAAAATATCTTACATATATAACATTACTAATTAGTGTTATATCATTATGGCTTCCTGTAAAAGGAAAATTTAAACCATGGCAATTATTTCTATCTATTTCTCTAGTCTTATCTTTTGTTAGTAATATAGCGAGTCTGTTTGCTATTTTAGCAATTTTGTTGTTTTTTTATTTAGTATTTTCGTATCATAAATCTTCTACTAAATTGAAATATGTCTTATGGAGTTTAGTGTTCGTACTTGGATTAATGTTAGAACTGCATTTAATTCCAGGATTTGATAATTTATTAGTTTTAGATAAAATACAATTCACTCCAGATGCTTTACCGTTTACACTATATTTAAACTTAGATAAGACAATTGTCGGTTTAATTATTATAGGTTTAACTTTAGATTTAGCATCTACTTGTAGCGAACTGAAAATATTACTCTTGCAAGTTTTTTATAGATTACCAATTATTCTATTAGTAATAATAGTGTTATCTATTGCATTTGAGTACATCAAATTTGCACCAAAGATACCACAAAATTTATGGATATGGGTAATCAATAATTTATTTTTTACATGCGTTGCTGAGGAAGGATTATTTAGAGGATTTTTCCAAGAATCATTAAATCAGTTAAAATATAAATATTCTAAGGATATAGCCATACTAATACCTGCACTTTTCTTTGGAGTGATGCACTATCCAGGAGGGCTAAAATACGTAATTTTAGCTACAGTAGCTGGAGCTTTATATGGATGGATATATAAAGTAACGAAAAGAATTGAAGCAAGTATACTTGTTCATTTTATGCTTAATTTAACTCATATTTTACTTTTTACTTATCCAGCTGTTAATAAGCTTTGAAGACTGGTACAGATAATGGATTAGGAACAAGCATAAACTGCCGGTTATATGGAAAAGCTTATACAGCAATTTGAGAGGACGTATGCAAATTGGTGATAACTTCTTCGTCAGATCGCAATGGCTAAATTCTTAATCGGATTAGCTATATCCCAAATTCAGTGATATATAGTCAATTCAGGGGAATTTGGGGCTAGGAACGATGGAGCGATGCCTATAAGTAATAGGCGAGCATTGAGCGACGACGTCACCAACTTCCTATCAATTGACTATAGTTTCTATTTTTAACGTTTTTGATATATACCTAAGAGACCATCAGGGATAATTACTTTAGTTATTTCTAACAATCTCCTAGTAATATTGGATCTTGGATAATCTTTTATGATAAGAAAAATAATTATATCTACTATCATTGCTATTTCATTGTTAATATGCTCTATATTAGTTGCTGTAAACTTTGTTGACTATAATTCTGTCAGTAACAGTTTTGTCAATGAATTAAAAATTTCTCCTCAAAATCTAAAAAACATAAAAATAACTAAATTTCCTATACCTTATTTGACTATTGATCGTATAAAAGAAGATGGAAGGCTAGAATTAGAAAATATAAAAATTTACTTTGCTCCATGGTCATTATTAATTCTTAGACCAAAAATTAGTGCTGTAACCATAAATAATGCCACAATATATTCAGATGAGCAGGATTTTGACATTATAAACCATGATAGGATAGTTAGTTCATTGATAATAAATGGTATAATAGATATAAATTTTGATGTTAAAAATCTGACTATTTTAAATAAAGATAACCAACCTATTCTTACTTTAAATAACTGCTCTCTATTTAAAAACAACCCTGTTTCTAGTAAAATTTCATTCAAGGGAAATGGGGGGTATGTAGGAAAATTATCCGGATTCTTTGAAAGAAATGCTAATCAAATAAATCTTGACCTTACTATTGCTAATAGTGATTATAATTTTCACCTGTTAGAAACCTATATAGACTCTAAACTGATAAATGGCAAAGCAGAATATCTAATACAACATTTAGCTGATATATTACATATTCTTATACCAGATTTAGATTCTTTGTTTAGAAGATTTAATCCGAATGAAAAGATAAATATAAAATTTGATATTTTACCTACTCCCCAATTACTTAAGCTAGAAAATATAATTATAGATTCTAATTCACTAGCAGGTAATGGTTCAATATATTTGAATAAAAGTGATGATATTACTAGTATAATAAAATTACATTTTCCTAAGATAGATACAAAATCACTGATTACCTCATCAAATAATATTAAACAATTTAGCAATTCAATTTTTGGGTTAAGGTTTCTCTTTGAGAATAAATCAATTATCACCAATATTTTAGTTGATCAAATAATATTAAATAACGATGAGGTATTAAATAATACTAAAATTTTGCTTAATTTAGACAAAGGGGTATTAGTGGTTAATGATTTTTCTGGTACAATAAAATCCGGAGGAAATTTTCAATTTGTAGGTAATGTAACTCAAAACTCAGTAAGAAGTATATTTGACGGCACAATTTACTTGCAACATAATGACCTTAATTCTGTATTGAATACTTTAGGTTATCAACAGGCAGTTAGTAAAAATCCTACAGCTTTTATTTTATCCTCAGATTTAAAACTAACTTTAATAGATGTATATTTACAAAATCTTATGCTAAAAACTGAGAATACTAAAGTTACCGGTAATATTACGGCTAGATTTATTGGTTCTATGCCACATTTTATAGCTATTCTTGACTTCTCCTCGATAGATTTAAATAGAGAGGATTATCCAATAATTTCACCATTGGTAAAATTTGTCAAAAGTTTGTCAGAAAATATGAAAGATGAATCATACTTAGCTAAATATATTCCCATTAGAACAGTTAATTATTTAGGTAATTTTGATATCACGATCAATGATATAATTATGGGAGATAATTCATTTGGGAAAGCATATATATTAGCAAATATTTCGCCAGGTAATATTGAAATTAGTAATCTTGATATAAGAACCAATAGTGATTACATCAATCTTAGTGCCAATTTGTTAGCAAATAATATTAAACCACAATTAGAAGTTACAATAAATGATGGTTCTCTTAATGTTAACTATTTAACTGCTGAATCTTTACTTAATCTACGAAATAAATTACTAAATGAATTTGATTTAGAAAAAATAGAGTTAAAATTAGATGGCATGTTATCAAAAATAACGCAGAATGATCTAGTATTACAAAATATTAAATTTGCTTTAGCAAATAACAATGCCCTATTTAAGATCAGTAACCTTGAAGCAAATTTACTTTCTGGTAAATTAGCAGCAGAAGGTAATATTTTATTAGATCCATATACTCTTAGCTTTGTTTATGCCCTAAATTCTATTGATTTAGCTCAATTATCTAATATTTTTCCGAAAGGGTTACTAAACAATTATGGGGGGATGAGTATCAATGGAACACTCGTCACTAATGGTGATAGTTTAAAAAAATTGTTATATGAGCTTAGCACTCAATCAGAGTTTGTCGTAAAAAATGCTAAAATCAGTAACTTTTCCATTGATTCATTTATAGAAAAAGTTAATAATAAAGATTATAATCTTAAATATTTAAAAGAAGATTTAGCCTATGCTATGTATCAAGGGCAAACTGAATTAGATAGTTTGCGTGGCAACATTCAGTTAAAAAATGGCATAGCTACAATAAAAGATGTAGTATTTAATACGAAATATACTAGTGGGTCTGCATCATTAGCTGTAAATGTATATAATTGGGACATGACATTATCTTCAATATTATCTTTCTATATAGCAGACTCAAAACTTAATTTAAATGACTCTAGTAATCAAAATACTCCTATAAATCTTAAAATAAAAACATCGGGTACTATATTAGAACCTATAAAAACGTTAGATGAAACTGAATTAACAAAGGCTTTAGAGAACAAAAAAAAATCCACAGTTATAAAACAATAATTTTAACCTTGCCGACTAGTAATATTATTCTATAGTCAATTCAGGATAAGTTGATGCTAGGAGCGATGGAGCGACGCCTATAAGTAATAGGCGAGCGACGAGTGACGACGTCACCAACTTCTCATCAATTGACTATATCTTAACAAGAAGATTTTTAAACCATATAATTATGCTAATGCGATTACAACTATTGCTATTTTTTTCCTGTATAATAACATTCAATATAAGCTCATATTCTGCTTATGCTGCAAAAAAACCTGTATCTGCACCAACTCCAACAAGTCTTGTCGTAGATTACAATAGTGGTAGAATCTTGCATGATAAAAATTCTACTACTAAAATATATCCGGCTTCATTAACAAAACTAATGACCTTGTATTTATTGTTTGAAGCAGTAGAATCTGGTAGGTTATCAATAAATCAAAAATTATATGTTTCAAAAAATGCAGAAAAAACGTTACCAAGTAAACTAGGACTTAAAGAGAAAGACTCTATTACTGTAAAAGAGGCTATTTTAGGTCTAATTGTTAAATCGGCAAATGACGCGGCTATGGTTGTGGCTGAAAATATTAAAGGTAGTGAGGAAAAATTTGCTCGGTTGATGACTGTTCGTGCCCATCAGCTTGGTATGAGAGATACTTATTTTAAAAATGCTTCTGGATGGCATCATCCTTGTCAAAAAACTACTGCTCGGGATCTTGCTAAACTATCTATAGCTATTAAGCGAGATTTTCCCAAATATTATAGTTATTTTTCTAAAAATAACTTTGTTTTTAGAGGTAAAACTATACGAGGGCATAATAAAGTGAATGAAACTTATGAAGGAGTTGAAGGGTTAAAAACCGGCTATACCACTCCAGCTGGTTATAACTTGATTACTGCTGCAACTAGAAAAAACAAATCATTGGTTGCTATTGTCACTGGCGGCAGATCTGCTGAGTCCAGAAATTTGCAAATGGTAAAACTATTAGATACGCATTTTGATAAATCGAGCAATAATAAGACAATGGCTAATAAATTGATAAAAGTTCCATCAAAAAAATATATTAAAAGAACAAAATCAACTAAAATTGTGACAAATATTAAAGCAAAAAACAAAAAAAAGTTGACTCGAAGTTAGGGAGAGGTAAGTAACCTCAATTTGGTATAAGAATAAGCCTTTTAAAGATATGGTTAATAGTTTACGCATGGCATTTAAAAAAGTCATATAGAAAATAGCTTAGCGTCATTGCGAGCCACCCATAACTGTTGAAAGTTAGAAGAGGAAGCGGTTTTAGACCGGATAGTTTAAAAGTCGTATGTGGTCAACGTCTATTAGCGAGAAAGACCGTAGGTCAACGAAGCAATCCACAAAAGTAATCAAAAGTGGATTGCCACGACCTACTTGCGTGGTCTCGCAATGACAGAAAACCTATCTAAAACCTGCTTTACCTTCTAACTTTCAACAGTTGTAGCGAGCCACCGTAGGCGGCGTGCTAATCCATTTCTAATCATTTTTCTGGATTGCTTCGTCGACCTTACGGGTTCCTCGCAATGACGGTTTCTAAATTATTATTTTCTTAAACTAACGTTTATGTGGGGTTTATGTGTAAGGTGAGATAGTAATACTGAGTTATGGAATGAAAAAAATAAGCAATACCAAAAAATAATGAAAACAGCTATTAGTGGAGCATAAAAATCTGCTATATTTATAGATATAACCGAATTTGCAATAACTTGTTATATTGAATTTATGTTAAGTAAATAACTCTTACAACCTAAAGTTTAGGATTAAGGTAATTTAAAAGCACTTAACTAATTACTTAACGTTGATGAATAGGAAGAACATAGCAATAGGGGGACATATTCAAAGCAATCTAACTAACAAACAAAAAAAGGCCGTTTTGTTACTCTCAATCGGTACATTCTTAGAATATTTTGATCTGATGCTCTATATACATATGATGGTAGTTCTTAATGAACTTTTTTTCCCAAAATATGATCCGCATGCAGCACAATTACTTTTATCCTTTACTTTTTGTGCTACATATTTATTGAGACCTATAGGGGCATTAATTTTTGGATGGATTGGTGATAATGTAGGTCGTAAATCAACCGTTATTATCACCACTTTCATGATGGCAATTTCTTGTCTTATCATTGCTAATTTACCAACTTATGCTGAGATAGGTATCACTGCTACTGTGATTGTATCAATATGTCGTATTGTGCAAGGTATGAGTTCCATGGGAGAAATAATAGGGGCAATACTATATTTGAGCGAAACTATAAAACCACCACAACAATATCCAGCTGTATCACTATTGGCTTTTTTATCTGCATTAGGGGGAACATTTGCTTTAGGCATTGCATCTATGGCCATCTCTTACAATTTCAATTGGCGTTATGCTTTTTGGTTTGGTGCATCAGTTGCGTTAATTGGTTCAGTAGCTAGGACGACTTTAAGAGAAACACCAGAGTTTATTGATGCAAAACGTCGAATGAAAAGAATTTTTGCAGATATTAATGAAGAACAAGATATACTAAAAAATGACCCTATTTGGACAAAGAAAGTTGATAAAATCACAGCCTTATCTTTGTTTTTAATGAGTTGTATGTGGCCGGTATGTTTTTATTTAACATTTATTCATTGTGGAGAAATTCTTAGAAATAATTTTGGCTATAAGGTTGAACAAGTCATGTACCACAATTTTTGCGTTTCAGTGGTAGAAATGTTAGGAGGTCTGGTATCGGTATACTTAAGTTATTATATATATCCTATAGTGATTTTAAAAATCAGATTAGTAATTTTCTGGGGTTTTATTTTGATTTATCCATACTTATTAAATAATGTTAGAACGCCATTTGATATTCTTTTACTTCAGTCATTTATGATATTTTTTGCAATTCATGTTGTTCCAGCCACACCAATTTTTTACAAATATTTCCCTATCTTTAAACGTTTTACTTATTGTGCTTTTATACATGCTATGTCACGTACGGTAATGTATGTTATCACATCTTTTGGGCTTATTTATTTAACAGAATATTTAGGTAATTATGGATTGCTGATTATTACAATTCCAATCATGATTGGATATAGTTTTGGCATATTGCATTTTGAAAAATTAGAGAAAACAACTGGAAATTATCCTAAAAAGAAAAAATGGTTTCTCTTAATGAATTAGGTAGTATTATATGGTTAAATGATGTCTAAAGAAGAAGTATGAATAAAAAATTGTGTTATTAGGTTTGAAGAAATAAAATTTTTTGTGTTTAACACATTATTTATAGTGTATATCAATAAAATTGATAAAAACAAAATTATACTTGTTATTATTTTTTAATTATTATAATGTTGTATTACAAGTTATCAAATAATTAACTTGATCTACAGGATATATTTTATTAAATTAGAATATATATTAATAATTATTATTTTATAAGAGGTTTTTATGTCTAAAAATAATCAACAATGTAGTATTTTAAACCAAATAGTATAACTCAAGGTTGTCTTGGTGCTATCAAGGATTCGGCTACTGATCCGGGGGGTGCTACAGCTGCAGTTGGCTATGCAGCAGCACATGCTTTGGTGTCATCAACTCCAGTTGGTAGGTTTATAAAGGCTTTAGGGGGTGAAACTGCAGCAGCTTGTGGTGCAGGAGCAATTAATGCAGCTGTAGATAATTATAACACTCTGGATGTAGTACAAATTTGATAGGTGATCACCACACTATGGAGATGTTTGGTTATTGGAATCATCACTAAAATGATAAAAAAATATCTATTTTTATTATTGGGAGTTTGTATATTTGAGGTTGTTTTTCTCCAATGTTATGAACTCCCTACTCTTTTTCAGTTTCTATATATCTTGTTAACAATCTGTATATTCATAATATCTAGGATACATTTTTATTATATTAAGGACAAGAAGAAAAGAGTTCAACATATTTTAAGTTTTTTTGTAAAAATTGTGACATTCATTTGTATTTGGTTGGGCGTTATTATAATATTTATTATTGTAGATATTTATGAGCAAAAACCTTTAAATTGGTATCAATATTCAAAAACTAGCTTGAAGCTGATACCTATCTTCATAGGAGTTATCATCTTGTGTACTGTAGAACTAGTACGTGATCTGTCTAAGCTTGATAAAACATCATTAAAGTGACAAAAGTTTCGTGTTTTGTAAAATCACAGCCTTATCTTTGTTTTTAATGAATTGTGCTTGGTCGGTATGTTTTAAAGAAAAAATGGTTTCTCTTAATGAATTAGGTAGTATTATATGGTTAAATGATGTCTAAAGAAGGTTTAATTTTTGTTGGTGTAGTACTATCAGCACAAGGAATAAAGGGCAATGTTATAGTAAAATCTTTTACTATGCCAAATACTAATATCATTAAAATGAATTTAGTTGATGAATTAGGAGAAAAAATTATTCTAAAACTACTTAGTCAAAATTCTAAAGGTGATATAATATGTAGATTTAACCAAGTGAATAATAGAACCTCTGCTGAACAATTAAAGGGATGTAAGATTTTTTGTCATAGGTCAGATTTTCCTTCCTTAGGTGAAGAGGAATTTTACATTGAAGACTTAAAAGGTTTATTAGTACTAGATGCCAATTTAGTCGTTATAGGAAAAATTATAAATATTTTTAATTTTAATGCCGGTGATATTATTGAAATTGAGTTTGCCAGCAATAAAACAGTAGAGTTATTTCCTTTTAACAAACAATTTTTTCCAGTAATTACTAAAGAACATGCTATTCTTAATTTGAACGTACAATAACAATAGACCTCTTGCATAACCTAATCTAATTGGTAATTTTGTTGTCAAAACTCGTCTCCGTTCCTCACGTACATCTTAGTACGCTGCGGTACTCGACTTCGTTTTTCCTAAAAATTCCTCAATTATCTTTAGGTTAGGCAAGAGGTCTAATATCAAAATAACCTATTCGGCTTAGCTATAAAGGATTAATATTTGATGTTATGCGATTGATGTGTTAGAATATTTTCTGTGGATTAAACCTGTCCATTACCCACTGATATTAACATTTCCATTGGTATTGGCATTAGATAATGACCCAACAAAGCTTTCTAGATTCATTAAATCATCAGCAATTAGCAGCGGTTCTACACGTGCGTGGTTCTCTGCTTGTGCTTGCTGGAGCAGGGACTGGTAAAACTAAAGTATTAACAACAAGAATAGCCAACATAATTAATCAGGGTTTAGCGTCACCTAGCAATATTTTAGCAGTTACTTTTACCAATAAAGCGGCTAGAGAAATGCAAGAGCGAATCAGTAAAATGATTGATTGTTATGGGCTAAACATAGGCACTTTTCATTCTATAGCAGCCAAGATTTTACGCCAGCAAGCAGAGCATTTGAATCTTAACTTAAACAGTAGATTTACTATTATTAGTCATGATGATCAGCTTAAATTGGTTAAAGACATAGTTAAGCAAGAAAATATAGACCCCAAAAAATATGTTCCTAAAGTATTGCATATTATTATCTCACGTTGGAAGGATCAAGGATTATTGCCGTGTAAACTTTCGGAATCTGACATTAAGTTACCGATTCATAAAGTGGCTAAATCTATCTATGACGAGTATCAGCAAAATTTATTAGCATCTAACGTAGTGGATTTTGGAGATTTGCTACTATACAATAATGAGTTATTTATAAAAAATCCTGCAATATTAAAGCATTATCAGGAACGATATCAATATATTTTAATTGATGAATATCAAGATACCAACGCTGTCCAATATCTTTGGGCTAGGATGCTTGCGAGTAGCACAAAGAATATTTGTTGCGTTGGCGATGATGATCAATCTATATATGGTTGGCGTGGTGCGGAAATTGGTAATATATTACGTTTTGAAAAGGATTTTCCAGATGCTACAGTAATAAAATTAGAACAAAATTATAGGTCTAGTTCAGAAATTTTATCAGCGGCATCCAGTGTAATTGACAATAACAAGAATCGTCATGGTAAAACCTTGTGGACTGATAAAAATGATGGACAAAAAGTCAAAATTATATCTTGTTGGAACGATAAAGAAGAAGCAAGATTTGTTGTATCTGAAATTGACAAATTAGTTACAGAAGGTAAGTATAATGCCAGTTTAGTTGCGATATTAGTTAGAGCTGGTTTTCAAACTAGAGCATTTGAAGAAGTTCTGATTAGTAATGCATTACCGTATAAAATAATCGGTGGTCTTAAGTTTTATGAACGAATGGAAATACGCGACCTACTCTCCTACATACGTATCACTTTAAATCATAGTGATAGTCTTGCTCTTGAGCGTATAATAAATGTTCCAAGAAGAGCCATTGGCAATACTACATTAAAACAAATAAAAGATTATGCAGCTGAACATAACATACCTATTCTTATTGCTATTCGTCAAATGTTACAAGAAGGAGTTGTTAAAAATAAGGTCAAAGATAGTTTAAATCAGTTAATTACTAACATAGATAATTGGAATTTGCGATATCAAAACGAGCCAGCACTTAATGTGACAAAAGATTTATTAAAAGAATCAGGTTATCTACCAATGTTACAAGAAGAAAAGACTGACGAGGCAATTGGCAGGATTGAGAATATTAATGAAATGCTGAGAGCAATTGCAGAATTTGGTAATATTCAAGAATTTATCGAACATTCGAGTTTGGTAATGGAAAATGAAACGTTAGAATCAAATTTTGGTGGGTCTATTAGTATTATGACTCTACATGCTGCCAAAGGTCTTGAATTTGATTTAGTTTTTTTGCCCGGTTGGGAAGAGGGGGTTTTTCCACATCAAAGATCACTAAATGAAGATGGAGAGAAAGGTTTAGAAGAAGAGCGGAGAATTGCTTATGTTGGTATTACTAGAGCAAAGAAAGAGCTGTATATTACTTATGCCGAAAGTCGTTTTATGTTTCATGAAGTAATAAGGTCTTCTCCTTCTAGATTTCTTAGGGAAATACCGGATAATGTTTGTGTTAGAACTTCTTCAACCAAACAGCTTAATTATTTAGGGGCAAAGCACAAATTTTCTTTTTAACCTAACTTGATTAATATTTGAGCCATAGTAAATGTGCGTTTATTACTCGATAATCAAGTTTTTTGTAGGGATTATAAATAGTAGGTTGTTCGGAATATATCCAAGTCACAACATCTATCTTTAAACGCAAAATTTGTCATTCCCGCGTAAGCGAGAATCTAAACCCCTGCTTACGCAGGGGTGACACCACAACTGTTGAAAGTTAGAAGGTGGAGCGGATTTTAGATAGCTTTTTCGTCATTGCGAGACCACGCAAGTAGGTCGTGGCAATCCATTTTTGGTTAATTTTGTGGATTGCTTCGTCGACCTACGGTCTTCCTCGCTAATAGACGTTGACCACATATGACTTTAAACTACCTGGTCTAAAACTGCTTCCTCTTTTAACTTTCAACAGTTGTGGGGGTGACACTAAGTCGAACAGGGATGACACTAATATAAATATTTTTGTTTGAGATAGTTTAAAAATATTTCCGATTGAATTCGATCTTCACCCGTAGCGTCTTTAATTAATTCACTAGTACTTTTTAATGAGCCATAGTTTCTAAGATTATTATTCAAGAATTGGTTTATACCTTTGAATTCTCCTCTGGTGATTTCTTTTTTTATGTTATGATTCACTTCTTGTGCTTTTTTCATCAGCATTGAAGCAATAATTGCTCCGTTAGTATAAGATGGGAAATAACCAAAGCTGCCCATTGGCCAATGTATATCTTGTAAGCATCCATCTGTATCTGTTTGTGGAGTAATTCCTAAATATTCTTGCATCTTATTATTCCAATAATGCGGCAAATCATCCAAAGTTAGATCTCCGCTAATTAATAATTCTTCTAATTCAAGCCTAACTATTACATGTATTGGGTAAGTAACTTCATCTGCTTCTACTCTAATAAAACTAGGGGAGACTCTAGTCATTAATTTGTAAAGATTTTCCCCAGAATATTCTTGTCCTTTAAATCCGAATTCGTCCTTAAGTAGCATTGATAAAAATTCACAGAATTCTCGTGATCTACCTACTTGCATTTCCATAAATAGAGACTGACTTTCATGGACAGCCATACCCTTAGCCTTGCCTACAGGTTGGTTCTTATATTTGCTAGGCAGATTTTGTTCATATAAAGCATGACCTGTTTCATGTATAATTCCCATGATCCCTGAAATAAAATTACGTTCATCATACCTATTAGTTAATCTAATATCATCAGGAGTGCCTTGACAAAATGGATGAGCCGATTCATCTAATCTACCTTTAGTGCAATCAAACCCCATTATTGCCATAAGCCTTTTGGCAATTAGTTTTTGTTGTTCTTTATTAATAGTGTCAACTATAGGTAGGACATGTTCTTTGCTTTGTTTTTCTACTACCTGACTAATTAATTGCGGTATGGTTTTTTTAATATTATTAAAAACTACTTTAATTTCATCTAGTTTACGCTCAGGGTCATATGTGTCAAGTAAAGCATCATATTCAGTACAATTTAGGGTTTTGGCTTTAGATTTAGCCATTTCCCGTATACAATCTAATACTGTTTGTAGATAAGGTTTAAGTGATAGATAGTCATTATTCTTTTTAGCATTTCGCCAGATTAACTCACATTTTGCACTAGCAGTAACATATTTTTTTCTTAAATCATCATCTATACAGTTAGATTCTACGATCCGTCTTTTTGTTTCTCGTAAATTTGCTAATTGCCAAATATCTAGCATATCTTGGTTTTCAGAAACAGCCTGTATTAATTCACCGAGTTTTGGTGATTTTAATCTAGAATGTGCTATGGAAGATAATAGTGATATTTCGTTTGTTCTACTATCAATCGATCCTTGCGAAATGTTTACTGCGATATCCCAATAGAGTATACTAATCACGTTATTAATTTGAAAGATTTGCTCTAATTCTTGTTCTAACAATGTATAATGTTTCATATAATTATTCCCTAATTGTAACTATTTTTATAGTATACTAGTTTAGCAAAAATCACTATAATAAATACAAAAACTTGATTTTTTTATATATATAACTAACTCGACTAACATTACTTTCAATTCACAACATCATTGCGAGAAAGACCTTAGATAGACGAAGCAATCCACAAAAGTAACCAAAATGGATTGCTTCGTCGCTACTAAAGTAGCTCCTCGCAATGACGTTGTGAATTGAAAGTAATGTTAATCGGGTTAATTGCAATTATCCAATTTTTGGATAATTAATTATAACAAATTTATGTTATTATAAATTGACCATTATGAAAAATACATATTACATTACTACACCGATTTATTATGTCAATGATATACCTCACATAGGGCATGCTTATACAAGTGTTGCATCTGATGTAATAGCAAGATTTATGCGTTTATCAGGTAAAGATGTAATGTTTTTAACAGGTACTGATGAACATGGTCAGAAGGTAGAAAAATCGGCTATTGCCAAAAATGTTGAACCGCAAATATTTACTGATACGTTGTCTGAAACTTTTCGGACATTAATGCATTCAATGAACATTTCTAATAATGATTTTATTAGAACCACAGAAGCTAGGCATAAGCAAGCGGTAAGTAGTTTGTGGCAGACATTACTTGATAATGGTGATATTTACCTAGGTAGCTATAAAGGTTGGTATTCTGTACGTGACGAAACATTTTATAATGAATCAGAATTAACAGCCGACGGATTAGCTCCAACTCAAGCTCCTGTTGAATGGCTTGAAGAACCAAGTTACTTTTTTTCTTTATCAAAATGGCAAGATAAATTATTGGATTTTTACGATGCCAATCCTGATTTCATCAGACCAAATACCAGGCGTAACGAGGTTATTAGCTTTGTGAAATCAGGGCTGCATGATTTTTCTATATCGCGTTCTAGCTTTAACTGGGGGATTAAAGTGCCAAATGATAAACAGCATATAATATATGTATGGCTTGATGCGTTAACAAACTATATTTCAGCTTTAGGATACCCAAATGATACAAGCCAATATAATAAATTTTGGCCAGCTGATGTGCATGTGGTTGGTAAAGATATATTACGCTTTCATGCAGTATACTGGCCAGCATTTTTGATGGCAGCAGGGTTGCCGCTGCCAAAATGTATTATGGCACATGGATGGTGGCTTAATGAGGGGCAAAAAATATCGAAATCTATAGGAAATGTAATTGACCCACTGCAGTTAATAAAAGAATTTGGTTTAGATCCAGTTAGATATTATTTGATGAGAGAGATAATATTTGGCTCAGATGGAAGTTATTCTCGAAGTGGTTTTGTTAATAGAACCAATAGTGAGTTATCTAATAAAATTGGTAATTTGTTGCAAAGAACTCTAGCCTTTGTTTATAAGAATAATGATGCAAAAATTCCGTTAATTAGCCAAGAATCTATCAATAGCATTTATGAATCATTTTTAATTAAAACGTCACAACAAATTATATCAGAAAATTTAATATTTATGGATAGATTTGATATGAACTCGGTGTTAGAAAATATCATTACTTTAACTGAAGAAGCAAATATTTACATAGATCGAGAAGCCCCTTGGCAGTTAAAAAAAACTGATCCTATAAAGATGGCGGAAGTGCTATATACGCTACTTGAAACACTAAGATATATTGCTGTAATGTTACAACCATTTATCCCTGATTCAGCTAGTAAAATGCTTGATCAACTTGCTGTGCCAGAGAGCCAGAGAATGTTTAAACATTTAACCAAGGAGTTTAGTTTAACTCCAGGCAGCAGCATCAGTCAGCCAGAAGCTATATTTCCAAGATTTCAGATATAGTCAATCAAGGAGAATCTCTGCTTCGGTGCGGGATATTATAGTCAATTCAGGAGAATTTGGGGCTAGGAGCGATGGAGCGACGCCTATAAGTAATAGGCGAGAGACGAGTGACGACGTCCCCAACTTCTCATCAATTGACTATAGTACAACCAATACTAAAGTAACTTGGTAAAGACGTATCAATTATTATTTCTTTACCAAGTACTTTCTCAGGTAAGATTACTTTTTTGGCATGTAATAACATTTCCCTGGATAAAGCTATTGCTTCTAAGGTGCCGTATTTTCTGTCCCCTATTATAGGACAAGCTAGCATTTTCGCATGAAATCGAAGTTGATGCATCCTGCCAGTAAGAGGAGTAAACTCAACCAGTGTCAAATCATTATTTAACTTCTTAAGGAATTTATAGCGGGTTATCGATAATTTACCATTTTCCTCATCATTTTGCACAGTTTCATACGCCCCCCCCCCTATTCTTACCTATCATACCACTAATTTCTCCCTCGGATTGTGGAAGCTTACCTAAAACTACTGCTATATAGGTCTTTTGAATATCCTTCTCCTGAAAGGATTTAACTAATTTTATACTACTCGCATAATTTTTAGCAATTAGCAATATTCCTGAAGTATCTTTGTCTAACCTATGAACTAACTTAAAATCTGCCCCCCGACCATTTAAATATTGCAATGCATCATCTATAGATAGAGTTATCTTGCTACCACCTTGGGTGGCAAGACCTGACGGCTTATTGATTGCTATAAGCCACTCATCTTGGTAAATTAGATAATCCTTCAACAATTTACCAGCTAGTTTAATCGCTGAACTGGTAAAAATCCTATCAGAAGTTTTCAGAGGTTGTAAATTTAAACTATCCTCTATAAAAATTTGATCACCAACATTTATTCGCAGATTGGCTGCTACCTGACAAGAATTAACCATTATCTGCTTAAACCTTAAGGCACGCTCAATCACTCCTTGAGTAAGACTAGGATATAATTTTTTTAAGTAACGATCCAACCTACAAGGCAGTTCTAGATCAACATTTAATATTGCCACTTATGCACTCTTTAATAAAAAATAACTCCACAATATACAAGATAACAGTATAATTGCACAAATCTGATGGAATAAAGCTATTAATACAGGTACTGAATATAAAATAGTAGTTATGCCAGCTAACATTTGTAATAGCAATATACCAACAATGTAATAAGCTGCTTTATTTAATTTAGGATGCTTAGTTTTTATTAAGCTCACTACTAAAAATCCAGCACTAATACAAACTATATATGCTCCCATTCTATGAAAAAACTGAATAACCACAGGGTCGCTTAAACTATCTATAGTAAGTAGTTTAAACGTTAGTTCTTCAGGTATAAAATTATTACCCATTAATGGAAAGCTATTATATACCTGCCCAGCATCAAGACCTGCAACCAACCCCCCTAAAAAAATCTGTATATAAACTATACTAATAGTTACTAAACAACATAATTTTGCTGAATTCAAACTTATCGTTTGTTCATTTAGTAAAATATCAAAACTATTATTCATCAGCTGATAGAACAATAAATTATAGATGATAATCGCTATAATCAAATGCCCAGCTAAGCGGAAATGACTAACATATGGCTGCAAAATTAGCCCACTTTTTACCATATACCAACCCATAAACCCTTGAACCGCAAATAATAACAATATCCCCAAATATACTGGTAGTGATCTGCTAGCAATTTGCCTCGTCACCAAAAAATATACCAACGGTATCAGGTATAATAAACCAACAACTCTCCCAGCAAAACGATGAATAAATTCAATCCAAAAAATAAATTTAAACTCTGAGAGAGTCATATTAATATTTTTTTGCTTATATTCGACTGATTGCTGATATTTACTAAACTCACCCTGCCACTCAGCATTATTGAGTGGCGGGACAATACCTGATACTGGCTTCCATTCAACAATTGATAAACCAGCATCAGTAAGCCTAGTAAAACCACCCCAAAAAATCATAAAAACCACCATACAGCAGCATGCAGCCAACCAAGGCTTTATTAATAGTTGTGACATTAAACCCAATATCTTTGATATCTATAATATAACAGATTTTTTTGATCCACTAATAGCTGTTTTCATTATTTTTGTAATATTTTGTATTTTTTTAACATAGTCACCTTACGTATGGTATTTAAAAGTCATATAGAAAATAGCTTGGCGTCATTGCGAGCTGATGTATCCCCACGAAATTGTTGCAAAATAACACGAGTTGCCAATTAATTGATTTTAGTAAACCCTAGACTTCACAAGGTTTGAAGAACATTTAATCAGGTCAAAAAATGCAATAAATTCTCAAAATTAGAAATTTTTTAAAATACATAGCGTTTTGATTATACTTTTCACGTGTCAAATAGTTCGTAAACTGCTTGACATCTAGGTTTTATGAGCTAACTTAATTGGCAACTCGCGTAAAATAGCAAGAATTTCGTGGGGATAGATCAGCTCGCAATGACGCCAGACTATTTTCCATATGGCTTTTAAATTCCATGCGTAAGGTGAGTAATTAGTTATAGTGTTTTTTAACTCTTAATAACCACAGTTCCAGCGATTTTATCATGTAAAGCTTGGCGTTGTTTAGAAAATAGTATAAACCAAATACCAACTAGCACTAATACATATCCACAAAATCTTTTAATTAATTGGCATTTACTAGGTTTTTCAAGAGTTATTGCATCTACTATTTTCATATGCATAATAAGTTTTCCAGGTGTGGCTCCGCAATAAATCCAAAAACCAATAAAATATGTTGATACTAGAGCAAAGTTAATGATAAGCATTAAAATAAATAATGTAAAAATACCACTAGCAGTTATGTTTTGGAGTAATTCCGGTTTTCTGCTACCCATTATTAGTATATCAGCCATATTAGCTTTAAAAAATAATAAAGATAGTCTAGATAAAATAAAGGCAGTGATTGGCGTTGTAAAAATTGACAACAAAAATGAATCTAGACAAGAAGCAAAAAGCCTGGGAACTAGCTTGGAGTATATAATTTGTTTATTCATTTTTTTTTCTAGCTTATATTGTATAATTATTTCCGATAGACTCCTAGCCCCAAATTCTCCTGAATTGACTATATTATAAATTCTCTTTCGAAAGAAGTCTAATGTAATATAAGATCCAAACCATTACCAAGCATAATATTTAATAACTCACTGGAACGAGGCACTACATCAAGATTCGTAGCGATATCAATATGTTGTTTAGGTAGGAGTTTGATATTTTTGTGATGCATTATATAAGATTTTACCGTTACATATTTTTTATCTAACAGTCTAACTCTAATTAATGGTATGGTCACATCACGGTCGGAGTTATTGGTTATCTGGTAGGAAACTTTAATTTGTCCTATTTCTTTATTTTGTTCAACATGGATGTTTCCTATAGTTAGGATATTATCATTTTCTTTATACAAAGCTGGTATGTTAAGTTTTTCTTGAAATAACAATAATAATAAAAGAATAATTACGCTAAACAATAATATAGGTAAAATATTTGAATGTTGGGGAGTTTTGGGTGGTAATAAAACTGGTAAATTGGCACCTTTGGTCAAAAATATTTTATTATTTTCATTAGTGCTAGCATTTTTTGCTGTATGATGATTTGATATAATTGGTGGTTGTTGTTCATCAAGCTCTGCTTGCTGATACCAGATATGGTTACATTGTGAACATTTGACCTTCCTACCGGTCATACCTATTTGTTCTTTCGAAACTATAAAGTTAGTGTTACAACTTGGGCAAGAAATACTCATTTACGTACTCTAATTTAGATACTCAAATTATTTTAGTATATTAGGTTGACTTAAAGATAAAGTAAATTATGATTTTTTTTATAATTTAGCAAGGATGTTATGCAAAAACATATTAATACTATAGAAGAATTTTGGCAAATACGCGACAAATTAACCCAAAATTCAGAAAAAACTAATTATGCCAAACAAATATTGCAGGATATTATTAATGGTTTGAATCAAGGGGTAATCAGGGTTTGTAAGAAAGAAGGGGCTGATTGGCAAGTTAATCATTGGGTAAAAAAAGCTATTTTATTACATATGATGGTAACTGATCCACAAATTTACTCTGGAGATTGCATGAGGTGGTATGATAAAATTGCCCCCAAATTTTCTACAGATTATAGTACAGAATTATTTCAAACAGATGGCTGTCGTATTGTTCCCGGAGCAATTATTAGAACAGGGGTCTATTTAGCAAAAAACGTTGTTGTTATGCCTTCTTTTATTAATATAGGGGCATATATAGGAGAGGGAACAATGGTTGATACCTGGGCTACTATAGGCTCATGTGCCCAAATAGGTAAGAATTGTCATATTTCCGGTGGAACAGGTATTGGTGGTGTGTTAGAACCAATCCAAAATAATCCGGTAATAATCGAAGATAATTGTTTTATAGGTGCAAGATCAGAAATAGCAGAAGGAGTTTTAGTAGAAGAGGGAAGCGTAATTAGTATGGGAGTATTTATTGGTGCTTCTACGAAGATAGTAGATAGAGAAAGTGGCAAAATAATTTATGGTAAAGTTCCAGCCTATTCAGTTGTAGTACCTGGTAGCTTGCCTGCTGATTCAGGGAAACCAAGTTTATATTGTGCCGTAATCGTTAAGCAGGTAGATGCCGGAACTAGGAGTAAAGTATCTATAAATGATTTGTTAAGAGGCAATTAAAGATATGGGAAACAACGAATTAAAGATTATAGTTGAGACCAAAACCCTAACTCATGCTCTGACTTTTGCTAATTCTGTAGTAGAGAAACGTAATGTAGTTACCGAACTTAGTCATATTAAATTATCATCGAAGGATGGTAAACTAGAGTTAATGGCTACTAATATGGAAATATATTTAAGCCAGAAAATAGCTGCTCAAGTAATAAGTGAGGGGGCAATAACAGTATCTACTAAAACATTAAATGATATAGTAAAAAAGATACCTGATAAAGATATAGTACTCAATGTGTCAAATGAAACAGAGCAGCTTGAAATTGTAGGAAAGAATTGTGCTTTTAATCTTCTAACTTTACCTGCTGACCAATTCCCCACATTAGATGATATTAATGTTGAAGCTACTTTTAAAATACCTTGTCGTGACTTTGTTAAGATGATTGAGGGTACTTTGTTTTCAGTATCTCTTGATGAAACTCGCTATAATCTTAATGGTGTTTATTTTTACGTAAAAGATGAAGAATGTTATATGGCTAGCACTGATGGTCATAGATTATCAGTGTCAGTAGTGGAAATGACCTATGAGGTTAGCGAATTTGGCGTTATTTTATCTAAAAAAACTCTCGAAGAAATTGTCAAAATATTAAAAGATCCTAAAAATATTCAGTTAGAGGTAGAAATTTTTCTAAGTGTGAATAGGGTTAAATTTGTTTGCAATGATATTATGATGGTATCAAAACTAATTGATGGAACCTTTCCAGATTACCAAGGTTTTATTCCAGTAGAAAACAACTATAAGCTTACTATTAATACCAAATTGCTAGCTGATGTTATAGATAGAGTAGCAACAATAACTATAGATAAATTTCAAGCAATAAAATTAACTTTATCAAAAGATTTACTTGAAATTACGGCTTCTGGGGAAGCAAGGGGAGCAGCCAAAGAGACTATACCACATTCACTAGATGAAAATAATTTATGTGTTTTTGATCATGAAGAATCTTTGTCTATAGGTTTTAATCCTAAATATCTTACTGAAGCCCTCAATTCTATATTAAATGCTACTAAAGCAAACCAAGTTGACCTATATTTTTTGGATGCATCATCGCCAATGTTATTAAAAACGCTTCAGAATCCTAAAGACGTTTTCGTGATTATGCCAGTTAAAGTTTGATCACCACAAGAACATCACTTATAGCTCCTTGCTAATATAGTCAATTGATGAGAAGTTTAAGAAAACAATAATTGAGAAACCGTCATTGCGAGAAGGCGTAGCCGACGAAGCAATCCACAAAAGTGATTAGAAATGGATTGCCACGCCACCTACGGTGGCTCGCAATGACGCTTGAAATGCATAAATGTCATTGCAAGACCATGCAATGGTTTAAGCAATCCAGAAAGTGAGCAAAAATGGATTGCTTCGCCCATTACATGGTCTGGCAATGACGTTTTGTACTTTTCCGGAATTTTTAAATTGTCATGGGGTTTATGTGTAAGGTAAGTTAATAAGTTGTTTTAACAACTTTTAAAGTAGTGAAGGTATGTTTATGAATAAATTAAATGAAATAGATCAGTTGGTTTATCTTCTCTCTAAACTACCTGGTCTTGGTCAAAGATCAGCAAGGCGTATAGTCTTACATCTTTTACAAGAAAAAGATGTTAGGCTAAAAAGTCTAATTTCAGTTCTTTGTTGTGTAGATAGTAATGTTGTCAAATGTAATATTTGTGGTAACATAGATTCTCATCATATTTGCAGAGTATGTTCATCTGATGATCGCAACGAATCTATCATAGCAATTGTTGAGACAGTGACAGAATTATGGGCAATAGAGCGTAGTGGTATTTTTAAAGGGCATTATCATGTACTAGGGCATAATTTATCAACTTCTAATGGTCACAACCCCAAAGCACTAAGACTACCGGAATTATTAGCTAGATGCCAGGATAAGAACATTAATGAAATAATTATTGCAACTAATTCTACTTTAGAAGGTCAAACTACCGCTTATTTCATTACTGAATATTTCAAAAATTCCACCATCAAAATATCAAGACTAGCTAGTGGCATTCCAATAGGCGGAGAACTGGACTATTTGGATGAAGGAACTCTATCTGCTGCAATAACATTAAGACAGCCTTTTGAATAATTTATTAAAAGTTATTTATTTTATCAAAATATTAGGTATTATACATAAAGTGTTGGTTATATAATTTGATAACTTCTATTAATGAATTATTCAAGGTTACTATAATAAATTGTTTACATATATTGTTAAATGATTATTTAAATAGTTTAACCTTTTCTTAGTTATTTTATATTTCCCTCACTATACTACTTTGATCTTAAGAATTGAATTCCATTTTGAATGGTGATTACATATTAAACACTAATAAGATTAGTGAGCATGTAAATTCATGATAAAATGAGAAAGTGATTCTTAAAAACAAAGCAATATATCATTTTTTTAGGTAAAATAATCATATGCTCCAACTTCTTTGGGCTATTTTAGTTATATTTTTGATTCCTGTATTTTTTTATATTTGCAGGTATGCGATGTTTTCATGGTTCAATTTAAGAAGTAATTCAAAGACTAAAATATTAGCATTAGAACAGAAATTATCAGAACAAGATAATATTTTAAATCATGTTACTCATGAAATAAGGAGTTCAATACATGGCGGAAGTAGTATATCTCAATTTTTATATGAAAATTGGGATAAAATGGATGAGCAAGAGCATATAAAATATGTTGGTATAATAGCTAAGAATAATCAGCATATTATAAAATTAATTAATGATCTACTAGACCTATCTAAGTTTAGTACTGGGAGGATGAATTTTAATTTTGTTGCTATGGATTTATTATCTTCTATAAAAAATATTGTGCAACAATTTACAGAATTAAATATATTTAACGATAAAGTCAATATTATTCTTATTAATAATAAGATTACGAAAGCAATGATTAGTGGGGATGAAATTAGGATCAGTCAATTATTAAATAATTTATTTAATAATGCACTCAAATATACTAAAGAAGGGTTAATTGTGGCAATAATTAATTTAAAAAATTATGATGATAAGCCTTATTGGTCCTTTAGCTTAATCGATACAGGCATAGGAATCCCAGACTCAGAGCTTGAAAATGTTTTTGAAGTATTTACTCGTAGCTCACGAACTAATGATAATTCTATTATTGGTACTGGCATTGGTTTATCTATTTGCCGGGAAATTATATTAGCTCATAATGGCTATATTTATGCCGAAAATAACCGTAGAAAAGGAACAAGGGTAGAATTCATGATTCCTGTATATGATGAAAAAGAGACATAAAATGTTGGCAAAGTGTAATATTATAAAAGTATTTACTATACTTTTTGTTGATGATGAACCAATCTGCCATGACGCGATAAATTTAGTGCTACGTCATGAACAGAAATATAGAATTATCAATGCTTATACCGGGCAAGAAGGCATTGATTTATTTAAAATACATACTAACAAAATAGACCTAATATTTCTTGATATTTCTCTTCCTGATATGACAGGTTGTGAAGTGCATAAACAGATAAGAAGTGATAAAAATCTTGCTCATATTCCTATAATTTTCCAAAGTGGTTTGTCTAGCAATCATCAGGAAATACAAGAATTTTTACAAGAGCAAGCAACATACATAATCCGCAAACCATATAAAAATCAAGAATTGCTTAAAACTATAAGGCAGTTCTATAAAGCTCCATAGAGTTATAGTCAATTCAGGGAAATTAGGTAGCAGGAGTGATGATTAACGCCGTCACCAACTTCTCATCAATTGACTATAGGAATATCATAGGAGGGATTATATCACCTTCGAGTTTAGGCGTAACCAGGAAATTATTTAGCTATAGAAGTTATTTTTGCAAAATTGAAAAATTTAGATTAGTGAGTAGTATATAATATGGTATACTTCAAATAATTTGAATTATATAGTCAATTCAGGAAAATTTGGGGCTAGGATCGACGACGTCACCAACTTCTTATCAATTGACTATAGAAGAATATATAATTTTGACATAATGTAAAACTATAATATGAACATCAATGATAAAACTTACTATAGATGATATTGAAATTGAAGTAGAAGAGGGTACAACCGTATTTCGTGCCTGCAGCAAGCTTGGTATAGAAATCCCCCATTTCTGCTTTCATGAACGTTTGAAAATTGCTGGTAATTGTCGTATGTGCCTGGTAGAGATGGAAAAATCTCCCAAACCTATCGCCTCTTGTGCTACGCCTGTTGCCCCAGGTATGGTGATCCATACTAATACTATCGGCGTTAAAAAGGCTCGTGAAGGGGTAATGGAGTTTCTATTGATCAATCATCCTCTAGATTGTCCTATTTGTGACCAAGGAGGTGAGTGTGATCTACAGGATCAAGCATTTAAATATGGTGGAGTACGTTCTAGATTTTTGGAAAATAAAAGGACAGTCAAAGACAAATATATGGGACCTTTGATTAAAACCCAAATGACTAGATGCATACAATGTACAAGATGTATAAGGTTTGCCACTGATATTGCTGGAATTGAGGAAATAGGAGCTCTTTATAGAGGAGAGCATATGGAAGTTACCTCTTACCTTGAGCGTAGTCTTGCTTCAGAGTTGTCAGGCAATATTATCGATGTTTGTCCAGTTGGAGCATTAAATTCAAAGCCTTATTCTTTTAAAGCTCGTAGTTGGGAATTAAAGAAAACTGAATCAATAGATGTATTTGATGCCCAAGGTTGTAATATCAGGATCGATAGTAGGGGGGAGGAAGTAATGAGGATATTACCTAGGGTTAATGATGACATTAATGATGAGTGGATATCCGATAAAGCACGATTTGCTTATGATGGTTTGAAATATCAAAGGTTAGATTCTCCATATATCAGACAAAATGGTAAATTAGTTGAAGCCTCTTGGAATGATGCTATTGCCCTAGTAGCACAAAAGTTACAATCGCTTGCCGGTGATCAAATGGCGGCAATCGCTGGAACACTCGCCTGTACTGAATCAATGTTTTTATTAAAAACATTGTTACAGAAGCTAGGATGTAATAATTTTGATAGTAATCAATTTAATTATAAAATAGACCGATCTAGTAGAGGAAACTATCTATTTAACACAACGATTTCTGGACTTAAAAAAGCTGATCTTGCTTTGTTAATTGGGGCAAATATTAGGCAAATAGCTCCAGTCCTTAATGCTAGTATTGGTATATTACAAAGAGAGGGGAAGTTAAAAATAGCTCGAATTGGTAATATTAGCGATCAAACTTATTCTATCAATGAATTAGGGGCTAGCCCTGAAATAATTAAAGCAATAATATCAGGAGACCATCAATTTTCTAAGGAGTTGGCAGCCGCAAAAAATCCAATAATAATCATTGGTGATGGAGTATATTCTCGGGAGGATGGTTATGCTATTTTGGCGCTCATTCATCAGATGGTGGATAAATATAAGATAGTTAGAGAGGATTGGAATGGTTTTAATATATTGCATAACCATGCGTCAATGGTCGGTAGTTTAGATATAGGTTTTAGCCCTAAAAATTCTAGTGCTAAGGGTGGTGGTAATGGGGTTTATGAAATCTTACAAAAGGCAGAAATAGGTGATATCAAATTTGTCTATTTACTAGGTAGTGATGAGATTGATATGAGTAAAATAAAATCATCTTTTGTTGTATATCAAGGGCATCACGGTGATAATGGAGCAAATGCAGCAAATGTTATTTTTCCTGCTAGTAGCTATACAGAGAAAGATGCTATTTACCTAAATTTTGAAGGAAGACCACAATATGCTAGGGCGGCAACTAATCCAGTAGGACAAGCAAAAGAAGATTGGCTTATTATAAATAACCTAGCCAGTGGTTTAGGGCTAAATCTTGGTATGAATAATTTAGTTGAAATAAGAAATAAGTTGGCAGCAGAGTTTCCAGTATTTGACAATATTTCTGAAATAATGAGTGGTGACTTTATAAAATTTACCTCTACAGATAAATTACTTAACTATGATATAGTTACTAAACCGATAAATTATTACATGACAGATTCAATTAGTAGGGCATCTATTACTATGGCAAAGTGTTTGGAATCAAAACAAGAAAGGGAAAAAGTTGCATGATATCGTTATTTCAACAATATCTATTGCCGTTAATTATTGTGGCATTGAAAGTCCTATCTATCACTATTCCTCTTTTGCTGTGTGTAGCATATCTTACCTATGCTGAGCGAAGAGTAATAGGTTTAATGCAGTTAAGAAAAGGTCCAAATGTCGTTGGATATTTTGGGTTGTTGCAACCAATTGCTGATGCAGTAAAACTATTATTTAAAGAAACAATTATACCAAAGCAAGCTGATAAAATATTATTCACCTTGGCTCCTATGGTTACCTTTGTGCTTAGTTTAATTGGTTGGGCAGTGATACCTTTTGATACAAAACTGGTATTAGCTGACATCAATGTTGGTGTTTTATATATTATGGCAATCTCATCATTGGGGGTTTATGGTATAATCATAGCTGGTTGGGCAAGTAATTCGAAATATGCTTTCCTTGGGGCTATTCGTTCGTCGGCTCAGATGATTTCATACGAAGTATCTATAGGGTTGGTGATTGTTACTGTACTTTTAACGACGGGAACTCTTAATCTTTCAGAAATCATAGAAAGGCAACAATTATTGCCTTGGTGGGTTGATTTGATGTTGTTACCTATGGCAGTAATATTCTTCATATCAGTACTTGTAGAAACTAATAGATTGCCTTTTGATTTATCAGAGGCTGAATCTGAGCTGGTTGCTGGTTATAATGTTGAATATTCTTCGATGGGTTTTGCCTTATTTTTTCTTGGTGAATATGCTAATATGATTTTAGCTAGCGGTATGACCACAACATTCTTCTTAGGTGGTTATTTCCCGCCTTTTGGCATTAAATTCTTGAATTTTATACCAGGCTTTATTTGGTTTATAGTAAAAGTTGGGTTGTTATTATTTTGTTTCTTATGGATAAGAGCGACATTACCTAGATATCGTTACGACAAGTTAATGCGTTTAGGTTGGAAAGTATTTTTACCTTTTACTTTATTTTGGGTGGTGTTAGTATCAAGTGTTTTAATGTTTACTGGTAATTTACCAAACTAGCTAAAATAATTCACCTTACGCATGGCATTTAAAAGTCATAGGGAAAACAACCTGACACTATTAGCGAGGTGCCACTGGTGGGTCAAAGCAATGAATGTGGATTGCCACGACCTACTTGCGTGGTCTCGTAATGGCGTCTTGTACTTAATTCTGCAATTTTTTAATTGCCACGGGGTTTATGCGTAAGGCGAGTAAGTAATGAATACCTTTATTAGTTAATTTATAAATGAATTTTATAGGAGAATTTTATGGGAACATATTTAACCGTTGGCATAGTGCAAAATATTGCAGTCGATAAGAGACGCATAAAGTATCCAGATATAACAGTTGAGCATATTACCAGGCGATTAAACGATGAACTAAATCTTGATTATTATAATTATAGTGAAGATAATGACGGATATTACTGGGAAATTAAACCACAAACTCTTGAAGGAAACCTAGTGGATTTTCTAGATGCTCAATTCCAAATGTACACAAGTAAAAAACATAGCAATATGCAAGAGGTTATTGAAAAATTAACAAAAACTAAGAACGGCGAAGAAATAATAAAATTAGCCGCAGATGAACATTTTGTTAATTTTCAGTTAGTTGAGCAAATAATTGAATATGTAGAGGTAATCCGTGACAACGGCTTTAGCGAGCATATCTGCCTATGTTACAGTTTAATCTCGTATTTTATGGATGGAAAAATCATCATGGAAGGTTACGGTGGGATGTTCAGATATTTTGAACATAATATACGTTTGCAAAGAGAAAAATACCCTTTAGCAGATTGTATAAAAGTCATGATTACTAGTTAAAATAAATATAGAGTTAGATTTATGTCAAATATTAGTCCTAGGGTTGATATTGCCTTTAAAAAAATCTTCGGAGTTGAAGAGAATAAGGATTTGCTTATTTCGCTGATCAATTCGATTGTATCTAGAGAAGACCAAGTAACAGAAGTACAACTTCTCAATCCATATAATCCAAAAAATTTCAAGAGCAATAAACTGTCAATTTTAGATATTAAAGCTCAAGGAAAAGATGGCAAAAGATTTAATATCGAAATGCAAATTACTGATGCGGATGATTATGACAAAAGAGCTCTATATTATTGGGCAAAGTTATATACTGAGCAATTAAAGAATGCAGAAGATTATGCTACTTTATCGAAAGCCATTGGTATTCATATATTAAATTTTACCTCTATTTTACATGAAAATAAATATCATAATGTGTTTCATATAGTAGAAAAAGATAGTGGTTTGTTATATTTTAAAGATTTAGAATTGCATACTATTGAGCTAAATAAGTTTACTAATAATCCGAAGGAGCAGCTGACGGACATAGTAAAGAAGGTAAAAACCTCTCTTGATAGATGGAGTACTTTTTTAACTAGACATGATTTGCTGAACAAAGATAATTTACCTAAAGAGTTAAATGATGCTAGCCTAAAAAAAGCCCTGACAGTTCTGGATGTGATGAATTTCACTAAAGAAGAACGTGATTCATATGAAGAACACCTGAAATGGCTACGTATTGAAGCTAACACTCTCAAGAAAGCACGGAGGGAAGGCAAAGAAGAAGGTAGAGTAGAAGGTAGAGTAGAAGGTATCCAAATTGGTGAAGCTAAGGGAGAAGCTAAATTAATAAAAATGATGATAGAAAATGGCAGTTCTATTGAGGAAATAGCGAAAATGACGGGTCTAGCTATTACCAGAATTAATGAATTATTGGAAAATAAAAATGCCTCTTAATATCTTTCATAGTTTAATATAGCTAATCCGATTAGTATTTGTCCATTTGCTTAAATAAAAAAATGTCATGTATGGACGAGTTGGTTTGTTAACAAAGAAAATAAAGCTACAAAGGAGGCATTCATTCTTGCGTAGACATATTATGAACATGTCAAAAATAACTAAAGTAATTATATATTTTTAATTTTTTAGCTTTTGTCCAAAGCCCAAAAGTTACTCAATAACTTTATTCAATTGTACATCATGCAAATTACGACAAACATTTTCAATTGCCTGCTCGTAATCAATAAGTTCCGCTATAGTCCAATTAAACTGGTCGAAAATATTATATGCATTATTGATCTGACTATTAATACCAGCTGTATTAAGTCTTACATTAGATAATAACTTTTTTATTAATTCTGTTTCCTGTGTTTTTTTATATTCATCATGGTTTGCTGTACCAAATTCTGCAATATTATGCATCTCTCTGGTTCGTATTTGTATTTCTATGTTACGTTCATAAATATCAACTACAGCTATAACATGCAAAGAACGATAGCCATTATTCTTAGGATTATCAATATAGTTTTTAGACTTCTTGATATTAACAGAATAGAGATTGTAAATAATAGCCAATACTTTGTAACAATCTTCTTTTTTATCAACTATAATTCTAAAAGCAATTATATCAGTTAATTCTTTCAAAGTAATAGTTTTTCTTAATATCTTCTTTAAAACAGAACAAGGATCTTTTAATCTGTAATGTATTTCAGCTACTATATCATTTTTATATAGTTTAGTACTAATATCACCTATGATATTACGTAAGTTGTTAGTATTTGTATCTTGCATAATTATACTCTACTATAATGCAGTGAACTTGTTTAAAATACTTATGACTTCTTTGACTTATGCGGGAAGTCTAATAATTTAAGTTGTAGCTTAGCTAATATTTAACCTGAAAGAATATATTAAAACCTATATTAAAATTATTTTAATATATTAAGTGTTGTAAAATATTTCAATTGTTAAAAAGTATTAAGTATTATACGTAAGTAAAAAATACATGGATATAATTCAGAAAATTAGCGATTATGTTTTGTATTTAAAATACAATTCTCTAATCTTTAGTAAATGATCTTTTAAGATTTATAGGATGATAGTAGTTTAAATAAATTATATATATTATGGAAAATAAGAATATCTTGTACCCACAAGAGATTTATGAGAAACATTTGTTAATAATTAACAATATCAGATTTACATCAAGAGAAATAGATGTAATAGCATGCATTGTACATGGGAAAAATGCAAAAGGAATAGCTAGTTTTTTATCAAATGAGGATAAACAGATCGAGACGAGAACTATTGAAAGTCATATTTCTAATATCAAACGGAAAGTAGCCACAAATTCTCGAGAGGGTATTATAAATTTTATAGAAGAATCTGATAAATACAAATTAGTACAAAGTTATTATTTAAGTTTATTAATCCAACAAGAATTTAGAAAAATCTTGAAGGAAATTTTTATATTAACAAAGTCTGATGCTATATCATTTTTTATTGTTTTACAAAGCCTGAGAAATAATGGATCAGAAAACAATGATTTAAACTTGATGATCAATAAGATACGTAGTGATTTACAACTTATAGGTATAACAGTTTTTGTAGAGCTGCGAGAAAATCTTGATGCTCATATAGTTTTAGGAAAGCACAAGAACAAAGGCAAAAAACAGTCAAGACAATGTATAATCTATGTTCTATCTGTAAATGAAGCTAATATAGCTAAACAACAGCAAGGTAATAATTATGTTATTATTTCTAATGATCAGAATATATCCAAGGTATTTTTTCTTATACCGCAGGAAGAGCAATGTATAAAATTTTTACCTAAACAAAGTAATTTTGAATATATTAATCTCTTACCATCTAAACAATATCATTTTATTTTTTTAGAAATTATCACAAAAGTTTTTTCTAATGAGAATATAGACAACATGATCATTAAGTTTAGTGAAAGATATAATAATATTATATCGAATAATACCTGTTCAGTTTTTCCTAAACCTCATTTGACAGATAAGAATATTAAAAGTAAAGCCAAGAATATTTACTTACAAATATTTGGTGTATTGGTTCTGATTATTTGTAGTACTTATCTTTTAATGTTTGATTTAACTATTAAAAAAACAGTCAAGAGTAAAGAAATAGAAGTGCAATGGTCTAAACTACAATATCCAATAATATTTCCTAAAAATCTAACTAGCTGGAATATACCTAGACAAGATCATGTTTTTATTGGTAGAGAAAAACTATTGAGGGATTTGTATAATAAATTACATTACAATCATACATCTGATGTAACAAGTAATTTAGCAATTACTGCATGTGCTGGACTTGGCGGAATAGGCAAAACACAATTAGCCTTGCAATATATAAATTATACAGAGCATCCTTATACACTTAAAGTTTGGTTTCTTGCAGAAAATATTGATCATTTATATAACAAATATGTTGAATTTGCTAAGTTATTAGGACATGCAGAAGTCATCTATACAAGAGAAAGCATTATCGCTTATGTTAAACAATGGCTAGCTAAAAATCCAGGGTGGCTTTTAGTTTATGACAAAGTAAACAATTATCGTGAAATCGAACCATTTTTACCAGAATCTGGCGGATATGTGATTTTAACAACCCGTCAGCGTTATTGGCCAACAAAGTTCTCAGTATTGCCTATTGATATCATGACAGAAGAGGAGGCTATCAAAACAATAAAGACCTTAATACAGCGAAATATAGCAGAAGAACAAAATACTATAAAAGAATTAGTTGGAGTTTTAGGATATTTACCCTTAGCACTGGTGCAAGCTGGTGCTTACATTAAACAAAAACATATCACTATTCCAGAATATTTGGATCTTTATAAAAAGTATGAAACAGAATTACTATCGGACAACACTTTTTTAGATGAAACAAATACCTATAATTACCCAGTAGCAATAACCTGGAATATTAGTTTAGAGGCAATTGTTAGAGATACTAAAATTAATAATAGACCACCTATAGCTATTGAGCTTTTAACAGTATGTGCTTACCTAGCACCAAATAAAATCTCTCGTAAACTATTACTCAAATGGTTACAAACAGCTTATCCTCATTTACCATCTCCACAATTAACGTTAAACAAACATATTGCTCTATTGTGGCAATATTCAATGATCAATTATGATGACAATGATAATATCGCTATTCATCGCCTAGTACAGGCAGTATTACGTCATCAACTTAGTCAATCGTTAGACAGTAAGGATAATATTTGTTCTACCTTAAATTTAAGATGGTTTGAGTCATTATTGCGGTTTTTTATAGATAATGAGCATGAGTTTAAGCTAACTAATTCTTTTCAACAACTTCTTGAAACTAGTCGGCAATTTAAAACTAAATTTAAGAATAAATATAATGAAGATCTTGCGGCAATGGACTTGATGATTTCTTCGGTCTATTTTCACCAAGAAAAATATGAAAATTTTCTAAAGATAGTTGATAAGGTTAATAAATATTTGCAGAAAACTGAAGGCTTAGAAATATTAAAATGTAAAATTCTATATGTATATTCGGCATATTTTTGTAAAATTGGTAATTATCAAAAGGCAGAACAAAAAATAAATACAGCAATTAAAAGGTATAATAATATAAAAGTAGGTAAATCAATAAAGAATAATGATGTGAGAGGTTTAAAGGCGAAATTATTTTACCATAAAGCTAATCTTGTCTTAGCCAAAAATAAAAAAGCAAATAAAATTGATAGAAATAAACTAGAAATAGAAACGTCTATTAAATCAATTCAAGAAGCAATAGCTCTATTTAAGGAAGTTCATAACACTAGAGACTTTTTACAATCAATAGAATTATATGGAAAACTACTTATTTTGACCAACCAAATTGATAAAGTAATAGTAGAGTTTAGTAAATATAATAACTTAATTGAACAAATAGCTGATGATATAATAAAAATGGGTTTTTATTTAACTTATTCAGATGCTTATTTTAGCAAGGGAGACTTCAACAAAGCTCTGGATTATTGTAGTAAAGCTAAACATCAAGCAAAAAAATTGCATCTTAAGAATGAACTAAATAATATTAGCAATAAAGAAATAGCTATTAAAGCCTCATTGCAAAAATGAACTATAGTTCCATTTATATATATAGTCAATTTAGGGGAATTGGGTAGCAGGAGCGACTAATAACAACTTCCCAAACTTCTCTCTAATTATTTAAGATTTTTAGTAAGAGCAAAAAAACTCTGGAAAGGTGATAAGTGATGGTCGGGGCAGAGAGATTTGAACTCCCGACCCTCTGGTCCCAAACCAGATGCGCTACCAGACTGCGCTATGCCCCGAATAAATGATAAAAATCAAAATAAGTACTAGGAGGCGAAGATAACGAAAATCTCCTAGTACTTAAGTGTTATAGTCAATTCAGGAGAATTTGGGGCTAGGAATGATGCCAATAAGTAATAGGCAAGCGACGAGTGACAACACCCCCAATTTCTTATCAATTGACTATAAGTTAGATTGGTATTGTTTAATTATATAGACTATAATACAAGCCAAATCAATTTTTTTGTTTTAAAAATTCAGCATATTTATAAAATGTCTTCATTACATACCTCAATATTAACCATATTTCCAGAAATGTTTCCTGGATCTTTACAATATTCCCTTGCAGGGCAAGCCTTAAAAAAAGGTATTTGGTCTTATAATGTGGTTAATATAAAAGATTTTGGGTTAACTAGACATAAAAATGTTGACGATGAAGCTTATGGCGGTGGTAGCGGACTGATAATGCGTCCGGATGTACTTGGTAGTTGTTTAGATAATGTTTTGTCTTCAAGTCCTAATACCCCAATATATTACCCATCACCAAGAGGAAAATTATTTAACCAAAATATTGCTCATCAAATTATACAAGAAAAACAAATAATAATTTTATGTGGACGATTTGAAGGGATTGACGAACGTATAATTGAAGAGTATAATGTTAGAGAAATTAGTATAGGGGATTATATTTTATCTGGTGGCGAGGTAGCAGCCCTTACTATTCTCGACTGTTTGATTAGACTACTTCCGAATGTATTAGCAAACCAAGATACATTGCAATCAGAGTCTTTTGAGAAAAATGGTGAATTTGCTGGATTGCTTGAATGCCCTTTATATACGAGACCAGTAAAATGGAAAAACAGAGAAGTTCCAAGTGTTTTGTTGTCTGGTAATCATCAGTTAATTAGAGATTGGAAAAGTAATCAGTCTATGGAGATTACTAAAAAACGTAGACCAGATTTATTAAATTTTATAGGAGTTTAAAGCGATGAATATTATTGAGCAATTTGAACAACAGCAAATTGCAAAACTAACCGAAAATAAAGAAATCCCTGATTTTAAGGCGGGAGATACTGTAAAGGTCACTGTAAAGATAATTGACCGGACAGTCGAAAAAGATGGCAAGGAAAAATTGTTAGAGAGACTGCAAGCATATGAAGGTGTGGTAATTGCTAGAAGAAATAGTGGAGTTGCCTCTTCTTGCGTAGTTCGTAAGGTCAGTCATGGTGAAGGCGTAGAGAGACGATTTATGATTTTCTCACCGATGGTACATGCAATTGAAGTTGTAAAATATGGTGTAGTACGTCGTGCTAAACTCTATTACCTAAGAAACCTAAGTGGTAAAGCAGCTAGAATTAAAGAAAAACTTCAAGTAAACACTAAAAAAATAAATAAGAAAAAAGTTGTTGCTTAAGAAGGATACAACTATCTCGCAAGGTGCATATACGTCTTTAGCAAGACCATGTAGTGGTTGTGGCAATCCATTTCTAATTACTTTCCTGGATTGCTTCGTCGGCTACGCCTTCTCGCAATGACTTTTAAGATATAATACATCTCATTAATTTTGTGTGCATCACTTAGGAGGCAACCTCCTAAGGCTTAAGCAACTCTTTAGCTGCTTTTAGGCTCGCATCCGTAATGGATTTTCCTGAAATCATGCGAGCAAGCTCAGCTTGTCTTTCCTGAAGATTCAGGCTTTTTACCGTAATTTTAGTAGTTTCATCCAATTGTAGTTTGTTGACAATAATATGCTGATCTGCTTTACCTGCTACTTGAGGTTGGTGAGTAATAACAATTACTTGGGCAATAGAGCTAAGCTTTTTAAGTTTTTCTCCAACTTTATCAGCCACAATACCACCAATTCCGGTATCTATCTCATCAAAAATAATAATGTCTTTCAGTGATTTATCAAAGAGACAAGTTTTTAGTGCTAACATAAACCTTGATAATTCGCCACCAGAAGCAATTTTATCAATAGGTGCAAGTTGCATACCTGGATTTGTTGAGGCAACGAAACATATATTATCAATACCATCAGACATCTTGCATAATAGCATCTGACTAGTTCTACCTTCCGTATTTTGCTTAGTTTCTTCTAAAAACTCCTCGCTTATGTTTAATTCTGCAAAATTTTTATTATTGGTTTGGTTAGAAGGATTATTTTTAGGTGCTATTTCTACTTTAAAAATCGCCTTTTCCATTTTAAGTTGTTCAAGCTCTTTTTGTACAGCTAATTCTAGATTTTTTGCACTAATAGAACGCTTGTATGATAAAGCTTCAGCTAGTTCAAAATATTTTTTATGTTCTGCTAGCTTATTAATATCTAGGATTTTAACATTATTGATTTTATTTTTAAGGGTATTTAATTGTTGATTAGAATTATCAAAAAATTCAGGTATTTTATCGCAAGAAATATTATATTTTCGTGCTATATCACGAATTTTAAATAGCCTTTCTTCCACTTCGTCTAAGTTAAATTCATTTCTATCAATGTTATTAATAATATTCTGTAATTTTATACGTGCTTCTTCTAAGCTATTATAGCAATCATCTAAATTTAATGAAATAGAGGCAAATTCTTCGTTTTGCTGTAAATTACGGTTTATCAAACGTTGAGCATTATTAATTGACTTATTAATTTCAGGGACTTCAAGATATGATAATATATCTTGGATCACTTGTATTTCTTTATCACGATTTTGTACACTACGCCTTATAGTAACAAGCTTTTCTTCTTCTCCTATTTGATAATCAAGAGCTTCTAATTCTTTGGTAACAAAGGTTAAATAATCTATTTCTTGTTCTATAGCATCTTTATCTCTGGTAACTTTATTGATTTCTTTGGTAGTTGTCTGTAAAATATCAAAATGTTTTGATAATTCATATCTTAAATTTACAAGCCCTCCATAATCGTCCAAAATGTTAATGTGGAAGGAAGGGCTAAGAAGAGAAGTATGACTATTTTGCCCATGAAGTTCAAATAAATAATCTGCTACTTGTTGCAAGGTACTTATCGTTACTACTTGATCATTAATAAGAAATTTCTTACGGTTGTTAGGTTTTTGAATACGTTTTATTAATAATTCCTGGTCATACTCAATATTAAATTGCTCCAAAAGCTTTTTTAAATCATCATTGAGAGTGAAGGTCGTAGCAACCGAACAGTAATCACTCCCATGTTTTATTACATTATCAGAGAATTTGTTACCTAAAGAGAACAAAATTGCATCTAGCAAAATAGACTTACCAGCTCCGGTTTCTCCGGTAATTACACATAGCCCCTTTTCAAACTCTATCTCCAATTCGTCTATCAGAATAAAGTTCTTAACCGAAAGACTTTGTAACATTATATTTCATTCTTTTAAAGAGTTATTAATTAGTGAGTAGCAATATTTATACCAAGTACTGTCCGGATAGTTATGACCGAGTACCGCGGCATATTTCTTTGCTTCATTGCTAAGACCTAGCATTAAATAACTTTCCACTAAGCGATAAAGTGCTTCTGGTATATGTGATGTAGTTTGATAATCATCTACAATAATCTGGAATCTATTGATAGCAGCTATGGGGTTATTCTGCATGAGATAATAACGACCTACGTCCATTTCTTTACCTGCTAAATGATCATTTACTAAATCGATTTTTAAAGCTGCATCAATTGAATATTTTGTTTTTGGGAAAAGTCTTATCACATCTTCAAAACTCTTTTTAGCTAAAAAGGTTCTTGATTGATCAAGTTGTACATTCGAGATTTGCATATAATAGGATAATGCCTTTAGGTAATAGGCATATGCAATATCTTCATGCATTGGATGAAGCTTAATAAAGCTATCCAGTACATCTACTGCTTCTTCATACTGACCTCCGAGGAATAAAGAATATGACTGCATCAACTCAGCTTGAGGAGTCATTTTATTACCAGGATCTTGATAAAAAATCCTCGAAAATTCTTCGGCAGCTTTCAAATATTGTTGCTTTTCCAGTAAAATAAGACCATCATTGTATAATTCTGGAGCTGGAACTATTAAGTCTTCGTCCGTCTTCTTAGTTTTACAACCAGATAGGATTAAGCAGGTAGTGATTGTATAAAATAATAATTTTGCTAATTTCATCATAGAACTTGATAAGTTTTTTAAACTTAATTTATACACGAAACATCAATGAGTATACAAGATTATTTTAAAAATTATTATTTATAGTCAATTGATGAGCAGTTGGTGACGGCATCGTTCAAAGCTCATAAGCGTCAATTTAAGAAAACAATAATTGAGAAATCGTCATTGCGAGGAGACCGTAAGGTCGATGAAGCAATCTAGAAAAGTGATTAAAAATGGATTGCCACGCCACCTACGGTGGCTCGCAATGACGATTTTCTACTTTATTTTCTTAAACTGACGCCTATGCACTCAATGCTTGCCTATTACTTATAGGCATCGCTCCTAGCCCCAAATTCTCCTGAACTGACTATAGCATAGATTTTTAGAACTATATTGGTACCTCTGGCCGGACTTGAACCAGCACGCCTTTGGGGCTGTAGATTTTGAGTCTACTGTGTCTACCATTCCACCACAGAGGCTAAATATGTCTAATCAGTAAAATAGCTAGATATTTGTACTATGTAAATAAATTACTTGATTAAAACTAAATTTTTATTTTAGAATTTTCTTCTTGAAAAGAAAAGGTTTGCATCCTATACTATATTATATAGAGATAATAACATATTCATGGGGTTTCTTATGGTTGATTATACAAAAACTTTTACCGCCACTCAGAAAACATATGATGCAGGACTGAGAGAATACATGCTAAAAGTCTATAATTATATGGCTTTAGCTCTTGTGCTAACTGGAGTAACAGCTATTGCTACTATATCATTCGATCCATTGACCAGGCTTTTATTTCAGACTGCACCAAATGGACAATTTATAGGCAATACTGGTTTGGGAACGTTGGTAATGATTTCTCCTTTGGGGATTGCTTTGTACTTCTTTATGGGCTTTGGCAAGATGAGTTTAGAAACTACTAAAGTATTGTTTTGGGTTTATGCTGCATTAACTGGTATGTCCTTAGCATCTCTTGGGCTTATCTATACTGGAGAGTCAATTGCTCGGACTTTCTTCATTTGCTCATCTGTATTTGGAGCAATGAGTCTTTATGGCTACAGTACCAATAGAGATTTGACTTCAATTGGCTCATTTCTTGTTATGGGATTGTTTGGTATTATCATTGTATCGTTGGTTAACATATTCTTACAAAGTTCCGCTATATATTTTGCAACGTCTCTAATTGGGGTTGCTGTATTTATGGGGCTTATTGCATGGGATACTCAAAAAATTAAGTCGATGTATTTTATGTCTGGTGGTGGAGAATTAGGACAAAAAATGTCTATAATGGCTGCTTTTAGCTTATATTTAGACTTTATCAACTTGTTCTTATATCTTTTAAGATTCTTTGGTAATAGAAGAAGCTAGAACTGACGTCATTGCGAGCTGATATGTCCCCACGAAATTAAGCATGACAAAGCTCAGTCTTTATAATAGATGCCAGGGGTTCTAGCAATGGTTTTATGGTATGCAAATAATTAAATTCAATAATAAATTTCCCAAGGGTAAAATACGAATAAATCTTTTTATCTTTTACTGTATTAGGTTGGAAAATTCTTTGCATACCTTGGCTATAGCCTACCACACCTATAACCCAATATGTTATAATAACAATAACCCTTTTACCATCGGGTATTATACTCTTTAATTTATTTAGAAATTCTACCGTCATTTAATACTGTTTTTACATCCATAACCTATTATAAGTCAATTCAGGGGAATTGGGTAGCAGGAACGATGGAGCGACGCCTATAAGTAATAGGCGAGCGACGAGTGACGACGTCACCAACTTCCCATCAATTGACTATATCTCCATCATCATTAAATAATGATGATATTCTATCAATTTTTGCTATTTTGCAACAGTTTCGTGGGGATACATCAGATTACAATGACGTTCCGCAATTTTTAAATTGCCATGGGGGTTTTATGCGTAAGATAAGTTACTCATTAAATTGCTCTTTGATAATTCGATTTTCAAGGCTATTTTTTTTATCAAATAGTAATTTGATCATCTTGTTTTTTGCTGATTTAATTAATACTGACTTAATATCGTCAAATTCCTGAAAATCGGCAGCTGCATTTACTGGTCTTTTATTACTTTCTAAAATTTCAAATCTTATAGTAGTGGAAAATGGTAATAACGCACCGTGCCAACGTCTTGGACGAAAAGGACAAATTGGCGTTAGACATAATACATTTGACTCAAGTGGTAAAATAGGTCCCCCGGCAGATAAGTTGTAAGCACTGCTACCAGCTGGAGTCGCAACCATTGCCCCATCAGCTACTAATTCACTCATACGTTCAACTTGATCAATTTCAATCTTAAATTTAGCTGCTTGGTTGGTTTTACGAAATATCGAGACTTCATTAATAGCTAGGGCGGTATAGGTTTTACTATCTACAGTTTCTACTTGCGTCTCTAAAGGGTATAAATGAGAAACTATTGATTCTTGTAAATTATCTATTAATTTTTCTATAATAATTGAATTCATTAAAAACCCAATATTGCCAGAGTTAATTCCATAAAAAGGAACGTTTAGGTGCATATAACGATGTATCGCATGTAATAATTCGCCATCTCCGCCAACTACAATAATTACTTCTGCTTCTTCCACTTTGCAGAATTTATAGAATAGTTCGAGCTGTTTAACTAGTTCTAACGATTTCGTGGAATTGTTAAAAATAATTGCAATTTTATTTATATTAATTTTAGTTTTTGCCAACATAAATACAATATATGGTTAATTATTAATACAAAAAAACATGAGGCTAGTACATCACTTAAAAAATGCCCCCCCATTAATATGCGACTTAACCCAATTAATGAGCCGAAAATTAAGGTGATACTGTAGATTCTTGAGAAATATATAACAGGAGCAATATACGCAAGGCTAGTTAAACTATATCCCATAGCTGCATGTCCTGATGAAAATGAGCAGTTATGTACACATTCATTAGAAATTGAAAAAGCTCGAGTAAAATTTTTGGAACCATTAAAATTTTTAATTTGCACAGGACGAGCCCTGCCAAAATGTTCTTTAAATAGATGATTCACCAATAATCCAGGACCTATTGCTGTAGACAAAATTATATAAAAGCTCCCAGAAATAATAAGTCTATTAAAAGTTTTATACTTAACAATTAAGTAAATTAAGTATAATAATGTTACTGTAAGTAGTAGTTTAGTTAATATTGGAATAATTTCAAACAATAATTGGACAATGCTATTGTTACGGTAGATAAATCCATCGTTACTGTCGTAGAATAAATTTGAGAAATCTATATCAAAATTAGGAAATAGTACGATCAATAATAAGACTATACCAAAAGCAAATATGTTCGCATAAACTAAATTAGTATTAATCATAGACTAAAAGCCGAAAATAAGGTATAAAAATATACTTAAACCATACATAATATAGAAGTTAACATGCCATTCAACATTAAAAACCATAAAAATGCTTTACTATTCTTACCACTTGGCGGGTCAAATGAAATCGGCATAAACGTCAATCTATATCATTATAAGGGAAAGTGGTTGATGGTTGATTGTGGTAGCGGCTTTGCTGATAACTATTTACCAGGTGTTGATATGATAATTGCTGATATTAGCTTTATCGAACAATATAAAAAAGATTTGTTAGCTTTAGTCCTAACTCACGCACATGAAGATCATTTGGGAGCAATCCAATATTTGTGGAGCAGTCTAAAATGCCCAATATATGCAACTACCTTCACTGCAAATTTTCTGAAACTTAGATTAGCTGAATATGATTTTGCTAAAACTATAAAAATTCATGAAGTAAAACCTTCGGCAAAAATAAATCTTGATCCATTCCAATTAGAAATGGTACCGCTTACCCATTCAGCTCCAGAAATGCAAGCAATTATGATACGCACAGAAGCTGGCAATGTTTTTCATACTGGAGATTGGAAATTTGATCATGATCCTTTACTCGGTGAAAAAGCTAACAAGGATTTACTAAAATCCTATGGTGATGAAGGGGTTTTAGCTTTAGTTTGTGATTCAACTAATGTATTTAATGCAGGGACTTCTGGCTCGGAAGGAGAAGTGCGTAAAAGTTTAATAGATATTATAGCAGGTTGCCCCCAAATGATTGTGGTAACAACCTTTGCTTCAAATTTGGCACGACTTGAAACTATAATTCATGCAGGTCAGATGGCAGGAAGAAAAGTAGTGCTATCAGGAAGAAGTTTGCATAGAATTTTGCTCGCAGCTCAGGAAAGTGGTTATATGAAAGATATTGCCCCTTTAATTGATGAGCGGGATGTTGCAAGATTTAAAAGGCAAGAACTTTTAATTATTGCTACTGGCTGTCAAGGGGAACCTCTAGCAGCTACTGCCAAAATGGCAAATAATAGTCATCCTAGTATCAAGTTAGCTCCTAAAGATACAGTTATATTCTCTTCAAAAATTATTCCTGGCAATGAAAAGAAAATTTTCCGTATGTTTAATATTTTCGTAAAAGCAGGAATTGAAGTGATAACTGAACGAGATCATTTCGTTCATGTTTCTGGACATCCATCAATTGACGAACTCAAGCAAATGTACGCCTTAATTAGACCTCAGATTTGCGTGCCAGTACATGGTGAACCGGTACACATACATGAGCAAGCAAAATTAGCTCGTAAAAATGGTATAAAGCATGCTATTGAAGTAGAAAATGGTAGCCTAGTATTACTTGATCCTCATAATCCACGTATTTTAACTAAAGTAACAACGGGTTATTTGGCTGTTGATGGCAATTATCTTTTACCAGCTGAATCATCAATTTTCAGAACCCGCAGACGTATGCGTGATGATGGTATAGTAGTTGCTTCTCTGATAATAAATAAGAAGGGCGAACTTACTTGTAGACCTATTTTATCTATGCCAGGACTTCTTGACTCTAATGATGATGCACAGCTAATTAATCTAATCAAAGATAATATTGCTGAAACAGTAGAAATTCAGAGAAAATCAAAAGGTAATCTCCTCGATGATCAGGTCGAAAATGCTGTAAGGTCAGCTATTCGCAAAATATTAAAACATGAAATGAATAAATCGCCTCTTATTATAGTTAATGTGGAGAAAGCGATTTGAATTAGTTATCGTAGGCAGCCTTCTAGAGCGAAGCAATCCATCATTCCCGCCCACTATTGTCATTCTTAGCAATGGTTGGGAATCTGGATCTCGCACCGAAGTAGGGATGACCCCACAACTGTTGAAAGTTAGAAGGTAAAGCGGGTTTTAGATAGGTTTTCTGTCATTGCGAGACCACGCAAGTAGGTCGTGGCAATCCATCTTTGGTTACTTTTATGGATTGCTTCGTCGACCTACGGTCTTTCTTGCAATGACGTCAGTTTGCTATGGATAAATGCTAATCGGTTTAGCTGTATAGTCAATATTATAACCAGTAGGGAACTATGTCTACACAATCTTCTATTAATCAAACAGAGCTAGAAAAATTTAGCAAGATTTCTAACCAATGGTGGCAGGAAGATGGAAAATTTAAAATTCTTCATAAAATAAATCCAATTCGTGTTGGTTACATAATAGACAAGATAAAAGAGCATTTTAACGTGCAGGATGACATATTACCTTGTTCAAATTTAGAAATTTTAGATGTAGGGTGTGGAGGAGGATTAATTACCTCTCCTCTCTGTAAATTAAATGGCATAGTTACCGGCATAGATGCTTTACAAAGTAATATAGATATTGCAGTACAGTATGCTTCGGAACAAAGTTTGAATATACAATATCTTAAATCAACTGTTGAGGAATTAGTATACTCAGATGATTTACAGTATAAGTATGATGTGGTGCTGTGTTTAGAAGTAATAGAGCATATAGATAATCCTGGTGATTTTATAAAAAACCTGGCTAGCTTAGTAAAACCAAATGGTATGATTATAATTTCAACGATTAATCGTACAGTGAAATCATATATGCTAGCTATTTTGATGGCAGAATACCTACTTAATTGGGTACCCAAAAATACTCACGATCATAGCAAATTTCTTAAACCATCGGAAATTTACTCGATGTTCAATGATAATAATATTGGGCTTAAAGAACTCAAAGGCTTAACCTATAATATCGTTAATGGACGTTGGCAGTTGAGTGATGATATAGATGTAAATTATTTTGCTTACTTAACTAAATAAAGGAAAATATGACTGTAATTACTAGATTTGCTCCATCTCCTACTGGCTTCCTGCATATTGGTGGGGCAAGGACGGCGTTGTTTAATTATTTATTTGCTAAGCACCATAACGGTAAATTTTTGCTGCGAATTGAGGATACTGATCAAGCAAGATCAACCAAAGATGCAGTAGATGCTATATTTTCCGGCTTGAAATGGCTTGGTTTAAACTGGGATGGAGAAGTAATTTTTCAGTCTAAAAGAAATGATTTATACAAAAAAGCTGCTCTGAAGTTAGTAGATGAGGGGAAAGCTTATTATTGCTTTACTTCTCAACAAGAAATAGATAGACAGCGAGATAGTGCCATAGCTAATAAACAACATTTTTTGTTCGAAAGCCCTTGGCGGGATGTACCACCTTCTAATTCGCAGGAGCAGAAAAGTATCCCCGTTATCCGCTTGAAAGCCCCAAAAACTGGGCAAACAATTATTCATGACGCTTTACAAGGAGATGTTACTATTGAAAATTCACACCTTGATGATATGGTATTGTTACGTAGTGACGGTACTGCTACCTATATGTTAGCGGTAGTGGTGGATGATCACGATATGCAGATTAGCCATATTATCAGGGGGGATGACCATTTAACTAATGCGGCTCGTCAAAAAATACTTTATCAAGCTTTTGGCTGGTCTGTACCACATATGGTACATATACCGTTAATACACGGAACTGACGGAGCAAAATTATCTAAAAGACATGGAGCTCTTGGAGTAAAGGCTTACCAAGATATGGGGTATTTACCTGAGAGTTTGTGCAATTATTTACTAAGATTAGGCTGGAGTCACAAAGATGATGAGATTATTTCAAGATCCCAAGCTATAGAATGGTTTAACCTTGATGGGCTAGGTAAATCGCCAGCTCGTCTTGATTTTGCCAAAATGGATAGTTTAAATTCTCATTATTTACGTCAGCTTGATGACCAAACATTAACAGAAATGACTTGTCAGAGTTTACAAGAAAATTATCAAGTTACTGAGAAAGAAAAGGAATATATTAGACAAGCAATGCCAAGTTTGAAAATAAGAAGTACCAATTTAGTCGAATTAGCAAAACTAGCTAGGATTTATTTAGTTAATGTTCCTATTATCTATTCTGAAGAAGCTAAAGAACTGATCAATAATTGTGATAAAAATTTGGTGGGACAAGTTATAAAGGAATTGGAGAATTTAGCAAATTTTGATAAAGACTCAATTCAAATAAAATTTAAAGAAATTGCCAAGGATAATAATATTAAACTTGCAGATATCATGCAATATATTAGAGCTTTAATGACAGGTATGACTACTTCCCCAAGTGTTTTTGAAATTATCGCTATAATTGGTAAAGAAAATGCTATTGATAGGTTATTGTATAAGGACGCTAAGGAATTAGGGAAATGATACATATAGTCAATGCAGGGGAATTTGGGGCTAGGAACGATGGAGCGACGCCTATAAGTAATAGGCGAGCATTGAGCAACGACGTCACCAACTTCCCATCAATTGACTATATATTCTACAACCTAGTTGGAACCTATACTATTACGAGAATTTTAGGTAATTATGGCACAGCTAAAGGAATTGCTTATTTTATAGAGGATAAAAAGCCTATATATTCAAAATATCCATCTATATTATATAGAGAAGAACTTGATGTCAACTATCACGGTAGTAGCACTAAGGTAAAAGCCTTTAAGGAATATATATACTCTCTAGAACAAGACAAAATTGTAAAGTACTTTGTTAATGAGAATAACAATACTTTATTTTACCAAATGCGTTTTATCTCGGGTAGTCCTTGCCAGGCTGAAGCTATACATCAGTGTAACTTGGATATTTATCAAGCTAGTTACATATTCTTAAATAAAGATTCTTTTGACTTGAGTTATAAGATTTTAGGACCGAATAAAGATTATACCATCAAAACTAGTTTTATTAGGCTTTGAGGCTTGCAATATCTTTCAACGTCATTGTGAGACCACGCAAGTAGGTCGTGGCAATCCATTTTTGGTTACTTTTACTCGATAATCAAGTTTTTTGCAGAGCTATCTTTAAACGCAAAATTTGTCATTCCCGCGTAGGCGGGAATCTATTATAGATCCCGCACCGAAGCAGAGATGACAGTAAGTCGGGTAGGGATGACCATAGCACCCTACAATTTTTATTCTATAAGTATTAAACAGCATAAAAACGTCATTGCGAGTAGGCGTAAGCCTACGAAGCAATCCATATAGTCTTGATGTATCTATTAATTCTCATGGATTGCTTCGTCGCTACTAAAATAGCTCCTCGCAATAGTGAAGAGAGGGGTTTAAAAAATTCTTCCCAACCCTTATATATATTATCGTTTCAACTACTTCATAAATTCCTTAAAAAGCTTCTATATTGTTTTTATAGCGTTTTTTTGCCAAAATTCCTCAAAATTGACCTACAAAAAGGTCTATTTTTAACCGTTTTTCACGGGGAGGAAGTATGACAGAATCGTTAATTTTTTCCGACGGTTTAGCTGAAAATTCCGATACTATCTTTTATAATATAGTCGGTAATTTCGTTCCGCCTGAATGGCGAAACCTTACTAATAATTGTGGTAAGCAATTAAGTAAAACTTCTCGTCAACTTCTGTCTTTGATAGTTTCTCGCCTACAAATTTATCAAAAAGATAAACTATCAGAAGAATTACAAGAAGGTTATCACTTTTTCGAAAAAGAGCTAGGAGTTTGTCAAAAACGGGTTAAACAATGTCTAACAGAATTACAAACAAGTGGGTTCATTGATCACTCTTTAATTACTACGATCAAACATAACCTAAAATGCCGCAATATTCTATGTATTAGAATTCTTAAAAAATTTATAAGTTTTCGTAAAGCTAATGATAATTCTTATCACTCTGATTGTATAAATATTCAATCTAGCCATAAAAATATTTCACTTCAACCGGAAAAAAATTACCACTCAACTGTAAAAAAATCAAAAAAAAATACATCTATATATATCTATAATACCAATTGAAATAGTTAAGGAGGTATATTATAATATGGGAATATAAACTTGAGCAGGTAGTAAAATGGCAAGAACATTAATATTACCAAAAGGTTTTCACGAGCATGATTTCATATGCCTAATGAAAAACGAGTCGCACGGAAGAAATCGCATACGCTTATTAGCAATGCATCACCTGCAATCAGGCAAGTCATTGAAAACTGTATCGATAATAGTTGGATCGCACTGGAAAACAGTACAATCTTGGCTTAGAAGGTTTAGAAACTCTAGCTTTGATGGATTATTTGAATCACATAGGAGTGGTGCGTTTAGAAAATTCAATAGCTTACAAGAATCTTTTCTGTCTGATAAAATAAATATGTTGAGTGAAAGTAAGACAGGTGGTTATATAACAGGAAAGGAATTACATAATATGTTATTTGAAACATATGGTATTAAATGTAGTTTAAAAACAGTTTATAACACTATACATCGACTTGGTTTTAGCTGGATTACTTCTCGTTCAGTACACCCAAAATCTAATCAAGCAACTCAAAATACATATAAAAAAACTTCGCCAATATGCTAAAAGTATTATTACCAAAAGATATTGATTGGAGTAAGGTTGACATTTGGTCACAGGATGAAACTCGAATTGGGCAGCAAGGTAGTTTAAGTCGCATATGGGCTAAACGTGGGAGCAGACCTAGGAAAGTAAGGCAACAACAATTTATCTCAACATACATCTATGGAGCTGCTTGCCATGATACGGGCGAATCTTTTGCGTTAATTTTACCATATACCAATACTGATTCAATGAATAAGTTCTTAGATGAATTTTCTTTGACTATTGATTCTGGTAGGCATGTTGCATTATTAACAGATAATGCCGGGTGGCATGCAGCGAAAAAATTAATTATTCCAAGTAACATTACCTTGGTACCGCTTCCGCCATACGCACCGGAATTAAATGCGATGGAACAAATTTGGCAGTGGAACAAAAATCACTTCCTATCTAATCAATGTTACGGTGTATACGAAGATATCGTTGCTAATGCTTGCTATGCCTGGAATCAACTTAGTAAAAATGCAACTTTAGTAAAATCAATTATGTATAGAGAGTGGATTAATATACCGCGTTAATTATTTCAATTGGTATAACCCTTTCTCTGTAGTAGATGCGTCTTTTAAAGCTTCTAATATTAAGTCTTTTTTTCCATCATCGTATTTAGATTCAGTTATTTTCATTCCCGCCATAAATTTACTCCATATCAATTTAAAATATTGTTACTAGAAAACAGAATATCGACCATTCTTCACTTAATTTAGACCGTCCTCCGTTTTGTCCGGTTTACATGATGCAATATATACATTTAAAATTCATTGTCAAGTTAAATTAAAACTATTGTGCTTATTGAATAAATATAGAAATTTGATGACTATTTTGCTGTGTATTTTAGTGCTACAGTTGTAAATTAATTTAATCTGAGTCTATTCAAGGTCTATGGTGCTAATCCCATGCTGAGTTTTATCCCATTTGAAGGGCATAAAAACAATCTGCCAAATAGCCTTGTAACTTGCTATCGTGTGTAGCAAAAAATACAAAGGCCATACTAACAAGGCAGCAACATCTAATACTCGAAAATTAGTTATTTTGCCTTTTTTGCTTAGTAAAATAAAAAAAGCACTGCCATAAAGGTATGAAAAAGCAAAAAAACTATTAACTATCCATAAATAATTAACTACAGCCAATTTATTAATTTTAATAGTTATTATTAGAAATGGTACACAACAAAAACCATAAGAAGAAAAACCAATAAAAATGAAAATAGTAATTATTTGATAGAATTTAAACCTTTTATATTTGTCTTTTTGGGCAAGGAATACCAAAAATGTTTGGATAAATCCTTTTATCCAACGAGACCTTTGATTTATCCAATTGATAATATCTATAGGCGATTCCTCTAAAGTATAAGAATCGATCATATGAACTTTATAGCAAAATGAATATAGCCTAATCCCTAAATCAGCATCCTCAGTAACATTATAAGCATCCCAGAAACCTATTTTTTGTAAAGCATCAACCTTAAAATGATTGCTGGTTCCCCCAAGAGTCACCGGTAAGTTCATTATACTTAAACCTTTCAGAAGGTATTTAAACCATAAGCAATATTCTATACTAAAAAGCTTAGTGAGTAAATTTTCATTCTCATTATAAAAATTAAGTTTAGCTTGCAAACAGACATATTCTTTTGGTAAACTATCAAAGGCTATTACTGCTTTAAGGAGTTGATCAGTATCAGGTCTATCTTCCGCATCATATATTACTACATATTTTCCTTTACAATATTGCATGGCATAGTTAAGAGCTTTCGGTTTAGTTCTAGGTAGAGTAAATGGCACTTTAATCAAATGTATATAAGAGGGTAATTCATATATAATGCTTTCCTTGATCATCAAATAATCATCTGCTTCAACAATGATTTTGACATCTAATTTATGTTTAGGATAATTAATATTAGTGATACAACTAATTATTGACTTTAGTTTGCCTGATTCTTGATATAATGGGAGTAAGATAGTATAAATAGGTAGGGAATCATTGGAATATAGATCACTAATTTTAAATATGGTATCTGGCGTAATTGCTGCTTGGTTAAATAGTATAATTTTTAAAATATTTTGTGAAAAATAGCAGATAATATTAATTATATGAAAAAGATGTTTAAAATTAAGTAATATGGCAAAATATATCAAAAAAAATATGATAATTGACTTAGTGTAATTGATGTTTTTTGCTATCATGTATAATGAGAGAAATTCAAGAAAATATTTGGATTTTATGATATTTAAATGACTGAAATTTCGTTCAAGTAATTGATAAAAATCATTCTTTCTAACCAACTTAATTTGCACGTTATAATGTATGGCTGATAACTTTCCTAAATAGGCTAGGTCATTTATAGCAAGCACCTCATTACTTTCATCATTTTCATAAATGAAATAACCATTTCTGACATATTGATCAATTTTTGAGTAATCATAAATCTTAACCTGAGATTCCTGGACACTTAATAGTGGTAATAGTTTATACTTATATAAAATTTCTATAATCATCTCATTATTAATAATCCCTTCTTCGATTATCGTGTTAAAAAAATCATTCTCAGCTAATTTGAGCTTAATATGAGATATTTGTAAATCAGTAACTAGCTGTTCTTTTGCTAGAATATCTAAAAATTCTATATTCAGGCTCCTTATATATCCATCCATATTGAAAATATTACTCCCGATATTTTATAACGCTGTTTAATCAGGCTTTTATCCGAAAAATACCCTATTTGTGTTGTTATACTATTTTTCTTTAGATTACCAAACTTAATCTTTTTTGCAATTGAAAATTGCTTATATAAAGTTTTATTATAAATATTACCATAATTTCTTCTATTATAATATTTGGTAAAGCTCACTAACATAATGCCATTTTGAAATTCAACTCCCTTAGACATGGAAAAACTATAATGGCTTCTTTTGCCATATGGATTATTTAGGTTCTGCCCAAAACTCAAAATACCTTGAGCAAATACTGAAGTTTCACCTAAAATTGTCCGCATTTTTTTGGATATTGCTGATAACAATAATAATTCATAAGAAAATTGCTGCTCACACCATCTTGAGTTATGTATATTCTTGGCTGAACTGAGACTACCCGATGAATATTTTGAAAAAGCTTAATTTTATAAAATATACCAATTTCTTTATTTTTAGATAGGTAGTTCATATCATTACTTCCCTGAAATTTATTTTCTTTATAAAGCAATTGAATAGCTAAATTTTGGTTATTATTAATGCCATATTCGATAGTAAAAATTCTCATTAATTGATCTTGGTATGAAGATATTTCTCTTGAGCTACGTTCTAAAGATTGAATTTGGCAAAATAACTTATTATACAGAGCTGATGAATTGTTAACCAACTTGATACGTTCTCTTAAATGGGCTAGTTTACGCTGAATTTGTAAAAAGAGATCGGCTCTTATTTGCTTAATATTTTCAGAATTTTTATCGATAGTAGCAGTAGTAGCCATATATCTATACCTACCTGAGTCGATTAACCAAGCTGATCCATAAACCTTATTTGCTATAGAAATTATAAATAATAATATAAAAATGATTGTTATTTTCACTTAAACAGCAACTAATAGTTTAAATTACTAAAATACAACTTATTATAAATTTAGTAAAATTAAATTTAAGTTAATAAACAGATATATTAGTAGATTTTTAACTAATTAAGTATATATCTAAGAAAAATTAATTTTATAGCATTTTAGTAATATACTTTTTCTACCATTGTGATATGATAAATCAACAAAATTATCGATTTATCAAAATTTTACAACTAATTGGAAATTCAATAATCTTTACAACAGATTTAATTTAAATTAATATAATCAAGGATTTAACGTTAATTTAATTGAAGCTTGTATATAATTTTTTTATAGTTTAATCTCTAAGTTATATAAATAATATTTAATAAAAGGTATAAAATGCTAGAAAACAGTTCAGAACAAGATAATTCAGATCAAGAAGATATATGGCGTAATGAATTAGGGGAAACATATGAGGAGCAAGAGGCTCGTTTAGATCGTGAAGAATCTATTAGAAAACGCAATGCTATTATATTTGTTTTTATTCCGATGTTAATTGGATTCCTAACATTTACTTATTTTTTCCTTAATTCCATAGAAGAAAAGAGCAAGTTGGCGAAACAACAACAATCAACTACCATCGATAGTAGTCAAGATACAAAGAAAGAAAATAATTAAATTATATTTAAAATCGGGAATAGTAATTATATTTAATTACATTCCCCTTTTTTCTTCGATTTATCAATTTATGTGCTATTTATACAACTCTGTGATAAAAATTAGCAATTAAAAATTTTTTATTTTATAGTCAATTCAGGGGAATTGGGTACAACTGTTGAAAGTTAGAAGGTAAAGCGGGTTTTAGATAGGTTTTCTGTCATTGCGAGACCACGTAGTGGTCGTGGCAATCCATCTTTGGTTACTTTTATGGATTGCTTCGTCGACCTAAGGTCTTTCTCGCAATGACGTTGACCACATACGATTTTTAAACTATCCGGTCTAAAACCGCTTCCTCTTCTAACTTTCAACAGTTGTGAGAATTGGGTAGCAGGAGCGATGGAGCGACGCCTATAAGTAATAGGCGAGTAACGATGTCACCAACTTCTCACCAATTGAACTACAGCAATTCTTTGTCTTTTGTCTTTTTCAAATTTTCTTCTTCTTTTTGCTTACCTTTAAATTTTGTTAAGAATTCATCTGTTATGTATATAAGAACCATACTAAAGCTAAGATGAGGAGCCTCTAATATTATAGTACAATCACTATCTGCAAATCTAATTTCTTTATCGCCTAACCTAGGGTTTTGGTTATAGGTAAGTTTGTATTTTTCTGAAAGCAACTGGTAAAACTCTGTGAATTTACTTTTATCTATTGTTAAGATTACTGCTTGAATAATATTATCGTCATTACATATTATTAGTAGCTTAGTAAGTCCCTCTAATTTAACATCTCCAACATTGAGATAATAATTATATCCCTCCCAATGGTTATTTTCTTTTTTGGTGATATGATATAATTTTTCTACGTCTGAGATAGTTGCTTTATTTAATTCAAGACCTAAAGGAGACGGATTAGCATTAACATTTAAGTTGAAAATTAAAATAAATAATATGTATAATATCCTAGTGATCATAAAAGTTACCTTAGTGTCTATTAATTTATAACCATGATAATACAAACCAATTAGATTTTCAACTAATTATTTCATTTAATCAGCATAAAATATGCTAAAAACTAACTTTAAAAGTTGTTTTTTACCAAATTTTGGAATTTAATTGCCAATAGAGACTTATTAAACTACTTGCTAATTACGGGATAAGAAGCTAATTTGATGTAAAATAGATACAATTTTTTGTAATTAGACTATAAAAATAATTATATTAAAAAATTCTGAATAAGTCTCAGTTGCAGTCAATTTAGTGTTTGATATAATCTATGCAACGAGATTAATAAATCTTGCTGGCATCTGGTATAATAAATACATTAATGTCTGATAATGTTAACAATCTATTTGGAGAGCTGATCATATGAATAAAGGAGAATTAGTAGCATTAATGGCTGAAGCGGGTCATTCAAAAACTGATGCAGAAAAAGCCCTTACTTGGGTTGTAGATAGTGTACTTAAAGCACTTAGTCGTGGTGAGGACGTTAATCTAGTGGGATTTGGTTCTTTTCACATACAAAGTAGAGCCGCACGTGAAGGTCGTAATCCAAAAACTGGCGAAAAAATGCATATTGCTGCTTATAAGCAACCAGTATTTAGAGCTGGTAAGAAAATGAAAGAAGCTTGTAATAATTCTTAAGTTGTTTTTCTTAGAGCTAGTTCGATTATATAGTTCTGTCTATTAGCGAGGAGTACGTAAGCTAACGAAACAATCCTGTTTTGTGCCATCCCTTTAAGGGTTGTCTCTCTGCAAGGTTGTCATCCCTGCGAAAGCAGGGATATAGATTCCCGCTTACGCGGGAATGACAATTTACTTTTTATGTCACCCCTGCGTAAGCAGGGGTTTAGATTCCCGCCTACGCGGAAATGACAAATTTTGATTATCGAGTAATAGACAGCTTTTCTACTTTATTTTCTTAAACTGACGCCTATGCACTTACGTGGGAATGACAATTTATGGATGACAACTTACAATTGCCATTAAAGCAATTCCTTGCTAATAGACGTTAATTTACTGTGGTTAAACGATAGGGGTTGCTTGCAATAATTATGATTTTTGCAGGAAATAGTATATCTTATTGCAAAAAAATGATGAGTATAATAAAATGATAGTAAGATATGATTTGTATAGAAGTGTACATAAATTCATTCGTAAGGAGCTATACCAGTTTGGAGGGAAGCTAGGCACAACAGATTTTCGAAAAATATTAGCTATAACTAGTATTAAAGATTCTTTTGATAACATTGTATTTGATCTAAAAATGCATGCACAAAAAGAAGAAAAATATTTTACCCCACTATTTGAAAAAAAACAATCAATCGTGCATAAGCAAGTTGAGCAAGCACATTTCAGCCAACAAAATGAGTTGGTGGTCTTTCAGGGGCTTTTTGAAACTGCGATAAAAACCGTGGATGATGAAGAGCGAGTTGTGCAGGGTCGCCATATCTGCTCCTCATATGATGAGTTTCTGTCTGACAATCTTCTGCATTTTTATCAAGAAGAAAACATATTAATGCCTGAATTATGGAAGCTTTATTCGGATAAAGAGCTGCAGCAGGTTACCATAGATAGTTATAAAGGTCTGCCTGAAGAGGTTTTATTAGATAGCTCGAGCTTCTTCCCGGTTTTAAATTTTTTTGAAAAACGCACTTATTTACAAGATATTAAAGAAGCTTGTTCACCTGAACTGTTTCTTGAAATTTGGAAGCGTTCATTAGTCTCAGAAGGCTGTTTCACTACTGATGAAAAATCTGCTTTTGCCATTGAGTTTGATTTACCCTTAAGTTTATTCGCAGCCCAAAAGAACCAAATATAGAATTACTATTGTCAGCAGTATCCTCTAGGTTCTTATATATTAAAGAAGAATATATGGAAAAATTGTTAGAATGGGAACGCCGAAGTAAGTTTTTCGATCTTGAATTCGAAGAAATTAAAAATTTATGTAAAAAGTTTTTAATTAGGGAAGATAAGTTTATTGTTACTAAAGCAAAACATGGGCTTGCGAATACAAATTATATTATTGAATTCGAGAATGGAGATAAATTTATATTACGCATTAATGTTCGAGATATAGAGTTAGGTAAAAAAGAATTTAAACTTTCACATTTACTCCATAATGAACCTTTAGTTCCAAAATTTCTTAGTTTTAATCCTATAAATGAAACAACAAACTATTTTTGCAGTTTTATAGAATATCGTGAAGGTAATTTATTATCAGATTTTTTAACTGATCCTTCGTTTTTAGACTCAATACTAGTAATATATAGTAAACTTGGTGAATTTTTAGGGAATTTGAACTCCTATAAGTTTCAAGAAAGTGGTTTACTCACTGCAAATTTATCAATCAACAAAATTACTACCAAACATAATGAATATAATGTATTTATAAATTATATTTTAGATAAAATAACTAAGCCCAGAGTGAAAGATAAGTTAGGTAAGCAACTTTCTGATAGTTTAAAAAATAAAATTATTTTATATGAGAAATTTTTTCCAAAGGAAGGTAATAATCAATTGGTGCATGGTGATTTTAAACCTTCTAATATTTTAGTTAAGAATGTCGATGGAACATTAATTTTATCAGGAATATTAGATTGGGAATTTGCTTATTCTGGTTCAGTATATGGTGATATTGCAACTTTATTTAGGTTTAAACATTTATTCGATAAACAGCTAAAAGAGAGTTTTGCTTCTGGATACTCAAAAGTATCAAAGTCACTAGATTCAGATTGGGAAAAAAAAGCAAAATTAGTTGATTTAGTAAATTTATGCGATTTGTTAGATTCTGAAGATGAAAGACCTAACATGTATAATAACATAACAGGGTTAATCGCTGATATAGTCAATTGATGAGAAGTTGGGGACGTCGTCGCTCGCCTATTACTTATAGGCATCGCTCCTAGCCCCAAATTTTCCTGAACTAACTATAATCCCTACTTTGGGTAACTAAAAGATAAGCAATTGACAAGTGGAATAAATAGAATGATCAAAGAATATCTTGAGGATAGATTTAAACAAGGTCGGCTTTATAATAGTTGGTTGATTGACGTTGATGATACGGCAAAAGCTTTAGAAAATTTACTAATATTTATAGAAAGCAGTTTGTTTGCAGATAAAATTCAATTAAAAAATCATCCAGATTATCGGTTAGTAGCAAGGGATAATTCTGGTTCCGCTAATGTCAAAGACATATCTGTTGACCAAATTAGGGATTTACAGCAATTTTTTTATAAAACATCGTCAATATCTAAATATAGAGTAGCTGTTATCTATCAAGCCGATCTAATGAATCTTAATGCGGCAAATTCCTGCCTTAAACTTTTAGAAGATACCCCAAAGGATAGTTTTATTTTCTTAATTACCTCAAGAGCTGCTGGCATAATAAGCACTATAAGATCTAGATGTGCTAAAATTAATATAAAATCACAAAATCGCTTAGTGGGGAGTGAAATATATGTTAAATTCATTACATATATTGCTAATTGTTCAAACCCTGAAGTGAGGTTAAATATTATCGAAGAATTTACCAGTAAAAACAAAGAATTATGGGGGGATTTTGCTTATAGCATGCTATATCTAGTTAATAGGATTACTAAGAAATCGCTCAATATCAATATTGAATTTAATGAATTAGAGAATAAAATATTTAATCAATTACCTTCCAATTCACCTGATTGGTTGGTAACAAAATTTGCTAATGTTAAGCGAATAATAAATAATACTATAGATTATGACCTAGATTTAAGAGCTAGTACCATAGCATTAATAGAAGAACTAACTTAAATTAAATATATCCTTAGTTATTTTTGTGACAATATTCTTTTTAATACGACATGGTGAAACAGATTGGTCTTTAAATGAAAAACATCAATTAAAAGGTGAATATAGGGACTTGCCATGTTTAACGCCAAATGGGATTAGACAAGCCAATGAGCTATCTAAAAATCTGAGATTAGAAAATGCAGAACTAATTCTATCTTCTCCATATACTAGGGCGTTGCAAACCGCAGCAATTCTTTCAAAAAACATTAATTTAAACATCACTGTAGAATTTGACTTAAGAGAATGGCAACCAGACTTAAGGTTAGAAATTAGCAATCAACTACAGCTAAAAAGTGCAATAGATGATTATAAAAGAAATGATGGTATATACCCAGAAGGTATTCTTAAAACGTGGGAATCAAAAAGTTCTATAAAAGATAGAACAGAAGGTGTTTTAACAAAATATCTAAACTATAAGTATGTAATAGTAGTAACTCATGAGCAGGTAATAAAAACATGGGTAGATGCTTGTCAGATACTACATTGTTCTATTAATGAGTTAGAGATAACTTAAAAATATACTTAAATGATTTGCTAAAACGTCATTGCGAGGCTACATACTGGTCGTGGTAATCCTGTTTTGTGTCACCCCTGCGTAAGCAGGGGTCTTAGTACTACAGTTGTAGTTTAGATGTGAGCATTCACGATTTTTTTGCTATTTTTTTGTGATGAATAAAAAAACCTGATCACCAAGCGTCATTGCGAGGAGACCGTAAGGTCAACGAAGCAATCCATTTCTAATCACTTTCCTGGATTGCTTCGTCGGTCTGGCAACCTCCTCGCAATGACATCTTATACTTTAACCTTTTTTCCGTGAACACTCCACATTAAATCTACAACTGTAGTATTAGATTCCCGCCTACGCGGGAATGACAAGGGGAAGCGGGAAGACAATTTACTTTCAAACCACCCTAAAAACTATAAAAAAAGTAATATAGGCAACTACAAATAAAACTATACACATAGTGTAATTAAATATATAACCTGTCTGCGATCTACTTACCAAAATCCCAAAGTAATTTACTGTTTTGGCAAAATTACTTGGACCAAATCTATCAATGACTCTTTGGTCGATCAAATTCAATAGCTTACTTAAGTTGGCAACTAATCTTACTATCAGCAAGTCATACACTTCATCAAAATAATATTTATGTACCAACAATTTCCTCATAAATGTTATTTTCACTTTATCAATAATATTCTTATACAAATAAATACCCAAAACAATACCCATTAATCCCACAACCATTGGCAATAATTTTATATAAATAGGTGGGTGATTTGCTAATCTTTGATAAATATGAATATTGAATATACTATCAAGGAAATAACCATTTGGTTTGTCAAGAGCAAGAATATAATGACCTATCATCCCCGCAACAAAACTACCTACCACTAAAAGATTAAGTGGCAGATTCATAATATTGGGTGATTCATGAGCGTGATTAAATTGCTCTATAGTTAATCTAGTTTTGCCATGAAATACTAATAAGATAATTTTCATAGAATAAATAGCAGTCAAAATTGCCGCCACAATTCCAAGAATAAACACTGTAGTACCTATGACCCCACCGCTACTATATGCTAGCTCTAAAATAGCATCTTTTGAATAAAATCCAGCTAAAGGATAAATACCGATCAGTGCCAGTGAGCCGATTAAGAAATTACAGTAAGTAACTGGCATTTTATCTTTCAAACCACCCATCTTAAAAATATCTTGCTGATGACAAGCGTGAATAACACTACCAGCTGATAAAAATAATAAAGCTTTAAAAAATGCATGAGTCACTAAATGAAAAATACCAGCATTATAAGCTGATACACCGCAAGCAAGAAACATATAGCCAAGCTGGCTACAAGTGGAATAGGCAATAATTTTTTTTATATCATTCTGCACTATGGCAATAGTTGCCGCAAATATACAGGTAATACCGCCAATAATAGCAATAAAGCTCAATACCCCTACACTATATTCAAATAAATAAGAACACCTAGCTACTAAAAATACTCCAGCTGTTACCATAGTTGCAGCATGAATAAGTGCTGAGACTGGCGTTGGACCTTCCATAGCATCTGGTAGCCATATATGCAAGCCAATTTGAGCCGATTTGCCCATACAGCCAAGGAATAATAGCAGGCAGACTATGTCAATTATCGATACTGTAAAACCCCATATACTCAATTGTATATTAGACAATAATTGGGCTTTATCAAATACACTAGCAAAATCAACTACCCCAAAATAAACAATAATGGTAATAATCCCCACTATAAAGGCAAAATCCCCTATCCTATTGACGATAAAGGCTTTAATTGCTGCTTTATTTGCCGCTTCTTTTTGATACCAAAAACCAATTAATAAGTACGAACATAAACCAACACCTTCCCAACCAAAAAATAATTGGACAAAATTATCGGCTGATACCAAAGCTAGCATAAAGAAGGTAAATAATGATAAAAATGATAGAAATTTAGGTAACCCTTCATCATCTGCCATATAGCCAAGAGAATAAATATGTACCACCGCTGAAATCCAAGTAACCACTATAAACATAATAGCGGTCAGCTGATCGACATAAATTGCCCAATCTATCTTCATCTCACCAATTACTAGCCATTTTGCTAAAATTAGATGAATAATGGCTTTGTTTATTGCCACATTATAAAATATAAAGCTAGCGAATATTGCCGCTAAACTTATTGCAATAGTGGCAATGCAAGCTGCTTGCTTCTTGCTAAAACACTGACAAAACAAACCATTAATCATACCAGATATTAATGGTAACATTACCGTGAATATTGCTAATGCATTTACCATACCAATTCCTAAAATTACCCTTTCATCTGATTCATATCACTCAGCTCTATCGAACCTTTATTTCTAAAATAAACTAATAATATTGCAAGACCTATAGAAGTCTCGGCAGCTGCTATTGTTAAGATTATTATACTAAAAATTTGACCCGATATCTCATGGGCATAAGCAGAGAATGCGACAAAATTGATGTTGACAGCTAGCAGCATCAATTCAATCGACATCAGAATTGTTATGACATTCTTACGATGCATAAACAAACCGACCATTCCTATACTAAAAATCAGTGCCGACAAAATTAAATAATGTTCCAAAGTAATAGTACTAATCATATTGAATTTCTTCCACTCCTTCACTTAAACGCGGTTTAACCATTAATATACAATTATCCTTGTTTTTAGCATGTTGCTTGGCAATATCCTGCCTCCTAACTCCACTACGATGCCTAATAGTTAGAGTAATACAAGATATCATTGCCATAAATAGAATAATACCTGAAATTTGGAAAGGTAACATATATTCAGTATATAGTACCTGCCCAATAGCATGAGTATTAGAGTCAATTGATGAGAAGTTGGGAACGTTGTCGCTCGTCACTCGCCTATTACTTATAGGCGTCGCTCCATCGCTCTTAGCCCCAAATTCTCCTGAATTGACTATAGTATGGTTAGCTATCTCTGAAGAGTCCATATTATCTAACACTATACCTTGTACACCTAAGCAAATTATCAAAACAAGATCAGCAAACATAATGAGTGCTACAGTCATACTGATCAATAAGTTTTTTTTGAATTGTACAATAATATCCACAAAACGAATATTCAACATCATTATAACAAACAAAAACAATACTGCTACCGCTCCAACATATATTACAACCAACATCATTGCTAAAAATTCTGCTCCTAATAGAATCATTAGCCCTGAACTGTTACAGAAAGTAAAGATCAGCCATAACACAGAATAAACAGGATTTTTACTCATGACAACCAAAACACTACTTATAACCATTAGCCCGGCAAATAAATAAAAAAACATTTCCATAATTATCTACCCGTAACTATTTATATTTATAATCATTATGTAGCTTAATTGCTAATTCTTGCTCCCACATATCACCATTCTTCAATAATTTTTCTTTATCATAAAGCAATTCTTGATGACTAATAGTAGCAAATTCAAAATTAGAACCTTCCACTATCGCATCAACTGGGCATGCTTCTTGGCATAGACCACAATAAATGCACTTAGTCATATCAATATCATATCTAGTAGTACGCCTACTACCATCTGCTCTTTCTTTTGCCTCAATAATAATAGCCTGAGCTGGACAAATTGCTTCGCAAAGCTTACAGGCAATACAACGCTCTTCACCATTAGCGTAACGCCTTAATGCATGTTCACCCTTAAATCTTGGGCTTATCCGCCCCTTCTCATAGGGATAATTTATCGTTACTTTAGGTTTAAAGAAATACCTCAAAGTTAGACTAAGTCCTGATACTATTTCAAATAACAAAAAAGACTTCAGGTAATTAATTATTTTCATTTCATTATACACCAAAAATTTGTAGCACTAAGTATGTTTTACAATTTATTTTCTTATTAGTTTGATCTATAGCTAAATTTAAAGGATTTATGCCATATACAAACATAGCACATTTGGGGTAATTGTAAAATTATTAGATAGAGAAATAATATCAAACAGTAAAGAAACATCAAAGAAGTATCTAGTTATAGTCAATTGAGGAGAAGTTGGTGACGTCGTCACTCGTCTCTCCTAGCCCCAAATTCTCCTGAATTAAAATTTAATTAGTCCATTAAAATAGAAAGAGTGGGTAATAAGGTCTTTTTTAAAACTATAATCATAACCAGCCCCTAGTTTAAATGGTAAGACAGATTGTACGTTTACATAACCTCCTAAAGTATATTTCACATTCTTTGCAGATGATCCTACAGGTTTTATGATGGGAACTACTATTGGGGCTTGATGTGATGTGTTAGTAAAAGTAATTACGCCTGTTGGATTATTCAGTAAAAGAGTATTGTCTAATTTGACGTGAATTTCCGGAATAATTGAAATATTTTCTACCAAAATATTTTTACTTAAACTTATTCCAGTTTCAAGTAATATTCTTTTGCCTTTCTTAGTTGGTACATTAATGTTAAACTCTTTCCTATATTCTGTAAAATTGTTTATTAAAAAATGATCAAATGTTATTCCTACTATTGGTTTGAACAGAAATTTATCTAAATCCATTTTATAGTAAGTTTCAAGTTTTGCACGTGTTACATAACCGTTAGTCTTGCTATTAATTGCAATATTATTCCGTCCTCCTTTGTTTTTAATAAAGGCTTTACCATATTTGAGATAAGAATTCAGATATATATTTGGTGATAATGTATGTTGGGTATAAATTGCCGCTACATGTAAAATAGTATTTTGCTTATCATTAAAGATGGTTTGCAATTTAGTATACGAATTTGCAAGAGCATATGCGATTCCTATAATAAAACTATCCAGGGGTCGTGTATCAAAACCTAAAATAAAACCTTGCTGATTATTTTTAAAGGCTAAAATATTTCCTTGTTGCTGTTGTTTGGTAATAGAGCTGATAAATTGAATCCATCCACCTTTTTTAATATAATCATTATCTCCTGACGCTACCACATTTACCGTAGAATTATCTGTTAATGTATGGTTAGTTAAAGCATTAGAAATCGTATCCAAATAGTCAAATTCTATATATGTAGTATATTTCGATATATCTTGCTCAACATCAGGGTTAATAGGTGAAATATAACTATTTTCTTCAGCTAATGTTTGAGAAGATGGAATTGCTACTGAATTTGGTTGTTCGGATTCTAAATTGGTTTGCTCAGTGCTTGAATCTGGTTGTTCGGATTCTAAATTGGTTTGCTCAGTGCTTGAATCTGGTTGTTCGGATTCTAAATTGGTTTGCTCAGTGCTTGAATCTGGTTGTTCAGATTCTAAATTGGTTTGCTCAGTGCTTGAATCTGGTTGTTCGGATTCTAAATTGATTTGCTCGGTTTCTGAATTGGCTTGTTTAGCTACTAAAGTTGGTTGTTCGTCTGCTTGGTCTGGTTGTTTAACTACTGAAGACGGAGGGTCATCTACTGGAGTCGTAGGTTCAGCTGCTATTGGCTCCTCTTCTGCAAACAATGTTTCTAACCCTAGGTTGTCTCCAAATATTTCATATGGATCAACATCTGCATTATCGTCTACAGATACTGCAGCTTGTTGAATTACTTCATGCACAGGTTTCTCAGCTGCTACATCTGTTTGTATAGCTACTGAGGTTTGTTGTTCATCTACTATATCTGTTTGTGTAGCTACTGTTTTTGTATCTGCAGTATTTGTGTGTTCAGATACTAGGGTAGGATGGGCATCTACTGTAACCGTCTTTGTTGCTGGAGGCATATCTGTTGTTGTAGCAATTTCCATTACTGAAACTTCCTCGATTATTGGAGCCATATATATTACTGGATCTGCCATTACTGTAGCCTTTTCTGTTACAGGAGAGGTTACTGTTACTGTAGCTGTAGCCGTCTTTGTTGCTGGAGGCATATCTGTTGTTGTAGCAATTTCCATTACTGAAACTTCCTCAGTTATTGGAGCCATATATATTACTGGATCTGCCATTACTGTAGCCTTTTCTGTTACAGGAGAGGTTACTGTTACTGTAGCTGTAGCCGTCTTTGTTGCTGGAGGCATATCTGTTGTTGTAGCAATTTCCATTACTGAAACTTCCTCGATTATTGGAGCCATATATATTACTGGATCTGCCATTACTGTAGCCTTTTCTGTTACAGGAGAGGTTACTGTTACTGTAGCTGTAGCCGTCTTTGTTGCTGGAGGCATATCTGTTGTTGTAGCAATTTCCATTACTGAAACTTCCTCAGTTATTGGAGCCATATATATTACTGGATCTGCCATTACTGTAGCCTTTTCTGTTACAGGAGAGGTTACTGTTACTGTAGCTGTAGCCGTCTTTGTTGCTGGAGGCATATCTGTTGTTGTAGCAATTTCCATTACTGAAACTTCCTCGATTATTGGAGCCATATATATTACTGGATCTGCCATTACTGTAGCCTTTTCTGTTACAGGAGAGGTTACTGTTACTGTAGCTGTAGCCGTCTTTGTTGCTGGAGGCATATCTGTTGTTGTAGCAATTTCCATTACTGGAATTTCCTCGATTATTGGAGCCATATATATTACTGGAGTTGGCATTATTGTAGCCTTTTGTGTTATTGGAGAGGTTACTGTTACTGTAGCCGTAGCTGTCTTTGTTGCTGGGGGCATATCTGTAGCTCTCTCCATTACTGGAGATGGTTCTGTTATTAGAACAATAGCTGCATGCCCAACAATACCCTTTTTAGCTGCTTCTAACTCATCTCTCAATGATAACGAATTTCTTGTTGTAGGAGGTATATCATCTAATGACTCATCTTCAGAATCTACCCTTTTTCTTTTTCTAGATATTTGTTGTGGAGCAGTTTGATTAGATTCTGTGATTGTAGGTGATGGAGTATCTCTTATTGCTAAATTATCCAAAGAAGCATATCCTTCATCTTTCAACTGTTGCACAGGTTTATTAGGTTTCACCTGTGTATCATTCTCTACCGGTACAAACTCTTCAAATTCATTAGGTATATTTCTCCTTTCTGACTGAGCTAAGAGTAGTGACCTAATATTATCATCTAGAGCATGTAACTTAGATTCAAGGTCATCTCTTGTTTCTTTTAATTCAGTAATTTTATTTGCTTTTTTATCAATAGAAATTAATAGTTGGTTGTGTTCGTCGAGTTTTTGTTCGAGCAATGGCATTTGCTCTTCTATGTCACTTATATTTCCCTGTAAATTTTTCAACTGTTCGTTTGCTACTTTAAGTTTAACAGAAAAAGTTTCTTCTGCTTCTGCAACTCTATCAAAAAACTTCCCTTGTATTGCTTGAAGTTTAACAGAAAATTTTTGTTCTGTTTTTTGACTATTATAGTCTTCTTTAGGATTAAGTAATGCTAGGTAATCTTTTTCTAGTAAATCAAGCATTTCCGTTAATTTATTTCCATCTTCAGATGGTTTTATTATTATGTTTTCTGGGTCTACTTTTTTCAATTTCTCATGAGTGTCATTAACAATAAACCATATTTGTTCCATGTTCTCTTTAAATTCAGCAAAAGAAATTTGTTCTGTTTCTTTACTATATAATGGCAAATTTTTGATCTCTTGTTGCTGTAAAATTGAGAGCATTTCTTCACTCTTTTGTTTTTCTAAATTATATTTGTATTGCCGATCAAGTAATGATGAATACTCTATTTCTAGCGAATTAATTTCTTCTTCCAAATTTTTGCGATCATTCAATAATTTTATTTTTTGGGAATGTTCTTGTTCTAATTTTGTTAATTCATCACTGACTTTATCAATAGCATTCCATGTTGCCTCTATTTCATTTTCAAGGTGATGTCTATGAGTAAATGGACGTGGGTGAGAGAATTGTCCTATTTCTTCATTAAATCCTACCGCCAAGACATCAGATACGTCAAATTTTTGCAATAAGAAAAATAAAAAAATAAAAACTAGATACTTTTTTACTAAATATTTATTAACAAAATAATTTTGTAACATGCTAAATATAACCATTCCATTACCTATCAATTAATTTATTTGTTAAAAATTAATTAATATTAACGTAGTTGTCACAGCAATACAAAGTAAAAAGTGCAATTATAGTTTTATTCTTAGGAAATTAAGTTGTTATATGTTGTAAAAAGTTATAACTATAGATTAAACGTACCTTTAAATAGAAATACGACTAATAAAATTAATAATTACGAGAAACAAGGAAAGTAAAATAAAAATACTATAGCCAATTGATTAGAAGTTGGGATTAGGAGACTGTCGGAAGTTAGAAGAGGGAGAGGGTTTTAGAGACCATCCCTACTTAACTTAGTCATCTCTGCTCGACTCAGTGTCACCCCTGCGTAAGCAGGGGTCTAGATTCCCGCCTACGCGGGAATGACAATAGTAGGCGGTAATGATAAGAGAGCATAGGAGCGAAGCCTGTAATAGACGAAACAAAGTGACGACGTCAATGTCAGCAATCTCTCATCAATTGACTATACAAGCTTTGATTAGCTATACCACCCGATCTTCTTCTTGTGTTAAAAATTCCTCCAGCTTTTCTCTTGTGTAATCTTTTTCTTCTAAGATTACTTCATTGTCAAAAATATGTTGTACTGTTTTTTCTTCTAATAATGGACCTTTTAAGTGTTCAATAGATCGAGGGTTTTCTTGATAGAACTTTAATATTGCTTTTTCTTGACCTGGAAATCTCCTTGCTTGAGCTATAATAGCATTTTTAATATCATCCTGTTCAATACGTAAATTCTTAACTTGCATATATTCGGATAACATCAAACCTACTCTAACACGACGTAAGGCTAGCTTATTATAGTACTCATTAATTTCTGCTTCTGATTTATCTTTAAATATTGAATCTGAGTCGTTACTTTTCTCCATTTGAGATTTTAAAGTATTTACTTCCTGGGCTATTAAAGATTTGGGAACATTAAACGTTAATATCTCTTCTAATTGATCAAATAATCTCATCTTCATTAAAGTATGTATATTCTCCCTATATTCATCTGCTATACTTTTAGAAATATTAGTACGCAATTCTTCAACTGTCTTACAATTAAATTTCTTAGCAAACTCATCATCAACGAATATTTCATCAGCAGAATGTACCGCCTTTACCTGAACAATAAATTTAGCAGGCTGACCTGCAATTTGTTCCATATGATATTCTTTTGGGAATGTAACATTAACCTCTACCTCATCTCCAGCTTTACTACCAATAAGCTGATCTTCAAACCCATCAATAAAAGTTCCACTACCAATTACTAATTTGTAATCTGTAACTTTACCACCTTCAAAAGGCTCATTATTGACATAACCAATCGCATCAATAGTAACTTCCTGCCATTTTTCTACTTTCCCTTTATTTTCTTTAGTATAATTTTTTGACATAGATGCAAGTTTATCTATTTGCTTATTAATATCCTCTTCCTCAACTACTAATTTTGGATAAATAACTTTAATTTTTTTAAAATCTGGTAATTCAACATCAGGTAGTAGCTCAAATTTTAGAGTAAATTCTAGATCCTCATTATCTTTATCACATAAATCTTCTAATTGAGGATTACCTACTGTTTTTAGTTTATGATCTTTTATAATATGCTGTACTGCGTGATTAATTTCATGGCTTACCACATCAGACCTAACAGACTGCCTATATTTTTGATTAACAATGTTGATCGGCACTTTTCCAGCACGGAATCCATTAAGTTTAACTTTTTTTGATAAACTATCTAATTCTTTTTGCACTTTATTGGCAATTTTAGAAGAAGGAAGGACAACTTTCACTTCAAAATCTAGACCTTCATTTTTAAGTTCTGTGACTTGCATACTAAAAACTCATTAGCAATATTAAAATATCATGCAAAAACTTGAAGAATTGCTAAACCAATCACTGCAATTTTTGCTTATTTATTTGTGGTGCGGATGGAGGGACTTGAACCCCCACGCCTTGCGGCGCTAGAACCTAAATCTAGTACGTCTGCCAATTCCGTCACACCCGCATAGTGTATCTTGACTATTTATCAACTAGTCTTAGCTAGAAATTTTGTCAGAGCATTATAATACACATGATATAAGCTTTGTAAATCTCTAACTTTTGTATATTCATTAATTTTATGTGCTGTATCAGATAATAAACCAAATTCTACAACAGGACAATAATTTTTGATAAACCTCGCATCAGAAGTACCACCACTAGTAGATAATTTTGTAGATATTTGAGTTGTATCAGATACTACTTGAACAAAATCAGCAATTAACCCTGTTGGTTCTTGAATAAAACAATTAGCTGAAGATACACTACTTAATTCATATTTAAATTGGTATTTAGCACAATATTTGGTAACTATCTGCTCTATCAAATCTGTTATGCTAGATGACGAATGAGCGTCATTAAAACGAATATTAAACTTTGCTGTAACTTTCCCTGCTATTACATTAGTTATATCATTGCCTACATCAATAGAAGTAATTTCTAAATTTGACTGTTGAAAAAATTTACTCCCTTCATCTAATCGATAATTAATCAATTCATTAAGTATTTGAACTAAAGGATGAATCGGATTATTGGCTTGTAATGGATATGCTACATGCCCAGCTGTACCATATAGAGCTAAGTTAAAGTTAATACTTCCACGTCGACCAATTTTTACGGTATCCCCTACTTGCTGTTCATTTGTTGGTTCGCCTACAATAGCAAGATCGATCAAATTATTATCATAGTCAATTGATGAGAAGTTGGGGACGTTATCACTTGTCGCTCGCCTATTACTTATAGGCGTCGCTCCATCGCTCTTAGCCCCAAATTCTCCTGAATTGACTAGATCTCGATGCAAATATTTTAGCATTTCTACAGTGCCATATTTGCCACTTCCTTCCTCATCACTAGTAATTAGAAAACTAATTGAACCATTAGGAACTTTAACACATTCAATGAACTGCAAGCTAGCAGCCAAAAAACATGCTATCGCTCCCTTCATATCGACAGTTCCCCTACCATAAATCTTCTCACCCACTTTACTTGCTATAAAAGGATCATTAAGCCATAATGCTCTATCACCTGCTGGCACAACATCAACATGTCCAGCAAAACAAATATTAGGACGGGCAGTACCATAAACAGCATAAAGGTTGGTTACTTTATAATTATCTTCACCAAATATTTTGGTTTCAGTCTTAAAACCATTTTTTTCTAATAAATTACTAATATATTCAATACAACCGCTACTATTAGGCGTTACTGATTGAAAACTAATCAATTTTTCAAGAAGTTGTATATACATATTCCAACTATTCTCGGACAACCAAAACAGACACCCCAGAATGCCGCACAATTTTCGACGCATTAGGACCTAGCATATAATCTCTAAGCTGTGGTCGTACTGCTGAAATAATAATTAAATCAGCTTTCACTTCATTAGCATATTGTATTATTTCATCATAGACCGCCCCTCGACCAATATGTAATTCAACTTCGATCTCCTCAGGCACATATTGCCTAATTAGCTCTGTTACCTGTACCCGATATTTTTCTTTTTGGTCTTTTGCCCAGTTTTTAGGCAAATAATCCTCGACCATTTTCATACCAAAATCCGAAATGATATAAAGAAAATGTAATTTGGCATTAAAGATAGTAGCAAAACTTAAAGCCTTTGGTAATATTGCCTTAACCGATTGTTTATCCGACAAATCTAATGGTATTATTATATTTTTAAACACAATTAACAACTACTCCGATATTTATCTATTTATTTATTTTACGCTTTTAGATTACCTACGACGTTATTGCGAGGAAACCGTAAGGTCGACGAAGCAATCCAGAAAGTGACTAAAAATGGATTACTTCGCTCACATACGTTCGCTCGCAATGACGTGTTTTAGATTTATCTATTTCTGACTGCTGAATGTTTTGGCAAAATAAAGTTATTAGTATCAGCAAAATGATTAATATCGATATTATATAACATATAATTAGAATGTTTAAAATGTTTTACATTTTTATGAAACATACCAATAAATTTATCCAATAATTTAGCATCCATACTACTGTTAGTAACTAAAATTGCCGTTACTGCCACTGTATTCAAATCTGCAGTGATTCCAGGATATAATCTTTTATCCAGCAATCCCTTATGAAAAGCTTTATTAGTGGCTAGTAATTGTTCAATTTTATCATTTTCCATAGGTATAAAATCAATCCCACAACTATTAGCCGTAAATCCTACTAAAGCATTAGGATGACCTACCGTCATAATCATCACATCAATTTTACCATTACAAAATTGTTTTATTGACTCTTCGTAACTCATTTCATCGCAATCTATTGGCTCTTTGGTAAAATTATATAACTTCCTGATAGCATCGTAAGTAATGGTATTACTAGACAATGACAAACCATTTGATATTCTCTTCCCTTCAATATCTGAAAAGCCTTTTATCTTATCCTTATCCTGACTTTTTACTAAAACAGTAAAAAGCTCGTCATATAAATTAAGCACCTGACGCATTTCTTGCATTTTCTCTGTATTGGCATAATGCCCAACAGCTTCAAACGCTTCCAATGCTATATTGGATTGCACCAAAGCTAAATCTATCTTACCTTCTCTTAGCAAATTTAAATTTTCAACACCTCCATTGGTAGGTACTACTTCACAATTTACAGTTTTATCAGCTAAAGTCATGGTTCTACACAAATCCAATCCGATAGAGTAATAACCTTTCAAAATCGAACCAGAACCAATTCTTATTGTTTTTTGCGAAGCTAAGACACAATTATTAGTACAAAACAGACAAAAAACTACCAATAAAACTCTAAAATTGTTCATAAATATAATATACACTATAACTAATTGACCACTAATACTTTTTAAGATAAATAATTAAAAAAATAATATTCTTTACCCTATCAGCAACGAAGCAATGTCTCAACGTCATTGCGAGACCACGCAAGTAGGTCGCAGCAATCCATTTTTTATTGCTTTTATGGATTGCTTCGTTGACCTACGGTCTTCCTCGCAATGACGTCTGAGGGGCTTTGCTTCGTCGCAGCAAAACTACTTCTCGCTAATAGATAGACTTAGCTATAAACTACCCCTACTACTATCGATAATCAAGATAATTGTTACAGTGCATATATAAAAAACTCCTATTCCTTATAATATTCTTCTCCAATTTCAATTTCAGCCCGGTTATTTGACTTACGCCAATTATTGCTGTCCCTTAGTGAGTAGATACAGCCACAATATTCTTGCTTATAAAAATTCTCACGTTTAGCTATTTCGTACATTCTACTACTCCCGCCTGATTTTCGCCAATTATAAGTCCAGTAAGTTATTCCATCGTAATGAGAGGCAGCTTTAATGCCTGATTCATTAATTTGATTCATGTCTTTCCAGCGGGAAATGCCAAGAGAGCTGGTAATAACTTTAAAATCATTCTCATAGGCATAAAGGGCTGTGCGTTCAAAACGCATATCAAAACACATAGAACAACGTTTGCCTCTTTCTGGTTCCCATTCCATACCTTTGCTTCTCGCAAACCAATTTTGTACGTCGTAATCTGCATCAATAAAATTGATACCCATTTTTTCAGCAAAACGAATATTCTCATTTTTACGGATTTCATACTCTTTTTTAGGATGAATATTGGGATTGTAGAAAAAAATAGTTAAGTCAATACCAGACATCAACATTTTCTCCATAAGTTCTCCTGAACATGGAGCACAACAGGAATGTAATAGAACTTTATTTTCACCATTTGGTACTGATAGGATTTCATTCATAATTAGTTACTAATTTTCTTTATAAAATTTTAAAATAACATACGATATTATCGCACAACAATTCAATAATAAGATATTGCATTGTTTGTAGAAAAACGCATAATAAATTATTATTTTTTATTAACAATAATTTTGTTACTAATTATTGAATATAGTGAATTAACTTGAATTGGTAACGTTATAAATCCAATTAGTATTTAGCCTAAGCGTTATGGCTCAGAGCCACTTTAGTGGCATTGAAGCAATCCAAAAAGCGATAAAAATAGATTGCTTCGTAGGCTTACGCCCCACAACTGTTGAAAGTTAGAAGGTAAAGCGGGTTTTAGATAGCTTTTCTGTCATTGCGAGACCACGTAGTGGTCGTGGCAATCCATCTTTGGTTACTTTTATGGATTGCTTCGTCGACCTGCGGTCTTTCTCGCAATGACGTTGACCACATACGACTTTTAAACTATTCGGTCTAAAACCGCTTCCTCTTCTAACTTTCAACAGTTGTGGCTTACGCCCCTCGCAATGACGTTATCTGTCATTGCGAGACCACATAGTGGTCGTGGCAATCCATTTTGGGTCACTGAATTGCTTCGTAGGCTTATGCCCCCTCGCAATGACGTTTTTATAAAAAAGGTAATTGCTATGGACAACGTCACTAACTTCTCATCAATTGACTATAGATCATTCACTTCATTTTTACTTTTAGTAATGAGCTGATTTTTAGTAGCAGAAGGAGGGAGGGGATTGTTGTGATAATAATAAATGTAAAAAAGTTTTGCCATCCGAATTGTACAACAATATATCCTGAAAGAGCTGGAAAAATCGATCGTGAAAATCCCATCATAGAAGTGAAAAACGAATATTGTGTAGCACGAAATTTACCTTGACAAATTGAAGCAATAAAAGCAATGTAGGCTGTCATAGTCATTCCACCAGTTATACTCTCAAAACCTGTCGTAATAAAGAATAAGGGTAGATTTTTACCATAAATCTCTTGCAGAATAAATAAGGTATGTGCTATGGCATGAATTACTCCAAATATCAGCAAGCTATCCAAGATATTCTTTTTTCTCATCACTGAGCTAGCTATTAGCCCACCAATTATTGCAGATATTATGCCGAAAAATTTCCCTGCACTAGCTATTTCAAATTCGTTATAACCAATATGTATCAGAAAAGGATTAATCATCATACCAATAAAATTATCTGGTAATCTATATAAAATAAGGAAGATTATTATTAAAAAGATTAAATAAAAAGATACTACAGGTCTCAAGATATTTTGTATAAAGTTTGAACTATTTACCTTATAATCCTGATAAGTTTGGGAAATTAAGTCATGCTTTAATCGTAAGATACTCACAACTAAAATAGCAGAGCAAACAAGTACAGAAATGGCAAAGATTTTATATACATTATTCCATCCCAAGTAGCTTGATAGATAAATAGCACCGGAACCTGATATTAGCATACCGATACGATAGCCAAAAATATAAATTCCAGAAGCTGCCCCTTGAGATTCTTTGGCAATAATTTCAGTTCTAAATGCTCCTAAGACAGTATCTTTAGCTGAACTTAAAAATGATATTATCAATCCTACCAGTGCAAACAATATTAGACTATGATTAGGATCCATGGTGCTTAAAAGAAAAATAGCCAATGCCAACAAAATTTGAATCAGACAAATCCAAGATAATCTATGACCAAGTAGCTTACTTAACCAACCTAACTTTACAGTATCAAAAATAGGAGCCCATAAAAAATTGATAGAATAAGGTATTACGATAACAGCAAACATTCCAATAGATTGTAAATCAATATTTTCTTTAGCAAGCCAATAGTTTAAGGTATTGCCTGTAATCATTAAGGTAAATCCGCTAGTTAAACCAAACAACCAAATAATGAACAATTTTGAAGGAGTTAACATATAAATATCTAATAAGAAAAAACTATAATACAATAATAATTTTCCTATACAAGTTAAGTTAGATTCTATAACTAACCGGAATAGGATTTAGCTGATAAACCTATCCTACCCGTTTATAAGGTAGGACTATCTTATTAGGAGCCTTATTACTATAACTAATTCCATAACCTTTTTGGCACCACTCTTTAACCAGATTAAACTTATGATTAAAAATTTTATCTATCTTTGATAATAGTTGATATTTTCCATCATAATATACTGTAGGGTCTATACCTCTAAATTTTGGTTTAATGTTTATTTGCCCTTTGCCAAATTCCACTATTGAAAATGTTTTAACTTTATGAGAATATTCCTTAAATAATTTTCGTAACTTAACATCTTTACTCATTTGAAGCTTTGTTAAAACTTGCTTATCTATACCAAAATGTAATTCATCTTTAGTAATAAGATTTATATCTACAGCACGTTTTAATATCTTAACGAAGCAGTCATATACTACAGCATTCCATTCGCTACCCCAAAATTCCCAAGTAAAATCTAAAGAAAGCATAGCAAATTGTTTAGCAAGCACAGGATCTGTAAAGAACCATATATTATGTTTAAATTGTAAATTTTCGACCATTTCCTTTGCTTCAATTTCTGAAATTTTGTTAAGAATAACGCCTGTGTGAATATTATATTGTATTCGATCTGCACAAAGTGAAGGCAAGGGGGATTCTAATGCTATGTATTTGGGATTATCAGGGTCTAGTTCACTAATAGAAATGTTATATTTACTGATAATTTTTTCAATATCCATTTTCTTTAGAAACCATAAATGGATAGTATCTTGATAAGAATGTCTGCTATTTGGTTGATAAAATAAATTATCTCCTAAATGAGAAAAAACAGTATGAGAAACATCATGTAACAAGCCGGCTATTTGTTCAATTTTTGACACTCCTGCTTTTTGTAATAAAACAAATACTCCTATACTATGATCATAGCGACTAAAAAATGGCATTAATTCCAAATAAGGGGGTGGGCCAGATTGATCAATTTCTTTTATTCTTTGCATAGCTTTACTTTGTATTAATTCCTCTATTATCGGATCATTAACTATAGAATCACCCCATACTGTATGAAGAACCTGTTCAGCATAGGAAGATAAACAAATAATATAATTTATTATAATAGCAAAAATTATTCTTTTTATCACAATCTACCTTTTATAATTAGAAAAGGAGCCATTATCAAAAGAATATCATTACTTGTCAAGATTCTTACCATAAACATAAACAGCTTCTATGAAAAATTTTGTTGACAAAATTGAGGAAGGTAGTACTATTGCTGTTTTTAATAGAGTTCTTGCATAACCTAATCTAATTGGTAATTTTGTTGTCAAAACTCGTCTCCGTTCCTCACGTACATCTTAGTACGCTGCGGTACTCGACTTCGTTTTTCCTAAAAATTCCTCAATTATTTTTAGGTTATGCAAGAGTTCTAATTTAAGCTAGCAAAATTTTAAAAATTGATTTATCACTTTTAAAGTTTTTGTTAAATAATATCAAAGGATAAATTTTATATGAAAGTTGTAAGTTCGTTAAAATCTCTAAAGAAAAGAGATAAAGATTGCCAGGTTGTAAAAAGAAAAGGTAAAATTCTTGTAATAAACAAGAAAATTAAAAGGTTTAAAGCTAAGCAAGGTTAGATAATTTAGAAATTTCATACGTTGTTGATTAAATTTCTAAGATTTAATTTTAGATGGAGGATCTTATGCAAAATACTAATTTGATAATCGTTGCAGTAGGTCTACTTGTAGTATTTATTATATTCTTTGTTTATAAGAAGAGCAAAAATGCGTCTGTTAGTATGCTTATCAAGGATACTAATAATGCACAAGAGCTTAATGCACCATTTAATAAAGCAGATAATACCAAGAAGCTAACTCTAAAAGAAAAGGTTGAGCTATCGTGGAAGTTCTTATATGAAATTACAGAATCAATTGTTAATAAATTTTCTAAAGAGGATGTAGAATTAGTAAATCATCTTGGTCACACATTGTTAAATAACGGTATGAAGTATGAGCATGTAGTAGACCTTGGTATTAAGCAACAAGTTACATCAAGAGCTGCAAATATTGAACAACAAGCCCATTCTCAGTCCCAGAAATCTTTGGGTAAATAAGCATCGGTAATTTTGACAGCAAGATTAATTGTGAGCGTTCAGAGAAAAAAGTTAAAGTACAAGATTCCTATTAGTTATCGCAGGCAACCTCCTAGAAGCAATTTAACCTCACAACCGTCATTGCGAGGAGACCGTAAGGTCGACGAAGCAATGACGGTTTCTCAATTATTGTTTTCTTAAACTGATGCTTATGCACAATGACGCTTGGCGATCAGATTTTTTATTCATCATAAGAAAAAAAACCGTAAACACTCACATAGCTAAGTCTAACGAACCTAAGAGCAAAATCAAACCGACATAATTGTTATTTTTAAATCTAGTAAGACAGTTTTGTGGGTCTGAAATTTCTAATGTTATTACCTGCCAAATCAGCATCATATAAGCACAAAGGATAGCTATATAGTTAAGGTGATGAGCTGCTATAATTTTAGCAATTATGAATAATATTATGAAAATGGTATAATAAACATATAGATGCAGTTTATAGTTTTTCTTTTCTAAAAATAATGGCATTGATTTGAGATTAATCTTTTTATCGTACTCTATGTCCATAAAGCCATAAATAATGTCATAACCGATAGTCCAAAAACAGCAGGCAATATACATAATAACAGCTTCTAGTGATATTTTATCGATTACTGCACTATTACCAATCAAGACTCCGTTAAATGTTAGCCCCAGAAATATTTGTGGAAAAAAAGTAATTCTCTTCATTAGTGGATATAAAATGATCATGATGCAGGAGAAAAACCCTAAGTAAATGGCTGTTTTATTTAATGATAATAAAATGGCTAAGGAAATAATTGATAATATAATTAACAAAATCATCGCGTCACTTACTTTCAATGAGCCATTAGCCAAAGGTCTATTTTTTGTTCGTAACACATATTTATCAAAATCTTTGTCAAAAATATCGTTAAGAACGCTACCAGCTCCTCTGGTAACGACACTTCCGATAAAGAATAATAGTAATAATTTTACTAAATTATATATTGTAATATTGGTAAGAAGTACCCCAAAGCATGCTGAGAAGAATACTAACAGATATCCAGTAGGATTTTGCAGCCTCATTAAACTGAGACTTAGGAAAAATTTATTTGGCATTACTATTAATTATGATATATCTTGGTTTAATTTAATTATAATAGTCTTATTATGACGGAATTTCCAAAAGATTATAGCTTTAGTGAAAGCGAAAGAAAATGGCAAAAATTTTGGCAAGAACAAAAAATTTATCTTTGGGATAAAAATGAAACAAGGGAAAATAGTTTTGTAGTAGATACTCCACCACCAACAGTCTCAGGGCAACTGCATATAGGACATGTTTATAGTTATACCCAGGCTGATTTCATGGTTCGTTTCAAACAGATGCTAGGTAAAAATATTTTTTATCCAATCGGTTTTGATGATAATGGTTTACCTACCGAACGTTTAGTTGAAAAGCAAAAGCAGATAAAAGCAACAAATATGGCAAGAGAGCAATTTGTTGAAATATGTAAAGAAGTTGTTATTTCTGAAGAAGAAAAATTTCGTTCATTATTTAATCAAATGGCTTTATCGGTTGATTGGACTTTGGAATATCAGACAATTAATCCATTATCACGAAAAATGTCACAAATGTCATTTTTAGACTTAGTAAATAAAGGAGAAGTTTACCGCAATAATCAACCAATATTGTGGGATCCAGTTGATCAAACGGCTTTAGCACAAGCTGATATCGAAGACCAAGAAAAAACTTCAATGATGAATGATGTAATTTTTCAGACCAGTAAGGGCGAGAGGATTATTATTGCTACTACTAGACCAGAATTGTTACCAGCTTGCGTTGCGGTATTTTATAACCCAAATGATGATAGATACAAACATTTGCAAGGTCAATTTGCCATAACACCGCTATTTGATGTTAAAGTACCTATTTTAGCAGATGATTTAGTTCAAATAGATAAAGGAACCGGGCTTGTTATGTGTTGTACTTTTGGTGACGTAACCGACATAACTTGGTGGAGAGTTCATAATTTACCTATAAAAATTATTATAGATAAAAAAGGTATCATAGATTTATCAGACGAATTATCAAATTCATCTTCTTATAATCAGATAAATGGCTTAAAAATAAAAGATGCTAGAAGTAAAATTATAGAAATCTTAAAAGAGAAAAATTTATTAGTTAAACAAGTAGAAATCACTCAAACAGTAAAATGTGCTGAACGTTCAGGGGCTCCACTAGAGATACTTACCATACCGCAATGGTTTGTTCACACGATAAAACATAAAGATGTTTTAATGCAACGAGCGAATGAAATTAATTGGCACCCCAAAAATATGAAAATTAGGCTTGAGAACTGGATAAATGGTTTATCATGGGATTGGTGTATAAGTCGTCAACGCTATTTTGGCGTGCCATTCCCTGTTTGGTATTCTAAACGAGTTGGAGAAGTAGGCAAAGCTATATTTCCAGATATAACACAACTGCCAGTAGACCCAACCAAAGATTTGCCAATTGGCTATTCGCGAGAAGAGGTAGAGCCAGATTATGATGTTATGGATACTTGGGCTACTAGTGCAATCTCACCGCAATTAAGTAGTCACGGTATATCTGAAAAGTTTAACGTAGATGCTGAGCGTCACCACAAATTATTTCCAGCTGATTTGCGTCCGCAAGCTCATGAAATTATTAGAACCTGGGCTTTTTACACAGTACTTAAAGCCCAATTGCATGAAAATACCCTACCTTGGAAAAACATTATGATTAGTGGGTGGTGCCTGGCATTCGATCGTAGCAAAATGTCAAAATCTAAAGGGAATATTATTGTACCACAAAAATTACTTGAGCAATATGGGGCTGATGTAATGCGTTATTGGACTTCTAAATCTAGGCTTGGAGCTGATACTGTTTACTCTGAAGAGGTAATGAAAAATGGGAAGAGACTTGTTAATAAATTATGGAATGCTTGCAAATTTGCGGCTATTCATTTTGACAAATTAGATCCATTAGATAAAAATGTCCAGATTCCTGATATAGAAAGCAAAATTTGTCACAAGTTTGACCAATGGTTAATAGTAAAACTAGTTGAGTTAGTAGATAAAGTTGAATCAGATATGCATAATTATGAATATACCGATGCTATGGAGTCAATAGAAAAGTTTTTTTGGTCAGTATTTTGTGATAATTATCTTGAAATCACTAAGACCCGAGCTTATAACATGGATGGCTCAGACAATAGAGGGCAGTATAGTGCTATAATCACTTTATATTATTCGATAAAAATTTTACTCAAATTATTAGCTCCTTTCTTACCGCATATAACAGAAGAAATTTGGCAAATATTATATAGTACAAAATCTATCCATAGTCGAGGTAATTGGTCTCAAATCAAAAATTTTTCTTTCCCGGTAGATCAAATTCAGCCTGATAGGCTTATTAAAATACTAGATTTGGTTAGAAAAGCTAAAGCAGAAAAGAATTTGTCAGTTAAAGCTAATATTAAGGTACTAGAAATTATAGGAGAAAAACTTCCTAATGACTTAACGATAGACCTTAAAAATGTTACATCTTCTCATAAAATAGAATTTGTTGAGGAATTTTCATCAACAAATCAAGTTTTAAAGAATGATGAAGTTGTAGTTAATATAATATACTGACAATAAATCATCGATGAAGAAGGTAATAAAAATAGGTACAAGAAGAAGTACTCTGGCTTTGATTCAGACAGGTTTAGTAATTGACCAAATTAAAATTCATTATCCACAGATAAATTATGAAATAGTCCCAATAGTTACCTCTGGCGATTTGATTAAGGATAAAAATCTGTATGATATAGGTGGGAAGGCTTTGTTTTTAAAAGAAATAGAAGCTGCTCTTATAAATGAAGAAATTGATTTAGCTGTACATTCCTTTAAAGATGTACCTTGTAAATTACCGTCAGAATTGATGATATGTGCTGTACTTGAGAGAGAAGATGCACGAGACGTATTTGTCTGCTTGAACTATAAATCAATAGAAGAATTGCCTTTTGCCAGTATAGTTGGTACATCCTCAGTACGTAGAAAAATCCTAATACAAAGAAAAAGACCTGATTTACAAATTGTTACTTTTAGAGGAAATGTTGATTCAAGAATAAAAAAATTAATGCAAGGTGATGTTGATGCGACCATTCTCGCTTATAGTGGTTTGAAAAGATTGGGGCTATTTGATGAAAAATATTGCCACTTAATAGATATAAAAGAGATGTTGCCATCTGTAGGGCAGGGAGTTATAGCGGTAGAGATAAGAAAAAATGATAACAAAATGCAGGAGATATGTAATAAAATTAACCATCTTGAAACATGGGAACTAATGAAGGCGGGAAGAGCATTTTTAGAATATCTAGATGCAGATTGTAAAACCCCTATAGCTGCTTATTCAACATACGTATACTCAAATGATTTAAGTATACGTGATAAGGTTATTCATACGGAGTTTATGCTTGCCAATTTTGATGGCAGTAAAATAGTTTTTCATAGCGAAACTTCCGATTCAAAAGATGCTAAAAATTCTGGCATAAAAGCTGCCAAGAATATGATATAGTCAATTAACCTTAATTAGTGCTGAATAAGCACCTATCGTGTTGTTTATTTTTGTTCTATAGTTTTATTAGCTCTGCTTTTTTGGTTAAGGATTCTATGCCATTTAAGTCAGTAGCAGTTACCCATAGTTGTAATCCTAATTCTAGGAAAAGATCAATTAAATATTCTCGCCTTTTCTTGTCAAGATGGACAAAAACCTCATCTAACAGTAAAATAGGCATAGCGATATTTTCTTTAATAGAATAATTAACTTGGGCAAGTATTATTGCAATGAGCATAGCCTTCTGTTCACCGGTAGAGCAGTGTTTAGCTGGGGCATTTTTTTCTTTATGAATAACTATAAAATCACTTTTATGAACTCCAAAATTAGTACGATTAGACATTCTATCACGAATACGACAGCCCACTAATTCATTTTTTATAAAATCTACATCTATATCATAATTTTTTGATATTTTTTCTTCTATAACCCCATTAATTGATAAAACAGCTTTAGGGAAGTCATTATCCAAATCATCAATGGTTTTTTGAATATGTTCTAAAATTTTTAACCTATTAATAGCAATTTGAATTGATAATTCTGCCATTTTCTCTTCAATTACTCCAAGCCAATTTGTATCAACTTGATCTTGTAATAGGATTTTACTGCGTTCATGCATATAATATTCATATTTAGTCACTATCCCTGCATGCGATGGATTAAAATTATAGACAATCCTGTCAAAGAATTTACGTCTATCACTAACACCAGAAGAGAAAATACCATCCATTTGGGGAGTAAGCCAAATCATAGCAGAGAACTTGCTCAATTCATTATTTTGTATTTTAACACCGTTAAATTCTGTAAGTCGCCTATTAGATTGACGTTTTAAATTTGTTGAAATTTCAACTAGTCCAAGTTTACTGTGTAGTAGCCCATAAGCCGAACAATGCTCTGCCCCTCTTTGACAAACATCATCTAATTTTGCTGATCTCAAACCTTTACCAGGAGAAAATAGTGATATTGATTCTAGGATGTTAGTTTTACCACTACCATTTGCTCCTATTAATATAATAGGGTTATTACCAGTATTAATCTCTAAATCCTGAAAATTACGATAATTTAGTAGTTTTAATTTTTGTAAGTAAATATTATTAATCAATAAATTGTCTTCCCACCACTTTTAAAATTTTGATGAGCCTTGTTTAATTTTTTAAGAAATTCTGGAGAATATGATTTAATATCACTTTTTGCTCCACCTTCATATTTTGTAGCTAAATCCATCCCGCCTTTAATCATATTATAAGCAAAATTTTCTTTTTTTGTTTCTCCAGCTATTCTTTTAGGATTCATGAATTTATAAACTTGGTATAAAGCAAAATTTTTAACTAAACGCCTTGCTTCCAATCTAGATTGACGACTTATACCATGTAGATTGTCTTTTGATTTTATCAAGCCTCGGTTAGCTTCTTTTACCAATTGTGAATGTTGTTGCATCAAGTAACTACTTACTTCCGTAACATTCTTACTGATAAGTTGTTCATCAACTTTAAGATTTAATTTCTTGTTATTGAGTTTACCTAAATATTTTTGTATTAATATGATAATCTGTGTCTGTAATTTGGTTAGATCCATTGTTTGTTCGTTAAGACAAGCTAATATTTGTTCTATCTCTTGCTCAAAAGCGTCGTTTGCACTTAACTCATTGAAAATTTCCATTGCCTCATCGGATCCAAGTTCATCATCATTAGTGATACCTGCCAATGCATCCTTAATTTGGTCTGCTAATTTTCTAGAATCTTGTGGTTTTTTGTTATCTGTTTCCATTTGTTAGCCTCCTATTTACCAATTACTCAAACTAAGCAAATCCAGGGAAAGGATTAGCTAATCATTCTTGAGTAGTAAAGTGCCCTCTATAAGTTCTATATAACATAATTCCTCGACGCTCTTCAATTATAGTTTTGCATAATAAGGCTGAGTCAATAGCTTTTTGTCTTTTAGTAAATTTGTATTCTTTTTCTGAACATAACTCACTTATACTAATATTCTGCCAAACAAGTCCATCAAAAATTTTTGCTTTAATATAACCGCTTGACTTTAAATTCTCATAATCCCCTTTATTAAGGCTTAATGCATCGTCATTTAACAAAAGCTTAACATCCCCAACATATGAATTTACTATATGATCAACATATTTAATATAGACCTTACCGGTTAGTTCTATCGTGCTAGGTATCATACTTCTATCTTGGTTTCTAGATGGTTCAATAGACCTCTTGCATAAACCTAAAGATAATTGAGGAATTTTTAGAAAAAACGAAGTCTAGTACCGCAGCGTACTAAGATGTACGTGAGGAACGGAGACGAGTTTTGACAACAAAATTACCAATTAGATTAGGTAAGAGGTCTAATAACTTCTCCTTAAAAATGATGTAATATTGGATCTTGTTCATCATATTCTTTTAACATATAACCACGCCCCCATACCGTATCAATGTAGTTTGTACCACCAGCAGCATCAGCTAATTTCTTACGTAATTTGCAAACAAATACATCTATAATCTTAATCTCTGGTTCATCAACACTACTATACAGATGATCTAAGAACATCTCCTTATTCAATACTGTTCCTCTACGTAAAACTAATAATTCTAAAATGGCATATTCCTTATTTGTTAAATGAACCTTTTTTCCATCCACTTCTACAATTCTGGTATCAAGATGAATACTTACCTTGTCAAACCTAACCACTGACTCAGAATGTCTTTTAGAACGACGAACAATTGCATAAATACGAGCAATTAACTCTTCGCGGTTAAATGGTTTTGTGATATAATCATCTGCCCCGCATGTAAGCCCTTTGATTTTCTGATCAACTGTAGTGATACCTGATAAAATCAATATGGGCGTTTTTACTTTAGCAGAACGTAATCTTAGCAATACTTCGAATCCACTAATGTCTGGTAGCATAAGATCTAAGATAATCAAATCATAATTATAAACTCTAGCTATCTCTATTCCTTCTGTACCAAACTCGACCACTTCGCAAATAATTTCCTCTGAAGCTAACGTTAATTCAATAGAACTAGCTATGTCACTATTATCTTCTACTAACAATACCCTCATTACGTCTTTCTCCTTAACAAATTTTTCTTTAGTAATTTATTCTTTTTGTTACACGCTATGTTCTCATTTTATCTCCATAAGAGCAAGTAATTTTATTAAAATAAATTACAAATATATTAAGCTGTTGTGAACATTATTCTTTAAATAAGTAATTTTTGTCCTTTAATCAGCAACAGTCTATTTATTATACCGAAGCCCTGATATAGTCAATTGATGAGAAGTTGGTAACGTTGCCACTCAATGCTCATCTGTTACTTATAGGCGTCCTAAGCCCAAATTCTCCTGAATTGACTATAATCGATAACTCCTGTAAATTTTACATTTTACATAGCTGAATTTGATATAACAAGTTATATTTAAATTTTATTAACATAACCTATAGCTAACCACATTAATATTTAGCCATAGTATAGTCAATTGATGAGAAGTTGGTGACGTCGTCACTCGTCGCTCCTAGTCCCAAATCCTCCTGAATTGACTATAAATTTGCTTTGGGTTAGCTATAGATTAACTTATGCAGAAAGTTTATTGATTCTTATTACGTATATTCATATATTCTATAATAACGCATGTTGCCAATTACTATAAAACTTATCTAAATTAAGCCTTATTCTTTTTACGCGTTCAGCGATGATTATCGAATATATTGTTTTAAGAGTGATCTCAAAATCATCATTAATAACCACGTAATCATAATATTTAGCATATTGTACTTCCTTGGTTGCTAATTTCATACGCAACTCTATCGCTTCTTTACTATCTTGCCCTCTATTTTGAATTCGTTGCTGCAAAACACTAGGAGTTGGTGGCAGAACAAAAATTGTAATCACATTTGATAAGATTTTTTTTATGGATTTTGTACCTTGCCAATCTATATCAAATAAAACATCTAGCCCTTGACTTAGTAGCTCTTCTACAACTTTTTTAGGCGTTCCATAATAATTATTATAAATATTTGCATATTCAAGGAATTCATCTTGTTCAATTAATTTATTAAATTCCTCTTTGGTCTTGAAATAGTAACTTACTCCATCAATCTCACCTGTCCTAGGTGTTCTGGTGGTTGCAGAGATGGATAATCTAAGATTACTGTCTATTTTTAAAGCTGCTCTGGCTAAGCTGGATTTACCAGCAGCCGAGGGGGAAGATAAAATAACAGTTAATCCTTTACTTTTCAGAGATAGTACCATATTTATTATTCTTTTATAACAGTGACTCTGAATATACTCGAATAATCTTTTGATTGAAACGAAAAAGTAAACAGATTACCCTTACTAAAAAATTGTTTGTACACAAATCTTTTTAATTACAGCCTTCTGCTTTATAAAGAATCAATAAATTTAATTGCTGGTGATGTTCTTATATAACAACAAAATTTTATCTTTTAGCATTAATTTTTGTTTCTTCAACTGTTTGATTTTAGTATCATCCTGCAAATGTAAAAATGCAGCGTTTATTAGTCTTTGTAAATCGTCATGTTTTTTTTGTAAGCTTTGTATATGATTATTGATATTCATTTTTAAACTCCATAATCAGTTAAAAACTAGGATTTCTATAAGGTCAACTTTATAAAACCAAATACTATTTTAATACAATATAATATACTTTAAAAGGAAAAAATATAACTATGACTGCTAATAATAAAAAAAAATTGCTTGTGGCAATCTCTGGAGCTTCTGGAGCCATATATGGTATAAGGTTACTTGAGATTTTACGGCAGTTAAATATTGAAAGTCATTTAATTATCTCAAAATCTGCCCATTTGACTATACTACATGAAACAGATTACTCTATACAACAAGTACAAGAGCTAGCAGATTATTATTATAATCTTTCTGATATTGGTTGTAGGATTGCTTGTGGTTCTTTTAGGACATTTGGTATGATCATAGCTCCATGTAGCATGAAAACTCTCGCCTCAGTTGCTTGCAGCATTGAGGATAATTTAATTAGTAGAGCAGCAGGTGTTATACTGAAAGAACAAAGAAAATTAGTCTTAATGATTAGAGAAACTCCTTTACATAGGGGGCATTTAGAGAATATGTTGAAAGTAACGAGTTATGGCGGGATAATTGCTCCTCCAGTGCCGGCTTTTTATAACTTACCAGAAACCTTGGATGATATAATAAATCACTCAATTACTCGAGTGCTTGATATTTTTGACATTGATGCTGGTTTAATAAAACGTTGGGATGGGTTAAAATAACCTGATTAGTGTTTGAAAAATCTGCCCATTCTTGTAATTTCTGCGAACTATTGTCATTCCCGCGTAGGCGGGAATCTGAGACCCCTGCTTCATAGCAATTATCTTTTTTATTTTTTTATGATGAGTAAAAAAGCTGACTGCTAAGAGTCATTGCGAGGAGCCGCTAAAAGCGGTGACGCAGCAATCTATTGTTGTGTAACCCCTGCGTAAGCAGGGGTTTAGATTCCGCACCGAAGCGGGAATGACAGGGTAAAAACGTCATTGCGAGGAGCTACTTTAGTAGCGACGAAGCAATCCATGAGAATTAGTATAGATACATCAAGACTATATGGATTGCTTCGTAGGCTTACGCCTTCTCGCAATGACGTTTTTATGCTGCTTAATACTTATCTATGCCTAGAGCTATACGTAGCAGTTTTTCATCTTAGTTTTAGCGAAGACAAACCAATTAGAGCAAATATTATAGCTATAATCCAGAAACGTATCACAACTTTTGACTCTGACCAGCCATGTTTCTCAAAATGGTGATGCAACGGAGCCATTTTGAAAAGTCTTTTACCACGGGTAGCTTTAAAATAATATACTTGAATAATTACTGATAAAGTTTCAATAACAAATAACCCACCAATAATTGCTAGAACAAATTCGTGTTTGGCAATAACGCTAACAACACCAAGAGCACCACCGAGGCTTAGGCTACCAGTATCTCCCATAAAGATTTCTGCTGGCTGAGCATTAAACCATAAAAATCCTAGGCTAGCACCAACAATTGAAGCACAGAAGATAGTTAATTCAGAAATATTTGCTACATAAATAATTTGCAGATAATTTGCATAGAAACTATTACCCACCAAGTAAATAATTAAGGTAAAAGAACCTGCAGTAATAGCAATCGGCACGATGGCAAGACCATCAAGACCATCAGTTAGATTCACCGCATTTGATGCCCCAACTATAACAAAAATACTAAAAGGAATGTAAAATAATCCCAAATCAATCAATAAATTCTTAAAAAATGGAATAGTCAGCAGGTTATTTCCTTGATTATTGGCATCCCTTAACAATAAACAAGCAATTAGACAAATAGTAAACTGAAATAATAATTTCTTCTTACCACTAACTCCTTTATGGTGGTTTTTTGTTACTTTAGCGTAATCATCCATAAAACCAAGTATACCAAAGCTAATAAAGACAAATAACACTATCCATATATATTTATTAGTAAGGTCAGAAAATAAGAGAGTAGAAAGACAAACGGTGAGGATAATCATTATCCCACCCATAGTTGGTGTCCCTACTTTTGCTTTGTGGGTTTCTGGCCCGTCATTACGAATTGGTTGACCATATTTTTGTAAATCTCGTAAAACTCTAATTATCCTAGGTCCTATCAAAAAAGAAATAGTCAAACTAAATAATATGGCAAGTCCGATACGAAAAGTAATATAGTGGAATAAATTTGCGATATGCAACTTATGTATATAGGGGGCAAGAAGGTTGTATATCACTAGTGTAACTCAAAAGATTGGATGATTTTACTAAGTTGGGTACTATTTGACCCTTTTATTAAGATTAATTCATTACCCTTAAGTAATTTACTTAAGTTTTCTATTAACAGATCAACATTATCAAAATGTATTTTTTCTATTTCATCTGGCAAAGATTGATAGATATATTGGGTATTATTGCCTACTAAAAAAACTCTGTTGGCACCAGAATCGAGAATTGCTGGTATTAAATCTTTATGGAATTTTATCGAATTATCTCCCAATTCTAACATATCACCTATTATAGCAATTTTTTTCTTACCACTAAGCTGTTTTAGATATAATAAAGCAGCTTTTACTGATTCTGGATTAGCATTATAATAATCACATATAATTTGGTAGTCCTGACCATGATATTTGGCATTGATTAGCTTACCCCTACCATCCATTAATAATATTTTGCTTAATTGTCTTGCTGCTACATTAATATCTAAGTTCAATATGGCTGACATCTGAAGAGCTATAGTATAATTTCTAGCATAATGTTCTGGTACAAGGGGAATCTCGATATCTATTTTAGTATTATGAATCGAATAACGTAAACGAACTTGTTGGGTAATTTGTTGATATTCATATGATATTAAGCTACAATCTGCATATGGTGATGTGCCAAAACTATATATATTATTAATCGATAATTGCTTAAGATTTTGTAAAACTCGGTTATAATATGGGCTATCTAAATCTATAACAGCTATACTATCTTTTGACATTCCTTCAAAAATTTCACATTTAGCATCAACCAAATGCAGTTGAGACTGAAAAAATTCAAGATGAGCTTCTGATATTGTAGTAATGACTGATATATCAGGTTTAACCATTTTTGTTAGAGTTCTTATTTCTCCTGGATGATTCATACCCATTTCAAAAACAGCATATTCTATATCATCCGGCAGAGAAGCAAGATTTATAGGCACACCAAGATGGTTATTGAAATTTCCTCGACTAGCAAAAGTAGAGCCAAAGTGACTTAGTACAGTTTTGATTGCTTCCTTAGTTCCAGTTTTACCACTACTGCCAGTAACCCCAATAAACTTCGCCTGGGATTTTTGCCTTTTATACTCTGCCATCTGATGCAAGGCAGTTAAGGTATCAGGAACCATAATTACTTTTTCATTAGGCAACCCTGTTATTTCCTGACTAATAATTACCGCATTTGCCCCACGTTCTAGAGCATGTAACGCATAATTATGTCCATCATTAGCTCCTTTAAGAGCAATGAACAAATCACCATCTGTAACGAAATTAGAATTGAATTGAACCTGTCCACCATGAATATCAGGATGTACCTCTATATTCAATGCATTACTCAAGTCTCTTGCTGACCAAATCATTATATTATATCTTACGTAAAGTTCAAAAATGAGAGTTTACAGAAAAAAGTTAAAGTACAAGACGTCATGTCATTGCGAGACCATGTAATGGTCGAAGCAATCCATTTTTTGTTACTTTTATGGATTGCTTCGTCGCTAGCCACTCCTCGCAATGACGCTTATACTTTAACTTTTTCCATGAACGCTCACATTCAAGACAATTCTTACCCCAATTTTGCTTTAATTGTCAATAAGTTTATTTTCTAGGAGGCTGCCTACAATAACTAATTAATTATATTTTGAGCTATTTTTCGGCGAGAATATATATGATTTTTGTAGGAATAGTGTACCTATTTCAAAAAAATCATGTTTATTCGCAGTCAAAAAGAGCCAAATATAGAATTACTTTCGTTATTGTAGGCAGCCTCCTAGAGCTTTATTGGCTATATCGAAGTCGTTAAAGGGTAGTTTTTTATTACCGATTATCTGATAATTTTCGTGACCTTTGCCGGCAATTAGCAAAATATCATCTTTTTGTAAATTATGTATCGTCTCAGTAATTGCTATTTTTCTATTTTTTATTTCTATAAAACTATTAGTGATCGCTATAATAGCTGGTATAATTTGCTGCCGTATTAATTTTGGATCTTCATTTCTTGGATTGTCATCAGTAATAATAATCTCATCAGCAATTTTCGCCGCAACTTGCCCCATTAATGGTCTTTTACTGCTATCTCTATCACCACCACAACCAAAAATTACTTTTAATAACCCCTTATCTGATTTTATTTTTCTTAACTCCAGTAAACTTTTTTCCAAAGCATCTGGGGTATGAGCATAGTCGATAAACACATTACTATTACCTACTCTCTCTAAACGCCCTTTAACTGCTTTAACTTGCGATAACTTCGATATAACTTGTTCCAAAGGAAAGCCAGTCAAATGCACCATCATAACGGCAATCAGTAAGTTACTAGCTTGAAAACTACCAACTATATCAGTAGTAAAATTATATTTTTGCCCTTTATAGTCACAAACCTTATGTCCAGGAACCTTATGTCCAGGAATTGTACTGTCGATAATTTTCAGATCGCCATTCATACCCACTGTTAAAAACTTTATATTACGTTGTTGTAAATAATGTTTAATATAATCTAATTGTGCTATTTCTGAGTTTAACACAGCCGTTCCTGTTGGCAATAAATTATCTGTAAATAATTTTAGTTTGGCTAAAAGATAATTAGCCATATTTTGGTGATAATCAAGGTGATCTTGACTAAAACTAGTAAAGCAAGCAGCATTTACTTTTACACCACATAATCTTTGTTGATCTAAACCATGGCTAGAAGCCTCAAAAGCTACATATTTTGTGTTATTCTCAGCTAGCTTATGTAAAATATGTCTAAAAGTTATAGGGTCAAGAGTAGTGAGAGCCGGGGATTTGTCTAAAATGTCTTGAACACTTAAATCCAAACCACTGGCACATTCTACGCCAATAGTCCCAATAGAACAACTTGGTACTCCTAATAATGTATATAGTTGCCTACAATATGATACTACCGAGGTTTTACCGTTAGTACCAGTAGCAGCTATCATATATGATGGTAATAATGGGTAGAGAATATTAGCAGCTTGACTCAGTGCCAACCGTGCATCACTCACAAGATTTATATGTACATCATTGGCGGTAATATTGGGGTTGTTTAAGCTCTCAGCATCATCTGTAACAATGAATTTCACCCCTTTATTTATTACATCATCGATAAATTTATTACCATCAGAGCTTGCTCCTTTAATCGCAAAGAATATATCGCCAGCTTTAGCTAGTCTAGAGTCACAGCACAAACTGCAAGAATTCATCTGAGAGATAATTTTATTATCAAATAGTTTTTGCATAATTTCTACAATTTAAGTATAGCTAGGAGGCTGCATCCTAGATGCCTACTTTCGCAGAGATGACAATTTACAACTCAGTGTCACCCCTGCTTCGGTGCGGGGTTTAGATTCCCGCCTACGCGGGAATGACAAAAAACTTGATTGCCTCGTTGGCTTATACTTTCTCGCAATGACGTCTGTGAATTAGGCATCATACTAACCGGGTTAGCTATATATTTATCTCAATTACCAAGCATTCTCAATAATAATGGGTATACTGTAAGGTTTAATAATTATTAGATCAAATCTAACCTGATAATTTTGGTATTTAGGGTTAGAGCTTAAAAACATACTGGTAGCTCTTTTTATTCTCATCTGTTGATGAGTTGATAATATTCTATCATCAACGTCAGAACATCTTGCTTTTACTTCTATAAAAACAAGTTGTTTACCACGCAGAGCAATAATATCAATTTCGCCAACATAATATCTTTTACGATGATATAGAATTTGATAAAATTTAATTTTGTAAATAATAATAGCTATATACTCAGCTATTAAACCAAGGGTAATTTTTCTCATAATAAAGTTAATTGACTTGAATCTGCATAATTATGCAAGTTTACAAATTTACTATTTAAATACTCAAATATTCCCTCATCTGAACCTTCCACTCCAAACCCTGAATTTTTTCGCCCAGCAAATGCTGCCTTGGCATTAGTAGGCAGCGAATCATTAATTGATACCATACCAAAATCAAGTTTTGTTGCCATTATTTGAGCTATAGCTATATTATTGCAATATATATAAGCTTGCAAACCATATTCCGTATTATTAGCTCTATTTATAACTTCTTGTATACTGCCAAATTTATAACATGCAAGAACGGGACCAAATATTTCTGTGCTAAAAATCTCCATATTATCCTGACAATTACTAATAATTGTTGGCTCAAAAAAATTACCATGAGCTTTACCTCCGCATAAGATTTCTCCACCTTTATTTTTAGCATCTTCAATCAATTTTAAAATCTTATCTATAGCTGCTTTATTAATCAACGGTCCTATAACTGATTCAGAATCAAAACCATCCCCTATTTTCAGATTAGCAAATTTTGTAGTAAGAATTTGTAAAAATTCATCATAAATTGCTTCTTCAATTAATATTCTGTTGGGCGAAGTGCAAGATTGTCCACTATTCCTTATCTTTCCTAATATAAGCTCACTGGCAGTCTTATCTAAATCAACACCACTTAATATAATAAATGGAGCATTACCGCCAAGTTCTAGAGATAAACGCTTAATAGTAGCACTAGAATTCTGATATAACATCTTTCCTACCCTCGTAGAACCAGTAAATGATAATTTACGAATTCTAAAATCATTACAAAATATTTGTCCAATATTATTGGCATCACCGGTGATAATATTTAGTACTCCAGCTGGTATCCCAGCATCATTTGCCAATTTAGCCAAAACCAATGCAGAAAAAGGCGTGAATTCCGATGGTTTAAGTATAACGCTACAACCAGCAGCTAATGCTGGAACAACCTTTCTTGTTACCATGGCATTTGGAAAATTCCATGGAGTAATTGAACAAACCGTACCAATTGGCTCAAATTCGGTGATAATCTTGTGAGTTATTGATTTTCCAGGCTTTATTTTACCTTGAATGTTATGAATGTTACTAGCAAACCAATCAATAAAAGACGCACCATATAATACCTCAAGCTTTGCACCTTCTAATATTTTCCCCTGTTCTAAGGTAATTATATAGGCTAGTTGATCAATATTCTCTAATATTAAAGAATGCCATTTTCTTAATATAGTTATTCTTTGTTCAAAAGAAGTTTGTGACCAAATTTTAAAAGCTCTAACAGAACTGTCAATAGCACTAATAATTAAATCATTAGGCAAATTTGGTATCGACCCAACCACTTTATCATTGGCAGGATTATAAACTGATAACTGTTCTTGGCAATCTAGCCAATTTCCATCTATATAGTTTTTTTTATTAACAAAATCTAGTAATTGCATATTAAACATTAAACGACTTCCCACATCCACAACTACCTTTTTCATTCGGATTGTTAAAAGTAAAGCCAGATTTAAACTTACCTTCTACATAATCCATTTCACTTGCTAAAAGATACATTAGAGCTTTTGGGTCAATTAATATTCGTACACCTTTATCTTCTACCACCTCATCAAACTTATTTTTGATATCAGCATATTCTACATAATAAGATAGACCGGAACAACCACCAGATTTCACACCAATCCTAATACCAAAAGATGGTTTATCACGCCTGTCTATCAATCTCTTTATTTGTTGAGCTGCTGCCTCAGTCAATGACATAACATTTTTCATAATAATTACTATGAGTTTTTAGTTTTATAATCAAGTATTGCTGCTTTTATGGCATCTTCTGCCAATAAAGAACAATGGAGTTTTACTGGTGGCAAAGATAATTCCTTGGCTATCTCTGTATTTTTTATACTACCAGCCTCGTCAAGAGATTTACCCTTAACCCATTCCGTTACTAAAGAACTTGAAGCAATAGCAGAACCACAACCAAATGTTTTAAATTTTGCATCTGTAATAATTCCCTCTGCACTAACTTTAATTTGTAGCTTCATTACATCACCACAGGCGGGGGTTCCCACAAGACCTGTCCCAACATATGCATCATTTTTGTCCAATGATCCAACGTTACGTGGATTTTCGTAATGATCCAGTACTTTTAAACTATAACCCATGTTATTCCTATATTAATAATTATTCTACCTTAATACGTCTATACTCTCCTGCTTTGAAAGATTGTTTTTTTGAAAATATCAGGGACTCGCATACTAACATACGCTGCCATAGTCTAGGAGCCTGCCTCCTAGCCCATTATTTTCAAATTCAATTCTCCAAATCATTTGAGTATATATCTATAAATATAACAGATTTTTTTGACCCACTAATAGTTATTTGCATTATTTTTGCAATATTGCTTATTTTTTCATACCCTACAATTTTTTTTATTATTATGAAAATAACAAAAAATTTAAGGTATTATGCTATACATAGGCGTTATTACTAAAGTAACGCCTTGCTAATAAGCACCAGTTTACTGTACTTTCAATAGTTCATTGATTCTTGTAATAGATAATCTAGTCATTCTTGCTACTTCCTCAATAGAGTTACCATTGTTTATCATCATTTTTATTAATTTAGCTTCTCCCCTAGCTTCTCCTATGGCTTCTCCTCTAGCTTTACCTTTAGCCTCTCCGATTTTGATACCATCTTGTAGTCCGATTTGAATCCCTTCTTCTTTCCATACTTGAGCTATACTAGGCATAAGTTCTTCTCCTTTTTCTTTAGTTAAACTATTTTTTAATATTTTTTCTAACTCTATTTTATCATTTTGCTCAATAAAGATCAAAGTATACTGTAATAGATTTCTTATATGGTCATAGCCTATTGTTATTTTATTCAATTTAGGCAAGAGATAAGAGATTTCTTGCCATCTTTTCAGTAATTGACGTTCGTGGATGTGCTTGAGGAAAAATAACAAAATCCCAGACCATACTTTTTCCTTAAGTTCTTCATCGGGAATGTCATGTACGTTAATAAGCTGACAATCATTTATCCAAAAGCCTCTGGCTAAATCTGGATGGCTAAATAAATTCCATATATTGAGCGATGCGTTATATTTCTTCTTGCCATTATAAATTATTAGGGGATAAATTACTGGAAGGCGTTTAGCTTTAGGATTAGTAGTTAAATATCGATCACAAATATTAATCATATATTTAAATAACCTAAATGCCATCATTTTATCAACAGTACTTTGATGTTCCAATAGCAAAAAAATATAGCCATCCTGATCATTAAACTTAACAGAAAATAATACATCTGAAATAGTTTCAGAAAGGTCTGGCTCAATAAAACTATCTTTTTCTAATTTTAAAGATGTACTATCGATTAAAGCCAACACATCCTTCGGCAAATGAGTTGCCAAAAATTCTTTAGCAACTATGGGATTCTCCATAGATTTGCGAAAGATTTCATCATGTTTTGGCTTGTCTGAAGTCATAATAAAACTTACTTATATATAGTCAATTGAGGAGAAGTTGGTGACGTCGTCACTCGTCGCTCGCCTATTACTTATAGGCGTCGCTCCATCGCTCCTAGCACCAAATCCTCCTGAATTGACTATAGCTAATTTAATAATTCGTTATTTACTGTACTTTCAGTAATTCATTGATTTTAGTAATAGATAGTCCAGTAATTCTTGCTACTTCTTCAATAGAGCTACCATTGTTTATCATCATTTTTATTAATTTAGCTTCACCCTCGGCTCTACCTCTAGCTTCTCCTCTAGCTTCTCCTCTAGCTTCTCCTATGGCTTCTCCTCTAGCTTTACCTCTGGCCTCTCCGATTTTGATACCATCTTGTAGTCCGATTTGAATCCCTTCTTCTTTCCATACTTGAGCTATACTAGGCATAAGTTCTTCTCCTTTTTCTTTAGTTAAACTATTTTTTAATATTTTTTCTAACTCTATTTTATCACTTTGCTCAATAAAGGTCAAAGTATAGCTCAATAGATTTCTTATATGGTCATAGCCTATTGTTATTTTACTCAATTTAGGCAAGAGATAAGAGATTTCTTGCCATCTTTTCAGTAATTGACGTTCGTGGATGTGCTTAAGGAAAAATAACAAAATCCCAGACCATATTTTTTTCTTGAGTTCTTCATCGGGGATGTCATGTACGTTAATAAGCTGACAATCATTTGTCCAAAAGCCTCTGGCTAAATCTGGATGGCTAAATAAATTCCATATATTGAGCGATGCGTTATATTTCTTCTTGCCATTATAAATTATTAGGGGATAAATTACTGGAAGGCGTTTAGCTTTAGGATTAGTAGTTAAATATCGATCACAAATATTAATCATATATTTAAATAACCTAAATGCCATCATTTTATCAACAGTACTTTGATGTTCCAATAGCAAAAAAATATAGCCATCCTGATCATTAAACTTAACAGAAAATAATACATCTGAAATAGTTTCAGAAAGGTCTGGCTCAATAAAACTATCTTTTTCTAATTTTAAAGATGTACTATCGATTAAAGCCAACACATCCTTCGGCAAATGAGTTGCCAAAAATTCTTTAGCAACTATGGGATTCTCCATAGATTTGCGAAAGATTTCGTCATGTTTTGGCTTTTCTAGAGTCATAATAAAATTTGCTTATATATTCACCTTATCCACATCTATTAGCAAAACCACGTAGTGGTCGTGGCAATCCAAAAAAATCATTACTTTAGTTATTAAACCTCTTTCAAAACTCGCTTATGCTGAGGAATTTGAAGGAGACGCGGAACGCAGAACCGCAGCGTACTCTAGCGTACGTGAGGATTCGAGTACCGCATCGACGTACAAATTACCAGCAGAAGTAGAGTTTTGAAAGAGGTCTATTGCAAACAGCCTCCTAGATCGCCTTATGTAGGGAGTCTAGTGTATTGCCCACTTAATTTGCTTTAAATTAACACCTTCTTGAACCATCTCCCAAAGAGGACTCAGTTCTCTTAACTTGTTAATTTTTGACTTTATTAACTCTACAGCATAATCTATTTCTTCTTTAGTGGTAAATCTACCAATACCAAACCTAATCGATGTATGTGCCATTTCTTCGTCAACCCCCATAGCTCTTAACACATATGATGGCTCCAGTGAAGATGAGGTACAAGCTGAACCAGATGAAACGGCTAAATCCTTAATAGCCAATATCATTGACTCCCCTTCGACATAAGCAAAACTTAAATTTAAATTTCCCTTATATCTCTTATGCATATCACCGTTTAAATAGACATCAGCAATTTGTTTAGTAATATTATTATAAAATCTATCAAAAAGCTCTTCTACTAGTTTAGCATCTTGCGACATTTCCGATAGAGCTAATTCAGCTGCTGCCCCGAGTCCAACAATTAAAGGAGTTGGGAGAGTTCCAGAACGCATACCTCTTTCCTGTCCACCACCATTTAAAATTGGCACTAATCGTACCCTAGGTTTTTTTCTTACATATAAAGCTCCAATACCTTTGGGACCATAAATTTTATGCCCAGAAATACTTGCCAAATCAATGTTACAATCATTAACATCTATGGGGATTTTACCATATCCTTGGGCAATATCTGAGTGAAAGAATACGCCTAATTCCCGACAAATTTTGCCAATTTCTTTAATTGGCTGAATAACACCGATTTCATTATTTACCGCCATCACCGATACCAGCATAGTTTGGTCGGTTATGGCATTTCTTAATTGCTGTAAATCAATCAAGCCATTTGCCTGAATTGGCAAATATGTTACCTTAAATCCTTCATTTTCTAAATGCCGACAAGCATCTAAAACGCATTTATGTTCACTTATCACTGTTATTATGTGATTTTTCTTACTACCATAGAATTTAGCAATACCTTTTATCGCTAAATTGTTAGATTCAGTAGCACCAGAAGTAAAAACAATTTCTTTAGAATCAGCACCAATAAGCCTTGCCACTTTCTCTCTTGACATTTCTACAGCTTCTTCAGCTTCCCAACCAAAGGAATGACTCCTAGAGTGCGGATTACCAAATTTAGTAGTAAAATACGGCAACATACATTCTAGAACCCTTGGATCCATAGGGGTTGTTGATTGATAATCCATATAAATTGGTAGCGATTTACCAGTTAATTTTACTTGTTGTCTTAATTTTTCTAATTTATCCATTTGAGTATACTTCTTCAAACGCTTTAATAAATGTCACAACATCTTCAATAGTTTGTTGATAATCGAAACTGATTCTAATCGAAGACCTAGCATCTTCCTCACTAACCCCCATAGAAGATAACACATGTGACTTGCCAACTTTTCCTGATGAACAGGCAGAGCCGGAACTCACCGCTATACCCCTTAAATCAAAAGCTATCAACTTAGTTTGTGCATCAGTTTCTGGCACAATCATCAAGGTAGTATTAGGTAGTCTTTCAACATTATTTGACACTATTTTAACATTTTTATAGTTAAGTAAATTCTGCTCCAAATATGTTTGTAATTTCTTCATTTTATTATATCTATCTGCTAGCTCATTAGTAACTATTGATGATGCAAGCCCGAACGAGGCAATTGCCAGCACATTTTCTGTACCTGAGCGAATATTCCTCTCTTGCCCTCCGCCAATCATCATCGCTTTAAGCGTATTTCCTGCCTTAACAATCAACGCACTACTACCCTGCATTCCTCCTAATTTGTGAGCTGATATAGTAGCAAAATCAACAGCTAGTTCTTTAATATTGACCGGTATTTTGCCAACTGCTTGCACGCAATCACTATGAAATACCGCTCCATATTTTTGGGCAATTTTAACTAGCTGCTGTATGTTTTGTACAACACCACTTTCATTATTAGCCAACATCACAGAGACTAGCTTTTTACTAGCTTGACTAGTTGATAATAATTGCTCTAAATGTTCAATATCAACAATGCCATCACTATCAACGTGGATAATTTTAATATTATCCCGATATTTAGTGTGATCAAAGATCGATAAATGCTCTATACTAGAAACAAAAATTTCTCCATCGTAATAATTATTCATCAGCAAATTATTACTCTCTGTACCAGAGGAAGTAAAAATTACCTGATATTCCCTAGAATTTATATCAGCTCCAACAGATTTCGCAACCTGCTGCCTAGCTATTTCTACTAAACTTCGAGCATAACGCCCCTTTGTATGAATAGAAGACGGATTATAATAGGTCTCTATCATCAAATTCTCCATCAGCTCTTTAACCTTAGGATGAATGTTAGTAGTAGCATTATGATCTAAATATAACATAAATTTTCAGCCCACTAATACAAAAGTTGTAAAAAAATAATTTTTATATTAGTTAATATAGGAAGTCAAGTATACCTAAAGCATATCAGCTATCGAAATAGTATCAAAATAATCCCTTATATGCCGACTTAAACCCAACCATAAATGATGGGCGTTACATTGCACTTTATTAGGTACACAACTATTTCCAGATTTCCCTAAACATCTGGTCATTTCGATATTCTCATCTACCGCATCAATAATATTAGTAATCCTGATTTTATCTAATTTTTCATTAATGATATAACCACCTTTTCGACCTTTAGCTGATCTAACTATGTTAGCTTTCTTCAGTTTTGCAAAAATTTGCTCCAAATAATTAACCGGTATATGTTGTTTTGCTGAAATTTCAGCCAAGGTAACAGGCGTATCCGACATTTGTGATGCAATTTCTAAGATTGCCATCACCGCATATCGCCCTTTTGTAGTTAATTGCATACAAACGACTCCACCATTATAGCATATATCTTATAATATCCTACTAATTTAGTCAAGTATTCTATTAACAAAAAAATCCAATTGACAGTAGCGAAATTGGTAACTAAACTTTACTTATTAGGAGGTTGTTTGCGATAATTAATAAATCAATAATCATATTATAAATTTTAAAATGGAGAGTAACCCATGTCTAAGAATCAAGATAATGCTTCTTTAATAAGTGATGAAACAACAGAAGCAGAAAGAAAAAAACATGAAGAATTTTTAGCATATTTAGAAAATGTCCGAGCAGAATTTGAGGAAAAGTCAGTAGAGGAAATCAAAGAATCTAGCATATTAGAGTTGGCTAAGTATTTTTGTAATGATTATTTGCTTATCATAAAACATCAAAAACAGAGCGAGAAATTTTCTGATCCCCAAAGCAGTGAGGAAGAACAACAGAAAGCTTATAGCTATCTAGACGAACACACTGAATCTAACATAGACAAGTTCATAACAGCTTTTGGTGAACTCAAAATTAAGACTTTAAAATTGTTAACATCATATGAAACTGCTCCTAGCGTCCCATTTACTTATTGGGCAGAAGATATAAAAAGTAGTCTGAATTCCTTACAGTCAGAAACACTTTTATCTTCCTTTGAAAAAATATCAGATGTTAATTCTTCAATTGGAGACAAGCTGTTTACTGCCGTTCTTCGTTATGAGCAATTATTAAAGTCTCCTGATTACCAAGCAATTTTGGAAAAAATTATCAACACAGAAGCAGAAACACAAAAATGCGAGGAATTTTTAGCCCCTTTAGAAAATATCGAGGAATTTTTTACCCCTTTAGAAGATATCCGAGCAAAGTTTGAGAAAAAGTCAGTAGAGGAAATCAAAAAATCTAGCGTATTGGAGTTGGCTCAGTATTTTTGTGCTGCTTATCAGCTGATCGAACAGTATCAAATACAGAGCAAAAATCTTTCTGATTCCAGCAACGACAGGGAGGAGACAAAACACAAAGCTTATATCTATCTAGACGAACACAGCAAACCTGATACAGACAAGTTTATAACAGCCTTTGATGCACTGAAAACTAAACTCCAAGTAGTACTAAACAGTAATTATGGTAATTCTGATATTAATGAGTCTTTCAAAACTTGGATAGCAGCAACTAAAGGGTGTCTGAATAATGTACAGAAAGAAGATTTTAATGCTTTTTTTAGCGAAATACCAGAAACAGACAAACCTTCAATTAAAAAAGAGGTGTTATTTACTTTCCTTGGTTTTAAGCAATTCGTAGAAAATCCTATTTACCAAGAATCTATGGAAAAGATTATCATAACAGATATTTCGGAAAAACAAGAACCTACTATTGAGATATGCGATAAAGAATTACCAGAAGAAAAAGCTGTATCTAATATAACCGAGCAGATATTGCAAATTTTGGATGATACTTTGGATATTGTACCTATAACTGGTTCTAATTTGGATGACAATGACTTAGCTTAACTGGTTAAAGAGTGGATTGCTTCGACCATTACATGGTCTCGCAATGACGTATATGCACCCCAAATGTCATTGAGAGGAGACCGTAAGGTCGACGAAGCAATCCATTTCTAATCAACTTTTACTCGATAATCAAGTTTCCTGACTTCGGAAAATAGTTAAAGATAAGTGTATAGAAAAAGCAGGAGAAAAAAGGTTTTGTTAATTAGAGGGCGTTTGTTGTGCCTCCATATATTTTTATTATTGACATACAATATTTTAGTAGATATACTAACCAACAATTAGTTTTAAATATGCTACTGATATGTTCGTTAGAGTCAAAAAATCTGCTACCCGTAATGTTAACGCTGTTCAACTAGTAGAAGGGATACGCGATCCCATAACTAATAAAGTAAAACAACGGGTTGTTCGACATATTGGCAGTGCATCAGACCAAGAAGAAATAACTAAATTAATAGAGCTTGCTGAATTCATTAAGGTTGAAATCACTAGTAGCACTCAACCTAATCTTATCCCAGACAAGGATATAGTATCGATGGCGATGTCATCTAGACAGCGGTGCGAGAAAGAACAAATACAACCACAACCTATTGATGATATCAGCAATTTACGTAGTCAAGGAAGCACTATCATTGGCATTCATGAGGTGTATGGAAAAATTTATGACCAACTTGGTTTTAATAAAATCTTACCCAATCCTGCCAGGGAAGTGTCGAGCATAAACATAATACGCAATGTTGTTTTAGCTCGTATTGCTAACCCAACTAGTAAGCGTGAAACAGTCAATTTATTGGTCAATAATTATGGAGTAGATTTAAAGCTTGATTCGGTATACAAAACTATGGATAAAATAGATGATAAGGTGGTTGAGAAAATCGAGCAGTGTGCTTTACTTAGCAGTCAAAAGTTGTTTAAAGAAAAAATCGATGTACTATTTTATGATGCAACTACTCTTTATTTTGAATCATTTACTGAAGATGAGTTGAAGAGTAAGGGGTTTAGTAAAGATCATAAATTCAATGAAGTACAGGTAATGCTGAGCATTTTTGTTACTAATAATGGTATTCCAATCGGTTATGAGATATTTCCTGGAGCGACCTATGAAGGTCATACTTTATTGAAAGCTTTAGATAGCTTGAAAGGCAGGTTTGCTATTGATAAAGTAGTGTTTGTAGCAGACAGCGGTATGTTGAATAATGAAAATTTAGCTCTATTAGAACAAGCTGGCTATCAATATATAGTAGGTGCCAAAATTAAGAATATGACTAAGGATATTACAGCTAAAATCTTAAATAGTGATGATTATCAGCCATTAACCGTTGATGCAGAAGAATATAAGGGAAAAATAATTGAACTAGCTGAAAAGGGTCGCAAACTGATTATGAGCTATAGTAGCAAAAGGGCTTATAAAGATGCTCAAGATAGAGAGCAAGCATTGAAGAAATTAATGAAAAAAATGAACAGAAGTAAAGGAGTTAAGTCGTTAATTTCTGCTAGTGGTTATAAAAAATATTTAATAATTAATAATAATGATAAGTTTGCAGTAAACGAGCAAAAGATAGAGGAAGATAGCAAATGGGACGGTTTGCATGGAGTTATTAGTAACCTAGAAAATGTTGATATAGCGTATATATTGTCTCGTTATAAAGGATTGTGGCAAATTGAAGAAACATTTAGAGTTAGTAAACACGATATTAAGATTAGACCAATTTATCATTGGAGTCCTAGTAGAATCAAGGCACATATTGCTTTATGTTTTATGGCGTTAGTATGTATCAGGCATTTAGAATATCGGGTAAATTTACAGTCAATTAAACTATCACCGGAACGATTACGTAAAGCACTAATTGGGGTGGAAATTACCAGTGTAGTACACATTAAAGATAAAAGAGTATTTGGCATTCCATCCCCGGTATCAGATGAGGCAAAGATTATTTATAAGGCAATGAATTTACCGATTAGCACTATTCCTTATTTAATATCATCAGGAGAGTAAAAGAAATAATCAAGTAGTAAAGGTAATAATTATTATAGGATTATTTTGAAATTTTTATATTCGAACAAATAATTTGTTGTGCCTGGAAATTTTATCATTTCCTGAGCTGTCAGCCACTTTTTGGCACAACAACACTGAAGTCGGGGATGCACCTATTTTGATCTTAGATGAGGCAACTTCTGCACTTGATAGTCAAACCGAGCGTTTTATCCAAGATAGTCTTAACTTCCTAATTCAAGATAAAAGAAAGACTGTGCTTGCAATTGCCCACCGCTTATCTACTTTAAAACATATGGATAGGATAATTGTGCTAGATAAAGGGGTAATTATTGAAGAAGGCACACATACTACATTAATTCGTAATAAACATAGTCTATACAAAAAATTATGGAAGTTACAAGAAATTTAGGTTAGGATATAGTCAATTCAGGAAAATTGGGTAGAAGGAGCGATGGAGCAACGACGTCACCAATTTCTCATCAATTGACTTAATAGCTACATAAACTCTTTTATCTTTTATCAAAAGGCATAAATTCTCTTTGTACATACCCAGTATATAATTGCCGAGGTCTGCTAATTTTTTGTTCTGGATCTTCATGCATCTCTTTCCATTGCCCCATCCAGCCGACAGTTCTTGCCATAGCAAACAATACTGTAAACATCTGTGATGGTATACCCATAGCCTGATAAATAATACCAGAATAAAAATCAACATTCGGATAAAGCTTGCGATCGATAAAATATTGGTCATTGAGAGCAATTTTTTCAAGCTCAGTAGCAATTTGTAATAAGGGGTTATTACGGTTCCCTAACTCATCTAATACTTCTTTGCAAGTTTCTCTAAGTACAATTGCTCTTGGATCATAACTTTTATAAACTCGGTGACCAAAACCCATTAATCGAAATGGATCATTTTTATCTTTTGCCCGTGCGATATATTCCGGAATACGGTTTATGGTGCCAATCTCTTTCAACATGTTAATTACTGCCTCATTAGCTCCACCATGGGCTGGTCCCCATAAAGAAGCTATGCCAGTACTGATACAAGCAAATGGATTGGCTCCGGACGACCCGGCTAAACGTACTGTTGAAGTGGAGGCATTCTGCTCGTGATCAGCATGAAGGATGAATATTTTATCTAAGGCATTCTTTACTACCTGATTCACCTTATATTTTTCACAAGGGGTTGAAAACATCATATAGAGAAAATTTTCAGTAAAATCTAGACTATTATCAGGATAGATAAAAGGCTGTCCTATTGAATATTTATATGCCATTGCCGCAATAGTTGGCATTTTGGCGATCATTCTAATAGAAATCAATTCACGTTCATTTTCTTCTACATTTAGAAAATCCGGGTAGAATGCAGATAAAGAGCCTACCACCGCCAGCATAATTGCCATAGGATGATCTGATGGACAAAAAGCCATAAATAAATTTCTAAGCTGCTCATTAATCAAAGAATGATAAGTAATTTTCTGAGAGAAAGATTTATATTGATCAATAGTCGGCAATTCACCATTTAATAGCAAATAGGATACCTCTAAGAAATTACTTCTTTCTGCTAATGTTTTAATATCATATCCCCGATATCTCAATATCCCCTGATCACCATCTATATATGTCATAGCTGATTTACAAGCTGCTGTAGACATAAATCCAGGGTCGTAAGTGAAATAGCCTGTTAATGAATATATACTGCTAACATCAATAACATCTTGACCGATTGAGGCTCTTTTGATTGGTAAATTAAAGGTTTTATCTCCTATTTTTAGTTCAACATTTTCTACTTTCATATATCCTTCATTTTTTCATAATGATGCCAATTTACTATTGCTAACACCTTCTCGGGTTAACCATCATGTTACTATATCATATTTTTATTGTCCACTAATACCAAAATTCTAATTATATTGAGTTATATGTATCTTTATCCAGAGTACCTTCACTATTATCGATAATCAAGGTAATTGTTGCATCCCCTGTAATATTAATGGTCGTACGTAACATATCTAATATCCTATCAATTCCAGCGATTATAGCAACCCCTTCAATCGGTAAATTGATCGAAGACAGTACCATAGGTAGCATTATTAAAGAAGCTCCAGGAATGCCAGCTCCACCTATAGACCCGAGAGTTGAGGTAATAATGATTACTAAATAATCATGCAATGCTAAATCTACACCCATCATTTGGGCAAAGAATATAGTGGTAAGAGCTAAATTTATTGCAAACCCATCCATGTTTATCGATGCACCAAGTGGTAATACAAAAGAAGTGCTAGATTCAGATATACCTAGTCGTTCACGACAAACTTGCATAGTAGTAGCAAGCGTTGCTTTACTACTAGAAGTAGAAAAGGCAAGCACTTGATATTCTAGACTTTTTCTATAAAAAGGTAATGGTGATATTCGACAGAATAGATAAATTAACATGCCAAAAATACCATATTGACATATCATAGCAATAACTACCGCAACAACTAATTTGGACAAACTAATCATTACATCAAAGCCCTGAGTACCAACTATCCAAGCCGTTAAAGCAAATGCACCATATGGAGAAAGCTGAATGATCATTGAGATCATTTTTAACACCACTTTTGATAATATATGAAATAAATTCTTAATTGGTTCAGCACTAATACCCATTTTATTTATCACAAGTCCAAAAAATATTGCAAAGAATACAATTTGTAAAACATTAGAATTGGCAAATGAACCTACTACATTCTCAGGTACAATACTTACAAAAAAGTTAAGTATGTTAAAGGATTTTTCTTGCGGTATAGTTTGTGCAACATCAAAGTTAATATGTACACCATGCCCTGGCTTTAATATAAGAGCAACTGTAATACCAAAAACTACGGCAAAGAAGGTCGTGCCTAAGAAAGCTGCAACCGCCTTTAACCCTACTCTACCAAGAGAAGCAGGGTCATTCATACTAGTTATACCCGCTACTAAACTAAAAAATATTAAAGGAGCAATAATCATTTTTATCAAACGCAGGAAAATATCTCCTAGCGGTTTTATGTAAGATACATATTCAGGAAAATATATACCAAACACTATACCTAAGATTAACCCCAATGTAACTTTTTTCCATAATTTCATTATTATACTTAATTAAATTAAAGAGTGTTTTAAACTTATTTTGCTGATTTCAGGTGAATATCTATAATAAAAACTAGCTGTACTAACTAATTACAACTCTTTTTACCATAATTGAGTAAATCTTAATTCTAATAAACACTCTCTTAAAATTAGATACTTTGAGTTACCCAGTTTAAGTACTCCGGTAGCCCATCTTGAATGTCGAGCTTTATTATTTGAGGAAGATCATAATTGTGTATATCAATAATCATCTTTTCTATTGCATTGTAGTTATCAGACTTGGCTTTTACTACAATACGAAATTCTGGTACAGAAGATATCTTACCTTCCCATTTAAAATAGCTGACTATATTGTCTACTTGTATGCAAGCAGCTAGATTTGCTTCCAACAAACTAATGGTTAGTTTGTCTAATACTTGCTGGTCATCGGTCGTAGTTAAAATTACACAACATCTTTGTACCACTTATACCTCAACAAAGCAATTAGGTGTTTCAAATAATTTGACTTTTGTAATAAAAAAGGAACTATTAGTAAATAATTTTGGCAATATATCCAACTTTAAGTGTAATGCTATATTTTCTGCCGTTGGATTTTGTTGCATATAATATATTTTCTGACCAGTCCAATCACATATTTTATCTCCTATCTCTTTATCATTTTGATGTAATATAATATTATGATCAAAATTATCATCTATCCAGTTTTTTATTACTGATTTTAGGTAACTAAAATCTACCACCATACCAAGATTATTGGTAACATCAGATCCAGCGGTAACTTCAAGGACATAACGATGACCGTGTAAAAATTGACATTTATTCTTATGCCCGATCACCCTATGACCTGCATCAAATTCAATTTTGCGAGTACATTTTATCATAATTTCTTCTTCAGTATCTTATATTACCCAAAAATATTTTGTCAGCAAGGGTGTAAACGTCATTGTGAGAAACCACTTTAGTGGCGACAAAGCAATCCAAATTTATAGTAATTTTGGTGATTATATATTTTCCCCTATATCAACCAGGATTACACAAACAGGAACAGCAGGGAAATGCCTTTTTAATCTTTCAATATCGTAAACAAGCTGTTCTCCATAAGAAACACCTGTTGACATTTGTTGTTGTAAACTATGACATGGTACTATTTCTATTCCTACATCAGCCTTATTTTCATTGAAAAAATACTGAAATTTTGCCAGATCATAAAACATAAAAGCATATTTGCCAAATTGAACTTCAACTAAAACCTTATCCTTTACAAAATCTATTTGTTTATATGAATTTGATATAACCTTGTCGTGATTTGGTATAACAATATCATATTTATCTATTATTTCGTGAAATCCTCTTGAGTTAAATTGTTGAGCAAAAGCATTATTTAATTCTTTTGGCGAATAAAGCATTTTTCCTTTATTTGCTTTCTCTTTGCTGATTTTGTTTTTCTTTATATCATTTATCGCTTTTATTGATTCATGAACTTCTTGAAAAATTTTAGGATAATCAACTTGTAAAATTTGCTTTCCTCCAAGATGAGAATATTCATAAACTATTTTCATATCATACTGTTTCAGGTTCATAGACGGGTTTATTCATTTCTCTAACCCTACTAGTTCCGCTTAATGTTTCTTTAATTCTTTTTTTTGAAATATTTATATATTTCTCATCTATTTCTGCCCCTATACATTTTCTAGAATTTTTTAGACTTGCAACAAAAGAACTACCAGAACCAACAAAAGGATCTAAAACAATATCATCTTTTTTTGTCATTGATAAAACCAACCTTTCAACTAAACCGACGGGAAATTGACACGGGTGTTCCGTTTTTTCTATATGATTACTTTTTACATTTGGAATATCCCAAACATCTGATGGGTTCTTACCTTTTGGATTGCAAGACAATTCCCCTTTTTTGTTACCTTTAAAATATTTTTTATTAGGATATTTTTGAGGTATCCTAACAGCATCTAAGTCAAAGTAATAATTGTCGGTTTTACTAAACCACATAATAGTTTCATGTCTTCCAGAGAATCTTTTTGAAGCATGTAATCCATGTCCAAAATGCCAAATAACCCTATTTCTCATTTTCATTTTTAATTCTGAAAATATAGGATATAATAAAATATCTAAAGGTATTACTTCTCCATTTTCTACATAATTACCGACCTGCCAACAAATATGTCCATCATCTTTTAGCACTCTATAACACTCATTGATGACTTCTTTTTGCCAATTATAATATTTATTAATATCTAATTTTTTTTCGTATTCCTTACCTATGTTATATGGCGGTGATGTTATTATTAAATTTATACTGTTATCTGAAATCTGTTTTAATAATTTCATACAATCACCTTCAAATAGAATTGCTTGATTATTTAAATCAAAACTATTTTTTAAGATATTATGTTCTTGTTTTTGACAAGGCAATTTATTCACAAATTCACTAAAACTATAATTCTTTTCCTGTATTTCAGGTACTCTAATTGCTTCTTGTGCCATATTCTAGAAAGTTAAAGTTTTTTATAAGTTAATTTAGTATTAGATAAGTTACTTAGAAATTCAACAAATATTCTTTCGAGCAAAACCTATAGCTTTTAGATATTCGCATAGTTTGGTAAAAACTGGTTTTGGTAAAATATTTAGTGTAGAAATTTCAATATATTTATCATTTTTTAATTCAAAAGAAAAAGATGGTGATTGAAATCTTGGTCCATCAATTTCCCTAGCAATTTTTATAAAATTACCTATTACATGACTGTTACAATAATCATACTGATCAATCATTCTTTTTGCCAGCCTATTAATATATGTATCACTTTTGGATGTATAGCTAAGTGCAAGAGCGTTACTCATCATCAATCGTTGACGATGAGTAAAAGGAATATCTGAAGATAGAATAAATTCAACAATAAAATTAGAACGCAGTGTTCTATCAATATTCTTATTATATTGTGCAAGCATTACGACCAAAGCAATTATACTAATTGTTGTGGTATCTGGTTTAATTAAGATAGGTCTAATAACTTCTGTATAATTTTTGATATTGCAAGTAGCCTCGTCAAAATTTACTAATGTCTTGATTCGTTCATAAATAATATCTTTTTGCTGTTCTTCTTCAGGAAGGCAATCAAATCTAACACCTTCTTTTAAACCATAATTTGAAATTATTACCTTTTCTGGTGAAAAGACATTTAACATAGATTGTGCCACTAAAATTGCATTACCATGAATTTTTGACTTGTATTGTGTTTTCAACATATTAACATGAGCCAATCTTTCAAGATATAGTTCAAATTCCTTACGGTTTATTTCAAGGTTATGTAAGTTTTTAAGAGGGTAATGAATAAATTCCATATAAGAACGCCCCATTAATCTTAAAGCCCCTCCTATTAAATATAAATTTGGGCAATGTAATCCTTCAAACTCTTTCTTAATCATTTGACTAATTATATCAATATTGTCAAAGTGAGTATTAGTGACTAAATTAGTGGTTATGCTAGTAGTGATTAGGCTAGTGCCTAAAGGTAGAGACTTTAAAATACCCACCTTTTTATCTTTGATTTGGACAAGCTCAAGACTGCCACCCCCTAAGTCTGCTGCGATACCACAAGCATCATTAATACCAGAAATTAACCCAGCAGCTGTAAGATAAGCTTCACGTTCACCAGAAATAATTTCAATATCAATATTAAACTCTCTCTTAACTATCTCCCTAAATTCTTCAGCTCTTGGATGTCCTCTAAGTACAGCAGTAGCAACGCATTTAACATCTGTGACTGATAACCTATCAAAAATATGTACTAAATATTGTAGTGACAAATATGCTTGATGCTTTACTTCCAAATTATCTAGATTAAGTAAATTAATAATATCACTTTTAAATTTATCATTAAAAATTTCTGGAGCTCCAAGTCTATCACATTCATAAACTACAGCTCTTACGGCATTATACCCAATATCAATAATAGCTGAACGCATAGATATTTATCTTATTTCTTACTTAAAAAAATTAATCTTCTATAGTAGTAGCATCTGTATTGCTAGAATCTACATTCTCTTGTTCCTCATTTACATTATTTTTATTTGGATCATAAGGTTTTTGAGTTGGAATAAATGTAGGGGGTAATAGCCTATTTGTAAAGAACTTATCTTCATAATACTTAATTTTTAAAGATTTTATAGGCGGGAAAGATTCAATTAACACGATTTGCTCATCTTTTGGCAGCTGAATTACTTCTTGAGGTAAAAGCAGAGCTCTTGAAACTTGTGATACATTCTGCGTTCTTGTTGAAATATTAAGATCAAAAAATATTGGTTTACTATATGATCGTTGTTCAACTGTTTTATTACCAACTAGCTGAGATATTAAGTTAGCTGTTTCATAGTTATTAGCTGCAAAAGTAATACGATATGTAGAATTTGACAGAAACGAATTCATACCAGCATCCTCATAAGTTCCTTTGAGCTGTTGAGTATCTTGGATAATCAAGAATAGGCGAACTCTATATCCCCTGAAGAACGCGATACCAGCCTTAAATGTTTCCATTTTTCCTAAAGTAGGAAATTCATCAAGTAAGAACATCACACCATAAGGCTCTTCTTTTAGATCAGGCATTTTACGACTTAAAAATTCTGTAGCTTGCTGGTAAAAAACCTGCATCAGTTTTTGCAAACGTTGTATGTTATCAGGAGTTAGACCAACATACACTGTTGTTTTAATCTTTTTAAACTCAAGTATATTAAAGTCAGATGAGGCAGTAGCAGCATCAATAAGGGGATTTGCCCATAATTCTAAGGAGGAGTTCATTGTTGAGATAACACCTGAACGTTCTTTATCTGCTTTTTGTAAAAATGCTGCTATATTCATATAGGCAACAGGATGTATTACTTTGCCTAAAGTATCTAGAACTACTGCTAAATTATACACTACGTCATCACTACGCATTGTTCTTACCACTTCGCCAAAAGATTTAGTTTTTGTCGGATCAGCAATTAAGTATAGTACCACACCGAGAAATAAACTGCGTGCCTCATTATTCCAAAAATCTTTTTCAGGCATAATCAGATTTGAGATTTTTTGTACGTCATCCACCATTTGACCTGGTTTGGTACTTACCCAATCTATCGGATTGTAACAATGAGTTATCCCATCAGGATTTGATGGCTCCCAAACAAAAACACGTTGCCCTTGTTTTTGCCGCCACCCACTTGTAAAACCATGATTCTCTAGCTTAATATCATGCACTATTATAGAATGTTCCCAAAATAATAAATTGGGAATAACAAATCCTACACCTTTACCTGAACCGGTTGGAGCAAAAAGTAAAGCATGTTGAAACCCATCAGCAACAAAATATCCACCACTATTAGTACCAAGTAACATACCATGTTTTGCACGTAAATTAGCTCTACTTATATCATCTTCAGTAGCCCAACTAGCATCACCATAAACTTTTTCTGCCTGAGTAAAAAATTGTAAACTTTTTATTCTTTTGAAATTCTTCCAGTAGAATATGATCACTATAATTGTTGGCATAGTCAGGGCTAGTATTAACTTAATTTTCAAGTAATTATATGCTTGAAGATCTAATTGTGACCATACACTAACTAACCAATAAAACCACTTATAAGCTATGTCTATGGCTACTAAGTCAATATTTAGGGCTCTAGTTTCGTTAGTAATAAATGCAACTATCGCTCCACTTACCCATATCGTACAAAATATTACCAATGGGTGTATTATAGCATGCCCTAAAATGTTACGAGTAAGTTTTTGTATTTTATGCCATTCCATCGTTAGCCTTGCCTATTCTTACTATAGTATATTTCTGAGACATATCTTTTACCGCCACTACCTCGCTTTAATTGTACCACAATATCGACGACCGCTAATATATATTTTTTTACCTCATCCGGTGGCATACCTAAACTAGCTTGCATAACCATTAACTTAAGTTGTTCTATAGCCATGGCTGGTGTATCAGCATGTAAAGTAGATATAGAACCAGGATGCCCTGTATTAATGGCTCGTAAAAAACTAAATGCCTCAGCTCCCCTAAGTTCACCAACAATAATTCTATCAGGTCTTAGACGTAAACACGCCTCAATCAAATCCTGAGTAGTAACTTTTGCACGACCTTGCCCCCCTTTTGAAGCTAGGAGATGTAATTTATTAGGATGGCTTGTTAGAATTACCTCTCGTGCATCTTCCACAGTAATTAATCGCTCACTACTTGGAATTTCTGCTAAGGCAGCGTTAGTAAAGGTTGTTTTACCAGTTGATGTTCCACCACTAATAATAATATTTTTCTTAGAAATTACCGCATGCCGAATAAATTCTTTAATTTTATTTTCTTTCAGATAGTTGTTTAATACTTCTTCATTCTCGTCAATCAATTCCCCTGTAGATGTTGAATCAAAAGCTCCCATCTTGTCATATTGATCTAGCGTAAGACTCATTGCACTACCTTTCCTGATAGCATAGCCAACATAACCCGGTTCACAAGCAGGAGGAAATACTACTTGAATACGGTAACCATTGGGTAATGAGGCGGAAAGTAAAGGTCTTTCTTCGGAAATTATCTGATCAGTTGACTGAGCTACTAACCTACCAAGTGATATAAGATGTTCGAAATCAAGCTCAGGTACCAATTTACAAAATTGATCTCCTTTCTTTTCAACCCATACTTCTCCTGGTTTGTTTACCATGATCTCATTAATACCATCTTCTGCAAATAATTCTTTAAATGGTAATAAAAAAGTCTCTAATGCCGCAAAATTATCACTCATTTTATTAATCTTGATTTTCTTAGTACAGCTTGAGGAAATTTATAATCTTTATTAACATAAATTTTTATTAACGTACCTTGATCTATGGTAATAGTTGGTTTAAATGCCTGTTGCTTCATCATATCTTTCACAGTATTGCTAACATCCGTAAATGCTTGTTTTGAAGCTGCTTGTGCCTGAGTTGGAGTGCTAGCATTTGCCGTACTAGATAACAAACTAGCTGCTGCACTAGTTACTGCACTCATTAATGCTATAAGTCTTTGACCAGGTTGCGAGCCAGTTGGATTACGAGCAATATTGCAAGCCTGCATCATTGAAATATATGCCGTTGAGCTTTTATCAGTAATGGCATTCATCACATTAGTACATATCTGTGCAATTTTAACATCCTCAGTACCAGAACTATTATTAATACTTTGTGCCAAATTCTGTATATTAACAGCGATAGCAGTATTAGCAGCAGTAGCTTGTGCATTAACTGGCGGAGCTACCACTTTGTCAAGAGCATTGGCAAGTACAATATTAAATGCTGATGATAATACAGCATTGGTTAACCGCTCTTTAAATTTATTATCTACTCTTCCTTGTTCGCCTGGTCTTCCAAGATTATCAACAGCCAAAGCATCTAAATTAATGGTATAACCGCTTGATAGATCAATACGATTCCATATTATGGAAATTCGACCATACGCTCCATCAGTACCAGTTGCATAAACACCAAAAATCTTTGACCCTTTAGGAATTAAAATAATTTTCTCCTTTTCAGAGAATACATCTCTGCTAATTATTGCTCTTATTTCTCCACCTAAATCACTATTAATAGCGGTCTCTAATACTGCTTCCATTATCTTGCCACGAGCAAGAACAAATGCCATATTTCCCCGATCTTGGAAATTTGCTTCTTCGGCAATTTGATCCGGTGTTTTTTTCTCTGGGACTCCTGCAATTAATACTATAGCAGATTTTCTCTTTGCTTCACGACGGTTCTTTTCCTCCTCACTTTCAGTTAATTTCCCAGGAAGAGCTGTTGGCGTAACGGAAGGAAGAGTAACTTTGTCAGCACTATTATTCTCTCCAGTAGGTAAAGCAACTTGAGGGAGAATAGGTTGTGGAGGAGGAGGAGGTGGTGGTGGTGGACGCTCCGCAGGGGTTTCAAGCTTAGGGGCTTCTGGTAATTTTGGAATTTCTGGTATATTTTTAGAGTTATCTTGTGTCGGTTTAGTAATATCGGTAGGTGCTGACGGAGCTACTACTACCTCCTCTGGTTTATTATCACTAATAAAAAGTTTAAAAAAAATAAATATAAAAACAGCAGAAATGACAAGCAAAATCGCAATACTTTGCTTAGGATTAGTGGCAACTTTTGATAGCTCATTTTGAACTTCTGGTATATCTTGTTCCTCTGCACCAGTTGCATTGACTTGAGAAGTAGTATTATCTTGTTCTGACATGTTAAATTAATATCAATTTATAAAAAAAATCATCTATAACTAACCCAAGAAGGTTTTAGCTGGATAATGTTTGTCATCCCCGCTTCGGTGAGGAATCTAGCCCACAACTGTTGAAAGTTAGAAGAGGAAGCGGGTTTAGACCGGATAGTTTAAAAGTCGTATGTGGTCAACGTCATTGCGAGAAAGACCGTAGGTCGACGAAGCAATCCATAAAAATAACCAAAGATGGATTGCCACGACCACTACGTGGTCTCGCAATGACAGAAAACCTATCTAAAACCCGCTTCCTCTTCTAACTTTCAACAGTTGTGGAATCTAGCCCCCGCACTGAAGCAGGGGTGACACCTACTTACTATTGTCATTCCCGCGTAGGCGGGAATCTAAAAATAGAGCCAAAAAAGCCCTGAGATATTATAGATTCCCGCTTACGCGGGAATGACAACTTACAATTGCTTCGTCGTGCTTTAGCACTCCTAACAATGATGCAAGGTTTACTATAACTAAATGCCAATCGATTAGCACTAACAATAAAATTATTGTAAAGTACTAAAGGTTTTCTTAGGATAATAAAACCTAACTACATACACTAAATCCTTTTCGCGTCCTTCTTCCAATTCTTTGGATACCACATCGAATTGGTAAGTTCTTTTATTAGTTATTATAGTCATATTTGTTCTAATGTTTTTTTCCAACGGCTTAATGAACAATCTGTTTGCCAACGGAGTCATTTTCCAAGCATATGACTCTCCAAGAACAATATTTTGTATTTCCTCATTTTTGGCAAATTCTATACTTGACTGAAACCCAAAATGCAGAACTAATAAATAAACCTCATTAGGATTATGTATATAAGTTTTAATTCTGTTATCAGTAGTTATTGCCAGGTCATCTAAATCATTACCTACATGCATATTACTTGTATCAGCATTGGCAATAACCGAATGCAATAATATTATTGCTGTAAAAAGAAGTCTAGCTATTATCATCATCTACCCTGTAATCATTAATTTGAAAGCCTACTGGATTAATATCTCGGTCTATATCTGTTAATTCCATTGGAATATATGAAAAACTTACCACTGCTATTTTATTAAAAACCTTTCTATCACCTGCTGTTTCATTAATAGAAAACCTAATCATATATTTATTTTTATTTTCTTGTAAATTTTCTTGTAATTTTGACCAAGATTTAATTAGTAAGAAAGTTGTGTTATTTTGACCATACATTAAAACTGGATCTATATCTTTATTTTTTATGTAGCCAAGATAGTTATAATATACTGAATTTGAAGATAATAACCTAACCCTTCTACGTGCTTCAGTATCAAAATCAACAGGATTATATGTTTCCCTAGCTATTAAATATTTTTTAATAAAATATCTTGAAAGAGCATCATTACCACTTAATATCTCCGAAGATATTGGATTAACAATCGTTGCCATACCTGTACTATTATCAATTTGGATAACAAAAGGGCTAAATTCTCTTGAATTTATCACTATAGTTACCGCTGCTATAGATGCCATTACTAAAAGTATCAATAATATAGATATTACCAACAAGATATTACGCTGTACAATGATTTTATCAGATCTTTCTTCGTACCAATTCCTAGTAATTTTAACAGAGTTACCAGACTGAACATTTTTAGGTTCTATCGTAGGATTGGTAGGTGATTTAAGTGTATTTAATATATTAGCTAATTTAAACATTGTGATTATAACTTATTTCATTTTGTAATATAACCTGAATTCGATATAACAAGTTATGGCAAAATCTGTTATATCTATAAATATAGCAGATTTTTCTGTTCCACTAATAGCTGTTTTCATTATTCTTGCGATATTGCTTATTTTTTATTCCATAACTAGTTAATATAATAATCCTTGTCACTACAATTATACACTAATTTGCAATGTACACTAATAGGATTTTGAATAAAATTTAATATTACTTCTTACCACTACCAAAGGAATAAATTAATTTACCTATCAAGGATTCAATATTAACCGCCGACTGAGTGTATTTTATCTGCTCACCTATCGCCAAATTTTCTTCAGACGAACCTGGAGTTACGGATATATATCTACTACCAAGTATTCCACCTGTAACTATTGCTATACTAGTGTCTTTAGGTAACTTTATATCGTTATTGATGCAAATCGTTAATAAGGCAAAAAAACTAGTCTTATCTAAAGTTATATCAATTACTGATCCGATTTTTACACCAGCTAACATCACATCACTTCCCCTGACTATCCCTTCAGCGTTTTGAAAATTTGCTTTAAGCATATACCCAGATTCGACTCTTGATGAGTTGCCAATTTTATAAGCAAAAATAAAAAAACCTATAGCAACTAATATTACTATAAAGCCAACTAAAGTTTCTATAACATTCTGTTTCATTATTTTGATTCACCTAAATTTGATTCGTCTAAAGGTTGCCACCTACTATATTCGGCTTTGGTTGTCTTATTTTCTACTATCTTATGCGACAAGCTAGTACCAGTGATATTAGGAAGATAATCTTGTTGCCAGTCAAATTTATCATTATTGATTGGCACTTCATTGATCATGTAGTGCAGCCAAGCATGCCACATAGGCGGAACTTTTGATGCTTCTACTTTACCTTTATAAACCACCTGTCTTCTAGCTTGACCTAAATAATCAAGCTTTTTACTTTCGTAATATTTGTTACCAAATTGATCTTTCCCAATTTCCTTAGAGAAAATAGATATAAAAAAATTATCTATGAATGACATTTGAGCATTTTTATAGCAGTTTCTTTTCCTTTGACAGCCAGACTATCGGCTATCTGATTTCCCTTATTATTACCATGACCTTTAACCCAATTCCAGATAATAGAGTGTTTACCTAGTTCGTCGTACAATTTTTTCCATAAATCAACATTCTTGATAGGATCATTGTTGTTTTTATGCCAGTTATTTTTTACCCAGGTGTTAATCCACTGAGTTATTCCAAGCTGTAAATACTTACTATCTGTATAAAGTTCTACACAGCATGATTTTTTAAGAACTTTTAACGCTTCAATTGCTGCTGTCATTTCCATGCGATTATTAGTGGTGTGTAGCTCATGACCAAATATCTCCTTACAAACTCCATTAAATTGTAACAATGCCCCCCAACCGCCTGGTCCAGGATTACCTGAGCAAGCTCCATCAGTATATATAACAACTTTAGGAATACTCAAACTATTTTGTAGAATAGTTTGCAAATTGGTTTTACAAAAAGGTATGGTACTCATATTCTTACCTCTTATTTTATATATAGTCAATTGATGAGAAGTTGGGGACGTCGTCACTCGTCGCTCACCTATTACTTATAGGCGAGTCCCATCATTCCTGCTACCCAATTCTCCTGAATTAATGGTATGGATCTACCCTATATACAGAATGAGAAGCATATGCTAATCTTCTAGGATAGGAAATGAATCCTAAACAACAATAAGGAGGTTCATATGGAAGTTACCACAATTGGTATAGATATTGCAAAAAGAATTTTTCAAATTCACGGTGTAGATAAAAATGGTAAGACAATATTAAAGAAAAAATTAATGAGAGATCAGGTTCTAACTTTTATGGCTAACTTACCAAAATGTCTAGTAGGCATGGAAGCTTGCGGTGGAGCTAGCTATTGGGCAAGAGAATTAACAAAATTAGGTCATACTGTAAAACTAATAGCTCCACAATTAATTTATCTGAACGAAATGGGCATAATAAAACAACTGTTGCAGTAGCTAACAAACTAGCAAGGGTGGTGTTTGCGGTACTCAGTTCAGGCAATGATTATACCGAGAGTAAAGTTTGTAGCTAAAGAATAGGTACAAACTAGTTGTTGACGAGATAATATTATAGGTAAATAGAAATTTAATAGATTCTAATCCGGAATATGCGAAAGAATGATAATATTGATGGTAAATAAGACGAACCTTAGCTTACGAGAAAACTGAAATAGTCAATGGCTCGTTAGAAGTCGATGAAATGATAAGTATAAGTTTGTAAGCCAGCGAATTCCATCAGGGCTATAGGGTAAATTTAAAGTAATTGATTAACTATAAGCCGGATACATGACTGCATTCGATTTTTTTGCTGTTATATATTATTTTTTTCTTGCATTATCGGGTAAGTCTATACATGACTATAACTTTAGCCTGCCTCTGGAATTATTTATAAAATAATGTTTGACATTGTTTTGAATAATCGGTATAAAACTTCACACAGGGTAAATAAATCCTGTAGCTGTTTGACAAGTTGATAAAGCTGAAAACTAAATACACACTGCGATTAATAAAAATTCTATGATCGCGAGTGGATACTGTAATGGTGCAGAATTAGTTCTGTACACATCGTACAATCTCAAGTTTGAAAAAATTAAAGTAAATAAAATAAGAGCATTTGGTGGATGCCTTGGCACTAGAAGGCGATGAAGGACGTAATACGCTGCGATAAGCTTCGGGGAGCTGCGAATAAGCTTTGATCCGAAGATTTCCGAATGGGGAAACCCACCTGCTTAGCAGGTATCGTATAGTGAATACATAGCTATGCGAAGCAAACCCAGCGAATTGAAATATCTTAGTAGCTGGAGGAAAGGACATCAACCGAGACTCCGTTAGTAGTGACGAGCGAACGCGGACCAGGCCAGTGGCTTCAGAATAAAAACTAGAACAACATGGAAAGGTTGGCCATAGAGGGTGATAGCCCCTTATAGGTAAAAAGTTTTGGAGTCCTTGAGTAAGGCGGGACACGTGAAATCCTGTTTGAACATAGGGGGACCACCCTCTAAGCCTAAGTACTCTCTAGTGACCGATAGTGAACAAGTACCGTGAGGGAAAGGTGAAAAGAACCCCGACAAGGGGAGTGAAATAGACCTGAAACCGAATGCTTACAAGCAGTCGGAGCAGACATTTATGTTCTGTGACGGCGTACCTTTTGTATAATGGGTCAGCGACTTAGTTTATCTAGCAAGCTTAAGCCGTTAGGTGTAGGCGTAGCGAAAGCGAGTCTGAATAGGGCGATTTTAGTTAGATGAATTAGACCCGAAACCGAGTGATCTAGCCATGGCCAGGTTGAAGGTGGAGTAATATCCGCTGAAGGACCGAACCCACTACTGTTGAAAAAGTAGGGGATGAGCTGTGGCTAGGGGTGAAAGGCTAATCAAACTCGGATATAGCTGGTTCTCCGCGAAATCTATTTAGGTAGAGCGTTATAGCGATTACCGTCGAAGGTAGAGCACTGGATGAGCTAGGGGGTCCTACAGACTTACCAAACTCAACCAAACTCCGAATGTCGACGAGTACAGCATAGCAGACAGACTGTGGGTGCTAAGGTCCATAGTCGAGAGGGAAAAAGCCCAGACCGCCATCTAAGGTCCCTAAATCATGACTAAGTGTTAAAGGATGTGGGAAAACCAAAACAACTAGGATGTTGGCTTAGAAGCAGCCATCATTTAAAGAAAGCGTAATAGCTCACTAGTCTAAATAAGTTTTCCTGCGCCAACAATGTAACGGGGCTCAAGTCATGTACCGAAGATGCGGATTTGCACTTTAATAGTGCAGATGGTAGCGGAGCGTTCCGTAAGCCTGTGAAGGTGAACTGTGAAGTTTGCTGGAGGTATCGGAAGTGAGAATGCTGACATAAGTAGCGATAAAGAATGTGAGAAACATTCTCGCCGAAAGTCCAAGGGTTCCTGCGTAAAGTTAATCTGCGCAGGCTTAGTCGGCTCCTAAGGTGAGGCTGAAAGGCGTAATCGATGGGAATCAGGTTAATATTCCTGAACCTGAGGGATGTGACGGAGATAGTAAATTGTATACGCTTATTGGATTGCGTGTGCGGTGAATATCTTCCAGGAAATAACACCCTCGTTAAAGACCGTACCCCAAACCGACACAGGTGGACAGGTAGAGTATACCTAGGCGCTTGAGAGAACGATGCTGAAGGAACTAGGCAAATTGCATCTGTAACTTCGGGAGAAGGATGACCTGTGAATGGGCAACCATTTATAGGTGGCACAAACTAGGGGGTAGCGACTGTTTATTAAAAACACAGGGCTCTGCAAAGTCAATAGACGAAGTATAGGGTCTGACGCCTGCCCAGTGCTGGAAGATTAAGAGGAGGGGTGCAAGCTCTGAATTGAAGTCCCAGTGAACGGCGGCCGTAACTATGACGGTCCTAAGGTAGCGAAATTCCTTGTCGGGTAAGTTCCGACCCGCACGAATGGCGTAACGATTTCCCCGCTGTCTCCAGTATCGACTCAGCGAAATTGAATTCTCCGTGAAGATGCGGAGTTCCCGCGGTTAGACGGAAAGACCCCGTGAACCTTTACTATAGCTTTGCACTGGTATTAGGAATTAGATGTGCAGGATAGGTGGGAGACTATGAAGCGGTGGCGCAAGCCACTGTGGAGTCACCCTTGAGATACCACCCTTTTGATTCTTGATATCTAACCGCGATCCTTGAATCAGGATCCGAGACAATGCATGGTGGGTAGTTTGACTGGGGCGGTCGCCTCCCAAAGAGTAACGGAGGCGCGCGATGGTTAGCTCAGGTTGGTCGGAAATCAACTATTAGAGTGCAATGGCATAAGCTAGCCTGACTGCGAGTCTGACAAGACGAGCAGAGACGAAAGTCGGTCATAGTGATCCGGTGGTCCCGAGTGGAAGGGTCATCGCTCAACGAATAAAAGGTACTCCGGGGATAACAGGCTGATGATTTCCAAGCGTCCATAGCGACGAAATCGTTTGGCACCTCGATGTCGGCTCATCACATCCTGGGGCTGGAGAAGGTCCCAAGGGTTCGGCTGTTCGCCGATTAAAGTGGTACGTGAGCTGGGTTTAGAACGTCGTGAGACAGTTTGGTCCCTATCTGCCGTGGGTGTAGGAAGTTTGAGAGGATCTGCCTTTAGTACGAGAGGACCGAGGTGGACGTACCTCTGGTGGACCAGTTGTCGCGCCAGCGGCATAGCTGGGTAGCTAAGTACGGAAAGGATAACCGCTGAATGCATCTAAGCAGGAAACCTACCTCAAAACTAGACTTCCCTATCAGAGCCGTGGAAGACCACCACGTTGATAGGCCAGGTGTGGAAGCACGGTAACGTGTGTAGCTAACTGGTACTAATAGCTCGATTGATTTACTTTGCTGAGGTTGTACTTTGTGTGCAGCATTAATTCTGTAAAAAACATACCAAGTTTTCAGTTTTATCAACATTAAATTTTTTTATTTGCCTTCTAGGAGGCTGTCAAAGATAGTTGATGAATTTTTAGGAGAAACGAAATCGAGTACCACAGCGTATATAAACATACGTGAGGAGCGAAGGTGAGTTTTGACGCCAAAATTACCAACTAGACCTTTTGAAAGCTCGCTTATGTGCAAGGATTTGAAGGGGACGCAGAATCGCAGCGTACTATAATGTATGCGAGGATTCGGGTACCGCATTATTGTTCAAATTACCAGCAGAAGTAGAGTTGTAAAAGATATTTGTTGACTTATGATGTAAAAAATTTGTATTGCTAGCTTGGTGGTTATAGCACAAGTGAAACACCCGATCCCATACCGAACTCGAACGTGAAACCTTGTAGCGCTGATGGTACTATGCCCTGAGGCATGGGAGAGTAAGTCACTGCCAAGCTTGCAATACAAATTTTTTTATGAAGGTTATCAACCCTGTTTTGTGTCATACCTGTTTTGGTGCATATCTTAGATTCCCACCATTGCTAAAAATGACAATTTATAGTCAATTCAGGAAAATTTGGGGCTAGGAGCGACACCTACAAGTAATAGGCGAGCATTGAGCGACGACGTCACCAACTTCTCATCAATGACTATATGGATTGCCACGTGCCATGACTATTGCGTGTGCTTGCTATTCATTAGACCTCTTGCATAACCTAATCTAATTGGTAATTTTGTTGTCAAAACTCGTATCCGTTCCTCACGTACATCTTAGTACGCTGCGGTACTCGACTTCGTTTTTCCTAAAAATTCCTCAATTATCTTTAGGTTATGCAAGAGGTCTATTTTCAAATCTAATTCTCTAAATCATTTGAGTATATTTAAAACTTCACGCTTGTCATTCAATTTCAATTCTTTAAATCATTCAACTATGTTATAATCTAAGATTATAAATCAAAAAACTAGACCAAAAAAAGAGGAAAGGAATATGCACCATATTAATAATAAATTTTACATGCCATTAGTGACGTTACTTTGTATATTTACTTATTTATTAAATTTCTTTAATAAAATAGCTCAATGTTCTTTAGTATTTGTCTTTTTAACGTTAACTGTCAATATTATATCCGAGCTATATGGCAAGAAAAAAGCTATGATTGCTGTAGTGTTGAGTACAATAGTAAGCTTTGGTTTGTTATGGAATTTAGATTATTATATTAATGGTTATGCTATTAAGGGAGTTGTGTTTGCAGCTTTTGTCTCTGTATTGCTGTCAACATATTGTAGTACAAGTGTATTTTTACATCTCAAGTCAGCATCAGCATATTCTTTTAATACCAGGAATTTTATTAGTTTGATAGTGTGTGCCATTGTAGATGGTGTTGTGATGTTAGGATTTTTCATAAATATATTCTCTACAAGTAGAGTTTTGTCGATTTTTTATCAAGAAGTATTATTTAAATGTCTATATTCATTAGCAGCTTATATATGTATATTTTCCGGATTATATTTAGTTCACAAAGTGCATGATAATAAGATTAATGAGGGAAAAAATAATAAATAACGCTTGCTCAGAGCCATATTACTCGTCTATTTAGCTGATTAATAAATATTATCCTTGACTATCAAGACAAAAAGCTTTAGTATGTGGCTCTAACCAAGTAATAAGTAGGTTAGAGCCTTATATGGCAGTAATTTCTAAAGTTTTTTCGTATCTCTCTATAACTCACAATACATCACCCACCTCAAAATTAACAAATAGATTGTCAGAATATATCTTTCCTATCAAAAGGTATGAATTATCTAAATTTCTATATGTAACATTATTGATGTTCTGTATTTTATTTATACAAAATATTATCAGAGCCTTAAAAGACAGTCTGATTAATACCATGATTGGTACCGAAACTGTATCATTTCTTAAATTTTGGGGGGTTTTACCTTCGGCATTTTTGATGTCGATAATCTATGTGAAATTAGTAAATAACATAAAAGAGGAGTATATATTCTACCTTATATTATCAATTTTTCTACTATTTTTTGCTTTATTTGCATTTTATATTTTTCCTAATCATTTGGCATTGCATTTGAGTAGTGAGCATGCTGGTATTTTAGTAAAGTCTTATCCCAATTTAAAATGGTTTATATTACTTTTATCTAATTGGAGTTTCTCTTTGTTCTATATTATAGCAGAATTATGGCCAAGTGTGATATTTGCATTACTTTTTTGGCAGTTTGTTAATAATATAACCTCGGTGGAACAATCAAAAAGATTCTATCCTTTATTTGGACTTTTTGCTCAAACGGGGCTTTATATATCAGGTAAGTTTTTAGAAAATTTAGCTTATTTAAATCAATTTTTAATTAAAAAATTTGACTTACAACATACAGAGTCCGAACTTTCAGTACAAATCATATTAGGTTGCGTACTGGTACTTGGCTCAATAGCATTAGCAACTTTTTGGATACTGAATCATAAAATATTAGATAAAGCTCAAGTAGAAAAACTGCAATTTTCTGTCAAGAAACAATCGCTAACCCTTATAGAAAGTTTTAAAATGGTTATTGCTTCAAGATATATTAGGCTAATTGCTACACTGCTTGTCTGTTATGGTATAGCTATAAACTTAGTTGAAGGACCTTGGAAAGCATCAGCTTCAAAGATTTATAAAACACCGACGGAATTTGCTGCTTTTGTTGGCAATTATCTAAGTATTACTGGCATATTTACCATTTTGTTTGTTATTCTTGGCTCCAATATTGTCAGGAGGTTGGGCTGGTTTACCGCAGCAAGTATAACGCCAATAATGGTTTTTATAACTGGCATGCTATTTTTCTTAGTATCTAATTTTGATGGATTGTCTGCTATAATCGTGGTTAGTTTTATGCTCACTGATCCTTCTTCAATTGCTATTACAATGGGACTAATCAACAACGTGTTGAGTAAATCAAGTAAATATACTCTATTTGATTCTACTAAAGAAATGTCATATGTTCCTTTAGATACTGAGCTTAAGACAAAAGGTAAAGCAGCTGCTGACGTAATTGGTACTAAACTTGGAAAGTCAACGAGTGCTCTTCTCCAGTCTTTAATATTTATTATTTTACCTTGTGCAACTTATCAATCTATTTCTATATATTTAATGATAGTATTTGGTATAATCTGTATTATATGGATGTGGGTGATTAGAGAATTGAATAAAGAATACACTAATATAGCGTCCTAGACTGTTAAACTTTACGTAAGAGATGAGGTAATAATGAAAAAACCCAATACCCCGGAACAATTATCGCTTAAAAGTACCAAGGAGCAAATTTTATCAGCCTATAATGAGGTACTAGAGTTAGCTGAAAAGCAAGTAACTAGTCCCCAAGAACAAAAGCAACGACAAGATGAGCAAGTTGTTATAACAAAAGCTGTTAGCAATTCATCAGATGCTATATTAACTGATCTTAGTGCCTTAAAATCCAAGATAATTAAACAAATCGATAATTTATCAGAGCAATTGCTTAAAGAATCAGAAAAATTGGTAAATTTACGGGAAGCAATTAATTTAGAGCAAAAACATTTACAAGAATTATATCAAATTAATGAAACAGCTAATACTTTATCTGCCTTATTACAAACCCAAATTGGGCAAAAAGAACAGTTTAAATTAGAAATGGAACAAACAAAACAAACTTTTACTCAAGAAATGACAGCCAAAAAATCTCAGTGGCAACAGCAAAGTGAGCAACTTGAGCGGGATTATAAAGAGCAAAAAGAAAAACTTGAAAAGACCAAGAAACGTGAGGAAGAAGAATATATTTATACATTAGAATTAAAACGTCGTAAGGAAATTGATGAATATAATAGTAAGAAAGCTATTATGGAGAAAGAATTATCGGATTTAAGAGATAATCTATTAAAACGAGAAGCTGATTTAGTAGAAAAAGAGGGTGATTATGAATCCTTAGAAATGCAAGTAGGGCAAATTCCAAATATAATAAAAGAGGCGGTAAATAATGCAGAAGAATCGCTTCGCGGTAAGTTGTCACAGCAATATGATTTTGACATGCAACTTAAACAGCAGGAATATGAAGGCAAGTTAAAATTGCAAGCACAATGTATTAGTTATCTTGAAGATAAAATTACCAAGCAGGAAATTTTAATGAAAGAACTAACTGCAAAAGCCGATATGGCAACGCAACAAATTCAATCAATTGCTTGCCGTGCTTTAGATACTTCAGCCCAACGTTTTGTGACGTTGAGTACTAGTAATGATAAAGAAAAAGTCTAGGCAGACTCCTAGGCTCTTATATCTTGAAAATGTGATATAAAAGCCTAGCACAATAGTTGACGTAAGAAAACTATTTTACTCTTGACTATTTGTTGTCTTAGTTTTATGATGACTGGCAATTTATAAAATAATACTAAAAGGTTTGATAGTTGTGGCTAAAAAAAATAAAAATGTTTTGGTAAGACTTGTTAGTACAGCTGGTACAGGGTATTTTTTGGTAAAGAAACGTAATCCTAAGACCCAAACTGAGAAATTAGCATTTAAGAAATATGATCCGGTAGTTAGGAAACACGTTCCTTTTAAAGAAGAAAAGATTAAGTAGTGAAATAGTAGGAATATATGGCAACAAAAATTCGTTTGGCAAGAGGTGGAACCAAGAAACGTCCTCATTATAGAGTGGTTGTAGCAAATGAAACAGCTCCTAGAGATGGTGACTTTTTGGAGAAGGTAGGTACTTATAATCCTATGCTTGTCAAAGGTGATGCAAATCGTGTAATTCTAAAATCTGATCGTATAGAATATTGGTTAAGTACTGGTGCTCAACCTACAGATCGTGTTGCTAGGTTTATTGAAGAAGCAGGTATAGCACTCCCAGCCTCGATCAAAAAGAAAATGGAAATAAAAATTAAGAATCGTAAAATAAAGCCTCCTAAGAAAGAGTCCAAAAAAGCTTAAATAACATGGCGTAAGCTGAAAAAGTAATTATAAGTCTAAAAAACGTCATTGCGAGAAGCCGCAAAGCGGCGACGTGGCGATCCATAAAGGTACCAAGATGGATTGCTTCGACCATTACATGGTCTCGCAATGACGGTTATGGATACATACGTCATTGCGAAAGGGCGTAAGCTGAAAAAGTAATTATAAGTCTAAAAAACGTCATTGCGAGGAGCCGCAAAGCGGCGACGTGGCATCTATAAAGGTACCAAAATGGATTGCTTCGACCATTACATGGTCTCGCAATGACGGTTATGGATACATACGTCATTGCGAAAAGGCGTAAGCTGAAAGAAGTAATATAAGTCTAAAAAAAGTCATTGCGAGGAGACGCAAAGCGGCGACGTGGCGATCCATAAAGGTACCAAAATGGATTGCTTCGACCATTACATGGTCTCGCAATGACGGTTATGGAATACATACGTCATTGCGAAAAGGCGTAAGCTGAAGAAGTAATATAAGTCTAAAAAACGTCATTGCTAGGAGCCGCAGAGCGGCGACGTGGCAATCTATAAAAGTGATTAGAAATGGATTGAGTTTACACCTCCTCGCAATGACATTAAAGGTCACACGAGCTTTTTCTTATTTGCCGGATTAGCTCAGTGGTAGAGCAACCGCCTTGTAAGCGGTAGGTCGTCAGTTCAAATCCGACATCCGGCACCACAGCAAGTAACAAAATTATTTTTGTAATGCATAAGACAATTCCTTGTAGATTTATCAACTATTTAAAGTTCTATAAATTAGATCTTGCAATTGTCATGTTGGCATTATTATGTGTGTCAATTTCTTTGCTAGCAATAGGTGGAGCTTTTAGGCAGTTAGTCGATAGCGGTTTGAAAGGAAATTATCTACAATCAATCAACCAATCAATATTATATATTAGTATTTTAATATTAATTTTTAGTACGGGTAGTTTTTTCCGTTCTTATTTCATTAATAATATTGCTGAAAAAATCGTTAGTCAAATTAGGCAAGAGGCTTACAGTAACATAATTAATTTCGATATTGTTTGTTTTGAGGATCTCAAAATTGGTGATATCATTTCCCGCCTGAGTGTGGATATAGAACTTATTTATAAGTTGATTGTCAATTTTCTCTCTTTTTTTGTTCGTAACTCAATAATGCTAATTGGTGGAATTATCTTAATGTTCTGCCAGAGTCCTAAACTCGCTGCGATTGTCATTATTATTATACCATTATTATTGCTACCACTAATAAAATTTGGTAAATATGTACGAAATTTATCAAAAAATGTTCTCCAATCACAAGCCAATATTACCGCTAATTTAGAAGAGAGCGTATCAAATATTTGTGCAATACAAGCCTTTAATCAGCAGGCAAATAAAGTAGCGGCTTTCAATAAGCAAATTTCTGATTATTTACAACATGCGGCAAGTCGTTTAAAAGTCCGTTCAGTATTTTTTGCTTTGGCTATTTCAGTTATATTATTCTCGATTACTATAGTTATATGGGTAGGTAGCAGAGACATAGTGCAGGGGCATTTATCATCAGGTCAGATGATATCATTTATTTATTATGCTATCATTGCTGGTGTAAGTAGCGGGGGTATTTTTGAACTTTTAACTGAAGTCCACTCATCTCTTGTAGCTTCGGAAAGAGTTTTTGTTCTTATAGATTATACTTGCAAAAATCAACTAACTAATGTTCCAATGGGTGATTATCAAGATAATAAATCTTCTTTGAGTATAGAGTTTGACAATGTAAGTTTTGTCTATCCATCAAGATTAGACAATTTAGTTATAGATGATCTGTCATTTAAGATAGATAAAGGTAAGTTTATTGGTATAGTTGGCAGATCGGGTGCTGGTAAAAGTACTATTATGCAATTAATGTTAAAATTTTATTTTCCTGAGAAAGGAATAATTAGAATTGCTGGTCAAGATATATCCAAAACTCAAGATCATCAGATAAGACGCAAGATTGCCTATGTTCCACAAGATTCAAGTATTTTTTCTGGTACAATTAGGTCAAATATTGCTTTTGCTAAACCTGATGCAAGTATGGAAGAAATAATAGAAGCAGCTAATAACGCCGGTATAATGGATTTTGTCCAGAATCTTAAAGAAGGATTAGATACTGAAATTGGTGAGAAGGGTATTAGATTATCTGGAGGACAAAAACAACGAATAGCTATCAGTAGGGCAATTCTATATAACCCAGAAATTTTACTTTTAGATGAAGCAATGAGTGCCTTAGATAGCGAAAATGAACAAAAATTATTGAGTAAATTGCAACAAATAATGAAAGGCAAAACTATATTATCGATTGCTCATCGTATTTCAAGTATAGAACAGGCTGATGAAATTTTGCTAATTGATCATGGAACGTTAATTGCTCGGGATACTCATGTTAAATTGTTAGAAAAAAGTAAAATCTATAAAATAATCTGCCAAGAACAATCAATAAATTTGTAAAAAGTATAGTCAATTGACTATAATTAAAAAACTAGAAAAAGAGAGGCTGATATGACAAAAATTGATTTGATTTGTTACAAAAATTATTATGGATCAGTTCATTTTGATTCACAAGAAGAGCTTTTTTTTGGGAAAATAGAATTTATAAGAGATTTAGTAAATTATGAGGCTTTCGAAGCCAAATCTCTGGTAAAAGCTTTTCATGAAGCCGTAGATAGTTATTTAGAAGATTGCAATAATAAGTAATTCTATATTTGGTAATTTCAAATATTACTGGCAGCAAATTGCCAATTAATCATATGCTCTATATAAACTGAAACATAGTCTGGACGTTTGTTGCGATAATCTATATAGTAGGCATGTTCCCAAACATCACAGTTAAGCAACGGTTTCATAGACTTAGTAATAGGCGTTTCAGCATTACTAGTCTTTACTATCTGTAATTTACCATTATTAGAGACTAACCATGCCCAACCACTAGCAAATTGACTTATTGCCGCTTGTTTAAATTCAGTAGCAAAATTCTCATAACTACCAAAATCTTTATTTATCTGCTCTAACATCATACCAGTAGGTTTTCCACCGCCTGAAGGCTTAATAGAATGCCAAAAGAAACTATGGTTCCATATTTGTGCAGCATTATTAAATATGGCGGCTTCATCTGGTTTGGTACTTGCGTAAATTATTAACTCCTCCAAACTCTTCTTTTGTAATTCCTGATTATTTTGCAACAAATTATTCAAGTTAGTTACATATGCTTGGTGGTGTTTCCCATGATGGTAATCAAACGTTTCAGGGGAAAAATGTGGCACGAAGTCCCCTTTACCATAAGGCAATTCCGGCAAAACAAAAGGATAGGATTTTTGGTTAGATTGGTTGCAATATATCATAATTTCCTCATATTTAGCATAAAAAGCTTATATTTTCAATATAGCCTGTTTTAAAATTAATGTTCTTTATAATTTTTAGTATAGCACAAAATTTTCCAGCACTAAGAGATAGATTTAAAAAAATTAAAATTTTTTTTCAAATCAATAGATTTAGGTAAGTCTATTAATAACTCTTCAAATTGTTGATTATTGGAATATTCTAGAGTAATCTTGTCTTTTATTTGGTTTTTAAACCAGGTAATTTGTCTTTTTGCATATTGCCTGGTTTTAATTTGTGCTAGATTTAAGGCAGTTTGTAAAGTAATTTCATTATTTAGATAAGATAATATTTCTCGCAGACCAATGGTTTTTATTGCAGAAGATATTATATCGGGAAAGTTTTCTTTAATTAGAGCTATTTCTTCAATTGCTCCTTCATTAAATATTTTTTCTAACCTAGTATTACATGTTTGATAAAGAAATTCCCGCTCCGGATGTAGAAAAATTACTTTAAAGTCAAATTCTGGAAGAATGGGTATATTCTGTGTAGCTTGGAAAGTAAATATAGATTGCTTGGTTTGCATAAATACTTCATAGGCTCTTATAACCCTCTGACTATCATGCTTATTTAATTTCTGGCTAGCCAATACATCAAGCTCTTTTAGTTGATTAAAGAATTGACATGAGCCAATCTTAGAGTGCAACTCTCTAACATATTGCCTAATCTCTGGAGATATTGTCGGTATTTCATTATAACCAAAAAGCAGTGAATTAATATATAACCCCGTACCACCAACAATTATTGGTAGCTTACCTCTATTACGGATGTCTGTAATTTTCTCAAGAGCATGATTTACATATTGTATTACTGAAAATTCTTGATCTACAGATAAAAAGTTATAAAGATGATAGGGTATCTCGTCTCGGTATATTGGTGATGGTGAAGCAGTAATAATAGGGATATGCTTATATATCTGCATAGAGTCGCTGTTAACTATCTCGCCATCATATATTTTGGCTAAATAATGTGCCAAATAAGACTTACCACTAGCAGTAGGTCCGCATATAACTAACATTTTCTTTTTTTGCATTAAATGTATATACTCAACAATAAAAAATCAACAATGCACAAATAAGATAAAAAAATTATACCATGAAAAAAATAATAGGTCTAGATGTATGACAAGACCGGCGTTCCTAATTGCTTTTTTTACAACAACTGTTCGTTATTATGACTATGCTCTTTTTGGACTATCAGCAACTATTTTATCCAAAAACTTTTTACCATTAGGATCAAATGATCAACAAATATTATTATTTTTTGCTATATTTAGTATAGCTGTAATAGCTCGTCCCATTGGTTCTATCATTTTTGGTTTTATTAGTGATAAATATGGTAGAGTTGTCTCAGTGAGAATTTCGGTATTTTTAGCCACTATCTCGACAATTCTTATAGGGTTAACTCCTAATTTTGATAAAATTGGTATAGTAGCGACAATAATTTTAATATTTTGTCGTATGACATTTTTAATGAGTTTAGCAGGAGAAAGTGATGCAATAAAAATTTATGTTGTAGAAAAAGTGGGTAAGGCAAGTAAAAATTGTGCTAGTGGTATTGTATCATTTTGTAGTCAGGTTGGAGCATTGCTTGCGGCAACAATTTACCATTTTTCTACAGAGTTTGAGTCAATTGCTTATTTATGGCGAGCGAATTTTATTATTGGTGGAATTTTTGGCTTAATTATTATATTCTTGAGGCATTATTTTCATGAAAGCAAAGAATTTTTAAAATCTAGAAAAGATCACAAATCTGCTGATTATAACTTTTTTTATTTGGCAAAGATTATCAAAAATTTGCCTAGCAAATTTATTTTAGCAATATTAATCAGTGGTTGTATAGGGGGAATTTACCATTTTCTCATTTATTTTTGGGGAGTCTTTGCCGTAAAAAGTGTATTGGTGATGAGTAGCAGTCAATCTCAAATTATCAATATAGTTTTAATAAGCATTTATGCCATTATGTCAGTATTGTCTGGTTTTTTAGCCGATAGGTTTTATCCCAAAAAACAAATTATTATCTCATTATCATTAAGTTTGCTAGTTATAATTATTGTCCAATTGCTATTATATATAAAAATCTCGATAATTTACTTTCCGGTAATACTTATCGGACTTGCTCCATTTTACGTAGTGCCATTACAAATTATTGTCCAATCTATGTTTGTAACTAATATTAGGGCTAGAATGTGTAGCCTATCTCATTCACTTGGTGGAATGATACTTTCATCGACAACGCCATTTTTTTGTATGTTATTATGGCAATATTTTAATTCAATATACTTAGTGCTAGGATTTTTTATGTTATTATTACTAATATTGCTCAGTACAGTAATTTATCTGTATAGTGCAAGAGTTGTAACTAACTAGTACTACAGTTGTAGATTGAATGTGAGTGTTCACGGAAAAAAGGTTAAAGTATAAGATGTCATTGCGAGGAGGTTGCCAGACCACAACTGTTGAAAGTTAGAAGGTAAAGCGGGTTTTAGATAGGTTTTCTGTCATTGCGAGACCACGTAGTGGTCGTGGCAATCCATCTTTGGTTACTTTTATGGATTGCTTCGTCGACCTAAGGTCTTTCTCGCAATGACGTTGACCACATACGACTTTTAAACTATCCGGTCTAAAACCGCTTCCTCTTCTAACTTTCAACAGTTGTGGTTGCCAGACCGACGAAGCAATCCAGGAAAGTGATTAGAAATGGATTGCTTCGTTGACCTTACGGTCTCCTCGCAATGACGTTTGGTGATCAGGTTTTTTTATTCATCACAAAAAAATCGTGAATGCTCACATCTAAACTACAACTGTAGTACTAGATTAGTATTGATTATGATAATGTTTGTTATCCCTGCTTAGGATGACACAAGGGCAGCTGTTACCCCGGCTTCGGTGCGGGGTCTTAGATTCCCGCCTACGCGGGAATGACAATAGTATGTAGGAATGACAACCTATGGATTGCTTCGTCGGTCTGGCAACCTCCTCGCAATAACGGATTTGTATGGTAATTACCCTTAGTTGTAATTTAGATCTCTTTTTAACTCCAGCAGTTATGGAGGCTCCACCGAAACGGGGAGTAACAATAGAACCATTAAAATAAAAAGTGTAATTTTTACTATTTAATACTATTTTTGTATTAGTGTGAGTATATATTTAGGGTATTATACTATCGGAAATAAATATAAGAAAAAGTTTTTTATGACCAATGATGCTAAAATAGAACATATAGATTTTGGTAATGCATTATCAGAGCGTTATCTCTCTTATGCTCTATCAACAATTATGTCAAGATCCTTGCCTGACGTTCGTGATGGGTTAAAACCAGTCCATCGTAGATTATTATATGCTATGCTGCAATTAAGGTTAGAACCAGCCTCAGGCTATAAGAAATGTGCAAGAGTTGTCGGTGATGTAATCGGTAAATATCATCCACATGGTGATGGTGCAGTCTATGATACATTGGTACGTCTTGCCCAAAGTTTTTCTCTCAGATATCCATTAATTGATGGGCAGGGAAATTTTGGTTCTATTGATGGCGATAATGCAGCAGCTATGCGTTATACGGAATCAAGAATGACAGAAATCTGTACTTTATTAATGTCAGATATAGATCAAGATACTGTTGATTTTCGTGCTACCTATGATGATTCAGATACTGAACCAGTGATTATGCCTGCTATGTTTCCTAATTTATTGGCTAATGGCTCAGAAGGTATAGCAGTTGGCATGGCAACCAGTATCCCCCCACATAATTTACATGAATTATGTGATGCGCTAATATATTTAATTGACCATCCTGAATCAAAGGTCAACGATATTTTGCAATTTGTCAAAGGTCCTGACTTTCCAACAGGTGGCATAATTGTGGATAGAATTGATTCAATCCATCAAGCCTATAGTATAGGACGTGGTAGTTTTAGAGTAAGGGCAAGATGGGTCAAAGAGGATTTAAGTTATGGTTTATATCAGATAGTAATTACTGAAATACCTTATCAAGTACAAAAATCTAAACTTATCGAACAAGTAGCTGGCTTGTTAAAAGACAAAAAAATTCCTTTGATCGGTAATATCAGGGACGAATCGACAGAAGATATAAGGTTAATTATTGAACCTAGAGATCGTAATTGTGACCCTAATGTAATTATGGAGTCATTATTTAAATTAACTGTTCTAGAAAATAGAATCCAGCTTAATATGAATGTTATAGGTTCAAATAATATTCCTAAAGTAGCTAATATACTGGAAATATTGCAGGAATTTTTATTACACCGACAAAATATTATTACTCGTAGATCCAAATTTCTTATTAGCAAAATTGAACATAGATTGGAAATTCTTAAAGGTTTAAGAATAGCTTACCTAAATTTGGATGAAATAATCAAAATTATTCGTGAAGAAGATGAGCCTAAACAAATAATGATCGCTAAATTTAGTTTAACTGATCTGCAAGTTGAAGCAATTCTCAATACAAGGTTGAGGTCTTTAAGAAAACTGGAAGAACAAGAAATTATTAACGAACATACTTCGCTAGAAAAAGAACATGCAAATCTGCAGAAAATTTTACAAGATCCGAATGAGTTAAAGAAAATAGTTAAGAAAGAAGTAAAAATGGTGCAAACAAAGTTTGGTTTTACTACTAAATTAGGCATGCGTCGAACTAGTTTTGAAGAGGCTAATATTGTCGCTCAGATTGTTGATATTTCAGCTTTCATAACCAAAGAACCTATCACCATAATATGTTCCAAAATGGGATGGATTCGTTCTTTGAAAGGTCATAATAATGATTTATCAACTGTAAAATACAAAGAAGGTGATGCAGAAAATTTTATTCTTGAGGCTTATACTACTGACAAAATCCTTATATTTAGTGCATCAGGGCGTTTTTTCACTATTCTAGGTGATAATATATTTAGAGGGAAAGGCAATGGAGAATCGATAAAGCTGATTATAGATATTGGTAATGAAGAAATAGTGAGTATGTTTGTTTATCAACCCACTCAAAAACTTTTACTAGCCAGTAGTATTGGCAAAGGATTTATTATTGATTCAGATGAAGTAGTAGCACAAACTAAACTAGGCAAGCAAATTATGCAAGTTCCTGAAAATCATTATTGTATTACTTGCTTACCAGTAGATGGCGATTGTCTTGCTTGTATAGGTGAAAACCGGAAATTATTAATATTTAATCTCAATGAAGTACCAATAATGAAACGAGGACAAGGCGTAACTCTACAAAAATTTAAAGATGCCAAACTGATGGATGTTAAGATATTCGATAGTAGTTTAGGATTAAGCTGGAAAATAGGAGAAAAGACTAGGGTAGAGAAAGATCTTTTACCATTTCGTGGACGACGAGGCTCTGTTGGCAAAATCCCTCCTAGTGGATTCCCTAAAAACAATAAATTTTCTTAGGAGTTATAGTCAATTAAGGAGAATTGGCTAGCAGGAGCGATGGAGTACATAAACGTCAGTTTAAGAAAACAATAATTGAGAAACCGTCATTGCGAGGAAACCGTAAGGTCAACGAAGCAATCCAAAAAAGTGATTAAAAATGGATTGCCACGCCACCCACGGTGGCTCGCAATGACGGTTTCTCAATTATTGTTTTCTTAAACTGACGCCTATGCGATGGAGCAACGCCTATAAGTAATAGGCGAGCATTGAGCGACAACGTCACCAACTTCTCATCAGTTGACTATAGTTATCTAATTCCCTAAGCAATACTATTCCCTCTAGGGCGGCTATTGCTTTTAATAGCAAGAGATGTAGAAGGACGGCAAGATGTAGTGGAAAGAGTTGTAGATGTGCTACCAATTATTTCTCTCATACTACGAGCTTTTTTCTTGATTTTTTCGATGTTCATTGTTTCTGCTTGCCCCTCACGTAATTTTGCTCCCATATCTTGAGATTGTTCAGTAGTAAGAATCTTCTTGCCTTTTGCCATTTTAATTAAATTATCTACAATGAAAGGTCCACAATCTTTATCGTTTTGTTGTTGTTTAGTCTTTAAATCAACGATTTCAGCATTATCAGGACAAACTTCTTTAATCATATCTAGTAACTCCTGTCGTTGATCTATAGGCGTTCCCATAGGATCATTATAGGTAAATACTATCTTATTATCCCTATCCTTAGTGATTGCTAAACTAACCCAGTGTTCATGTCCCGTATTAATTGGCATAACAGCATAGTCTTTTCCACTATTTACCGATACGATAGCTTCAAGCATAACATGTCGTAACATTTCATTGTTATACTGCTCAGAAGCTAGTGATACAGCTGGTTGGATAGAAACATTTTCGTTTAATGAGGCTTTTAGTAAATTGGATATATCCAAATCATTATACCAATAATTCTCTTTTGTTAGATTATTTTCCTGAGAGTATTCTACCTTGTTTTGTTTTGTTGGTATCGGTATTGCTTTTCTCCCTTCATTTGCCATTTGTTTAAAAGCATTGATAACTCTCTTAAGGACATTCTCTGGTTTATATTCATTTAGATTCTCTTGCATATCATGAACAGTTAAGCTGTTAATGCCAGGAACATCTTCCCTTTGTTTAACTTCAGCAGTAATATCAGAACTTCTTCCCTGACCTTGACCTAATGGGATGCAACCATTAGTAAAATTTTCAATGGTGTATCCCTGTTGAAGCGGTACAGTATATTTAGCTTGCTTGGCAAGATTCTGAAGTTTTTGTGGCTCAGATAGGTCAAAATATATATCAATAGGATTTATTTCTGTTCTACCAATATCTTTTTGGAATTGTTGAGATAATTGCGATATATAATTCTCTAGTTTTCTAGCACCACCAACTTTATCTTTTAAAATTTCTTCAACTTCTAACTTAATACCTAATTGTTGATCTTGGTTAATGATATCAAATTTGTTTGCAATAATATTAGCTACATCATCAATAGATGAAGGATTGCTGGCTACAATTACCCTAGTATTACCTAAGTCTTTTGCTGCTTTTACTACCTCAGTTAATCTCTCTTTATTAGGTAATCCCCCTGACAATAATATATTAGGAGGTCTGTTTAGAATCTCTGACTCTATTAAATTGCTAACTGGCATAGATTGGATGTGCGAAGTTTTTTCTTTAGCTATATGTTTTCTATCTACAGCCCTAACTTGGTCATTAGCATTGGCAAAAAACACATGATCAACATTAGAAAGAAGAGGTTTCCAACTAGTTGGAAAATTTTGATCTTGTGCATTATAATTACTAAAGGTCAAACAAACCTTAACCCCTAAGTTTTTTAAATTCGTTAAATCATTTTCATCAAATAATGGTTTTTCCATATTTGAATTAAATTGTATATTAAGTATGGGTGTTTTTTCTAAATCCTCAGATTTATCCAATATTTCATTTACTATATGATTCTTATCTAGTTTACCATCTTGCATGTAGGGTTTAAGCTCAATAGTTGATATTGCTGAGCTAATTTTAGACATATTGGTATTATGCTGAGTTTCTTGGCTTTCATGGCTACCGCCAATATTAAATAACACTACATTATTTTCTCCTTCCTTTGCTAATGACATATGTACCTCTAATTAACTATAATATCCAATGGCTGTCAGTTTAAACTAAAAAATAAGCAAGGTCAATTCTTCAAAGCAAAACAGTATATTAGTTGTATAATAATCTCACCCCCTTTAATAATATACTATTATAAACATGCACTAATATATTATTTATTGGTAGAGTTGATTAAATGGTAATAGTAATTGGCTATAAAAATAATATAGGGGAAAATAATGCATTGGAATGATGTTGACGAAATTGCTATGAGTTTAGAAGAAAATTATCCGGATGAAGATATATCTGAATTAACACTAAAAGACCTTGAAGACTTAATAAAATCATTAAGTGATTTTGACGATCATGAAATTGAACCAAATAAAGAGGTGTTAAAAGAGATTCTTGAAGCTTGGAGAGAAATGAAAGATGGTCATTTTGAGAATTAATAGCAAATTTCCCAATTCTTCCTAAATTGAAAAACCGTCATTGCGAGAAGGTCGTAAGGTCGACGAAGCAATCCAGAAAAGTGATTAGAAATGGATTGCCACACCACCTATGGTGGCTCGCAACGACGGTTTTTCAATTATTGTTTTCTTAAACTGATGCTTATGCTTTGGTGTGGGGTCTAGATTCCGTACCAAAATGGGAATGACAATAGTGGGCGGGAATAACAATTTATGATTGATTCTTAGCTAATTTTGAGGATAGTCTTCTTCATCCCATTGTTTTTTAACTTCAATATAGCAACAGATATAATCGATCTTTTGTTGCAAATCAGATTGTTGTTTAATTAGCATCTTCATATAACTTTCTTGCTTAAAATCACTGTTACCAACTGTCCATAGCAAAGATTGCACCATACCCGATAATGCAAAAAGTTTGCTCTTGATCTCTTTGAGTTCTGCTGCACATTGCTCATGATTATTATTACTCATATGATATACCTGCTAATTGATAATTTGTTCAAGCCCAACATCGTCTGATTATTTGTTGATAATTCTGCTGAATATAGTCAATTCAGGAGAATTGACTATATTTGTGAAAACCCAAAACTGAATTTACACTTATTTAATTTTAGTATTTATATATAACTAATTATTCGATCTTTACTATAAATAATTACAGTTATTACGCTATATATATGTAACTATATTATAGCAAGCAATTAATATCAATATATTTTTACTGAAAAAATTAAAATATTGCATATAATAAGTTATATTTATAAACTAAATTAGTTGTAATTACATGTCTTATAATGCATTACAAAAAAATCTTGAGAAATTAATTAAAGATCATAATTATCAAATAGCCGATTTAGAAAGAAAGGCGGGGCTTAGAAAAAATAATGTTTATAATATTATTAAGGGAATATCAAGAAAACCTTCTGCAGAATTGTTACAAGCTGTAGCTGATGTATTTGGCTTAACAGTAAAAGACCTTTTTACTATGCCAACGGAAAGTTATCCATTTCTAACATCTGAAGACCTAGACTTACTTATTAAAGTCGCAGAACAAGTAATAATTGAAATTAAAGCTCAGCAACTAAGCGTTTCTTGTAATGATGCGACCTTAATAATTAACGAAGTGTTTAATTATTCTTCTGAATCTAAATTAACTCTCCCTGATGAGAAATTCATTAAATGGGTACTGAAACACAAATACAATCAACGTTGAGATGCAGGATAGCATATGGAATCCATCTTTAATATTTCAATACTTCTAGGATGAGTTGAACCAAATTTTTTCACATGTTGATCATGAAACTTAATATACCAGGCTTTTTCTGTTAAATGACAACTAGCTTTTGCTGCATTTAAATACATAATACTTATTTCATCAACATTCCCCATATTCTCTTGGTAGTTATTCCAATATAAGCTTTCTGCATCAGCATAAGATTTAACTGCTTGCTCATTTTGTCCAAGAGATGCTAAAGCATTTGCTTCAGCAACAAAGGCTTTGGCTAAATATATATCCGGTGATAGGACAATTTCTTTACTATTATTAAGTCTGGTTGGATCGTTAATAAAGATCATTTTTGCTTTTTTTGCATATTCTAAGGCTTTATTAGCATTGCCTAAACCTAGTTCTAATATGGATATTTGAGTAAATATCTTGCCAAAAACTACATGCTCTTCTTTTTTTAAATGTCCCGATATATCATATAATTTTTGGATTTGGCTATATGCTTTTTGATACTTACCTAAAGTATTAAATATACTAACTTTTATCATATAATGACCTACAAGAGCAAAATCATTTTGATTTAATCCACCCTTAATAAATGACTCTAAAGATTTATTAATGACTTTCAGTGCTTTATCATACTTACCCTGTGTCAATAATAATATCGATTCAGCGTAGTATGTTATAGCATAAATGTAATGCCTTTTATTTAAATCAGGTTCATTAATTGCTTGAAGCAAATCTTCTATTCTTTTGAGACTTTCTTCTGCACCCTTCGTATTCCCTAAATAAGCTTCTGATTCTGCTATATGAGATATAAGATTAAACTTAAAATCATTATAACCATCAAGACTAAATAATATCTTTTCAGCTCTTCTGTAGTAGTTAAGAGCTGTATTATACTGTGTTAGGTTTCCATAATACCACCCTATTACTTGTAAATAAGCTGCATATAAATATTTTTCATTATTATTTATTATCCATGATGTAAATTTTTTTTCTGGATCATTTCTATTGAACCAATTGACCAATTTTTTAGCATTATAGAAATCTAAGTGATTAACATATTGCATTAATAGCTGTAAATTCAAATCCAAAAGTTTGTATGTATTTATATTGTATTTTTGTGCATTTTCAGTAATTATTTCTAAGTTATCTCTGACAGTTTTTTTACTGAATAACATGTAAGAGTTGACTAGCTCCTGTGGTATAGAGTGTACTAATTTAATAACAATATCCTCTAAATAAGCCTTATTGTTCTTGTCCCCATTAATCTCTGCGATTTTCTGAGCAATCACGTCATGCATTTCAAAGATAGAATTAGTTTCATTGGTATCAATATTAGATATCAAGGCAAATTTAGATAATTGATAAATATCATCATCAAGGCTGTTCTTATCATTAGTGATAATTCGTAGTAAATCTTTAGAAAAAGCCTGGTTATTAATTAAAGCTATCTTATTTAATAGCTCTCTAGCATTTGGTTTTAATTCTTTGATAGCTAAGGTAATGTTTAACTTAATTTTATCAGTAGACTTTCCTAGCCCTTTCTTATATTCCTTTTTATCTAAACCCGGTATTTGTTTTAACAATTGAGCCCCTTGTACTATCAATATAGGATAACCGGCAAATTCTTGGGCTAAGAACTCTGATAGTTTAACATCATTATTCTCTTTTTCTAAAATATTATTAGCAAGAGTTATCGCATCACTTTTTTCAAAGGCAGTCATTTTGACTATATTAGGTAATAATTCACTATCCTGCGAGCCAAAGAGAATATGACCATTATGTTCCCAGTTAACAAATTCTTGTACTTTTTCATTTTCTTTGATCTTTAAATTATCAAACACTAACAACCATTTATCTTTACTGGATAAATAAGACATCACCTCTTTCTTTGCGGATAATACATCTTCTGATATTAGGTTAGATTTACTAACTGCATTAATTGATTTTGCCAATTTTAAAAATTCTTCATTGATGTCTAAATTGCAATCAATAAACCAAATCACATTATAATTATTTTTATTCTCATAAGCATACATTCTAGCAAGCTGAGTTTTGCCCATACCACTAATACCAACAAGGCTTGCTTGTCTATATTTAACTAAATTACTCTTTACAAAAGTTAATTGCTTAATGTGATTAACAAAATAGTTGACTGGTATAACAAGATTAGATACTTGTATTTGAGCAAATGAATTATAAGGCATAGCTAGCAACATTATTATTAATAAGTATCTTTTCATCTTTTTTACCTCAATTTAAGTAACTCTTTATTTATTTGGTGTATATTTGGCAAAACTTATTACTTTGCCTTTCTCTTTATTGATAATTACAGTTCTACGTAATGTAATTGTTATTATATTTATTTTATTTTTACTGAATATTTTATAGTTCAACCCATGTTCTCTTAAAGATTGAAATATTTTATTACAACTTAGTAAAAATGGATCTATAATTTCTAAAAGCATACTGTTTGATAAATTTATCATCATTTGTTCAGTAAGTAAAAAACTATCATAAGAAATAATGATATTGTTTACATTAAACGTGACTATCAAAGTTTTAGGTAAACTACTTTGGTCTTCCATAAAATGGATTAAATTATACATTAAGCTAAAAATTATTTGATACAAGACATGTTGACCACAATCCACTATCAATTTATCAGTCTTATATTCATATTTTATTGCTATATCTAAAAAATGTTCAGCAAAATAGTTTTCCAAATAATTAATTAACTCTTTTATGTTAATCTCTGCTTGAGTATGATTAGTGAAACATATAGGAAATAAATAGTTACTGGGAGCTACTCTATCCATTTTAATTCTTTGGTTAGAATCCAATTCTAATTGTTGCCTTATATATTTCTCAGTGGCTTTTTTGATAAAAAAAGCATTTAAGTTTCTACTGGATTTTTTATGTAAAATTAAGGCATTATTCAATTTATTTGCTGCAAATAAATTATCTTCTAATTGTTCTATATTGTAAGTAAAACGTTGTTTTCTTTGCAGATATATGTAAAGAATTATCGAGCAGATAACAAAAGAAATTGCTATATTTAGATATAAACATTTGTATAGCTTGCTAACATTATTTAAATAATAATCAGAATTAGGTCTAATACCTAATTTAATCAAAAGATTTATATTATTAATTTTACAGTGTCTTTTCGTTAAATAATCATTGTTATCAATATTATTTGTTGCTATATCATTAGCATTAATTTCAATCTGATAAATAAGGTAAATTGGTAGTATTTTGATAATTGTTTCTTTTAAATTTTGCAAATCAAAGACTAACATATCTTGGAAATTATTAACATAAAGAAAAGAATTATTAGAACCAATAAAATTAACTAATCCACTTTGGTTTAGTATTTGATTACTATCTTGGCTAGTAAATTTCTTAAGAATGAAAAAAGTTTTATCAAATACGTTTGAATTTAAAGCTGTTTCTATATCTGTTGCTAATAAAGTGATTATATTATGTTGAACCATTTCCAAAGCCAACTTATCTTGTTCTTTTTGGCTATATTGCAGACATTGATATATACTAATATTATAAACCATAAATATAACGATAGCGATAATATGTGGAGTTAATTTTTTACCAAGTAAACGTTGCATCTAATTTTGTAATATATACTTATAATTATAGTCAATTCAGGGGAATTGGGTAGCAGGAGCGATGAAGCTACGCCTATAAGTAATAGACGAGCGATGAGTGACAACGTCCTCAACTTCTCATCAATTGACTATACTTAACCATATGTTAAGATTATCTAAGGTTGCTCTCTTTGTCTAGACAAAAATTTAGATAATTTAAGATATAATACCAAATATATATTATAGACTGGTTTTTTTAATAGCAATATACCAGATAATATATAGTCAATTCAGGAGAATTTGGGGCTAGGAGCGATGCCTGTAAATAATAAGCGAGCATTGAGCGACGACGTCACCTATAGTTAAGGATTTGAAGGATAAATCGATTAATACTAGTACTACAGTTGTAGATTGAATGTGAGTGTTCACGGAAAAAAGGTTAAAGTATAAGATGTCATTGCGAGGAGGTTGCCAGACCGACGAAGCAATCCAGGAAAGTGATTAGAAATGGATTGCTTCGTTGACCTTACGGTCTCCTCGCAATGACGCTTGGTGATCAGGTTTTTTTATTCATCACAAAAAAATAGCAAAAAAATCGTGAATGCTCACATCTAAACTACAACTGTAGTACTAGGAGAATTTGTAATGAGTAGAAAGTTGGTATATGCTAGCGATTATCGTGGCATAGAATTGCGTAAAGCTCTGATAGATCAGCATAATTTAAGTGGTTTTGAATCTGAGGATTTAGGTATTGATGATGATTCTCCACTAGATTATGTTGATATTTCTAGATTGTTAGCAGATAGGCTCCGAAATACAGAAGACATAGGGGTGATGATATGCGAGAGTGGTCAAGAAGTAGCTATTGCACTCAATAGATTTACCCATATAAGGGCAATTATATCACGATCAACGGAAGACTCTATACAAACTAGGCAAAAGCTTAATGCAAATGTTGTATGTTTAGGTAGCCAAAACTCCTCTTTAGAAGAATCTCAGGATATAATTGAAAAATTTGTTACAGAAAACTTCACTGGTGAAAAGCATACAGCATGTGTACAAAAATTAGAATTATCACAAACAAAACACATTGATACTGGTATCAATGTAATAGTACGTGGAATAATTATTCATAATAATCACATATTGCTTACTACTGCTACATCTGATAATCCAAATTTTCCACCAAATATTTTTTTCTTGCCAGGTGGACATGTTGAATATAATGAACCATCTTTACAAGCTTTGAAACGAGAAATATGGGAAGAAATGAATCTAGAGATAGAGGAATCAGAGTTTGCCGGTATATTGGAATGCAGTTGGAAGCGTAAAGGATCAATTTATCATGAATTAAATATTGTATATAATATTGATATTAAGGGGTTAGATTTATCTCATCCACCTGTAGCAATGGATCATAAATTCCATAGTTTCATTTGGAAGCCCATAGACCAAATTGATAATATAGTTATTCTGCCAGAAAGTCTAAAAACTATTATAAAAAATTATGTTGAGCAAGGTTCAAAGATGGATATTTTCTCACAAATCCTAAATGCATAAAAATAAGATAATATAGAGGATGTATGCTTTATAGCTGATCGAGCGATGTTTAGTAAAGCTAATCTACAAGCTCTTAATGAGTCGTTATAGTCAATTGATGTATGTAAGGGGTTAAGAGATAAATTTTAGTTTTAACAAAAAAATATAAATTAAATGAGTCGATACACTTAGTGCAGAGATATTATGTGATATAGTATCTTATATTAACTAAAAAATATAAGATATTAATATGTTTGGTCAGATTCTAGGTAACATAGGAAGTAGCATAGGTGGTGTTTTTGGTGGAGGTATATTATCAACTATTGGACGATTTGCAGGTAAGACATTAGGTGATTATTTAGAATATTTAAATCATCAACCCGAGGAATATTATCATTTTAAAAATATTAGGGAAAGTTTTGTTCTATCAAAAGCCGTTTATGGACATCCAATAGCGTTAGTTTTTGGTACAGCAAGGGTCAATGGTAAAATAATTTGGGCAAACCAAATTAAGGAAGTGCAGATTACCAGCGTTGCACAGCCAGGCGTATCAGATACTCAGGGAACTGCCGCCATCCATAATTTAACAGAATGCGAATATTATTTATCCTTTGCAGTTGGCATATGTGAAGGTGAAATTGCTGAAATTAGTAGAGTATGGGCTAATGATCAGTTGCTCAATCTTGAACAATATACATTCAGGCTTTATTTAGGGTCAGAAGAGCAAATAGCCGATCCTTTAATTGCTGCAACTGATCCTCAAGGGCAAGTACCAGCTTTCCGTGGGTTAAGCTACGCGGTATTTGAAGAGCTACCATTAGCTGATTTTAATAATTCTATACCAAATTTCTCCTTTGAAGTAACCAGAAAGGCTAATATTCCTGATAATATTGAAGGCAAGAGCGTAGAAGATTTGGTTGAGGCGATTGACATTATCCCAGGTTCAGGGGAATTTGTTTATGATTGCCTAATACAGTATAAAACCATTACCAATTCTTTGGGGGGTATCATCAGTAAAAAACCAATAAATTCCAATAATTATCATAACATTGCTGATAGTGTTTATAGTCTGGATCAAATGAAAATTATATGTCCTAATATCAAATGGGTTGCACCAGTTGTATGCTGGTTTGGCGATAGTTTGGATATTAAAAATTGTATTATCAAACCTGCCGTAGAATTTAATGATCCGCATACCCAATACTCAGAACAATGGCAAGTTGGTAAATATTCACGTGATACGGCAAGATTAGTATCACGAGATGCAGATAACTTCCCTAAATATGGTGGTACAGTCAATGATGCGAGTATCATACGTTACTTACAGGAATTAAAACGTAGAAACTTTAAAATCATGTTTTATCCAATGTTTTTTCTGGATATTTGGCAAAAGCCATGGCGGGGTCATTTGACAGGTTCGATAAGTTCGGTAGTAGATTTTTTTAATAAAGATCAAGGTTATAATGATTTCATTCTACATTATGCTGAGTTAGTTAAGGATCATATTGATAGTTTTGTAATCGGGTCTGAGTTAATAGGTTTAACTAGTATCAGAGATCAACATAATAATTTTCCTGCTGTTATGGAACTGATAAAACTAGCAAAATTAGTTAAAAATATCGTTGGTGACAATGTACTTGTGACTTATGCCGCAGATTGGTCAGAATATCACCATACAAAAGACGGATGGTATAATTTAGATAAGTTATTTGCCTCAGAATATATAGATTTTGTTGGTATTGATGCTTACTTTCCTGTAACAAGAACGGTAAATTCCAGAATTTCGTCAGAAGAAATCATTAAAGGTTGGCAATCAGGCGAAGGATATGATTACTTTGTAGATGACAATAATAGTCAACGTCAATTATCAGAAGATTATGCTTGGAAGAATTTAAGATATTGGTGGGAGAATTATCATCGCAATCCTGATGGGATAACAACAGAATGGCAACCAAAAATGAAGAAAATTTGGTTTACAGAGTTTGGTTTCCCTTCTATTGATAAAGCAACTAATCAACCTAATATATTCTTTGATCCTTTATGTATTGATGGCGGAGTACCAAAATATTCTACTGGTGAAGTTGATTTTTCCATTCAGCGTAAAGCTATACGGGGATTTATTGAATATTGGCAAACACAAGAATATATCGAACAAATGTTTTTATGGACTTGGGATGCCAGACCTTATCCAGCTTGGCCCCATAATAATATTTGGCGAGATGGTAACTTATGGGCAAAAGGACATTGGGTGAATAATAAGTTTGGGGCTTGTAATTTAGCGGCAATAATTCTTGAATTGTCTTATAGATGCAATATTCCACTAAAGAACATCGACATATCTACTCTTGATGAAGCGGTAGAAGGGTTGGTATTAAATAAAGCGTTATCTTGCATTGATATTATTAACTCTCTAAGGATTATATATTTCTTTGATATCATAGCTTATCAGGAACAAATTAAATTTACCAAGCGTGGATATTCACCTCTCTGTAAGGTTAGTTCAAAAATATTGGTTAAATTATCAAGCAATAGTTATTTAGAACAAATGGAAATTTCTAAAACTAGCATTATTAGTAAATTAGGGCTAAACTTTATTGATCGATGTGATAATTATAATAATGGTTTTTGCCAAATAAATAGTGAGAATTTTTCACATAGAGCTATTCCAGTCTTAAGGCTACCTATTATACTATCTTGCCTGGAAGCGGAAAGATTAGGGCAGCTAATCCTAAAAAATGCTGCTACTGAAACTAAAATTTTAAGATTTATCATGCCGGCAAATTTTATCAAATATCAACCGGGGGATTTTGTCTTATTGTATTATCGGAATTATCAATATCAAATTAGGATTATCTCCATGAAATTATCTCGTTTAACAGTAGAAATACAAGGAATTATCGATGAAGTTGAAAATTATGGCGGTTTCTATAATTAATGATTAACCTTACATATGACATTTAATATAGATTCCGCACCGAAGCGGGAATGACAATGGAATGCGGAAATGACAAATTTTACGTTTAAAGATAGATTTTTTATTAAGACTATTATAATAAACTAGGAGGCTGCCTACGATAACTATAGTCAATTCAGGGGGATTTGGTGCTAGGAGCGATGGAGCGACGCCTATAAGTAATAGGCGAGCGACGAGTGACGACGTCACCAACTTCTCATCAATTGACTATAATTAATTTTTATCTAATAATTAGCAACTTATTTCATCTATTGCTTGATTTTCTTAAACAAGATAGTTACTATGCTGTAATAAGCTATATAATATTTATTATTAAACTTAAATTTTATGAGGTTGTTATCATGCCAACATTACAAAAGATGTTTCTCTCGCTCTCAGGAGGCGGGATCAAAGGAGTCTCTCAGTTGGTTGTGCTTGCAAAAATCGAAAAAATTACAGGCATGCCTATATCTAAATTATTTGACGGTATTGCTGGTACTAGTGTCGGTGCAATAATTACAGTTGCATTGACACGCCCTAAAGAACCAGGCTCAACAGAACCGCTTTTTTCAGCAGAAAAAGTTTTAGAGATGTTTGAAAATAAAGCAGCTGAAATTTTTCCACCAAAGTTTGGAGGAGGGTTTCTTAAAATATTTAAGCATCAATATAGTCAAAAACCTCTTAAAGCAGCACTAGAAGAATATGCAGGTGATACTACTTTGGGAGATAGTGTAACTCGTGCTTTTATTTCTGCTTTTGACGTAAGTGGTAAAGAAGATAATCCTAATAAGTTTTGGGATAGTGATAACCCTGCTGACAAAGGTATTCTTGCAAAATGGGCAGCTCGTTGTAGTGCAGCTGCTCCTACCTATTTTAAACCTGTTATTGACGAAGATAATGGTACTGCTTTTGTTGATGGAGGGTTAGGGGCTAATCGTCCGGCTGCATCAATCCTAAAAAAGCTTAAAGAAGGATTAAATATTGAGCAACAAAGAGAAATGCTAAAAAACACGACAATTTGTGCTCTTAATTTTGAACCACCGGATATACCAAGAGAGATACCATCAAAAAAACTTGATGGTTCGATAGGTTGGGTAACTAAGGGAAACCTGGTGAATAAAATTCTGAGAGCTAATGAAAAGGATGCTACGGATGAAGTTAGGCGAGACCTATCGGAAGATGGACAATTTATAGAAATTGTACTTAATCTGCCAAAAGGATGTACGAAGTTAGATAATGTTAGTCCATCTAATATAGCTAAATTAAAAGAAGTTGGTAAGAAATATGTCGAAGATAATAAAGAATTGATTGAAAAGCTATGTGCAACATTGGTTAAGAATGCCCAGGCTAGAGAGGAAAGCTTAAAACTTCATGATGCAAGTGTTGAGGAGTCTAGTGTTCTTAGCGAGGATAAAGAGAACGATAATATTGACAAAAAAGGACAAGATAAGGATACTGTTAATACTCACGTAATATCAGAAGAATTTGAAGCAAAATTAGCGATAAACTTAACTGAGAAACAAGCTCAGTCTTTAAAAGAAGGCTTGATGAAATTATCACCCAAAGAATATGATGTTCTGCAAGTATTCTTAAAAGGATTAAATGACGCACAGCTTGAAGCTTTGTCTGCTCACCTGCCTTTAATTGCTGATGGCAATTTTAAAAATATCAATATATCTGAACTTAGTCATTTTCAGAATAAATTTCTTAAATTTTTCAGTTCAATGTTTGAACATGAAGATAATATTATTAATGAAGCTATTAGCTGTGCTGATGAATACCGTGCTGCAGAAGAAGTAGCTTGTGATGGAAGGGGGTCAGAGGTGGCACATTATGTTGATATGGTGTATTAATTGGGGTGTCTATAAAGCTGATCGCTAAGTGTAATTGCGAGGAGGTTTCCGCTTTCGAAGCAATCCATTTTGTATCATCCCTACTTGCCTTAGTGTCATCCATGCTTCGGTGCGGGGTCTTAGATTCCCGCCTACGCGGGAATGACAACGGGAAGCGGGAATGACGAAAAAATTAGGTGTCACCCCTGCGTAAGCAGGGGTCTTAGTACTACAGTTGTAGTTTAGATGTGAGCATTCACGATTTTTTTGTGATGAATAAAAAAACCTGATCACCAAGCGTCATTGCGAGGAGACCGTAAGGTCAACGAAGCAATCCATTTCTAATCACTTTCCTGGATTGCTTCGTCGGTCTGGCAACCTCCTCGCAATGACATCTTATACTTTAACCTTTTTTCCGTGAACACTCACATTAAATCTACAACTGTAGTATTAGATTCCGCACCGAAGCGGGAATGACAACGGAAACCCAGAACTGACACTTATGAGCATTGAGCAACGACGTCACCAACTTCTCCTGAATTAGGATACCATTATAATTTATTTTGGCTTTTTATATCGGCAATTATTCTTTGCAATTGTTCCATATCCATCATTCCTGCAATTAATTTACCATTAATAATATAGGCAGGAACTCCCTGTATTTTTAAACCTTTTGCTAATTTAACATTTTTCTCGAGAAGCTTTTGTATCTCCCCCTTATTAATTTCTTCTGTGATTACTTCAATATTTAAATCATTTGCAAGAAGCAATTTTTCTACAGATTCTTTGGTGATAGGTTTTAGCTCCATTAAACCGTTATGAATATCCTGAAACTTATCAGGAGTGGTCTTATAAACAGCTAAAGCAATAGCTGCTGCATAATTAGACGCCTCACCAAGAAGTGGATATAGTTGCAAAACGACTTTAACGCTCGTATCTGATTTAATTAACTGATTAATAAAATAACTACCTTTTTTACAATAACCACAATTATAATCATAAAAAGCAGCAATGATTATATCCCCATTGGAATTACCAAGTACTGGAGATGTAGGAGAATTTTCTATTTCAGATTTATTATCTCTGATATATTCACCAGTTTTTATTTCCATTTCCTGCATTTTACGTCGTTGAAGACCTTCTATTGACTGAATTATTACTTCAGGATTATTTAGTAAATATTCTTTTACAATTTTTTCAGTTTTCTCTATGTTTTCTTTTTTATCTAATGAGTACTGATCTGCAGCATTAATCGAAACCGTAGCAGAGACAGCATTAGGAGTTTTCATAGTTTTATAAGCAAATAATGCTATTAGGACAACGACGATAATCAATAATATTTTACTAATAACATTATGCATAATTCTTTTCTATTAAATATAGGTTCCTTACCTCATTCCAGCATTCTAGTTGCTTTTCCATAATTTTCAAGCATTTTAGTTATTTGCCAATAATTTACTTTACCTATTGGTAGAATCGGTATTTCTTTAACATGGATAATCTCTGGCAAATATTTTGTTAATTCAGTATTTTGTCTCGAATATAGCGAATTTTTAGCCATCATTTCTATAAAATTTTCCCTATTAATAATCTGACTGGTGGTAAAGAGAAAAATTTGTCTGTCTTTATTATAGTCAATTGATGAGAAGTTGGTAACGTCGTCACTCGTCGCTCGCCTATTACTTATAGGCGTCGCTCCATCGCTCCTGCTACCCAATTCCCCTGAATTGACTATACCATCATCAGAACAAATAGCTACATTTTTACTATCAACATCAATCATATTAGCCAATTCCTCTATTAATACCAACGAGACTACTTCTTCTATTGCAACAAATTGTTGAACACGACCTAATAAGGTAAGATAACCATCTTTATCAATTTTTGCAACATCCCCAGTATCATACCAGCCCAGACCCAAATTTTCTGATGATGTTGGATGAATAATTCCAGGATTATTAGAGTGCATATAGCCAAGCATGATATTTGGTCCCTTAATAAATAATTGCCCCCCCTCTTCTATTCCGTTAATTGGTTTAATATAATATTCTATTTTGGGCATCAAACGACCTACACTTCCACCACGATAATGCATGGGAGTATTACAAGCTATTATTGGAGCTGTTTCAGATGCCCCATATCCTTCAAAAATTCTTATACCAAATTTATCGAGCCATAATTGCGTTGTTTCTTTCCTAAGTTTCTCACTACTGGCAAACACGTATCTTATAGAATAAAAATCATAAGGATGAGCACAGGTGGCGTAATTGTATAAAAATACATCTGTACCAAATATAATTGTTGCTCCGATGTCATATATTACCTCAGGAACACTCCGATAATGCAAAGGAGAAGGATAAAGAAAGGCTGGTATACCGTTAAGCGTCATCATTATTGTGCCAGATAAACCAAAACAGTGAAATAATGGTAAAGCCATAAAGGCAAAATCATCTAGACTAAAATGTAACTTAGCTAGAACCTGGCATCTATTAGCTTGTAGGTTTCTATGCGACAATACTACAGCCTTAGGGGAAGCTGAAGTGCCTGAAGTAAATACTACAACCGACGGATCATTGTCATCATAACTAGCACACATATTACTATAATAACTCTGTGGGAAAAAGCTAGCTATCATAGCCTTAATTCTTAAATATAAAGTAATTCTTGTTGTTAAATCTTCAAGATAAATGACTTTTATATTAACTTCTAAGATCTTTGCCAACATTTCTTGCAACCCAGCTTTTTCAACAAATTGTTTTGAAGTATAGACGGTTTTTACTGACGTTGTTTTGCACGAGGTCACTACATTGCTAACATCACTCATATAATCAATCATGACCGGTCGACGGGAACAGGCTTGCATAGCATAAAAAGTAACAATCGTTTCAACCATGTTAGGTAGCATAATACCTATATATTCAGCTACTTCTGTATCCTGTTTTATTAAATTTGCTAAAGTAAAAGATTGTAATATTAATTGACGATAGGTAACAGACTTATCATCAATATCTTGTATTATTGTTTTGTTAAAACCATAAGCTTTTGCTGTTTCAAGGAGAGACTGAAATATAGTATTCTGGTAATCAGAGCTTTCAAATATCATGTCAGTCATAATATCATAAAGAGCCTGACCTATATATTTACGTTTTTCCCTATTATCCATATTCTGATTAGCAGGAGACTTTACTGGTGGTAAAATAGTGATAGTAACCTTAGGAAATATCCGTGTTTTTAGTATATTTTTAAGTTTGGAAAAATTAGTAAATTGTGTACCATCTATTCTTACAGGTAAAATTGTTGCATCAGCTTTTTCAGCGATCATGCCAGGTCCTTCATATATCTTCATTAAGGAACCAGTAATACTTATTCTTCCTTCGGGAAAGATAGCAACTTTTTTATCTTTTTGCACTTCCCTAATCAAACTCTTTATAGCCATTGCATTAGCGGGGTCAACTGGTAGAGTTTTTGCCATCGTTAAAAATGGTTTTACCCACCACACTTTAGCCATATTTGTATTAATGGCAAAAGTCATTTCTTCAGGTAAATAAGTTGCCAGTAATGCAGGATCAAGATATGAAATATGATTGGCGATAACTACTGATCTTTTGCCAGCTTTATAAAAATTTTCAATACCTTTTACTTCCACTCTGTACATGCAATCAAAAATAAATTTTAAAATAGCTCGGTTAACAGCAAAAGGTACTATTTTTACTTCAGGAATTAATTGATAAATATAATAAGCTACCACTATGTTAAGTATGCTAATAAATAATATAACCGATGGTATCGAATATTCCCAATAGAATAACAACGAAAGTATTGCAGTAGACCCAGCCATAAACACAGCATTAGCAAAATTATTTATGGCAATTATTCTACTACGATGAGCTGAGGAGCTAAGATATTGTAATACTGCAAAAAGCGGAACAATATATAACCCTGCAATAGCAGCTATAAAAAATAAATCTATAATAATCCGCCAATTATGCTTTTTAGATAAAAAGACAAATATACTCTTTAATTGCTCCGGTTCATAATGAACTGCACTAATTCGACTGGCAAAAAATAAATCAATACCAAATATACTGACACCAATCGCTGAAACAAAAACATATTTCGTGGTAATTTCATTCCCCAAAATCTTACTACACCAAAAAGAACCAACCCCTACTCCAATTGAAAATGTCGCAAGAAACAAATTAGCAACATTTTCATCTGCTCCAAAAGTATTTTTAGCAAGAGCTGGAATTTGGGCAAGTATTGCCGCACTGATAAACCAAAACCAAGATATGCCAAGAATTGCTAAATATACTTGCTTTTTAGATTTGGCATATTTAATCATTTCTATATTTTCGCGAAATAAATTTAATTTTATTTTAATTTCACAATTAGAATTATTTGATTTTGGCATAAAATAACTAGCAATAACGCCAATTACCGCAATCATTATCAGAATAGTGATTATTAAATTGCCACTTATAGTGTAGTATCCTCCAATAATAGTACCAACTAAAATGGAAATAAATGTTCCCGCCTCAACGAATCCATTAGCTCCCAACAACTCATCTCGGTATAAATGATCTGGCAAAACACTATATTTGATTGGTCCAAAAAATGTCGAATGTATACCCATAAACAATATAGATAAAAACAGTATTACTAAACTATTATCAAAAAATCCATAAGTAGCAAAAAGCACTATGATTAGTTCAAATAATTTAATGATTTTAACTAAAGTTGATCGCTCATATCTATCAGCTACTTGCCCTGCAATACTTGCAAATATTACAAAAGGTAATACAAAGATAGTATTAGCAGCGAGTACAAGTAATTGGGCTGATTCCACCAATTGACTAGATAGTTTATAGGTAATTAATATAATTAACGCATTCTTTAGTATATTATCATTCATACAACCACAAAATTGTACTATGAAGATAGGCAAAAAACGCGTATCTCGAAATAAATATAACCGATTTGATGACATGCTTTCTCCAAAGACATTATAATGGCGGTATAGTATGCAATTCCTTGCTTTATGTCAAATAATCTAATTCAAACCACCTATTAGAGTATATGATGCCTTTTCCCCATGGTAACTAAAGGATGAATAGAGGCAAGATGGTTAAATATTTTTTCCTTAGTAACTGCCTCATCATATCTTGACTGTATCCTAATCCAAAAACTATCTGATAAGCTGAAATACTTTGCCAATAACAGAGCAGTTTCAGTACTAATATTTCTTTGTTTGTTTACAATCTCTGTTATTCTATTAATTGGTACTTCAATATCTTTAGCTAATCTATAAGCCGAAATACCAAAAGGTTCCAGGAATTCAGTCTTAAGTATTTCGCCAGGGTGTACCGGATTAATTTTATACATATAAGTTACCTTTTATTTATGATAATCGTGAATACTCACCAAGTTATGTCAAATTCTCGGCTATATCTATAAATATAACAGATTTTTTTGCTCCACTAATAGCTGTTTTCATTATTTTTATAATAGACCTCTTGCATAACCTAATCTAATTGGTAATTTTGTTGTCAAAACTCGTCTCCGTTCCTCACGTACATCTTAGTACGCTGCGGTACTCGACTTCGTTTTTCCTAAAAATTCCTCAATTATCTTTAGGTTATGCAAGAGGTCTAATATTGCTTATTTTTTCATCCCCTAACTCATCACATTATAGAGAGGTACTTTAAACTAACTCACCTTACGCATGACATTTAAAAGTCATATAGAAAATAGCTTGGCGTCATTGCGAGAAGCTACTTTAGTAGCGACGAAGCAATCCTAATGAATGTGGATTGCCACGACCACGTAGTGGTCTCGCAATGACAGAAAACCTATCTAAAACCCTCTTTACCTTCTAACTTTCAACAGTTGTGGGGTTTATGCATAAGGTGAGTAAACTAAGTTAGCTCTAAAGCGGCTTCTTCTAGCGTATTAATTTGATCTCGTATTTTTGCTGCCTGTTCAAATTCCAAATTACTAGCTTTTGAGTACATTTCTTTTTTTAATTTATTGATATGAGCTTTTAATTTTACTGGATTATCCAATAATATATGAGCTTGTTTTTTATTACCTAACTTACTATCCAGTTTTTCTAATTTAATTAGTGCATGGATATGATTATTAATTGTTTGGGGTATTATAGAATGCTGTCTATTATATTCTTCTTGAATTTTTCTTCTCCTATATGTCTCGCTTACTGCCTTGTCAATAGAGTTGGTAATACGATCTGCATAGAGTATTACCCTTCCTTGACTATTCCTTGCAGCTCTACCAATAGTTTGAATTAACGAAACTTCCGAGCGTAAAAAGCCTTCTTTATCAGCATCGAGTATGGCAACAAGTCCACATTCCGGAATATCTAAACCTTCTCGTAATAGATTAACACCAACAATAATATCTATAGTACCTTGGCGTAAATCTTTGATGATTTCAATACGCTCAAGAGTATGAATATTAGAGTGCAAATATGATACTTTATACCCTAGTTCTTGGAGATAATTTGTTAAATCTTCTGACATTTTTTTAGTTAATGTTATCGCTAAGATACGAAATCCTTTATTTATTGTCGATTGAATTTCGCTTAGCAAATCTTCAACTTGGTTAGTTGCTGGTTTTATAATACATTCTGGGTCAAGTAATCCTGTGGGTCTGATGATTTGCTCAACCATAACCCCTGCTGTTTCGTCCGATTCAAAAGATCCCGGTGTAGCTGAAACAAAAACCGTTTGAGGTCTAAAATCTTGCCATTCCTCAAATTTTAATGGTCTATTATCTAAGGCTGACGGAAGACGAAACCCATGTTCCACTAGTACGGTTTTTCTAGCCCTATCACCATTATACATTGCTCTAATTTGTGGAACAGATACGTGACTTTCATCAACAAATAATAAAGCATCTTTAGGTAAATATTCAAATAGGGTTGGTGGTGGCTGTCCATTTGCTTTACCAGTTAGAAACCGAGAATAATTTTCAATACCTTTACAACTGCCAGTCTCCATCATCATTTCCATATCATATTGAGTACGTTGATTTAACCTTTGAGCTTCTACTAACTTACCATGTGTATTAAGAAATTCTAAACGTCGTTGTAACTCCTCTTCAATTTGTGATATGGCGTTTTGTACTACTTCTTTAGGTGTTACAAAGTGCGATTTAGCATAAATCACAGCTTGCTCCAATTTAGCTAATTTTTCACCTGTAAGCGGATCAAATTCGCTGATATATTCCAGTTTATTATCAAAAAATGATAATCGCCAAGCTTTATCGTTATAATGTACTGGGAATATATCAATATTATCACCTTTTACCCTAAACGTACCACGCTCAAATCCCACATCATTACGCTTATATTGTAAGCTTACTAGGTCACTGAGCAATTTATCTCTAGCATAAATTTCCCCAGACTTAAGGCTTATAGTCATCTGATAATAAAGACCCGGTGAACCAAGACCATAAATACAAGAAACAGAAGATACAACAATTACATCCCTACGTTCTAAAAGAGACCTAGTAGCAGAGTGTCTTAATAAATCTATCTGTTCATTTATCGAAGAATCTTTTTCTATATAAGTATCGGTTTTTGCAATATATGCTTCGGGTTGGAAATAATCATAATATGATACAAAATATTCAACGGCATTATTTGGAAAAATCGCCTTCATTTCTGAATAAATTTGGGCAGCTAACGTTTTATTATGAGCCATAATAAGTGACGGTCGATTGGTTCTCTCAATAATATTTGCCATAGTAAAGGTTTTACCGGAACCAGTAATGCCAAAAAGTATTTGTGAAGGCAATCCCGATTCAAGCCCCTTAATGATTTCATTAATTGCTTTTGGCTGATCGCCAGCTGGACTATATTTAGATACTATCGAAAAATTATTTATCATTAATTTGTAACTTGCTAGTTTGTTATTATATGTAGATAATAGTTTTATAACCAATTAAATAGGATAACTTTTATGAAAAACATATTTGTCACGGTCATTATTTATACATTAACACATTGCCCCTATTGCACTAAGGCCAAAAAGCTACTTAATCAAAAAAATATATCTTACGAAGAAATAATCGTAGATAATTATAATGAGAGGCAAAGATTAGAACTACAGCATAAAGCTAGTGGACAACGTACATTACCACAAATATTCATTAATAGTAAGCATATTGGTGGGTGCGACGCTCTTTATGAACTTGAAAAAGCAGGTAAACTAGATGAATTAGTGAAGTAATATAGTCAATTCAGGGGAATTGGGTAGTGTTATCTGTCATTGCGAGACCACATAGTGGTCGCGGCAATCCACACTTAATGGATTGCTTAGTCGTGCTTTAGCACTTCTCTCAATGACGTTTTTACCCTGTCATTCCCACATCTAATTTGTCATTCCCGCGTAGGCGGGAATCTTTAGACCCCTACCTACGAAGGGGTGACACAAAAATGGATTGCCGCGTCGCCGCTTTTAGCGGCTCCTCACAATGACGCCAAGCTATTTTCTATATAACTTTTAAATGCCATGCGTAAGGTAAGTTAAATATACTTGACTTACAAGTGATAATAAATTACTTTAGCACAGATTATATGGCGGATATAGCTCAGTTGGTTAGAGCATCAGATTGTGGATCTGAGGGTCGCGGGTTCAAGTCCCGTTATTCGCCCCACCTTCTCGAGGTTCTACAACTTCACTCAAACATTTTTATTTTGGTTTTATTTTGGTTTCTCTCCAAAAGTCCCAAAATTTAGCCTACAAAATAGTCTATTTTTAACCATATTACAACAAACTGAAGTGCCATTAGGAATTTAAAACCACCTTACGCATGACATTTAAAAGTCATATAGAAAATAGCTTGGCGTCGCGAGAAGCTACTTTAGTAGCGACAAAGCAATCTAATAAATGTCGATTGCCACGACCACGTAGTGGTCTCGCAATGACATCTTGCACTTTCCTGGAATTTTTAAATTGCCATGTGGTTTATGCGTAAGATGAGTTATTAGACCTCTTGCATAACCTAAAGATAATTGAGGAATTTTTAGGAAAAACGAAATCGAGTACCGCAGCGTACTAAGATGTACGTGAGGAACGGAGACGAGTTTTGACAACAAAATTACCAATTAGATTAGGTTATGCAAGAGGTCTATTAAAGTTTTTCTGTCTCAACTCCCTTAGGAAGCTGTCGGATGTGATATTGTTACCTCCCTCAAATTTATTATTCCAATTTTTTACATTATTTTCTCTTAATATCCTTAGTCAAACCATAAAATATTATATACTAATAATCATGGGCTATATTGGAAGTCAACAAATATAGTCAATTCAGGAGAATTTGGACTGCGACGAGTAACGACGTCACCAGCTTCTCATAAATTGACTATACTTTAACTAATTTAACCAGAGGAATAGTAATATGAGCAATAACAATATTAATAATACTTATTTACGTACAAACTTTGAAATTCCACCTGATCCTCAAGAAAAACCTGAGGCAGGGAAATGTAATAATTATAACTTGAGAAAGAATAATGGTACTGCTGAATGGATAGTAATGCATTATACGGAGTGTGATTTTGCTGAAACTATCGCATTATTTACCAGGAATACATCAAATGTTTCATCTCATTATGTAATAAATACTGATGGTACCATTTATCGACTTGTACCAGATCAGTATAGGGCTTGGCATGCTGGTAGAGGAAAATTAGAAGCAGATAGTGATCTTGACCCAGCTGATCCAACATTTATGAATTCAAAATTTTGTGGGGTTCATGGATCAGATGATGAAACAAATAATTTAAAAGAAAATAGTACTCTTAATCCCCATATTGCGACTTCAATACTTGATAATGATATGAACAGCTGGTCTATTGGTATTGAACACATTGCTTCTGGTAAGGAACCTTTTACTGATCAGCAAATAGATGCCAGTATTGAGTTAGTTAAAACATTAGTATCCAAATATGAAATAAATCCAAAATTAATAATAGGTCATAGTGATTGGGCTCCAGGTAGAAAAATAGATCCTGGTATATATTTCCCTTGGGAGAGCTTTGCTAAAGCATCTCTTGGACTTTATTCTTTTGTCTCAAGAAAAGAGAACCCTAAAGTTATAATATCTTATAATGATAAAACAAAGCAAGATAGGAATAAGATTGAAGAAGTACAGAAATTACTTGAGAAATTTGGTTATCCAATTATAAAAGCAGATAACTCAAATCTAGGTCTATTAGATGAAGGCACCATATCAGCTATGTTGGCTTTTAATATACATTATACGGGAGATATTTTAAATAATATTGCTCTCAGAGAACAATGGGATATATTATGGAACAATTCTAGTAATAAGGATGCCAGAGGGATATTAGCTACTTGGAGTGAAAATAGTGAGAATGTATTAAATGATCTGCTATAGCTAACCCAACTAAGTTTCTCGACTTCAGTGTTGTTGTGGCAAAGAGTGGCTGAGAGATCAGGGAATGATAAAATTTCCAGGCACAACAAATTATTTATTCGAATTTAAAATGTTATTGACAGATTGATAGAAAGCAATTGCTGGAATATCATGATCAAGGTATTATAGGTACTAGTTTAGCTAAACAATAGCTTAATAAGTAAGTAGAAAAATGACAAAAAAGTTAAAGCATGATTCATTAGTCAAAACAATAATGGCTGATCCTGTGGCAGCTCAAGAGTTTTTGGAATATTATTTGCCTAATGATTTTAAGAGTTTAGTAGATTTATCAAAAATAACAGTAGAAAAAGAAAGTTACATAGAGGAATCGTTAAACAAAAAATATAGTGATATAGTGTATGGAGTTGCGACCAAGAATCAGGGTAAGGCTTTTGTGTATGTGTTGATTGAGGCTCAGTCGGGCGTTGATTATTGGACAGCTTTACGGTTATGGAAATACACATTATTATTATGTGAAAGGCATAAAAAAGGAAGAAAGAAATTACCATTAGTATATAATTTAGTAATTTATAATGGTAAAGAAGTTTATACTGCCCCTAGGAATTTATGGAGTTTATTTACCGATGCAATTATAGCCAAGAAATTAATGACAGAAGATTATCAATTGGTCGATTTACAAAGCATGTCTGATGATGAAATAATGAAGAAAAAGCATATTGGGATGTTAGAATATATGCTCAAGCATATTCATCAACGAGATATGATAAAGCTTTGGGAAGAATTTCTTCAAAGGTTTAAATTAGAGATATTAATAGATAAGGAAAAAGGCTATATTTACATAAAATCGTTTTTATGGTACACTGACGCTAAGCTTCCTGAGGCAAAGCAATCAGAATTGGAGGAAGTACTAGCCAAATATTTATCAGAAGAAGAACAAGGTGTTATTATGAGAACTATTGCACAAAAATATATCGAAGAAGGCGAAGCTAGAGGTGAAGCTAGAGGTGAAGCTAGAGGTATCTATATAGGTAAAGTTGAGGGTAAAGCTGAGGGTAAAGCTGAATTGGTAAAGCTGTTGTTAAAGAATGGCAATTCCGTGGGGTCAATTGCTAAGATGACAGGTATGTCTATTAGTAAAATTAATGAATTGCTGAAAATACAATAATTGGGTGTTTCAAATATTTTTAAAATTTAGATTGCTGTAGTTGTGGCTGTGGAATTGTGGGGAAGTTCGTTAGAAATTATCCCTAAATCCACAGCCCGCTAAGCTTGCTATCCTCAGAAACTAGTTCGTTTTAGCAGTAGCACTAATGCTATCAACCTTCTTTCCTAGCTCCACAATTATCTTGCCACTTGCATCATATTTTGCTAGCTAGGGTTTGTTGACAAGATTTAACCAGGTTGCTATAGACTCATTTTATCTTCTCTGAGTCGTAGGCTAGATGGTCTTGATGATGCTTTATAGTCAATTGATGAGAAGTTGGTGACGTCGTCACTCGTCGCTTGCCTATTACTTATAGGCGTCGCTCCATCGCTCCTAGCACCAACTCCTCCTGAATTAACTATAACAAAGCTCTCCTTCTTCCTAACTTCGGAAAATATGTCACCCCTGCGTAATCAGGGGTCTAGATTCCAGCCTACACCGGAATGACAATTTACAACTCAGTGTCATCCCTGCGAAGGCAGGGATACAAAATGCCCAAAAAGCCCTGATGTATTATAGATTCCCGCCTACGCCGGAATGACAACCATTGTCCTATATTTTATTGTATAGTCAATTCAGGGGAATTGGGTAGCAGGAACGATGGAGCGACGCCTATAAGTAATAGGCGAACATTGAGCAACGACGTCACCAACTTCTCATCAATTGACTATAAGTCTACAAAAAACTTAATAGACTACTTCCCCGCCTTATTTGCCAATACCCAGTTACTATCTAAGTAATCATTGCTATATTTAGCTAAATATTCCTGATATTTACCTTTAAAATCAGTAATAGTTTGGCGGGATAGTGCAATAATCCTTGTGGCTATACTGCTAGCAAAATCTCTATCATGAGTTACCAATATTAGAGTACCTGGGTAGTTAATTAGTGAATTTTTTAGCATATGCTTAGATTCAATATCTAAGTGATTGGTTGGTTCATCTAATACCAATATATTACTTTCTTCTAAGATAATTTTGGCTAATAATAAACGAGCTCCTTCTCCACCACTCAAATTTAAAATATTCTTAGTTACTTCATCTTTACGGAATAATAATTGACCTAATATACTACGCAACGTATTGTCATTCTCAGTAGGTATTTGGTTGGATAACCAATCAATAACGTTGATATTTTCATTGAGTAATTCATGATGATCCTGAGCAAAATAAGAAATTTGAGTTTCGTATCCCCATTCATAACTTCCCAAATCTGAGAATATTTTACCAAGAAGGATTTTTAGTAAAGTAGATTTACCAATACCATTTGGACCAATAATAACAATTTTTTCTCCTCTTGTTACAGTAAAACTTACATTATTTAATATTTTTTTATTCTCATAATTTTTAGAAATACCCTTAACTTGTAGCGCTAATTTTCCAGATGGTCTTTTTTGCTTAAAATTAAAATACGGGCTAATACGTGAACTTTTTTGTATATCAGGTAATTCCATTTTCTCTATTTGTTTTTCTCGTGAGCTACTTTGCTTAGCTCTACTAGCGGAAGCCCGGAATTTATCAACAAAAACCTGCATAGTAGCAATTTTTTTCTCTATATTAGTAAGATCCTTAAGCTTTTGATCGGCAATTAGCTGTTTATCACGAATAAAAATATCATAATTACCAGTATAAGTTTTGATGGTACCGTAATCTATATCCAAAATATGGGTAGAAATATTATTAAGAAAAGTCAAATCGTGCGAAATAAATACTAAAGCACCTTTGAATTTTTGTTTTAGATAATTTTCTAGCCAATAAATCGATACTATATCAAGATGGTTGGTCGGCTCATCAAGTAATAATATATCAGGATTGTTGAATAAACTTTGGGCTAGTAATACTCTAAGTTTGTAGCCGCCGGATAAAACGGCTAATGGTTGATGATGATATTTTTCTTGTATCCCTAAACCTAGAAGTAGCTCAATGGCAAAAATTTCTGAGATATATCCATCATTATCAGCAATAATTTGTTCCAATTCACCTAACCGATAACCGCTTTCCTCATCACATTTCTCATTCCCTAATATTTTTTCCTTTTCTTGTAGAGCCTGCCATAATTCGCTTCTACCAGCAATAACAGTATTAATAATTGAAGTATTTTCATAAATAAATTGATCTTGTTTCAAGCAACCAATACGAGCCTTCTTAACTATATTGACTTCACCAATGCTTGCTTCCTCTTCTTTAATTAGAACTTTAAAAAAAGTAGATTTACCAGCACCATTCGCTCCAACAAGCCCATATATATTACCATTTTTGATATGAACATTTACGTCGGTAAATAATATTTTTGCACCATAACTCATGGCTAAATTAGTTGCGATAATCATAAAGTATAATTAGGTAATAATGTACCATTTTTTAATTTTAATTTAACCTGCTTAAGTGATCTCGGATCTGCCTCGATTACTTCAAGTTCAACCTGTTCCTCAATATCAATTTTAATACCAACCGAAGGCACATTACCTACTTTTGCTAAAACTAAGCCACCAATTGTATCGAATTCATCATTTTCTGTTTTTAACTTCACTCCAAGAGCCAATTCAAGCTCCTCAACCTTCACTCGAGCATTTGATAAAATGGTATTATTATTGATAATTTTGAAATTATCATTATCCGACTTTTTATCATGCTCATCATCTATTCTACCAACTATCTCTTCCATAATATCTTCAATGGTGACAATACCATCAGTTCCACCATATTCGTCAACAACTATAGATATCTGCACACGATCTCTTCGCATTTTCGCTAATAAATCTATCAATTTCATTGAAGGAGCAGAAATGATAGGTTTACGAATTATTCCTTTCAACGACATATCTTGCTTAGTAACAAGTATCTTAAACAAATCTTTTATATGAATAAAACCAATTATATTATCCAACGTTTCATCATAAACTAACGTTCTAGTATGAGGTATTTTGCTATTAAGTATTTTGCTTAACTCCTCCACGCTAGTGGTTAATTTTACTGCCTTAATGTCAGATCTAGGAATCATTACATCTTCTACAGTTTTATGACCAAATTTCAAAAGATTCATAAAAATCTTTTTTTCTTCCAATGCCATTTTCTTGCTGTTAGATTTTAGCTTTTTAATAGTATAATAAAAATTATCCTCTATCTTTTCTTTAAGAAACAGACGAAAGAACCAAGATTTAAGAATATCAAATTTTGAAGGATTTGTAAGCATAGCCTTTTTAGAGTTAATAGAGGAAATATCTTCTTTTTTCACATAACCTAGCATAATTGTTAATATGGAGAAACAATAGCAAAATCCTTTAATATTTCTATTTCTAAATTTTCCATAATAGTTGCTTCTTCGTCATTTTGGTGATCGAAGCCAAGTAAATGCAAAATACTATGTACCAAAAGATGTATAAAATGATCCCTAAAGCTTTTATTTTGACTTATCGCTTCACTCTGAATTATTTCATACCCAAAAGCTATGTCTCCCAAATACATATAACCTACATTAGGAGTAAATTCAAGTAAATGCCGAAAGTCTAATTCTATATCAGGAAATGATAGCACATTTGTAGGTTTCTCCTTACCACAAAATTGGCTATTCAAATTTAACATTTCATTATTATCAGTTAGTAATATCGCTAGCTCAAACCTTGCAACTCCTTTAAAATTCTTATATCTACTTAATATAGCACACGCAACCTTCTTGACTAATAGTTTATTGATAAATTTATGATTTTTCCAATCTTGATAAGTGCGAATAATTTCCACATTGATTTTCATAATATAATTTGTTGTTGAATATGGCTGAGCAAATATAGCTTCTGCAGTTGATTTAAGTAGATTTAATTATATAGCTTTATAATAAATTTACACCAAATTTATTTAAATTTTTATTGCGAAACATAGTTGATCCATATTATAGTCAATTCAGGGGAATTTGGGGCTAGGAACGATGGAGCGACGCCTATAAGTAATAGGCGAGCATTGAGCGACAACGTCACCAACTTCTCATCAATTGACTATACGAGCTTTATGGATTGCCACGCTCACATACATTCGCTCTCAATGACGCTTAGAGAACAGCTTTTTTCAGACAAAATCTTTAAAAATTAAATTATATATAATGCACAAAATAATTTTTAAATAGGAAAATATTATGACCGCCCCTAATATACCAAATACACCAAGAATATTGAGAACAGAAGAAAGAATAGAAGCAGCAGAACCTGCTGTAGTTGTTAGAGATTCGACTTTTGGAGAATCATTAACTGTAAGGGCAGGAGGGCCTACTGTCACTCTTACAGGACATGATTTCCATCTCCTCTTTTTATCTCTTACCCCTGATGGTCATCTAGAATTTAACTATGGTGGCGAGGATTATAGCATAGACGTTATAGGAGATATGCATATTACTTTATCATAATATCACCTAATTCAATAGGTTTTGCTATAGACAAATCTAAGCATTGAAACATAGGCAACGAAGTAATTCAAAAAGTAACTAGAAATTGCTTCGTTGTAGCAAAAATACTATAGTCAATTGATGAGAAGTTGGTGACGTCGTCACTCGTCGCTCGCCTATTACTTATAGGCGTCGCTCCATCGCTCCTAGCCCCAAATTCCCCTGAATTGACTATACTCGCTAATAAACGTCTTATTCTTGATAATCAAGTTTTTCTCCAAATAGTTGATCCATCTGGTTTATCTTCTAGAATAATGCCATCTTGCAATAAATCTTGGCGAATTTGATCGGCTAATAGCCAATCTTTTTGTAATTTTGCTTGTTGTCTTTGGGCAATAAGCTGCATAATTAATTGATCGCCCTGTTGATCATTTATTGTATAATGGAACCACACACTAGCTGGCTTGGTCATTAGACCGATAAAATTGCTGCAAGAAAGCAAGTAGGATGCATAGGTGTATTTATCGTCTTCTGTGGTACTGGCAAAAACCAATTTGGCATAATCGTTGATTATTTTTATGGCAAGAGGGGTGTTCAGATCATCAAATAAGCTTGAGCAAAATTCTTCTGGAACATTCTGAACATCAAGCTTGTTAATATCTAAATTTTCTATCGCTCTATACCAATAATTTATTGTTTTTTTAGCATCTTCTAAAGCCTTATCGTTGTAATCTAATGGTTTGCGGTAATGGCTGCTCATTAGCAATAACCTAATCACGTCACCTGGGATTTTCTTATCTATCAAATCTTTTACCGTAATAAAATTATTGAGCGACTTACTCATTTTTTCACCATTACAGGTTAAGAATCCATTATGCACCCAATATTTAGCAAAGTAAGAGTTCGGGAAAGCACATGTACTTTGTGCTATTTCATTAGTATGATGAGGAAAAATTAAATCTGCTCCACCACCGTGAATATCAAAATTTTCTCCTAGATATTTATAGCTCATCGCTGAACATTCTATATGCCATCCTGGTCTACCTCTTCCCCAAGGACTATCAAAATTTGCCAATATTTCTTCATCTTTATTGGCTGGTTTCCATAAGACAAAATCATGGGGGTGCTTTTTTGATAGATTATTTTCAATACGTACTCCTTCTAGCATTTCATTAAGATTACGATTTGATAATTTTGTATAATCTGGAGAGGTAGAAATATCAAAATAAACATGGTTATCTGCAATATAAGCATGGTTTAGGTCAAGTAATTTTTGAATAATCATCACCATATCATCAATATGCATAGTAGCTTTTGGTTCGATATTTGGTGTTTTGCAACCTAGATATTGCATATTACAATGAAATTCTTCTGTAATTTTGGCTGTTAAGTCAGCAATAGTTATTTTGAGTTCTCTGGCTCTATTTATTATTTTGTCATCAATGTCGGTAATATTACGGACATATTTTATATGATTTTTACCAAATATTTTACTTAGTGAGCGATATAAAATATCGTATACTACTACGGATCTAGCATTACCAATATGGGGGTGATCGTAGACAGTTGGACCGCAAACATACATTTTCACTAGATTATTATCTAGCGGTACAAAAACCTCTTTATTGCGAGTTAGTGTGTTATGTAATAATAATTTCATGTTCTTTATCGTTGTGTTAAACTTTGTAGCTAATCCGACTAACATTACACCGTCATTGCAAGGTAGCAAAGCAATTTCTAATTATTTTTTGGGATTGCTTCGTCGCTACTAAAGTAGCTTCTCGCAATGACGTTGGGTAAAAATACTTCCGTCATTGCGAGCGAACGTACGTGAGCGTGGCAATCCATGAAGTTTGTCATATGAACAATTGCTTCGTTGCCACTAAAGTAGCTTCTCGCAATGACTGAGTAATATTATTGGGTTAGCTCTAAAGAGCATAATTATATAATATTTATTATTGTTTTATAGTTAATTTTTATGGATATCTACCTAAAATGTCAATTCAAGGAAATTATTTTGAAAAACTAAAAAAACTACCAATTACTTTAATTATTCTTATTAGCATAATTTGTAGTATTGGTTTTGTTGTACTATATTCCGCTTCGGATAGTAATATTCAACCTTGGGCATATAAGCAGATGATGATTTTTTTCTTGTTTATACCAATTGTGATAATTATTACGATTATTGACATAAAATATATATTTAAGTTTTCATATATATTTTATATTGCAGTTATTATCTTATTAGTTAGTGTTGAGCTTTTTGGCTCTATTGCTATGGGAGCAAAACGTTGGATAGATTTAGGAGTTGTCCGCTTGCAGCCTTCTGAACCGACAAAACTAGCAATAGTGTTAATGTTAGCTAGGTATTTTCATCAATTAAAAACTGAAGATTTTACCAGATTTCATAAGATTTTATTGCCTATAATAGCTGTGATAGTACCAGTTGTACTGATAATAAAAGAGCCGGATTTAGGTACTGGAGTGATTACTATCATTATTGCTAGTGTTATTTTCTTTGCTGTTGGTTTTAGAGTAAGAAATTTTATGATAATTGGTATTATCGTTGTTACTTGCGTACCGGTTATTTGGCAAGTGATGCATGATTATCAAAGAAAAAGAGTCATGGTTTTTTTGGATCCTGAGAAAGATCCGCTTGGAGCTGGCTATAATATTATCCAATCAAAAATCGCTATTGGCTCTGGTGGGTTATGGGGTAAAGGGCTTACCAAAGGTAGTCAAAGCCATCTAAATTTTTTACCAGAGCATCAGACCGATTTTATCTTTGCTACTTTTGCTGAAGAATTTGGTTTTGTTGGTAGTTTGTTTCTATTAATTCTTTATTCGGCAATTATAGTAATTTCATTGATGATTGCTACTAATTGTCGAACAACATTTAGTAAATTGATGGTAATAGGCATAACATCGATCCTATTTAGTCATGTATTTATAAATATAGCTATGGTGATGGGATTATTACCAGTAGTGGGCGTACCTTTACCATTTATATCTTATGGTGGTACAATGATGGTGTCAATGCTTATTGGCTTTGGATTGGTAATGAATGCTCAAATACACCAGCATAGTATAGTCAATTGATGAGAAATTGGGGACGTTGTCACCGTCGCTCGCCTATTACTTATAGGCGTCGCTCCATCGCTCCTAGCCCCAAATTCTCCTAAATTGACTATAGTAGTTTTTAATAGACTTATGCAGGAAATATAATTTTTTTTTAGAGAAAAAACAAGAAAACACTAGACCCTAGACAAAAGATTTGTTATAAGGGTAAGGTAAATGTTCCTCGGTAGCTCAGTGGTAGAGCAAACGGCTGTTAACCGTTCGGTCGCTGGTTCGAGTCCGGCCCGGGGAGCCATTTTAAATATAATTTAATTTAAGTTGTAATGACCAAAGAAGAGCTAATTAATTTTGAAGGGGTTGTCCTTGAGCTTTTACCTAACGCAACTTTTAGAGTGAAGCTAGAAAATGGTCATTTTATTATCGCCCATACTTCTGGTAGGATGCGTAAAAATCGTATTAGGATACTTGTTGGGGATAAGATAACAGTGGAAATGACTCCTTACGACTTAACAAAAGGTCGTGTTATCCATCGTCATTAAGATTTTTCATATTTATGTCAAATGTAGAAGATACTTCTTTAAAACAGCATAATATAGATGTAATTCTAGCATCGCAATCACCGGCAAGGCTTGAATTGCTAAAAAGAATCAAAATATTTCCCACCCAAATTATTCCTGCTAATATCAATGAAACAGAATATTCGAGGGAGTTACCAAATCAATTAGCGATAAGATTGGCGCAGGAAAAGGCAAAAGTTGTTGCCCAACAAATAACTGGTGAAGCTATAATTATAGCAGCTGATACTGTTGTAGCTCGTGGCAGAAAAATATTACCCAAAGCTTTAACAAGTGAAGATGTTAGATATTGTCTTAATATTTTATCTGGAAGACGTCATAGGGTTTATACAGGGGTCTGTATAATAAAAAAAACTTCCGAACAACTCTTAACACGACAAAAAATAGTGCAAACTATAGTCAAGTTTAAAAAACTGAGTCATCAAGAGATAGAATTTTACTGTAGCCTAGATGAAGGAATCAATAAAGCAGGTGGTTGCATGATTCACGGCTATGCTGAAGCTTTTATTCCTAGCATATACGGATCATACTCCAATATTATGGGATTACCACTATTGGAGACTATGCATATGCTTACTTCTTTGGGTTTTAAAAATAATCCTATATAAACATTAATATTAAAAATTTAGCAATTTATAAAACGTAGCTTTGGAAGCTTTGTTGATCAAGTATCTGATTTGTGTAAAGAAGCAATAATGGCAATAAACGCTCAAAATGGCATTGCCATTATGAAAACATATGCCAGGACATGGCAGAGCTACTCTTGATAGCCATTCAGTTGCCACGTGTTACCCATACCCTACAATTTTTATTCTATAAGTATTAAACAGCATAAAAACGTCATTGCGAGGAGGAGTAAGCCTCCGAAGCAATCCATATAGTCTTGATGTATCTATACTAATTCTCATGGATTGCTTCGTCGCTACTAAAGCAGCTCCTCGCAATGACGCTTAGCAGTCAACTTTTTTACTCATCATAAGGAAATAAATAAAAAATTGTAGGGTATGCGTGTTACCACTTCGCTTGCTGAATTAAATAAAACAGATTTTGCAGTATTTAAACAATTATCTAAAATTTTTGAAAATAATAATGCGGTATGGGCGATGATAGCTCACATTGTATTTGATGATCTAGATCCTAATTTACCAGCAAGTTTGTCGCCTACCGTCGTAAAGTTCATTAGAAATACCATTGGATTTAAAGGCACGTTAGTTTCAGATGATATTTGTATGGGAGCTCTGCATGGTGAAATTGGTAATAAATACCCTGAATACTTAGAAGCTAACTTAATTCTTGAAAAATACCCGAAGACGGTTACGACGGATATGTTAAGTAATGAAGATTTACAAAAACTTACTGACTACGGAATTGTTAAAGATAGATATGATAATATAGGACTAAAAAACTTTTTAGCACGTTTCCCAGAACTAAAGGCAGAATTTATCAAAAATTTAGCTAAAATTACTAAGCAAATTATTACAATTGATAATAATTATATAGCGCTACATTGTAGTGGTGATATTGATGAAATGAAGGGTATTTGTGGTATTGATATACCTACACTGCCTGCAAACTAATTAATTATATTTTGAGCTATAGTCAATTGATGAGAAGGTAGTGACGTCGTCTCCACCTTCTCATCAATTGACTATAGCAAACAAGCTACTTTCTCCCACCAAAATATTTCGATACAAAATATTTTTTAAAATTTTTCATTTTTTTCTATTTTACTTCTTAGTGGTAGCCTATTTGTGTATTATAATATTCCTTAAATATAAAATATCTTACTAATTATGGTGCAATTTGTTACCTTATCAGGTTTTTCAGAATATGAAGATACGGTAAAATTAATGGAAGATAAGGTTGCTAGTTTAATTAATAAATCCTCGAAAGAGGTTGTTTATTTAGTTGAGTATAAGGATATCTATACCGCAGGTACTAGTTTTAAGGCCAATGAATTGCTAGACCCTGGAGATATACCAGTAATTTATACTAATAGGGGGGGGAAGTTTACTTACCACGGTAGCGGACAAAGAGTTATATATCCTATTGTTGATTTAGCATCAGAATGGAGACAAAAAGATTTAAAGCTATATATTAAATTATTGGAAGAATGGATTATAAATAGCCTGTTATATTTTGGAATCAAAGCTTTTACTATTAATGGTATGGTAGGAATATGGGTAAAAGACAACGATGTACCGGCAAAGATTGCCTCAATAGGCGTTAGGGTTAGAAAATGGATTGCATATCATGGTATTGCTGTAAATATTTCAACAAATCTTGATATGTTCTCCGGAATTATTGCTTGTGGGTTAAGGGATGTGCCGGTAACTTCGTTAAAGAAACTTGGTGTTGATATAACGTTAGAGCAATTTGATGAAGTTATTAAGGATAAATTTTTTGAGATTCTAGATAGAAAATGAAAATATTAAGTGTACTATTATGAGTTCAATTTATCATATACTCGATAAGGTTCCTGCTATCTATCCTGAAGATATGCAGATAGAATATGAACAATTAGCTCAGCAATTAATCAAATCGGGTAAACTTAGAATAGATACCGATAATAGTTGTAATTTTGCAAGATTTTCTGATCCCAAATTCAATATTAGTTTGATGGTAAGTAAGGAAGAAATAACAGACCCAGATTTAATTGAACAAACTAATCAGTTATTTAGGTCTTTATATAAATCTTCTATATCCGATAAAAAATTGGCATCGATTTATACAGATTTGAAAAAACAAATTCAAAAATTACAACCAGTTAACCCATTAGTTACTGAAAGATTAACAAGGATTTTTGTTCAGTCAGCCCATCCTATAGTTATTAGGTGGTTACTGCATGATCAGGTTCAAGTATTTATTACTTACTCCCATAATATTGGCGATATGATGGATATAGTTGATTGGCAACGTTCTGGCTCCAATAGTGGTATGCAAAGTACTGACGGCAAGAATGTTGCAGTCTTTGTGTCCTGTGGTGGCAATCCATTTGCTGAAAATGATGAAACTCATCCAACTTATGGTGATGGATGGGCAGCGGTTGCTAGATTGCAAATTATAGCTGGACAAGAGCTTGGGCATTTTGCCGATATTAAAAGAGATGAGAGTGGTCGTCAAATAAGTCGTCATTCAGCAAATTTCTCTGGAACAAAAGCAACGCCTCATGTAAAACAGGCGAGGAAGGATGATATTACTAATTGTAATAAATTATTAGCTAATCTTCTCTCGATGGGGATGAGGCAAATGATTAATTATGAAGAGAAGGTAGAATTTTATAATAAGAACAAGGTTCATGGCATAAGGGTTTATTGGGCAAGATTACTTGCATTGATTTATAAACAGAAATTTTTATTTTCTGTTTATAGGAGAAAATTACTTTTTATTAAGAGGTTCGCAAAAGAACAATATATGGGGCTGATGATTAGAGCTATGATCGAAGATATGAAGTTTAATTTGGCACCAGTCGCAGATGTTTATAAGAGTAGCGACCCTGAAGTCGAAGAAACAATTGCCTGTATCGAAGCTCTAGCCAGAGTACCTCAACAGGTTATGAAATGGGGATATTTAACAACTATGGAAACAATGAAAGGATTGTATAAAGTATATTACCATGAAGTTATACCCTCTTTAATTTCTAATTATGTATCAATGACTAAACAAAGCTACAAACGTGATATGTCAAAGCCGCGATCTCTAGCTAATTTTCTTCATAAAATAAACATATTTAGAGAAAAAAAGTTAATATTTAAACAAATCAGGGAGATATAATGGAATAGTTATCGCAGGCAATTTCCTAGCTTCAACGCATCCTTGCTATTTAAAGGTTCTTGCTACGTTATGTTCTAAATTTTAATAGTTTACATATTGTAGCGGATCAACAGCTAGCTTTCCCTGGCGAATAGCAAAATGCAGCTGAGGGTATTCGGCATCTCCAGTACCCCCTACATGTCCTATTACTTCTCCTTGTGAAACTGTTGCTCCTTTTTGAACAATTAGGTCTTGTAAATAAGCATAAGCAACATAAAGGTCGCTATTATCTAATTTTACTATTAGTAAATTACCAAACTTTGTATCATTGCCTGCAAACATTACTTTACCTGAGGCAATAGATTTTACATTAGCACCTTCTTTTGCAGCAATATTAATCCCTTTGCTTTTTCCTTTAGATGTTTGTTCACCAAATTTGATAGTAATTTTACCATCAATTGGTTTGATAAATTTTGTCGCATTTTCCGCTTCTCTTATAGTGCTTTTTCTTATTGATCTTTCTTGATTTTTTTTATTTAACAGCTCAGTATTAACTTTTATCATGATAATTTGAGATTTGCTAAGATGGTATGGGGCAGACATGTTATTTAGCTCAGCTAATTGCTCAACCGTTTGACCATACTCATTGGCTATCGATTCTAACGTTTCTCCTGATTGAACCTCACGATAGATTATCTTATTATCATCTAGTTTTACTTTTGGGACTATTATTATATCGTCCTGATTTTGAGGCTTTATAGCATGGCGTTCCTGTAAGAAACCAGTTGGAGCATCAAACTCTTTTTCTTTCTCGTCAATCTCTCTACCTATTATTTCGCCTTCATCACTTTCTGATATATGATTATTTTCAGAATATGTGGTAGTTGGTGGTTTTGTAGTTGTAGCTTTTTGGGAAAAATTCTTTCCACGATTATATTCAATAGGAGCTGGAAGTTGAGTAGCACATCCAGAAATCATAAATATTACAAAATAGATAAAAAATATATTGTTTTTCATAACTAACCAAAAAATTTGCAATTTTATTATGCAATAAACTAACTTTAATGTACAATTAATTTTAGTATTTTTTTTACCAAGATTACGTAATTATGAAAACTTACAGCATTCTAATAGCCAGTGATCACTCAGGATTTTCACTCAAGAATAAAATTATCAGTTATTTAAACAATAAAAATATATCTATCCTTGATTATGGTACTTATAACCAAGAAGCAGTCGATTATCCAGATTATGCTAAAAAAGTTGTTGATGGAATTTTAGAAAATAGAGCTCCTTTAGGAATTTTAATTTGTGGAACTGGTATAGGTATGTCAATTGCTGCAAATCGTACATCTGACATAAGGGCTGCTTTATGTTTTGACTTATTTATGGCAGAAAGATCAAGAGCCCATAATGATGCTAATATAATAGTGTTAGGAGCTAAGATACCAAACGAAGAATTGGCATGTCAAATGGTCGATAAATTTTTAACCACTAAATTTGAAGGTGGGAGACATAGTACTAGATTATCAAAAATAAACTAGGAGGTATATATATAGTCAATTCAGGAGAATTTGGGGCTAGGAACGATGGAGCAATGCCTATAAGTAATAGGCGAGCGACGAGTGATGACGTCACCAACTTCTCATCAATTAGTATTTAGCATCAGCGTTATTGCGAGAAGCTACTTTAGTAGCGACGAAGCAATCTAATGAATGTGGATTGCTTCGACCACGTAGTGGTCTCGCTAATAGCGTTTTGCACTTTTCCGAAATTTTTAAATTGTCATGGGGTTTATGCGTAAGGTGAATTATTTACATAAATTACTCATTAATAATTAAAAAATTTTCTTTTATCCCTTGAACTGTTACAAAATCAAACATATATAGAATACACAATGTGTAAGTATTAATTTTATGGAGGTAAGAATGTCTTTTAGACCGTTACATGATAGAATTGCGGTAAAACCAATTCAACAAGAAGAAAAAACACTCGGGGGAATTATTATCCCTGATACAGCTAAGGAAAAGCCTATGCAAGGGGAAGTAATAGCTGTAGGAAAAGGAGTGAGAGGGGAGAATGGTACTATCCACTCATTAGAAGTTAAAGTAGGCGATAAAGTACTATATGGCAAATGGGCTGGTACTGAAGTTAAAGTTGATGGTTTAGATCTGATAATCATGAAAGAAAGTGATGTCATGGGCATAATTAGTTAATAATTTATCTAAATTATTATAAGAATTATTTAATTTGTAAGGAGAATATAATATGGCAACAAAATTAATAAGACACGGCTCAAATGCACGTGAACAAATGCTAAGAGGTATTGATATTTTAGCTGATACCGTAAAAGTAACATTAGGTCCAAAAGGTAGAAATGTTGCAATTGAACAGTCATTCGGAGCGCCAAGATTAACCAAAGACGGTGTGACAGTGGCAAAAGCCATTGAACTAAAAGACAAAGCCCAAAATTTGGGAGCCCAATTAGTAAAATCTGTGGCAAGTAAAACATCTGATGTTGCTGGTGATGGAACAACTACCGCAACTGTTCTAACTCAAGCAATAGCAAGGGAAGGTAACAGAGCGGTAGCAGCTGGCTTGAATCCTATGGATATAAAACGTGGTATAGATTCAGCCGTTAATTTAATAGTTGAAGAAATTAAGAAAGCTAGTAAGAAAATCAGTAGCCAAGAGGAGATTGCTCAAGTTGGTACTATTTCATCAAATGGTGATAAAGAAATTGGTGAAAAAATTGCCGTAGCAATGGAAAAAGTTGGTAAAGAAGGGGTAATTACCGTTGAAGAAGCTAAGAATTTTAGTTTTGAAGTAGATGTAGTTGAAGGTATGATGTTTGATAGAGGTTATCTATCACCATATTTTGTTACTAATTCCGAAAAGATGGTAGCTGAATTGGAAAATCCTTTTATCTTACTATTTGAAAAGAAATTATCAAATTTACAGCAAATGTTACCAGTGCTTGAAGCCGTAGTGCAATCAGGACGTCCTTTATTAGTAATTGCTGAAGATGTAGAAGGAGAGGCACTTGCTACCCTGGTAGTGAATAAATTACGTGGTGGGTTAAAAGTTGCTGCAGTTAAAGCTCCTGGATTTGGCGATAGAAAAAAATTCATGATGGAAGATATCTCTATTTTAACAGGTGGTCAGCTTATTAGTGAAGATCTTGGTATGAAGCTTGAAAATGTTAATATCAAAATGCTAGGTACTGCTAAAAAAGTTACTATCTCCAAAGAAAATACTGTCATAATTGATGGTGCTGGTAGTAAGGCAGATATCACAGCTCGTTGTTCTCAAATTCGAGCACAAATTGATGAGTCTAGTTCAGATTACGATAAAGAAAAATTACAAGAGCGTTTAGCTAAACTTGCTGGTGGCGTAGCTGTCTTAAAAGTTGGTGGTGCTACTGAAGTTGAAGTAAAAGAAAGAAAAGATCGTGTAGAAGATGCTTTGCATGCTACTAGAGCTGCCGTGGAAGAAGGCGTTGTTGCTGGTGGCGGTGTTACTCTTTTCTATGCGGCAAGAGCTTTAGAGTCACTAAAAAGTGCTAATGAAGATCAACAGGCTGGTATTAACATCGTTAAGAAGGCTCTGCAAGCTCCAGTAAGACAAATTGCAGAGAATGCTGGTATGGATGGAGCTATTGTAGTTGGGAAACTTACTGATAGCAAAGATAAAAACTTTGGCTTCAATGCTCAAGATATGACTTATGTTGACATGATTAAAGCTGGTATTATCGATCCAACTAAGGTCGTGCGTACTGCTTTGCAAGATGCAGCATCAGTTGCTTCTTTGATTATTACTACCGAAGCATTTATTATTGATGAACCAGCTGATAAGGATGAATCTGCTATGCCACGTGGTGGTATGGGCGGTGGTATGGGTGGCATGGGCGGTATGGACTTCTAACCGCTTCTTCCCATATTATAAGTTCTAATGTCACCCTTACCCTTCGTAGGGGTGACAACCATAACTGTTGAAAGTTAGAAGAATCAGTTTTAGACCGGGTAGTTTAAAAGTCGTATGTGGTCAACGTCATTGCGAGCTGATGTATCCCCACGAAATTGTTGCAAAATAACGCGAGTTGCCAATTAATTGATTTTAGTAAACCCTAGACTTCACAAGGTTTGAAGAACATTTAATCAGGTCAAAAAATGCAATAAATTCTCAAAATTAGAAATTTTTTAAAATACATAGCGTTTTGATTATACTTTTCACGTGTCAAATAGTTCGTAAACTGCTTGACATCTAGGTTTTATGAGCTAACTTAATTGGCAACTCGCGTAAAATAGCAAGAATTTCGTGGGGATACATCAGATTGCGAGGAGCCGCTAAAAGCGGCAACGCGGCAATTCATTGTTGTGTCACCCCTGCGTAAGCAGGGGGCTAGATTCCCGCCTACGCGGGAATGGTAAACTAGATGGATGATTTAAATATCTCTTTATTTTTGATAGCTAAATCAATGGAAAGATCAAAAAGCTATATTGTTCATAAAGCAATTGAAAGCTACATTAAAGAGCAATTACAAGATATAGAGGATGCTGAAGATGCTTTAGCCAGAATGAAAAATCCAAATAGGAAATTTTATACTTCTGAAGAAATGAAGCAAAAATTAAAAGAAAGATATCGTGCAGAGCCTAGTTTATAAGGCTAAATGGGAAGATACAGCTGATACGGATTTAGCAAATAATTTAGTAATTATAAATAAAATAGGGCATAGAAGTAATATTTATTAGAAAATACCACTATATTCTGTGTAGAATAACCTTAAGCAAGGGGTATATATGTCTGTTGTTTATCAGAATAAGTAAAAATTTGCCCTGTTTTTATATCAAAAAACCATAGATGAATAATTAGTTCTTTTCTGCTTACTTGTTCATTGATCCATGGAAACATCATACAATTTTGATATGATTGTTTAAGTGCTAATTTTGTATAATCATCAGCATTATGTTGTCTAAAATTAGGTGTTTTTATTAGAGAAACCCAGTTGGTTATGAAATCATTGTGCTGTGAATCATCACTAGTTAATAATTCCTGGATTCCTCCACATTGACTATGTCCCAATATAATTAAGTGTTCAACTCTTAAAAAACAAACTCCAAATTCTAAGGCGGCACTCGTACCATGATGATATGTATCTTTTTCATAAGGGGGAACAATATTTGCCACATTACGGACAACAAATAAATCTCCTGGATCACACTGTAATATTAACGCTGGGTCTACTCGTGAATCACAACAAGCAACTACCATAATCTTTGGTTGTTGACCATCACGGGATAGGCTATGCATGACAGATTTATTACCATCCGCATATTTTTTCCTAAAAACTTGATAGCCTTTTAGTATTTTGTTAAAACTTTGTTGCATATGTCAGCCCTAAAAACGTCACTATAACTATAGTTGATTGATGAGAAGTTGGGGACGTTGTTGCCATAGTACCCTACAATTTTTATTCTATAAGTATTAAACAGCATAAAAACGTCATTGCGAGAAGGCGTGAGCCTACGAAGCAATCCATATAGTCTTGATGTATCTATACTAATTCTCATGGATTGCTTCGTCGCTACTAAAGTAGCTCCTCGCAATCTGATGTATCCCCACGAAATTCTTGCTATTTTACGCGAGTTGCCAATTAAGTTAGCTTATAAAACCTAGATGTCAAGCAGTTTACGAACTATTTGACACGTGAAAAGTATAATCAAAACGCTATGTATTTTAAAAAATTTCTAATTTTGAGAATTTATTGCATTTTTTGACCTGATTAAATGTTCTTCAAACCTTGTGAAGTCTAGGGTTTACTAAAATCAATTAATTGGCAACTCGTGTTATTTTGCAACAATTTCGTGAGGATACATCAGCTCGCAATGACTTTGGAGAATTGCGAGATGTTAGTCGGGTTAGCAATCCGAAACAACAATAATAATTTATTTAATCTAGACATCTGATGAAACTTAGTCTAATCTCCTTTAATTTACTTGATATTATTACTTAAATTAACTTAATTATGGATAATCTAAACCAAATATTAGAATCTGCTCAAAGCAGTATCGAGGCAACTCAAACTTTATCAGGATTACAACAAATTAGGGTAGAGTTTCTTGGCAAAAAAAGTTTACTCACTCAAGAAATGAAAAAACTGGGCGATCTTGAACCAAATGATCGCAAAAAGTTAGGTGAGATAGTTAATCGGCTTAAAGAGCAGATTAGTAATTTGCTACAAGCAAAACAAACTATTTTGGAGGAATTTGAATTAAATAAGCAATTTGCTGAAGAAAAGACAGATTTAACCATTCCAGCTAGACAGCACAAGAAGGGGAGCATTCACCCAATTACCCAAGCTACCGAAGAATTAATTCAAATATTTGCAAAATTTGGGCTAACCATTAAGGATGGTCCAAATATCGAAAATGACTGGTATAATTTCACTGCCCTCAATTTTTATGAAGACCACCCTGCCAGGCAGATGCATGACACTTTTTACCTAAAAGCAAAAGAAGGAGCCGATCCTCTGTTACTACGTACTCACACTTCAACAATACAAATTAGAACCATGCAAAATGATAAACCGCCTTTTAGGTTTATTGCTCCTGGTAGAACTTATAGATCAGATTCCGATATGACGCATACACCAATGTTCCATCAGATTGAAGGTCTAGTACTCGATGAAAATATTAATATGGGGCATTTAAAATACCTTATCACGGAATTTATCAAAGACTTTTTTGAACAAACAAATATTGAAATACGTTTTAGACCAAGTTTCTTCCCATTTACTGAACCATCTGCCGAAGTGGATATTAAGATGCCCGATAGCAATAAATGGCTTGAGGTGCTTGGTTGCGGTATGGTTCATCCAAACGTTCTGAAAAATGTTAATGTAGATAGTGATCATTATCAAGGGTTTGCTTTTGGGCTAGGTGTTGAACGTTTTGCTATGTTAAAATACGGGATCAAAGATCTTAGACAATTTTTTGAAGGAGATATAAGATGGTTGAAACACTATAATTTCTCTGCTTTTGATATACCAACTCTAGCTGGGGGGTTAACAAGATGAAATTTACTCTATCATGGTTAAAAAAATTCTTAGATACAGATGTTTCTGTTACAGATATTGCTGAACGCTTGACTATGATCGGTCTAGAAGTAGAAGAAATCGTAGATAGAAGGGCGGAGCTAAAAGATTTTGAAGTAGCTCACATACTAGCTACTAAACCCCATCCTTCGGCGGATAAACTTAAGATATGTCAAGTCCAAACTAATGAAGGAATTTTACAGATAGTTTGCGGAGCAAGTAATGCTAGGGAGAATATTAAAGTAGTATTGGCAAAAATTGGTTGTGAAATTCCAAATGGTAAATTTAAAATTAAAGAATCGGTAATTCGTGGAGAAAAAAGTTGTGGTATGCTATGTTCGGAAGAGGAATTATTACTTGGTACTAATTCAGAAGGTATCATAGAACTACCGCAAGAGGCTAAAGTAGGCGAGTCACTTATACAATATTATGGGTATAATGATCCTGTCTTTGATATTAATGTTACCCCCAATCGTGGCGATGCTCTTGGCGTCTATGGTATAGCTAGAGATCTTGCTGCTAGTGGTATTGGTACACTTAAAGAACTAGAGACAGCGGAAATTGCCGGAGAATTTAAATCTAGCTTGAGTTTACAAGTAGAAAATAAAGAGGCGTGTCCTTTATTCGGATTTCGAGAAATAAGAAATTTACAAAATAAGCTAAGCCCTGATTGGTTAAAACAATTATTGCAAAATATTGGCATAAAACCAGTTTCGGCTATAGTAGACGTTACTAACTACATATCATATAGCTTCGGGCAACCAATGCATGCCTATGATAGAAGTAAATTATCAGATAATATCCAAGTTACAACTCTTAAAGAAAAAACTAAATTTGCAGCTTTAAATGGCAAAGAATATGATTTAGATGCAGGAGATTTGGTAGTGCAAGATGATGGACAAATACTTGCTCTTGCTGGTATTATAGGGGGGGGGAGTAGTAGTTGTGGACTTGAAACGCAAAATATTCTGCTAGAAGCGGCATGTTTTTCTGCTAAATATATTACTAAAACTGGTAGGCATCTGCAGATTGATACTGATTCGCGTTATCGTTTTGAACGTAATATTGATCAAAAATTTACCTTAAAAGCCTTAAATATTGCAAGTAAAATGATTTTAGCTATTTGTGGAGGTGAAATTTCTGATATAGTGTATAATGGGGAACTCACCCTTGAGCAAAAATCCCTGGACTTCCCTATCAATTGCCTAGCTAAAATAACCGGTCTAAACCTAAGCAAAACCGAGATTTGTAATATTTTAAAGAAACTTGGTTTTATTATAGATATAGTCAATTCAGGAGAATTTGGGGCTAGGAACGATGGAGCGACGCCTATAAGTAATAGGCGAGCATTGAGCGACGACGTCACCAACTTCTCATCAATTGACTATATAGGTGATAGTCTCAAACTTACCATACCCTCCTGGCGACATGACATCACAATTAAAGAAGATATTGTTGAAGAGATTGTTCGTATTTACGGTTATGACAAGTTACAGCCGGTTAAATTACCAGAGATACAACTAGCAAGGATTGTACCTAAAGAACAACGAAGAGTTTCTGATATTAAAAGAATTTTAGCCAGTTGCGGGTATGATGAGGTAGTAACAAACTCATTCATGGATAGTGAAATAGCAAAATTATTTGCTCCAATGAAAGAGGAGCTATTTTTGCTAAATCCTATTAATGTTGATAATAATTATATGCGACCTAGCATCATTGCCAAATTACTTAAATTAGTGCAAAAGAATCTAACAAGATCCATCAAAGATATTGCTTTGATGGAATTGGGACCAATCTTTAACTCTTGCACATCCGATGGCGAATTGATTTTTGCTTCGGCGATAAGATGTGGGCTATATAACGAAAAAGATTGCCATTCTACAGCCCGCCCCGTAGATGTTTTTGACATTAAATCTGACTTAGAAAATGTTTTAAATTATACAGGTTTACCTATTGATAAGTGCCAATTTGCTCCTGTTGATTTACCTTATTACCATCCGACAAACTCAAACATTATAAAACTTGGTAAGAATGTCATAGCATATTTTGGACAAATTCATCCCTCTATATTAAAATATTTTGATATTGACTGCCAGATATTTGCCTTTGAGATAAATATTGCCAATATACCATTTGCTAAAGCAAAATTTGCTAAAAGAGACGAGTTTATTGTTTCCGACTTCCAACCAACCTTTAGAGACTATGCTTTTGTAGTTGATCTAGAACAACCGGTTGGCAAGATAATTGCTTATATCAAAAATTCTAATAAAAAACTGATAAAATCAGTTGATCTATTTGATGTTTATTCAGGAGATAAACTGCCTTCCGGTAAAAAATCGGTGGCAATTAAAGTGCAATTTCAAGCAGATGATCGGACGTTAAATGAAGCAGACTTAAATTTATTAAACCAGGAAGTTATTGCAACTGCTTACGAGAAATTCCAAGGTAAATTAAGAGAATAAATAAAATTTCTGATAAAGTAACTTTTTTTAGCCGAATACTTGACTTAGTTGGATTAATAAGGTTATATTGTATAATTGGGTATAAGAGTATAAATTAATTTATGAGCATTGTATGAAAAGTGGTAATGAAGATAATAACGAAGGCTTCGCTGTTGCCAATGAAGCTGTGGATAAGGTGGCTGAAGTTGTAATTGCAGTAAATAATGATTTATCAGCTCTTTCTCCTGCGAAACAAGATTTAGAGCATATAGCTGGGGTTCTAGTTGAGGTGGTGAATGTTTTGGAAAAAAGAAACTCACTGCAAAATATAACAGCTAACGATATAAAGGGGTTAGAGGAAAAAGCTGAGAACATTAAAAGCCGTTCATCAATTGGAGCTCAGATAAAGGCATGGTTTGACTCATGGCTTACTCCTCTCATTAACTTTTTAAAATCTCCATTTAGTAAAAAACATCAAGAAAAATTACAGCAAGCAACAGAAGAGTTTGTTAAAGGAGCTGAGGTTATACAAGAACAAGTTGCCAAGGAGCAAGTTGTGGAAAAGCAAATAGCCACAACTATTGCAGCACAAGAAGCACCGGAACAACCATCTGTGAAACCAATTCCTAAACCTAGAACTATAACAGCCCCGTTAGCAGTACCAGAAGTAACTCACTCTATACAAGATGTTGTGCCAGTACAAGCTGTAGTGAGTAATGCTCCAGCTATGCCGCCAACACAGGTAACAACTAGTACTCCGACAGTTATGCCACCACCAGTGCAGGTAACAGTTAATAATGTTCCAGATATTCCACCGCCCCCTCCGCCACCGCCACCACCACCGCCTAATCTTAATACAAAAGTGACACCGGTAGCAAATGTCGATATGGCAAATCATTTGGCAGCCATAAGAGAAGGGATTAAGTTAAAGAGTGTAGCAGATCGACCATTAGGGGAAATAGCTGTAGGTTCAACAAACGATGGTTTGATGGGTGAATTGGGAAAAAGGCTTGCAGCACGGAGAGGAGCTGGTGAAGTTCAAGGTGGCAAAGAACTACCTAAAGCATGGCTTGCAGACCAAGCTAGATTTGAAGAGGCTAGAAAAGAAGAAGCAGCACGCCAGGCTAAACAAGATGTAATAGATGCTCCAAGAATAGCAGCTGCACTAAAAGCCGAAGCAGAAAAGCAAGCAGCAAGTGCAAAACCTACTCCTCCTAAAGTTGAGTTTAATGATGCTGGAGTTCCAATACCACCACCTCCTCCCCCTCCACCTGGACTCTCTGGTATTCAGTCGCCTAAACCAAAATCCCCAACCGCAGAACCAAAGCAACAGGCAAAGCCTGCTCGACTTGCTGTTTATAAGGATGACATCATGAAAGCGGGACAAGGGTTGAGGAAAGTTGCAATTAAGGAAGATTCTACCCCTAAAAAACCAATAGAAACCCCTATAGTAAATTTTAAAGCAAACCTTAAACCAAGAGGACCCAGAGGCGGTAGGGGGTAAATAGCATAATTGTTGAAAGTTTAAAATAGAGCCAAATTACAACTAAAGATTGTGTGTAAATATAAACTCAGGGTAATTACCATACAAACCCGTCATTGCCAGGAGGTCGCCAGACCGATGAAGCAATCCATTTTTATTCACTTTTTCTTGGATTGCTTTGTCGGTCTGGCAACCACAACTGTTGAAAGTTGGAAGAGGAAGCAGTTTTAGACCAGGTAGTTTAAAGTCATATGTGGTCAACGTCATTGCGAGGAAGACCGTAGGTCGACGAAGCAATCCACAAAATTAACCAAAAATGGATTGCCACGACCTACTTGCGTGGTCTCGCAATGACGAAAAAGCTATCTAAAATCCGCTCCACCTTCTAACTTTCAACAGTTGTGGCAACCTCCTCGCAATGACATCTTATACTTTAACCTTTTTTCCGTGAACACTCACATTCAATCTACAACTGTAGTACTAGGCTCTGTGAACAAAATTTTAATTGTTTAGATTTTGAGTATTTTTAAGCGAAAATTAATAAGATTTTTACCGGAATAGTTAGTTCTATTTCAAAAAAATCTTATAATTTGCAGCTAAAAAGAGTCGAAATCTAGTAATTTAAATCTTGTTCACAGAGCCTAATATACCTCCTGAGAATTATCTTTTTCAGGTGAGCTATTATGGAAATCATCATTATCTTGGGTCTCTTGTTGATAATCTAATATCTGTATATCATGAGTTTTAAATGCTTCCATAATACTACCAGAAGAGGTAATTTTACCGGTTTGTGGATTTACTGGTAATAATTTAATCGATTCTGGTATTTTAAACGCCAGTGAAGGGATATCAGAATACGCCTTTTCCATAAAGTCGATAAATATCGGTAAGGCAACACTTGACCCTGTGGCAGTTTTTCCAAGTGTTTTTGGTGTATCATAGCCAATATATGTTCCAACAATTATTTTGGGAGTAAAACCAATAAACCAAGTATCCATACTCTCATTGGTGGTACCGCTTTTACCAGCTATAATCTTACCAAGTTTTTTTGCAGCTATTGCGGTGCCTCTTTCAACTGCTCCAGTAAGAAATGAGACAATCTGATAATCACTTGCCTCATCGGTAATCATTCGACAATCTGGTTGAGACAAGATAGGCGGTGATACGTTATCAGTAAGCTGGGAATCAGATACACTACAATTTTCACATTCTCTATTGTCTCTACGATAAATTATTTTACCGTTACGATCTTTAATGAGTTCGACAAAATGTGGGGTGACTTTTTTCCCTGAATTGGCAATTATTGCATAAGCAGTTATCATTTTTTTTAACGTGGTTTCGAGCGAACCAAGCACCATAGAATAAAATCTCTTTGGCTCATTATTAATGCCGAATCGCTTGATTATTTCAGCAACTTTGTTTAGTCCTATAGATTGTGCTACCCTGACAGTAATAAGGTTTCGCGATTTCTCAAGACCTGTACGCATAGTAATTAAACCCAAAAAATCCCCTTTATAATTTTTTGGTCGCCAAACTGGCATACCAGGACCTTGTGGAACCTCTACTGGACCATCTTCAAAAATTCTATTTGGCTGGATGGCATTTTCTAAAGCAGCCAGATAAACGAAAGTTTTACTGAGTGACCCTGGTTGTCGTAAAGCCTGGGTAACACGATCAAATTTACTAACCGCAAAATCATACCCACCAACACTTGCAAGCACCTGCCCTGTTGTAGGGTTCATCACCATAATAGCCCCATTAACAGTAGGAATTTGCCTTAAAGAGTAATTAGCATTTACTTTTTCAACTACTATAACATCCCCTTTCTGCAAAAGAGTTTTTGCAGATTTAAGGTTATTTTTCGCCCATTTCATTTCTGATAAAGCTATTTTGGACTTACTCAAGTCGCAAAGACCAATTTCCGCTTGATTATCTGAAACATTTAATACTACCGCCAATTGATATTCTAGAATGGCTGGTGGCTTTGTTAGTTTATTTAAATTATCTTGCCAGTTATTTATATCTATATTAGTGATAACTCCTCTAAAACCATGTTTTCTGTCATATTCTCTTATACCTTTTCTAAGAGAATTCTCTGCAGCTTGCTGCATATTAGCATCAAGTGAGGTAATGACTGTTAAGCCTCCGGTATAAAAATATTCTTTACTGCCAATTCTACGAATAACTTCTTCCCGCACTTGCTCAGCATAATAACCAGCGGTAACGGTTTCGCTACGATCCCGCTTTTGTAAAGTAATTGCCGTATCTATTGCCTCTTTTGCTATTTCTTGCGTTATATAACCATCTTCCAACATTCTCATAATGACATAATCTCTACGCTCTTTTACCCTGGCATAATTTTTTTCCGGGTTAAAATTTGATGGAGCTTTTGGTAACCCAGCAATAAAAGCTGATTCAGCAAGAGTTAAATCGTCAATAGATTTATTAAAATAATTTTGAGCAGCCATGGCAACTCCGTAGGCTCCCCTACCAAAAAATGTTTGATTAAGATATAGCTCCAAAATTTGATCTTTAGTAAAGGTTTTTGAGACCATATAGGATAAAATCGCCTCTTTAATCTTACGTTCTATCGATACCTCGGAGGTTAATAAAAAATTCTTGACTACTTGCTGGGTAATAGTTGACCCTCCTTCCACTCTACGGTGGTGTACAATATTAGAAATATTTAGTATTGCTGCTCTAATTATGCTTATAATATCAACTCCTGAATGTTCAAAAAAATTCTTATCTTCAGCTGAAATAAAAGCCTCTATAAGAGAGCGTGGCACACTACTAATAGGTACAAAAACTCTACGTTCTAAAGCATATTCCTCCATTAATTTTCCATTTTGGGCATACACTCTTGTTACCGATGGTGGATGATAATCGGCAAGTTGTGAGTAGTCCGGTAAATCCTTAGAGTAATTATACAACAAATATATACAAGCACTAATAGCTATTAGCCCTAATATTAAAAATAATTTAAAAAATACGTAAAAAAGTTTGAACATCGTTATATTATCAATTTATTATAAAATTTATAGCTATAGTCAATTAACCTGAATTAGTGCCGAATAAGCACTCACCGTGCTGTCTATTAGCGAGGAGCCGCTAAAATCGGCGACGCAGCAAGCCATTTTTGTGTCACCCCTGCGTAAGCAGGGGTCTAGATTCCCGCCTACGCGGGAATGACAGGGTAAAAACGTCATTGCGAAGAACCCGTAAGGTCGACGAAGCAATCCAAAAAAACTATTAAATGGATTGCTTCGTCGCCACTAAAGTGGCTCCTCGCAATGACGCTGATGCTCAATACTAATCGGATTTATAACGTTGCCAATTCAAGTTAATTCACTATAATTCCCAGAATCTTTTGCCAATTTTTCAAAATGCAATAGCCCATAAGCAAAACCGATAATTGCAGGAATCATAATAAACAATAATCCCCAATTACCAAAATATTCAACAAGATATACCAAACCAAAAGAGGTAATGACATACATAAAAGCCCGAGATAAAGCAAATGTCATGCTAGCACAGATAAAACGTTTAAATATAGGAAAGCTTTTATAACAAATGGGCAAAGCAGGTCCTAAACATTCATGCAATAAAGATAGAACGGATTGAATTAGAAATAATTGGTAAGGAGAATTAACATGATTCAATAAATACGGACAAAATACGATAAAAATAGCAGATATAATCAGTATAATTCTTAGGATTAATAATGGATACATTTTTAAGCTTAAATAAGATAATACTAATATGACTAACAGCTCTATTATACAGATAATAAAATTATGATGAATAACATCAAGCATTGTATAATCAAAGCTAGTTTTTAAAATATTGGCACAATGTATATAAATAAAATAAAAACACACCGGTGCAACACATTGTAATAAAAAGAAAGCTAGTAGTGTTTTTTTATTAACTTTTGCTTGCCAAATGGGATTGGCTTTTAAGATAGCTGTATCTATATTAATTCTTTCAAAAACTCTTTTTATTCGGTATTGGGCATCAACAAATTCTGGTGCTTCTCTAAGTTTGGTTCTTGCAACAAAACCAACCAATGCAATTACTGTGCCAGCCCAAAATGCCAAACGCCAGTTAAAATCATAAGAACTAACAAGTGAGGCAACCCCTAAAGCACTTAATGCCCCTAGACTACAAAAAGCCCATATTAATCCTATACTTGCATATTGGGCTGGAGGGTTAATCGTTTCAGTTAAGTAAAGTTGTGCCCCTGTCACCTCTCCTATGGCAGAGACACCTTGAACAATACGGCAAATTGTCGCTATCCAAGCTGCCATACTTCCTATCTGAGCATAAGTAGGCAGATTAGCCATCACAAAACATGATACAGCCATCAAAGAAGTTGTGATGATCACTGTTGATTTACGCCCTATATTATCACCTATCCAACCAAATATTAAGGCACCAATAGGTCGAAAAATAAATGTAGAACAAAAGATCACAGCCTTCATTAAAGAGGCTGTATGAGAATCAGTCGGTTTAAAAAATAACTCATTAAAAAACTCCCCCATATGGACGTATAACATTAAGTCAAAATATTCTAGGAATGTACCAACTGAGAATAATCCTATGGCTTCTTTTTGGTCTTTAGTTAGGTTTCGTTCCTGCTGATATCTCATCACCTATGCACCTATATATTTAAATTATAGTCAATTAACCTGAATTAGTGCCGAATAAGCACCCATCGTGCTGTCTATTAGTGAGGAGGTGTAAGTCTCCTAGTTTAATAAACAATGGATTGCTTCAACCATTACATGGTCTCGCAATGACAGATAACGTCATTGCGAAAAGGCATAAGCCAACGAAGCAATCCATTAAGTGTGGATTGCCGCGACCACTATGTGGTCTCACAATTACAGATAACGTCATTGCGAGAAGCCGCTAAAAGCGGCGACGCGGCAATCCAAGAAAAAGTGAATAGAAATAGATTGCTTCGTTGACCTAAGGTTTCCTCGCAATGACGGTTTATCAATTATTGTTTTCTTAAACTAACGCTTATGTACTCCATCGCTTCTGCTATAGTCAATTCAGGGGAATTGGGTAGCAGGAACGATGGAGCGACGCCTATAAGTAATAGGCGAGCGACTAGTGACGACGTCACCAACTTCTCATCAATTGACTATACCCAATTCTCCTGAATTAACTATATAATTCTATAACCACATAGGAGAAAGAATTTTTGACAAAAATTCTTTATGTTTTTGTAATTCTTCCTTAGTTGGTTTGATAACTATAGTATTATTTTTATTTGCCATAGTAGTTCTAACCAACAGCTCATCTGTATTTTGTACCTTTTTGCTATTAATGTTAAAACTTATCTGCCTACCTCCAGTAAGCTCAACATAAACTTCTGCCAATAATGCCGCATCCTTAAGGGCTCCATGCAACTTACGCGAAGAATTGTCAATTTTATATCTTTTACATAATGAGTCAAGATTAGCCTTCATTCCAGGGAACATCTTGCGAGCCAAAGCAAGAGTATCAATAGTACTAGCAAGTTCTAAAAAATCTGTATTAGGTCTTTTGAGCAAAGACAACTCATAATTAATAAACTTAATATCAAATGTTGCATTATGTATAACAAGCTGGCTGTTACTAATAAACGCTAAAAACTCCTCGGCAATTTCTGCAAAGAGTGGTTTATCTTTTAAGAACTCTCCTGATATACCATGTATTCGATAAGCTTCTGTTGGCATATCTCGTTGTGGATTAATATAAAAGTGAAAGTGCTTACCGGTTAGAACTTTATTAACCATTTCAATAGCACCAATCTCAACAATCCTATGTCCACTTTTTGGATCTAAACCAGTTGTTTCAGTATCTAAAATTACTTCTCTTAATTGCGGCATTTTAATTTTTGTATTAGTTGAGTTATTTGTTTATCTAAATCTACTATATTAACATCAGTATTAATAACAAAATCTGCTCTTGCTATTTTAATCTGTTGTGATAATTGAATCTGTGCGATTTTATTATAAGTTGTTAAATTAAATCCTTCCCTAGACATTGCCCTTTTTAACCTAGATTCTTCCGAGCAGAATGTTGTAACATAAAAATCAAAATATTTATCAAATTTAGCTTCAAAAAGTAATGGAATCTCAGCAAATGTAATTTCTGAATCATTATTTTGCCTTTTAAAAAGAGACAAACCTTCCACTACAAATGGATGAATAAAATTTTGCAATTTTCTTCTTGATGAATCATTAGCATAGATTAGCTCTGCTATTTTTCTTTTATCAAAAATTTTTAGATCAGGCAGTAAGTTAAGAATTATATTTTGTATTGCCGCCTTTTTGTAGATATCCTTAATATATTCGTCAGCGGAAAAAGTCATAAATCCTAAATCAGCTAAATAATTTAAGACAAAAGTTTTTCCTGAAGCATAACTACCAGTAATTCCCACACAAATCATTTTAATAAATATTTTATTTTTCTACAATAAAAAGCCCACATTTATTAGCTAGTTCAATAGTTTTTTCTAGCTCAATAACAATCACTTTCTCTTTCTGTATTGCTACCCCTTTATAACCATAACTAGCTAAATTATTTATTGTCTCTGGTCCTATTGTAGGTATATCAATTCTAGTATCTTGTCCCTTCTTCATCATTTTAACAAGTACCCCACCTGTAGAATTTTTGCGTAAATACGAACATCTTTTTATTAAATTATCTGTACCTTCTGCTGCTTCAATACCTATAATATATCCATTATCAACAATGACTGATTGCCCTACATCAAGCTGTCCTATACTATCTAATAGTTTCATGCCTAATTCGATATCTGTATTATCTATTGATGATGGAGCAATCCTGGTCTTAATGCTATTATTTGCACTCAATATTTCATAACTAGAAACTACGTTAAACCCTTTTTCTTCTAGGAAATCTGTCACTATACTAAGAAGTTTATCATCTCCTAAAAATTTTTGTTTCAATATACGAGCAAGTAACCTTGAACCCATTAAATCTACTTTAATTGCTTTTAAATTAGGACGTTTTACACCACCAGCAAGAATTATATTTTTTACATCATATTTACGAAAATACTCAATTATTGGTTTGACCATACCAATTTTAAAAAATTGGTGGGTAAGATCCTTATATAATGTCGGATCTGCTTCTCCTTCTAAAGCAGCGATATAACACTGTCCTCCTTGTGTAATAAAACTTTCAGCTAGTGAGATTGGCAATAAACCATTTCCTGCTATAATTCCCACTATACTAAAAGGATTAGAAAAATTAGAATGTAAAGCTATGGACAAATCTACCTTACGCATATTTGGGTCATGCACATTTTTTATAGTCAAAGGATTTGAAGAGTGGGAACGATAAACAAGGGAGAAGAAGCGAGTACAACGTACTCTTTGTATGTGAGTACGCAAATACCACCAAACTTTGTGAATCCAATTTTTGAAAATAGAAGAGTGTATTTGCCACATTTTAGCTATTTGCCTTATCATGATCGACTTGTCGTGGTTGACAAAATACTCTGGTACTATCCTGCTTTATAAAAGCGATAATTTGTTCTACAATATGGTTACCTTTATATTGCTTTGAAACTTTCTCAACTTTATCAGTAAAAATACCTTCGCTAACAAAAATATCATCTATAGCTTTTATAGTATCAAGCGTTTCCTGATTATCAAAGCCACGTCTTTTCATTCCAACTAAGTTTATTCCTCTAAGAAATGCCCTTTCATTTATAGCTAGCCCAAATGGAATTAAATCTTTCTCCACTGCCGACATGCCACCGATTATCGAATGCTGTCCTATACGTACAAATTGAAGAACAGCAGACAGCCCTCCTATAATAGCATAATCACCAACTTTAACATGACCACCTAAGCTAGCATAATTTGCAAAAATCACATTATTTCCTACGGTGCAATCATGTGCTATATGTACTCCAACCATAAATAAACCATTATTACCTACAGTGGTAACCATCCCACCACCTTTACTACCAGCTTGAATAGTTACATATTCTCTAATAGTATTATTACTACCTATGATAACCTCTGACTTTTCTCCCTCATACTTAACTATTTGAGGGGGTTGACCAATAGAAGCAAATGGATATATAACTGTATTAGCACCAATTTTTGTTTTCCCCTCTATAACTACATGTGATTTTAGCTCAACATTATCTGCCAAAACCACCTCTGATCCAATAGTACAAAAGGGACCTATACTGACATTTTTACCAATTGAAGCTCTTGGATCTACTATGGCAGTTGCGTGTATAGCTGGTAAGCCCATCATTAATTCCTATTTTTAACCACTGCCGTAAATTTGCTTTCTGCAACTATCTGCTCATCAACTTTAGCATTACTTGAGAATTTCCAAACAGAACCTCTATTTTGCTCTATTTTAGCATAAATATGTAATGTATCACCTGGCTCAACAATTTTACGAAATTTTGTCTCTTCAATAGACATAAAGAAAAACTCTTTATCTTTTATAGAGTAATTCATTGATTTTGCTACTAAAATAGCAGAAAGCTGAGCCATAGCCTCAACAATTAAAACGCCGGGCATTATTGGTTTTGTAGGAAAATGACCAGTAAATTGTGGCTCATTAACAGTAACATTTTTGATGCCAACAATTGATTCATTAAGCTTAAATTCTAGCACCCTATCTATTAATAAAAATGGATAGCGATGAGGTAGCATTTCCATTATTTCTATAATATTAATCTTCATTTATATTCCGTTTTTTATAAGCTGTTTCATAATTACTGATTGTTTATGCCAATCTCTAATCGATACGGCAGGGTATCCACCAACTGTTACTCCTGATTCAACATCTTTTATAACACCGGCTTTTGCTGCTACTTGTACTTTATCACCCAGTACTATATGTCCGTCTAGTCCTGCTTGCCCTCCAAGAGCACAATATGCCCCTATTGTAGTACTACCTGATATACCGACCTGTGCAACAATAATCGACCCCCTTCCTATTATAGCATTATGTCCTATCTGCACTAAGTTATCTATTCTACATAAATCTCCTATCACTGTATCATTTATTGATCCCCTATCAATAGTAGTATTACTACCTATTTCAACATTATTACCTATTTTAACTATACCTGTATGGAAAATTTTCTTGTGAACCCCTTTATCTGTTGCAAAACCGAAACCATCTTGTCCAATTCTTGCTCCAGGTAATATTACCACATCATCACCTATTATGCTGTAACTTATTGAAACATTTGAGTATATTAATGCTCTATTACCTATTACCACTCCATAATCTATAATCGTCCCAGATTCTATAACGCAATTATCACCTATTACAACATGATCTTCAATAACAACATTATGTCCTATATAACAATTATTTCCTATAGTGGCAGAATCCGAAATATAGGCAGATTGCATAATTTTGTTAGGATAAGTCTTTGCTTTACTATAGAACAAATCCACTAATTTTGCATAAAAGAAATACGGATTCTTTACTTTTAATAATATTGTTCCATTGTTAGATTCTTGTGAAAAATTCTCTGGAACTATGCAGCATGAAGCTTTAGTGCTTTGAAATTGGGTAATATATTTGCTATTACTTAAAAAAGTTATATCACCAACATCAGCCTCTTCTAAAGATTTAACATCATGGATTAACAAGTCAGTGAAACATGATATCTCAGCATCTATTAACTTTATAATTTCTGATAATTTATAAGAGGCAGATTTCTTATAAAAGCGTGAATTTATCATAGTTAGTTATTTTTATAAAATGATGAGAACAGTATAAATGTATGACGGGAGTAGTATAAACGTCAGTTAAAAAATATTCAAGTTTTCTTACAACAATTTATATTGTATAATATTATTATATAAACATTTATACTTGAATTTCTTTAGTTTGTCTGATATGTATTATCTCGGATAGGTGTCCGAGTGGTTTAAGGATCTAGTCTTGAAAACTAGCGTACGGGCAACCGTACCGTGGGTTCGAATCCCACCCTATCCGCCACTTCCGTACGAGTGGTCGTTTTTTCAAAAATATCGAACGGGAAACGTAGAGAGGTTTCAAGTTTTTTGCCCCTAAGCTCCAGATTCTGAAATACGAATTAAGAAATTACATCAATCTGATATTCTAGTGCCACTTCCTTGCCGCAAAAAGCCATAGCGATTTTGATGATTTTCTGAACATGAGAGTATTCTTTTATTTTAGCCTCATATCGTTTTTTTGCTATTTGCTCTAGCCCTTCTCTGGCAACAGATTCTAAAATATCAGGAGATTTACATATTTTATATTCAATAATAATAGCATTATTTTGCTTTCCAGCTCTAGGTATCAACATAATATCAGCCCTACCGCTACCGGTTTCTCTTTCACTGTCTATTATGTAGTCAGAAGCTAAGGTATTAATCAAACCTAGCATAAAACCACTATAAAATAGCTCAGCTTTTTTCTCGCCAGTTTGGTAAAAACTAGTAGCATTTAACAATAATTCTTGTAACCTTTCTTTAAACTGTTCTATTTTACCTGCCGGCAACAAAGTAGCAAAAGAATAATATCGAGAGTGATCGATTTGTAACTGATCAGTTACCCATTGGAGCATTCTGGCATTATATATATATCGTACCTCTTTATTTGGTACCGACAATTCGTAAATATCTTCTTCTGGTTTTTTAGCAATAGGGTTTAAATAACCGCTAAATAACAACAAGCTAAATAATCCTACTGGTTTGTTGATATCAGCAAAACTAATTTGTTTGACAATCGGTGAGATAATACTCTTTCCGGCAGCTAAGCTCTGTAAATCTTCCTGCATCTCATCTGATAACAATGCTTTATCAACAAGCCCAGTGCCACCGCTATCAAGCCAATAATGATCAAGTTTGCCTTTATGAGCCAAACATTGCATAATTGACCATGGATTATAGATGATTTCCCCACCAAAACTATAGCCATTATACCAAGCTTTAATTTGTTCAGGATTAGTTGCTGTTGGTACTTTTGTTAACAATTCATCAACTTCTGCTTGAGTAAAACCATAGAACTTAGAATATTTTTCATCAAGCAAGCTATATTCACTAACATTATTCAAATCCGAAAATAAATTAGCCTTAGCAACCCGTAATATGCCGGTTATTACGCCTTTTTCTAAATAAGGATTAGTTTTTAAACTACTGCCAAACATCCCACGGAATATTTTTAGTACGTCGTCAAATTCTTTTAATTTATCACCAAATTCAATATACGAACTATTGATCGGCGTATCATATTCATCGATTAATATGTAAACTTTTTGACCAAAATGTTTGTACAGCACTTCGCTCAAAACCCGTAAACTATCTTTTAAGTCATTTCTCTCAAGTTTCCCATCAAAATATCTCCTTAGTTTTTCTTTTTGGGCATTATTTAATAGTCCTGTATCTTCTGTTACATGATGATTTAAGTAATGATGACTTGCAAATAATTCTATAATTTGATCCTTTATACCTAGTTCTATTTCTTGATAACTACTACCTTTTACATCTTTAAGATTGAGCAAAATCACCGGAAATTGACCTTGTTGAGTCATGGCATATTCATTGCCGTTAATCTTTAAAGGCCCTAAAGTCCTTTTTCCTTTAATACCTAAATTGATTTCCCCACCGGTAAAGAGAATGCGATTAACTCTATCTTCTTCAGGTAAAGGCGTACCTCTCTTATCCACCTCTATCTCAAAAAATTTCTGGAGCATATTCATATTCAAGCTCTTACCCCACCGCCTTGGTCTAGTAATTAGGATAACTTTACCACTATCTTCTAGCAATTCCTTTATCATTAGACTTTTATCAACAAAGACATCACTATTAACTAGCAGGTCATAGAATTCATCGGTACCTACCATCATTCTTGGTGGTTTATTATTTTCCATATAAATATCTTGATTGGTTGTGTTATAATTAAAAAGCTTAATAATCTTATTATTTCATTACAGAAATTGTACCATAAATAAGCTACCAGCACTAGCAATTATCTTTTTGAATTTAAATAAGGGTGTATATTTTATGCTTGCAAAACTCTTAAAAAAGTAGTTTCATATTAGTTATGATAAAATTGATGTTGTTTTTTACGTCCTTAAAATAATTAAAAATGTAAGTGTTATGTTTGGTGTTTTAGAAGTAGGTAGAGGAATCCAAGTACTCTATGAATACGTAAAAGCAGAAATATTGGAATCAGATTTTTTTGCTCTCCAGCCTAAAGATTATCAAAGATTGGAAGAATCTGAGCGAGATCAAAAATGGTATATGCTAAATCCAGAAAAGCTTAACAAAAATTATATCGAAGAAAAGGCTGCTTTTCTTGTAAATGAAAGAGAAAAATATATTTTGCTAAGAGCAGTTCATTTTATTAATACAAGTACTGCAGAAATGCCAGTGGAGTCATCATTTCTAGAAAGGCTACTTTACACCAAAAAATTTGTACCTTCATGTTTCTTTTCTAGTAAGCCAAAAACAACAAATAACGATTCTCGCATTATACAACTACATGACAAAGTCTAAAGTGCTTTTACTCTCTTGAGTTCGATTATAAACTAAATAGCACTCATAAAACTTTGTATTGAATTTTATAGTTTCAATTTAACAAATGATAATATGTATATGGTGCCGCTAGCAGGAATTGAACCTGCGACCTCATCATTACCAATGACGTGCTCTACCTCTGAGCTATAGCGGCCTATAGTCAATTGATGAGAAGTTGGGGGCGTCGTCACTCGTCGTTCGCCTATTACTTATAGGCGTCGCTCCATCGTTCCTAGCCCCAAATTCTCCTGAATTAACTATAGAAAGAAGTTCTAGGAGGCTGCCGGAGATAATCATTTATATTTATGTGCAGCTATAATCTTTTTTGTCAATTCAGTATTTGATTTTCAGTTGATTATTGATTCTATACCATAATAATCAACTGAAACTATAGTGGTAGGATTTTCGTTATTGCTAATTTGATTTCTAATGGTTTCCAATTGAGATTTATCATATTCCTCAACATTTAGCATAGCCAATTTATTTGTGAAATATTCCTCACTTTCTCTTACCACTCCTAACAATTAACTACGATCCTCAACAAGAATTTATCACTTATGATATACAGGTTATGCAAGAGGTCTAGTTGCATGGCTGGGCATTATACAGGATTATAATTATGCCACCAACACAACATTAACTATTTTATGCCCGCCCTTACTAGAGAATTTTACTTTACCTTTAACCAAGGCAAATAACGTATGATCTCTTCCAATCCCAACATTTTCACCTGGGTAAATTTTAGTACCCCGTTGCCTAACAATTATATTACCTGATATGACATATTGTCCATCAGATTTTTTAGTACCTAATCTACGACCGGCTGAGTCTCTCCCATTCCTGGAACTACCACCAGCTTTTTTAGTTGCCATCTATATATCCTTATAAATCCAGTTATAATTTAGTAATGTCTAATATTTTCAGTTCGGTTAATTCCTGCCTATGACCATTCTTTCGACGATAATTCTGGCGACGTTTTTTCTTAAAGACAATAATCTTATTATCTTTAAACTGGTTAGTAATTTCAGCTGTAACAAGAGCCCCTTGAACTATTGGCGTACCGATAAAAGATGGTTTTGAATCTTCACCAATCATCAACACCTGATCAAGTTGAACTTTTGCCCCTCTATCACCGTCAATTCTTTCTATTTTGATGACACTGTTTTTGCCGACTTTATACTGTTTTCCGCCTGCTTTGACGATTGCGAACATGAGAAATATCCTAAACTAAAATTTAAACAAACTAAGTCCTTAAACAAAACTAAGTCGGCATTATATTACCACCATCTATTTTAGTCAATGGGAAATCGCAAATAAAATCGATAACCCCCTAAATTAGATTATATTAATGTTATTGTAATAATATTAATTAATCCTTCTTAAGATTTTAATCTTAATTAAATAATTTTTATACCTCTTGTTGACATAGGTTAATCACTATGATACACCAGATGTTGCTTAATCAAGTTAATATACTCAAAAATTTGTATTAATATTTTATCCGTACACTAGTGGGTATTAAGTAAAAATCTGTTGTGGTGAGTTATTTTTTAAAATAAAAAATGGTAAATATGTCTAAAAAAAAACAAAAATTCTTAAAAAATTTGCTGACCAGCGTGTCAGTTGCCTCTGTTTTAGCAAGTATGGGATGGAGCAGCGTTGCTTCTGCAGGTCGTGGAGTTAATACTGATGGTAGTCGTAAACTTAGTGAGAAGATAGATGCCAAGAATGGTAATAATGATTGGATGATTCTTAATAAGAAATATGATATAATTACAGTTGATGAACACGCTCCTGAAAGAATAGGTGGGATAGAAGTGCAAGCTAATCCAGGTCATGATGGTTGGTTTGGGGGTGATAGTCTTATAATAAATAATAACGTTACTATAGGATCTATATCTGGTGGTGCTGCTAGCTCTATAACGGCTAGAATTAATAGCAATAAGACATTAATATTAGATGGAAACGCTTACGGTGATGTTATAATAAATACCTATGATAAATTAGGCTCAATAAAATTTAATGGTAAAGGCTCAACCCTTATAATTAAATCTGCTAAAAAGGCTGATGATACTGCTGGGAATATAAAACTCTCTGGTCCTATCACTACGACTATACATAAAGAAGGAACGTTAATCTTTGAAGGAAATGGCGAGGTAACTGGAACGATTGGTGCTGATAAAAAAGCTTTAAAAGAGATAAAAATAGGTGATGGAACAGTTTCTTTATATGGGAATGTTTTTACTAATCAGACTAATCTTACCCATGAAAATTCTGTACTTAAGATTGGGAATAATGTAATAATCAATGGGGCTATCACTACAAAGTTTAATGGTAAGGGAACATTAAGCTTTGCAGAAATTGGCAAGGCTGGAGCAATAGGGACTGGTACTGCTGTTTTAGCTACAGTAGATATAGGGGCTGGAGAAGTTAATTTAGAAGATCATGTTTTTGCTACTAATACTAATCTTACCCATAAAAATTCTATACTTAAGCTAAAAGCTGGTAAAAGAATCACTGGCGCTATATATAATACTAGCGGTACAGATAATCAGGGTACATTAACCTTCCTGGGATTTGGTAGGGTAACTAAAAATATCGGTGCTAATGGTGCTGCTTTAGCCGAGATTAATATTGTTGATGGTAATGTCAATTTAGAAGGAGATGTTTTTACTGAAAAACTTAACTTCACTAATGTCGATAAAACTGTAACAATTGGTGGTGATTTTACGGGTGGAGTTGATTTTGGTGAGGGAGGAACGTTAACCTTTAATAAGCCTGTTGTTCCTGAGAAGCCTACAACATTCAATTCAACAATAGCTGGTGGTGAGCATGGCACTTTAAATGTTCAGGCTACCCTCATAGCTACCAATGCAGAGATTGGCAATATTAAGACTATAAATATTGGTACTCCTGCTATTCTTCTTCCTCCTCTTGATGCTCCTACTGCTCCTACTGCTAATACTCTAGTAATAAATGCTTCAAATAATGACGTTCATCTCCTTGCTGCTAATGGAGCGGAAATCAACTTCTTGCATGAAGATTCAGAATTGGGATTGATTACTTTAGGAAACAGTCACTCCATAATCTTTGAGAATAATTTACCAGGAAAAATTGGTAATGGAGGAAGAGTAGCAATGGTTGGTATCGACGGTGCTACTTTAACTATAACAGCTAATGGTGACAAAGCTCTTGGTACAGATGCTAGAAGTCTAAAGCACATTACAGCTTATGGTAATGTGATTATCACAGGAGCAGCTGGTAATAAACTTGATATCAGTAATACTAAGAAATTGAGCATTGTTTATAACCCAATAAATAATGGTACAATATTTGTTGATGAAAGTGGTACTTCAGCCTCGATTGCTCAAATCGATATTGGACAATCTAAACATGCTGCTGGTTTTACTATAGACCCTTCTACCGACACCGGTTCAGCAACTTACGTACTAGATGCTAAACATGGTCCTATTAATATTTTATCCAACAGAGGTGGCGGTAGTCGTAATGCAATTAATTTCATACATCCAGAGGCTAGATTAACATTACGGAATAGTAGCGATCAAAACAGAATGATAACTTTAGACAATAATCTAGACCCAGGTACTAATGATACAGGTATAGTTGAGTTTGATTCTGTTGAGGAAGATAAAACATTGACGATTGACGGAGTAAATAAAAATTTAGGTACTGCTGATAATAAACTAAAAAAGATAATTTTCTCTGGAGCTGGTAGCTTTGATATTAAGCCTACTCTTAATACTGTGGAAATAGAATTAAATGCCGCTATGGTAAACCTGGGGAAGATTAATAGTAAAGTTAGTTTTATTAGTACTCAATATGCAATTTTAACCTTAAAAGAAGATAGTACTATAAGTAACATTACCACAACTGGCAATAATTTGCATAGTTTAGCATTAAATGCAAATCTTACCATTGCAGGTGATGTTGGATCATCTGAGAACAGATTAAAAGAGATTAAATTACTAGGTGATTACACAATCGCTGTCAATAGTAAAAATTTCTATTCCAATGTATCGACCGAAAAGAATAATAGCGGTAAAGTAATATTCAAGTCGGACGATAGCGTTGCTTATGGTAATCTAGGGGCGGATAAATTGAGATTGTCTGATGTAATTTTTGATAGCAATTCAACGGTAAAAGCTGATGTTTATTCTAAGAAAATAACAATTAATGCTGATAAAACTGTAACTTTTGCTGGTATTGAAAACAGAACTATAGCTGTCCCAGGAGTAAATGTAGATAGAGCTGAATTACCAGGCTATTAAAAGAGTTTACCTATTCCACGGTAATTGATTCAGAAGAGGTAAATGCTAAGGGATCGTCCAAGATAAGATTTGATAATGCCGCCTTGGTTAAAGCTTCAATTAATAGTGAAAAGATAATATTAGCAGATAATGTTTGGTTTAAAGAAAAAGTAGATTCAACAGCCCCTGTAAGTTTTGCTAATAAGTATGTGCTATTAGAAAAAGACATTAAGTTTGCTGGTATTGAAGCAAATCAAGCTAAGATAATTAGCTTGTCTGGAAATCAAACTATCACTGGTGATTTAGTCGCTAAAGATTTAACAATAGATATAGGGACTAATCAGTTAAAATATGTTGGTAATGCCAAGCTGACAGGAACGCTACAGCTGAACACTTTCTATGATACCTCAAAAATGGCAGGTGGTAATATAGAAATTCAGAGGGATAGTAAATTAGATTTATCAGAACTAGACAAGCTGAATATAAAAGTAATAGCCCAATCTGATATTAACAAAATTTCTGAAGATACTAAATATATTCTGATTTCGTCAATTGATGGCAATGGCATTACTGCCTTGGATTCAAGTAAAATTACCTTGGATACAACAAATGAACAAAACCGCTTTGTTAGCTGGATCGTTGATCTTAACACTCTGACCCTATCTGCCAAGGATATTTCTAAGGAAGTTTTAGCGAGAGAATTGCAGGAATTATCGGGAGAACCATGGGAAGAATCAAGGGAAGAATTAGAGGAAGCAAAAAAATCTGATGCTATCTTATCAGAAGAAGCAATATTTATTAAACAATTGATTGAGGTAACTGATACAAAGAGTGAGGCTGCTAGCTACAAAAATAAACTTGGTTTTATGAATAAAGATAACGCCCACTTGGAGATTGAAAGGCTGCTGTCTAGTAATGAAAATTTGACTGCAGTAGAAGTTGCTCTAAAAGATTTGGTATCTATAATAAGCGAAGCAATTTCTCAAGTTACTAGCCAAATTACTTCAAGGTCTGTGAATATACTGCAGGTTCCTATACCATCGGGTGATGATGATAAGATAATGTACGGAGTATGGGGTAGTCCATTTTATAGTACTGCTAACCAAAAAATGCAAAAAGGAGTTAGTGGTTACAACATGAAATCGGCTGGTGGAATAGTTGGTTTTGACGGTTTAATAAATGATGACTTGCTAATTGGTGCAGCTTATAGCTTAATTGATACAAACATGTCTCATAAGAATCAGAAAAATGGCGATAAAACTAACGGCAAAACTAATGTCTTCTCGGTATACGGCTTATATAAATTCTCAACTAATTGGTTTGCTGAAGGTGTAGCATCATATGGCATAACTGATATTAAAAGCTCAGAAAGACGGATACTCCCAACTAATGTAAGAAATGTTACTACTCTAGGCACAGTCACCGCTAAATATAAATCTATTTCTTATAGTGGTCAGCTACTTACCGGATATAGTTACCAGGCTTCTGAAAATTTAACTATTACCCCAACTATTGGGTTTAGATACTCACAATTTACGGATTCTGGTTATACAAAAACTGGGGCAGCCTGTCAAAGCTTAGTTGTTAAAAAGCGATCATACAATAAATTTGAAGGTATTTTGGGTCTAAGAACCTCGGCAAACATCCAACTTGACCAATTACTATTAATACCAGAATTGCATGGTTACGTTAATTATGACTTCAAAGGAAAATCGCCAATAATTGATGTACGGTTAGATGGAATAGATAAACCATTACCAATCAAGTCAGTTAAACCTGACAAATTATCTTTTACTTTTGGTACTGGTTTAACTGCGAAATACCATATGATGGAGTATGGCATTATCTATAATGCTCACATTGCTAGCAAATATATTGGTCATCAAGGTAGTTTAAAGGTTAAAATGAATTTTTAGCTTAATACTACAGTTGTAGATTGAATATGAGTGTTCACGGAAAAAAGGTTAAAGTATAAGATGTCATTGCGAGGAGGTTGCCAGACTACAACTGTTGAAAGTTAGAAGGTGGAGCGGATTTTAGATAGCTTTTTCGTCATTGCGAGACCACGCAAGTAGGTCGTGGCAATCCATTTTTGGTTAATTTTGTGGATTGCTTCGTCGACCTACGGTCTTCCTCGCAATGACTCTTGGTGATCAGGTTTTTTTATTCATCACAAAAAAATAGCAAAAAAATCGTGAATTCTCACATCTAAACTACAACTGTAGTACTAGGGTCTGTGGACAAGATTTGTCTAGACAACGGATAATACTATGATACTATTTCAATTATTGCCTGACAGTAACATTTGAGTACTCATTTATTAAATGGAGGTATTCACTAACTGAATGTAATGAATTGGAAGTAATATCAATATGTCAATATTAGATAAAACTTTTACAAGAATAAACAAGGTAATTAAATGTCTTATATTGAGTTGTTTTTATGTTAATATACTCTATGTTTCTGTAGTATTAGCTAAACCTCCACATGAATATTTATCAAATGCTTTGAAAAGCGTACTTAAAAATTTTGAGGAAAACCCTAGAATGCTCATTCCTGGCGGTTCTATGCTATTAATAAATTACGATAAAAGCAAGTCGATTAGTCAAGATACCAAACCTATAGAGCAAATACCACAGCCATTTGTTAATACGCCACCTGCATCAGCAACCGTAAATGTATCTCCAAATAATTTATTAAGAGACTCCTGTGATAATTGCGGAACAGACTTAAGTGATCAAAACACAGATTCTCTTGTTGAAAGGAATGATGTCCCCCATATTTATAAGGAAGTAAACTTAACTACTCATGACAATTATAAGGTAATAGACTTAGATTATGACACAGATTCTCTTGTTGAGATTAATGATAATTCTGATAATAGTTCGTTAATAGGCTCTAGTGGTCATGACACAAGTTCTCTTGTTGAAATTAATGATAATTCTGATAATTTGTTCACATCATTAGATTCTACCAATACCCCAAGCGATTCAGTGATTAGCCAAGATACTGAATATGTAATACCAATTGATAGCCATTCGAATGTTAATACGATGTCACCTCCAGTGGAAGGAGCAGTTCAAGAAGAGCCAATCATTCAAAAAAGAGCAGTTATTCTAGCAGCAGGAATACCAAGAAGAGATGGTGGTGGAGTACCATCAGGAGGAGATGGTGGTGGAGTGCTACCAGGAGGAGATGGTGATGGAGCACCACCAGGAGGAGATGGTGGTGGAGTGCCACCAGGAGGAGATGGTGGTGGAGTGCTACCAGGAGGAGATGGTGGTGGAGTGCCACCAGGAGGAGATGGTGGAGTACTACCAGGAGGAGATGGTGGTGGAGTACTACCAAGAGGAGATGGTGGTGGAGTGCCACCAGGAGGAGGTGGTGGTGGAGTGCCACCAGGAGGAGGTGGTATAATGGTCTCCATATTTTGGACACAAAAATAGAAGAAATGAGATAGAATTCTTTAGCAAAAAAGGAGAGCTAGAGATGAAAAAACAAGTAAGGCAATATAGTGCTGAGGAGAAATCAAAAATTGTCATAGAGACAATCAAGGGCGAGCTAACAATAGCCCAAATAACTAGTAAGTATGGTGTTCATGCAACGCAGATAAGTAATTGGAAAAAACAGGGGCTTGAATTATTAGTACAAGGCTTTAAGAGTAAAACACAGAGTGCTGATCCAAATCAGCAGGAGTTAATCAAGAATCTATATGAACAAATTGGACAGTTAAGTGTAGAGCGTGACTGGCTCAAAAAAAAATCTGCATTGTTTGGACTTAAAGGTTAGGTGTAATATGATAGAGCCTAATCATAATAAATTAACAATTATACAACAGTGTAAGTTGTTGGGTATTAGTAGGTCAACCTACTACTATCAACCTACTGCTATTAGTGAACAAGAACTTAAGATCATGGCAATAATTGATGAGACCTATACTATGCATCCATATTATGGTATGCGACGGATGGCTAAATATTTACAAGCCCAAGGTTTTTCGGTAGGTCGTAAAGCTGTTAGACGTTACTACCAAATAATGGGTCTTGAAGCTGTTTATCCTAAAATGAATTTGAGTAAAAGAAATCAGGCACATAAAATATATCCTTATTTATTAAAAGATTTAGAGGGAACATACTCAAATCAAGTATGGTGTTCAGATATCACTTACATAAGGTTGCAACAAGGATTTGTTTATTTGGTAGCCATTATGGATTGGCACAGTCGTTATATACTTAGCTGGCGGGTATCTATTAGTTTAGAAAGTACTTTTTGTGTAGAGGCTCTTGAGGAAGCTATAGAACAATATGGTATACCAAAGATTTTTAACACAGACCAAGGAGTGCAATTTACGTCTGAGCAATTTATCTGTATTTTAAAAAAATATAATATTCAAATAAGTATGGATGGCAAAGGTAGAGCTTTGGACAACGTGTTTATTGAGCGATTTTGGCGTTCGTTGAAACAGGAAAAAATTTATCGAATAATTTTAACAATTGTAAAGGAGGCAAAAGCAGCTATTAAGGAATATATCGATTTTTATAACCACGAAAGAATGCACCAAGCATTGGGGTATAGGACTCCTAGCTTGATGTACTATAAACAAAAAGTTGCATAATAGTGACAATAATAATTTCATGGGAATTATATCTCTAAATTGCTAAATTTTTGTCTAGACAAAGGAGACCACCATATTGTGGAGCAGTCGTTCCAGAAGAAAAAGATACTTCAGAAGAAAAAACTGTGCCAGCAATAGAAGCTGCATCTCCAACAGCAGATGCGATATTAGTTCCAATTGTAACAACTAACCCCGAGAACATAGCAATAGCATTATTACAAAAACAAAAAGAAACAATAAGAGTTGTTACTTTAGCGGTAAATGAAATAGTTATATTGTCTTATGAATTTGCAAATTCAACTATTGATTTAAGATTGGCTAATTTAAGGTACTTAAACAATCTTACCGTCCTTGGCTCTGGCGATGACGTTAATATTGTTTCTAAAAATTTGTGGATTAGTGGCACGATTGGTAAAGCTAAGTATAATGGTAAAAGCATGTTAAATGGGTATACTGGCAAAATTAGTGCGGTAACTATTGGCGAGGATATAGAGTTGCCAAGTGGTAGCATTATTGGGGGAGCTTATAACTATGTTCTCTCGAATTTTAAATATAAGAATCGTATTAACAAAATTGTTGTACATACCCATGTAATGTCGATATATGGTCAAACTAATTTGTCGAAAAAAGTAATATTACAGGGTTTTCTTTCTCTTGCTTTGGGTTAATGTTTCTACAAAATTATCAGCGTATAATCAGCTAATTAAAGCTAAATTTGCTGATACTGCCTATAGTAGCAAAGCAATAATTGCTTATAATTCAAGGATTAGCAGAGTATTAATTGCCCCATATATTGGGTTTAAATATGGAAGATATAATATTGCTAGATATAATGCAAGTTTTAAAACACAAAGCCTATTAGTTGCAGCTAGTAATGGCAGAAGAACTTCTGGGCTTATAGGGTTTGGAGTAATTATGCCAATGAATGTTAATAATACTAGCCAGATGGTTCCTGGGTTATATATGGAAGTCGAAAAGTTTTTGCATAATAAACAAAAAAATCTGCATATGCAGATAGAGTCAGATCGATCTAACAATAGGGAGGAAGTATTATTACTTGAAGAGGCGGCTAAATACCAGTATAAAATTGGCGGAACTATTACTATAAAATGTCAACTAGCAGAAATTATGGCAGCATATGAATATTTAGTTTTTAATAATAAATATTCCCACCATCAAGGTTCGCTAAAATTAAAATTATTGTTCTAATACTACAATTGTAGATTGAATGTGAGTGTTCACGGAAAAAAGGTTAAAGTACAAGATGTCATTGCGAGGAGGTCGCCAGACCGACGAAGCAATCCATTTTGTGATTACTTTCTGGATTACTTCGTTGGCTCATGCCTCCTCGCAATGACGGCTTGAGGACGTAAAATCCCAACTGTTGTGGATGCCACCCCGGCTTAACTCAGTGTCACCCCTGCGTAAGCAGGGGTCTAGATTCCCGCCATTGCTAAGAATGACAATGAAGCACAGAGACACTACCCAATTTTAAAGCTTTCTAGAAATTCACTTTAATCTTCAAACTACCTTGATGACCAATATATTTGCTAGCAATGTGGGCATTATAGGTAACACCATATTCCATCATATTGTGTTTGGCAGTTAAGCCAGTACCAACATTAAAGAAGACCCTATCAGGTTTAACTAATTTTGTTGGTAATGCTTTATCTATTCCACCTAACCTTGCATCAATTACTGGTGATTTTCCTTTGAAGTCATAATTAACATAACCATGCACTTCTGGTATTAATAGTAATTGGTCAAGTTGGATGTTTGCCGCAGTTCTCAGCCCAAAAATACCTTCAAATTTATTGTACGATCTCTTTTTAACAACTAAGTTTTGACAGGTTGTACCAGTTTCCGTATGACCATCATCCATAAATTGCGAATATCTAAACCCAATAGCTGGGGTAATAGTCAATTGTTCAGAAGCTTGATAATTATATCCAGTAACTAGCTGCCCACCATAAGAAGTAGATTTATATTTAGCAACAGCTTTTTCTAGAGCAGTAACACTTGCCGATTCAGCTGAGATTAGGCGTCCTTCTAAGTTTTTAACATTAGTTATGCCATATGATGCTATGCTTTCAGCAAACCAATTATCTGCAAATTTATATACACCATATAAAGAGAAGATATTAGTTTGCCCGTTAGTTCTATCACCACTTTTCTGATTTTTATGAGACATTTTGGTATTAATTAGGCTATAGGCTGCCCCAACTAGCAAGTTATCATTTACTAAACCATCAAAGCCGACGATTAAGCCCGCCGATTTCATGTTATAACCACTAACTCCTTGCTGCATTTTTTGGTTAGCGGTAGAATAAAACGGACTACCCCATACTCCATACATTACCTTATCATCATCACCAGCTCCTACAGTTGCTGTTCTTCCAGCAACTTGAGTAGCAGCAACAGCAACTTGACTCATCAATGTCATTACTGCAGCCGTTGAATTCATTGGGCTTTGTCCGATTAAATTTTCGTTACCAGGTAATAATCTGTTAGTCGCTAAATCTTGATTTTTGCTATCCATAGAACCATATTGGCTCAGAAACTTAGCCGCATCACTATCTCCATTAAACTCAACCTGAAGCAACTGTTTAATAAACGCTATTTCTTGTGCTGAATTATTTGGTGAGTCAATAACAAATTTCTTTGCTTCTTTCTTTACTTCATCTATTTTTCCCTTTGTTTCCTTCTTTTCCTTCCCTTCATCATCTTTCTTTCCTTCATCATCATCTTTCTTTCCTTCTTTTTCCTTTAATTTGGCCTCTAATTCTTCCTTAGTAATGTTCTTGGCATGTAAAGTTAGAGTAGTAGGATCAAGACTCCATTCAACAAAGCTGTTTTGTTCCTTTACTGAAACAAGTTTAACTTTGTCTTTATCAATTACAGTATTGTCATCTTTATTAGCTAACGAAATCAGAGTATATTGAGTGTCTTTAGAAATTTTGCTACTATCAGATCGGGCTGTTATGTTTACATCCAATCTGTCTAGTTGTGATATATCTAATTTACCCTGAATTTCTATATTACCACCTGCCTTTTTTAAGCTGTCATAGAAAGTGTCCAGCTGTAGCGTTCCTGTTAGTATAGCATTACCAACATATTTTAATTTATTAGTCCCAAGATCTATAGTTAAATCTTTAGCGGTTAAATCACCAGCAATAGTTTGATTTCCAGGCAAGCTAATTATCTTAGCTTGACTTGCTTCAATGCTAGCAAACTTAATGTCTTTTTCTAATAATACATACTTATTAGCAAAACTTACAGAGGATGTTGAATCTACTTTTCCTTTAAACCAGACATTATCTGCTAATGTCACCTGTCCATCCTTAATTGGAGCTTTAACCAAGGCGGCATTCTCAAATTTTATCTCGGACGATGGTTTAGCATCTATATTGTCCGAATCAATTAGCGTATAATAGCTAAACTCTTTTGATAGTCTTGGTAATTCAACTCCCTTTATATTTATTGTTGGCACAGCTATAGTTCTTTTTTCAACACCAGCAAAAGTTGCAGTTTTATCAGCACTAATTGTTATTTTCTTGGAGTAAATATCAGCTCTTACCGTTGAATTATTATCAAAAATTACATCAGCCAATCTAAATTTATCTGCCCCTAGATTGCCATAAGCAACGCTATCCTCTGCCTTGAATATTACTTTACCACTATTATTCTTTTCGGTCAATATATCGGAATAGAAATTTTTACTATTGATAGTGATTGTGTGATCACCTAGTAATTTAATATCTACGTTAGCAGCAATATCATTTGTTCCAGTGCTACAATCTGCACCTAATGCCAGACTATAGAAATTATTGCCTGTTGTTGTAATACCATTAATAGTACTTGCTGTTTTTAAGGTTAAAGTTGCACTCTTAGCACTAGAGAAGATAATATTTTGAGCAGAAACTTTTTTGACAGCTTCTACATCTGCTCCGGCTATTTCCAGAATAGTATCATTACCTATTTGGCTATCAATAACAATCTTGTCTTTATTACTAAATTTAACAGTACCTTGTCCCTTAATCTCACGAGCCTTCAAATCTTTAGCAATATCAGCCATTGCCTTATTTGCTATCACGAGATCGTTATTAGAATTAATTGCCCCACCAAATGTCACAGTGCCAGCTTTAATTTGGATACTACCAACCGGGTTGGCATTTGTTCCGACGTCACTATCAATGCTGCCATTACCTGCGAATATTAAATTAACTGCGTTTCCAGCACTCAAGTTAATGCCACCTTTTAAATTAAAGTCATTAGCAAAAGTTAAACTGCCAAGTACACCATTACCCTGGATTTCTTTAATGTTATAATTACCAGCAGCTAAGCTTACATTACCATTACCGGCTTTTAATATGTTTAAGTTTAAGTTAGCAGCAGTTAGTATCCCAGCTCCTGAAAACTCTAAAGTTGCATTAGCACTATTGCTTATAGCACCACCAATTCTTCGATTATCTCCCAGCGTAATTGTACCTGCGTAACCAGCAAAATCCACATTACCTGTAACACCCTGAGTGGCAGTTAATTGACCATCACCAGTAAAAGCTACATTAGCTACTGCATTGTCAACAATACTCTTACCAGCATTAACAGTCACAAGCCCTGTAATGTTATCAGTTACACGACCATCGGCTTTAAAAATCACTCCACCTGTAACATTACCCTTTAAGGTACCAGCCTTAGCAAATACAACATCACCATTAACACCGTTCGTTGTTATCTCAGCATTTCCAGTTGTATTTAATGTTATAGTCTCAGCATATATGGCGGGGACGACCTCAATATTCCCAGTACCAGAAAATTTTACTCCTTTTAGCTTACGACCCACAATACCTAAAGTTTTAGCTGCTCCGTCAATCTTTAATAGTTTGTTACGATTACCAGAATCAAGCTCAACTATACCTGTATTATCAGTACCTGGGTCTAGATTATTGAGCAACTTTATAGTCCTATCATTTGCATTATCACTATTCCGTAACGTTAACTGAGACTGTGCATGCGAAAAATGAATTGCTTTACCATTAGCTAAAATATCAACAGCACCATGTTTTGCATCAATTATGTAATTTGCTGAACCATTCGCAGCGGATCCAATATTGACATTAGCAATCTGGGCTGAGGTGCCACTTTCATCATTAAATTCTGCACCATTGATAATGTTTAATACAGGAATATGTTGTATATCAAGTGCATCAACATCGCCTGCAATAGTCACCTTACCACGAATTTGTAATTCTCGTAGCGAGTTACCAGCTACCCCAAGGGTTTTATTTCCACCTACAGATTTTAGAGTTAAAGTATTACCACCATCACCATGCATTAATACTATCCCACCAACACCACCACCAAATCCTCCTGCTAAGCTATTATCAAAGGTTATGGTTTTATTAGCTGCATTACTATATAATGTCAATACTGAATCTGCAGCCAAGAAGTTGATGTTATGACCACCGTTAGTTAAAATCTTAACATCATCATGTGTGGCATCCAGTATGTAAGTTGCTTTACCGGCATTGCCACCACCACCTGCTCCAATATTGATCGTAGCAATCTTGCTTGAAGTAGCACTTGCATCAGTAAATGTTGCACCATTGATAATGTTTAACACAGGAATATGCCGTATATCAAGTTTATCAACTCCGCCTGCAATAGTCACCTTACCACGAATTTCTAATTCTTGTAGCGAGTTAGCAGCTACCCCAAGGGTTCTTCCACCTGCAGATTTTAGAGTTAAAGTATTATCACCATCACCATGCATTGATACTACCCCACCAGGAGCACGACCAGCAACTCCTCCTGTTAAGTTATTAGCAAAGGTTATGGTTCTGTCAGCAACACCATCATTATATAATGTCAATACTGAATTTGCATTAGCGAAGTTGATTGTTGCAGCATTAGCAAGGAGAGTAACGTTAGCACCTGAGGTATCTATGGTTAGTGTATTATTAGCAGCAGCAGTACCAATATTTATGATACCAATCTTGCCAATATCTGCATGGATAGCCTTGAGGTTAGTCCGAACATCTAAAGTACCATTATTGCCATTCTCTATTTCTGAATTGAAAATATAAGGATCAGCACCACCACCATTAAATATTAAAGTGTTAGGATTAGCGTTACTAAAATCAACTTTTCCTGCTTTTGTATAATCATTGCCACCAAAACTACCACCAATTGTTACAGTTTTACGGACAGCACCACCATTAGCATTATAGTAGTTAAGTTTTTGGGTAAAAACATCTCCTTTTAATACAACATCACCAGCTTCTAAACTAATCACACCTAAAGCAGCAGCATTACTCCCAATGTTTCCATCTACTTCACCAGCTCCCAAGAAGTTTAATATTCCCTGATTATTTGTAGTCGTAGTGATATTCCCCTTGATTGTTTTGCCATTTGCCAGATTTAAATTACCAGTAGTAATAAACTTCACATTACCTTCAATTCCACCATGAGCAGTAACATTGGCATTGGCGTCCCTAAAAACAAAAGTAAGGGCTTTTGCCGCATTAGCAGCGTGCTGTAAGTGTACATCACCAGGTCCATTGAAATTCACTAATGTTAAAGCATGATTCTCACCAATCCTCTCTGTTACTTCGCCCGCGCCTTGAAAGTTCAATATACCACCAGCGGCAACAGTACTATCTACATTACCTTCGATTACCTTAGCATTTGCCAGAGTAATTACACCTGCATGACCAGCAAAATTTACATTACCTTTAATTCCATCATTAGCCAATATTGTCTTATCAGCACCAAAATTCACTGCCCCCTCTAATAAACCATTAGCGGTAACATTACCCCGAATATTGAAAGTCGTAGCTTTAGATGCGGCATCTAAAGTTGTGGCTCCATTAATATTAACCACATTTAGAGCATTAGTTCCACCAATTATTCCAGTTACCTTAGTCCTGTTTCCTAGGGTTAATGTACCATTAATTCCAACAGTGCTATCTACAGTACCAGTGATTGTCTGATTAGCTGCCAGATTAATTGTACCTGCATTATTAGCAAAATCTACATTACCACCAATCCTACCACCAACAGTTAATTGACCAGCATCAGCAAAAGTCACATTACCTGTAACCGCACCAACACTAGCATTGCCAGCACCAACAGTTACACTACCACCTACGTTACCAGCCATACCACCACCAACACCAAAAATCACATTACCATTTAACGTACCACCACCATCACCAAAAGTCGCATCACCTGTAACATTAGGTGTTTTTAAGGTACCACCATTAGCACCAAAAATCACGCTACCAGTCAAACCATGAGCAGCGGTAACATTAGCATCCGCATGGTTAATATTGAAAATCAAGGCATTATTAAGTGCTCCTTTCAATTTCACATTACCAGCTCCAATAAAATCAACCTTTGCTAAAGCCTTACCAGCCTCACCGATATTTCCAGTTACTGTACCAGCTCCTTCAAAGGTTAATATGCCCTCCCTATTAGTAGCCGTAATGATACCAGCGAGTGTTATGCTTCCAGCACTACCATCAGGGTTATTAGTAGGTCGAACTACAAGCGTTGAGTTTGCATTATCAAGGGTTATGTTACCTAAACCAGTGTAGGTATTTATATTCGCATTAAAACCATGATTTGCTGCTATAGCTTCATCCCCAGTCAAAGTTAAGGTTTTACCAGCTGCTATAGTGATAGGCAATGTATTCCCGCCAGTTATTATAGAACCAATTGATAAATTTTGATTAACCGTAAGCCGACCAGGTGTGTTACCACCTATATTGATAGCAGTAATTACAGCAGCATTGTCAGCATCAAGTGTGAAGTCACCATTATAGGTAAATGCCTGACCATTCGGGGCTTTATTAACAGCCGCATCATCATGAACAGTGCCATCATCATTTATACCATGCCAATGTGCATCGGCTCCTAAAGTAGCATTACCTACCATCATCCTACCATTAAGTGTAGCAACACCAAAAGCCACGCTGCTTCCCCCTATGCTTGCTACAACAGAGGCGACTGACACGCTGGTCAGCAAATTTTTTAAGAATTTTTGTTTTTTAACCATAATTTAACCTATTCTTATTAAAAAAATAATTTGTTATTTACTCACCTTACGCATAAACCCCACAACTGTTGAAAGTTAGAAGGTAAAGCGGGTTTTAGATAGGTTTTCTGTCATTGCGAGACCACGTAGTGGTCGTGGCAATCCATCTTTGGTTACTTTTATGGATTGCTTCGTCAACCTTACGGTCTCCTCGCAATGACGTATAAACCTACAACCCGTCATCATCGTAATGACGTTTTGGTAAAAATGCTCGTCATTGCGAGCGAACGTATGTGAGCGTGGCAATCCACATTCATTAGATTGCTTCGTCGTACTTTAGCACTCCTCGCAATGACGGTTTTTCAATTATTGTTTTCTTAAACTAACGCTTATGCACAATGACGTGGGGGATGTTGTAAGCCTCATAGGTCATTACGAGAAGGGTGTGAATATTTTTTATAAAATATTCACAATAATACTTAGTGTACATTATAATTGGTGTATATTATACAAATTGGGTAGATAAAAACAATTATTCTTGTCCCGAATTAATGTTATTTATCGTTAACGTAATAGCCATCAGAAAGGTTAGTTTATATGCTAGTACAATATTTATTGGATCTTTATCATAAAGGCAATCAAGAAATTTTAATGTTAATAATTATGATAGTTTCAATCATTCCATTGATTATTTTTATTAAGACAATAATATTTTCAATGCTCAAAAACTATATTAATCAATGGCATCCTGATTATCAGAAAATATTTAAAAAATATTCTATATACACATATTTATTACATACATTACTAGCTTTATACCTTATATTTTGGGATAATATCTTACAGACATTTCCTACTTTATCTTGGATGATTAGCATCAAGAATGTTGCGATAATACTCTATACAGGTAGCTTTGTTACAATGCTAATCCTATCTCTTATCGATGCTTTTGCGGATATTTATCGAAGCAGACTGACAATTTCCATCCAATCATATTTAAGTTTATACACTCAAATATTAAAGATACTTATTATCTCGGTTGCTACCATTATCATTATTTCCAGCATTTTGAATGTTTCTCTTAGTGCATTTTTTACTAGCTTGGGAGCAGCAGCAGCGTTGTTAACCTTTCTATTTAAGGATACGGTTGTGGCTTTGCTAGCAAGCTTACAACTAATTTCGCAAGATATAATACGAATTGGTGATTTTGTTAGTATTAGTCAGTATAATGTTGAAGGTACCGTAGAGAAAATTACTATTACATTAGTTAAAATTAGGAATAATGATCAGACTATTTCAACAATACCGACATCTAGTCTTTTAACGACTAATGTAGTGAACTCACGTGGTATAACTGACTCAATGGCAAAAAGGATTCAGGGAGCAATCTGTATTGACATGAACAGTATTTTGTCGGTTTCGACTATAGCATTTATACAAGAGTTAAAAAAATCACCATATTTGCTAAAGGAAGTAATGGATAAAGTGGATTTGAAACAGCTAGATGATTATGTAACAAATATCAAGATATTTAGGCTATATATAAAAGAATATTTGAAAAATCACCCGATGATCTATCAACAAAATTTCACCTTTCTGGTGCGTCAGTTGACTCCAACCCCTAATGGTCTGCCAATAGAGTTATGTGTCTTTACCCATGAAACGAGGAAGGGGCTATTTGAAGATATCCAATCAGATATTTTTGATCATTTGATGGCGGTGCTACCTGATCTCAAATTAAAAATATTTCAAAATAGTAATAATTAAAACTGGATATAATAATGACTTTAGAAACCAAATTTAATTTAGCTTCTGCCTACCAAATTCTTGCAATTCTGGGCTTCGATGATCATACATATACCCATCTATCTGCAAGACCTAAAGGAGCTGACTATTACTATATTTATCCTTTTGGGTTAAGGTTTGAGGAAGTAACTAGCGATAATTTACTGCAAGTTAGTTTAGATGGAACAATTATAAAGGGCAATGAATATAATTATAGTAAAACCGGCTACGTTACTCACGGTAATATATACAAAGAAAGGTCGGATATTTTATCTATCTTTCATCTGCATACTCCAGCAATTGTTGCTGTATCATCTATGCGAGTAGGATTGATGCCAATAAGTCAGTGGGCACTACATTTTTATGAAAAACTATCTTATCATGAGTATAACTCTCTTATACTGACCTCCAATCAAACTAGTAAAATACTAGACGATCTTGGGCAGAATTATGTTATGTTTCTACGTAATCACGGAATATTAGCCTGTGGCAGGACAATACATGAAGCGATGTTTTATACTTATCATTTAGAGCAAGCATGTAAAACCCAATGTTTAGCATGTTCAACAAATCAGGAGTTAATCATACCATCTCCAGAAACTTGCAAGAAATCAGTGCAAGATTTATTGTCATTTGAGGAAGATTTAGGCAAACGTGACTGGATAGCTTGGCTTAATTTGCTCAAGACGGCTAGGAAAAATTTTTAACAGGTTTATGGTGAGAAAGCGACACTCTTAAAATTAAATAGCCAGTTTAACTGAGGATGAATATATTTTATAATATAGTGAAATTAATATGACAGTAGAACTTTTTGATAATATATCAACCAAAAAAACTAATATTGTTAAAGATAACAATAAACCACCGAGAATGAGGGTAGGTACTGATGAATTCTATGACCTACTAATTAATAGTGATGTCTTTGTTGATAAAAGCCTAATGGTAAAAGAATTGCTAGAAGATAGTGGTAAAGTTATCCTGATCACTAGACCAAGGCGTTGGGGTAAGAGCTTGAATATGAACATGCTCCATAAATTTTTTGAAATAGAGGTGGATGAGAGAGGTAAGCCTTTACCTGAAGAGGATAGAGTAAATAGTAAGCTATTTATCGGGGGTGAAGTAGATTTAGGACTAGTAACAGGTAGAAAGAAGTTACTTAAGAAGTTGAAAATAGCTCAGTACTCAGATGTAATATCTGAGCATCAAGGTCAATTTCCGGTGATTTCCATAAATTTTAAGGATGTTAAAGGCAGTAACTACCAAGAAATTGAAAGCGGAATAAAAAATCAAGTAACTAATCTGTTTACAAACCATCGATACTTAAAGCGTTATATAACAACAGATGAAAAATTACTAGATGAGGCACAAAAGGAAAAGTTAAATCGATATTTTACAGGAAAGCTTGATAAGGAAGACTTAAAAGATAGTTTACGGGTTTTGAGTGAAGTACTGTACAAACATTTTGGTCAAAAAGTTTACATATTAATCGATGAATATGATACGCCGATCAATAGTTCATACATTAAGTTTGGTAACAAGCCAGAAGAGTTTGAGCAGGTACTTGAAATGTTTCGCGGGATGTTTGGCAGTAGTTTAAAAACTAATCCTTATTTAGAAAAAGGGGTAATTACTGGTATATTACGGGTTGCTAAAGCTAATTTATTTTCGGATTTGAATAATGTTAGTGAATATAGCTTGCTTGATGAAGAATTTTCTAAGTTCTATGGTTTTACTCAAGCAGAAGTTGATGAATTGTTAGCAAAAGTACCAACAGCAACTAATCCTGAACAAATTAAAGCTTGGTATAATGGTTATAATTTTGGCGGAGAAATCATCTATAATCCATGGTCGATTATGCAATGTTTAGCTCATAAAGGCAAACTTGACCATTATTGGCTTGATAGTGGGGGGACGGGTCTTGTTGATAAAGCATTGTTATCAGATGAGATGCAGGAAGATTTACAGAGCTTAGCTGCCGGAAAGAGTATTATCTCACCGATTGTCAAACAAATTAGTTTTACTGATATCAACAAGCCAGTAGGATTATTTAGCTTGTTGTTATTTAGCGGTTATTTAAACCCTGTTGCTAAAAAACCAGAAGAAGATATTTACGAATTGTCGGTACCAAATAAAGAGGTACGATATATATATAATGCCAGAATGCTCCAATGGGTAACTGATCAGTTGCAAATTGATCATTTTCGATATTATTCTTTTGCTACTTTGTTGCCGGCAGGTAAAATAGAACAGTTTAAAGAAAGGTTGCAAGAATTATTACTAAACGCTACTAGTTTTCATCAAACTGGCGAGAAAAAAGCTGAGCTATTTTATAGTGGCTTTATGCTAGGTTTGATTAATACCTTAGCTTCCGACTACATAATAGACAGTGAAAGAGAAACCGGTAGCGGTAGGGCTGATATTGTGCTACTACCCAAGATAGGTAAAAGTGATAATGCTATTATTATTGAATATAAAATATGTAAATCTCCTGATACTCTAGAATCTGTTGCCAGAGAAGGGCTAGAGCAAATAGCAAAAAAACGATATGATGCTAAAATAAAAGAATACTCCCATGTTCAGAAAATCATCAAAATCGCTATGGCTTTTTGCGGCAAGGAAGTGGCACTAGAATACCAAATATAGTTAATTGAGAAGAAGTTGGTAGATATAGTCAATTCAGGGGAATTGGGTAGCAGGAGCGATGGAGCGACGCCTATATGTAATAGGAGAGCGACAACGTCACCAACTTCTCATCAATTGACTATAATGGTGTTATTGGTATTTTTTATTGTATATTAAGTAGTTTTTTATTGATTTTTAATCAAGGAAGGCATAAAGTTAGAGTCTGTTTTTTGTTTTTCGGAAAGCTCCTGAGGTTAGAGCGAAACTATCTTCTAACCTTAGTGGCTTGACATTACATAGTATCGTCTTCCAGAAATGCTATTATTTTTCCACATAGTAAATTAGACCTTATATCTTGAAAATGTAGAGTATGATACTCAACTCTTAATAACGTAAAATAATAAATTATGAATTTTATTGATGAAGCTAAAATATATTTAAAAGCGGGTAATGGTGGTGATGGAGCAGTTAGTTTCCATCGAGAGAAATATATTGATATGGGAGGACCTGACGGTGGAGATGGTGGTCGTGGTGGTAGCATTATTTTCAAGAGCAATTCTCACCTTAATACTTTAGTAAATTTTAGGTATAAACTACATTTTAAAGCAGATAATGGTGAAAATGGTAAAGGGTCAAACCGAACTGGTAAATCTAAACCCGCTTTACTCTTACAAGTACCAGTTGGAACACAAATATTTACTGAACATAATGATATTTTACTATATGATTTTACTGCAGATGAACAAATTTTTGAAATAATTAAGGGGGGAAAAGGGGGACTTGGTAATAGCCATTTTAAGTCATCCATTAATCAAGCTCCGCGACGTAGAACTGAAGGTATCGTAGGAGAAGAAATGTGGGTAAATTTACAGCTCAAACTACTTTCAGATGTTGGTCTTATAGGTTTACCTAATGCAGGAAAGTCAACCTTTCTTGCAGCAACAACATCAGCCAAGCCTAAAATTGCTGATTATCCATTTACTACACTAAGCCCAAATCTTGGGGTTGTTTATGTGGATGATGAAGAATTTGTGATAGCTGACATCCCAGGCTTAATAGAAGGAGCCCATTTGGGACATGGGCTTGGTGATAAGTTCCTAAAACATATTGAGAGGTGTAATTTATTGATTCATCTGATATCAGCAACAAGTGATAATTTATTGGCTGATTATCAAACTATTAGGAATGAGCTTGAATCATATTCAAACTTATTAAAAAATAAGACAGAAATAATCTGTTTAAATAAGTGCGATGTTTTGTCAGAGGAAGAAGTTCAGGAAAAAATTACCGAGTTACAAAAAATTACTAGTGAAGAAATTTTTGTAGTTTCTGCCTATACAAGAAGTGGATTGAATATGATAATAAAAAAAGCTCTTGAAAACATAAAAAGTACCAGACTATAAAATTAATCTTGTTAGACATTGTGAACAAAATCTAAATGAAGAATCTTCAATGAAAATAGCGACTTGGAATATTAATTCGATAAGAATGAGACTACAACATTTACGTGACTTTTTAACAGAAGTAGATACCGACATTGTTTTACTACAAGAAATAAAGTGTGAGACTGAGAAATTTCCTTTTGATGAGCTATCGGATTTGGCGTATAACTTATATGTACATGGTCAAAAATCCTATAATGGCGTTGCTATTTTATCAAAATTTCCAGCTGATGAAGTAATAAAAGACTTCCCTACCATTAATTGTCTAGATCAAGCACGACTGATAGAAATCACTGTACAAACCCCAATAGGTTTTTGTAGCATTACTTCATTATATGCCCCTAACGGTTCATTGGTAGGTAGTGATAAATTTGAAATGAAATTAAGATTTTATGACGATTTAACTAATTATTTACAAGCCAAGAAATCTCTTGATACTAAGATAATAATTGGAGGAGATTTTAACATTGCTCCTTTTGATATTGATGTATACTCAGCAAAGGAGTTACAAAATACTACTTGTTTTACTAATGAAGAAAAACAACGATTGAGAATTATTCTAAATTCTGGGTTTGAAGATTTATATAGATTATCAAACCCTACTAAACAAGAATTTTCTTGGTGGGATTATAGAGCAGGTTGTTTTGAACAAAATAAAGGTATGCGTATTGATATGATACTTGCCTCGAGCAATGTTGCCGATTATTTAGATAATTGCTACATGTATTATAATTTACGAGCTAAAGTTAAACCTTCTGATCATATACCCGTTGTTGCTATCGTCAATTCAGGAGAATTTGGGACTAGGAGCGATGGAGCGACGCCTATAAGTAATAGGCGATAATCAAATTTTTTTGCAGAATTTAGTTAACTTACTGTCATACCTGCGTAAGCAAGTATCCAGATTCCCGCCTACGCGGGAATGACAACTTTTCTGTTGGAACAAATGGGCAAATACTATTTGGCTTAACTATATAACAAATTATTAAACAGAAGGAGAGAATTTTGCCAAAAAAACATAATCTAATAAATTATGACTATAATGCCTATAGCACTGTAAGAAGGCTAATAGTTGACCATATAAGACCATATCTAAAACAGATTGGGATAGCAGTATTGTTTATGGTAGTTAACGCTTGCTGTAATGCTTATATTGTTGAATTAGTCCAACCAACCATTGACCAAATATTTTTAACACATCATCGTCAAATGTTATTATTTTTACCGTTAATGGTAGTACTAACATTTACTATTAAAGGTATTGCTGAATATTATTCAAGTTATTTAATTAAATTTGTTGGTCAGAGAATTTTAACTGATTTGCAAATTAAAATGTATGAACATTTATTATTTGCTGATATTCTATTTATTCAGTCTCAATCATCGGGGCGTTTAATATCACGTTTTACTAACGATATTTCGATGATGCGTGGTGCAGTATCGAATATACTGGTATGTTGTGCCAAACATTTTTTAACAGTACTAGGTCTGATCATAGTGATGTTTAGGTTAGAACCTAAGCTATCTTGTATTGTATTTATGGCATTTCCAGCAGCAATTTATCCAACACAACAATTAGGACGGAAAATTCGCAAAATATCCGGTCAAGCTCAAGAGGAATTAGCTAATTATACTTCAAGGTTAGATGAGACTTTTGGGTCAATTAAAATTGTTAAGTCTTTCTTAGGAGAGAAAATTGAAAGCAATCGAGCTTTATTGATTTCCAGCAATATTTTACGTTTTCTAAAAAAAACTGCCAAATTGGATGCACTGATCTCACCGCTTATGGAAATATTAAGTGGTATAACAGTTGGTGGGCTTATTTGGTATGGTGGATTGTTAGTCATAGAAGGAGAGACTACTCCAGGAGCACTTTTTGCTTTTATTACAGCCTTTATCACAGCGTATAGACCTTTTAAGAGTTTGGTGTCTTTAAATATCAACCTACAAGAGGGAATTGCTGCGACAAGAAGAATATTTAATATTCTAGATACTGAGCCTGTTATTAAAGATAGTGTAAATGCTCTAACTGTTCCGTTAGTTAATCCATCAGTAGTTTTTAACAATGTAGAGCTAAAATTTAATAATAAAGTAGCTTTAAAGCATCTGAATTTACAATTAATGCAAGGAAAGACTACAGCTGTTATAGGACGTTCTGGTAGCGGCAAAACTTCATTAGCTAATTTATTAGTAAGATTTTATAACCCAACTAGCGGGCAAATTTTAATTGATGATTACGATATTAAAGATATAAAAATTGACTCTTTAAGACGGCAAATCTCTTTAGTAACGCAAGATACTACATTATTTGACACTAGCGTTGCAGAAAATATTGCTTATGGTAACCCAGATGCCACTCGCAGTGAAATTATTACTGCGGCAAAATATGCTGATGCTGATGAGTTTATTTCACAGCTCCCATTCGGTTATGATACGATGATTGGTAATCAAGGTTCAACGCTTTCAGGTGGGCAGCGTCAACGTTTAGCGATAGCTAGAGCATTTTTGAAGCCAGCAGCAATTTTAGTTTGGGATGAGGCAACAAGTTCGTTAGACCAAAATTCTGAGCGATTAATTTTAAATTCTTTAGTAAATCTTCGTAAAGGTAAGACTACCTTAATTGTCACCCATCGTTTATCGAGTATTAAGGATGTTGATCACATAGTTGTTATGAAATCTGGTATGATATTTGAGCAAGGAACTCACTCACAGCTTATAGAAAATAAAGCCGAATATTATAAATTATATCATAAAGAATTAGGAGAGGCGGAGAAGTGATAAGGTTAATATAGAAAAATAAATATACTACTATGATTTTAAGATTGAGATTGTGGTTAAGTTGTTTAATATAAAGTTTATAAAAACTGATTTACAAATGTACAAATTTTCTTTCATTGATTTATTTGCTGGGATCGGAGGATTTAGGATTGCGTTGCAGTCAATAGGTGGAAAGTGTCTTTTTTCATGCGAAATAAATGAACATTGCCAAAAAATGTATCAAGAAAATTTTGGTGAAATTCCAGCTGGAGATATCAAAACAATAGATCCAAATGATATACCGGAGTGTGATGTTTTATGTGCAGGATTTCCTTGCCAACCCTTTAGTATTTCAGGTAAAAAAATGGGATTAAAAGATGAACGTGCAAGTGTAATTGAATCGATATTTAATATTGTAAATCATTCAAAGCCTAAAGTTGTGATGCTAGAAAATGTGAAGCATTTATTACATCATAACAATGGTGAAACGTTGCAACACATCGTATCAAACCTTAATAAGATAGGCTATAATATTTCTTACAATATACTAAATGCAAAAAATTTTGGAGTTCCACAAAATAGAGAAAGATTAATTATTATTGCAAGTTTAAATGGTAAGTTTGATTTTTCTAAGCTTAAAAAACAAAAAACTATAAAAATTCATGATATTTTGGATCAAGAAGGGGATTTTGAATTTCTAGAATCAGATGAATATAAAATTATAGAGAATCCAACTAGACAACAAAGTGGTTTAATATTTTGTGGATATAGGAATAAAAAGATAAGAAATAAAGGGGTTAGGGAGGGAACTGAGCATTTATCTAGAGTTCACAAACAACCAAACAGAATATATTCAATTGAAGGTACGCACCCAACATTATCATCGCAAGAAACTTCGGGGCGTTATTGGATATTACTTAATAATGGACGTGTAAGAAAACTAACAATAAATGAGTGTTTTAAAATTATGGGATTTCCTGAAGACTATAAACTAAAATCTTCAATATCTGAGTTATATAAACAAGTTGGAAATTCTGTATGTATTCCAAAGGTAAGAATTATAGGAGAAGCTATAGTTGAACAATTACTGTGATTTATTGAGTTTATTATGGAATATGGAAAAGAATTAGCTACTTTCTTGGAAAAAGTTTCAGTTGAGTCTGACTTCTTTATAGAAGATAGTATTAAAAGTAGATTGGATATTATATTAGATAATTCAGAGCGTAGTAAGGGGGTGCTAACAGTTCTCATTACAAGTGTAGTATACAAGTATTTTCATTCTTCTCAAGATGTTAGGTACCATCAATCAAATATGCAAAATGGATATTCTGGTAGAAGCTTTGATACAAAATATGTTACTCCATTTTTAAGAAAATATGAATTTCCATCAATGTCTGAAAGTGGTTGGCTAACTCGTTCTCTTGAGCAACCTTATCCATATATATTAGACTACAAGGGAAAAATATCACCAAAAGAAGTCGCCGAAGCTTTTTTATTAATTCTTAATCTTACCACCTCTAATTGTAGTTCAATATTTTCTCTTGCTAACTCCTGTAAATAAATAAAATTTTAGATTGTTATATATAGTAAATAAAAAGTTTTGTTTTATAGAAAAATATTCTTGTTATATAAGAGAATTTTTGATATATTGATTGTTATAGTCAATTGATGAGAAGTTGGGGGCGTCGTCGCTCCTAGCCCCAAATTTTCCTGAATTGACTATATAAAGAATTTTTTACAAAGCTCATCAATTTATACAATTTGGAGGTTTAATTATGTCTGTTAAGAGAATTATGAAAGATGTAGAAAAAACTTTACGAGATATAAAAAAAGCTAAGGCAAGGCAACCTAAAAAGCCAGAAAATAATTATTTTGCTATATTGGATATTGTAGATTCGCCATTAGACCTTATTAATCTTAACGTTAAAAAAATCCCTGCAAAAGTTGCTAATGTTGTGACAACTACTGTACTAAAAGATCCGGTAGCGATGGCAATCGATGAAGATAGTATGCTAATAATGGGAGATATTTGACATTTAGATTTCTATTAATAACTAAACATCATTGCGAGAAGGTGCATAGGCATTAGTTTAAGAAAATAAAGTAGAAAAATCGTCATTGCGAGCCACCGTAGGTGGCGTGGCGATCCATTTCTAATCACTTTTTTGGATTGCTTCGTGACCTTACGGTCTTCTCGCAATGACGGTTTCTCAATTATTGTTTTTTTAAACTGACGCTTATGCAAGGAGGCGTAGTAATGTATTCGGGTTAGCTATGCAAGCATAACTGGTTTATTGCTTATGTTGAATGCTGAGGTTAATTATGTTTAAGTGGGATCAATGTCTGTTATATACAATCAGGATGACGTTATATATGACTATCTTGTTTCAAACGATACAATATCTAATTGAGCATAATATAGGTTTTTATGAACTTTTCTTTAGCAAGGATGTATTATACGATACCCTTTACTCACTATTTTTTTGGTTTATTTTTTCTATAATTCAGTATTACTATAAGTATAAAAATAAAAAACTTTGACAACTATATTGGTAGCTTTATTTAGTAACCTAATCAATACCCAAAATCTTATGGATTTGTATAGAAAGGCGATAACCGTACTTAAGTGCCAAATCAATAGCTAGTTGTTCATTCTCTTTATTTAGCAATGGGTTGTTTTGATCCATAGGCTGGATAAATACTGGTATATTATATTTACTTTGCCCGACTTCAGGTATGTTAGAATATTCTGGTATATTTTTAGCTACTAAGAATTTTATGGCATTAATGCGAGATAGTAAATCATTTCGCAATAAGGAATAACCATTTTTTGCAGCTTTGGGTGAGCAAACTATATGTACTTTATCTGGAATCTCACGATATAACGTGCCATTAGTTTCTATTTGCACTATATAATCCAAATTTATTAATTTATGACACAATAATTCTATGGGTTGACGAAAAGGCTCACCTCCAGTTATAACCACTAATTTGACATTAATCGTAAATCTTTGGACTTCTTCGATAATATTATTAATAGTCAATATATTAAAATCTTCAAAGTCGGTATCGCAAAAATTACAAGCTAGATTGCATCCACCAAGCCTAATAAAGACAGCAGGCATACCAACAAAAGGACCTTCTCCCTGAATAGTCTTAAAGATACTTTTAATCTCTAGGCTAGTCCCGTCATTAAATATTGCTGCCCTTTTGGGATTTTGTCCAAACATAAGATATAGTATAAAAGATTCATTGTGGAAGTAATATGCTGACAAACTTAGTTTTAGATAAGTCAACTATAGGTTTTACAAGAACATTTTCTGAATTTGCTTTGTTTACGTAACCAACTGTTATGCCATAAGGATAAATATTTCCATAACCAGAGGTTATAACTTTCTCACCTTTTTGCACTAAGTGGTTTTTTGGTAAATAGAGTATTTTACTACCGTTACCATAGCCACTCATTATACCTTTCTCTTTTGAAGAGGTTGTAGTGATCGGAATTCTAGAATTCACGTCATTAACTAAAATTATCTTAGAATAATTGTTGCTTACCTGTATTACTCGTCCAACTAATCCTTCACTGTTGGTAACTATTTGATCAATTGCCACACCATGTTTTGCCCCAGCTGACAGTAAAGCAGTTTTACTGAAGGGATTTAATGAGACGCTTAACAATTTAGCACTAACATAGCTATATTGCTCTTCTTCTATAACTGATAATAGTTGTTTTAGCTCTCTATTTTCAGATTGGATTAAATATATATCACTCTGCAAGCTTCTTAATCTTGCCACCTCTAATTGTAATTCAATATTTTCTCTTGCTAAGTCCCGTAAATAAATAAAATTTTGGGTTATTAGGTTAATTTGTTTAAATACATTTTCATGAATTAGCAAGCCACTAAACATAACATGTCCAACGATTTCAAGAGACATAGAAGAGAGTCTTTTGGGAGTAGCAATAAATAAGTAAAGCGAAGCTATGGTAAAAAATAAAATCAAACCACGTTTTGCGGTGACAAGTATAAATTTAGCTAACCCTGCTATTCTACTAGGATTCTTTATTCTATTTGCTAGTAATGCCATTTGTTAATCTTGTTTAAATAACACATGCTTTAATTTTTGAAAATCTTCTAATACTTTTCCTGTGCCAAGAGCTACGCATGATAAAGCCTGTTCAGCAACAATTACCGGTAATTTAGTTGCTTCTTTTAGAACATGATCTAGGTTTCGAAGTAATGCCCCACCACCAGTCATAACAATCCCCTTATCTACAATATCCGATGAAAGTTCAGGTGGGGTGCATTCCAACGCTACTTTTACTGCGTCGACAATTTGGCTGACTGGTTCAATTAGACTATCAGCAATTTGTTTTTCGTTTAGTAGCATTTCTTTAGGGATGCCATGAATTAAATCCCGCCCTTTAATTTCCATTACTCTTGGTTCTAAACTATCGTCTACATAAGCAGCACCAATCTGCTTTTTAATTTTTTCTGCTGTAGCTTCACCGATTAGCAAATTATAATGCCTTCTAATGTAAGAAATAATAGACTCATCCATTTTATCACCACCAACCCGCACTGATCTAGCATATACAATACCGCCTAATGATAAGACGGCTACTTCTGTTGTTCCACCGCCTACATCAACAATCATTGAACCAGTTGCTTCTGTTACTGGTAAGCCAGCACCGATTGCTGCTGCCATAGGTTCCTCTATAAGATACACATCTCTACCACCTGCACTCTCCGCTGCTTCTTGGATGGCTCTACGTTCAACGGGTGTAGAACCTGAGGGTACACAAATTATAATCATTGGACCAGTAAATGAGCGGCGACTATGTACTGTTCTGATAAAATGCTTTATCATCTCCTCAGCCCCCTTAAAATCAGCTATAACCCCATCTTTTAGTGGTCTCTTAGCTTCAATATCGGCTGGGGTGCGTCCTAACATATTTTTTGCTTCATGACCAAATGCATATGGTTTAAATGCTCCATCCACTTTAATCAATGCAACTACAGAAGGTTCGTTTAATACGATTCCTTTGCCTTTGACATACACTAAAGTATTAGCAGTACCAAGATCTATTGCCATATCACTTGCAAATCTACTGAAAAATTTTGTTAGCATTTTTATTTCTCCAAAGTCTTAAGTTCTAACCATCTTATATCAATCCTCAAGATTAAATACATTTGAATATATCAAATTTTCTTAGAATGCATAATAACAAAATTACTGAAAAATAATATACATATATTTGGTAATAAAATAGCTAAGAAAGGAGGAGTTGCATTATATGCAAGTATTTTAAACAACACCTCTAATAAAGAATAAATAATAAAACCTAAAAATAAACCAATTACTAAAATTTTTTCCTGAGAATTATCACGTTGCCTGAGGCTAAAAAAGCATGCTGCTAAAATTACGGTAGTAGCCATAATTATAGGTTTAAATAACTGTTTATAGAAATAAATCTGATAATTAGTTATGGGTAAGCCAAATTTTACTAATTGCTGAATTATATCTGGTAAATCCCAAATAGCAATCATTTCAGGGGTTATAAAACTATTTAGTAAGTTATTTATTGACAAATTTGTTGGAATGGCAAAATTCTCATATTGCTTGAAGTTATTAGCATCCGAAAGTTTTACAGAAGTTAATTCAAAATTATTATCAATTAAAATAGCATATTGAGCATCAATTCTTTTTAAGAAGCTATTTTCATTATCCAAGAATAATATAATAACCTTATTTAACTTATTATTCACTATATCAATAGACCCAGCCTGAACGATTCTTTTTTTGCCCTGATAATTCTCAAAAAATAATAGACCAGATTTTGATATTATAAGGTTAGTCGATGTATTTTTAAACAGCTTGGCTTTTAAAGATTCATATTTTTGTAGACCGAATGTACCAATAGGGTTGCATATAGTTATTAGTATTATACCAAGAATGATCGCGGCAAAAAATGGAACAGCAATAACCCGCCAAATATGGATACCATTGCATAAAATGGTTATTAATTCGTTATGTTTAGTTAATCTTCTTAGAAAAAGTAACATCGCAATAAAGCTGAGCAGAGAAGCCGCTTCATTAACCAAGTAAGGTATTTTATATAATACAAGTTTCCAAAAAGAATGCGTTGGGATATATACAGCTTTAGATTGCTGTAAAAGATCAAAGATATTTGAAAGAGTAAAAACCCCAATAAGCAGAACTAATATAACAATGAAATAGCTACAATATAGTCTGAACAGGTAAATTGAAAGTGTTTTAAAATTAATCATTTTAAAATAAACCGTTCACCTATTGATTTTTGGTGGGCCCGGCAGGACTTGAACCTGCGACAACACCGTTATGAGCGGTGGGTTCTAACCAACTGAACTACAGGCCCCTTTATGGTCAATTAGTAAGAAGTTGGTGACGTCGTCACTCATAGGCGTCAGTTTAAGAAAATAAAGTAGAAAAATTGTCTATTATCGAGCCACCGTAGGTGGCGTGGCAATCCATTTTTAATCATTTTTCTGGATTGCTTCGTCGACCTTACGGTCTCCTCGCAATGACGGTTTTTCAATTATTATTTTCTTAAACTAACGCTTATGCGTTGTCACTCGCCTATTACTTATAGGAATCGCTCCTAGGAGGCTACCTACGATAACTGATTAATTATATTTTGAGCTATTTTTCGGCGAGAATAGATATGATTTATGAAGGAATAGTGTGCCTATTTCAAAAAAATCATGTTTATTCGCAGTCAAAAAGAGCCAAATATAGAATTACTTTAGTTATTGCAGGCAGCCTCCTAGCATCAACTTCTCTTGAATTGACTATATAATGATTATTTAAGCTTTATATAATTATTAGCGTTTTAAGTCTAGTAAAATATTTCATAGTGTCAATAACATTCTAAAATGTCCGCGTTTTGTAACAAGGTAATTGTTCGTTTTATTGCGAATCTTTTTCTAAATTAGACCTTTTGCCGAGTTCTACTTCTGTTGGTAATTTGGACAATGATATGGTATAGTCATTAATTCAGGAGAATTTGGTGACGTTGTCGCTCAATGCTCGGTCTATTACTTATAGGCGTCGCTCCATCGCTCCTAGCCCCAACTCCTCCTGAATTAACTATATCTTTCCTCTGTAACCCTAATAACTTTGCAAATGAATTGATTAATATAGAAAAACTAAATAACCTAAATTTTAAATTATTATTTTAAATTATTATTTGTATAAATTATCTAGGAGTGTTAGTATTACGTATGTAGTATACTTATTTTTATAAATTTATGTTGGCATCAAAAGTTACTGAAAAATATCAAGCTACTATTCCTTACGAGATACGGAATTTCCTACATTTAGAGAAAGGTGATAGAGTAAAGTTTAAAATTGAAGGAGGTAAGGTCATGGTACAGAAATTACCTTATACTGATTATGAGTATCTAGATTCTTTATCTAAATCACTCCCTGAATGGTTATCGCCAGAAGATGATGAAGCATATCATGATTTATAATAAATTTGATGTAATTAAAGTTTCTTTTCCTTTCACTGATAAAGCAGCGATTAAAAAGAGACCAGCTTTAGTAATATCATCAAGTGAATATCAAATAAATTACAATCATTGTATACTAGCTATGATCACAAGTGCTAAACAAACAAGTTGGCAAGATGATATAATAATTACAAATCTTCAAATCGCAGGTCTCCCTTCACCATCAAAAGTTAGAATTAAAATTTTCTCTTTGGATTGCGATCTTATAACAGGAAAATTAGGTTATTTGGCAGATGAAGATAGAGAATCGGTTTTTATTAAGATAAAAAAGTACTTGAGTTATTAATACTATATTTGCCATTGAACAAACTGGTTAGCTACTGAAATTTAATTGATGTTGAAAATGTCCTGGTTCAAATCACAGGGCAATTTAAAAGTCACAATTAAAGAGTAAATATCTCTTGGAGTTACAACCTAATATTAGATTGAGTTTAGGATGGAAAGTGATATAGTCAATTGATGAGAAGTTGGTGACGTTGTCGCTCAATGCTCGCCTATTACTTATAGGCGTCGCTCCATCGCTCCTAGCCCCAAATTCTCCTGAATTGACTATCAGTAAGCTATCTAAAACAAACAACAATAGTTATAAAAATATAGTATTTATGAAAGAACATTTTAAAAGAACCATGATTGGTGTAATGTCAAGTTTATTATTTTTTCCAACTTTGACAATTGCTAGAGATTCAAAATACCCAAAAAGCGAACAAGAAAGAAAAATGGAAGAAATGGGCTCGGTAGTTGGAGGAGAAGGTTTGATATTTAGACCAGGTAGAATCAAAAATGAATCTACCAAAACAGAGATAGGTAATATCAATAAATATTTATGGCAATCTTCTATAGAAACCTTAAATTTTGTCCCTCTTGCTTCAAGCGATTCAATCGGCGGAGTTATTATTACTGAATGGTATAGTCCAAAAGGAAAAGCAGATTTTCGATTTAAAATAAATATTTTTATAAAGGATAACGTTATTAGTCCGGATGCAATTCAAGTAAGAATATTTGAGCAAACACTTAAAAATGGTCAATGGCTAGATAGTCATACTACTTCAGAGCTAGCTAATAACATAGAAGATAAAATTTTACGAAAAGCTAGGGAAATATATATTAGTGCAGGGAAAAAATAATGTTATAGTATACTTACTAAAAAATACTAATAACTAACGTGTGAATTATGAAAAATATTGAGAAAAAATGGCAAAGAATTTGGCTTGAAGAAAAAGCTTTTGCCGCAAAAGACAACAGCGATAAGCCTAAATATTACGTACTTGAAATGTTACCTTATCCTTCTGGGAAAATTCATGTTGGACATTTACGTAACTATTCTATTGGAGATTGCATCGCTCGTTTTATGAAATCACGAGGTTATAACGTATTGCATCCCATGGGTTGGGATGCTTTCGGTTTGCCAGCAGAAAATGCTGCCATTAATAATAACTCTAATCCTAAAGATTGGACTTATTCAAATATTGCAACTATGCGAGATCAGCTAAAATCAATTGGCTTTTCATATGATTGGTCGAGAGAAATAACAACTTGTAATCCAGATTATTATAAGCATGAACAAAAATTCTTTTTAGAACTTTATAATAGAGGTTTAGCCTATCAAAAAGAATCTTTAGTAAATTGGGATCCTGTTGATAAGACTGTTTTAGCTAATGAACAAGTAGTAGATGGTCGTGGATGGCGTTCAGGTGCTTTAGTTGAAAAAAAATATTTAAAACAATGGTTTTTAAAAATTACTAATTACGCTGAAGAGCTATTAAATGAAATTTCAAAACTGGAATTTTGGCCTGATTCTGTTAAATCTATGCAGGAAAAATGGATAGGTAAATCGGAAGGAGCAAATTTTACTTTTAAAATTAAAGATCATCAAGCTAATATAGAAGTGTTCTCTACTCGACCAGAAACTATTTTTGGAGCAAGTTTTGTTGCAATAGCCTATAATCACCCAATAGTTGGGCAATTAGTGGATAAAAATAACGATATGGTGTTGTTTATTGAAAAATGTTCACAATTACACACTAATGCTGCAGTAGATAAAGCTGAAAAAGAAGGGGTGTATACTAACCTTTTTGCCATTCACCCATTTGATTCGACAATTATTATTCCTGTCATAATAACAAATTTTGTACTAATGGATTATGGTACTGGGGCGGTTTTTGGATGTCCAGCTCATGATGAAAGAGATCATGCATTAGCAAAAAAAATGGGCTTGTCAATAAAGCAGGTAGTAATTAACCAAGATGTTCAAATGGACGTATACTCGGAACCTTACACGGGTGATGGTATGATGATCAACTCAGACTTTTTGAATGATCTTACTGTTCAGGATGCTAAACAAAAATCTATAGAAGAATTTGAAAAACGTGGTTTAGGAAAACGTACTATTAACTACCGTCTGAAGGATTGGGGAGTGTCTAGACAAAGATATTGGGGCTGTCCTATCCCAATAATATATTGCTCAGTTTGCGGAACTGTGCCGGTAGCTGAAAAAGACTTACCAATAACTCTACCAAGCGATGTTATATTTTATGGAAATGGCAACCCTCTTGATTCTCACCCTACTTGGAAAGATACTAATTGCCCAAAATGTCAAAAACAAGCTATTCGAGAGACTGATACGTTAGATACATTCTTTGAGTCTTCTTGGTATTTCATCCGTTATTGTAACGTGGCAGCAAAAGATATAACCGACAAGCAAGTATGTGATTATTGGTTACCTGTTGATCAGTATATTGGTGGAATTGAACATGCAGTAATGCATCTTCTTTATGCCAGGTTTTTTACCAAAGTAATGAACGAACAAGGTTATCTTAGTATTCGTGAACCTTTTAATAATTTGCTAACTCAGGGTATGGTTCTACATGCTACTTATAAAGATGCTAATAATAATTGGCTTTACCCAGATGAGGTAATAAAACAGTCTGATAAGTGGATTAATAAAAATACTGGAGAAGAAGTAGTTCAAGGACGAATAGAAAAAATGAGTAAATCCAAAAAGAATCTTGTGGATTTAGAATCAATATTGACCAACCATAGTGCTGACGCTATTAGGCTATTTGTCCTCTCCGATAGTCCGCCAGAGAAAGATTTTGAATGGTCGGCAAATGGTTTTGAAGGCTGTTCTCGTTTTATTAGTAAGCTAGAAAATATGGCAGAAATACTAATTAATAGTGAAATAACGGAAGGTTCTAGTAATAAATCAAATAAATTAACAAAGCTTACCCATTATACTATTAAACATGTTACCGAAGAATTAAAGGATTTTAAGCTAAATAAAGCCATAGCAAGAATGCGGGAACTATTTAATGCTTTGTCAGATGAAGTATCTAAGGGCAGAGAAGGTAATGTTAATATAGTCAATTCATCAATTGACTATAGTGTTAAAGAGGGGTTTAGAGTCTTGATTATGTTACTTAACCCATTTATTCCACATATTACAGAGGAAATTTGGCAAAAATTAGGTAGTAAGGAAAGATTATATCAAACTTCCTGGCCTTCTTTCGATGAATCATTGCTGGAGCTAGAATCTTATACCATGGCTATCCAAGTTAATGGCAAACTGAGAGCTACACAAGAATTTGCCAACGTAACGAGCAATATTGAGATTCAGAATATGGTAATGCAATTACCCGAGATACAAAAACATTTAAGCGGTAAAGAGCCTAAGAAAATTATCATAATACCCTCGAAAATAGTAAATATCGTGGTGTGAGACTATTAAGTTACAAATATAAGGAATAATCAAAAGTTTTACAACCAAACTTTTAAATTATTATTATTTTACACGAGTTGGCGATATATTTTCTAAAATGCATACATGCTTAAATAAGCTGGGCAGATTTCTTAGAACATTAAATTACTAACAAAATGAAACCATTAACTATGCAAGAAGCAAGTAACGTCTTATCAGCTTGGACTGTTTTGGAAGTATTGTCGCCTCAATCATTTCATAAAGCAGAAGACCTAGTAGGAGGAGAAAAAAGTTTAGTTGCTTTATTAGATAATGGACTACCATGGGAGAATGGTGGCGAAGAAGTACCTCCTGAGAAAAAATTATTCTATCAAATAATAATGGGTTCAATTAGTCTTCAGAGTGTATTTTCTGCTTTAGTTAAAAAATATGGTGATACAAGTGTCGAATCAAAACAAGTATCAGGAGAAGCCATTACAGGTGTAATTATTATAGATCAATATGGCTATCTTCTTAAAAATAATATATCTGTTAATCTATCAAGTTTTGCATGGGGTACTCCTCAAGCGTTAAAAAATAGTCTTGAAAACTTAAGGGACTGGGCATTAGTTAAACAAAAAATGGAAATAGCTTTTGATAGAATCTTACGTAAAAAAGATGAAAATGGCGAAGAGCTTCCCTTGAATAAAATAATGATAGATGAGGCTTATACTTACCTTACTAATAATATTTATGGTATATCAGCAGAAATGCTAATAAATAAAAAATTTGCTCTCCGAACTTACGAATTAAGAAAAAAAGGTGATCCTGAATCAAGTAAAAAAGATGACCCTGAATCAAATGAAAAAGATGGTTCTACTAAGACTGTATTACTTAACAGCTTTTACCTAAATGATTTAGCAAAAGCTAGTACTTTAATTGCTAATACTTTAGCTCAAAACCAAGATACTTCAAGTGCTTCAAGTGCTTCAACAAACCTCTTACAATATTTAGGTGTGAATGACCTAAAACGTCAAAATATCCTAGATAAGACAGTTTTACAAAATATTCTTTCCCCTAGAAACATTCCTTCAGCAAGATGGCCTGGATTAGGACGACATCCTCTAGTATTATTTCAGCAGGCTGCGGTTAATTTATCTATGACTGAACTAAAAGACAGTGGAATTCTTGCAATTAATGGACCACCAGGAACAGGAAAAACAACTTTATTACGTGATATTGTGGCAAAATTAGTTGCAGAACGAGCAGAAGCATTACTGAATTTTGTTGATCCTGAAGAAGCTTTCATTGATTCAGGGGAAAAAATACAAGCCGGAAAGGGGTGGTTCAAACTTTACAAATTAGATGAAAGACTAAAAGGTTTTGAAATATTAATCGCCTCATCTAACAATAAGGCTGTTGAAAATATTAGCACTGAATTACCTAGTTTAAAAGCAATTGCCGATAATGCAAATGATCTGCGTTATTTTAAAGCTCTATCTGATTCATTACTTGGAGGTGGAAGTTGGGGGTTGATTGCAGCAGTACTTGGCAATATGACTAATTGTAAGAATTTTAATGAAAAATTTTGGTGGGATAAGGATTTTAGCTTTTCAACATATTTAGCAGAAATAAATGGAAAACCGCAGAAATTCGAGATTAAAGATCCAGATAGTCATGAAATCATTGAAACTATATACCCTAAAATTATTGAAGAAAATAACCCACCGTCTAGTCATAGTGAAGCTTTAGAACGTTGGAAAGAAGCTAAAGAAAATTTTGAAAAAACATTAAAAGCAAGTCGAGATGAACTCTCTAAATTACAAGAAACAAGAAATTTAGTTGAAGAGTTAGAAAATTTAGAAAAAGAGTTAGGAAAGGTAGAGGATCCAGAAGATTTTTTATTAAAACATGATAAATTAAAACCACATATTATTTGGTGTATTCTAAACACTCCTTCATTTCTTGCCTGGAGAGAAAAAAGGCAAAAGATTGTTCGTCTTAATTATAAAAAGAAAAAGATTGTAACATCCTCTAAAGAATTTGAAAATCATTTGATTGATAGTAGTTTATTTACAAAATCCTCTGAAGAAATGCACCTAGTGTCCCCATGGTGTAACGAACAGACACAATTATTACGCGATGAGGTATTTATTTCCGCTATAAAACTACATAAAGCATTTATAGATGCAGCAGCCAAACCTTTACATCATAACCTTGGAGCTATGATGAAAATTTTTAGGGATTCTTTTAACGTAATAGATAAAAGCACCACTGATTTTTTACTAGACTTATGGGCATCTTTCTTCCTTGTAGTTCCTAGTGTATCAACAACTTTTGCATCTGTAGAGAAAATGTTAAAGGATATCCCTGCCAATTCTCTTGGATGGCTTATTATTGATGAAGCTGGGCAGGCTTTACCGCAAGCTGCTGTAGGGGCTATAATGAGAACAAAACGTGTTGTAGTGACAGGGGATCCTCTACAAATAGAACCAGTGGTTGATTTACCTGACAATTTAACAAAAAGTATATGTAAACAATTTTCGGTAGATCCAAAACGTTTTAATGCCCCAGAAGCATCAGTGCAGACCCTATCAGATTTTGCAAATTCATATATTTATGAATTTGATACTAAGCACGGAAGTCGTTTGGTTGGTGTGCCTTTACTAGTACATAGACGTTGTGGAAATCCTATGTTTGATATTTCTAATATAATTGCTTATGGAGAATCTATGGTTCACGCCAAGAGTTCTGATAGCAGCTCTGCAATACATAAGTGTCTTGGTTCTTCTAAATGGTTTGATGTTAAAGGAGAAGCGTCAGATAAGTGGTGTCCAGAAGAAGGGCAAAAGGTACTTGAACTATTAGGTACATTAAAGAGTGCTGGAATACAGCCAAATCTGTATATTGTGACACCTTTTAGAGTTGTTGCGAATAATTTACGCAAAATTATAAAAGATAGTCATATTTTAAAATCTTGGATAACTACAGATAGCTATTCTTGGCTTAATGAGCGAGTTGGAACAATACATACTGTCCAAGGTCGAGAAGCTGAAGCGGTAATTTTAGTATTAGGGGCACAAGGATCAGACCAAGATAGCAGTCGAGTATGGGTAGGCAAATTTCCTAACATCTTAAATGTAGCAGTTACCCGTGCTAAAGAAGTTATTTATGTTATAGGAAATAGGGACTTATGGAAAGAAGTTGGAGTATTCCGTGAGCTAGACAGTAGAATTAATTAAGTCTATTGTAGTCAATTTTTGGGGAATTGATATGAACTAATCTCCGAAATTATTTCAAGTATTAGGGCTATTTCGTTTAAAATACTATCCGCAACTTCTGGTGCAGACTCTCGGTAATTGTAATGTATTCTGTACACATTATAAACTTCTGTGTCTCCAATATGAAAGGTTCCACTTGGATAACTTATGCCTATGTTATCTCCTATCTGTTTTGCAGAAATATTTGAGTAAGCTGCAATTACTACTTGTTTTAGATTAGCAATAACTTCAGGTGTGTCGTGTATTGTAAGCAAAAGATGTGATTGACCTTCTGTAGAAAGAGATGAAAGCATATCTGTATAACTTCCAAAACCATACATATCATATGCCATCTGTCCTGGAACATCAAAATGTCTATCTTGCCACGGTCGCCAAAATTCAGTATTTTCAACTTCATTCAAATTTAATTGTGTTAGTTCACCAACCAACTTGGCAGCTAGTTGATCATTTTCCACCATTCTTGTATTAGATGTAGGATTATCCTGAAAATCGCTTAAATATTCGTATATTTTGCTTACTAAAGCCTGTTGTTCATTAAGTTTGCTTTGCAATGTTGCAAGATTATTTTGCTTACTAGTGAGATTATATTGAATATTACGAAATAACAATATCAAAAACCTAATTTGTGGTTGCTATATTATTTCTAAAAACCCATATATTTTATAAGGTATACAATATATTTTGGTATGTAAAGTGTATTTTATAAAAAATTAGTGAAATATTTAGTTTAGTGGCAATTATACAATGATTATATAATTTTAGTTGTAGGTAGAATTTAATTTATACACATTATTTTCTTACGACTCCTTAGACAAAAAAATCCCTAAAATACTTTATTACGCGAATTTTGGATAAGAAGTTAAAAAATTTATAATTTTTTACTGATAAATAGTTAGTGCAAGTTATTATTATGTTATAATGAAATATATAAGCAAGTTATGATTAAATAACATGTTCATGAGTTGTCATAAATTATTTAGACATAAGAGTGAATTTTAGTTGATTGAGTAAAGTATGAAAGAACAAACCAGTAATAATATTAATTACCAACCAAGAATGTTTGTTGGTACCGATGACTTCTACGATTTATTGATTAATAGTGACATATTTGTTGATAAGAGTCTGATGATCAAGGAGTTGTTAGAAGATAGTGGTAAAGTCACCTTAATCACCCGTCCAAGGCGATGGGGGAAGAGCTTGAATATGGATATGGTGCGGAGATTTTTTGAGATAGAGGTAGATCAACATGGCAATCCTATACCACAAGAACAAAGAGTGAACTATAAACTATTTGCTGGTGGAGAGGTGGATTTGGGATTAGCAAGTGGTAGAAAAAAGTTGCTTAAACCACTTAAAATATCTAAGTATCCAGATATTCTTCTAGACTATCAAGGTCAATTTCCAGTTATTATTATAAGTTTCAAGGGCGTTAGGGGCAGTAGTTATGAGGAGATTGAAAGTAAAATCAGCTATCAAATAACTAGGCTATTTAGTAATTATCGTTATTTAAAACGTTATGTAAGTGAGAAAGAGTATTTATTGGAAGAAGCGGAAAAAGAGCAATTAACTAGATATTTTTCTGGAAAGTTTAACAAAGTAGAACTTGAGAATAGTTTGAAATTTCTAAGCGACTTACTTTATAAACATTTTAATCAAAAAGTTTACATACTAATTGACGAGTATGATACGCCAATTAATAGTGCCTATATGAAATTTGGCAATAATCTAGAAGAGTTTGAGGAAGTATTAGCTCTATTCCGGGCAATATTTGGCAATAGTCTTAAAACCAATGATTCATTACAAAAAGGCGTCATTACCGGCATATTGCGTGTTGCTAAAGCTAATTTGTTTTCAGATTTGAATAATTTAACTGAATGTAGTCTACTAGATGAAAGATTTTCTAGCAGTTACGGATTTACTCAAGCAGAAGTTGATGAACTATTAACTAAAGTACCAACCACTACAAAGCCAGAAGAAATTAAAAATTGGTATAATGGCTATAATTTTGGCGGAGAAGTCATTTATAATCCATGGTCAATTATGCAATGTTTGGCAAGTAAAGGCAAGCTGGATCATTATTGGATTGATAGCGGTGGGACTGGTTGGATTGATCATGTACTGCTTTCAGATGAGATGCAAACAGATATCCAGGCTTTAGCTGCGGGTAAAACTATTACTTCTTCTATTACTAAACATATAAATTTTGCTGATATCAACCAACCAGAAGGGTTATTTAGCTTATTATTATTTAGTGGCTACCTAAACACAACTACCAAGATGCCAGAAAGAGATATTTATGATTTATCTGCTCCTAACTACGAGGTGAAATATATTTATGAAAAGAGAATGCTGCAATGGGTTACTAAACAAATAAAAATTGATAATTCTGGCTATTATTCTTTTGTTACTCTATTACCAGATGGTAGAATAGAGGAGTTTAAACGACGTATGCAAGAGTTACTGCTTAATTCTACTAGTTTTCATCAAACAGGAGAGAAAAAAGCCGAATTATTTTATAGTGGCTTTATGCTCGGCTTTGTTAATATGTTAGCTCCTAATTATATAATATCAAGTGAACAAGAATCAGGGGATGGCAGAGCTGACGTTGTGATGATTCCAAAAATTGGCAAAGGTGATAAAGCGATGATTATCGAGTATAAAATCGCTAAATCCTCAGAAGAGCTAGCAGATATAGCTAAATCTGGTTTACAACAAATTATTAATAAAAAATATGATAGTAAAATAAAAGAGCATTCACATGTAAAACAAATATTAAAAATTTCGATGGCATTTTGTGGAAAAAATATGGAGTTAGAATATGAAATAACGAAGCTCTAATAATAGAGCGTAAGCACTTGTATAATAAGCAATTGGGTATCTGACTGGGTTCGGAAATTGTACACTACGCCCCGCCAATCGGCACAATTTGCTACTTTTTGCATTTCTGTGAATGGAAAAGCCAGAACGTAATGCAGCTTACAGCCCTCGAGTGTTAGGTTCGAAAACATAAAATTTAATAATTCCCTTTTTTCAGCAATTGTCGAACCTTTAAAAGTTTCATAGGCTTCAGAAGCTAGAGTTATCAAGGTTGAGGCGGTATCAGTAATTTTGTCATCTGCTTCATCATAAATTTTCAATATCGATTAATTTCATATTGACGATCTTTTAATTGTTGTTTTTTTGCTTGAAATTCTTCTGTACTCAATTCACCATTAAGTCGTAAATCTATTAATGAGTTCAATCTTTTTTCGTTTGGATTTTTTGGATCCCATGCTGCCAAATAAACCCATTGATCTACCTTACCATTGGAATATGTTTTACTATGAATTTCCGATGTCACTATCTTGCCTGTTGTTGCACAAGTAATTAACCCTCTAAATAGGAAATCTTTACCTCCATATTTGAAAGGCTTTTTATTCCAACCTAAACGTACTTCTGTACATGCCATAAATGTTTCTCTTGTAATAATTGGTGGATAATTATGCAACCACATCTCTCCTTTTACTAACATTTCACCGTAATAAAATGGCTGCTGCATTAAACGGTGTAATACTGTTTTATTTAGGTAATAATTCTTTTTATACCAATTAAAATAATTAACGCGGTATATTAATCCACTCTCTATACATAATTGATTTTACTAAAGTTACATTTTTACTAAGTTGATTCCAGGCATAGCAAGCATTAGCAACGATATCTTCGTATACACCGTAACATTGATTAGATAGGAAGTGATTTTTGATCCACTGCCAAATTTGTTCCATCGCATTTAATTCCGGTGCGTATGGCGGAAGCGGTACCAAGGTAATGTTACTTGGAATAATTAATTTTTTCGCTGCATGCCACCCGGCATTATCTGTTAATAATGCAACATGCCTACCAGAATCAATAGTCAAAGAAAATTCATCTAAGAACTTATTCAATAGTTAAACTACAGCCAAAATATAATATAGAACAACTAAAAGATAAGATGAAATTAGAAGATGAAAAGGGAGTAGTTAACTTATTAGGGGCAGAATGGCTAAAAGCATTCAAAGATTATGTAACACCCAGAATAGCTTTAATTAACAAAGAGAGAGAAGAAGCAAAATCAGTAAATGAAGTTTTACAGCTATTAAAAAAAGAAAAAGATTTTTGTCTTGATATGTATAAGCAATATAAAGATGTGGTAGAGTATTATAGCAAAAAGGAGCAAGACCATTATTTCCTGACGATAGCTAACTTGCATAAGGAGCAACCTGAACTACTAAGCAATTTAGCGAGAGATATAAATAATGTCAGTAGATTTAAGATAGGAGGAATTTATACAGGAGATACTATAGAAACAGATGACAAGCTAGTAGAAAAGATAAAAGATACAACACAGGTAGGGATGCTGGCTAAGCAACTATATAAGGCATGTCAAGCACATGTATTAAAAGAGATAAGTCCTGAGATAAAAGAGCTAAATAGTCATGCAGTGGTAAAGATTAACGATAATACTTATGATGAGATAGTATGGTGGTCTCCTTTGTCTAGACAAAAATTTAGCAATTTAGAGATATAATTCCCATGAAATTATTATTGTCACTATTATGCAACTTTTTGTTTATAGTACATCAAGCTAGGAGTCCTATACCCCAATGCTTGGTGCATTCTTTCGTGGTTATAAAAATCGATATATTCCTTAATAGCTGCTTTTGCCTCCTTTACAATTGTTAAAATTATTCGATAAATTTTTTCCTGTTTCAACGAACGCCAAAATCGCTCAATAAACACGTTGTCCAAAGCTCTACCTTTGCCATCCATACTTATTTGAATATTATATTTTTTTAAAATACAGATAAATTGCTCAGACGTAAATTGCACTCCTTGGTCTGTGTTAAAAATCTTTGGTATACCATATTGTTCTATAGCTTCCTCAAGAGCCTCTACACAAAAAGTACTTTCTAAACTAATAGATACCCGCCAGCTAAGTATATAACGACTGTGCCAATCCATAATGGCTACCAAATAAACAAATCCTTGTTGCAACCTTATGTAAGTGATATCTGAACACCATACTTGATTTGAGTATGTTCCCTCTAAATCTTTTAATAAATAAGGATATATTTTATGTGCCTGATTTCTTTTACTCAAATTCATTTTAGGATAAACAGCTTCAAGACCCATTATTTGGTAGTAACGTCTAACAGCTTTACGACCTACCGAAAAACCTTGGGCTTGTAAATATTTAGCCATCCGTCGCATACCATAATATGGATGCATAGTATAGGTCTCATCAATTATTGCCATGATCTTAAGTTCTTGTTCACTAATAGCAGTAGGTTGATAGTAGTAGGTTGACCTACTAATACCCAACAACTTACACTGTTGTATAATTGTTAATTTATTATGATTAGGCTCTATCATATTACACCTAACCTTTAAGTCCAAACAATGCAGATTTTTTTTTGAGCCAGTCACGCTCTACACTTAACTGTCCAATTTGTTCATATAGATTCTTGATTAACTCCTGCTGATTTGGATCAGCACTCTGTGTTTTACTCTTAAAGCCTTGTACTAATAATTCAAGCCCCTGTTTTTTCCAATTACTTATCTGCGTTGCATGAACACCATACTTACTAGTTATTTGGGCTATTGTTAGCTCGCCCTTGATTGTCTCTATGACAATTTTTGATTTCTCCTCAGCACTATATTGCCTTACTTGTTTTTTCATCTCTAGCTCTCCTTTTTTGCTAAAGAATTCTATCTCATTTCTTCTATTTTTGTGTCCAAAATATGGAGACCATTATAATATTTCTCATCAATAATCTTACAAAAGATTAGTTTAATCATTTCGCTTCCAAGCTTTTCTTTCCTACTAATATTTGTATTAGAATATAAAGTATTTAGTATACGCCTAAAAACAGGTTTTAGATTTTTAACAGGTTTTAATTTATCTTTTGTTATATTACCTATTGCTTCTATCGTTTCTCCTTTTTTCGGTATGTTAAATAGACAATCTTTCTTTACTTCTCCTTTAGAATTTTTATATAAATATTCAATTTCTTCTCCATTAGTCCAAACTCCGAACAAAGCAGAAGTAGCTTGCATATAACTCGTCAGTTGTTCTAAACCGTCTTTTCTACTTTTCTTTTTAACCTCAACAATACCAAGTATATCGCTATATTGATTTCTATTTTTTGATTTATTTTTATATATTACAATATCTGCTTTTTTTACAGAGCTACCCATTTGTATTGAAACTTCAATATCTAATTGCTCTTTGTCATAAAAATAGTCGTCATACAATATCTTTTCATATTCTTGTCGTACTTTTTCTTCAGGCTTTTTTAAATCTACAGCTTTGTTTGTTGCAAAGTCATTAATGTATCCATCCTTTAACATACTAATTTTTATTGATTACCCTAACTTATACTTATATTATTCTCATTTGCCATCAGTTGATTTACCATCACTATCGTTAGAATTGTCAGGAGAGTCATAAGGATTGCGATAAGGGAGCATTTCCGGTACAGTTCCATCTTTAGGCAATAACTTCTTTAATCCGTCTTCTAAAGCTTTCTCACCGGTTTCTTCTCTAACCTCATATTTTGGTGGATCTCCTAAACATTTCCAAAAATTGGTTAAATTTTCAAAGTTGGGACCTAATTTTGGAGTACAATGTTGAGCAATTGATTTTGACGTATCAAGAATTTCAGTGGTAGCAGTTGTTATATAGCTGATAAGTCCAATTTGTTCGAGTCCTTTAGCTACCCAAAATAATATTACCAGAGAAGCAACAGCTATCATAACGTACCATTTGGCTATGATAGTCCATAAAAACATTCCCATAGGGTTAGCTGCTATTAGTCTTCTTAAAGCTTGCCACATATATATAATTACCGAAAAATAGTTAAAAAATCTACGAGTAGAAATTACATGAATTGTAAAAAAATAACAATTTTTTTATTAGTGCAAGGGTCAGTATAGTGTATAATTAAAATTAAATGTTGTAAATATTCTTAATTAGATAGGATGAGAGATAAAATATTATTGGTACAAGAACCATATTGATACCAATCATAACAAAAATTAGATTGATATTATCAAAATTTTGTAAAACAAGACCGCTAAGTATGATGTTGGGTATTAGTAGCGGCATGATTAATATTGCTAATAGATTAGTATTTGACCTAAAATAGCTTTGAACAGCTCCAATTAAAACTAATAGGCTACTGGACAAAATTAATAATAGAATTAGATTGATCAAAAGATAGCTTACTGTTAGCATGTCAAGATCGAAGATAATATAAATTATTGGCATATTTAATAAAGCACTGGTGAGGGAACTAACAATTATGGTAATTAATTTAGCGGCAATAATTTCACTCTCATTGAAGCTAGATAATAGTAACTCTAAACTTCCGTCCTCAACATCTTGCTGAAATATTAGACTAGAAAAGCCAATTAGAGCTATCGGTAAAACAATTACTGAAAAAATAATTCCAAATTTTTTAATATCTGTTTGGTCATTAATTAAAGCAGTACTGAAAATACAAAATAAAAAGAATATAAATAGATATTTACTAAGATTATTAATACGATTTTGAATTAAATATTCCCATTTGATCAGCTGTATTAGTTTATGCATATAACTATAGTAGAATTGATTGAATTAAGAGTGGTCTTGGCTCTGTCTGTGTATGTTTTCTAATGGAGCTATTACTTTGGTTAATTATAACAAACATAATAATGACTGCAACTTAAGACTTTGGAAAAATTTTTAAATATATAGTCAATTGATGAAAAGTTGGGAACATTGTCACTCGTCGCTCCTAGCCTCAAATTCTCCTGAATTGACTATAACAAATAATGGAGATATAACTATGCTCAATAATACAGGTGATGGTTTGTCAAAGGATAATAGTTTCTTGAATAGTAAATGGGGCTATTTTACTAAAGGGTTCGGGAGCGTCGTGGTAGTAGCAACTGGATTACTTGTTTGTTTAGGCATACATAAGGTGCTAAAATGTATGATGCCGAATCGTTATTTTAATACTGAAGCAGGGCTGGATCAGTTAGCAGAAGTTCCCTTACAACCTATAAATGGCGGTGTAATAAATGGTGATGTACCAACTAATCAAAATAATGATGTAGATGTTCCATTAATGGCCGAAAATGCACTATAAAGAATTCTGTTCACTATCTTATTATGTTTCAACAGTAATAATAGAATATATCAAACACATAATCGATGCAACACAAAGTCCAACACCAATCTCAATGGTAAAAATACCAATATGTTGAGCCAGTTAGCTACATTTTTGTAAGTGACTATAAATGATGCGGCTGACTCTCAACTTTTAACTGGAGTCCTAAAGCAGTTAATAAGGAGCCAATATTATCAAAACTAGGATTTCCTTTACTAGATAATATCTTATATATATGTTGTCTATTTATATGAATATCTTTAGACATTTTCGTTATCCCCCCACTTGCAATAATAGCTTCTTTTAAAGTAGACAAAAATAATTCCTTATTACGATCTAGAAAATATTGTTCTAAAGCAGCATTCACATACTCCGTAACTTCTGCCTTATTTTCTAATTGTTCTCTTAAGTAATTGGTAAATTTTTCCATATAATCATTCTCTAATTCAAGTATATCTATTATTTCTTGTGCTTTTTTGATGTCCCTACTTTGCGTGCCTTTATCGCCTGCATTTAATAAAAGAATTATTTTATTATCCTTTTCAAGAAAATATATTCTATATCCTTTTCCGAAGAAGAACCTTAATTCATATAGATTGTCCTTAATATGCTTATAGTCTCCATATACACCGTATTCCAATCTAACTAGCCTATTATTGATTCGTCCTCGTATTTGAATATCTAGTTTCTGTAACCATTCTTTAATATAGCATTTTCCATTCTTTGTTACAAAAAAATGTATGTCTTTAATTTTTAGCATTAGATTAATTACTTCCGTTATCGTAGGCAACCTCCTAGTATACACAACTTTATTGTCGCACAGAGAAGGCTTCTTGTCTAATGATTTTTAATCTGCTCACTTTTAATAATATTACTTGCAGTAATAATAGAATATATCAAACACATAACCGATGCAACACAAAGTCCAACACCAATCTCAATGGTAAAAATACCAATATGTTGAGCTAGCAATTTATCATCTGCCAAAGAATAATAATTTAAATAATTATCGTCAAATAATATTGATACCATACCGGTTAGGGCATAGATCAATACTCCGATAGTAGCCATACCAACTAGTAAATCAGTAGAGAAATATTGCCGTAATTTAAATTGACCATGAACTAAATCAAAACCAATTATCGTAGAAGCAAATATAGTACCAGCCTGGAATCCGCCCCCTGGTGATGCATCACCATTAATTTGAATATATAGACCATATAAAAATATATAGGGTAAGATAAAAAGAGTAGAATGTTTTATAATAATAAAATTTCTCAGTATTATTTTAAGCATCTTTAGTAATTTTTTGTGAGAATAGTAATAATACCGATATTCCAGCAATTAAAATGACGGCAGTTTCTCCAAGAGTATCATACCCTCTATAGCTAGCTAATAGGGCTGCAACAAAAGATGGAATGCCAATGTCACTTTTAGTATGTTCAATATAATATTTGGTTAGATGGTTTTGCAATGGAGAATCTATCGCTCCATATTCTAATAAATCAATCCCTGCGAAGGTTAATACTACTATAAAAATTATGCATATAATTGCTGAACTTATTACTCGTGTTGGTTTAAGATTAGACCTCTTGCAAAACTCTACTTCTGCTGGTAATTTGGACAATGATGCGGTACTCGAATCCTCACATACACTTAAGTACGCTGCGGTTCTGCGTTCCGCGTCTCCTTCAAATTCCTCAGCATAAGCGAGTTTTGCAGGAGGTCTATTACTTTTCTGTACGGCTGACAGTTTGCTTAGAAACCCTAAAAATACACAGCTAGATAAACAGGCTCCCAGAGCTACTTCAGTCATTGCCACGTCGGGAGCATCCATCAGTAGATAAGATAAACCAATAAGTAAGCTAAACATAGAGTTTATTATCACTGTTTCTAATAAAGAGTTACAAAATATCAGCTTAATTGATACGACAACAAGTAATATCAAGATTCCCACAAGCAACCAACTAGCTAGTTGGAAATTTATTATGTCTGGTATAACAAATAAGCGATCAATCATTTTAATCCTTTTTGGTTATTTGGGCTTAATAGGGAAGCCTTACCAATTGCATGAGTAGATACCGGATTTAATATTAAAATCAATATAGCCGCAAAAAGCAATTTAAAAGAGCTATTAAAATCATGTTGTAAAAAAGCAAGCCCAACAAGCGACAAAGGTACTCCACAACATTCAATTACACTGGCAGCATGAATTTTTGTATAAAAGTCAGGAAATCGAAAAAGCCCAACAATGCCAGAAAATATTGCTATAATTCCAAGTAGGGTTAATCCATAACCAATAATAGATATCATAAATATCCTCAAAAATTAAATTTATAACTAACCAGGGTGCTATGGTTAGCTATTCTCCTTGAGCAAGTGAATACCCTGCTTTCCCATCAAATTCAAAAAGATTCTCAATTTTAATAAAATCTATTTCTGCCTGGCTAAGTAGTTCAAGTAAATGGGCTATAGATAAATGGGTTATTCTTTCCCCATTCTTCTTTGCCATAAAGCGACAACACCAATGATCAGATAATAATTCAAATCGTTCATCTCTGGGCCATAATTTAAGTCCCATGGAAGATACGGTTTTTAATTCTAAGTCACCTAAACTGATAGTTTGAATTTTTTCTGCTACCTCATGGGCAGTCAATGCCACCATCTGTATGAATACATCACTACCTACCAATTCTTTAACTTCTTTATTATTAATCGAATTATGTTCAATAGTTTGTTGTTGAGCAACTACTGAGGAATATGCAGCTGCTTTGAGGGTAGAAGGTTCAGTACCTAGTCTTTTCACTACTTCATCGGCAAATTCCGTAGTACCAACTTTTTTGCTAGATATTTTGTCATTGTAGATATCTCCAGTATGAACCCCATCCTCAATAGTTTTTTTCCAGGCATTCTCTACTAATGCAGCAATATCATGTTGTCCGATGTGAACTAGCATCATAATTGCGGCGTTAAGCAAACCAGAAGGATTAGCTATATTACGACCAGCAATATCTGGGGCAGAGCCATGTACAGCTTCAAATAAAGCATAATTCTGCCCTATATTAGCAGAACCAGCGAGTCCTACTGAACCAGAAATTTCTGCAGATACGTCAGATATAATATCACCATACAGATTTGAAGTTACAATGACATCAAATAATTCTGGCTGGGCTGCTAGCCTGGCAGTGCCGATATCTATAAGATAATAGTCACCTTGAATCTGCTTATATTCATTAGCAATTTCCTCAAAAACCTTATGAAAAATTCCGTCAGACATTTTCATAATATTATCTTTACTGAAACATGTAACCTTTTTACGATTATTTTTTATTGCATACTCAAAGGCATATCTAATAATTCTTTCGCTACCAACTCGGCTGATTAGCTTAAGAGACTCATAAACATTGTGAGTTTGGCGATATTCAATTCCTGCATATAAATCTTCAACATTTTCCCTTACTATCACTACGTTTAGATGTGGATGTAGTGTTTTAACAAAAGGAGCATAAGAAATAGCAGGGCGAACATTAGCATAAAGAGATAGGGCTTTTCTAAGAGTTACATTTAAGCTTTTATACCCACCACCTAGAGGGGTGGTAATAGGTGCCTTTAGAAGTATCTTAGTTCTTGCCAATGATTGCCAAGTATCTTGTGCTATCCCTGAAGTATAATGCTTCTGGTATAATTTTTCTCCTACTTCCACTACTTCTATACGTATTCTAGCAGAAGCTTCCTTTAAAATATATAATACCGCTTGCATGATTTCTGGACCTATACCATCACCATAAGCCACTGTAATAGGCGTGAATTCTTTCATTATAACCTCAAAATTATTCGTATTTAATTATAACATGTTTTAATTGATTATTTAGCTCCGCTATTACTTCTTGGGTAATATTTAAGGTATTTTTAGCAAATAAAATTTGAGTATTAGGTATAACCAAATCAAGATTATGCTTTTCGGCTAAATCATTTATAATTTTTATGATTGTTTCTTGTACCTTACCTATGCCTTCAGCATGAGACTGTTCAAGGCGGGCTTTCCTATCTTGTATTTCTTTTTGTGCTATATTTACTTTTTTATTAAAAGCATTAACTTCTTGCTCAAAAGCTGACTCACTTACAGAATTACGTTTTTCCATTAATAAATTATCTATTTTTTTAAGTTCTATATCCTTTTTTGATAAATCTTGTCGAATTTGTTTACCTATCTGCTCTACAGTCTTTCTTATAGACTGGATTGCTGCAGAATGTTCTAAAACTGATTGTACGTCTACAATAGCAATTTTTGCGTCAAATCTATTGTCAACGTTAGTATCAGACGCATAAATAGTTGAGCAGTAGTTAATTACTAAACAACTTATGATTGTTAACCAAATATAATGTTTCATATCTTTAATTTACTAATTCTATAAACCGCTTCGCCACCAAAAAGTGGTTCCTTGCCATGACAATTTATCATTCTCGCTTCCCATTGTCATTCCCGCATAGGCGGGAATCTAGCCCCCTGCCTACGCAGGGGTGACAGTTGCCCTTATGTCATTCCCGCTTCGGTGCGGAATCTAAAAAAAGTTTGAGGTATAGTCAACTTCTCATCAATTGACTATACCAAAATATTACTAGATTTCAACATGGTAATGGATTATTATCCGAGGTTACTCATTATAAATAATTATTACATATGAAAATAACATGTAAGGCTACTAACAAAAAAACCCCAATACAAGAATTCTCATCTTTTATCTTTGTAATATTTTTGGCACTGATGATAAGGTTTTTTGTAATGGAGCTTTTTTTTGTGCCAACAGGTTCAATGAAAGCAACAGTGCTGGAGCATGATTATATTTTTGCAACAAAATATTCTTATGGATATAGCAATTATTCTTTTCCTTTCTATCCTAATATTTTTAATGGTAGAATATTGGCATCGCCACCACAAAGAGGAGATATAATAGTTTTTCGCCCACCCAATAATATGGATATTCGATATATAAAAAGGTTAATTGGGCTACCTGGAGATAAAATACAATTAATCAATGATGTAGTATATATAAATGATAAAGCTATAGATCGTACTGAAGTTGAGACATATACAAGTGAACAAGGCAGAAATTATATAAAATATAAGGAAATATTACCTAACGGCGTAAATTATTTTTCTTATAAATTAAAACAAGATAATCATTTATTAAAAAATCAATATGGTAATACAGAAATCTTTTATGTACCAGAAGGGAAATATTTCTTTCTTGGCGATAACAGAGATGAATCGAATGATAGTAGGATAGATCTAGGATTTGTACCATTTCAAAACTTTATTGCCAAAGGACAATTTATTATTTTTTCGACAAAAGAACAATTATGGCACAGTGATATTGGGATAATTAACCAAATACTCCGTGTTGGTACTTGGCTGGCATCTATTAGATTTAACAGACTATTTACCTCTCTTTATGCAGATAAAATACAAGAATGAGTACAAAAGAATTAACCCTCTCTGCCCCTGAAAAGCTTGAGCAGGATATAGGATATAACTTTAATGATAAAAATTTTTTACTGGAAGCGTTAAGCCATCCTTCTTTAAAGCAAAATACCCTAAAGCATGGAATACAAAAGAATTACGAACGTTTAGAATTACTTGGTGACACAATAATTAATTTCGCTATTACTGAAATTTTATTTAAAAATTTCTCTACTTATAATGAGGGCAAATTAGCAAAAATTAGAGCTTATCTAGTCTGTAAAGAATTACTTTGTAAGGTAGCTGCCAAGATCAATTTGTCAGACTATATTATTATGACTTACGGCGAAGAGCTATTAGGAGGAAGACAAAATCCTAATAATATCGAAAATACTATGGAGGCATTAATTGCTGCCATTTATCTTGATAGTAATATTGATACCGTAAAAAAAATAATATATGATTTATGGTATGAATTTATAGATATTATTGATTTAGCTGATTATGATCCTAAAAGTACTCTTCAGGAATTAGCCCAAAAAAAGGGAAGTGAAAAGCCGGTATATCAAGTGATTAAAAGAGAAGGATCCCCTCATGCCGCCATCTTCACTGTATTAGTGCAGATGGATGAATATCAACAAACTGGTACTGGTCATTCAGTTAAGGAAGCAGAAAAAGTCGCTGCTCGTAAATTAATGAATTACCTCAACAATTTATAAGTTGTAAGCGTTCACGGTTTTTTTACTATTTTCTTATGATGAGTAAAAAATCCGCTCACCAAATGTCATTGCGAGGAGACATGAGCCGACGAAGCAATCCAGAAAAGTGATTAGAAATGGATTGCCACGCTCACACGTTCGCTCGCAATGACGGCGTATATACAACCCAAACGTCTATTAGCGAGGAACCGCTTTGCGGCGACGCGGCAATCTACTTGCCAAATGTCATTGCAAGACCACGCAAGTAGGTCGTGGCAATCCATTATTTTTGGATTGCATCAATGCTACTAAAGTAGCTCTTCACAATAACGGTTGTGAAGTTAGATTGCTTCGTCGTCTTACGCCTTCTCGCTAATAGACGTATTATACTTTAACTTTTTTTCGTGAACGCTCACTATAAGGTTTAATCTGTGGAAATATTTCAAAAGACAATATCCATATCTATCATTGGGAAACCAAATGCTGGTAAATCATCATTATTAAACAAACTTATTGGACAAAAAATATCGATAGTTACTCCTAAAGTTCAAACTACCCGCTCTATTATAACCGGAATAGTTACCATAAAAGATACACAGCTGATAATACTAGATACACCGGGTATATTTGAACCAAAGAAACAGCTGGAAAAAGCAATGGTACGGTGTGCATGGTCAAGCTTACATGGTGTAGATTTAGTATTATTGATCATAGATAGTACGAAACCTATTGATCAATTTACTTTGCAAATACTCAAAAAATTGCAAACTCTTAAAATAAATTTAATATTCTTATTAAACAAAATTGATATTCCTTCTGAATATCTAGAAGAAATAGAAAATACTCTAAATTCTCAGTTCGTAGATAGTTATATATTAAAACTATCCGTTTTGTCCGGCAAAAATGTCAATAAATTACTCAATTATATCCAAAGCCACGCTAAAGAATCGCCTTGGCTATACGAAGAGGATGATGTTACTAATCTGCCTATGCGATTTTTAGCAGCTGAGATAACTAGGGAACAATTATTTTTGAATCTCCACCAAGAATTACCTTACAATTTAACCGTCCAAACTGAAATGTGGCAGGAAAATAACGATAAATCTATCAAAATTCATCAAGTAATAATTGTTTCAAGAGATTCTTATAAGACTATTATTCTAGGAAAAAATGGTTGTAAAATTAAAGAAATAGGTTCTAAGGCAAGAATAGAAATGCAGATATCTTTTGATTGTAAAATTCATCTTTTTCTTTTTGTAAAAGTACGTGAACTTTGGCAAGATGACCCAAACTCATATAGCCATATGCGATTACAACAGACTTGAATATGAATTTTAAAGATATAGGAATAATAATTGGCAAAAAACCATTAAAAGAAAATTCGGCTATTATTACAGTTTTTACTAAAAATCATGGCTTATATTCTGGGGTAATACGAGAAACATCTAGAAAATCTGGCACTATAAATCAGCAAGGTAATATTGTTGATTTTTTTTGGCAAGCTAGATTACACGAGCATATAGGAATGGCTAAATGCGAGTTAATAAAATCTTACGCTGGTCTTTTAATAACTAATAAAATTAAATTATATGCCTTTAATTCAATTATTAGCCTTATTAAAATAGCCTTTCATGAAAGAGAAAATCACAATAATTTTTTCCCAATTTTTGCAAAATATTTAAACAACCTAGCAAATAATTTTATTTTTGAAGAGTATACTAGGTTTGAATTAGCCATACTCCAAGAATCGGGATATGGTCTTGAGTTGGATAAATGTACAGTAACAGGTAGCCAAGAAAATCTGAAATATGTCTCACCAAAATCTGGAAAAGCTGTCTGTTTATCAGCAGGGCTGAAATATCAAGACAGGCTTCTAATCTTACCACAATTCTTAACCTCCACTAAGTGTGAAATTACTAATAATGATAAAAAACAAGCTTTTGAGTTGACTAGCTATTTTTTTAATCGATATTTCTGTACCAAACAGCAACAATTATATGCACGAGATAATTTTATACAATGTATACTAAATTCAAACAATAGGAACATAACTTAAATGTAACAAAGTATAAAAATTACCATTGTTTAAAACTAATATCTAATAAACTATTGCAAAAATTTTTATTTTTAGTTATTATTTATTTTATTGTTAAAGCAATGTAGTGGATATTTAAATGGAAGATATTAATAATTGGGAAATAAAATATACAGATTGCCAATATACTAAGAGGCTACTAAATAAACTATCCGAGCTAAATCAGCAAGTAACTATACCAGTAAATATTAATGAAATTATAAAAGGTATCTATTACGCCAAGAAATATCATGGTTCGCAAATGCGACAATCCGGCGATCCATATTACTCCCATCCGATAGAGGTAGCATATATGGTTGCTGAACATACAGCATTAAAGGTACCAAAATACTTCAGGACTGATATGATCATTACCAGCTTACTGCATGATACTATTGAGGATACGACTCTTACCGAAGACATGATCACTATGATCTTTAACAAGCAAATCGCTAGGCAAGTGGAAGGTTTAACCAGGGTTAAATCTTATGGAAAAATCAGTGCAGCAGAAACATTGGATATATTATTTCAACAGAAAAAATATGATGTCTTATTGATCAAACTATTTGACCGGCTGCATAATATGCAAACTATTGGTGTAAAATCGCCTGAGAAGATTAAGAAAATTGTAGAAGAGACTTTTAAAAATTTTATAAGCATTAGTATGTATTGTGGAACAAAACAGCTAGAAAATACATTAACTAATTTATGTTACAAACATTTGTTAGGTACTGAATCTCCGTTAGAACCTACAACAATTATTCAACATAAATACCAGCTTCCTTCTCTAATTTTTGAAAATGACGTAAACCAAAAGCAAATCCTACACTTATTGGAATCATAATAATTAACAACCCCCAATGACCAAAATATTTTGTTAAAAATAAAATTCCAAAAGAAGTAATAACATACATCAAAGCCCGTGATACAGCATATATCATACTATTATAAGTATAACGTTTAAAAACTGGGAAATATTTGAAAAATATTGGAACAGCTGGTCCAATATCAATAGCAAACAGTACAAGAAAAATTTGAAATAAAAATAAGTGAAAAGCCTCAGTTATATTATTCAAAATATAAGGGGAAAATAGCACAAAAATAGAAAATACCACTAATTGCACTTTTAGAATTTTCATTGGATATATCTTATAACTTAAATAACTCACAAATAATTTGCCAGCCAACTGTATCATTGATAGAATAAAATTCTGATGTATTACTTGTTCCGCACTATAGCAAAAAGAACTTTTTAGGAGACTGCCACAATGTACATAAGAGAAATAAAAACATACTGGCCAAACGCAATTTACTATAAATAAGTATAGCACTGATTTTTTATTAACTTTTTCATTAACAATGGGATTATTAGCAAGTTCCTTGATATCAATATTAGCTTTCTCACATTTCTTTTTTAGTCTAAGTTTTGCATCAACAAAATCAGGTGTTTCTCTGAGAGTCGTTCTGGAAACCCCACCAACTAAAGCAATTATTGCTCCTATCCAAAAAGCAAGACGCCAATTCAAGCCATATGATGTAACGAGAGAAGCGACTCCAAGTGCAGCTGTTGTTCCGATAACAGAAGCAACGGCAACAAAAGCTACTGTTGGATATTGTATAGGAGGTTTTATAGTCTCTGTTAAATAAAGTTCTGCTCCTACTAATTCTCCTACTGATGACATACCTTGTAGTACACGACAAACCGTAATTATTATAGAAGCGGTAATACCAATTTGAGCATAAGTTGGAACATTTGCCATTATGACGCATGAAATTGCCATCATAATGGTGGTAATAATAACCGTTGCTTTCCGCCCTGCTCTATCCCCAATATAGCCAAAAATTAATGCACCAATTGGACGAAAAATAAAAGTAGAACAAAATGCAAAAGCCGTTAACATAGATGCGGCAAAAGACTCATATTTAGGGAAAAACAACTCGTTTAATAATACTGCTAAATGCACATAAAGCATCAAATCAAAATATTCTAAAAATGTTCCTATTGAAAGCAACCCCACAGCTTCTTTTTGTTCTCTGGTAAGGCTAGTCTGCCTATCAGGAATAATCCTGGTATTTTCTTGAACAAGCCCACTCATAGTTGAACCAGTTTTGTTATTGATTTCTGATAGTTCATATTTCTCCAGTGATTATTTTGTTAAACATAATTTCCTACTATATATAGTCAATTCAGGAGAATTTGGGGCTAGGAGCGATGGAGCGACGCTTATAAGTAATAGGCGAGCGACGAGCGACAACATCCCCAACTTCTCATCAATTGACTATAGGATTGTCAAATTGAGCAGAATCCGCACCATACTTCTTATTCCATTTATCGCCATCAAAATCATCAGGCATATTATTATGTTTTCACCATGTTTACACTTTATTAGCAAAATTTCGTTAGCAATAGTTACAATTTTAATTAAATATAACCTACACTAAATAGTCAATTAATTTTTTATTTTTTCTTAATAAAAACAATATTTAATAATTCCCTGGCATGGAATAGCATTTTAATGGTTAATAATTCCTTAATCTCATGTGATATTTTAGCAATATCTCTTTTACTCAATAATCAAGTTTTTTGCAGAGCTTATAAATAGTAGGTTGTTTGAAGGAAATTTGAATATATCCGAGTCACAACATCTATCTTTAAACGCAAAATTTGTCATTCCTGCTTCGGTGCGGAATCTATAATACCTCAGGGCATTTTTAGATCCCGCACTGAAGCAGGGATGACAACCATTATCCTCCCTGTTCGATTTAGTGTACCCCTACTCGACTTAGTGTCATACCTGCGTATGCAGGTATCTAGATTCATAGCTACAATTTTTATTCTATAAGTATTAAGCAACATAAAAACGTCATTGCTAGGAGGCTTGAGCCTACGAAGCAATCCATATAGTCTTGATGTATCTATACTAATTCTCATGGATTGCTTCGTCGCTACTAAAGTAGCTCCTCGCAATGACTCTTAGCAGTCAGCTTTTTTACTCATCATAAGGAAATAAATAAAAAATTGTAGGGTACTATGATCTAGATTCCCGCCTACGCGGGAATGACAAACATTATCCGGTTAAAATCTTCTAGGATTAGCTATAGATGGAAATGTAAATCATATTTTTTGAATATGATTATTCAATTGTTAATTATTTCCAGGCAATTCTGATTTTATTAAAAATAAGTAATAGACATTTAAAAATTATTATTATACTCTTAATAATAATATTAAAATATTCATGTGAATTATTAATAATAGTATGAAGATTTTTATATAAATTAACTGGATTGGTGGGCATAAAATATATAGTAAACCAAAATCGGATAATTATTTAAAGTGTTATTAATCCAATGACATTCAATTTACAAGCGGAGTGATTCAGTAAAAATTAGGGCAAATTATACTATTATCAACAAAGCCATTCAATATATGGGGGTTATATATGAGTTTAAGAATAAGCATATTATTCAATATTGGGTTAACACAACTAGTATTAATCAGTACATGTAAAGCCGAAGGGGGTATTTCACCACATGCAAAATTTGACAAATCTAACTCATCATCGGAAATTCTTGCTAGTAGCAATATTATAAATACTAATGCATCATTTACTGATAAAGAAATTGATTTAGAAAACATCTTCTCCAAAGAGAATACTCCACCATTTACAAGTTTCGGTATTTCAAATCGAAATCAATCTAGATATTTTGCATTTGGAGCAGATGAGAATAGAAGCCCGTCATTATTAACCCAAGAATCTAAGGAATCAACGCCAAAGTTACCTACAATTGCTCGACGGAAAGTGTATAGAGTAAGACTTTCATCTCAAAAAGGGAATCAATCATTAGAAGAAAAAAAGCAAATGGAAATAATAGTACAGAATCCTAACACAATGGTAAGTGAATCATCAAAAGAGGATGTATTAGGTACTGTTACAGCAACATCTAGTACAGAAGTAAAACAATGGGATGCAACTAGTCCATTGCCCTCACATCAAAGTAGCGGCACTAATCTTGGTGGTTCTCCAACTACTAATCTTGCTAAATACGTTACATCAACACCTACTGAGATTCCAGAAAATCTTGTACTATCACCTTCTAATAATTCTCAATCAGATAAGTTTAGAGATTATAGGGATAGTAGTGATCCTATCCTTAAATCGCCTACTAAAAACATAATACTAACCCCATTATTCAATAATAATGACTTAAGCAATACAGACTTACTGAGTACATATAATCAGCTTCAAAAAATACAACCTAAAGAGGATGAAGAACAAGGATTGGTTTCTGAGTTCAAAAATCTTAGTATTACTTATTCTCCTGACTTAGAAGCATCAAGCTCAGGGACAACCCAACTGACATTGCCAACAACAGCAATGATGCCCAATACCACCAATCATCTGAATAAAAAGCAAAGGCGTAAAGAGAAGAGACAGCAGGCACGAGCTGAGCAAAATAGAGCAATTGAGTACCAACCTATTGCTCCTAAGACAGTTACTCAACAACCATTAACTCCTATAGTCAATTCAGGAGAATTGGGTAGCATGAGCGATGGAGCGACACCTATATATAATAAGCAAGTGACGAGTGACGACGCCACCAACTTCTCATCAATTGACTATACAACTAATAAAATTCCTGATGCTACATTTATTCAAGACAAGATTGAACAAAGCATAAGGTCAGATGAAGGAAGCTTAGAATTAGACAAAAAGAGCGTAAGATCAGATAAAGGAAGCTTAGTGCTGTCAGATGGAGAAAGCATAGTATGGTGGTCTCCTTTGTCTAGACAAAAATTTAGCAGAGTCTATAATATAGTTTGTGTAAGTTGTAAAAGAAATCATTAAGAGGTACTGTAAAAAAACAACTTATAAAAAGGAAAGATATGTCAGAAAAAATAGAAAAGAAGTTTCTAGAACTAAACGCTAATCATATAAGTAATGAATTAGTAGAAGAATTATTATCAAAAGCCGATCCATCTAAATTGTTTGGTAGAGAAGGATTATTTCAACAACTAAAAAAGCAAATAGTTGAAAAAATATTAGAAAGTGAACTAGAGCATGAATTAGGTTATTCAAAGCATAGTAAAATGCCGAAAGTAGATAATAATCGTCGTAATGGTAGCTATGAAAAGACAATAATTGATGATGATGGTAGGAAGGTTACTCTGGAAGTACCAAGAGATCGAGAAGGAGAGTTTGTTCCGAAATTAATACCTAAAGGGCTGAGAAGATTCAGTGGATTTGACGATAAAGTTATCTCACTTTATGGTCGAGGAATGACAGTCAGTGAAATTCGAGGTCATTTGGAAGAAATATATCAAACTGAGGTTTCCGGTGATTTAATATCGACAATAACCGATGGAGTAATAGACGAAGTAACTAGGTGGCAAAATCGAGGTTTAGATAAGGTTTATCCAATATTATACTTAGACTGTATTCACGTTAAGTCTAGGGATAACCAGGTAGTGATAAATAAAGCAGTATATTTAGCGATTGCTGTTAATATAGAAGGAAAGAAGGAGTTGCTGGGTATTTGGGTAGGAAAAAATGAAGGTGCTAAATTCTGGATGCAAGTAGTTACTGAGTTAAAAAATCGAGGAGTAGAACAAATTTATGTTGCTTGTGTTGATGGTCTAAAAGGTTTTCCGGAAGCGATAAGTAGCATATTTCCTGCGACTATAGTACAGTTATGTATAGTTCATATGGTTCGCAATTCAGTGAAGTATGTCTCATATAAGGATTTAAAGGAGGTGACCACAGATTTGAAGCAAATTTATACAGCAAATAATGAAGAAATGGCAAGTCTAAAACTTCAACAATTTAGTTCAAAATGGGACAAAAAATACCCAGTAATTTCTGATATTTGGCAACGTAATTGGTGTGGGATAATCCCATTTTTTGCTTTTCCTGAGGAAATAAGAAAGGTAATTTATACAACAAATACCATTGAATCTGTCAACCGTCAAATTAGAAAAATCATCAAAAATAAGGGGGTGTTTCCAGATGATAAATCAATTCAGAAAATAATATTTTTAGCTCTGCAAAATGCATCTAAAAAATGGACTATGCCCATAAAAGATTGGTCATTAGCTTTGAATCAATTTGAAATACTTTGTGGTGATTTTAAATATGATTTATTGGAATGTAAAAAATAGAACTTACACAAAATAAATGATTGACTCATTATTTTCTGAATTGATTTATCATCTGGAAACACCCCCTTATTTTTGATGATTTTTCTAATTTGACGGTTGACAGATTCAATGGTATTTGTTGTATAAATTACCTTTCTTATTTCCTCAGGAAAAGCAAAAAATGGGATTATCCCACACCAATTACGTTGCCAAATATCAGAAATTACTGGATATTTTTTGTCCCATTTTGAACTAAATTGTTGAAGTTTTAGACTTGCCATTTCTTCATTATTTGCTGTATAAATTTGCTTCAAATCTGTGGTCACCTCCTTTAAATCCTTATATGAGACATACTTCACTGAATTGCGAACCATATGAACTATACATAACTGTACTATAGTCGCAGGAAATATGCTACTTATCGCTTCCGGAAAACCTTTTAGACCATCAACACAAGCAACATAAATTTGTTCTACTCCTCGATTTTTTAACTCAGTAACTACTTGCATCCAGAATTTAGCACCTTCATTTTTTCCTACCCAAATACCCAGCAACTCCTTCTTTCCTTCTATATTAACAGCAATCGCTAAATATACTGCTTTATTTATCACTACCTGGTTATCCCTAGACTTAACGTGAATACAGTCTAAGTATAATATTGGATAAACCTTATCTAAACCTCGATTTTGCCACCTAGTTACTTCGTCTATTACTCCATCGGTTATTGTCGATATTAAATCACCGGAAACCTCAGTTTGATATATTTCTTCCAAATGACCTCGAATTTCACTGACTGTCATTCCTCGACCATAAAGTGAGATAACTTTATCGTCAAATCCACTGAATCTTCTCAGCCCTTTAGGTATTAATTTCGGAACAAACTCTCCTTCTCGATCTCTTGGTACTTCCAGAGTAACCTTCCTACCATCATCATCAATTATTGTCTTTTCATAGCTACCATTACGACGATTATTATCTACTTTCGGCATTTTACTATGCTTTGAATAACCTAATTCATGCTCTAGTTCACTTTCTAATATTTTTTCAACTATTTGCTTTTTTAGTTGTTGAAATAATCCTTCTTTGCCAAACAACTTAGATGGATCGGCTTTTGATAATAATTCTTCTACTAAATTATTACTTATATTATTATCTTTTAGTTCTAATATCTTCTTTTTTATTTTTTCTGACATATTTTACCTTTTTATAAGTTGTTTTCTTACAGTACTTCTTACTGCTTACTTTTGCAACTTACACAAAGTATATTATAGACTCACCTCATATTGCAACTCCATATTTTTTCCACAAAATGCCATCGAAATTTTGAGTATTTGTTTTACATGCTGATATTCTTTTATCCTAGTATCATATTTCTTATCTATAATTTGTTGTAAGCCAGATTTAGCTATATCTGCTAAATCTTCTGAGGATTTAGCGATTTTATACTCGATAATCATCGCTTTATCACCTTTGCCAATTTTTGGAATCATCACAACGTCAGCTCTGCCATCCCCTGATTCTTGTTCACTTGATATTATATAATTAGGAGCTAACATATTAACAAAGCCGAGCATAAAGCCGCTATAAAACAGTTCTGCTTTCTTTGCTCCTGTTTGATGAAAACTAGTAGAATTAAGTAACAATTCCTGCAAACGCTCTTTAAACTCATCTATTCTACCATCTGGTAATAAAGTAACGAAAGAATAATAGCCAGAATTATCAATATCTAATTGTTTACTAACCCATTGCACCATTCTTTTTTGGTAGATATATTTTACCTCATAATTAGGGATAGATAGTTCGTAAATATCTTGTTCTGACATCTTGGCTGCAGGATTTAGATAACCACTAAATAATAATAAGCTAAATAACCCTTCTGGTTTGTTAATATCAGCAAAATTTATATGTTTAGTAATAGAAGAAGTAATCGTTTTACCTGCAACTAAAGCCTGGATATTTTGTTGCATCTCATCTGAAAGCAATACATGATCAATCCAATCAGTCCCACCACTATCAATCCAATAGTGATCAAGCTTGCCTTTACTTGCCAAACATTGCATAATTGACCATGGATTATAAATGACTTCTCCACCAAAATTATAGCCATTATACCAATTTTTAATTTCTTCTGGATTAGTTTTAAGCGGCACTTTAGTTAATAATTCATCAACTTCCACTTGAGTAAAACCGTAACTGCTAGAAAATCTTTCATCTAGTAAACTACATTCAGTTAAATTATTCAAATCTGAAAACAAATTAGCCTTAGCAACACGCAATATGCCGGTAATAACACCTTTTTGTAATGAATCATTGGTTTTAAGACTATTGCCAAATATTGCCCGAAATAGTTTAAGTACCTGATTAAATTCTTCTGTATGACCAAATTCCATGTAGGAGCTATTAATTGGTGTATCATATTCGTCGATTAATATATAGACCTTTTGATTAAAATGTTTATAAAGTAAATCACTTAGAAATTTTAAACTATTCTCAAGCTCTACTTTGTTAAACTTTCCAGAAAAATATCTAGTTAATTGCTCTTTTTCCGCTTCTTCCAATAAATATTCTTTCTCACTTACATAACGTTTTAAATAACGATAATTACTAAATAACTTAGTTATTTGATAGCTGATTTTACTTTCAATCTCCTCATAACTACTGCCCCTAACGCCCTTGAAACTTATAATAATAACTGGAAATTGACCTTGACGTTTCATAGAGTTTGCTACACTAGCAATTTTCAATGGCTTTAGTTCTTTAGTCTCATCAAAGCCTAAATCCACTTCTCCTCCGCTAAACAGCTTATGATTAACTCTTTGTTCTTGCGGCAATTGTATCCCATACTTATCCACTTCTATTTCTAGAAATCTCCGCACCATATCCATATTCAGACTTTTACCCCAACGCCTTGGGCGGGTGATCAAGGTGACTTTACCACTATCTTCTAACAATTCCTTGATCATTAGACTCTTATCAACAAATATGTCGCTATTAATCAACAAATCGTAGAAGTCATCGGTACCAACAAACATTCTTGGTTGGTAATTAATATTATTTTTTTCTTCTATCATTGTTTTCACCTGTTCCTTCCAACTATAATATCCATTATACTACTTTTTTATTGTCCACTAATAGCTAATTAGCAAAATTTTTATAATTTTTTGTTTTTTTATAGTGAATTAACACTCACAACTTTTGGAAGTTAAAAATACAAAATATTGCAATCATTAATTATACATCCTTAAATCTTTATTTATATTGGGCAGGGGGCTATGTTTAACATTAGACCTCTCGCCTAACCTAATCTAATTGGTAATTTTGTTGTTAAAACTCGTCTCCGTTCCTCACGTACATCTTAGTACGCTGCGGTACTCGACTTCGTTTTTCCTAAAAATTCCTCAATTATCTTTAGGTTATGCAAGAGGTCTATTATCTCTAATAAATACAAAAACCTGAATAACAACAATTAGCTTAATATTTCTTCAGGTTTTTGTAATATATAAAAAGAATTTTTTTGCAACCTTAAATGTTTTCTACTGGATAAACATTAGCACCAAGAGGTATAACTTCCACATCTTTAGGCAAAGCATCGACGGTACTTATAACAGCTAATTCCTGATCATGTTCATTCACAATCTTTGTTTCTGAGTTATGTTCTGTCTCCTGTGTTTGTTTTTCTTGTATTGAGGGCTTTCCCTTGAATTCTTCTGCTTGTAATACGTTTTTCTTTAATAGTTTATTTATATTCTCTAGTAAATCATCTCCTATTTTGTTGTCCCACAAATTCATTATTGTCAAAGTGTTATTGTGTTGTAAGGCGTGTACTAGTGCCTTAGCTCCCTTATTGCTTATCTGGTTGTTCCACAAATGTATTTCTGTCACAGTGCTATTGCTCTTTAAGGCATCAGCTAGTGCTTTAGCTCCCTCATCGCTTATTTGGTTGCCCCACAAATGCACTTCTGTTATAGTACTATTGTTTTTTAAGGCTTGTGCTAGTGCCTTAGCTCCCTCATCGCCTATCTGGTTTCCGCCCAGAACTATATGCGTTACAGTTTTATTGTTCTCTAAGGCTTGAGCTACTGCCTTAGTTCCCTCATCACCTATCTGGTTGCTGTTCAAATTTATTTTTGTTACAGTGCTATTGTTCGCTAAAGTATCTGCTAATTCTTTCGCTCCTTTATCACCTATGCAATTTTCATTCAAATTTATGTCCGTTACAGTTTTGTTATTCTTTAAGGCTTGAGCTAGTGATTTCACTCCATCATCGCCTATCTTGTTGTATTTTAAATTTATTTTTGTTACAGTACTATTGTTCTCTAGGGCTTGAGCTAGTGCCTTAGCTCCCTCATCGCCTATTTTATTGTCCTTCAAATCTATGTGCGTTACAGTATCATTGCTCTCTAAGGCTTGAGCTAGTTCCTTAGCTCCCTCATCGCCTATATAGTTGTTCTTCAAATATATGTGTGTCACAGTGCTATTGCTCTTTAAGGCATCAGCTAGTTCCTTAGCTCCCTCATCGCTTATCTTGTTACTTTCCAAATATAGGTGTGTTACAGTTTTATTGTTCTTTAAGGTTTGAGCTAGTTCCTTAGCTCCCTCACCACCTATATCGTTGTAACTCAAATTTATTTGCGTTACAGTGCTATTGTTCTCTAAGGCTTGGGCTAGTAGCTTTGCTTCCTTATCGCCTATCTTGTTGTGACTCAAGTCTATATGTGTCACAGTGCTATTGCTCGTTAAGGTTTGTGCTATTGCCTTAGTTCCCTCACCACCTATCTTGTTCCAGCTCAAATCTATTTTCATTACAGTGCTATTACTTGCTAAGGCTTGAGCCAGTGCCTTAGCTCCATCATTGCCTATCTTGTTCCAGCTCAAATCTATTTTCATTACAGTGCTATTATTCGCTAAGGCTTGAGCTAGTGCCTTAGCTCCCTCATCGCCTATGTTGTTGCTACCCAAATTTATTGTTGTTATAGATTTATTGTTTGTTAAGATGTGTGCTAGTGCCTTAGCTTCCTCATCGTCTATTTTATTGTCCTTCAAATCTATGTGCGTTACAGTATCATTGCTCTCTAAGGCTTGAGCTAGTTCGTTAGCTCCCTCATCGTCTATCTGATTAATACCAAAGCACCAAGTCAAATCTATTTCCTTAATATCTTTTTTAGCTTTCAAGTCTTCAATAATTTTTTTAAGTGTATTCATAACATTTACCTCATGTGAAAAAATAAATTAGAACATTCTTTTTAAAATATAAAACAGTATTAGTGTTTCTATTCTTAGTATAATACGCTCATATTTATAAGTATATCTAATTTTCTACATTATTTAGCTTGGGAGTTTTTTATGATAAATTTTTATTGATTTATTAACTAATTAGTTTCTGATAATTGACAAATTAATTACTACTTGTTAACATATCAAAGATTCCTTTTCATGTGATATTAATTATGCAAGATACCACTACTAACGATTTACACAAGATTATAGCTAATATTAGGGATAGTCTGCGTAAAAATTATATAGAAGCTGAAATACGTTACAGATTAAAAGATCCTTATTCTGCTTTAAAGAAGATGCTAAGGAAGGGTATTACTGTGAAAGAATTGACTGACCTAATTGGTTTTAGGATTATAGTTAATAAGCAATATGAATGTTATAAATTATTGACTATTCTTTACAAGATATATCCTGTTAATATGGAGAAGAGCAAAGACTATATTGCTAACCCTAAGGATAATGGTTACCGTTCTTTGCATATCGTAGTTATAGCAGATACCTATGACTGTAACATAGAAATACAAATACGGACTAACAGGATGCATAATATGGCAGAATCTGGTAGCGCTAACCATAAGAACTATAAAAAGATACAGGAAGAAAAACTAAGAGAGTTATTATATGAGGAGAAACTTAATACAGCTGCTATTAATACTGAGATAAATAAGGCATATGATATTTTTAACCAATTTAATTGGACTATATCAGAGCTTGTTGCTTATGAGCAGATAATTGAAAATCTTTGGCATAAATTCCAAAAGAATTTTTAAAATTCGATAATCAAGTTTTTTTGCAGATTTGAATAAAATATAGGATCATGGTTGTCATCCCTGCGAAAGCAGGGATCTAAAAATCCCCTGAGGTATTATAGATTCCCGCCTACGCGGGAATGACAAATTTTGCGTTTAAAGATAGCTCTGCAAAAAACTTGATTATCGAGAAAAAGATATCCAAAATTTATTGGCAATATTAGTTTAATTTAATGTACAATTAAACTAATTAGAGAGGTATTTATGGAAGATATTGCCAATTGGCAAGCAAAGTTTGAGTGTTGTGACTATTCTGATAAGTTACTTAATAAATTGATTTTACTAAACAACAAGGTACCTTATCCAGTAGATATCAGAGAAATTATCAAAGCTATCTATTATGCTAAGAAATATCATGGTAGTCAAAGGCGGCAATCCGGCGAGCCTTATTACTCTCATCCAATAGAAGTAGCATACATGGTTGCCCAGTACACAGCCCAAGAAATTCCCACATTATTTAAAACTGAGATGATCGTTACCAGTTTATTGCACGACACGATCGAAGATACAGCCCTTACCGAAGAGATGATAGCTCGAATTTTTGGGAGTATTGTTGCTAACCAAGTTGAAGGTTTAACAAGGATTAAGCCTTATGGCAAGATTAGTGCCAAAGAAACTTTAGATTTGTTATTCCAACAAGAACGATATGATGTGATATTAATTAAATTATTTGATCGTATTCATAATTTACAAACACTAAGGGCTAAGTCATCAGAAAAGGCACTGAAAATAGTTAAAGAGACTGTAGGATATTTTATAACTCTTTGTGTCCAATTGGAAATACCAATAGCCGAGCGACAATTAACAAAGCTATGTTACCAAAATTTATCTACTAACGGCTCAATCTAACTCTAACTTATGAAGTTTCTTGTATTGATAATTTTTAGCTGGTTTTGTCAATTTTTCAAAATGAGATAACCCATAAGCAAAAGCGATCATTGTCGGAATCATAATAAACCATATTCCCCAATTGCCAAAACACTCAATAAGATAGACAAAACCAAAAGAGCTAATAACATACATCAAAGCACGAGATACAGCAAATGTCATGCTAGCACAGGTAAAACGTTTAAATACAGGAAAGCTTTTTAAAAAAATGGGAGTAGCAGGGCTTATGCATTTCTTCCATAAGACTATAAAGAATTGAATGAAAAATAACTGATAAGGCGAATTAAGATTATTTAATAAATACGGACAAAATATCATAAAAATAGAAAATATTATCAGTATAATTCTCATGATTAATAATGGAGATACTTTTAAACTTAAATAACATAATACTAATGTGGTTAACAATTCCATAAAACAGACAAGAAAATTATGCTGAATAACTTTAGATAGTGTGTAACCAAAGGTGGTTTTTAAAATATTAGCACAATATATATAAATAAGATAAACGCATACTGGTAAAGCACATTGTAATAAAAAGAAAGCTAGTACGGTTTTTTTATTAACTCTTTCTTGCCAAATAGGACGGTCTTGTAAAATAGTTATATCGGTATTAGTTCTTTTAAAAATTTTTCTTATTCGACGTTTAGCATCGGCAAATTCTGGTGCTTCTCTAAGTTTGGTTCTGGCAACAGATCCAACAAAGGCAATTATTGCCCCAATCCAAAATGCTGTACGCCAGTTAAAAATATGCAAAGTAACAAGTAAGACCGTTCCTAAAGCCGCTAATGTTCCTAGGACAGCAAAAGCTCCCATCAACCCTACACTTGCATATTGTACCGGGGGTTTAAGCATTTCAGTTAGATAAAGTTCTGCCCCTACTATTTCGCCCATAGAAGAAATACCTTGCACAGCCCGGCAAATAATCGCTACCCAAGTCGCTACATTTCCTATTTGTTCGTAAGTAGGCAGATTAGCCATAACAACACAAGAACAAGCCATTGTAAGGGTTGTGATGATAACTGTGGTCTTACGCCCTATATTATCACCTATCCATCCAAATATTAAAGCCCCTAATGGTCTAAGTAAGTAAGTTGAGCAAAAAGTAGCTGCATAACACAAAGCAGTAGTGTGTGGATCAGTTTTGGGAAAAAATAAGGGGTTAAGAAATACTGCCATGTGAACATAAACCATCAAATCAAAATATTCAAGGAAGGTTCCTATTGATAGTAACCCCAAAGCTTCTTTTTGTTCTATGTTTAAACTTGTTTGTTGTTGAGGGTAGCCTATCATTTTTCTTACCATCAATAGCTTGGTTATTAATGATAACAAAAAAAAATAATATTAAAAGTGAAATACTAAATTTTAATTAACAATTTCACATAAAGATTAACAAAGCTTAAACAGTCTGGGGAAATTTTTTATATTACAAAAACTTAAATAAATATTAAGTTACTATTAAAAAATAAAAAAATAACCAATATCGCAAAAATAATGAAAACAGCTATTAGTGGAGCAAAAAAATCTGTTATATTTATAGATATAGCCTAATTTGGAATAATACCAGTTCTCGAAATTAATTTAGGTTGAGGAATTTGTAGAAGACACGGAACGCAGCACCGGAGCGTACTCAAGTGTACGTGAGGATGCGAGTACCACAACTGTTGAAAGTTAGAAGGTAAAGCGGGTTTTAGATAGGTTTTCTGTCATTGCGAGACCACGTAGTGGTCGTGGCAATCCATCTTTGGTTACTTTTATGGATTGCTTCGTCGACCTAAGGTCTTTCTCGCAATGACGTTGACCACATACGATTTTTAAACTATCCGGTCTAAAACCGCTTCCTCTTCTAACTTTCAACAGTTGTGATGCGAGTACCGGATCGACGCACAAATTACCAACATAAATTAATTTCGGGAATTGGTATAATTTGTTATATCAAATCCAGGTTATATATAGCATTTATATAATATAACTAATAAGGAATTAATGAACCTCTATAGAATTAACCCATCATTATCGTTTTTAGATATATTAGCTGATTTTATTTTAGATAATTTCAGTGAGAAGAATTCTATTAGCAATCTTAAGGTTATATTGCCTAGTGGTTTCGATTGTTGGAATTTACAAAATATTTTGATTAACAAACAGCATATTGCGATTTTGCCAAATATTATTCCTTGGTCTAATATTATGGCTGAAGGTGAAGAAATTTTTGCTATCGCATCAGAAAATTTACAGCCAATAACGTTTTTGCAAGAAAAAATTATCCTGGCAGAAATCATTCATAATTATCATGATTTACAATTCAGTATAACCCAATCTTTACAATTTTGTTCAACAATATCTGAGTTATTTTACCAGCTAGCTGGTAATAATTTATCGATAGATTCGGTAAATGAAATAGAAAAAATCAATCCATCGCAACATTGGAGTGTTATTTATCAATTTCTTAAATACGTCCATTCTGAATGGCAAGAGAAGATAAAATTGTTAGGAAAGCAAGATCGGCTAAATTATCAGGTCACTATGATGGATGCAGAGATAGCAAGGCTGAAAAGAGCTGATACTAGTTTGATAATAGCCGGTATAGTAGGGCATAATCCCATATCATGGAATTTTTTAAAGAATGTTGCTAATTCACCGGATGGTTTTATAATTTTACCGCCTATTAGTATGTGTCATTCCCGCGTAGGCGGGAATCTAGATATAGTCAATTTAGGAGAACTTGACTATAGCTATAATCCTGAAGAAGATTGCTTATATAACTTTAAAAAATTACTGACAATTCTCAATAAAAATTTATCAGATTCCCAACTTTTGGGTAATCAGCAGTCAGATCATTTGCTTTTCGATCGGATAATTTGTAACAATATATACTCGGATGATCTGGAGAATTGGAACGTAAAACAAGGGGTGAGCGAGCGGAGCGTAGATGAACTACGTGAGCACGCGAATGCCCCGAAGTTTTGCGGAGCCAATTCTTCAAAGCATTCGAGTATACCTGATGAGCCTAAACGATTAGCCGTAGATCATATAAAATATTATGAGCTTGAAGATATTTTTCAAGAGGCAAAGCAAATAAGTCTGATTTGTCAACAATTTTGCCAACAATCTAGTGATAAGAAAATAGCTATTATTGTCAATAATCAAACAACCAAGAATTTTTATTGTAATTTTTTGACCAAATATTCCCTAGAATTCCAAGATTTGCTAGGTAATAATTTATCAGAAACGTTAATTAGCTCTCTAATAATTGCCATTAGTGAAATATTATGTAATGATTTTGATATAAAAAAGTTATTTTTACTATTAAAGCATCCTTTGATTAATCATAAATTAGTTCAAAGATTAGAGATTTTAACGAGTGGTAAAAACCGCTTTATCCGGCAATCTAGCCAAATGCTGTTTTTAGTAGAAAAAACCAATGATAATGAATTAATAGAATGGTCTAAGAAGCTAATAAACTTACTTTATAGCAATAGTGGCAATAATTTTGCTAAAATATTAAAATCCTCGATTAGCATTGCTGAAAAACTTTACCGAGATATTTGGCATGAGCAGTCAGCTGCTGAATTATCAAATTTTTTATCGGAGTTAATAAATACTAATTGTAATTTAACCTTAGATAATAAAAAAGATTTTCCAAAGTTACTGAAGGGTTTAATGTCTAATTGTAAGTATTTTGCTCATAATAATTATTCTAAAAATATAATTATTGGTAAAGCAGAAGATTTAATATTACTTAAATTTGATTTAGTAATTTTAACTGACTTTAATCAAGGATGCTGGTCATCATCCTCATCTATCAGCCAATGGATTAATGAGCAAACGTTAAAAAAATTACATATGGTTGTTGGAACTTCTATCGATCAATATTATTTTTATTTATTTCTGCATAATGCCCAAGTAATAATTACTAGATCAAAAAGACAGGATGGTAAATCTGGTTTGTTACCATCGAATTTGTTACTAAAATTGCAACTTATTGCACAACAAAGTTTGATTTCAGAAAATTATTTAACATATTTATCAGAAAGTGACTTAGTGGATGTACAAAATAATGTTAATATTAATATGGTTGAGTCAATTAATCGTAGTAATCATGTGTATAGTCCAATTTTTCCTGATACAATATCAGTTACTGATATAGAAATGTTAATACGGAATCCTTATAGTTTTTACGCTAAGAAGATTTTGAATGTCAGGAGTAGAGATAGGGTAGGGCAGGAGCCTAAAATATCTGAATTTGGTAGTTTTGTTCATAAGGTTTTAGAGCAATATTCAAAAAATTATAACAAGTTAGAGAATAACAAAATTGGCTTAATATTGGATATTAGTAATAATCTGTTACAAGATGTTATCTTACCAACCTATACGCAAAAAATTTGGCAAATAAAATTTATGCCTATTGCTGAGTCTTTTGTTGAATTTGATGAACAACGTAGAAATGGTTGTAAATATATTTATTCTGAAACTAGAGGAGCAATTTCATTAAATATTGCTGGGCAAGAATTAACAATAATTGGAGTGGCTGATAGAATTGAGATAGATGAGTTTGGGGCAGCGAGCATTATCGATTATAAAACCGGTAGCTTACCGAGTAGAAAAGATATAGAAACTGGGTTATCCCCGCAATTGATAATTGAGGCGTTAATGTTACAAGAAGGTGGTTTTGGTATGCAAATCCATAACGTTAAACAGGTTGTTTACGTAAAAATTTCTAGCTCAAAGCCAATAATCCAAACTTTAGAGATAGAACTCACTAAAGAGGAATTGGCTAGGCATAAACAAGGTATGATACGATTACTAGAATATTATATAACGAATAAAAGCTTTTCGTATGATATTGATTTACTAAAACACGATGACTATGCCTACTTGGCTAGGAGAGATTAGGTTGCCGTGAACCTCCATCTTTTAAATCTCCACATTAAGGAGGGATGTTTACGCAACCCAGTCTACCAACGTACTTCTGGGGGTAGGGACATTAATATTGCCTCAACATTACCATCTGTCATTAAGCCAAATAATGTACCACGATCATATAGTAAGTTAAACTCAACATATCTACCTCGACGTACTAATTGATAATCTCTTTGTTCCTTGCTCCAGGGTAGAAGCATTTTTGTTCTAACAATTTCAGGATATACTGTTAGAAATGCTTGTCCTACGTCTTTAGTAAAAGAAAAATCATTATTAAAATTTCCGGTATTTAAATAATCATAAAATATACCTCCTACTCCCCTTGGTTCATTCCGATGTTTTAAGTAAAAATATTCATCGCATTGTTTTGTAAATTTATGATAATAATTTGGATCATGTTTATTACAAGCTTGTTTAAAAGCAGTATGAAATTTTGCTGTCTCATTCTTATCAGGATAAAATGGCGTTAGGTCGCCACCACCGCCAAACCAACGATTAGCAGTTTCAATATAGCGGGTGTTGAAATGCACTGCTGGTACTAATGGAGAAGTAAGGTGAGCGACGATAGAAATACCAGTAGCAAAAAATTGCCTACTATTTTCTGTACCTGGTATATTTTTACTAAATTCTGCAGATAATTCTCCAAAAACTGTAGAAATATTTACCCCAACTTTCTCAAATAAGTTGCCACGCATTATAGACATTACTCCACCACCACCGCTTTTTCTATCCCAGGGTGTTCGTATGAATTTTGCTGGTTCTAAACCTTTTGCCTTACTATATTCAAGCTCAATTTCTTCTAATTTGCTACATACTTGATCGCGTAAATCACTAAACCATGTTATCGTTTTTTCTTTATCAGTTGTCATAATTTTTCCAATTTATTTACATTATACCCCAAAATTTTCTTCCACTAATACTTTAAGTAAAAATAATTTTTTTATATAGCTAACCTATTAATGTTTTAGATATTCCAGGCGTTATTGCGAGGAGCTACTTTAGTAGCATTGATGCAATCCAGGAAAGTGGTTAGAATGGATTGCTTCGTCGACCTAGGGTCTCCTCGCAATGACGTTTATACAATTTTTAAATATCTCTCTTGTAGTTATTAGCCTTAATTAATCGTCTTATTTCATTCCTCATAAAATAAATGATAACTAAAAATATACTATAAATAGTTATAATATAAAAGGCAGGAGCATAAAACAAACCTGTTTCTTCAACAAGCCAACGCGAAATAACAGTAGAAGTGGCACCAAACATGGCAATACCCAAATTGTAACTAAAAGCTACCCCAGAAAATTTTTGTTCAGGAGAAAATAATACTATAATGACGCTATAGGCTGTTCCAGCTATTGCCCCACCAAGAATGCCCAAGATAGTCAGAGCAAAAATTTGTTGCCATATGGACGGTAATGACATAGATAATATAGTAGGTAAAATTAGTATTAAGACCGCTATACTTACTAAAACTAGCACTTTAAATTTTCCTATAATATCAGTTAATCCACCAAATAATGGCATAGATATCATTGATATAAAGTTGGCATATAATAAATAAATAAGAGCAGTTGTATTATCAAAATGCATAACATTGCGGTAATACACATTGATATAAGTTTTTATTAAATATATGATACTACTAGCAACTGCTCCAATACAAAATGTTAAAAACATTGCCTTCCAAGCTGTCCTGACTACGTTGATAAAAGGAGCTTTTAAAGTTTTTTTCTGTTCAGCTAACATTTTAAAAATGGGAGTCTCTGATATACGAAGGCGTAAATAAAAGCCAACCAACCCCAGAACTCCACCTAATAAAAATGCGAAACGCCAGGCAAAATCAAGATGATAAAAATATTGCTCAATAATAATTCCGACAAAAGCAGCAATTAATGTACCAGCAATATTTGAACCATTCACTAAACCAGCCGTAAAACCCGGACGTAAATTTTGATGATGCTCTAGAATAAAAATAGCCGCTCCAGCACCTTCACCACTAATACACAAACCTTGTAAGAGACGCATTATAATCAATATTATAGGTGCACAAATTCCTATACTAGAATAAGAAGGGATTAACCCTATAGTGAATGTGGGTATAGTCATACCAAGCATAGAAATAATCAAGGATATCCGCCTACCATATTTATCTGCAATATAACCAAAAAATATACCGCCTATTGGTCTAGTAACAAACCCCACCGCGAATACACAAAGACTTAACATTATTTGTATAAATTCTGAACTTTCAGAAAAAAACGTACGACCAATTATTAGTGAAAATATGGAGTATACTGTGAAATCATAATATTCTAGTATATTTCCTAAAATTGCTGATAAAAAAACGGACTTAGGTTTACTCATCTAGATCTTATCAAATTAATTTAATTAAATCGGATTATAGACAACTTAACCAACTTATAAAGCGTAAAATAATTTTATTTTCTTATGATGATTTTTTTCCTAAAAAGTATCATTGCAGAAAGCTGCTTTAGTGGCGACTATCGAAAATTAGAAGGGGAAGTGGGTTTTAGACCGGATAGTTTAAAAGTCGTATGTGGTCAATGTTTATTAGCAAGGAAAATTTTAGGTTGACGAAATAACCCAGGAAAATAATTAGAAATAGATTGCTTCGACCATTACACGGTCTCGCAATACAGATAACGTCATTGCGAGAAGGCATAAGCCGACGAAGCAATCCATTTTTGCTCTTTTTATACTATAGAGTAGGGCGTAAGAGTACTAATTTTTGCCACTCATCTTCATCAATAATGTTAATCCCCAGCTCTTTAGCTTTCTTGAGTTTACTACCAGCATCGCTACCTGCCACTACTAAATCAGTGGTAGACGAAACGCTACTGGCTACTTTAGCTCCTAATTTTTCTGCCTGAGATTTGGCTTCTGCTCTTGAGAGAGTTAGTAATGATCCAGTAAATACCACAATCTTGCCAGATAATGCAGTTTTAGTTGTTTGTTGATTATGGTCTTGAATATTTAGAATTTTACTCAGTTGCTGAATAGTTTGTAAATTTTCTTTAATATCAAAAAAGTCGATAATATCTAGCAAAATCTTATCGCCTATTCCTTCCAGATCATTTAACCTTTGGTAAATTGGCTGTTCACCTTTTAACAAAGATTCCATAGCTGTTATGAAATTATTATAATTCTGAAATTCTCGAGCAAGTAATTTGGCGGTTTGTTCACCAATATGTCTTATTCCTAGGGAATAAATGAATCTATTTAGGGAAACGGTTTTGGCTTTGTCAATATTGGCAAATAGGTTTTCTACAGATTTTCGCCCCCATCCTACCATATTTTCAAGCTTGACTAAGTTTTTTTCATTATTATTTTGTAAATAAAAAATATCCACAGGATTTTCTATTAAAGATTTTTCCAGCAAAAATTCTATTTGCTTTTTCCCCAAACCATCTATATCTAAAGCATTTTTAGATGTAAAATGGCAAATTCGTTCATAATTCTGAGCAGGACAATTTAAACCATTATCGCAACGAATAATTATAGTTTCTTGATTATAATGTAACTGAGAGCCACAAGATGGGCAAAGCTTCGGCATATCGATTTTTGACGATTCACTAGAACGTTTAGTAAAATCTACAGCAGTAATTTGCGGTATGACATCACCGGCTCTCTGCAAAAATACATAATCATTGATTCGTATGTCTTTTCTGATAATTTCCTGATAATTATGTAAGGTAGCTCGTGATACCCTAACTCCACCAATAGAAAGCGTCTCTAACTCAGCAACTGGAGTTAATACACCGGTTCTACCTACTTGTAGAGTAATGTTAATTAGTTTAGTTTGACCAATAATCGCCGGAAATTTATGAGCAATAGCAAATCTTGGACTCCTTGCAATAAAGCCCATTCTTTGCTGCAAAGCAAAATCATTTAGCTTATATACAACACCATCAATTTCATAAGGTAATTCTTCTCTAGATGAATTCAAATATTCATAGAAAGATTTCATCTCATCTTCAGAACAAGCTAATTTCCCTATATTATTGACGATAAACCCTAACTCTTTTAACTTATCTAATAAAATATCTTGAGAATCAGCTATTTTGCTACTGCTACTCCCCACAGCATAGACAAAATATTGTAGGGGTCTAGTTGCCGTAACGTTTGAATCTAACTGTCTTAATGACCCAGCAGCCGCGTTACGCGGATTGGCAAATTTATCTTTTTTGGATAATTCTTGAGCTTGATTTAATAATAGAAAATCCTGCTTATTAATGTAAACCTCTCCTCTTACTTCTAAAATTGCTGATGTCGCAACTATTGTATGAGGAAAATTCTTGATAGTCTTGATATTTTCCGTTATATCTTCCCCAATCAAGCCATCACCCCTTGTTGCAGCCCTTGTAAGTATCCCATTCTCATAGGTAGCAGAAAAAGACAAACCATCTATTTTAGGTTCACAAAAAATAGCCGGAAAACCATCAAGTCGTAGAAAATTCTTTATTCTATTGATAAATTCTGATACATCTTCACTATCAAAGGCATTACTAAGCGAAAACATTGGATGGATATGTGTTACTTTCGAAAATTTCTCTGCTACAGAACTACCAATTTGTTTAGTTGGGCTATTTTCTAGTATCAGATGAGGAAATTTTTTTTCAAGTTCAAGATTTAAATTAAATAATTGATCATACTCAGCATCAGAAATCAGGGGAGCATCCTCTTGGTGATAGGCTTTATTATATTCTTCTATCTTATTTGCTAGTTGTTTTAATAAATCTTTTGCTTCTAATTCAGAAAGCTGTTCAATATTAGTGGGAATATCTTGCATATAGTAGTTGTTTAAATTGATTTATATATATAGTCAATTGATGAGAAGTTGGTGACGTCGTCGCTCCTAGCCCAAAATTCTCCTGAATTGAATATAATTTATGGATTGCTTCGTCGGCTTACGCCCTCTCGCAATGACCTTTGGAGTACATATGAGTCATTGCGAGCGAATGTATGTGAGCGTGGCAATCCATCATTTCCACCCACTATTGTCATTCTCGCGTCCCTTGTCATTCCCGCGTAGGCGGGAATCTAAGACCCCTGCTTACACAGGGGTGACACTGAGTTGTAAATTGTCGTTCCCGCAAGGTGATTTAATTATATAAGTAGAGTTTAAAAAATAAAAACTGTAAAATTGTTAGATGTATAGCATAGATATATAAAGCATTATGACTGATAATCCGTAAATTTACAGCAATTTTCTGCTCAAAATTTCTTGCGATCATAAATATATATCCTAGAACCCCGAATATAATGACTATAAATACGTAAATATACGAAAACTGAAAAATAGATATGGTATGCATTATGGACAAAATTATAGATATTGCAATGGTAAGCCTGAGATTACCTAGATCATGCTTAGCAATATAGCCAAGTAGCATGATAGCCATAGATAAGGTTCCGTAATCAATAAGGAACCAACTACAGAACCAAAGAGAGCCAAGGAAAACAACATGACAATAGCCTTTATAGAAAAAATTATTTAAGCTATTACGAAAATAATAAAGATAGCATTGTCCTAAAAAAATAGGGATAAGTATATTAGTTACAGTAAATTCCCTAAATAATATGGTAGTAAAAATATATAGCAGAACTCCAACTACCAAAATTCTAATTTTTGGTTTTGTATGAAAATTATAGCCAGCAAAAAATCGGCATAGTAGTACGACCAATAACTCGCATTATTTCGTACTCAGGAAAAAAATATAACCCCAAATGATCTATTACCATAGTTATCATGGCTATAGTCTTCAAAAAATCTTGATAATTAGACTCAGTTTTCATCATTAATACATTTCTTTGGATAAAGCTTAAAACAAAAAACCATTAGAAAAAACGTTGCTATTCCAACTATAATTGTTGCTGCTAGCATAAAAGCTTTTACTAATAAGAATTCGGCATAATAATATTGGGCATAATAATGTTTAATTACCCAAATTACTAGTGTCATTATTATGCAGCTTAATAAAATCTTGCCACAAAATGAGTATAATTTTGTATCAATAAAAGAAAGACCATATTTCTTTGTGTGTACGTATAACAACCAAACATTATACCAAGCGGTAATAGAACAGGCAAGAGCTATACCAAGATGACCAAATTGCCTCATCATAACAATATTTAATATAGTATTCACTGTAAGGGAATATAAGGTTATTTTTAAAGGAGTTTTCGTATCGTGATTAGCATAAAAAATCGGGGTCAAAATTTTGGCAAGTATAAAAGCTGGCAAACCAAGAGCAAAAGCCGAAATAGCCTCAGCAGTTTTAATGGTATCAGCATAAGTAAAAGCCCCCCGCTGATATATTATATGAATGATTGGTTCTGATAGCACAATAATACCAAAGGCAGCTGGTAAAGATAATAACAGCCCAATTTTAATAGCATTATTTTGGATATTTGCCGCTTTCTTTAAATCATTCATTTGATAGGTTTTCGATAATTCTGGTAATAATATAGTACCAAAAGTCACGCCTATTATTGATAAAGGAAATTGGTATATTCTATCTGCATAAGATAATATTGAAATTGCCCCTTCGATGAAGCTAGCTATTGATTGCGAGATAAATAAGCTAAGCTGCTGAAATCCTGAGCTAACAACCGCCGGTCCCATATTGGACAAAAACTTTTTTACATCTCTATTATATGGATCAAAAACTAGTGGAAACGATAAACCAACTCTAATGACACAATAAAACATAAAAATGATTTGTAATAAGCCAGCAATCACCAGAGATAAACTAATCGATATAGGGGCAGATATACGTTCTTGTAATGCTACCGTTGTAATAATCACAAGAATATTTAAAATAATCGGAGAAAAAGCAAAAGCTGCGAACCTCTTTACTGAATTTAGAATACCCCCAAGCATCGCCGCTATCGAAATAAAAACCAAATATGGCATAGTGATACGGCACAGAGCAATTGTTAAATTAAATTTCTCTGGATATTCATGAAAACCAGGAGCAATAATAAACATTAAGGAAGGCATCATAAGTTGCATTAGTACTACTACCATTACTAAAGTAATTAGTAAAATAGTAAATATAACGCCGGTGAAATGGCGTGCCGCCTCACGAGATTCTATGATTTTTGTATTAAAAATAGGGACAAAAACGACTGATAAAGCCCCCTCGCCAAAAATACGCCTAAATAGGTTGGGTAATTTAAAAGCAACATTAACACTATCAGCAACACTACCAGCTCCAAATAATGAAGCGACAAATAATTCTCTAGCAAGACCAGATATACGAGAAATTAAGGTAAATAAAGCTATTATAATTCCAGAACGAAATAATGTATATCCCTCGCCTTTCATTTGTTATTCCAATTTTGAGTATATGCAACTATATCAAAGCTAACTCTTTGCCCTTGATATACCTGTATCAATTAACCCTTTAGCTTTTTGAGCGTTTTCCCAGCCAATTACCTTCACCCATTTACCTTTTTCTATATCTTTATAATGTTCAAAGAAATGTACTATTCGTTGTCTTAACATTGGGCAAAGATCATCTAAATCTTTTATTGAATCAAAAGTAATATCTAGCTTAGAGCTAGGTACCGCAATAATTTTTTCATCCAATCCAGATTCATCTTCCATCATTAAAACCCCAATGGGGCGTGATCTAATTACGCAACCAGGTACAACAGGATAATGTGCTATGACCAATACATCTACTGGGTCACCATCTTCTGACAGAGTATGTGGGATAAATCCATAATTACCAGGGTAAAACATGGCAGTTTGCATGAATCTATCAACAAATAGTGTCCCTGATTTTTTATCCATCTCGTATTTTACCGGATTACTTTGCATTGGAATCTCGATAATTACATTTATCTCTTCAGAATTATTAGCTAGGGTAGTAATTTTTTCAACTAACATTATTTTATCCAATTAATAAATAATTCATTTTGCATTTTTGTAAGCAAACATTTACACAATGGGTAATATATGGCTTTATAAGCTGTTCGTCACTTACTATACCATTTTTATCAGACGCCACTAATAGTCCAGAAGCAAATTTTTCAAATATTTTTTCTTCAATCTGCTGGATAGAATTTGTACCATCTAATAATTCAATAATATATTTTTCATGTAACTGCAATGGAACAAAATGGTTAATCCGATTTGTCACAAACAAATTAGTTTCGCCTAATTTTTGAGCCTGATATCTTACAAAGTCACTTACTTTTGGTTTTGACGAAATATTATATATTGAAATAGGTTTTGTTGCAAATATTTGTACATATCCTTGTAGCACCAGTTGGATAATTACAGAATCTAATTCTTCTTTAAAATCTTTAAGCTGCAATTTTTCTAACTTTTTCATAGCCAATGTAGTAATTTGATCTAAAGTCAAAGGATTACCAATATTATCAGCATAGGTATAGAAAACTGCTTTCATTATAGGGGAAGACGTTGAAATATCAGGAGATTCTGAATTGCTACAGTAAAACCCCAATTCTACTGCATTACTAATATCTGCTTCATTTTCCGGTGTGGCTGGTCTGATATCAAGAGTAGTATGAAAGTCTGATAATTTACTTGGTTCAATTGCCCTATTGAGCCTGACATTATCGTGACATAGCAAAGTAGTTCTAAATTTACGATTACTAATAAAGTCCATATATTGTTCAGTTCTTACAATATCATTTATCGATTGTAATTTTTCTGCAGTCTTTTCCGGCAAATTACCGACAAACATTGCAGAAAGTGAAGAGTCTCCAAGATAATTTAAATTATGCTTTCTAGCGTTACTTATAAATTCTTGGAAGTAAAAAGCTATATTTTCTTCTCCAAGATATTCATGTAACAAATATGAATTAGATAAATTTTTAAGAGCGTTAGTTTCATGGTGTAAAAACTTAGAATAATGAGTCTCTTTTTCTTTTAGAGAATCACTAACAAAATCTAATAATAATTTAGCTTGTTGTAGTTTATCATGCTTATCAGTAAAGATAGCACTATGAAACATCATCATATCTCTAATAGTTTTTTGCATATTCCAGCCTGGTAGAGTATTATAGCTGATAAAGGCAATACCGTTAGGACTTAATAATTTACTAGATATGGCAAAAATCTTTTCACGAACCTCGTCCGGTACCCAAGAGATTACCCCATGACAGATTATATAATCAAATTTACCAAATGATTCATCAAGATCCAATATCGATAAGTGTTTTAGCTCGATATTCTTTAGACCTAAACTATTTACTACTTTTAGTCCATTATCAATTTGTGTTTTTGACAAATCAATACCTAAAGAATAAGATTGAGGGTAACTTTCAGCAAAATTGATCATATTACCGCCTTCACCGCAACCAATATCAAGTATCCTAGCATTCTCTACCATAGGAGGTTGCATGCCAAATACTAGACCTATAGTTCTTAAATGCTCCGGTCTTGTATAAGTAAAAGGAAAGCTTTCGTAAGGAAAATCATCATAGTTAATATTATTTGTTTGCTTCTCTGCTAAACTATTAGGATTGCTTTTTTGACCCATAATTTGTTCCAACTAAATTAATATTAAAATAATCATTCTTAGTTGATTTAGTGCTTTTAAGCAAGATGTTTTTATATTATTTTAGGATAGATAATTAATTAGTTGTCTTCATGGAGTAATGCTAATCGGGTTAGCTATAGGTTTTGTAAATAAAATTTAAAATTAAATTTTTTTTGATGCTATTTCTTCTTGATATTCTTATAGTATCTCCTATATTTAGGGTTTGTTTTTTGTGCAAGTGAGCCTTTTTACATCAATTTGGGATAAGAATAATTGTTTTTATTCACAATTTGCAGTGTGTTAAAAGCGGGTGTAGCTCAGGGGTAGAGCGCTACCTTGCCAAGGTCGAAGTCGAGGGTTCGAATCCCTTCACCCGCTCCAGTACAAAAATTGTCCTAATTAGTAATACATATTCTCTCTACGGAGACGACACTAATAATATGTCTGGAATAGAGTTAAATAAAATTGCTGCTTCTATTTTATTAGCCAGTTTAATTGCAATGATGGTAGGGTTTATAACAGATATTCTGTATAAGCCAGTTTTACATCCTGAATCTCAAGGCTACAAAGTAGAAGTAACAGAAGATTCGCCTAATGGATCTGATGCGAACGCGATTGCGGAAGCACCAGTGAATATAGAGGAATTGATGAAAACTGCTAATGCTGAGGCTGGAAGGGAAATAGCAAAAAAATGCTTAATGTGCCATTCCTTTGACAATAGTAAAGCTAATAAGGTTGGACCATATTTATGGAATATCGTTGGGACGGAAAAAGCTAAAGCAGAGAATTATAAATATTCAACTGCTCTATCTAGCAAAGGTGGGATATGGGATGAAGAAAGTTTATTTCATTTCCTGCATAAGCCTAACCAATATATACCAGGTACAAAAATGTCTTTTGCTGGTTTAAATAAACCTCAAGATATCGCTAATGTTATAATGTTTTTAAAGACATTTGTGCATGACTAGTAGATTGGTCGGAAATAACTAAAGTAATTCTTAGTCATTGATAAGAAGTTGATGACTATCGTCTGAGCTGTGCCATCTATCAATCCCTAAAAGTAAGTATCAGACTATATTACTCTGTATGATGTTCTTCAGAGCCATTACCCAATAAATGGGGATGATTATCAGAAGATGACTCGCCCTCGGAAGATATCTTTTTAAGCTCATTTAATGGATAAATGCCATTACTGGTTAAATCAAATTCTGCTGCCATTTTAGCTTTAGCTTCTGCTATCATTTTAGTTTTTGCTAGTTTAAATTCAGCTTCTACTGCCATTTTAGCTTCTACAAATTCAGCTTCTGCTATTCTTTTAGCTTCTTCTGTTCTTTGAACTTCTGCTATTTTAGCTTTTGCTATTTCAACTTCTGTAGTAATAAATTCTTTATTGTGAAACATATAAATATTCTATTAATTGTTACTAAGTTATTCTAACCCGCTATACGTTTTTTAGTAGCTTTTACATAATTTTTTGGAGTGACTATCGGCTGAGCTTTGCCATCTATCACATCTTTTGAAATATGTACGTGCATTTTTTTCAAATTGGTAACATTATACATACTGTCAAGTAGAAGTGTTTCGATTATAGAACGGAGTCCCCTAGCACCGGTTTTTCGTGTCAGTGCTTTTTCGGCTATTGCTTCTAAAGCATCATTATCAATTGATAGTTCGACATCGTCTAACTCAAATAATTTATGATATTGTTTAATAACAGCATTTTTTGGTTGAGTTAAAATTGCTACTAAGGATGCTTTATCTAAGTCATCTAAAGTTGCTACTACTGGAAGCCTACCAATAAATTCGGGAATTAATCCAAATTTTACTAAATCTTCAATTTCTAATGATTTTAGTGTTTCACTGTGGTTTCTTTCTTGTTTTGACTGGACATTTGCTGCAAAACCAATTGAACTTTGAGCGGTACGAGCATTAATGATAGTATCTATTCCCATGAAAGCCCCGCCACATATAAATAAAATATTGGAAGTATCTACTTGCACAAAATCTTGCTGCGGATGTTTTCTTCCTCCTTGTGGTGGTACAGATGCAACAGTTCCTTCCATGATTTTAAGTAACGCTTGTTGAACTCCTTCTCCTGAGACGTCTCTTGTTATAGAAGGGTTTTCGGATTTTCTAGCGATTTTATCTACTTCATCTATATAAACAATGCCTCGTTGGGCTTTAGCTATATTAAAATCAGCTGCTTGTAATAATCTTAGCAAGATATTTTCAACGTCTTCACCAACATAACCAGCTTCGGTTAAAGAAGTGGCGTCTGCCATAGTAAAAGGTACATCAAGAATTTTTGCTAAGGTTTGTGCCAAAAGAGTTTTTCCTGAGCCAGTAGAGCCAATAACCAGGATATTTGATTTATTTAATTCGACATCATTATTACCTGATTCGATATATTCTAATCGTTTATAGTGATTATATACCGCGACTGATAAGACTTTTTTTGCTTGATCCTGACCAATTACGTAATCATTAAGAGTAGAAAAAATCTTTTGTGGTGTTGGGATTGAAGATGAAATTTTCTTAAGTGCTACTTTAGTTTCTTCTTTTATAATATCAAGACAAAGTTCAATACATTCATTACAAATGAATACTGTTGGTCCAGCAATTAATTTTATTACTTCATATTGATTTTTACCACAAAAAGAACAGTTTAATTCTTTTCTTTCGACTTCACCACTTGTCATAATTCTGCTTCTTTAATTTGTGATTTTAATATTATCTTATGTAAGTATAAATATAGATAAGTTATTTAGCTAAGTCTAATATATTTTCAAAATTACCTATATATTATAAAAAAGGATTTTCTTTAGGTTATAGTCAACTCAGGAGAATTGGGTAGCAGGAGCGATAAGCAACGCCTATAAGCACCTCAATGACATTGTTGTAAAAAGTTTAATTTTGCAATATCTTCATTAATAGACTAAGTTCTTCTCGGAATTCTATATCAATCTCACATAATTCTTCTACCTTTTTGATAGCATGCATTATTGTAGTATGATCTTTTTTGCCAAATTTCTTACCGATATCAGTCAGGCTTTTTGGCGTTAATGTTTTACTCAAATACATAGCTACTTGTCTTGGTCTAGCTATTGAGCGAATACGCCTAGGAGAAGACATATCAGAAAATTTAATATTATAACGATCAGCTACTTTTCTTTGAATATCCTCAATGGTGATAATTTTCTCATTGGAACGTAGCAAATCACGCAAGATATTTTGGGTGTTTTCTAAAGTTATTTCCCTACCAACTAAGGTAGAATGAGCGATAACTTTATTAAGAGCTCCCTCTAACTCTCTGACATTTGATGTTATTTTAGCTGCTAAAAATTCCACAACATTTTTAGGTATATGGATATTCATTTGTTCAAGTTTAGATTCTAAGATTCCTAATCTTAGTTCATAAGTAGTACTGTGGACATCGGCAACCAATCCCCAGCCAAGTCTGGATTTAATTCGATCTTCGATATTATCTAAATCTGACGGGGAACGGTCACACGATATAACCATTTGACGATTATTATCAATCAAAGCATTGAAAGTATGAAAAAACTCTTCTTGGGTGCTATCTTTACCTGATATAAATTGAATATCATCGATCATTAATACGTCAACTGAACGAAATTCTTCTTTAAAAGACATAACATCTTTATTACGGAGTGCCTTGATGAATTGATACATAAACTTTTCTGCCGACATGTAAATTACCTTACGAGTCGGATTATTATGTTTTATATACCAAGCAATGGCATGCATTAAGTGTGTTTTGCCAAGACCGACTCCTCCATATAAAAATAAAGGGTTAGATTCAGCTACGGCTCCTTCCGACTCAGCAACTGCTCTAGATGCTGCATAGGCTAATTCATTTGGTCCACCCACCACAAAATTTTCAAAAGTAAATCGTAAGTCTAAGGCTGAAAAAATGCCTTCGGAATTGGTATCCATTCCTTCTTTTATTGATGGAACTTTTGCTAAATATTCAGGTATATTTTGGTTTTGCTCTGATAATTCTTTAGTAATGATCTCAATGGATTTGATATCTTTGTCATAAGATTGCCAAGATTGCAATATAGCCCTTGCATACCTAGATTCCACCCAATCTCGAATAAAATTTGTTGGGGTAGAAAGTATAACAGTATTAGTAGCAGCTTCTAAAAAGTTAATCTTACTGAACCAGCTTTTATATAAGGCATCGCCGTAATGTTTATTAAGGTCAGAGCAAACTTGTTGCCAAATATCTCTATGATAAGTCACTTCCTTTGCTATAGTCAATTGATTATGGTTAGTATTCACAGAATTTGCCATGGTAAATTATTTTGTTTCCAACCAGCTCCATTAGTTCCTCCTTCAAAACCATCAATTATATTATAGCACTCTTTATAACCTAGAGTACTAGCAAATTGTGCAGCTTCATGGGATCTACCCCCGGAGCGACAAATGAATAATAGTGTATGTTTATTACTGATTTTCGACATCAACTGGTTCTTAAATTCGTTATTTAGTGACATATTAGGCAATAAACGCCAACTAATAAAAATTATTTTATCTTTATCAAGCTTTGGAATGCCTACTTGTTGCCATTCTTCACCAGTCCTAACATCAATTATCATGTTGTTATTATCTATTTCTAGCAACTTATAAGCTTTTAAGGAAGATATATTTTTAATGCTCATAAAGTTTAGCGTTTCTTTGATATATTAAATTAACCTAAATTAGTGTCGAATAAGCACCAATTGTGCCGTCATTGCGAGGAGGCGTAAGCCTCCGAAGCAATCCATTAATCGTTTTTTTGGATTGCTTCGTCGCCCACTAAAGTGGCTCCTCGCAATGACGCTGATGCTAAATACCAATCGGATTTATAACGTTACCAATTCAAGTTAATTCACTATAATATTAAATATTATTGGATAAAGAAGATTTGGAGCAATTAAGTTCTAGCACCATTTTATACAGTTTACATTTTATTTTATATTTGGTAATTGTCAAACTATCTGAATTATATTATGATGTTTTTTTGTAATATTGTAAATATGGATTATTTTAACAAAACATCTTTAACCAAAAAATTGTTATATCAAAGCAAAAATCGTGGTTGCAAAGAAATTGGCTTAATATTGGGTAAATTTGCTGAAAAATTTCTTGCTAACATGGATGCAGCTAATTTAGCAGATTTTGCTTTAATACTTAACCAAAATGACATAGATATTTATGATTGGATTACCAGTAAAACTGCTCCTCCTTCTCACTTAAACTCAAAAGTAATGTTACAAATACTTAGTTTTGATATTAACAACATAGAAGCTTAGTAAATAATGATACAACAACCACTTCCGCTCAGTGCAAAAAGTTTTTTTGCTAGTGAGTATTTATCAAATAAACATTTATCAAATAAACGTACCAAGAATATTTTACTTATCTTTGCCAGTGAAGATGATGCAATCAATAGCCATAAACAATTATTATTTATGGCACAAAATATTAAAACTAGCAACATATTATATTTTCCTAGTCTTGATACTATACCATATGATCGTATTTCGCCAAATCAAAATATTTTATCAGAAAGAGCGAATATATTGAGTTACTTGGCAAGTAATAACGATACAAAATTGGTAGTGACTAGTGCTATAAATTTACTGACAAAATTACCTCCTGCAGAGTTATTGGTTAAGTCTTTTTTAAGATTACATAATAAAATGCAGCTCTCAGCCGATAAATTAGCGGAATTCTTGGTACATAATAGTTTTACTAGGAGTAGCAGTAGTATTGATAGTGGTGAATTTTCGGTAAGAGGAGAGATAGTAGATATAGTCTTGCCTGGTTCTAAAGCTTATCGTATTAATTTTAGTTGGGATCACATAGAGTCAATAAAAGAATTTGATATTGATAGTCAGATTTCTACTAATAATTGCACAGAGCTAATACTTAATTCTGCTAGTGAGGTGATATTAAATCCAGAAACAATAAAGAATTTTAGAGATAATTATTTAAAAGTTTTTGGAGTTAATTATGTCAATACCCCTTTATATGAATCAGTGATTGAGGGGAAAAAATTCCAAGGATATGAACATTTATCTCCTTTATTTTATAATTCTTTCAGTAGCCTAATTAATTACTTGGATGATCCTGTTATTATTTACGATAATTTATCGTTGCAATCAATTATTGAGCAGGAAAATAATTATACGGATCTTTATAGATCGCGGATTGAGTCTAACAAAATAAAATTAAATACCTTTTATCCTGCATTGCCTCCCGAACAAGTTTATTTTACCAGCCAGGAAATACAAAAATTCTTGGAACAGGATAATAATATTTTAATTACACCAGAAGATTCGTCTTATGCCCATTCATTAGAAAAAATTACGGTAACTAGTTTTATGGAGGATAAGACAGTTTTTAATAAGCTATTCGAAATTATAGAAAATAATAAAAATAAAATACCGATTATTTTTTGTCATTCTAAAAGTAATTTAGAAAGATTTAAAAGCCTAATAGATAGTTACTCACGAAAATATATCGAGATAGACAATTTACAACAAGCAAAAATTGCAGTTATAAATCTTGCCTATGTTCAACTTAGCCAAGGGTTTTATAGTGATAAATATTTGTTTATTGCCGCTCATGATATTCTAGGAAAAAGTGCGGTGAATTTTCGTCAGCAAGGTGCTAAACGTAAGCTCAAAAACATTTTAATGGAATTAGATAATTTAACTGAAGGAGAGCTAATTGTTCATAAGGATCATGGTATTGGTCAGTTTCTTAACGTTGAAACACTAGATGTTAAAGGCAAAGCTCATGATTTCCTAAAAATTCTATATGAGAATAATGATAAATTATATATTCCTGTTGAAAATATAGAACTAATTAAAAAATATGGCAGTGGTGAAGCACAGCTTGCCAAATTGGGTAGTAGTGCATGGCAAAGAAGTAAAGCCAAGCTTAAAAACCGTATTACAGAAATTGCTGAACAATTATTAAAGATAGCTGCGAAGAGAAAGTTAACTGTAGCAAATCCAATAGAATTTGATCATACAGAGTATGAGCAATTTTGTCATAGATTTAAATATACTGAAACTGAAGATCAATTAAATGCCATAAACGACATTAAAAAAGATTTTAACTCTGGTATTTTAATGGATAGATTAATTTGCGGAGATGTTGGTTTTGGGAAAACCGAAGTAGCTATACGAGCAACCTTTATGGTAGCAAAATCAATTACGATGACTTCTCAAGTAGCGATCATCGTACCAACTACTATTCTAGGTAAGCAGCATTATTTAAGGTTTGTTAAAAGATTTAAAGATTTTGGTTTAAATATAGTACAATTATCCAGTCTGGTTAGCAATAAAGATGCTAAAATTATTAAAGAACAAATCAAAAATGGTACAGCTAATATAATAATTGGCACGCATGCTTTATTAAGTAAAAATATAGAATTTAATAATCTCCGATTATTAATAATTGATGAAGAACAACATTTTGGTGTTGCTCAAAAAGAATATTTAAAGAGTCTCAGAGCTACAATGCATGTTCTATCTCTTTCAGCAACACCAATTCCTCGTACAATGCAAATGTCAATGGTTGGTCTTAAAGATCTTAGCATCATTGCCACTCCGCCAATGGATAGGTTAGAAGTTCGAACAACAGTGATGCCATTTGACCAAGTAATTATCAGAGATGCTTTACTTAGAGAACGTTTCCGTGGTGGTAGAAGCTTCTATGTGGTACCTAGAATTAAGGATATTCCAGATATAGAAAGATATTTACAAATAATTGTGCCAGAATTAAAATATAAAGTTGCTCATGGTCAGATGCCAGCTGGTAAAATAGATGAGATTATGGGTGAATTTTGTGATGGTAAGTTTGATATACTAGTTTCTACTACAATAATTGAGTCCGGTATAGATATTGCCGAAGCTAATACGATGATTATTCATAAATCTGATACTCTTGGTCTAAGTCAGTTATATCAGCTCAGGGGGAGGATAGGGCGAAGTAAATTCAGAGGTTATGCCTATCTAACCTTAGCAAATTATAAAAAGATGACTGCCCATTCAATAAAACGTCTAGAAATAATGCAGAGTAGCTGCACTCTTGGTTCCGGGTTTACTATTGCTAGCCATGATATGGATTTACGTGGTTTTGGTAATTTAGTAGGGGAGGAACAATCAGGCCAGATTAAAGAAGTAGGGGTAGAGCTTTATCAGGAAATGTTAGATGAACAAATAGCAATTTTTAAGGGTGAAGTTACTGAAAATCCAAAATCTTTTGTTCCGACAATTAATTTGGGGTTACCTGTTTTCATTCCCGATAATTATATTGCAGATTCTTCTCTTAAACTAAGTTTGTATAGACGAATTGGCAATTTAACTGACGATACAGATATTGAAAATTTTAAGGATGAAATGGTTGATCGTTTTGGTCCTATTCCATTAGAGTTTAATAATCTACTTGATATAGTGAAAATAAAACATAAATGCAGTAAACTTAATATTGAAAATTTAGACTCTGGTGAACGAGGATTTGTTTTAAAATTTTACAAAGAAGCGGATATAGCTGGTAAGGTTATGAATTTTGTTATAAAACATCCTCAGCAAACCAAAATAAAACCGGATACTAAATTAATATTTAGCAAAATATTGGTAGGAAAGGATATTATAGAAGAAACAAATAGTTTGTTAGAACAATTATTAGCAGCGTGAGCAAAATTAAAAAACAATATATATGTACAAATTGTGGTAATAGTACGTCAAAATGGACAGGGCAATGTTTTGATTGTGGCTTATGGGGAGGGATTGAAGAAGAGATAATTAGTCAAACGCAAGTTAAGTTAGGTAATAAACAAGAAATACAAAAGCTGGATGGGGTGGTAGTGGATTCGTTACGTATCCCTACGCCTATAAAGGAATTAAATAGGGTGTTGGGAGGCGGGTTGGTATGCTCTTCTGCAATTTTAATTGGCGGTGACCCTGGAATTGGGAAATCAACTTTATTATTACACTTAGTGGCAACCTCCTCTTGTGTTACAATGAAGTGCTGTCTGTATGTAACTGGAGAGGAATCTATTGACCAAATAAAACTCCGAGCTTTAAGACTAGGACTTACTAATAAAACAACCTCCATCTTAGCCGCCACTAGCATTGAAGATATTATCTCAACTATTGATGCCGATAAGAACAATATTGATTTGGTAGTGATTGATTCAATTCAAATGATGGTAACTCGTACATTATCATCGCCCCCTGGTACTATTTCCCAGATTCGTGCCTGTGCTAATGAATTAGTTAACTATGCTAAACATAATAATATTATTATTTTGCTTAGTTGTCATGTGACAAAAGATGGGCAATTAACTGGTCCTAAGTTACTTGAGCATCTCGTTGATACCGTACTATATTTTGAGGGTGATCATAATAGTCATTTTCGGATTTTACGGTCTATTAAAAATAGGTTTGGTGGAGTAGGAGAAATTGGTGTTTTTGAAATGACTGCTAGCGGTCTTATTGAAGTCTCTAGCCCTTCTGAACTATTTCTGATGAAAAGAGACAAAAACGTTAGCGGTACAACAGTATTTGCTGGAATCGAAGGATCAAGACCTTTATTAATCGAAATTCAAGCATTAATTGCTCCGTCAAATATACCAATGCCAAGACGTTCGGTTGTAGGCTGGGATTTGAATAGGCTAGCAATGATAATAGCTGTATTAAATGTACGATTTGGTCTTAATTTATCTTCTCATGAGGTATATTTGAGCGTTGCTGGTGGGCTTAAAATTTCAGACCCAGCTTCAGACTTAGCTGTTGCAGCTGCTTTAATTTCTGCTGCAAAAAATAAAGCTGTGCCAGAACATAGTATTTTCTTTGGAGAAATTGGTTTATCTGGCGAAATAAGGAAAGTAACTGCAGCAGAAGTCAGAATAAAAGAAGCAACAAAATTAGGATTCAATAAATTAATTTGCTCCAAACTTGAAAAACTGAGTAGTAACCTAATTTGTCCAATTGGTAATCTAAAAGAATTAAAGGAGTTAATATAATTAAAATTCAGAGTAGGGGGGATGTCTATGGTTAATTTAGATATAGTTAATTCACTCATCTTACGCATAAACCCCATGACAATTCAAAAATTCCAGAAAAGTGTAAGAGGTCATTGCGAGCGAACGTAGGTGGTTGTGAGCCATAACAATTTTTATTCTATAAGTATTAAACAGCATAAAAACGTCATTGCGAGAAGGCGTGAGCCTACGAAGCAATCCATATAGTCTTGATATCTATACTAATTCTCATGGATTGCTTCGTCGCTACTAAAGTAGCTCCTCGCAATGACGTTTTTACCCTGTCATTCCCTTGTAGGCGGGAATCTAGACCCCTGCTTTCGCAGGGGTGACGCTAAATCGAGCAGGGATGACAATTTATGCATTGCTTCATCGATCTACGGTCTTTCTCGCAATGACGACAGTTTATTATGGCTAAATGCTATTCGGGTTGCTCTAAATTCTCACTTTCCCAACAAATAAAAAAATAACCAATATCACAAAAATAATGAAAACAGCTATTAGTGGAGCATAAAAATCTGCTATACTTGTATAGTTAGCTAGGAGGTGTCCCTACGTAGGCAGGAGCCTAGATTCCCGCCTACGCGGGAATGACAATAGTGGACGGGAATGATGCCTATGCGTCATTGCGAGGAGGCATAAGCCAACGAAGCAATCCAATAAGTGTGGATTGCCGCGACCACTATGTGGTCTCGCAATGACACTTGCGTTGAAAAATAGTTACGCCTTCTCGCAATGACGGCTTGAGGACGTAAGGTTATGTTGCTTCATTGACCTACGGTCTTTCTCGCAATGACAGCAGTTTATTATGAAGAAATGCTAACTGAGTTAACTATAAAAAATCAAGTTGAACTGAAAAGTTATAGATTACTATAAAATTTCTAGTATACTCAGCTGGTTTTATAACTTTTAAATAAAATATTAACGTATGAAAATAATTTCTATATATTTATTGATTATTTTGATTGCTACGCAAGTATTGGCTGATAATCAAATTACTAGAAAAAATTTGAAATTTGATACCTCTAATGATTATACGGAAAGATTAGATGGTTTAGAAAAAGAAAATCAACATTTACTTGGCAGAATTGAAATAATTGAGCATACTATTGGTAAATTAGAAAAAATTTTAAACTCGACAAAACAAGAGGTAACAAATTCCCAAGATAGTAGCGATACATCAAAAAATTCAGTAGATGATTCTGTGGCTAATGATGTCTTTGATATACCATCTACTAAAAAAGTGGAGAAAGAAGTTGTTGCTACTGATGTTGTAAAACCTATTTCGGGAGTGGCAGCAGATAAACAACTTTATGATTTAGCACTTGCCGCTTTAAAAGATAATAAATTAACAGAGGCTGAAGAAAAATTTGCAAATTTTTTAAAAAATTACTCTAAGAGTCCTTTGTTAAGTAATGCTTATTTTTGGTATGGTGAATCTTTTTTTAGACGTAAGATGTTTGATAAAGCCGCAATAAATTATTTAAAAGGTTATAAACAATCGCCAAAAGGGATCAAAGCTTCTGACTCATTGCTAAAATTAGCATTATCTCTTGGAGAGCTTAAAAAAGGACAAGAGGCATGTTCTATTCTTGATAAACTTGAAGCAGAGTTTCCAAATAGACCAGCGACCTCAATAAAAAGAGCTAAGGAGGCAAGAATTAAATTTGCTTGTAAACATTAGGATATATGAATAATAATTGGTAAATAATCATGACTGACATTTTGCAAGAAGTTTTAAGTGATAAAAATGAAGAAAAAAAACTTTATTACTTTAAAAAAATTCTTCCTATCACTATAATCCTTACACTTATAGTAATATTATTTATGTTAATAAATAATTGGCGTGATAGAAAGGCAATAGAGAATAACCAAAAGACAGGTGATATTTTAGCTAAATCTATAGCCCTTATTAATGATAACAAAGAGCTTGCTATAAAGTCTTTGGATAATTTAATGACAACAAGTACTAATAAAGTAAGTGGTTTAGCTGCTATCGAGCAAGCTAGTATCAAAATACACCAAGGAGATTTTATTGAAGCAAGAACTTTATTAAAAAAAGTTATCGATAACAACAATTATGATGAATTAACAAATGCCTATGCCCATCTAGTTTGGTTGAGTTTAATGATAGATGAACCAAATTCATCTGATGTAAACACTAATGAAATCGAGAAATATTTAAATTATTTTGATGATGAAAATAAACCATTTTTTGGGACAGCAAATATTATCAAAGCAATTTGGTATGTTAATAACAACTCAAAAGATTTAGCCGAAGATACTTTAAAAAAGTTGATATCACTAGAAAGTACAACTCAAACAGTTAAAGAGCAGGCTAAAGCTTTACTTGCAAATTTACAATAATAAAGGTCTAGATTATGGCAAAACAACTTGTGACAAAACAACGATTAATTATTTTTTTACTACCTTTAATGCTAACTTCTTGTGATCTAATAAGTAAAAAAACAAAAAATATTGTAGAATTAACTCCTAGATTATCTGTAGAAACTAATGAAGCAATTCAAGTGGATTCTGCTAAAACCGATATATTTAGCCCTGAGATGCTTCAGAATAATGAATATACTGTTACAAAACACAAAATAATAGCCGAGCCAATTTTTAAGAAAGCTGTTGTCTATACCATCGATAACAAAGGTAATGTTTCTGCCTTTTCTATGAAAGACAAAGCTATTATTTGGTCATATAATATAAGCACCAACAAAAATGATCATTATGTTGGTGGCGGAATATTATACCATAATGATAAACTATACGTTACCTATGGTTCAAGATTCTTGGTAGTTTTAGATAGTAAATCAGGTCATGAAATAATCAGAAAAGAACTACCTGATATTACCAGAATAAAACCGATATTAATTAATAATCATACTATTGTAGTTCAAACAGTAACTAATCAAATATTAGCGATTAATACTGAGAGATTAAATTTTGTTTGGCAACATGAAGGTATAATTGAAATTTTATCATCAAGTTATCATGTGGCTCCAATAGTACAAAATGGTTATGTGATAGTAAACTATAATTCAGGACAAATTCTTGCTTTAGAATCTAATAGTGGTAAAATTTTATGGACTAACGATTTATCTAGCCAGCAAGAAATAGGTTTACCAAATTTTGAGGCAGCTTTTATATTATGCAAACCTGTTGTCAATAACTCTCACCTATATATAGCTAATAGTGCCGGCAAGATAATAAAGCTAGATATTATAACCGGTAATATCCTATGGCAAATTAAAGCTTATGATGTACAATCAATGTCTTTAGCTGGCAATAGTTTATTTGTAACAAATAATGCTGGACAAGTAGCTGCTATAAGCACTGAATTTGGTAAAGTTAAGTTTGTAGCAGATTTAAACGATGGAAAAGATATCAAAAAAGTTAAAGCTTCATCATTTTTAGCCCCGATAATTGCTAAAACAACGGGGGAAAAAGAGGGAGAAGAAAAAGATTGGAATTTAAATATTATCTCTGCTAAAGGTGAATTATATACTTTCCAATCAGATATTAATGGTAATTTAAGCACCACTCCGGTAATTAGTAAAATTACTAAAAATATTGAATATTATGGCAAAACCTGCTGTGGTACTATGTATTTTACTACTGATAAAAAAATTATACTAGTAGATTAGTCAAGAGGCTATATTATGGTATAATTTATTGTAATTTGTCTTGACAAAATACTGGTTATAATGCTATTTAATATAGCTCACTACTTGGATAGTGAAAACAGCAATTTTTTGCTATTTTCAAGTATAATTGTAATTAATAAAGATATATAACGTGAAAACTTATTCTGCAAAACCATCACAAATTCAAAAGAAGTGGTGGGTTATAGATGCTAAAGACCTTGTATTAGGTAGGCTTGCTAGTGAGGTGGCTAAAATCTTACGCGGTAAGCATAAACCTTCCTTCACTCCTCATTTAGATTGTGGGGACTATGTAGTAATAATTAATGCCAAACATATTTGCTTGACAGGTAAAAAATCAGCTCTTAAAGATGGTAAAATTTATTATCGTCATACTGGTTTCCCGGGTGGAATAAAAGATACAACTGCCGGAAAAATCCTGGCTGGTAAGCACCCTGAACGAGTCATTAAACTCTCTGTAAAAAGAATGATCACAAGAAATGTTCTGGGATCAAAACAAATGAGTAATCTATATGTTTACGCAGAGAATGAACACCCGCATAAAGCTCAACAACCAGAATTTTATGATTTTGCAAGCAAAAATACCAAGAATAAAAAATAGTGAATTATGACAACATTGAAGCTTCAAAGTGAAAACACTAAGAATAGTCCAATTCAGAGTAAGTTAGTTAAGCAAAAACCATCTGCAGAAAACAGTGATAACAAGGTTTACGGTACAGGCAGAAGGAAAAATGCGATTGCTAGAGTTTGGTTAAAAAGTGGTAGTGGTAAAGTAATTGTTAACAAAAAAAATGTTGAGCAATATTTTACTCGTGAATCTCATACCAAATCTCTCTTACAACCATTTGTTGTAACCAAAACTTCTGGACAATATGATATAATATGTACTGTCAAAGGTGGCGGAAAATCAGGACAAATGGGGGCTGTATTACATGGCGTTGCTAGAACTCTTGATAAAATTGCCCCAGAATTTCACAGTATTCTACGCAAATCTGGCTTCTTAACAAGAGATTCAAGAGTTGTAGAGCGGAAAAAATATGGTAAGCATAAAGCTAGAAAAAGTACTCAGTTCTCTAAACGTTAAAGATATAGTCAATTCAGGAGGATTGGGTAGCAGGAGTGATGGAGCGACGCCTATAAGTAATAGGCGAGCATTGAGCGACGACGTCCCCAACTTCTCATCAATTGACTATACTATGCATACATTTTAAAAATCGTATGTGGTTAACGTCATTGTGCATATGCTTCAGTTTAAGAAGGTAATAATTGGAAAGCCGTCATTGCGAGGAAGACCTTAGGTAGATGCTTACTTTTTTGTATTAGACCTCTTGCATAACCTAAAGATAATTGAGGAATTTTTAGGAAAAACGAAGTCGAGTACCACAGCGTACTAAGATGTATCTAAGGAATGAAGACGAGTTTTGCAATAGGTCTAATAAAATTACCAATTAGATTAGGTTATGCAAGAGGTCTATTGAAACTCTTTCCATCATGGCGGGGTAGCTCAGTTGGTTAGAGCGGCGGAATCATAATCCGCATGTCGGGGGTTCAAATCCCTCCCTCGCTACCAGACAAAATTCTTCTGAATTAACTATAGTATTTATTCAGATTAGCCATATTTTTACTTCACAGCTATTTTGAATAAAATATAAGACAATGATTGTCACCCCTATGTAGAATGTCATCCCTGCTTCGGTTAGGGGTCTAGATTCCCGCCTACTCACATAAGCTTTAGTTTAAGAAAACAATAACTGAAAAACCGTCATTGCGAGCTGATGTATCCCCACGAAATTAAGCACGACAAAGCTCCGTCTTTATAATAGATGCCAGGGATTCTACCAATGGTTTTATGGCATGCAAATAATTAAATTCAATAATAAATTTCCCAAGGGTAAAATACGAATAAATCTTTTTATCTTTTACTGTCAAGTCTTCTGCAACATCAAGTAACGCATTTAAACGATTATTATGTATAAAAGGACAATGTTCTTTTATTACTTCATTTAATACTGTTTTTACATCCATAACCTACTATCTCCATCATCATTAAATAATGAAGATATTCTATCAATTCTTGCTATTTTGCAACAATTTCGTGGGGATATATCAGCTCGCAATGACGCATAGGCATCATTCCCGTCCACTATTGTCATTCTCGCGTAGGCGGGAATCTAGTACTACAGTTGTAGTTTAGATGTGAGCATTCACGATTTTTTTGTGATGAATAAAAAAACCTGATCACCAAGAGTCATTGCGAGGAGACCGTAAGGTCAACGAAGCAATCCATTTCTAATCACTTTCCTGGATTGCTTCGTCGGTCTGGCAACCTCCTCGCAATGACATCTTATACTTTAACCTTTTTTCCGTGAACACTCACATTCAATCTACAACTGTAGTACTAGGCTCCTGCCTACGTAGGGGTACCTCATAGCTAACTATACAAGTATAGCAGATTTTTATGCTCCACTAATAGCTGTTTTCATTATTTTTGTGATATTGGTTATTTTTTTATTTGTTGGGAAAGTGAGAATTTAGAGCAACCCGAATAGCATTTAGCCATAATAAACTGTCGTCATTGCGAGAAAGACCGTAGATCGATGAAGCAATGCATAAATTGTTATCCCTGCTCGACTTAGCGTCACCCCTGCGAAAGCAGGGGGCTAGATTCCCACCTACGCGGGAATGACAAGGAGTCAGGAATATATCCCGCACCAAAGCAGGGATGACACAAAACAGGATTGCTTCACCGGCTTACGCTTTCTCAGCAATTGACTATAATGCTATTCTGGTTAGCTATAGACTATAAGTCAGTAGTACCAACTAATGATTTTAAAATTTAAACCATTAGTTGATACCGCCCGGCTTTAGGTAGCTTTAGAGAGTGATATAGTTGTTTTTTTACATACCTAGAGCATGTCTTCAATCTCTCCAACTACCTTCATGATCTCCGTATTCCTATGTGCTTCTTCTGGCAAATTTAGGGCTGCTAAATATTCTTGGCATTGTGGCTTGTAGTTAGGGTGATAAAATTGTAGTAAATTTAGTTGTTCTTCAATAGCTGAAAATAAACATTTATCGTGAAAGATAAAATAAGCTTTTGTATAACACAGTATAATTCCTTCATAAAAAAACTCTTTCGCCATTACATTATTGGCAAGATCTAAGAATTTTTGATTAAAATTTAGATCAACAGAATTATTATCGCTTTGTTTAGATAAGTAGTGATACGATACTATAGATTTTCCTGAATATTTATTTAACACCTCCAGAGATTCCATATCAACATCTTTATATATCTTAGGATCCGTCGTAACAGCTTTCTTACAATCTTTTGTAGCTTCAGTATCCTTTCCTAAAGAAGAATAAATTTTAGCTCTAGCTACATAAACCTCAGCTTTCTGTTTGTTGTTGAGTGCTTGGAGTTCAGCCTGTGCTAAAGCTTTCAAAGCAAGATCGGTATCGGTATCTTCTAACCTTTGTGCTATTTCTTTTAATAACTGATAATTCTCTAGAGAAGGTGTACTTTTTAACTTATATGATTGTTCACAAGTTTCAATACTCTTGGTATAGAGTCCTTCATCACGATAGACCTTAGCTAAGCAATCCAAAACTTTACGATCCTTAATGCTCATATGTGCATTAATGTCTATAGCCATAATTTTATCGCAAATTTCTTCAGCTTTTTCCAAGTTATTTGAAGATAAATAGCTAGAAACTAAACACACCATAGCTGGTACATCATCAGAAGTGAGGGTAACTTTATCGTAAATTTCTTCAGCTTTTTCCGGCTGATTTAAATTGCTATATCTAGGAGCCAAAAACTTCAAAATGGTGCTATCTTCAATATTTTGATGTATATTAGGATTAGTCCTAATAGCTTTATTACAACGAACTATAGCTTGAGTTGTAGAATCTACTCCGTTTGAATTAAGCAAATCTGTTACCTCTAGTACTAGCTTTTCAGCGGCAATAGTATTGAGATTAGTATCTGTCGTTACAGTTGTAGTATCTTTTGTAGGCACAGTTGTAGTATCTGTAGTTACAGCTGTATTATTTGTCGTTGCAGCTGTAGCATCTGTAGTTACAGCTGCAGTATTTGTAGTTACAGCTGTAGCATCTGTAGTTATAGTTGTAGTATCTTTTGTAGGCTCAGCTGTAGTATCTTTTGAAATATAGCTAGAAAGATTAGGGTATATATTGGATGTAGTTGTAGTATTTGTAAGCTCAGCTTTAAGCTCGGCTTTAAGCTTAGCTGTAAGCTCAGCTGTAAGCTCAGCTGTAAGCTTAGCTGTAAGCTTAGCTGTAAGCTCAGCTGTAGTATCTTGAGTATAGTTAGAAAGATCAGGGGACATTTTATTAGTATATGGAGGTGGGGCACTGGCTTGAGGGACAGTATCTTGAGTTGAAGCTAACTTAAGCTTCCGGTTAGCTTCAATTTCTGCTAAATTACGTTCGTATGCCAATTTAGCTGCATCTCTCTCTTCTGCTGTTTCGGCATTAACTGTAGCAATCTGTAATTCGTCTCCCTTTCTCTTAAGTTCTTCTTCCTTTTTCCTATATTCTTCTTCCTTTCTTTGTTTCTCTTCTAGAGCTTTTTGTGCACCCTTGCTTGCAGGCACAGCTGCAGCTGCTTTTTCAGCAGTAGGTGTGTTGTACCTTGCGGCAATGTTAGTAGCTGTTTTTGCATTGTCGTAATCATTAATTTCTTCAAACTTTTTTGATAATTCTGTTAATATATTAAACAGCCCACTATGTTTTCCAGGGGCAAATTTTCCGAGTAGTATTGACTCATACTCTGTAAAGACTTTTTTGTATGCAGCTTCTTTTGCTGCTGGATCCTTCAAAGAATTACCTTCTGCTATACAAATTTTAATGTATGTCTCAACTATTTTAGGACTGAGGGAATGAGTTTGCAAATACTTTATCTTCTCAAAAGAATCGTTATATTTCCCCTTATTAATGAGCTGTTCCACTTCTTTTATGGTATTATCTAACAAAGCTGTGTGTAGTATATTAATATTATTTTCTGATGTATCTTTAGGTTTAGGTGGAAGTTGAGATAATATCTGTTCTATTCCTAGTATAAACTCATCTGTGCTATGGCTGTTGTTTTTTCGCATATTTGATAAGTATGTATCTAGTGATTTTTTCTCATTTGTCCGAATAGCAATAATAGCTAGAGATTTGTTTAACTCAAACAAAAATGCATTTTTCTCATTATCTGATGAAAATTGGGTAGTTTTTTGTGCAGTTTTACTTAAGTCATTATATTTCTTCAGGATTCTAGAATATTCCGATTTGTTTAGAGGGGTATTAATTATATTTATATTACCCTCATCTTGAAAAAAAGTAAGTTCGGTATTTAATAATTTTATTTTGGCTGTTAAAGAAGCTGAGTCTACACTATCATTTTGAAGGGGGGTCTCATTTTGGGTCTTAGACATAATATCCTCTCATATATTCATTATAATTATTATTTAGTAACAGATTTTTGCATAACTTTACTAATTTGTAAGGTAATTTTGTTGTCAAAATTAAGCAGAAAATCGTACTAAATATTTTATTAGTGGAAGTTCTTTGCTTAATTTTTCTTTCCAAATTTCTCTTTCAATAAAGCTATACAAGGAACCTATTATTTAAATTAAGACAGATTTGTAAGGAATAATCAAGTAATATTAAACACTTTTTCTTAAAATATAGACAATAATTAGTAACCTTTCTGTAATTTATGATATTTTTACAAGCTCTAGAATTCTTCAACTATAGTCAATTCAGGAAGATTTGGGGCTAGGAGCTATGGAGCAACGCCTATAAGTAATAGGCAAGCATTAAGCGACAACGTCACCAACTTCTTATCAATTGACTATAAAATTTCTTAATATTTCTATAGTGTACATCAAAATTTTTTTTCACTAAGTAAAAAAGTAATTAATTTTCAATATTTTTGTGAATTGCTTAATTGTTCTTTAGAAAATAAAAAATTATAAAAAACTACAATTTTTATTGAAAATATGATAAACACTTATGTGCAGTTAATCCGATTAGCATTGTACCAAATTTACATACGCCATTGCGAGCAAACATACGTGAGCGTGGCAATCCATGTAGCTTGTTATATGGATTGCATCAATGCTGTTAAAGTAGCTCCTCGCAATGACAATTATAGGTGTACATGTACATACGTCATTGCGAGGAAGCGTAGCTGACAAAGCAATCCACATGACAAGCTGTATGGATTGCCGCGTTCACATATGTTCGCTCGCAATGACGGCTAATGATGTTAGGTAAAAGTTATATATTTAGTAAACTTAAAGAGATTTTAAATGGCTTATATTATTGGTAATACAGGTAAATGGCAATATGTGATAGGCGTCGAGATACATGCCCAAATTTCTTCAAAATCCAAACTTTTCTCTGGTAGTTCTAACGAATTTGCCGCTCCTCCTAATTCACAAGTATCTTTGATTGATGCAGCAATGCCTGGAATGTTACCAATGTTAAATGAATATTGTGTTCATCAGGCAATTAAAACTGGTCTTGGACTTAATGCGAAAATTAATCTTAATTCAAGATTTGATCGTAAAAATTACTTTTATCCTGATCTACCGCAGGGTTATCAAATTTCCCAATTTTATCATCCAATTGTCCAAGAGGGCTATTTGGATATAGTAACTGAACAGAGAACAACCAAAAGAATTAGAATTAATCGTTTGCATTTAGAACAAGATGCTGGTAAGTCCATTCATGATCAATCAGCTCATTATAGCTTCATTGATTTAAACCGTTCTGGTGTAGGATTAATGGAGATTGTTACTGAGCCAGACCTTGATTCGCCGGAAGATGCAGCAGAATTTGTTCGTAAACTCAGGACTTTGTTGAGATATATAGGAAGTTGTGATGGTGATATGGAAAAAGGCTCATTACGTTGTGATGCTAATATTTCGGTTAGGCTTCCTGGGGCTCCACTTGGCACAAGGTGTGAGATCAAGAATATCAATTCGATTCGTAATATCATGCGAGCAATAGAGTTTGAAGCAAATAGGCAAGTAAATTTAATTGAAGATGGGCAGACAATAATACAGGAAACTAGATTATTTGATGGAGATACTGGGGAGACTAGAACGATGCGTCTAAAAGAAGAAGCTCATGATTATCGATATTTCCCTGACCCAGATTTATTGCCAATAGTTATATCTGAGGAGCTAATAGAACAATTAGCTCAAGAGCTACCAGAATTACCGGATGCAAAAATTCAAAGATATATGACAGAGTATAGTTTAAATGCTTATGATGCTGAAGTTTTGGTAATTGATGAACAGGTGGCAGGTTATTTTGAAGCAGCAGTTAGCTTATGTAATCCAAAGATACTTGCTAATTGGATTATTAGTGAGTTATTTGGTCAGCTTAATAAAAATTCCATTAGCTTAAGTGACTGTAAAATTACCCCAAAAATGCTTGCTCAAATGGTGAAGCTAATAGAAGATGGGGTGATTTCCGGCAAAATTGCCAAAGTAGTTTTTGAAACTATGTTTGAAACTGGACAAGAACCGGAAAAAATTATTGAAGAAAAAGACTTAGTGCAAATGTCAGATAGTGGTATACTATCTGCTATAATTGACGGAATATTGTTGGAAAACCCTGACTCTGTTGATTCTTATAGAAGTGGTAAAGATAAATTATTTGGTTTTTTCGTTGGACAGGTAATGAAAAAAACTGAAGGAAAAGCAAACCCTAACCTAGTGAATGTTTTATTAAAGGAGAAATTGCAATAATTAAAATATTAGGTATTGAATCAAGTTGTGATGATACTGGCGTAGCAATAGTTACCTCAGATAAAGAGATTTTATCAAATATTGTTATTTCCCAATACCAAGAGCATAAGGCTTTTCAAGGGGTGGTACCGGAAATCGCTGCTAGGTCACATTTGCAAAATTTAGAAAAAGCAGTTAGGTATGTTTTAGATGAAACTCATCTTGAACTATCTAATATAGATGGAATCGCAGCTACTTCCGGTCCTGGCTTAATAGGTGGAGTAATAGTTGGCTCAATGTTTGGCAGAATAGTTGCTAGCGTCTTAAAAAAGTCGTTTATTGCAGTTAACCATTTAGAGGGGCATTTACTTACTGCTAGATTAACCAATAAGGCGGAATACCCATATTTATTTCTATTAGTTTCAGGTGGGCATTGCCAATTTGTTGCAGTCCAAGCATTGGGTAAATATAAAATTTTAGGACGGACTATCGATGATTCGGTAGGGGAGTGCTTTGATAAAGTAGCTAAAATGCTAAATTTGCCTTTTCCCGGAGGCGTAGAAATTGAGAAAAGAGCAAAATTTGGCAATCCATCTAAGTATGTTTTACCAAAACCCATTATTCATCAAGCTGGCTGTGACATGTCGTTTTCAGGTTTAAAGACGGCAGTACGCATATTAATATCTAAATTACAGCCTATAGGTGAACAAGAAATTAATGATATAGCCGCCAGTTTTCAATATGTAGTTGGAGAAATCTTGTCAGTAAAAATGCTTAATAGCTTTAAAATGTATGAGGAATTTATCAGTAAGTCGGCATTACCACAAAAAACCTGCGTACTTGCTGGTGGAGTTGCCGCTAATGGTTATTTAAAAACTATACTTAAGCATCAAGCGGAAAAACAGGGATATGTACTTTTAGTACCACCAGCACATTTATGCACCGATAATGCGGCTATGATTGCTTATGCTGGGCTAGAACGGCTGCAAAATAATCTTACTAACTCACTCGATTTCTGCCCTAGAGCAAAATGGAGCTTAGAGGATTTATAGCTAACCTGATTAGTGTTAAGCCAAATTCAGAGAGCATTGCGAGGAGTCGCTTTAGTGGCATTGAGGCAATGCTGTTTTGTGTCATCCCTGCGAAGGTTATCATCCCACAACTGTTGAAAGTTAGAAGAGGAAGAGGTTTTAGACCGAATAGTTTAAAAGTCGTATGTGGTCAACGTCATTGCGAGAAAGACCGCAGGTCGACGAAGCAATCCATAAAAGTAACCAAAGATGGATTGCCACGACCACTACGTGGTCTCGCAATGACAGAAAACCTATCTAAAACCCGCTTTACCTTCTAACTTTCAACAGTTGTGGTTATCATCCCCACGTCTAATTTATCATTCCCGCTTCGGTGCGGAATCTGTAATATCTCAGGGTATTTTTAGATCCCTGCTTTCGCAGGGATGACACTAAGTCGAGCAGGGGTAACACAACAATGGATTGTTGCGTTACTAGTAAAGTAGCTCCCTGCAATGACTTTATCTGTTATTGCGAGACCACATAGTGGTTGTGGCAATTCATTATTTTTGGATTGCATCAATGTCACTAAAGTGGCTCCTCGCTAATAGACGCTTGGTGATTGTATAATACTATCACGAAAACTTATAATCCCGAATTGTATAATTTATAATTGCTATTTATCTAAATAATTTCTTCTTTATTTTAAAAAATTGTGTTATCATTATTTTACTTACTAGCTTTTTTATAAGTGACTCAATAATTAGTTTTGCTTAGTTATTTCCTACAACCTCTTAGGTTCGTAACAACTTTTTTACTATCAATGTAACAGTACCCAACAGGGTAGCTATAATTATTAAAGAGTATTTTATGATAAAAAAATTTTTATGTTCTTTTCTGATTCTTATAATCGCTTTTACTCTTTCTAGTTGCGGTCGAAATCTTGCAGCGAATACATATACTAGCGACTCAACGTTAAATATTGTGTTAGAAGGAAAGCTTCTTGCCAAAAGAGATGTAAAAATTACGGAGAATGAAAAACTCGGCGATAATACAACTGGTGCTTTGGCTGGCTCTGTTGCTGGTGGGGCGGTTGCTGCTAGTGGAAGTAACAACTTAGCTCTAATTGTTGGTGGTGCTATTGTTGGAGGTGTTACTGGTGCAGCAATGCAAGCTGCTTTGGGAACATCAAACGGTATAGAATATATCGTACAAGTTGATAGATCAAATTTGAAGGATGATTATTACGAAGGTAGCAGACTTTTAAGAAATGCTATAGCAGCTGTGCGTGCAACAGGTGTTATCACCATTGTACAGGCTAAAGAAGATAAAGACAATCCTGTAATAAATGAAGGACAAAATGTTTTAGTTATTCTTTCTGAGAAGAGAACTAGACTCATTCCAGCTAAATATTAAGATTAATAATAATAGATTATTACCATGGTTAGAATTTTCTTTATAATTTTATTACTTATTTCTACATCAGCTTGTACTAAAACTACTTTTATTAGATCCGCGCCTGATTATTCACAATCGCTAGTTAAATCCAAAATCGCATTACTTTTGCCACCAAAAGTTGAAATAAATCAAGTTGATGCTTTTAACAAAAAAACCAGAGTTTATGAGTACGAAGATAGACTTGAAGAGAATATTATCGATGTATTCATAGCCAAAATGCAGGATAAAGGGTATAATATTAAACTTTTCTCTAGAACAGAAATTGGCACTAACAAATTATCCAAGGACGTTGTTGATGTTAAAGATAATTTTGATGAAATTCTGGGGATACTCTATGCTGGTGGAGCTTGGAAAGAAGATGTGGCATATTCTATCGATCAAGAAATTCCTCCTGCAATTAAACTTGGTAAAATGACAGGTGCTGATTTGTTAGTTGTAATGAATTTCTATGGTGAAAGCAAAACATCTGGTGCTGTGACTAAGGATTTTTGTACAGAGATTTTGAAGGGAGTTCTCACTGGTAGAATCGATTCAAGTGATCCATCAGAATTTTCAATAGTTAGATTAGCAATTCTTGATTCATTAACTGGTAGAGTACTATGGACAAATTCAGTATCTCTTTCTAAAGATATGATTGACACCACTATTGAAAATTTCTCTGATAATAACAAAGTGGATAGGAAAAATCTTTCTATATTGTTTAATTCAGCACTTGCAGATCTTCCGGATGCAACATAGAGCAATTAATTAGTTATTTCCGACTCCTAGCTTATAGTACCCTACAATTTTTTATTTATTTTCTTATGATGAGTAAAAAAGCTGACTGCTAAGCGTCATGGCTTAGAGCTACTTTAGTAGCAACAAAGCAATCCATTTTTAATCACTTTCCTGGATTGCTTCGTCGGTCTAGCAACCACAACTGTTGAAAGTTAGAAGGTAAAGCGGGTTTTAGATAGGTTTTCTGTCATTGCGAGACCACGCAAGTAGGTCGTGGCAATCCATCTTTGGTTACTTTTGTGGATTGCTTCGTCGACCTAAGGTCTTTCTCGCTAATAGACGTTGACCACATACGACTTTTAAACTATCCGGTCTAAAACCGCTTCCTCTTCTAACTTTCAACAGTTGTGGTCTAGTAACCTCCTCGCAATGACATCTTATACTTTAACCTTTTTTCCGTGAACACTCACATTCAATCTACAACTGTAGTACTAGAAGCGATGCCTATAAGGAATAGGCAAGCGACTTTTCTTTTTTCCAATATAATTTCATTCCTTCATGCGTTGCTTCAAAGCCAAGTTTTTCATAGAATTGCTTAGCTCTTGGACGTTTTTTATTAGTTGTCAGCTGAACAATAGACACCCCTTTTGATTTACCATACTTCATGGCACTATTCATCATCCATTCGCCTAAATGTTGACCTCTATAGTCTTTTGCAATGCGAACAGCTTCAATTTGCATTCTTGTTGAACCTATGAAAGTTAGTGATGGCATAATGGTCAAATGGCAAGTGCCAACGATTTCTTTATCCATTTCCATTATCATCAAATATTGATTTGGATCGTTATCTATCCTGTGGAATGCATCAATATAAGCTTGATCCAATTTTTCTGAAAATTGTTCTCTTGTTTGCCCAAGTTCATCTTCTGAAAGAAGTTTAATAATTACTGTTAAGTCAGCAATTCTTGCTTTGCGATGGGTAAGGTTTGAGTAGATCTGTTGCATAACCTAATCTAATTGGTAATTTTGTTGTCAAAACTTGTCTCCGTTCCTCACATACATCTAGTACGCTGCGGTACTCGACTTCGTTTTTCCTAAAAATCCCTCAATTATCTTTAGGTTATGCAACAGATCTATTTTCCTAATCAGTTCGATTAATCTCAGCTTGCTTCAATAATTTATCAACTTTATCAGCATTATCAAATCCATGATCATAATGAAAACGAATTTCCGGTGAATATTTTAAATTAATTTTAGCAGTTATAAAATTTCTTATAGCATATTTCGAATTATTTAAAGATTCAGTAAGTTGTATTTTATTAAAAACCGTATTAAACGGTAAAAAGTAACAATCTGCTACTTTTAAATCAGCCGTAACTAAGACTTTGGTAATAGTTACTGGACAATTAATCAACCGTTCATCTAACATTTTACCACGTCTTAGTACTTCCACTAATGCTGCATTTATTAATGATGCAACTTTTTTTTGTCTTGAAGATTTTTCTCTATCAGAAACTTTTTGCATTTACAATAATTGTTTTTTTTCTTCAATAATTTCAAAAACTTCTACAATATCAAATTGTTCGATATTCTCATAATTTTCAAAAGCGATACCACATTCAAAGCCTTCATGGACTTCTTTGACATCATCTTTAAAACGTTTGAGAGTTTTAAGTTTTCCCTCGTGAATAACGATATTGTCTCGTAATAAGCGAGCCCTAGCACCTCTTTTAATAGTACCTTTAGTAACATAACTCCCAGCAATTTTCCCAACCTTCGAGACAGTGAATATTTGCCTGATCTCGACTGTACCAATATATTGCTCACGAATAATTGGTGAAAGCATACCGCTGAGTATTGATTTAACATCGTCTAGTAAATTATAAATAAGAGAGTAGTATCTAATATCCACTTTTTCTTTTTCAGCCATAGCAAAAGCGTTATTATTAGCTCTAACATTAAAGCCAATAATAATAGCATTTGATGCTTTAGCTAAGGTAACATCTGACTCCAATATTCCACCTACTGCATGGTGTAAAATTCTTACACGAACTTCATCATTTGGTAGCTTTAATAGGCTAGTAACAATTGCTTCAATCGAACCTTGTACATCACCTTTAACAATTATTGGTAACTCTTTTATCATACCAGCACTGCCAGAAGCTTTTAGGAACAATTCTTCTAAGCTTGATCTTTGAGTAACAGAAATTTTCTTTTCTTTTGCCAATCGTTCACGATATTCTATAATATCCCGAGCCTGTTTTTCATTCTGTACTACATTAAACTGCTCTCCTGCACGCGGAGCTTCATTTAAACCATAAATCTCTACTGGTAAACTTGGTTCTGCCTCGGTAATATCCACTCCCTTATCATTATTCATTCTCTTAATTTTACCGTATTTTGTTCCGGCAACTACTATATCTCCATTTCTTAGAGTACCACGTTGTACCAATATAGTAGCCACAGCTCCTTTACCTTTATCAACTTTTGCTTCTATAACTACACCAGCAGTGAGTCCGCTAAAGTTAGCCTTAAGATCCTGCATTTCTGCCACTAATAATATAGCATCTTCTAACTTATCTAAATTAGTTTTCTTCAAAGCGGAAACCGGTACAATTATAATATCGCCACCTAATTCTTCACTAACTAAATCGTACATTAACAGATCATTTTTAATTCGGTCAAGATTAATATCCGGCTTATCGATCTTATTTATTGCAACAATTATCGGGACATTTGCTGCCTTAGCATGATTAATTGCTTCAATCGTTTGCGGCTTGATTCCATCATCTGCTGCAACTACTATAACTACTATATCAGTTACCTTAGCACCTCTAGTCCTCATCTCTGAAAACGCTTCATGCCCTGGAGTATCAATGAAAGTAATAGCCCTACCATCAGGCAATGTTATCCGATAAGCACCAATATGTTGGGTGATGCCACCTGCCTCTTGACTTGTCAAATCAGTTGATTTTAAAGCGTCAAGTAACGAAGTTTTACCGTGATCGACATGTCCCATAATCGTTACAATAGGAGCTCTATGTTTTAAATCTTCTTCTTTATCAGCTTCACTAATCAATATATTCTCAACATCGGATTCTTGTACCCTTTTTACTGTATGCCCTAAGGTCGTAGCAATAAGTTCAGCTGTATCTGTATCGATTGTTTGGCTGGTCGTAGCAATGATGCCAAGCTTCATCAATTCTTTTATAACATCGGTTGCCCGCTCAGACATTCTATTGGCTATATCTCCGACAGAAATGGCTTCAGGAATGATAACTTCTCTATACACTTTGTCGGGTGTTTGTTGATAAGCTTTACGTTTTTCTTTTTCCCTTGCTCTTCTTATTGAGGCAAGGCTTCTAGTCTTACCGGCATTATCACTTCCGTCTGCATCAAGCATATTGAAAATATCTGCCTTTTTTAATTTTTTAGGCTCCTCAATTTTAACCTTTGGTACTACTATTTTATTATCGCCAGCTTTATCTGTTGAAGAAATATCTTCAAGTGCAACACCAAAATGGCTCTGAGAACCAATCACTGGTGATCTAACAAATGGCTTAGATGGGTTTTTATCTTGTACAGATGGAGTTGCTAACGTAGGAAGTACCTCAGAATCCTTTTCAATATTTTGTGACTCATTTTGCGGAGTTTGGGAATGAATATTTTCTGGCTGGATATTTTCTATAGTATCTTCTAAATCGTCTTGTGACTTAGATTGATTGATACTTGCCAGTTTACTAAGAGTACTAATCTTAGTATCAATAATCTTAGATTTTGCATCTTCTGCTGCTTTTTTTAAAATAGTTAGTCGTCTATTAAATTCCTCCCCAGCAGCAGATTCTCCACTCTGAGCAGTAGAACTATTAGACCAAAGTTTGTTAAAAGATAAAGCACCAGTTGCAGTGCTACTCTTCCTGACTTCTACAATGGTTTTTGCAGAACTAACAAAGCCCCTAGTAACATTAGTAGGTTGAGAGGGCTTGTTAAGTGAGAGTTTTGAACCACCAAGTGTTAATTTCTTTGGTTTAGGTTCTTGGTCATACGTCATAAATATTAAACCTTTAAATAGCAATTATATATGCTAAAGTTTTGTAAATAGTTTTGCTATCTGAATAATCATCAGATATAGTCAATTGAGGAGAAGTTGGTAACGTCGTCGCTCAATGCTCGCCTATTACTTATAGGCGTCGCTCCATCGTTCCTGCTACCCAATTCCCCTGAATTGACTATATACCTTAATTCTGAATTAGCTAATCTTGTTGCTAATGCTTTACTGGTAGTATTTTAATTATATCAATAAAATCCTTAACACTAATACTTAATATTAAATTATTTGCAAAATTATTCATAATATAGTCAATTGAGGAGAAGTTGGTGACGTCGTCGCTCAATGCTCGCCTATTACTTATAGGCGTCGCTCCATCGTTCCTAGCGCCAAATTCTCCTGAATTAACTATAGCAAAAATGTGTCGTTCTTACTTCGTACAGAACCTTATATCCGCCTACGCGGGAATGACAATTTATGGATTGCTTCGTCGACCTATGGTCTCCTCGCAATGACGACTAAAGCTTACGCACTTCTCACAATTACATCTTTTGGGTAAAAGCACCTCTGTCATTGCGAGCCACCGTAGGTGGCGTGGCAATCCATTTCTAATCACTTTTCTGGATTACTTTGTCGACCTAAGATATTCTCTCAATAACGGTTTCTCAATTAGACCTCTTGCATAACCTAATCTAATTGGTAATTTTGTTGTCAAAACTCGTCTCCGTTCCTCACGTACATCTTAGTACGCTGTGGTACTCGACTTCGTTTTTCCTAAAAATTCCTCAATTATCTTTAGGTTATGCAAGAGGTCTATTATTGTTTTCTTAAATTGACGCTTATGCGGTCTTACTCGCAATAACGCTGTTGGATATAATTTCCCAACTTCAAACAACTTGCTCATTATCAGCAATACGAGCCGTACGAATTAGTAATTCGATATCGTTATCTGCCATATTAGAATTAGGAACTAATGATTTAAACTCATTAACTGTTAATTCTCCCAAATCTTCTATAGTTTTTATACCATATTCAGCTAATTTTAATATAAATTCCGGTTGTAAATCCAATATATCAATTAATTCTTGTTCAACACCTAGATTCTCAAGCTTAATAATAATTTTTTCATTCTTAGCATTTACATAATTTATTGATCGTTCAATGATCTCAGCTGCTAATTCTTCTTCAAATCCTTCAATATTCATTAAAGTTTCAATTTTACTAGAAGCTAACTGTTCTAAAGAAGTAAAACCTTGAGCAGATAATAGTTGGGCTATAACTTCTTCAACATCCAATGATTCCATAAATAACTCGGTAGCAGAACGAAACTCATCACTTCTTCGTTTAGATTCTTGATCTTCGGTCATTATATTAATATTCCAGCCAGTAAGCTTAGATGCTAGACGAACATTTTGACCTCTTCTACCGATTGCCAGACTCAAATTATCTTGAGATACGACTACGTCAACCATATTCTTATCTTCATCGATGACGATTTTTGCAATTTCTGCAGGAGCCAGTGCATTCATAATAAATTGGGCAATATTCTTGCTCCATAATATTATATCTACCTTTTCACCATTAAGCTCATTAGTAATAGCCCTAATCCTATTACCTTTAATTCCTACACATGAACCTATAGGATCAATGCTGGAGTCAGAAGCGAAGACTGCAACTTTTGCCTTTGACCCAGGATCACGGGCTATAGCTCGCAACTCAATTACATTATCATAAATCTCTGGAATCTCTAATTCAAGTAATTTTATTAGCATTTGGTCATCGCTTCTAGATAGAAAAATTAGCGGACCTTTAGACACTAATCTTACATCTTGTACATAAGCTTTAATACGGTCATTAACCTTAAAATTTTCTCCTCTAATTAGCTGATCCTTTTTAATTATTGCCTCAGCACGACCAAGGTCAACTATAATATTATTAAACTCTATTCTCTTAACAATGCCGTTTAAAATCTCACCTTTCTTATCTTTGAAATCTTCATATTGTTTTTCTCTTTCCGTTTCACTAACACGTTGTATTATTATCTGCTTAGCTGTTTGAGCTGCAACACGTCCAAGATCAATAGGTGGTAAGAGTTCATAAATCTCATCGCCAATTTTAGCATCATCTTTCTTTTCGATAGCATCATTTAAAGAAATTTGAGTAAAATGATCCTCTACATTATCTACTACATTCAGGACTCTAAAAAGACTAATATTACCATTCTTTCGGTTAATTTCAGCTTTTATATTATGTTCATTGCCATATTTTTTACGTCCTGCAGCCTGTACAGCCTGTTCCATTGCCGAAAGTAAAGCTTCTTTAGGAAGGTTCTTTTCTCTAGCTACAGATTCTATAATCTGTAAAATTTCTATGTTACCAATATTGACCATAATGTCACTGCCTTTTAAGATTTTTTATTCATTAAATTTTTGAACATTTCATCTGTTAATACCAAAGAAGCCTTTTTTATCATATCAAATGAAAATACTATATCTTTACCGTTACTATTCAGATAAACTTTATTATTTTCAGCTTTAATTATCTTTCCCTGATATCGAGTTTGACCATTTAGTAATTCTTTTAATTTTATGGTAGCTTCTCTACCGATAAATCTAGTATAATCTTCAAATTTTATTAATGGGCGTTCGATACCTGCTGAACAAATTTCTAAAAAATATTTATCACTAATTATATCTTCAACATCTAAGAGTGCCGAGATATTTCTACTAACATTACGACAATCTATTATATTTACCTTATTGCCATCTAATCTATCTATTAATACTTCAAGTACTTTATGGCTTGAACCCTTTAAAGTTACTTTTACTAAATCAAAACCAAGGTCTTTTAAGTTATCCTGGAGCATTAATAATTTGTTGCTCTATAGTTTTCATTACAAAATAAAAATATTTAAAGGCGTTAATAAAAAAGGTGGGTTAACCCCACCTTTGCTCTTCACAACAATCAACTTATTCATATAAATACAATATTTTTGTGATATTAGCAACAATTAAAAACTCACCTTACGTATGGCATTTAAAAGTCATATAGAAAATAGCTTAGCGTCATTGCGAGAAGCTACTTTAAGTAGCGACGAAGCAATCCAAAAAAACTATTAAATGGATTGCTTCGGAGGTTTACACCATAACTGTTGAAAGTTAGAAGAGGAAGCGGTTTTTAGATAGGTTTTCTGTCATTGCGAGACCACGTAGTGGTCGTGGCAATCCATCTTTGGTTACTTTTATGGATTGCTTCGTCGACCTACGGTCTTTCTCGCAATGACGTTGACCACATACGACTTTTAAACTATCCAGTCTAAAACCTGCTTTACCTTCTAACTTTCAACAGTTGTAAGGTTTACACCTCCTCGCAATGACAGCACGATGGATGCTTATTCGGCATTAATTCAGGTTAATTGACTATATGCGTAAAGTGAGTTAAAAATTATCATTAGACCTCTTGCATAACCTAAAGATAATTGAGGAATTTTTAGGAAAAACGAAGTCGAGTACCGCAACGTACTAAGATGTACGTGAGGAACGGAGACGAGTTTTGACAACAAAATTACCAATTAGATTAGGTTATGCAAGAGGTCTAATGATAATGGTAATTTTGCCATGATAAGCTAGTATATTTAGGTAGCGATTGCAATTATTTGCAAGTTATTAGTTACATAAGGATTTATCTTATGCTATAATTCAATAATAAGAAAATAGGTCTGTACTTTAAGTATAACGACAAATGCAAATATAGAATTGAAATTTAGGTGTTACAATGAAGAAATTAATAATGTTACTGTGTTTTTCTTGTTTTTCAAGCATAGCATTTGCTAGTGGTTGCACTACTCCAGCTGATGCTGCTGCTTCAGATACGGAAATAAAATTAGAAGGTTTTTTTGGTTTCCAATCTGGTTATAGAAATCAAGGAAAATTGTCAGGAACAAGTAAAAATATTACTGATAATAGGAAAAATCTTGCATTTTATACGGAAGCTGCTTTTATGGCTACTGCCAAACAAGAATTGAATGATGTGACAGTTGGAGCCAAAATAGTTTTACTAACAACCACTAAACCAAAACTTTCTGCAGCTTATAATGGTTCTCATATTTTCTTAGAAACAGACTATGGTAAAGTAGAGTTAGGGACTCCTCATGATGCTAGTTCTAACATGGGTGTTGGTCCAGGTTCAATTGTGGCGGGGGCTGGTGGTTGGTCTAAGTTTGCCGTATTAAATGATGACAATATGAAGTATCAAGGTCAGCTACCAGATTTTATTACTTTTCCTGATACTTTTCAGATAAGTTCATACTCCAATAGTTTTGATGATATAAGCAAAGGAACTGAGGCATCTAGAAAAATTTCTTACTATACCCCGGAAATGAAAGGTTTTCAATTTGGTATTTCTTATATTCCTGATTCAGCAAATACTGGTGGTAATCGTAGTCTAAAAAACTTAGACGATAAGGGTTTGAGTAAATTAGGGGTTGGGGTAACTAAAGTAGATTTACAAGGCGTAAATGGTGCCAAAGGCAATCAGATAATTGTAAATCAGAATGTCAAAGATGCGATCTCTGCTGGGATATCCTATAAATATGAAATTATAGATGATGTATCAGTACAGGTGGCTGTTACAGGAGAGTATGCTAAACCAGCCGATAAGATTATAGTGTTAGATCCAGATAGCAATGTATTATCTAGAAATAAGCTATCAAATCTAACTGCTTACAATTTAGGGGCAGTCTTTACTTATGGTAATATTTCTTGTGCAGCTTCTTATGGTAGTTTAGGTAAAAGTTTGACTTCAAAAATTTATCATAAAGTTGGTCGTAACACACAATATTATAATGGAGCAATTGCTTATGGGCAGGGTCCTATGAAAACAAGTGTTTCTTATTTTAGATCGTTGAAATATAAAAATACTGTCGATTCAGTAAGTGTTGGTACTCAATATTTAGTAACACCAGGGTTATTGCCTTATGCTGAAATATCTTATTTCCAAGCTAAAGGTCGACCAGTTTATTTTGTTGAAGCTCCTAAGAAAAGGACTAGAGGTACTGTTGCTCTTATTGGTGCAAGGCTTAAATTCTAGTTTTGTCCTTAAGATCATTGACATATACTTGCAGTAAAACTGCAAGTATATGTCACCATCCTCTTTGCTTAAGATATATATTGAATAGCTATCTGACAGTCAAAAATTAACTAACAAAATGAGACAAGGAAGATTTTTATAAAATCTTCAATCTTAAATGCTCAAATTCTACAGAAATATATCTAAAATAAGCAAATAATGTTGTGCCTAAAAATCTGTAACCCTTATAAATTAAGGCTTACAGGACTCTTTCTTAATAAAAACTGCGGAAATCGGAATGAAGCAATCCAATAAGTGTGGATTGCCGCGACCACTATGTGGTCTCGCAATGACAGATAACGTCATTGCGAGGAGACCGTAAGGTCGACGAAGCAATCCAGAAAAGTGATTAGAAAGGATTGCCGCGCTACCTATGGTGGCTTGCTAATATAGTCAATTCAGGGGAATTGGGTAGCAGGAACGATGGAGCGACGCCTATAAATAATAGGCGAGCATTGAGCGACGACGTCACCAACTTCCCATCAATTGACTATAGACGACTTTTCTACTTTATTTCCTTAAACTAACGCTTATGTGTCTATGTGGGCATGGCAATTAGAATTTCGGGCAAAAATTAGTTGTGCTTACTATTATATTTACTATAATAAATTCTTTAGAAAGCTTTGTAGCTAATCCGAATAAGTTTTAGATATCCCATCATTGCGAGGAGGCGTGAGCCGACGAAGCAATCCAAACATTGATTAAAAATGGATTGCCAAGATCACTACGTGGTCTTGCAATGACGAAGATGTTATCTAGAACATTAACGGGTTAGATTTATCTTAAAGGGCAGATATTACGTAAATTAAGGAGGGTTATGTATAGAATTAACTTTATTATTATAATCTTATCTTTCATACTTACAGGTTGTCTTCCAGCTATTTTTACTGCAGCCACTAGTTCTACTATCGCTGCTGCAAAAGATCAGTCCATTACTGAAACAATTGATGACGTAAAAATATCGGCAAAGATCAAAGCTTCTTTTATAAAAAATAGTTTCAGGGAATTATATACTAAGATTAAGGTTGAGGTAGAACAGGGTAGGGTGCTACTGACTGGAATCATAGATAAAAAAGAAGATGCATTAAAAGCTGTAGAACTTGTCTGGGATGTAACAGGAGTTAGTGAAGTTATTAATGAACTGATAATAGATAAAAAAAGTGATCATTTTGACTTAGTGCAATACACTAAAGATGCTATGATTACTAGTCAGATTAAAGCTCGGCTTTTTATTAAGAGAGATATAAAGTGGGTAAATTACACCATTATTACAGTTAATAATATAGTATATATATTTGGTATAGCAAGGTCTGAAGAAGAGCTAGAAATGGTCACTTCTATTGCTTCTCAGATTAATGGGGTGGAAAGAGTAATCTGTCACGTTAAAATGAAGGAAACTAAAAAGATTAATAATGAACATGATATAAATGAAAATGAAGTTTAGATATATTCTTTTGTTGCTAGTTTGTTGTATGGGGCTTAGTTCTTGTTCTACTTCATCAAAGACTAGCGTATATAAAAAATTATCTCAGGAAGATCCTAAAAATACTCATTACAAGGGACATTATAAGATAGGCAAAAAATATACTATCAAAGGTAAAACTTATCAGCCTAAGGAAGATGTTAATTGTGATCAAATAGGTATGGCATCTTGGTATGGTTTCAAGGATAATACCCATGGGAAAAAAACAGCCAATGGTGATATCTATAATAAACATATGCTAAGTGCAGCTCATCGTAGTTTACCGCTGCCTAGTTTAGTCAAAGTTACTAACTTAAGTAATAATAAGTCCCTGATTGTGATGGTTAATGATCGTGGACCTTTTAAAAAGAACCGTATTATAGATGTTTCAGAAAAATCTGCTGAGATTTTAGGATTTAAAAGACGTGGTATAACAAAGGTTAGAGTGCAATATATGCCTAAAGATACTAAAGAATTTTTGCATAATATTGCTTTAAGACCTAAGGAAAATTGTATCGCCCAAAGAAAAGTAGCCAATCCTAAATGTAGCGTTAATTGTCATATAAAATTAGTAAATCTAAAACATAAATTGACAGTTAATCCTTGATTTACTGTCATTCCTGTGTAGGATGTCATTCCTGCTTGACTTAGGTTACCCCTGCGTAAGCAGGGGTCTAAGATTCCCGCCTACGCGGGAATGACAAAAAAGTTAGGATAACGTTTTTTAGGGGATGGCATAAAGTTTGTAAATAGTTGAGAATATAGAGGAGTCATAGATGATTGTTCCTGGGAAATATAAACTAAATAGTACTCAATATCTCGAATCTTATAAAAAGATATTGTTGCTTAGAAGATTTGAAGAAAAATGTGGACAATTATACGGTATGGGTCTAATAGGTGGGTTTTGTCACTTATATATTGGACAAGAAGCGATAATTACTGGTATAGATTTAGTAAAACAGGCTGGTGATAATACTATTACCAGTTATAGGGATCATGCTCATATTATTTCAGCCGGGACTGAAGCAAAATATGTGTTAGCAGAGCTAATGGGTAAGGAAACTGGTTGCTCGAAAGGCAAGGGTGGTTCAATGCATATGTTTGACGTACAAAACAAATTTTACGGTGGGCATGGCATTGTAGGAGCTCAGGTGCCGATAGGTACTGGTTTGGCTTTTGCTGAAAAATATCGAAATACTGATAATGTGTGTTTTACCTTTTTAGGAGATGGGGCAGTTAATCAGGGGCAAGTATATGAAGCTTTTAATATAGCGGCATTATGGCATTTACCGATAATTTATATTATTGAAAATAATCAATATTCAATGGGTACCTCAGTAGCCCGTTCGACCTTTATGACTGACCTTTACAAAAAAGGGGAGTCGTGTGGTATTACCGGCTTTAAAGTAAATGCTATGTCATTAGAATCGGTTTATGATTATGCTCGGCAAGCTGCAGAGTTTACAAGAAATGGTGGCGGACCAATAATATTAGAAATGGATTGTTATCGTTATCGAGGACACTCAATGTCTGATCCAGCCAAATATCGTAGTAAGGAAGAAGTTGATATCTATAAAGAACAAGACCCCTTATCGCGAGTGAAGGATATAATCCTGGATAACAAATATGCTAGTGAGCAGCAGTTGAAAGAAATTGACAAAGAGGTCAAAGATATTATTGCAGAAGCAGTTGAGTTTTCAGAAAGCTCAGCCTTACCGGATGAGAAAGAACTATATACTAATATTTATGTTGTGAATGAGTAGGAAGATGTTACAAATAACAGTACGGGAAGCTTTGCGTCAGGCAATGCAGGAAGAAATGTTGAAGGATGATAGCATCTTTATTATGGGAGAGGAAGTTGCCGAGTATCAAGGAGCATATAAGGTAACCCAAGGATTGTTAGAGCAATTCGGGGCAAAAAGAGTAATTGATACACCAATAACAGAACATGGCTTTGCTGGGGTGGCTATTGGTGCAGCTTTTTCGGGGTTGCGTCCAATTGTTGAATTTATGACATTTAATTTTGCTATGCAAGCAATGGATCAAATAGTTAATTCTGCAGCTAAGACTCATTATATGTCTGGTGGAATTATTAAATGTCCAATAGTATTTCGTGGACCAAATGGAGCAGCAAGTCGAGTTGCTGCACAACATAGTCAAAATTATACAGCTTGTTATAGTCATATTCCGGGGTTAAAAGTAGTAGCTCCCTATAGTGCAGAAGATCACAAAGGGTTGTTAATGACGGCTATTCGTGATGATGGTCCAGTGATTTTTCTAGAGAATGAAATTCTCTATGGGCATAGTTTTGAAGTTCCAGAAATAATCGAGCCTATTCCTTTTGGGCAAGCTAAGAAACTTATTGAAGGTGATGATGCTACCATAGTAACATTTTCCTTACAAGTTAAGTTGGCTTTAGATGCGGCAAATAGTTTGCAGGATAATGGCATTAACTGTGAGGTGATTGACCTTAGAACGATCAAGCCTTTGGATATAGAAACTATATTACAATCAGTCAAAAAGACTAACCGATTGGTTATTATAGAAGAAGGTTGGTTTTTTGCCGGGGTTGGGGCAACTATAGCTAGCATGGTGATGAGTCAGGCATTTGATTATCTAGATGCTCCCATAGAAATTATCTCGGGTAAGGATGTTCCTCTACCATATGCTGTTAATTTAGAGAAATTAGCCTTACCAACTATCGAAGATGTTATTAGTGCTGTGAAGAAAGTGTGTTATAGTTAAGAGGAGTAATTATAGCACCATTTGTTGCTTTTCTGGATTGCTTCGTTGGCTTCCGCCCCCTCGCAATGACGTTTGGGTTGTATATACGTCATTGCGAGACCATGTAATGGTCGAAGCAATCTATTTTTAATTATTTTCCTGGATTGCTTCGTCGGCTTATGCCTTCTTCTAATAGACAGCATGATGGGTGCTTACTCGGCTATAGATATAGCTTTTACTCGATAATCAAGTTTTTTTGTAGATTTGAATAAAATATAGGATAATGGTTGTCATCCTTACGAAGGCAGGGATCTAAAAATGCCATGAGATATTATAGATTCCAACCTACGCGGGAATGACAATTTACTTCTACTATTTATAAGCTCTGCAAAAAACTTGATTATCGAGTTTTAAGCTATATCAACTTAGAAATAGTTTTTCCACCAATAATATGGAAGTGAAAATGAAACACACTTTGTCCGGATATCACACCTTTATTGGTAATTAAACGGTAGCCATCTTGCTCTAAACCTACTAGAGATGCAATATAAGATAGTTTGGTAAAATAATCTTTAATTTCATCACCAGAAGCTTTGAGGATAAAGTCGCTATAGTCAATATACTCTTTTTTCGGTATAACTATTACATGTACCGGAGCTACAGGATTTATATCGTTAAACGCTATTAGATTCTCATCTTCATATATTATTTCTGCTGGTAGATACTTGCCAATAATTTTTGCAAAAACATTATTTTTGTCATACATATTCATTATACTCTAATTCTTATTACCTACATTAAGTGTTTTAAAAATTTTAATTCAGCTTCTATCTCAGATTTTGCTAATATTATTTCTGTTAGTCGGTATTTTTTTTGTTTCAAATCATATTCTCTCATGTCAGCAGCAAAAAAACCAAATATTAACATAATAGCTATTCGACTGGCAAAGGTAAGATAAGTAAAACCTAAGCTTGATATAGCTACACTTATTATTAAAGTAATTATTAGTGCTAACCACATTCTGTGATATAATGCCCAAAATATATTAAAAAATGCAGCAAATAACGAAAAACCCTGTTTGATAATAATAAAATCATTATCTTTTTTTTGAGGATTAACATATATTGAATAAATATTCATAGGAGAGTCTTGTAATTATGATACTGAATGATTACTTAAACATCATAATAATAAACAAACAACTAAACATCAATAGCTAAACATCAATATTTAGAAGATTATTTATGTCAGACAACTCATTACACGGGACTACTATACTGTGCTTAAGAAAAGGCGGAGAAGTCGTGATTACCGCTGATGGTCAGGTTTCCCTTGGTAATACAATTTTAAAATCGACAGCCAAAAAATTAAGAACTATGTTCAATAATAGTATTATTGCAGGCTTTGCTGGCTCTACTGCCGATGCTTTAACTTTATTTGAAAAACTAGAATTAAAGCTAGAAAAACATTCATACCAGTTACTGAGAAGTGCAGTAGAATTGGCAAAAGAGTGGCGTAGCGATAAATATTTACGTAAACTTGAAGCAATGATGATTGTTGCAGATAAAAAAAATATATTAATTCTAACTGGTAATGGTGATGTAGTTGAACCTGACGGGGATGCTGCTGCCATTGGTTCTGGTGGATTATATGCCCTGGCAAGTGCTAGGGGATTAATGTCTTTTGATAATAACCTAACTGCAGAAGAGATTGCTTTAAAATCAATGCATATTGCAGCTGACATTTGTGTTTTCTCTAATCATAACATTATTTTAGAAAAAGTTATATGAGTACTAGTATTAAGAAAAAATCCGCGGGAACTCCTGCTAAATCTGTTAAAACTTCGGTTAAACCTGTAAGAACTCCACCTAAATCAGTGGAAATTCCTGCTAAATCTATGGGATTAACTCCTTCTAAAATCGTAGCTGAGCTTGATAGATTCATTGTTGGACAATATAAGGCCAAAAAAGCTGTGGCGATCGCTTTACGCAATCGCTGTAGGCGTAGAAATGTAGCCGAGCCACTTCGTCAAGAAATCGTTCCAAAAAATATTTTAATGATTGGACCAACTGGCGTAGGTAAGACTGAAATCGCTAGAAGGCTTGCTAAGCTTAGCGGCTCACCTTTTCTTAAAATAGAAGCCACTAAATTTACTGAAGTAGGATATGTTGGACGAGACGTTGAGTCAATAATACGAGATTTAGTGGAGATAGCTGTTAATACCCAAAAAGCTAATGCTAAAAAAGAAGTTATTGCTAATGCAACTTTAAAAACTGTAGAAAGAGTATTGGACGCTTTAGTAGGCAAATCGGCATCAGTTGAGACTAGAGAGAAATTTCGTCTTAAGCTTGAAAAAGGTGAACTCGATGATAATGAAATTGAGATCAATATAGCAGATTCAGGTAGCATATTTGGTAGTAATTTTGAAATTCCTGGTATGCCAGGAGCGGCTATGGGTGTGTTAAATGTTTCTGATATGATCAGCAAAGTCATCGGTACTAGTAAAACAAAAAACAAAAAAATGCTAGTTAAAGATGCTATGTTAACTATCTTGGCTGAAGAGTCAGATAAATTGATTGATCAAGAAAAAATTACTCAAGATGCATTAGTGCTAGTACAAAATGATGGTATAGTATTTTTGGATGAGATTGATAAAATTACTTCAAGACCGGAGGGAAAAAGCTCAGAGATTAGTAGAGAGGGAGTACAGAGGGATTTATTACCTATTATTGAGGGTACAACAGTTAATACTAAGTATGGTTCTGTAGAAACTGCTCATATATTATTTATAGCATCAGGGGCTTTTCATTTATCAAAACCATCTGATTTATTGCCCGAGTTGCAAGGAAGGCTACCTATTAGAGTAGAGTTAAACTCACTCACTAAGGAAGATATGGTGAAAATCTTGGTTGAACCAGAATCAAGTTTAATAAAACAATATTCAGCCTTAATTGGCACCGAAGGGGTAGAATTACAATTTACTGATAAGGCAATAGATAAGATTGCTACTTATGCAGCAAAAGTTAACTTAGAAATTGAAGATATTGGAGCAAGAAGATTGCATACTATTTTAGAAAATTTATTGGAGGATATAAGTTTTAATGCAAGTGACATGAAAGAAAAAAAGGTAGTTATGGAGGATCATTTTGTCGACCAGCAATTATCAAAAATTATCAAAAATCTGGATTTAGTAAAATTTATTTTGTAAATGATAGTTCATCTTGGCAGTTTAACCTTTAGTGGTATAGACATTATTGATGTCGATGTGCAAGTACAGATATCGCCAGGTATACCTAATTTTACTATAGTAGGGCTAGCGGATAAAACCATTGGTGAGTCTAAAGAAAGGGTTAGGGCAGCTCTGTCTTCCATAGGTCTTGCCCTACCTGCCAAGAAAATACTTATAAATTTAGCTCCAGCCGATTTGGTTAAAGAGGGTAGTCATTTTGACCTTGCTATTGCTTGTGCCATACTTAGCAGTATGAAAATTTTACCAGCTGGAGAAATGCAAGAATATCTAGTAATAGGGGAATTATCTCTAGATGGTTCTATATTACCTGTCAGTGGAGCTTTGCCTGCTGCTATTGGTGCTGCAGCTAGAAATAAAGGGCTAATTTGTTCAAAACAGAATGGTCAGGAAGCTGCCTGGTCTGGCAATAATAATATTTTGGTAGCAAGTAATTTAATAGAGTTAGTTAATCATTTTAAAGGTCTGCAAATATTATCATCACCAGAATTGGAAATTGACACTAGCATCATAAATTACCCTGACTTTAAAGAGATCAAAGGGCAGAAAACAGCCAAGCGGGCTTTAGAAATAGCAGCTTCAGGTAGCCATAATTTATTAATGTTTGGTCCACCTGGTACTGGGAAATCGATGCTGGCACAATGTATACCTGGCATATTACCCAAAATGCGACCCGAAGAAATATTAGAGTGCAGTACTATAGCAAGCGTTGCAGGCAAGTTAGCAAATGGCAAACTATCAAGGGTTAGACCCTTTCGTGCTCCTCACCATTCCTGCTCGATAGCAGCAATGGTCGGTGGTGGTGTGGGTAAAAGAGTAAAGCCAGGTGAGATTTCATTAGCCCATAATGGGGTATTATTTTTAGACGAATTACCAGAGTTTCCACCTAATGTTATCGAATCTCTAAGGCAACCAATTGAAACTGGGGAAATACTAATTGCTAGATCAAATTCGCATATTAAATATCCAGCTAACTTTCAGCTAATAGCCGCAATGAATCCTTGTAAATGCGGTTATTTAAGCGATCCGCATAAAGCATGTTCAAGAGCTCCAAAATGTGGTAGTGATTATCAGATGCGTATTTCCGGTCCAATCATGGATCGATTTGATCTACATATAAATGTAGGCTCTATCGATTCATATAATTATAATTTAATAGGAGATGATACAGAAGAAGGGTCTGAACAAATAGCTAATAGGGTTGAAATAGCTCGCAATATTCAACAAACTAGATATGAAGGATATAATATCAAAACAAATAATCGTTTGGATGGGCAACTGCTTATTGAATATGCACTACCAGTTGATGATGGAAAAGATTTACTTAACGAAGCAGCTACAAAATTTCGTATATCAATGCGGGCATATAATAGAATCTTACGAGTTGCAAGAACTATAGCTGACCTAGAAGGTTCTCGCAATGTCTATAAGATACATATTGCCGAAGCACTAAACTATAGAAAAATGGATAATAACCTATAGTTAACTCGAGAGGGGCAGGTGTCATCTCTGCTAGAATTAGTGTCCCCCCTGCGAAGGTAGAGGTCTAGATTCCCGCCTACGCTGGTGGGTTAATTATATGTTCAAACCATATTTAGCTAGTAAAGAGGAAAGTTCAGATTTTATACTATTCATTCCTTCCAAACTATCTGATTCATATCTAGCAATAATTTTGGCTTCAGTGTTAGAGGCTCGGAGTAACCACCATGCATTAGAGTCAATTGATGAGTCAATCCTTATACCATCAATGTCATTGAAAGCGATATTTTGGCTAATTAAATCATCTTTTATTTGCTGAATAATATCAAATTTGAGATCATCTGGTACCGGGATGCTAATTTCAGGAGTGCTGTAACATTTAGGTAGCTCATCTATCATATCGTCCAAGGTTTTTTCTGATCTTGATAATAAATCAAGAAACCGTAGAGCAGCATAAATTGCATCATCATATCCATAATATTTATCAGCAAAAAATATATGACCGCTAGTTTCGCCGCCCAGTAATGCCTTAGTTGTTTGCATCTTGTCTTTAATAAAAGAATGACCTGTTTTCCACATTATCGGTCTTCCGCCATATGACTTAATCTGATTAAATATGGCGCTACTTGATTTAATATCCATGATAATAGTTGCTTGTGGATTTTGGTCAATTATATCTTTTGCTAATATACAAAGAATCTGGTCGCCTAAAATTATTCGTCCTTTCTTACTTATAATGGCTATACGATCGGCATCTCCATCAAATGCAATACCAATATCGCAATCTTGGGTTTTCACTACTTCTATTAGTTGTTCTAGATTTTTAGCAATAGTGGGATCTGGGTGGTGATTAGGAAAATTACCATCAATTTCCGAATTGATAACGATATTTTTGTTGGGTAACCTTAATGCTAATAGATCAGTAATATTTCCAGCCGCACCGTTAGCTGGATCCCATGCTACTTTTACTTTAGGTTCTATAGTTATTTCTTGTAATATCCTATCTATGTATTGAGTTGTGATATCCAGCTCTTTCGCTATAGATGATGCTATAAACTTATCAGGCATATTAGACCAATCAGTATGTAGAATGCTATTTAGTAAATGTTGTATTTGTTGGTCGAAAAAAGACTTGCCTTGCGATAACATCTTAAAACCATTATCATCTTTGGGATTATGTGAACCTGTGATCATTATACTAGCTTGTGGCTTAAATATCTTATCAGCAAAATATAGCATAGGAGAGGGGGCGACTCCTATTGAGATAGCCTGTCCACCAGCTGAGATAATGCCATTAACCAAAGCATGGTAAAGGGCAGGGGAGCTTAATCTACCATCTCGCCCTATCAATATTTTGTTCCCTTGTTTAGATATACTCAGTTTAGTAAAACAAAATCCAATTTTATAAGCAATAGTTGTATTAATATCCAGCAGACTGCTTCCACGAATATCGTACAATCTAAAAATTGTTCTATTTATTTCCATTGTCATTACTATTTTAGTATACTTGAAATGATTTAAAGAGTTGATAGTATAAATGAAAATTTTAGCATTGGATACGGTAAATAATAGTGCATCTGTTGCGATTTCTGAAGATAAAGTTATTTTAGCCTATATCGAGGATTTAAGACCCTCTATGCAGGCTGAAACAATAGTACCAATGATTGAAGAAGCTCTGAGAATAGCAAAGCTTTCTTACCATGACTTAAATTACCTAGCCGTTACAAATGGTCCAGGTAGTTTTACCGGTATTAGGGTAGGGTTGTCAGTAGCAAAAGGCATTTTGCTAAGTACCAATATCATAGGTACTACTATATCTAATTTTGAGTATTCCTGGCGGAGAGCCACTAGGCAAGTAAATAACCATAATAAAAAGGTTACTTTTAAGTTTTTTATTTTTCTTAATGCATATAGAGAGCAATTATATAGCCAGGTTTTTGATCAAGATGGACAGTCATCTATTCCTTTATTGATAAATTATGACCAAGTTGGGCAGTTATTAAATACAGAAGATAATATTATTAAAGTCTGTGCTGGTAGTGGGTTAGAGATGATATACGACAAGATTAAGGATTTAGAAAATGTAATAATCTTACCGCGTTTCACTAAAATTAAGGCATGGCATATATGTCAATATATAGCTGATAAAATAGCTGAAAAATGTAATTTTTCTAACTCTATCGAGCCATTATATATTAGAATGGCTGATGTGAAGATTAAACAGAGTTAGCTATAGCTTTAGCCTCAGCGTCATTGCGAGGAGACCGTAGGTCGACGAAGCAATATAGTCTTGATGTATCTATACTAATTCTCATGGATTGCTTTGTCGCTGCTAAAGTAGCTCTAAGCCATGACTCTTAGCAGTCAGCTTTTTTACTGATCATAAGGAAATAAATAAAAAATTGTAGAGTACTATTCTCTAGTAAAATTACAAAATCCCTGAAAGGGTAATAAGTAACTGGCGGGAGTGACGGGACTCGAACCCGCGACCTTCTGCGTGACAGGCAGACGCTCTAACCAACTGAGCTACACCCCCTTTTCAATATCTATAACATATAGGCAAGTCGTAATATATATAAAGTCAACCCTTTTGTCAAGAACTCATCAGTAACTTGTCAGGCGTTGCCTAGAAACAGTTGGTATACTCTTCAAATCATTTGAGTATATGAAATAAAATATTGCTAGAGTATGATAAGTGAATAGCAATAAGGAGAACAAATCTCAGGGGAATGGAAAGAATGTAAAACATACAAATTTGAAAACATAGTGAAGAATGGTTTACAAGATGGGGTGCAAAGATATAAATGCAAGATTTGTGGTTGTGTTTTTCGAGGTAAAGAAGCAAAGTTATAGTGCAGAGTTTAAAATAATTGACTATAACTGCTGGATAATGGGAGAGAAGGAAGAACTTGTTGTGTGGGCATTAAAAACCACCCATTATAGCATAGTATGTATATCACAAAAGCAACAACATTACAAGCATAAGAACTTAAAAAAATATGTATTTAGTAAAATTGCTAGTAGGAACCAACAGAATATATTATAATATACGCAAGTATATTCAATAACTAACTGGTTATAATATGTCTGAGAAACGTGATATTAATGAAGAATTTGAAAAAGTATCTAATGATTTAGATAAAGAATTATCTAAATTTGAAAAAGTGGGAGATATCTTCAATGATTCATTAGATAGGATGGCTGGTTCCGTTTCCGATCAGGAAGTAGATAAATTGCTAGAACAAATGCAATCTGAAGTGAATTTAGATAAGAAAAGTGCAGCATTAGGCAAACAAAAAGATCAAGAATTAGCAGATAGGCTTAAGGCTATAAGAGATCCAAGACCTACGGAAGAAGCGTTAAAAAATCCTGCACCAATACCAACTGTCAAAGAATTAGAGGATAGACTGAAAAAGTTAAAAGATTCAACAAAAATTGTTGAAAAGCAAACTGCCGAAAAACCGCAAAAGAAAATTAGAAAATTAAATGAAAAATTAAAAGATAATGAGATTAAACAGTCTCAGTCGATAAAACCAATAAAAAAAGCAGTTAATAAAGCAGCTACCAGCTCAAAGGATAATAAGTTACAGACTAACGCTCCTGCAGCATTGCCAGAACCGGTAATTAGGGAACCGTCTGAATCCGATAAGAGAGATAAAGACACTTTGCCACCATCAATGACCAAACCTGGACAAACAACAGGTTGGTTTGCAAAAATTATAAACGCTATTATAGAGGTTATTGTTGATAATATTAAAGGACTCCTTGGTAAACCACAAATTCAAGATACTACTAAACAGCAGAGTCAACAAATGCCTTTAGAGAAAGTGCAAGCAGATGTTAAGAAGCTAAATGAACCATTAGTAGCATTTAAAAAGAGACAAGAATTAAGGACAGATAGATTAAGACAAAGTCTACAAAAGGTTAGGCAAGGAAAAACCCCTTCTAGCACTTCAAAATTATCCACAATCTCACCAACAAAGGCACCAACGAAACCACCAGTAATTAGGCAAAAACCTAGTAATAATAGATAAAACTACTTCCTTGGAATATTAAACTATAGCTGATATTCTAGTGCTACTTCCTTACCGCAAAAAGCCATAGATATTTTGATGATTTTTTGAACATGGGAGTATTCTTTTATTTTAGCCTCATATCGTTTTTTTGCTATTTGCTCTAGCCCTTCTCTGGCAACAGATTCTAACTCTTCTGGAGACTTGCATATTTTATATTCAATAATAATGGTGTTGTCTTGCTTTCCAGCTCTAGGTATCAACATAATATCAGCCCTACCGCTACCAGTCTCTCTTTCACTGTCTATTATGTAGTCAGAAGCTAAGGTATTAATCAAACCTAGCATAAAGCCACTATAAAATAGCTCGGCTTTTTTCTCGCCAGTTTGGTAAAAACTAGTAGCATTTAACAATAATTCTTGCAATCTTTCTTTAAACTGTTCTATTTTACCTGCCGGCAGCAAAGTAGCAAAAGAATAATATCGAGAGTGATCAATTTGTAACTGATCAGTAACCCATTGGAGCATTCTGGCATTATATATATATCGTACCTCTTTATTTGGTACCGACAATTCGTAAATATCTTCTTCTGGTTTTTTAGCAACAGGGTTTAAATAACCGCTAAATAACAACAAGCTAAATAATCCTACTGGCTTGTTGATATCAGCAAAACTAATTTGTTTGACAATCGGTGAGATAATACTCTTTCCGGCAGCTAAGCTCTGTAAATCTTCCTGCATTCCATCTGACAATAATGCTTTATCAACAAGACCCGTCCCCCCACTATCAAGCCAATAATGATCAAGCTTGCCTTTATGAGCCAAACATTGCATAATCGACCATGGATTATAGATGATCTCCCCACCAAAACTATAGCCATTATACCAAGCTTTAATTTGTTCAGGATTAGTTGCTGTTGGTACTTTTGCTAACAATTCATCAACTTCTGCTTGAGTAAAACCATAGAACTTAGAAAATTCTTCATCAAGCAAGCTATATTCACTAACATTATTCAAATCCGAAAATAAATTAGCCTTAGCAACCCGTAATATGCCGGTTATTACGCCTTTTTCTAAATAAGGATTAGTTTTTAAACTACTGCCAAACATCCCACGGAATATTTTTAGTACGTCGTCAAATTCTTTTAATTTATCACCAAATTCAATATACGAACTATTGATCGGTGTGTCATATTCATCGATCAATATATAAACTTTTTGAGCAAAATGTTTGTACAATACTTCACTCAAAACCCGTAAACTATCTTTTAAGTCTTCCTTATCAAGCTTTCCTGTAAAATATCGATTTAACTTTTCCTTTTGTGCCTCATCTAGTAATTTTTCATCTGTTGTTATATAACGCTTTAAATATCGATGGTTTGTAAACAGATTAGTTACTTGATTTTTTATTCCATTCTCAATTTCCTGGTAGTTACTGCCTTTAACATCCTTAAAATTTATGGAAATCACCGGAAATTGACCTTGACGTTTCATGCTACTTGCGTCATGAACAATCTTTAAAGATTTGAGCTCTTTAGTTTCGTCAAATCCTAAATCTACTGTACCACCAGTAAATAGCTTGCTATTTACTCTATCCTCTTCAGGTAAAGGCGTACCTCTCTCATCCACCTCTATCTCAAAAAATTTCTGCAGCATGTTCATATTCAAGCTCTTACCCCATCGTCTTGGTCTGGTGATCAATATAACCTTACCACTATCTTCTAGCAATTCCTTTATCATTAGACTTTTATCAACAAAGACATCACTATTAACTAGCAGGTCATAGAATTCATCGGTACCTACCCTCATTCTTGGTGGTTTATTATTTTCCATATAAATATCTCGATCGGTTGTATTATGATTAAATCAGCTTTCATGGGTGTCATTTTTTTAGTGAAACAGTACGTAGTAACGCTACTTTGTCCAGTTGTTCCCAAGCAAAATTCTGATCTTCTCTACCAAAATGCCCATATACCGCTGTTTTTTGATAACAAGCAGTTTGCAATTTGAGTTGTTTTATAATTCTACCTGGTCTTAGATCAAAATGCTCATTTACTAATTCTGCTATTTCGTTATCAGTTAGTTTACCAGTACCAAAAGTGTCAACTAAAATAGATACAGGAGCTGCCACTCCAATTGCGTAGGATATTTGTATTTCACAACGATCCGCTATCTCAGCTCCTACAATATTCTTCGCAATATAGCGAGCCATGTAAGCAGCAGAACGATCTATTTTTGTTGGATCTTTGCCAGAAAAACAACCACCACCATGCCTAGCCATTCCCCCATAAGTATCTACTATAATTTTTCTACCAGTAAGCCCACAATCTCCTACAGGTCCACCAATAACAAATCTACCAGTAGGGTTAATTAAATATTTTGTGTCTTTAGTAATCCATTCTGCTGGTAGTTCTGGTTTAATAATTTCATCCATTACCGCTTCTACTAGTTGGCTATGAGTTACATGGCTATAATGCTGAGTTGATAATACAACCGTATCAACACCAATCGGCTTATTGCCTTGATATCGTAAAGTAATTTGTGATTTTGCATCTGGACCAAGCCATGGCAAAATTCCTTGCTTACGTAATTTAGCTTGCCTCTTAACTAATTTATGAGCATAATATATTGGAGCTGGCATCAGAACTTCTGTTTCATTACAGGCGTAACCAAATACCATCCCTTGATCACCAGCACCAATCATATCCTCATCTTGGTTATCCACACCAATAGCTATATCTACTGATTGTTTGGTAATACCGGATATAACAGCACAAGAATCTGCGTCAAACCCAAGGCTTGGGTCGTTATAACCAATCTCTCTTACTGTATCACGTGCTATTTGCTCTATATCAACCCAAGAATTTGTAGTAATCTCTCCACTTACTAAAATCATACCAGTTTTCACTAAAGTCTCACATGCAACACGGCATTTAGTATCTTGAGTGATAATTGCATCTAAAATCGCATCAGAAATTTGGTCAGCAATTTTATCTGGGTGTCCTTCAGACACCGATTCAGAGGTAAAGATTTTATTCATTATCATAAAATACTCTTTTATTAACATTTTCATTTATAGCTATAAATATAACAGATTTTTATCATCCACTAATAGCTGTTTTCATTATTTTTTCATTCCCATTTCCTCTTGTCATTTCCGCTTCGGTGCGGAATCTAGACCCCGCACCAAAGCAGGGGTGACAACTACACTTTTTTGTCATTCCCGCGTAAGCGGGAATCTATAATACCTCAGGGCATTTTTAGATACCTACTTTCGCAGGGATGACAACCATTATCCTATATTTTATTCAAATCTGCAAAAAAACTTGATTATCGAGTTATAGATTCCGCACCGAAGCGGGAATGACGAAAAAGTTAGATGTCACCCTTGCGAAAGTAGGGGTCTTAGATTCCGCACCGAAGCTTAAAAATCGTAGAGAAAAATAACAAGTAGGTTCCTAGGCTCTGTGAACAAAACTTTAATTGTTTAGATTTTGAGTGTTTTTAAGCGAAAATTAATAAGATTTTTGCCGGAATAGTTAGTTCTATTTTAAAAAAATCTTATAATTTGCAGCTAAAAAGAGTCAAAATCTAAACAATTTAAATTTTGTTCACAGAGCCTAGAAGGCTGCCTGCGATAACCAGAAGATTGTTGTTTTTACCATCTGATTAGAGCCGAACCCCAAGTTACTCCAGCACCAATAGCCGTAAAAAGCAATAGATCGCCTTTTTTAATATTGCCATAAGATTTTAGAGAAGCAAGAGCTAAAGGAATTGAAGCAGCCGAACAATTAGCATGTTTTGCAACCGTTTTTACTACTTTACTCGGATCGATTTTTAGTCGATCTACAACGGCATCTATAATTCTTACATTTGCCTGATGTGGAATAAAATGATTAACATCATCTATGGTAAAATTATTATTATGCAATATTTCTTCAGCTATCTTACTCATCTTTTCTACTGCATGTCTAAAAACTTCCTGTCCTTTCATTTTTATTTTACCGGTTTTGCCATTACTACTTACACCACCATCAGTGTAAAGAATATCGTGATAACGACCATCCGAATAGATATTACTATCTATTATACCGGAGTTATCATCACTATATTGCAAAATTACCGCACCGGCACCGTCGCCAAATAAAATACAAGTAGCTCTATCGCTCCAGTCCATTAGAGATGACATTTTTTCAGCACCAACTAATAATATGGTTTTATATTTTCTAGATTTGATCAAAGAGTCGGCAACATGTAAACCATATATAAACCCCGAGCATACTGCCTGTAGGTCAAATGAAGGTACATTACCAAGCCCTAGATAACCTTGTAACTTAGAGGCGGTAGAAGGAAAGCTATTATCTGGAGTAGTAGTACAGGTAATTATCAAATCTATAGATGCTGGATTTAATCCAGCATCATCTATAGCATTTTGGCTAGCTTTAATAGCTAAATGTGATGTATATTCATCATCAGCCGCGATATGTCTTTGTAATATACCGGTTCTTGAATGAATCCATTCATCGTTAGTATCAACTGATAGCGATAATTCTGCATTACTGAGAATACGCTTCGGCAAATAGGCACCACACCCAAGAATTTTACAAGTCATTGTGGTTTATGCTACTTCTTCATCTTTTTCTCGCTTCTGGACAATAACCTGACGACCATTATATGTGCCATCAGCTAAAGATATGTGATGAGGAAGCTTATATTCTCCTGTTTGAGAATCTATTACTACATTAATTTTACCAAGTGCAAGGTGAGAACGCCTCATATTGCGTCTTGATTTTGATGTCTTCTTTTTTGGAACTGCCATATAGCCTCTTAAAAATTACACTTTAGAATAAAAAGTATTTGTCAAATCGATATAGCAGTATATTATACTTCCATTACAAAATCTAGGTATTTTAAACATAAAATTTATGAAATTCATTATAATTCAAACTTTTCTTATTTCATCTATATTACTCACATTGTGTAGTTGTAAAACTATAGAATCAAGGGGGCAGTATATTGATGATAATTTATTAACTACACTTGAAGAAAAAAAGCTTAACAAATCGGAAGTAGAAGATTTAGTTGGTACGCCAACAATTATACCCGATTATACTCCTAATACTTGGTATTATGTTCAACGTTCTTTAGCTAGGAGAGCCTGGTTTGAGCCAAAAGTAATTGAACAAAAAATAATAAAAATTGCTTTTAATAAAAAAGATGTAATTGAGGAGGTTTTAGTACTTAATGATTCGCATAAAGATGATATAAATATAATGGGAGAATATACGAAAACTTACGGTACAGAATTAAACGGGCTACAGAAATTTGTAAAGAATATTGGTAGGTTCAATAAACCTACTGAGGGAAAAAAGACAAAGAAACGATAAAATCATACTTGCAATATTTCGTGAATACTGTATAAACTGAACGATACTAGTTCTTAAATCATTCGAATATACTCCTTGCAAATTAAAGAGTTAATAGACGAGCTTAAAGAGTTTATGGCCCCTTCGTCTAGTGGTTAGGACGTTACCCTTTCACGGTGAAAACACGGGTTCGAGTCCCGTAGGGGTCACCAGTACTCAATAGTGTTATTTAGTATATAGTTTACAAAAACTTGAGTAATTGATTTATCAATTTTCAAGTTTTTATTTTTTTTATGTACAATTTGTGATTATTACCCCATGAAATCAGTTCAGGGTTTATACATACAGTTCAGGATTATATGTCACAAAAGCTCGGTTTTTGGTCAGTTTTTGCTTTAGTTATTGGTAGTCAAATTGGCACCAGTGTTTTAATATTACCAGCAAGTTTAGCGCCATACGGTATTTTTAGTTTAGTTGGAGGAGTAGTATCCTCCTGCGGTGCTATAATTTTAGCACTGTTATTTGCTATACTTTGTTGCCGATTCCCACAAACAGGTGGACCCCATGTTTATTTAAAAAAGGCATTTGGTAATGATGTAGCATTTTTTACCGGCTGGACTTATTGGGTTATTTCATGGGTTAGTACGGCTGTAGTTGTTATTTCAGCTATTACATATTTAATACCTTTAATTGGGGTGAATAATAGTTTTGTGATCTTAATTTTGCAGATATTATTGTTATTTGCTATTATGTTGCTAAACCTTAAAGGTGTGGAAGTAGCAGGGCGAGCTGAGTTTATACTAGCAATTCTAAAATTTATTCCATTAATAGTAGTGCCAATTGCGGCATTATATCAGTTTGATAGTAATAATTTTGTTATGGATAAGCAAATAACTAATTTAACTTTTTCTCAAATTCTTGGTAAGGTAACATTATTAACATTCTGGGGATTCATTGGTTTAGAATCAGCAACTGCTCAAGCTGGTTCGGTAATGAATCCATCAAAAACAATACCAAGAGCTGTAGTAATAGGTACGCTTTGTGTTGCTATTTTATATCTCATTAATAGTGTTGGAATAATTGGTTTAATCCCACCAGAAGACTTAATACATTCTAAAGCTCCTTATGTAGATGCCACCCAAATAATTTTTGGTGGTCAGTGGCATCTACTTATTTCTTTGATTGCTTCAATTATTTGTATTGGAACGTTAAATGCTTGGGTACTAATCAGTGGACAAATTGCTTTGGGACTTGCCCAAGACGGCTTAATGCCATCTTTTTTTGCTAAACAAAATAAAAATGGCACTCCAATTTGGAGTTTAATCATAAGTTGTATTGGAATATTATTATTATTGATTAGTACAACCAATGAAGATTTATCAGAACAAATTACCGAAATAATTGATTTTTCCGTTATCTCTTTTTTATTTGTATATCTAGCCTGTAGCGTAGCTTTTTTAAAATTACTACTAACAAAATCAGAAAAATCTTCAACATATCAATGGTTAATTGCCCTAGGATCAATTGCCTTTTGCCTATGGATTATTTATGAAACACCATTAAATGTTACAATAAAAGCTATCTCATTTGTATTAAGCGGAATACCTGTTTATCTTTGGTATAAAAAGCAATCGTTTCTTAGGTTATGTAAACAAATCTTATAAGGATATAGATGCTTAAGTCCTGTATATTATTATTAACTATAATATTATTCCTACAAGGATGTAGCACCTCATCTGTTAATAAGACATTTTTAAACGTCACGGCACAGCAATTACAAAAAGATTACAAACTGAATCACGGCACTTTAATTATACAATATAATTTAGCAGCACTAAGTAAAAATGACTGCATTTATGCAAAAAATTTTGGTCTTGTTATTAATAATGACAAATATAACAAGGCTTTTTTGCAAAAATTTAAAGTTATCGGCTCTAAGAATATTAATAGCCAAGCAATTAATAACCAGGCAATGATTAAATCAACTAAGATCAAAGATTTGCTGATAAAATTAAATTGTAAGTATAAGTTTTTATCCCCAGAACAATTACAACTTGTTCAAAAAGCTAGTAATAAAAATAGTTCTTATAATCTTAAAGAGCTGGCACAATTAGATAAGCTAACTACTGCTATTCCTATAATGTTACCACAATATAATGTAAAGGTTACTAGTCACTATGGCATGCGTAAACATCCTAGGAAGAAACAAAAAAAATTTCATTGCGGAATAGACTTAAAAGGATACCAAGACTTTTCCATTTATGCCTCTGCTAATGGAACAATTATTACCGTAAAGCGAAAAAGTTCTTATGGAAATTTAATAGAAATAAAACATTCAGATAAATTTATTACCAAATATGCTCACTTAAAAAAAATGCACGTAAAAGAAGGAGATATTGTTACCAAAGGTCAGATTATCGGAGTGCAAGGTAATAGTGGTAACAGTACGGGAGAGCATTTGCATTTTGAAATTTGGCTTAATAATAAGCCTGTCAATCCATTCGATTTCATATCGCATGCTTGCAACTGTTAAAAATTTTGATATAATACTTATTCTTTAAAATAGTAACAAGAGAAGCCGTAGCTCAGCAGGATAGAGCGAGTGATTCCTAATCACTAGGTCGGGGGTTCGAATCCCTTCGGTTTCACCATTCTTCAATTTTGCTATATTTTGCATAGAAGTAAAGGTGGTTTTAGTACTAAAATTTATGCCCTCGTTGATGCCACTGAAGTTTATACTAGCTACTGGGTAAAGAAATGATATCACTCAGGCTGAAAATCTTACTAAAGATGTTCAGAATACGACGGTGATAGGCGATAAAGGATATGATAGTAGTGCGTTTGTAGAAAGCTTAGAAAATAAGGGGTTATTTTCTAGGTCTGATAAAGCCCCAACCACTTTTTTAGCTTTTCTAAATTTCGTTGGAGCTTTAATATGGTTACGTTAAAAATTTTGTCAACAGAACCTAGTACTACAGTTGTAGTTTAGATGTGAGCATTCACGATTTTTTTGCTATTTTTTTGTGATGAATAAAAAAACCTGATCACCAAGCGTCATTGCGAGGAGACCGTAAGGTCAACGAAGCAATCCATTTCTAATCACTTTCCTGGATTGCTTCGTCGGTCTGGCAACCTCCTCGCAATGACATCTTATACTTTAACCTTTTTTCCGTGAACACTCACATTCAATCTACAACTGTAGTACTAGATATCCACAACAAAAAATTGGGCAAATTGTCTATGGTTTAACACTAATCTCTAATAAATACAAAAACCTAAATAATAACAATCAGTTTAATATTTCTTTAGGTTTTTGTAATATATAGAAATTTTATTAAATCCCTGAGTCTTCTGGTAAATGGGCAATATCTCCAGTTAATAACTTCTCGAAGTCTTTATACAAATTATCGGAATTAAAGTTACTGGCGTCAGATAAGAACAGCTTAAATTTATGGTAACTTGTTTCTGTTCCTAAGCTATGTTTTGTTGGTGTTTCTTGAATTGAGTACTGTTCCTTAAGCAGTTTTATTTTCTCTATAGCCTCATCTAATTTTTGCATTTTCTGTAATTTTAGTACCATAACAAGCTCTAGTGTCTCACACTTTGATTGTTGTATTATTTCGAGGTTTTTTTGTTTCTCTTCTGCTTTTATATTATCTTCAGAAACCAATTTTTCTTGTACAGAATCTACTCCTTGCTCGATCTTCTTAGATAATTCTTCTGCTTGTAATTGGTTTCTCTCTAATAGTTTATTTATATCCTCTAATAACTCATCTCTTAACCGGTTCCACCCCAAATCTATTATCACAGTTTTATTATTTTGTAAGGCTTGGACTACTGCCTTCGCCCCCTCATCGCCTATATTGTTGTCCCACAAATCTAGCTTTTTCAAAGTTTTATTATTTTGTAAGGCTTGTGCTAGTGCTATCGCCCCCTCATCGCCTATCTGGCAGCATCGTAACGCTAGTGTCGTCACAGTGCTATTGTTTTGTAAGGCTTGTGCTATCGTCTTCGCCCCCGCATCGCCTATCTGATTTTCCAAATATATTGTCGTCACAGTTTTATTGTTATCTAAGACTTTGGCTATTGCATTTGCTTCCTTATATCCTATCTGATTCTTGTTGTGCTTAAATTCTATGCTTGTCACTGAAGGGTAAAGATTACTTGTATTTTTGTTTACATCTATAATAGCATATATTTGGTTAACTAAATTATCGCTTATATTGTTGTTATTTAAACTTAGTTGCATTACAGTATCATTTTTCTCTAAGGCGAGGACTAGTGCCTTCGCGCCCTCATCGTCTATCTGGTTGGCACCCAACCTTATTGTTGTCACAGTTTTATTATGATTTAAGGCTTGTGCTAGTTCTTTCGCCCCCTCATTGCCTATATGGTTGTTATCCAAATTTATTGTCGTCACAGTGTTATTGTTTTGTAAGGCTTGTGCTAGTGCCTTCACCCCCTCATCACCTATCTGGTTGGCACCCAAATCTATTGTTGTCACAGTTTTATTATTTTGTAAGGCTTGGGCTAATGCCTTCGCCTCCTCATCTCCTATCTGGCTGAATCTCAAATCTATTTCTTTAAGATCATCGCCTACTTGCAGGGCTTCGATAATTTCTTTAAGTGTAGCCATAATCATTTACCTCATAAATTTAATTAATATTAAATTATTCTAAATAATTTCTAGTAGTTTAATCCAATTTTCTTACTCTGGATATAATTGCTAACTGCATAGCGATATTTTATAAACTTGTAAAGTAAAAACCTATAATCTTTACAAATAAACCTTATATGTAAGGCTAAAGATATAGGAAACAGACCAAAATATTAAATCAATAAATGACAAACCATTTTGACAGCTATTTTTAATATGATGAATGAAAGTTATAACTTGTGCAAATAAAAAAGTTAAGAAAATTGTTAATTTTTTAATAAAATAACAAAATAATCACAACAATTTTAGTACAATAAAGTATAACTTATTTCCTCAGATTTTTGTAATATATAGGAATTTTGCTTAGAAAGCATTATTGACTCCTCCTGGAAGATTTAATATCACCATATATATTACAAAAACCTAAAGAAATATTAATTTATTGTTATTATTTAGGATTCTTGTATTTATATATTAAATAGTTTAAAGATTCACCACATCAATCTGATATTCTAGTGCTACTTCCTTGCCACAAAAAGCCATAGCAATTTTGATAATTTTCTGAATGTGTGAGTGTTCTTTTATTTTAGCCTCATATTTTTTTCTTATGATTTGATCTAGCCCATCTTTTGCGATAGATTCTAGAGTATCAGGAGATTTGCATATTTTATATTCAATAATAATAGCATTATTCTGCTTCCCAGCCTTAGGTATCAACATAATATCAGCTCTACCACTGCCTGTTTCTCTCTCACTATCTATGACATAGCCAGGAGATAAAGTGTTAATCAAACCTAGCATAAAACCACTATAAAATAACTCGGCTTTTTTCTCGCCAGTTTGATGAAAACTAGTAGCGTTTAGTAATAACTCTTGTAATTTCTCTTTAAATTCTTCTATTTTACCTGCCGGCAGCAAACTAGCAAAAGAATAATATAAAGAACTATCCATTTGTAACTTGCTACTCACCCATTGTAATAGCCTGGTTTCATATATATACTCTACTTCCTTATTAGGCACTGATAATTCGTAGATATCTTTTGCAGGTTCGATAGCTGTTGGGTTTAAATAACCACTAAATAGCAACAGACTAAATAACCCACTTCGCGTATTAATATCGCTGAAACTGATTTGTTTGGTAATAGGTGCGATGATACTTTTACCGCTAGCTAATTGTTGGATATCAATTTGTATTTCATCTGATAACAATGCTTTATCAACAAGCCCAGTGCCACCGCTATCAAGCCAATAATGGTCAAGCTTACCTCTAGTATCTAGGCATAACATAATTGACCATGGATTATAAATCACCTCCCCACCAAAACTATAGCCATTATACCAAGCTTTAATTTGTTCAGGATTAGTTGTTGTTGGTACTTTGGTTAATAACTCATCAACCTCTGCTTGAGTGAAACCATAAAACTTAGCAAATTTTTCATCTAGCAGAGTATATTCACGAACATTATTCAAATCCGAAAATAAATTAGCTTTAGCAACCCGTAATATGCCGGTTATTACGCCTTTTTCTAAGTAAGGATTAGTTTTTAAACTACTACCAAACATTCCGCGAAACATTTCAAGTACCTGTTCAAATTCTTCTGGCTTGTTACCAAACTTAATGTATGAACTATTGATCGGTGTGTCATATTCATCGATCAATATATAAACTTTTTGACCAAAATGTTTGTACAGTACTTCACTCAAAACCCGTAAACTATCTTTTAAGTCATTTCTCTCAAGTTTCCCATCAAAATATCTCCTTAGTTTTTCTTTTTGGGCATTATTTAATAGTCCTGTATCTTCTGTTACATGATGATTTAAGTAATGATGACTTGCAAATAATTCTATAATTTGATCCTTTATACCTAGTTCTATTTCTTGATAACTACTACCTTTTACATCTTTAAGATTGAGCAAAATCACCGGAAATTGACCTTGTTGAGTCATGGCATATTCATTGCCGTTAATCTTTAAAGGCTCTAAAGTCCTTTTTCCTTTAATACCTAAATTGATTTCCCCACCGGTAAAGAGAATGCGATTAACTCTATCTTCTTCAGGTAAAGGCGTACCTCTCTTATCCACCTCTATCTCAAAAAATTTCTGGAGCATATTCATATTCAAGCTCTTACCCCACCGTCTTGGTCTGGTGATTAGGATAACCTTACCATTGTCCTCTAGTAATTCTTGAATCATTAGACTTTTATCAACAAATACATCACTATTAACAACCAAGTCATAGAACTCATCCGTACCTACTAGCATTCTTGGCGGCTTATTTTTACCTTGAATGGTACTAATATCTTTAACTGTTGTATTAAGATCAGAAAGTTTAAAGGTCATATTATTATATTATATTTGAGAATTACTATAAATATTTGCTTTAAGAAAGTGTAGCATAAATAAGCTAACAGCACCAGCAATTATCTTTTTGACAAATATCTTAAGTATCTATTGTTGATGGGTTTTGTTTTGGATATAATTAAAGGAACAATAACGCGGCTTTTAAATTGTTATTGAATAATTGGGTGATTTAATTATGAGCGAAGAACTTCTGCAACGAGATTTAATCAAGAATCCTGAAAAAATAGGGACTTGGAATTTTTATAATATTGGTTCAACAACTATTAGTGCTTTAAAAAAATCTGATATAATAAGAAGTATAGACTATGGGAATGTATCAAACAAGAGAGTTGATGCCATTATCACCAAACAAAAAGAAGTTATTGCTATTGTGGAATTTAAATCACCTGAACATTTTAATACCAAGGATAAAAAAAATAATGCCATTCTGCAAGAAATTGAGGTTGCCAAAAAACTAAAAACAAAATTAATTATTGCAACTGATACCAAAGAGACGGTATGGTTTAATGTTGCTACTGGTAATACCGTGAAAACCGAAGAAGCTAATGATTTTAAATATCCTTTTGATTCTAAAGATATAAACTTACCAAAAGTTATCAATGAAATAATACAATCAATAAATGAGAAAAATGATAGAATTTTACCAAAAGAACTAGTCAATCCAACAGATTTAGCAAAACAAATATGGCAAGATGTTTGGAGTGTTAGCGGTGCAACCCCTGATAATTGCTTATACACATTTGTTGAATTATTTATATTCAAATATTTAAGTGATTTAAAAATATTGCAAGGTACTTATAATTTTTACACTTTACTTGGGATGTATGAAGAAGGCAATGAAACTAATACAGTTTTACAACATTATGCAAATATTATCAGACCACAAATAAAAGAGCTGTTTCCTGAAAATGCTTTAGACAAGACCACCATAATAAATGGTAGCATATTTATCAGCAAAGAACAAAAAGCTGTTGATGGTTACGGAATAGTCTTTAAAAAAGTTCTACAAAAATTTAAAAATTATGGAAAACTTGAACATATTGACCATGATTTTAAAAGTAAGTTATTCGAGAGTTTTTTAAAAGAAAGTATCAGTAAAAAGAATTGGGGGCAATTCTTTACTCCGATTAAAGTTGTCCGTGCTATCAATGAAATGGCAGAAGGTGAGCTAAAAGAAGGAATGACTATTTGCGATCCAGCCTGCGGAGTGGGAAAATTTCCATTAGAATTTATAAAGAACGATCTTGATAAGCTCTTTAAAGTTGAAAACAATAAAATAATACAAAAAGTTAAAATAGTTGGTTTTGATAAGGGTTTTGATAAAGATGAGCAGAAAACCATCATTTTAGCAAAAGCCAATATGCTTATTTATTTTTGTGAACTGATAAAAGATAATATTGGATTAACTAAGGAATTTGCCAAAATATTTAATGAGAGTTTTGTTTTAAAAACAAACTCGATACTTGGTACGCTTTCAGAAGCAGAAGAAGAAAAATATGACTTAATTTTAACAAACCCACCTTATGTAACAAGTGGTAGTAGTAATTTAAAAGAAGAGATAGCTAAAAATACTACGTTAAAAAATTATTATAAGATAAATGCCATGGGTATTGAGGGGCTTTTCATGGAATGGATTATAAAAGCTCTAAAAAAAGGTGGTAAGGCTTTTATAGTTATTCCTGATGGAATTTTTAATAGACAGAACGATAAAAATTTGAGGCAATATATTTTAGATAGTTGCTATATTGATGCAATTATTTCTTTGCCATTAAAGACATTTTTTACAACGACCAAAAAGACTTATATTTTAGCGATTACAAAAAAATTCGATATTTCTGATATTCAGACTGATCCAGTATTCACCTATTTAGTTAGTGAAATTGGTGAAAGCAGAGATGTAAATAGATTTGATATTGAGCAAGATGACTTAAAAGAAGCTGTTAATTTGTATAACGCTTTTAAGGGTAATAAGAAGTATTTTGCAAATCTTAATCATGATAAGAGATGTAAGATAGTTTTGATAAATGAATTTGACAGTGGTAAAAATTGGTCTGTAGAAAGATGGTGGAGTAAAGAAGAAAAAATTGAATTAGCTATTGGAGAAACAGACCAAATGGTTTCAATTGGTGAATTTAGCGATATAATTAGGGATTTAGGAATGATCTGTAATGAATTTAGTAAATCATTACAAGATAGCGTTCTTTATAAATTTGATAATGAAATCGGACGTTGCCAAAGTATCAAAATAGAGGATATTTTTAATATAAAAAAGGGAATAGCAAAATACACTAAGACTTATATTAAAGAACATGAAGGTTCGTATCCTGTCTACTCAGCAAACACCAAACAAGATGGTGTTTTAGGTTATATAAATCATTTTGATCATGAGGTGGAATCTATCCAGATTACTACTAATGGATATGCTGGCACAGTTTTTTATAGGTCAAAACATAAATTTAGCATAAATGGAGATGCAAGATTGTATATTCCAAAATGTGATAATCTTGATTGTTTATATCTATCGTTTGAATTACAAAAAGCATTAGATAAAAATAACTTTAATTGGGAATATAAGCCAACCATAGAAAGAACAAGAAATATTGAAGTCAAAATTCCAATTACTACAGCAGGTGAATTTGATTTACCAAAACAACAGGAGATAGCAAAAAAATATCGTAAAATCGAAGAAATAAAGGCTAATATAAAAAGAGAACTTGAAAAAATAGAAACTATAAAAGTTGATATTGGTTTATAATCTTAATCTCCGCCCTTATCAATTCGTTAAGGCTAGGAGACTGTCGGGGATAAGCCTCCACAACTGTTGAAAGTTAGAAAAGGAAAAGGTTTTAAAGGTCATCATGGCAGTTTAAAAGTTGCAAAAAATAACCGGTGTCATTGTGAGGAGACGTGAGTCGACGAAGAGATTTTTGGTTGCTTTTGTGGATTACCTAGTCTACCTACGGTCTTACTCGCAATGATGTTGACCATATACTATAGTCAATTCAGGGGAATTTGGCACTAAGAACGATGGAGCGACGCCTATAAGTAATAGGCGGGCGACGAGTGACGACGTCACCAACTTTTCATCAATTGACTATAGCTTTAATCTTTACAATTAAATCCTCTGCTAATGCAACTAATTTGGCTTCTTCTGCATCATCGAAGAATATTCCTAAATGTCGGACAATACGTTGTTTGACATTACCTTTGCTATCTTGGTATCCTTCAACCACTTGTATTGATTGCCTTGGACTATTTGGTGTTTTTTTACGACGTATGTACATGTAGATAATTGTAGAATTAATATGTAATAATATAGTTATAGCATAACAAAAACCAAAGCTAATAACAAATTATTCACTAGGCACAACAGACCTCCTGAAAAAATCATTTCCCAGCTTTATGGTTCCTCCATATCCTCTCTTCCCATCTTTCAACATTTTCTTGCGGAAGCCGGGAGCAAAAAACTTTAAATAGCCAAATCGTAGTAGCCTTAGCAGACTATTTCCAAGTATCACTAGATGAAATGGTTGGCAGAATTGATCCTACCACTTCTTCTGATAATGACAAAACTTCTTAAGTTTGTAGTTATTATATATTTTTGCTACGGTTCTTTATCCTCAAGCCCTTTAGTACCGTCAAGCTTTGCATTAATTAAAGATATTTTACTAACAAAAGCTCTAATAAAATTAACATTTGTTAAATCAGTATCATTAAAATTTGTATTATAAAGTTTAGCAGATTCTAAATTGCTCCCAATAAGAGATGATTTGCTAAAATCTGCATTACTTAGATTGGCCATAGTTAGATCAGTATTCTGTAATATACAGCTATGAATTATAGCATTAGATAAATCGATACCTTTAAGAACGGAGCCTGAGAAAATAGTTTGGTTAAATGCCAAACCTGACAAATTTAAACCTTGTAAATTGATATTTGATAAGTCTTTCACCTGTTCTAAATCTTTTACAGAGTAGATAGTATTTACTGATTTAAATTTATAAAAGTCCTGACCATTTAATACAATATTTCTGTTAAAATCTGAATTAATGAAATTATTATCTTTATATCTCACATTATTTAATTGAGAATTTATGATTGGCGAATTATCAAAAATGACTTCTGATAAATCTGAATTTATGATAGCTATCTGATAAAAATGGCTATCAATAAATTTTATCCCATTTAATACAGTATTTTGTATCAGTGCTTTAGTAAAATTTACCGTATTAAATTTAGTAGCAGAGAAATTAGAGTTTATTAATTCACTATTGGTTAAATCAGAGTTAATAATAGTTGCTTGCTTGACATAGCTATTATTCAATGATACGCTGGTAAAATTGCTATTCTCAATATCAGCATTAGTGATATTAATTTTATTTAACTTGAGCAAAATGCTATGGCAGTTCTTTATTGATAGCTCCTTTATAATAGCATCATTAAAATGAGCATTATCCATCACACTATTTTGAATTTGTACTTGATTCAATTGCACATTATTCAAATTGGTATTTTTTAAATTACAATTCTCAATAATTGCATTGGCAAAATCTGCAGATTGAAAGGAAGAGAAAGAAAATAACGAGTTAGTAAGCTTTATATTTTTTAATTGAGCTTGATTAATAATAGCATGAGTAAAATCTGAATTGCTAATCACCGCTCCAGTAAAGTCCACCCCAGTTAGCTCCACAGATTCACAATAACAATTAGTCATATTTAGGTAATTAGCTAATATTTGCCGTAAATCTGTACCATAAAAAATAGAATTTGAGATAACTGCTTTTTTAAAACTACCTTTTGCTAAATTACTTTTTTGAAAATTAGAATTACTGATCATAGCCTCATCAAATACAGCTCTAGTAAGATTTGCATTTTCAAAATTAATATTTTCTAAATTAGCTTTGACAAAGTCAGTGTCCTCAAGATTTGATTGAATAAGATTACTATTTCTCAAATGAGTATTCTCAAACATCGATGCTTGAAAATCTGCACCATAAGCTGATATATTTTTTAATATAGTATTAGAAAGATCACTTTCTTGAATTATAGATCTTGTTAAAATTGCATTCTCAAAATTTGTTCCTGAGAAATCTACCCGTGATATTTCACAGAAACTTAAATCAACACCAGAAAGATCCTCATTTATCAGTTTAACACCTACTAGTTTTAAGCCTCTAAGATTTGCACCAAATTTATTTTTAATATTTACTGGTACCTTATTTTTATTTTGCTCTGCTATATAATTTCTAATAATGAGACTTTGACTATTAGATAACAAACCATCTGCATCTCTTGAAGAATCTGAACATCCGGTAAGAACTAAAAGCAAAGTTACAATAAAGAATTTTACACCACCATGCGATATTACAGGTTCCTGCCTACGTGATATAGAGGTAACCGTCATTGCGAGAAGCAGCAAAACTGCTACGAAGCAATCCAGATTATTTATTGTGCTACAAGTTTTCCTAGATTGCTTTGTCGTTACTAAAGTGCCTCCTCGCAATGACCTTGTTATTTGAATCATAAAATAGTATTCTTTCTGCCTTTTACATAAGAATATGTAGAAGAAAATATTAGCATCTTTACTAAGCCACTCGGTATAAATATTATAAATCCACTATAAATAGCTTGTTTAATTCCTATAAATGTTGCTAACCAACTAACTCCCCAAAAGTAAATTATAAGGTGTCCTATAAGACAAGTACAAAATATACTCAAATAACGTGAGTATGTTCCAGTAAATCTTTCAGAAAACTTACTGTTAAGTATACTCATCACAGGAGTAGCGATTAAATATCCTATCAGATAACCACCTGTTGCACCAAACAAAATATGTAAACCACTTGATAGCTTTGCAAACATTGGTAGCCCTGCCACGCCAATTGTAATATAAGCTAAAACCGTAGCAAAACTAAGTCTTGGGCTATAAGTAACAGCAATAATACAAATCACCACAGTTTGCATGGATATCGGCACTGGTTGGAGAGGGATAACGATTTGTGAGCCAGCAAATAGAGCGGCTACCCCCAGCATTACTTTAGCAATTACAAGATAGTTATTAGCTATGATAGTTGGTAAAGTTGTTTTATTCATAATTGTCATAAAAATCCTCGTCATTAAATTTATTACTAGGAATATGTAAATTGAGTAATTTCAATTTACGATGTAATGCTGAACGTTCCATACCTACAAATGCTGAGGTTTTAGAAATGTTATTATTAAATCGATTCATCTGAGCAGCTAAATACTGCCTTTCAAAAATCTCTCTTGCCTCTCGGAGCGGCATGATCATTATATCAACATTATCTTCCTGCTTTGCAGAACTAGAATCAGTAACTAAAATTTCTGGTGGTATCATAGTTGGTTTGATCGTTTGATTACTATTTGAAGATAGCGGATTCATAATTAAAGTCCACTCTATTACATTACGTAATTGCCTTATATTACCTGGCCAACTATAAACTTGAAAAGCTGCAATTGTTTCATCAGAAAATTCACGTGTTTTTAAACCAGAAAACTTAGAAAGTTGTTTAACAAAATACTTCACTAATGCAGACATATCATCTTTTCTATCATATAAAGATGGAATTTTTAGGGAAATAACATTTAATCGATGATATAAATCCTCCAGGAGTTCACCTTTACTTATCTCTTCTTGTACAATCTTAGAAGTTGCAGCAATAACCCGTATATCTAGTTTTATTGCTTTACTTCCTGGCTTATGAAACATTTGGTCTTGCAAAAATTTAAGTAATTGTACTTGTGCTGAAATTGGTAAACCACTAATTTCATCTATGTACAGAGTGCCATTATTTGCTATTTCTAATATCGAAGGACGTCTAATATCCTGGTTATCTATTCCTTTAAATAATTCTTGATGAACACGGTCAGGCTCCATACCTACTGGACTAAAGGTTACGAAAGGTGTATTAGCCCTTTTTGATTTTTTATGAATTAATCGAGCAGCTAGTTCTTTACCGCTGCCAATTTGCCCTTGAATAAATACTCTACTAGTCGCCAAAGCGGCTTTTTCAATATCAGACTTAAGTTTGCCTGTAATGTGAGAGTTACCTATAAGTTCAGTTTTATCAATAACTTTTGATTTTAGATCAAGATTCTCACGCTTTAACTTAGTTGTTTCACAGGCTCTTTTTAATAAGATCAATAGCTTATCATGACTAAATGGTTTTTCTAGATAATCATAGGCACCCATTTTGATAGCATTTACTGCAGTTTCAATATTACCATGCCCGCTAATAACTATCACAGGCATTAGAGGATAACGTTTTTTTACTATCTCCAAAATTCCAAGCCCATCAAGCTCACTACCCTGTAACCAAATATCTAAAATAATTGCTGCTGGAGTTCTTTCTTGGAGTATTTTAAAAGCCTGAATACTATTAGCAGCAGTTTTGGTAGTAAATCCTTCTTCTTTTAAAATATCTGAGACTAAATCTCTAATATCTGCTTCATCATCAACAACAAGAACATCTATAGACATCAAATTTTCCTAAAAACTAATTATTGAAATTATAGGTTAATAGCTAATAAAAAAGAAATCAACTAATTTTTATAACATTTTTGCCACATAACCAAAACTATATAGGTTAGTAACCCACTCCCATTGCTGAGAGCAAGTCCTCTAAGAACCGTGCTTACACCAGCTAAGATTATTTGCAATAAGTATAATGTTTAGCCTGAATTCGATATAATAAGTTATTCCAAATTAGGTTATATCTATAAATATAACAGATTTTTTTGCTCCACTAATAGTTATTTTCATTATTTTTGCAATGTTGCTTATTTTTTCATTAGACCTTATATCTTAAAAATGTGATATAAGGTCTAATGTTTATGGTCATGATGATGGACGTAAAAACCAATTGCTGACAAGGTATTTAGGAATTCTTGGTTTTCTGCTAAATCATTTGGTTTGCCACTACAGCAGATATGACCATTTAAACATATTACTTGGTCGGAATTTTTCATTACCGTAAATAAATCATGTGAGATCATAAAAATTGTAATATTTAGACGTTTTTTTATTTGATTAATGATTCGGTAAAATTCTTGTTGGCTAGTAACATCTAATGACTGAGTCGGTTCATCTAAAATAATTAGATCAGGATTGTTCAGTAAGCTAGCAGTTAGCATTAACTTCTGAAATTGACCACCAGAAAGCTCAGAAATATCGTGATGCTTATAATTATCAAAATCAATAAAATTGCTCAATTCTTGCCAATCCTTGTTAGTACTATTTGAAGCTAATAAATACAAAAAATTTTCAGCTGTAATTGGTAAATCTGAGGCAAAATCTAATCTCTGAGGGACATAGCCAATTTTTAGATTAGGGTGAATTATTATGTTACCAGAGGAAGGGCGATCTAAACCTAAGATTAACCTAGCTATTGTTGTTTTGCCAGCACCATTTGGACCAATTAAAGTCGTTACTTCGCCTTTTTTGATAGTAAAATTAATATTGGTAAGGGGAATTTTTTTGCCAAATTGCTTAGATACATTACTGAACTTTATTAATATAGTATCTTCTGATTTAGAAATAGGCATTAGAATCCTTGCGAAACTTTACAAATGGCGTCATTGCAAGGAAGATCGTAGATCGACGAAGCAATGACGATGTGTTGCTAAATTTATGATAGTCTATTTAACAATTTCCCACTGCCCATCTGGTTTACGACAAGCTTGGCCATAAGCTTTCTCCTGCTTACCACCGACAACGACGGTTTGAGTATACTCACGACAATATTGTCCTTGATCGTTTTTAAAAGCTCTTTCTGGTGTTACATATCCGTAATTACCACTATCCGGATTACGCCACTCTACACTTTGACCACTAGAGCCAGTCTCCAATGCTTTTTGAGAGCTTAATTGTGCCAATTTTCTGTCATTCTCATCCATAGTTTGACCAATATGACCGCCAACAAGTGCCCCAATTAGAACACCTGCACCAGTTGCTACAAGTTGTCCTGTGCCTTTGCCAAATTGAGATCCTAAAAGCCCACCAGCTACACCGCCAATTAATGTTCCACCACCTTGTTTATTCATGCCAGAACAGCCGTGCAACATTGTTGTTGCCAAAATGATTGCCGTAATTTTGAATGTTAAATTCATAAAAAACCATATAATTTTAAATTAAAGATATACAAAAAATCTTATTAAGTATCGTTAAATTTGATACACCTCTTGACTATAGTACACTAGCTGGATAATAATGTATTTTATATTATAAAACAATTGAAATTTTATATGACAACTTCAGAGCATCAAAATTTAATTAAATCGGCATCTTATGTATCTTTTATTTTAGCTGCATTCATCTTATTTATTAAATCTTATGGATGGATTGTGACTGATTCTCAGTCTATTTTAGCATCTTTAATTGATGCTATACTTGATATTTCATCGTCTTTTATTAATTTGATTGCTATTCGTTTTGCACTGCAACCCCCTGATTATCACCATAGATTTGGGCATGAAAAAATCCAAGATTTAGCAATTTTTTCACAATCAGTATTCTTTTGTGTTTCTGGTTTATTTATTTGTTTCTCTTCGATAAAATCTCTTATTGATAAATCTGTTCCAAGCAATATAGAGTCTGGTATCAATGTAATGTATTTGTGTATTATACTAACTTTTATTTTGGTAGCTTATCAAACTTATGTGATAAAAAAGACTAGTTCAGAAATAATAAAAGTAGATAAATTACATTATTTTACAGACTTATTAACAAATATTGCGGTAATCTTTTCTATAAACTTAACTACTCGTTTTTGGTTTATAGATTCATTATTTGGTATAGCTATTTCATTGTACATAATATATGCTTCTTATGCTTTGTTCAGAAAAGCTTTAAAAAATCTTATTGATGAAGAGTTACCAGAAAAAGATAGAAGAAAAATTATATCAATAATTAGTAGCTTTAAAGAAGTAAAAGGCATCCATGAAATGAAAACTAGATACGCTGCAAGTAAGCCGTTTATACAATGTCACATAGAAATGGATGCAGATATGTCATTATACAATTCTCATTATCATAGTGATCAAATTTGTAGTGCATTGCTATTAGAGTTTCCAGGGGCAGAAATAATTATTCATCTAGATCCATATGGTTATGAAGAAAAAGTTAATTACCGTGAAAAGATCAACAGAATTTAACAATTTTTTTATGGAGGAAGCTCTAAAGCAAGCACAATTTGCTTTAGATAAAAATGAAATTCCAGTAGGGGCTATTATAGTCAATAGAATAACTAACAAAGTTATTGCAAAGGCTCATAATATTGTTGAGCAAACCAAAAATCCGGTATTGCATGCTGAAATTGTAGCGATAAATCAATCTTGTCAGATTCTATCTAGTAAAAATTTATCAGATTGTGATATGTATGTTACTTTAGAGCCATGCGTTATGTGTTCTGGGGCAATATCTTTCGCTAGAATAGGTAGATTATTTTATGCAGCAAATGATCCAAAACAGGGGGCGATTGAAAATGGTGGACGTTTTTTTAATAGCAAATCTTGTTTTTACCGTCCTGAAATATATAGTGGCTTTTCGGCAAAAATTTCTGAAAATCTAATCAAGGAGTTTTTTTACAAGGTAAGATATCAAAAATGCCATTCCTAGGTTTCTCCCAGTAAACAGATGTGATAGAATCCTAAATTGTTATAACTCTTGGCAAATCATTAGTATATAATACTGTATCATAGCTTATTTTTGTTACTTGTAATTCTTTTGCTCCTGATTGTAAAGTATAACCCATTACTTTATCCATATAATAGGCTGAGATTTGTAAACTTTGAATTATACTTTTGGTGGCTATATAGCTACCCAGATATATAGCAGATAATAAATCTCCAGCTCCACTTATTACTTTAGGAAAATTATATTCTTTTGTCTTGATTATATAAGTATCTTTTCCCTCAGAAGCAACAAGGTGTATATCTGTAGATGATATATCAAATAATTTTACTCCAGTAATTACTACAATTTGTATTCCTAAATCATGAAAAAACCTTAAAGTTAATTTAAGGTTTTTTGTATTAGTAATCTTAATACCTGATAATATCTCAGCTTCAAATTGATTAGGAGTAATAATATCAGCTATAAGCTTGGTTTTAAAAAAATTTAAAACTTCAGGTTTTACGTAACAATGTGTATTACCTATGACTGGATCACAAAGATATAGCAATTGACTGTTTTGATGTTTTAATCTATTAACAATATCAAATACTTCATAGCATATATCAGCACTTCCCATATAACCTGACAATATAGCACAACATTGATTTAAAACCCCTAGATGTTCTATTCCTTGTAATATATTTCTAATATGCTCCCTGCTAAATATTTCTCCTTGCCATTGTCCATACCCGGTATGATTAGAAAATTGTACTGTATTTACAGGCCATACGTCATATCCCATAGATTGCAATGGATATACTGCAGCCTTGTTACCCACATACCCATAAGCAACATGTGATTGTATAGATAATATACCAGATTGTTGTTTGAGATTATAATTATTAATTATTGGCATAATACCTCTAAAAATTCATCCTTCCTGTATGACAATATATCATAAAAATCAACTACACTAATAGATATATGCAAATTATTTGAAGAATTATTAGCTTTAAAGAAGTAAAAGGCATCCATGAAATGAAAACTAGATACGCTGCAAGTAAGCCGTTTATACAATGTCACATAGAAATGGATGCAGATATGTCATTATATAATTCTCATTATCATAGTGATCAAATTTGTAGTGCATTGCTATTAGAGTTTCCAGGGGCGGAAATAATTATTCATCTAGATCCATATGGTTATGAAGAAAAAGTTAATTACCGTGAAAAGATCAACAGAATTTAACAATTTTTTTATGGAGGAAGCTCTAAAGCAAGCACAATTTGCTTTAGATAAAAATGAAATTCCAGTAGGGGCTATTATAGTCAATAGAATAACTAACAAAGTTATTGCAAAGGCTCATAATATTGTTGAGCAAACCAAAAATCCGCTATTGCATGCTGAAATTGTAGCGATAAATCAATCTTGTCAGATTCTATCTAGTAAAAATTTATCAGATTGTGATATGTATGTTACTTTAGAGCCATGCGTTATGTGTTCTGGGGCAATATCTTTCGCTAGAATAGGTAGATTATTTTATGCGGCAAATGATCCAAAACAAGGGGCGATTGAAAATGGTGGACGTTTTTTTAATAGCAAATCTTGTTTTTACCGCCCTGAAATATATAGTGGCTTTTCGGCAAAAATTTCTGAAAATCTAATCAAAGAGTTTTTTTACAATGTAAGATATCAAAAATGTAATCCCTAATCTCAATATTGTATGAAAGGATGGAGGCAAAATCCTCATAATAATATATAATGTACATTAGCAAAATAAAGATAGTAATGCAACTTTTCTGAAACCTTTTATTAGCAAAATACAATGAATAAATATTTGATACTATTAATATTATTAATAATGCCTCTTAACTCATTAGCTCAACAACAAATAGCTAACCAGTTATCTAATTTTGTTGCACCAGTACTTATTTTGTCGATCATGTTAAACAACTAGCTTTGCTTACAAATAACTTAATTAAATATCGACAAGCAAGTATAGTAGGAACTAGTGACATGGGAAAAACCCAACTTGCTAGAATGTATTGTTATGAAAATCAAAATAACTATAAGCTTATTTGGTTTATTGACTGTAATTTAGATATTAATCAAGAACTACTAAAGCTAGCAAAAGTTATTAATAGTACTGCTAAATCTAATCTAATATCAGAAGATATAAGATTAGTACGAAAAGAACTAATGAACTATTTATCAAATCAAGATAAATGGTTACTAATATTTGATAATCTAAAAGTAAATAAAAATAAGAAAGTTAAAGAATTCGTTGATTGGGAACATAATGGACATGTTATATTTTGCTCTCAATATAGTGAAATACTATCGAGTATAGTCAAAATGACTGCTTTTGGAAAAAATGATGCAATTACCCTTGCTAATAATATTCTAGAAAATCATAATTCCAAATTAGCAAAATTCTTGAACAAAGAGTTTGCTGGTTATCCTATCATGATAGTACAAGGGGTACAATTATTAAATAATGTAAAAGGTTTAGATAAAGCCGAATATAAGAAAAAAATTCATCAATCAACAGACAAAATTAAATTAAATATTACATTAGCTATCAAGGAATTAAAGCCAAATGCTAAAAATTTGCTAAATAAAATAGCCTTAATAAATAATCAAGGTTTTTCGAAAGAACTTTTAAAAATTATCACTGATGATCCTAATACTCTGGATGATGATCTTTATCAACTATCTAAATTTGCCTTAATATCTAATATTGATTCTCATGAAACTAATCCTATCTTTGAAATGCATGATGTTATTGCTCAGAAAATAAGGGAGATAAGCGGAAATAGAAATAATAAAATATTATTAGAAGATATTATTTTAAAGTTACCTAAGCCTAAAGGTTCACAGATAGGGCATTTATTGAGAACCGCAAAAACTATTCCTGAAAATTTAGAAGCTCTGCTAAAAAGTTCTAAAAAATATAATATTAACATATATTCAATGCTTGATCTAAGAACTGAACTATTTGTTATATACGTCAATACTCAAAATATACATAAAGAAAGACAAATGATTGATTGGTTGGAACAAAAAGATAAAAAAGGTGACTTTAAGCTTTGGCAAATGTCCGAATACCAAAAATATTGTTACGCTAGATATTTAGGGTTAATAGGAGTGTATAATAGGATGTCATTAGCAAATTTTGAAATAGCCATTTCTTATTTCACTAGAGCATTAAACATTTTAGATACCCTTGGTAAAGAGTATGTTTTTTTAAAATTTAATCTTAATTCACACATAGCGGGGATTGATATTTCTTTAGGAAATGTAAAAGTTAGTGAAGAAAATTTAAAAAAAATGGAGGTATTATTTACACAAGGTGTACAAGAATCTGATATATTTATAATATATTATTTAAAGGCAAAATTATTTTTTATTAAAGGTAGATATCAGGAATCTTTAGATTACATCAATAAATCTATTGATGTAGTGGTGAAAAATGGATTTAATATTAAAGACCTACACCTTACCATTCCTTACATACTTAAAGCAGAAATACTAAATTTTTTGGGTAAATATCCAGAAGCTTATGTTCAAGCTCAGCAATTATATGACATGCATAAACCGGTAAAAAGTGAAGAACACGAAATATTTGGTCGTATTTATACCCAAATGGCAAAAAGTGAATTAGGGATGGGTAAACTAGACCAAGCCTCAGAGCATGTTAATAAGGCTATTGACATATTTCTAGCTGATGAGCGTAGGAATCCTAAAGATGCAGATTATTCAGAAGATCCAAGTTTAGCAGCTAGTTATGTAATACAAGGTGATATTTTATTTGCTCAAGATAACGTAAAAGCCGCAATAGAGTCCTATAATAAAGCTTATACCGTATATCATTATTTATATAGGGATAATCGTAAAAATGTGGCACATGTTAGCTACTTATATAATCAAGGAGCTAAAGCATCATGTAAAGCAAAAGACTTATCTAGTTATAAATTTTTTGGTAATCAGCAAGTAAAAGAGTTTGGCATAAATCACTCCAATACGGTCTCTATGTTTAAGTATTGTAAAAAATATAATATGGATTTATGGGCAAAAGAAAAATAGATTAGGCAGTTTTTTGTTTTTTTATCTTGCTAAGCTTTATAATTTTTGCTACTATAATACATAAATTAAAGTTTGATTTATCAAATTTTTTTACAGGTAACAACTAAGTTTTTATATAGATTATTATGATGAGTTATTTAAAATCTTTTCTTCACCTCATATTATTAGTATTTTTAATAAACCATACCGCTCAAGCTAGGTGGAGTAGCTATGAAGATGCCCCTGTTGAGATTAAACTTTATAGCCACAATATTAATGTCAATCAAGATGGCACTTTTGAATCAATAACAGAAATGCATGCAAAAATACTAAAAGAATCAGGGCGTGATGCTTTTTCCCAACATCGTTTAACTTATAATGAAAATAGTTCTGCAATTTCTATATTAGAAGCTAAAACTATTTATAATGGACAAGAATATATAGTCACTAAAGATATGATTGAGGATAAACCACTAGCCTTTTTTGGTAAAGGTTTTGATCAATTAAGACAAATAACCATATCATTTCCTAAAGCAGAACTTGGAGCAGAAATATATTTAAAATATAAGCATGTTGAAACAAAAGTTCCTGTAGATAATTTTTATGGTACTAATTTATTTTACGGTGGGGACTGTTATTGGCAGGCAAGTCATACTAAGATTAATTCTAAATTACCTTTGAATATTAAAGTAAATGATCCAAAAGGCGTATTAAAAATTATTAAAGATGCTGAAAGTGATTTTCATTCGGCAGAAATTATCTTAGAAAAGCCTGTTTACGATTTCATAACAAATGAACCAAGTCATGCTATATTAAATATTAAGCATACTACTTGGGTATCCTTGTCAAGTTTAACCAAATGGGAAGACTTGGCTAAACAACTTGCTCCTGGGTATTCTAGTGTAATTAACCAACCACTCCCTGCAATTTTCATGAATATAGCCGAATCTGCTGCAGACAAGAATACCGACGAAGAAAAAATTAATTTTGTCACTTCTGCATTAAATGAAAAAATCCAATATATGGGTGATTGGCGAACAGTATCAGGTCGTTACTTTCCTAGAGATTTAGAAAAAGTAGCCAGTTCGCAAATTGGTGATTGTAAAGATTTTTCTGCAAGTACTGCTGCTATCTTGCAAAAACTTGATTATAAAGTTCAACCTATTTTTGTAATGCGAGGTATTACTAATTTTTCTAATCCAGATGCCTTACCTAACATGGGGAATTTTAATCATGCGATGCTTAAAGTAACTAATAAAAATGGCAAAGTATATTGGATTGATCCAACAAATCTTGTTAGTATGGCACAAGGAATTTTCCCAGATGTTGCTAATAAAATAGCATTGGTCTTAGATACTCAAGAAGCTGGTTATACCAAAGTTGCCAATATACAGCCTGAAACTTCACAAGCTATATCACGCGAGGAATTAGTTATAAAAAATAATATTGTAGAGTTGTCTGGTCAGTTTGATATGAAGGGAGAAGTGGCATCAAGCATGAGTGGTTGGGGATTATATTATTCAACTGAACAGTTAAAGGATTTTACTTTCCGCAGGTTGAGTGGAGAATATCTTAATGAAGAAGACAAAAAATTCTTAGAATTACCTGATCTTACTTCTCGTATTGTTAAAGATATTACAATCAAATATGCATTACAGCAAAGAAATAGAATTTCTAAAACAAATATGGGGGTTGCTTTAACTTCAAAGTCTAATAGATCGGATGATATCACCCATACAGCTTCTGACCAGATATCAGACATCTTTATAGGTATGCCTGAAACTAACAAGAAATATATGATTATCAAAAATATTATAGTTAAAGATTGTAAAAAATTAAACTTTGAGATTGATACTCCCTGGATATATGTGAATAGATCATGTAAATATCAGGATAAAGATACTGTATTCACAGATATAATAACCATAAAAAAGAGCTTGATTACCCAGGAAGAATTAAAAACTTCTCAGTATAAAAATCTTAAAACTAAGTTAGAAAATGAATTTGCTCGAGTTGCGATAATATTAGGTGAGTAAGCTGAGCTATTTTGTTTTTTTGTCCTACGTAAGACTCATCAATTGACTATAGCGGAAAAGCTATCTAAAATCAGCTCTACCTTCTATAGTCAATTCAGGAGAATTTGGGGCTAGGAGCGATGGAGCGACGCCTATAAGTAATAGGCGAGCATTGAGCGACGACGTCCCCAACTTCTCCTGAACTGACTATAACTTTCGATAGCTGTAAAGTAGAGTTGTACAAGAAATCTATTCTAATCTAGATAAATTTTTACTATCTTTTCGTCATTTTGTTATTATACTACAAGTTATGATTATAATGAACTATAATAACCATATATGAATCAACATATTGTAAATTCCTCTGCTAATTCCTCTGATTTTCTTGATGAAAAGCGTAATAACGCCCGTCAAGGAGGAGGGGGGGAAAGAATTGCATTGCAACATAAGAAAGGTAAACTTACTGCCAGAGAAAGGATAGAAGCATTGCTAGACCCTGAGAGTTTTGAAGAAACAAGAATGTTCGTTGAACATAGATGTGATAATTTCGGAATGGAAGAAAAGAAATTTCTAGGGGATGCTGTAATAACTGGACATGGTACCATAAATGGTAGGTTAGTTTTTGTGTATAGCCAAGATTTTACGGTATTCGGTGGCTCCCTTGGTGAGTATCATGCTAAAAAAATATGCTCTATACTCGATTCTGCTCTGGAGGTAGGAGCCCCAGTTATTGGGATAAATGACTCAGGAGGGGCAAGAATCCAAGAAGGAGTCGATGCTCTTGCTGGTTATGGTGAATTATTTCAACGCAATGTAATTGCTTCCGGTATTATTCCACAAATCACCTTAATTATGGGTCCTTGTGCTGGAGGAGCTGTGTATTCTCCTGCTTTAACAGATTTTATATTTATGGTTAAAAATACTTCCTATATGTTTGTAACAGGACCGGAGGTAGTTAAAACTGTTACAGGCGAAGAAGTAACCCAGGAACAGCTTGGTGGGGCAAGAATGCATACTACCAAGAGTGGTGTTGCTGACTTTGCTTTTAAAAATGATATAGAACTACTTCTAGAAACTAGAAGATTTTTTAATTTTTTACCTCTATCAAATCGTAGCCCACTACCATGTCGTCGTACTGAAGATCCAGCCGATCGAGTTGATATGTCTCTAAACACCTTAGTCCCAAATATTCCAAACAAAGCTTACGATATGAAAGAATTAATTGAGCGTATTGTGGATGAAGGAGATTTTTTTGAGTTGCAACCAGATTTTGCTAAAAACATTATAACCGGCTTTGGTTATATGGAAGGAAGGTCTATAGGATTTGTTGCGAACCAACCATTACATTTAGCTGGCTGTTTAGATATTAATGCATCAAGAAAGGCAGCAAGATTTGTACGTTTTTGCGATGCATTTAATATTCCGATAGTGACTTTAGTTGACGTACCAGGTTTTTTACCTGGTGTCTCTCAAGAGCATAATGGAATTATCAAACATGGAGCAAAATTATTATATGCGTACGCTGAAGCAACTGTACCGAAAATTACCATAATTACTAGGAAAGCTTATGGTGGAGCTTATATAGTGATGAACTCAAAGCATCTTCGAGGTGATGTTAATTATGCGTGGCTCAACTCAGAAATTGCAGTACTTGGAGCTGAGGGGGCTGCTGAAATAATATTTAAAGAAGAATGTAAAGACCCAGAATCAAAAAAGCAAAAGATTCAGGAATATAAAGATACTGTTACTTCTCCTTTTGTTGCAGCATCTAGAGGTTATCTAGATGATATTATAAAACCTCAAAACACTAGATGGCGTATATGTAAAGCACTAAACTTTCTTCAAAACAAGAAAGTACAGTTACCATGGAAGAAACATGACAATTTACCACTTTAGTAAGCTCTTCTAAAAACCAGATTAGCATTACGCTAGTACTACAGTTGTAGATTGAATGTGAGTGTTCACGGAAAAAAGGTTAAAGTATAAGATGTCATTGCGAGGAGGTTGCCAGACCGACGAAGCAATCCAGGAAAGTGATTAGAAATGGATTGCTTCGTTGACCTTACGGTCCCTCGCAATGACGCTTGGTGATCAGGTTTTTTTATTCATCACAAAAAAATAGCAAAAAAATCGTGAATGCTCACATCTAAACTACAACTGTAATACTAGGAGGTTGCCTGCAATAACGAAAGTAATTCATATTTGGTCTTTTTGACGGAGAGACTAATTAGTTATCGCAGGCAACCTCCTAGCCCCAAATTTTCCTGAATTGACTATATCTAAAATCTCAAATCTTGCCTATAAGATAGGAAATGATTTTGAAAAAGAGATTGTCATGAGCAAGGGATAGCACAACTTCTATAGTAATCAATATTATAATGATCCATTCAAGTCTAGTAGAGTGTTTACAGTTTAAGTCATTTGACAAAATATTGTAAAGTTCATGAATCATATTTAGTCGATTATTAAGAATATTCTGACGAATTTGAATATCTTGGAACTCTGCAGTCATTAAGTATAAAGGTTCGTAACTAGGACGACGCCAAAAGAATTCAGGAGTATCCAGTATATCGCTGTGTAAATTAATTGAATATCGTTCGTTAAATAATATCCCAATTTGTTGAGATATTTCTTTTTTGGAAAGTGATACACTACCTGTACTGGCTAGTTCTTGTTGAATTGGGGTGGTTTTTACAATTAGATTACTTACCGATTTTTCTAGTACACTAAGCTTAACTGACTGAGCTAAAGCATGCGAGATAGATAATTTTATAAAAGTTGATTTATCGGCAAGAATGATTTGGTTTTTTTCTTCATCGATAAATGTTTTACCAGTAGCTTCATCATAATCAAAATAAATAAAGTCGGAAACTAGCTCGTCATTTTGATTAGTTTTAAGAGCTGCTATTTCTGCAAGGAGCATTTTTTCTTGGCTTTCTTCAGCTCCCCATATAGTAACGCAACCGAAAGGGAAAAAGAAAACATCGATAGGATTTAAATTTTCCCCTTGTTCTTTTTGAATATATAGTACATCATCGAAATATTTAGGTTCAAGACCGATTTTATTGAGGTTTATTACTAAATCGTTCATTTTGTATTCAGAAGTAGTACAGTAGGAAGTGCATCTCATATAATAAATAATTTATGGCAAACAATTGTTGCTTCATTATACTATAGTAGTTATAAAAGTTACAAAGTCAATTAAAATGTAATAGTTGGTAGTTATGTATGAAATATTAACAAATAGATCAATCATTGAAGTTTCTGGTGATGATGCGATGAATTTTTTGCATAATTTGATCACTAATGATATAAAAAATAACGATTATTGTTATAGCTATGCTCTAACTAACCAAGGAAGATATTTGTTTGATTTTTTTGTATTGAAATTATCGGCAACGAGGTTTTTTATTGATATAAATATTAATCAGTCTGATTTATTTAAAAATCACTTAGTGCAGTACAAGTTACGTGCTAAAATTGAAATGAATGACTTAACTAACGCCTATCAGGTTATTTACTCAAAGCAGCAATTGCCACTTAATAGCTACCAAGACCCTCGTTATAACCAACTTGCTTTTCGTTCAATTATTAATAAAGATGATTTTTTAACAACCACAGCAACAGAAGGCTTATATCAGCAGGATAAATATAATTTTGCCATAGTTGATGGCTATGATGATTTAATTGCTAATAGGTCTATTCCCATCGAATATGGGGCTGAGGAGTTAAATGCTATAAGTTACAGTAAGGGTTGTTATATTGGGCAGGAAGTTGTTTCCAGAACAAAATACCAAGGAGTTGTAAGAAAAAAAATATTTAAATTATCCATTAACACAGATTCCGGTAATACTGGTAGTTTAGATATCGCGAAAGACGATGAAATTATCGCCAATAATATAAAAATTGGCGTAGTATGTTCAGCTTATCAGAACATGGCAATAGCTTTAATTAGGGTGGATGATTATTATTCATTAGCAGATACAGTTATTACTGTAAGAAACTTACCAGTTTCTTTGGCTGTTCCACCTTGGCGTTATAGCTAAGCCGATTGTTCATCAATTGACTATAACAGATCGGACTGCTTGATAACGACTTATAGATACACGGGCTTTTAACTGTTCTAAAAACTCTTTATATTCTGTAGTGATAATATTTCTATCCATGGTGCTTCTATTAATTTATTGATATCCTAACTTATTGCTATAGCTAATTTTATTGTATTCCTCTAATCATTTATAAAAATTTGCTCTAGACAAATTGGGAGAGTTATAGTAGCAATACAAAATATCAGGAAGGTACAAGATGAGTAAGATTATATTTTTAAATGGATGTGGTTCTGCCGGTAAAACATCTATCGCAAGATCAATGCAACATTTAAGTAAGGATTCTTGGCTTACTTTTGGTGTAGATAGTTTTATCAATATGATGCCATGCTCATATAATGATAAAGTATCTACTGAATATTTTACCTTTGTGTCAGGAACAAATGATCGGGGGGCAACTATGCGGGTTGAGAGTGGAGAAAAAGGTGAGCAACTTTTTGGTGTAATGCCAGATTTTGCCAATCTGCTTGCAAGCCGAGGAAATAATATTATTATTGATGAAGTATTACTTGATGACTCCGGTCTCAAATCTTACATAAAAACCTTGAGTAGCTATATTGTCTATTTTGTTGGAGTTTTCTGTGATCTTTCAGTGATGCAGGAGCGGGAAATTCTACGCTGTGATCGTGCGATAGGTTTATCGAATGATCAAATAGACAGAGTTCACGCAAGTAGCTTGCGTGAATATGATTTAACAGTTGATACTACCTCAAAAACAGCCTTTGCAAATGCCAAACAAATACTGGAATTTGTTGATAACAATCCTGCTCCTCAAGGTTTTATTACTATGCGTAAAATGGTATATAGCACAACTATAGTCAATTGATGGGAAGTTGGTGACGTCGTCACCATAGTACCCTACAATTTTTATTCTATAAGTATAAAACAGCATAAAAACGTCATTGCGAGAAGGCGTGAGCCTTACAACTGTTGAAAGTTAGAAGGTAAAGCAGGTTTTAGATAGGTTTTCTGTCATTGCGAGACCACGTAGTGGTCGTGGCAATCCACTTTTGATTACTTTTGTGGATTGCTTCGTTGACCTACGGTCTTTCTCGCAATGACGTTGACCACATATGACTTTAAACTACCTGGTCTAAAACTGCTTCCTCTTCCAACTTTCAACAGTTGTGGTCTAGATTCCGCACCGAAGCGGGTATGACAACAGATTCACTCGTCCATATATGACTTATGGATTGCTCCTATATCTTAAATATCGACTAGTTCCTGATAGGTTACTTCCAAAACCTCGTAAGATTTTGAACCTTTAGGAGTTGTAACTTCCACTATATCTCCAACCCCTTTACCAATGAGAGCCTTAGCGATTGGCGATACGATCGATACTCTCTTTTTAGTTATATCTGCTTCGTATTCTCCAACGATATGGTACACAACTACTTCCTCTGTTTCGTCATCGATCAACTTAACTGTAGCACCAAATTTTATGCTGTCACCTGAGAGTTTTGATGTGTCAATAATTTCAGCTCTTGCTACTTTATCTTCAAGATCTAAAATTCGACCTTCAATAAAACTTTGTTTGTCCCGTGCTGCATGCCATTCCGCGTTTTCAGATAAATCCCCAAAATCTCTAGCTGTTGCTATAGCCTCAATTACTTTTGGTCTTTCTATATGCTTAAGGTGTTTGATTTCTTTCTCTAAGCTATCGAACCCTTTATGTGTAATAGGAAATTTCGTCATAATAATATGTCTTGTCTAAGTTAAGTTTTCTAGTATATTTGTTGTGTTAAACTTTGTCAAACAGCCCTTTTAGATTATCATGCAAACTAAAATATTTAAATTTGAGATACAACGCAAAACCTTCCATTTATACAGCTTGATTATACCACTATTTTATTTATTTTCATCTAAATTAATTATTACTACACTATTATTTTTACTTACTGCCTGTGTATTATATGTAGATATTGCCAGGAACTACAATTTATATATTAAAAAATTCACAGATAGATTTCTTAGAAAGTTTATGAGACCCGAGGAACAGAGCGGTTTATTCAGGCTAAGTGGTAGTAGTTTTATGGCAATTGGATTTTTTTTGACAGCTCTTTTATTTTCAAAAGGTTTAGCGATTTCGTCTTGGTTGATATTGATAATAGCTGATTGTCTTGCGGCATTAGTTGGTACTAAAATAGGTAAGCCTCTAGAAAATGGTAAGTCACTGGAAGGTTCTATTGCTTTTCTAATTTCTGCAATTTTTATTAGCATGTTGGTGTATTTTTTCATCGGTTATCATACTAGTTTTACTGTTATCATAATTAGTTCTGTAGTTACTACTATTGGTGAATTTTATGCAAAAGATTTATTGATCAACGATAATTTATTAATACCTCTTACTTACTGCTTTTCTACGATTATATTCACCTTTATTTTAGGTTTATGAGAATTCCATTAGAATTTTATGAACTTCTTAGAACCCGGATTAATTTATCAGATATTGTTCGGCAAAAAGTAGTTTTAACTAAAAAATCTGGGAATTACTTGGGTCTATGTCCTTTTCATGTTGAAAAATCTCCATCATTTACTGTGAATGACGCCAAGAGGTTCTATTACTGTTTTGGCTGCACTGTTCATGGAGATGTTATAAAATTTGTTGCTAGCCTTAACGGTTTATCTTACAAAGAAGCAGCTATTAAACTTGCCAATGATTATGGCATTGAATTGCCTAAATTAACCGTAGAGCAACAAAAATTGCATGAAGAATCGGATGAACTACTTGATATCTTAGGGATGGCAGAAAGGTTTTTTACCTCACAATTGTCACAAGAAGTATGTAATTATTTACGTGACCGCGGTATTAGTAAAGAGGCAATTAAGGAATTTTCTATTGGTTTTGCTCCTCCGGCTAAGGAATTGCAGAAGTTTTTTGAAAAAAAATCAATATCTTTGAAAAAACTTCAAAAAGCAGGCTTAGTGGGCAAGGGAAATGATGGTACAATGTATGAGATATTTTATAACCGGATAATTTTTCCGATTAGGAATATTTATAACAAGGTAATTGGGTTCGGAGGACGAGTAATTGGTAATGGATTGCCTAAATATTTAAATTCTCCGGAAACCATATTATTTCAGAAAAATGAAACATTATATGGAGAGAATAATGCGATTAGTGTTGCTTATAAGAAAAACCATTCAATCTTGGTTGAGGGGTACTTAGATGTTATTGCCTTGCATCAGGCTGGTTTTAAAGAGACAGTAGCAAGTCTTGGTACTGCGGTTACAGAGAATCATTTGCAGAAATTATGGCGTGCCGGAGATGAAATAGCACTTTGTTTAGATGGTGATATGGCGGGGATAAAAGCTACTCAGCGAGTAATTAACCTAGTATTGCCGTTGATAAATGGTAATAAGAAAATTTCCTTTGTGATGTTACCTGGCGGCAGTGATCCTAATGATATTATCAATAAAGATTGGGCAGGGGGCTTTGCCAAAATTTTTGATAAAAGGATTAATCTATCCGAAATGATTTGGCGTTCCGAATATGAAGGTAAGAGTTTTGTAACCCCGGAAGATAAAGCTATTTTGGAAAAGAATCTTGAAGATTATTGTAAGCAAATAAAAGATAGGACTCTTAGCCATAATTACTATAGATATTTTAAAGAGCAAATATGGCAAAATTTAATTAAACGTCAAAGTAAGGGAGGGGTAAGAAATTCAAATGTAATATTTTCAGCTCCTGACTATTCGGAAATTGAGATGTTAGAACAAGTTTTTTGTATGATGTTAGTAAAGTTTCCAGAGATAGTTAACAAGCAAGAAATAAAGGATTTTTTATTAACGTTAAATTTTCAAAACAAAATGCTTGAAGATTTTCGTGATTGGTATTTTGCAGAGATTATTAGCAATGATATGTTAGATCATGAGAATATTATTGATTTGGCAGAAAAAGCTGGATTTTATGAGACTTTTTCGCTATTGTCAAAATCTAATAATCTATTTCTAGATTTATCATTTAACAAGAATGATATAGATTCTGACTTGCTTTGGCAATGGTTGCATAAGAAACATCACCTAGTACTATTAAAACAAGAATATAGTTCCATTATTCAAAATGGAACGGATGAAGAATTGAAAAAAGCTATGCTATACCGAGAAGAAATTATGAGGGTCTCTAAAGAACTTTATAATCTAAACGAATCTTTTACTAATTGACTTAAGGTTTATAAATTATGACAGAAGTGAAAAAGAATATAGATGAAAAAGGCGAAGCAGTTGATAACTTAGTTAAATCAGCCAAAGCAAAAGGTAAGGCAGTTACTTATTATGATATAAATAAAGTTATTCCAATCACTAATAATATATCAGTAAATGATCTAGAAAAGGTAATATCAAAGTTTTCTGAGGCTGGAGTTGATATTATAGAAGGCGATGAAGATGAGATTAAACTTGATATTAATGTAGATGAAGAATTTAAACTATCTAATAATGTTGATAGTGAGCCTGAGGATGACAGTGAAGAAGAAAATATAGGCTCAACCGATGATCCAGTAAGATTATATTTACGAGATATGGGTGGAGTAGGGCTCTTTTCTCGTGAGGCTGAAATAGAAGTAGCTCAAGATATTGAGGAAGGCAAAGAGATAATGGTTAAATCACTTTGTGAAAATCCAATATCGATGAAATTCTTTATTAAATGGCATGAGGATTTAGCTAATGAAAAAATCTTACTTCGAGATTTGATTGATTTAGAAGCTAATATGGTTCACGAATATTGTGGTAATTCTGAAGAAAATCATAATAACGATCTGGAATCAGACCATGAAGAGCATGAAGAAGCTAGTAATTTATCAATAGCTACTATTGAATTACAGTTATTACCTGCTGTTGTCAAGCGTATGGAAAAAATTGCTAAACTTTCTGAGGAGTTGTTAGTTGAAGCAAAAAAACATTATGCACGTTATCCTCAACCTAAGGGGTTGCAAGATAACAAAAAATATGCCAAGAATTTACAATTAATAATTGTTGAAATTTCTGCTATCCATTTTCACTCTAAAAGAACGGAGGAAATTCTTAATAGAATATATAGTCTGAATAAAGAATTAGTGCATAAAGAAGGAAATTTTCTTAAATTAGCTGAAAAATATGGCGTAACTCGTCAATCTTTCCTAAGTGAATATATGGGAGCAGTAATTGATGAGAATTGGAAAAGGCAAATGCAAAAAAATAAAAATGCTAATTGGAGGAACTTCCTTGCTAAAGAATCTGATGTCACGGATCAAATGATTAGCGAATTAAGAAGCATGGAAGTGATTAGCGGTTTGCCAATTATTGAATTTAAAAAATTAGTGCATACCATACAAAAAGGTGAAAGACAGGTTCTTCGGGCAAAAAAGGCTATGATAGAAGCTAATCTTCGTCTAGTTATCTCGATTGCTAAAAAATATGCAAATCGTGGATTGCAGTTTTTAGATTTAATTCAGGAAGGAAATATTGGGTTAATGAAGGCAGTTGATAAATTTGAGTATCGTCGGGGGTATAAATTTTCTACTTATGCTACTTGGTGGATTAGACAAGCTATTACTAGAGCTATTGCTGATCAAGCTAGAACCATACGTATTCCTGTGCATATGATTGAGACCATTAATAAAATTATCCGTACTTCTAGGCAGATGTTGAATGAGTTAGGTTATGAACCAACTCCAGCAGAAATTGCCGCTCGCCTTTCTATGCCAGTTGATAAAGTACGTAAAGTGATGAAGATAGCTAAAGAACCAATTAGCTTGGAAAATCCAGTAGGCGATGATGATGGTAGCTATTTGGGAGACTTTATTGAAGATAAAAATGCTATATTACCACTTGATGCGGCAATTCAATCGAACTTACGGGAGGTCACAACTAGAGTATTAGCAACCCTTACTCCTCGTGAAGAAAGAGTTCTAAGAATGAGATTCGGTATAGGGATGAATACTGATCATACATTGGAAGAAGTAGGGCAGCAATTCAACGTTACTAGGGAACGTATTAGACAAATAGAGTCCAAAGCACTACGTAAATTGAAACATCCAACTAGATCTAAAAAACTTAGTAGCTTTCGTGGTGGTTCTAGAAAGCAAAATAATTCTTCTGAATCTGCTTTTGGTGGATAATTTTTGTGGATAATTTGCATAGGATTTTTGATAATTTGTATTTATTATAATCAAATATAAATTAATAAATTATTATTTGTTTACTTTTTGATTGAGATACCTTAATATTTAAATATAGTCAATTCAGGGGAATTGGGTAGCATGAACGATGAGGACGCCTATGAGTAATAGGCGAGCATTGAGCGAAGGCTTCACCAATTTCTCATCAATTGACATATATCAATTTTTACAAATAAAGTGTTATATATGGTAAACTTACAGACCAAACTTAACTCATTAATGATTCAAAAAAATATTAATGCTGTAGAAATAGAAAAGAAAACTGGAATAAGTAGAAATACTGTTTATAGCATTTTGTATGGTAGCTCAAAAAATCCTAGTGCTAGTAATTTGCAATTAATTGCCAAAGCCTTAGATGTTAATTTGGAAGCTCTTATTGTTGACAGTGAAATAAACCTTGAGGTGCTAACTGTTGAGCAGATGAAAATCTTTAGCAAGGCTACTAGTATAACAATTAATATGTTAATTGAAAAAAATTTAAACTTTTCATTTACTAATCTTACAGCCCTAATAAAAGAAATATATGAATATGCTCTGAAAAAACAGTCTGTTGATAGTACATTTGTAGATTGGATGATTGAGAAATATCACAAACCTTAATTTTATCCGATAAGCATACCTCTTGGTATTTATGGATTTCGTTCTGCAGGAAAGTGATTACACTATCTTTCTTGAAGAACATCGAGCATATAGAAGGAAGTAGTTGATATGCAAAAATATTTAGACCCAACAAATGATAGTCTATTTAAGAAAATCTTTAGTGATCTGGAGAGGCTAAAAGAATTTCTTAATAGTATTCTTGATTTACCTGAAAAGCATAGAATTAAGGAAATCAACTTTCTTTCATTAGAACACCTACCTAGAATTCATCAAGGTAAGAGAAGTGTATTTGATTTGAAAGTTAAAGATGAGTCAGATCATTGGTACATTATCGAGATGCAGAAAAGAAATGAAACCGATTATTTAAAAAGATTACAATATTATTCTGCTCATTCATATGTTCAACAACTTACAGAAGGGGTGACTCACAATGATTTATTACCGATAGTAGTAATATCATTAATGAAATCAAAAATATTTGCTGAAGAAGTACCATATATAAGTTTTCATAAAACTATTGAGACAACAACTAAGAAACAGCAACACATATTTGATATATCGTATGTCTTTATAGAGCTTAAAAAATTTAAAGATATTAAGCAACCATTATTGAGTATTGCCGATGAGTGGTTACATCTATTTAAATATGCAACAAAAGAAAATACCCCCCCTGTAGGAATTAAAAGTAGTAAGGTATTAGAAGCTTACCATGTTATCGAGATGCATGGACTAACACCAGCAGAATACGACTTATATGTAAGATGCAAATTGCAGGAAGATGCGGAAGATATTGTTTTAGAAGAAAGCTTTAAAGAAGGTGAAGCTAAAGGCAAAGCTGAAGGTATTAAAGAAAACGCTATAGTTATAGCAAAGAAAATGCTGAAAGAAGGCTATCCTATGGAAGATATAAGTAAATTAACCGAACTAACCATTGAAGAAATAAAGAAGTTAAAAGAAGAATAGCCTATGAGCAAAGAAGTAACTGCTAATATGCCGAAGGAAATATGTATAGTCAATGTATCAAACAGTGGCATTGAGTAATCAAAAAATTCAAAATCTGATTAGCTATAAATTGACAAGTAATAAAATTTTCTATACTATTAAAACCTGATTTAATTAACCAGAGGGGATAGCAGTATTTATAAGCCTCCCAGGCTTTTTTGCTCTTATTAGATGATAAAAACATTGTTCAATTTTCCTATTGTTAGAATTTATCTAATATTTCAGTTTATTACCCGCGTCCTATTAAGCTCATACGCTTTATGGCAACAACAAATAACCATATCTGATCTAGTGTCAATTTTTGTTATTGGTACTCTTAATGATCTAATATCTCTTTGTTATTTTTTACCGATAATTTTACTGCTGATCATTGGCTTCCATAAATTATTGGCTCGGCATAAATTGTTGTATTTAAGCTGTTGCTTTATTGGTTATTTCTGTACTATTGCTCTATTAATATTTATTACCATTGCCGAGATTATTTTTTGGGATGAGTTCGGTGTTAGATTTAATTTTATTGCGGTAGATTATTTAATTTATACCAATGAAATTATTGGTACTGTAAAAGAATCTTTGCCCTATATAGAAATATTACTAGCTATTATAGTGATTGCACTATTGATTAATTTTTACTTGAGAAAATATATAATTAATCAAGCAAGTACTATAATAAATAGTAAGAAATATATTCTCTGCACGATAATGCTATTTTTCTTTAGCCTACTGGCTTTTTATTTTTATAACCCTAATAAAATTGATATAAATTCTAATAAATATGCTATCGAACTTGCTGAAAATGGTCATTATCAGTTTTTCTCTGCCTTTTTTAATAATAGTTTGGATTATAATAGTTTTTATCCAGTAATTGATAAAAAACGGGCTTTAGATATTGTTCGCAACAGTTTATCAAAAAATGAAGAACTATACTCAGATGACTCTACTATAGCACGTTATATCAAAGCTAATTCTTCTAATAATAAAAAATATAATATTATATTTATTACCGTAGAAAGTCTTAGTAGCGAATTCATGGGTAAATTTGGCAATCAACAAAATATTACACCAAATTTAGATAGATTAGCTGAGCAAAGCATATTTTTTACCAATCTATATGCAGTAGGCACTAGAACAGTAAGAGGTTTAGAGGCTATTACTTTATCAGTACCACCAACTCCTGGTTCATCCATTATCCGCCGCCCTGAGAATCAGTCACTATTTAATATAGCTACTATTTTTAGGAATCAAGGCTATGTTACTAATTTCCTATTTGGTGGCTATAGCTACTTTGATAATTTACAAAATTATTTTCACGGTAATGGTTATAACATAATTGATCGAGGCAATCTAAAATCCAATGAGATAAGTTTTGCTAATATTTGGGGAGTAGCGGATGAGGATATACTAATAAAAGCACTGGAGTTAGCTGATCAAAATTACCATCAAGGCAAAGCCTTTTTCTCATTAATTATGACTACCTCTAATCATCGCCCTTATACTTTCACCGAAGGTAGAATTGATTTGCTGTCTGGTAGTGGGCGTAATGCAGCAGTTAAATACACCGACTATGCTATTGGTAGGTTTCTTGAATTAGCCAAAACTCACCCCTGGTTTGATAATACTATCTTTGTTATCACGGCTGACCATTGTGCGTCAAGTGCTGGTAAAACTGATTTACCAATTAATAAATATCACATACCTCTATTAATATATGCTCCTAATATATTAAAACCACAGATAGTTGATAATTTATCAAGTCAAATTGATATTGCCCCTACTATTTTGGGATTATTAAATTTTTCATATAATAGTAAATTTTTTGGTCAAGATATATTAAATACGCCGGCAAACAGGGCTTTTATCAGTACTTACCAATTGCTTGGGTTTATGAAGGATAATCATTTAATTATCTTACGCCCACAGGAGCAACCAAAAACTTATAAATTAGTTGATGAAGATATAGTCAATTCAGGAGAATTTGGGGCTAGGAGCGATGGAGCGACGCCTATAACTAATAGGCGAGCATTGAGCGACAACGTCCCCAACTTCTCATCAATTGACTATAAAATAGAGATTGATAATATTCCTCGTCTAGTAGAAGAAGCTATTAGTTTTTATCAGATAGCTTATGATTTATATATTCATGGTGAAATGAGGGAATAGATTACTTGATTTGCATCTAATAGTAGAGTATCTTAAAAGTAACTCTGCTATTCGGTGCGATGATCCTGAGAAACTACAAATTAACTCTTAATTTTTTCACAAGCATTTTAGAACAAGAATATCACCATCTCAATCTTTGGTATTTTGTTAGTTTCATTTGTGGTATTGGTACTTATTTTACCTTAAGTAAGGAACCTTCTTTTATATCTATTCTAACTATTTTCACAATTTCCTTATCGCTACTAATTTTAAGAAACAATATATTTGGGCGATTTATTTCGGGAATAATTATCGCCTTTTTTTGTGGTATGCTAGTTGGCAAATATCGCGTATCAAATTTACATGTTAGTACTATTAACAATCCAATAATCTCAAGAGTAAGCGGTATCGTAGAATCGATGAAACCAACTACTCATGGTATGCAGGTTATATTATATCAAGTAAAAATTCAGAAACTTAAACAAGTTTTACAAAAAGTCAGAATAAGTATGCCGGCAAAATATGCCCAAAAAATTAATATTAACGATAATATTAGCCTAGTGGCAAGGCTTTATAAACCACAAAGCAGTATTCTGCCGGGTGGTTATGATTTTGGCTTTTATGCATATTTAGCGGATATTAATGCTACTGGCTATGCACTGTCCCCCCTTAAAATTATAGCACATAGTGATCTTTACACTAATAGTTTTGTCTATAAAATTAAAAAAAATATTTACAACCGCCTGATTCAAATACTTGGTTCTATAAAAGGTAATTTCGCTGCTGCAATATTACTAGGTGAAAGCAAAGCCATCGATCGAAAATTAATGAAAGAAATGAGACAAAGCGGTATATCCCATATACTTTGCGTTTCCGGCTTACATTTATCATTGGTAGCGATGCTGTTTTTTATATCCACCAGATTCTTGTTAAATTTATCAAACTATATTGCTTATAATTATGACATAAAGTTAATTGCAGCAATTTGTTCTTTAATAGGAAGCTATGGTTATTTGCAACTAAGTGGCATGCAAATTGCTGCTACCAGAGCCTTCATTATGACAGCAATCTTTATTTATGCGGTTATGATAGGACGCAAGCCATACCCTCTAAGGTCATTAGCAATTGCGGCGTTCGTCATATTATCAATGAATCCAGAATATATATTTCACCCAAGCTTCCAATTATCTTTTGTCGCAGTATTAGGGTTAAATTACAGAAACGGGGCAAAAGCGAACTAGGAGTCGGAATTGCTGTTAATTTCTTCTCTCCCGACTTCAGTGTTGTTGTGCCAAAAAGTGGCTGACAGCTCAGGAAATGATAAAATTTCCAGGCACAACAAATTATTTGTTCGAATATAAAAATTTCAAAATAATCCTATAATAATTATTACCTTTACTACTTGATTATTTCTTTTACTCTCCTGATGATATTAAATAAGGAATAGTGCTAATCGGTAAATTCATTGCCTTATAAATAATCTTTGCCTCATCTGATACCGGGGATGGAATGCCAAATACTCTTTTATCTTTAATGTGTACTACACTGGTAATTTCCACCCCAATTAGTGCTTTACGTAATCGTTCCGGTGATAGTTTAATTGACTGTAAATTTACCCGATATTCTAAATGCCTGATACATACTAACGCCATAAAACATAAAGCAATATGTGCCTTGATTCTACTAGGACTCCAATGATAAATTGGTCTAATCTTAATATCGTGTTTACTAACTCTAAATGTTTCTTCAATTTGCCACAATCCTTTATAACGAGACAATATATACGCTATATCAACATTTTCTAGGTTACTAATAACTCCATGCAAACCGTCCCATTTGCTATCTTCCTCTATCTTTTGCTCGTTTACTGCAAACTTATCATTATTATTAATTATTAAATATTTTTTATAACCACTAGCAGAAATTAACGACTTAACTCCTTTACTTCTGTTCATTTTTTTCATTAATTTCTTCAATGCTTGCTCTCTATCTTGAGCATCTTTATAAGCCCTTTTGCTACTATAGCTCATAATCAGTTTGCGACCCTTTTCAGCTAGTTCAATTATTTTTCCCTTATATTCTTCTGCATCAACGGTTAATGGCTGATAATCATCACTATTTAAGATTTTAGCTGTAATATCCTTAGTCATATTCTTAATTTTGGCACCTACTATATATTGATAGCCAGCTTGTTCTAATAGAGCTAAATTTTCATTATTCAACATACCGCTGTCTGCTACAAACACTACTTTATCAATAGCAAACCTGCCTTTCAAGCTATCTAAAGCTTTCAATAAAGTATGACCTTCATAGGTCGCTCCAGGAAATATCTCATAACCGATTGGAATACCATTATTAGTAACAAAAATGCTCAGCATTACCTGTACTTCATTGAATTTATGATCTTTACTAAACCCCTTACTCTTCAACTCATCTTCAGTAAATGATTCAAAATAAAGAGTAGTTGCATCATAAAATAGTACATCGATTTTTTCTTTAAACAACTTTTGACTGCTAAGTAAAGCACACTGCTCGATTTTCTCAACCACCTTATCATCTATTTTATCCATAGTTTTGTATACCGAATCAAGCTTTAAATCTACTCCATAATTATTGACCAATAAATTGACTGTTTCACGCTTACTAGTTGGGTTAGCAATACGAGCTAAAACAACATTGCGTATTATGTTTATGCTCGACACTTCCCTGGCAGGATTGGGTAAGATTTTATTAAAACCAAGTTGGTCATAAATTTTTCCATACACCTCATGAATGCCAATGATAGTGCTTCCTTGACTACGTAAATTGCTGATATCATCAATAGGTTGTGGTTGTATTTGTTCTTTCTCGCACCGCTGTCTAGATGACATCGCCATCGATACTATATCCTTGTCTGGGATAAGATTAGGTTGAGTGCTACTAGTGATTTCAACCTTAATGAATTCAGCAAGCTCTATTAATTTAGTTATTTCTTCTTGGTCTGATGCACTGCCAATATGTCGAACAACCCGTTGTTTTACTTTATTAGTTATGGGATCGCGTATCCCTTCTACTAGTTGAACAGCGTTAACATTACGGGTAGCAGATTTTTTGACTCTAACGAACATATCAGTAGCATATTTAAAACTAATTGTTGGTTAGTATATCTACTAAAATATTGTATGTCAATAATAAAAATATATGGAGGCACAACAAACGCCCTCTAATTAACAAAACCTTTTTTCTCCTGCTTTTTCTATACACTTATCTTTAACTATTTTCCGAAGTCAGGGGCAAGGTGCGGTTGGATAAGAAAGAACCAAGATAAAACCTTACCAACATTCAATGGCTGGAGAAGAAAGCACATGATTGGTGCTATTAACCTAGTTAATTTACAGTTAGTAAGCACAGAGAACCCCAAAATAAATGGGGAGCAGGTAGTTAATTTCCTACAGAGATTGGAAGAGGAGAATAGTGACAAGGAAAAAATATATTTAATCTGTGATAATGCTAGTTACCAATTTCGAACAATTTTCTGAAGCAATAAACAAATTTTTTAGCAACATCGGCAATTATAAAGATAGGTTACGTACCTTAATAAATGATAATTTCCAAACTATTACCGTTAACCATTTCTGCAACTCTTCAGGTTAATTGAGTATATCTGCCATATTGTGCCTGTTAATTAGTAATTATATCGAATTAACTATAACCTGAATTCGGTATAACAAGTTACTCTAAATTCGGTTATATCTATAATATAACAGATTTTTTTGTTCCACTAATAGCTGTTTTCATTATTTTTGCGATATTGCTTATTTTCTTTCATTTCCTAGGAGGTTGCCTGCAATAACTAATTAATTAGTTATCGGAGACAGCCTCCTAAAGCTAAGCAATCCATAAATTGTCATTCCCGCGTAGGCGAGAATCTAGCCCCTTGCCTTCGCAGGGATGACATCTGAATTTTTGTTATGGATTGCTTCATTGTTCTAAAGTAGCTCCCCGCAATGATGCCAATTTAATTCCCTACTAAACTACTAGCAAATGCAGCCGGATCAAACGGCTTTAAATCATCTACCTTCTCTCCTATCCCTAAAAAACATACTGGTAAGGCGAATTTTTGCACCACACCAACCACTACACCAGCTTTTGCCGTACCATCTAATTTAGTAACTATCAGACTTGTTATATTAGCAATAGCGGTAAATTGCTCGACTTGGTTATAGATATTTTGTCCAGTAGTTGCATCAATTACTAATATACTATGGTGGGGAGCTTTATCATCAATTTTCTTAATAACCCTAACAATTTTGGCAAGTTCTTCCATCAAATTCTTCTTGTTATGTAACCTACCAGCTGTATCAATAAATAATATATCCACATCATTTTTTATGGAAGACTGCATAGCAAGATAAGCAACACTAGCAGGTTCAGCTGATTCTTCGCCGGTGATAAACATTGAACCACTTTTATCAGCCCAGCTAGATAATTGATTGACAGCGGCGGCTCTAAATGTATCACAAGCGGCAATTGCTACTTTCTTACCTTGTTTACGATAAATACTAGCCAGCTTACCTATGGTGGTAGTTTTTCCTGAACCATTAACGCCACAGACTAATATGACATTAAGCTTTTTATCGTGTAATTCAAAATTTTTACTAGCCTTGATCAATAATTGCTCGATAATGTTGGCAAGCTGCTCTTTGATTACCAAGCTACTTACTTCTTTATCAAATTTGATAATTCTTAGTTTATTGACCAGTTCTATTGCCACAGAAGCAGTTATATCTGCCGATATTAACAACTCCTCTAATTCACTTAAAGTTTGCTCATCTAGTTTTTTTTTATAAAATATTTGGTCAATGCCCGAAGATATTTTATTAGAACTATTGACTAATACCTGTTTTAATTTAGTAAATATAGAGGTCATTTTATTGCCGCTCTTTTAAGTCTGTCATTAATTGCAACACCGATACCAATTTGTGGGATAGAGGCAACGGCAATTGCTAATCCATTTAATTCTGCATAATTATCCAATATTCTAAGACTGGCAAATAAGTTGCTAGCAGCGATAATTAAGTCTCCAGTTAAACTTAAATTAAGCGAGAAATTGCCATCCAGCTTACTATTAGCAAAATTAAGACCTACCTCATTAGCTTCCAAACTCTCTGCATTCAGTCTCATTTTCACTTTTGGTGAGTAATGTTTATTGATCATCCCTGGGGCTTTAATTTGTATCAAGGAAGGAGCTTTGTCTATTTTCTTACCAAGAACCTTCTCTAACGCTTCCAACGTAATAAAACCGTCTCGCAAAATAGTTAAGTTATTAGTAGTACTATCTACTATGGTTGATTCTATACCATATTGACACTTATAATCACTCGAATTATCTTCTAAAATAAAAACATCTTTCTCACCTGAAAAATGCTCTTTTACATGATCTAGAGTAGTAGCACTAATGTAACCTGATGGGTTAGCACTAGGTGCCGCTATCGGTGTGTCAGATTTTCTTATTAGCTCCAAAGCAATATTATGCGATGGTATACGGAGTGCAACCGTTGTTAGTCCGGCTAATACTGATTTAGAGATATTGGCTTCACTTTTTAATGGCACAACAATCGATAAAGGTCCAGGCCAAAATACTTCACTTAATTTAAGAGCATCTGCATTAAATTCCCCGATAGTTTTAGCTTGGCTCATGGTTGCCACGTGAACAATCAGAGGGTTTATGCTTGGACGCTTTTTTACCTTAAAAATTTTCTGACAAGCCTGTTCGTTACTAGCATCTGCTCCAAGTCCGTATACTGTTTCTGTGGGAAAGGCTACTATATTACCAGATTTAATAAATTTGGCAGCCTGATCTAATAGACTTGCTACATAACTCAATTTAGTGGGTAATTTTGTCGTCAACATTTATCTCCTTTCCCTAATTGCCTAACTTAAAGGTCATTACGAGCGAACGTACGTGAGCGTGGCAATCCATGAAGCTTATCATATGGATTGCTTCGTCGCCACCAAAGTGGCTTCTCGCAATGACGATTGAACCAAAAAACGACTCCTCACAATGGCGTTTAAGACACCAATCTAATTCATTTGTACTAATCATAAAACACTAAATTTTGCTAATTTATTAAATAATTGTCTAACCATTTTTAATAACAATAAACGATTATTAGCAATTGTACGATCTTCATCTTTAACCATCAAATTATCAAAAAAATCATTGATAGGTTTCAACATTTCCAGTAGTCCTCTCAATGCTTTAGTAAAATCCTTTTCGGCAATGGATATGTCTATTTGCTTAGAAACGTTTTCCAACGATAAAAATAATTGTTGCTCATATGGTGAAATAAAAGCCTCCTGATTAACATCTCCTGCTATATTATTACCTTCTAATATATTATTTGCTCTTTTGTAAATAGTTAATAAATTCTTACCCTCAGATCCAGCTAGAAATTTTTGTAAAGTACTAAGCTTTATTTCGCTAATCATTAAATCTCCTTCAATATCAAAATCAAGCACGGCATTAATTAACGATAGATCATAATGATTCTTGAAATAATACTTGGCTCGCTCTTCTAAAAACTCTAAAATTATCTGACTACTTTTATTATATGTTATGTTCTCTTCAGAGTATAGCTGAATTACATACGCCACTAATTGCTTAATATTAATAGTTAGTTTATTAGCTAAAATTGTCCTAATAATACCTAATGCTTGTCGTCTAAGTGAGTAAGGATCTCTTGAGCCACTTGGTTCTTCTCCTATTAATATCAAACCTACTAAACTATCCAATTTATCGGCAATAGCCAATATTGCAGTATCCCCCATTGGTAAACTATCCGATGGACCTTGTGGTTTATAATGGTCTCTTATTGCCAAGGCAATCTGATCATTTAACCCTTCAGATTTGGCGTAATAATATCCCATAATACCTTGCAATTCGGGGAATTCTCCTACCATTTCAGTTGTTAGGTCGCTTTTACAAATTCTAGCTGCTATTTGCAAATCCTGACTTCCTGACATTATATAATTACAAATATTAGCGATTCTCTCCGTTTTTTGTCTTATATTACCAATCTTTGCGTGGAAAGTTATCTGCTCAAGTTTTAATAATCTAGATTCTAAGCTGTTAGACAAATCCTGCTGATAAAAGTATAAAGCATCAGATAATCTAGCAGCCAATACCTTTTCGTTACCACTTACTATAATATTTTGATCATGTCGCATATTACTAACAAAAAGAAAATAAGGAGCGAAATTACCAGCCTGGTCAAAAGTACTAAAATATTTCTGATGGGTACGCATTGAGCTAATCAGTACTTCACTAGGTAACGTTAAAAATATCTCAGGTATTTTACCGACCATAACTACTGGCAATTCTACTAGCCCTGTTACTTCTTCTAATAATCTCTCATCATCTTTTATTACTAAATTAAGTGGTTTGGTTATTTCTGATAGCTGATTTTTTATTATCTCCTTGCGTTCTTGTTGATCAATAATGACATTACTTTCCCGTAGCTTATTCTGGTATTCAGAAAAACTGCCTATAACAATCGGTTCGGAACTAAGAAACCTATGCCCAAAAGTAATATTATTTGCCGTCAAATGCCCATATTTAATTGCTAGTATTTCACCATCAAATATACATAAAATATTCCTAAGCGGTCTAATCCAACTTATATCATAATTCCCCCAATACATAGATTTTGACCAAATATACTTACTAATTGCTTTAGGAATTATCTCTTGCAATAATATTCGTATATCGGTTTCTGCGGTACTCTTTACTATTATATAATATAATTGCCCTTGCACTAATAGCGTAGACAATTTATTTTGCTCAATATTATTTGCTCGACAAAATCCTTCTATAGCTTGTTGTGCTGCCGAAACTTTTGGTCCTCTTATGATAATTTCTTTTGCTGGTATAAATTTCGGTAAATTTGTAATATATATAGCAATACGCCTAGGTCCAATAAATACCTGAACATCAGCAACAATCTCACTTTCCTGTAAGATTGTTGTAAATATAGTTTTATAAGCTTCGGCTGCATTTTTTTGCATCAAAGCTGGTATCTCTTCGCTAAAAAGCTCTAATAATAACTCACTCATATCAACTCTTCTTTATCTTCTAGTTCTAACCATTTATGACAGCATATTTTTGCCAAATTACGTATCCTGAGTATGTAAGAGGCTCTCTCTGTTACGCTAATTACTCCCCGAGCATTTAACAGGTTAAAAAGATGGCTAGCTTGAATACAATAATCATAGGCTGGTAACGGTAAATCTGCGGCAATTAATTCATTACATTGTTTTTCACTATCAATAAAATGCTGAGATAATATTGCTGTGTCAGCTAATTCTAGATTAAACTTAGAAAATTGCTTTTCAGCAGCAAAATCTACTTCACCATAGGTTAAAGCTTTTTCTCCAACCTGACCATTCCAGTCAATATTTTTAACTTCATTGATACCTTGTATATAAAGTGCCAGACGCTCTAAACCATAGGTAATCTCACCAGCCACTGGGCGACAATCAATACCACCAATTTGTTGCATATAAGTAAATTGCGATACTTCCATACCATCACACCATACTTCCCAACCAAGTCCGGCAGCTCCAAGACTAGGAGACTCCCAATCATCTTCAACAAACCTAATATCATGTTTTTGCAAATCTATACCAAGACATTCAAGGCTTTTTAAATATAGTTGTTGTATATCGTCAGGAGATGGTTTTAGTATAACCTGAAATTGATAATAATGCTGCATTCTATTAGGATGCATGGCATATCTACTATCATGAGGACGCCGAGAAGGTTGAACAAAAGCTACAAACCAAGGTTTTTTACCAAGAGTTCGTAATACAGTGGCAGGGTGAAAAGTGCCAGCTCCAACGTGAGCATCATATGGTTGTAAAATTGCACAGCCATAATCCTGCCAATAATTTTGCAAGGTCATGATAATTTGTTGAAATGATAATTTTTGCATATTGGTAAATTTATTTGTTCCTTCAAAAAAATAATATAGCTAACCTGATTACTATTAGTTCGTCATTGCGAAGAGCTACTTTAGTAGCGACGCAGCAATCCAGAAAAGAGATTAAAAATGGATTGCTTCGACCATTACATGGTCTCGCAATGACGAATTATAGGTACATATGTCATTGCGAGGAGCTACTTTAGTAGCGACGCGGCAATCCTTTCTAATCTATTTTATAGATTGACGCGTCGCCGCAAAGCAGCTCCTCGCAATGACGAACTAATACTAACCTGATTAGTATATTAAATCTTACTCCACGTTCCCATTGGACTCTGTTTATAACAATCAATTATCGGTGTTGCAATAGTTAGTTCATTTATTGTTTTAATTATTAAACTTAAATTATCTAAAGCCTCGTATATTATAATTACTCTCTGAAAATGTGCAAAATTTTTGTTATTAAAAATTTCTTGTATATCAAATGGGGCAATAATTATTAGGATGGTAGCCTGATTAGGATTCTCTAACTGATGAGTAATATAGACTGGTTGCTTTTCTGGTAATGGATCAAGTTTACTACCATGCGGAATAAACTGTTTTCTAGAATAAGTCCATATCATCTTATTTAGTGATTCTTGTACTTCAATATCTGGAACTAAAACCACAATTCTCAAATTGCTATGGTAAGATTTTTCTACTAAAAGACAGCTTGTTTTATATACTAATCCTTCAGTAGTGTGATAAAAACTAAATTGTTGCATGATTTTTCTCTTTTAAGGCTTAGAAAACAAATCTTTTGTAATTATCCTAGGAGACAGTTTTCTAGCACCAAATTCCCATGAATTGACTATAGTATGCTGCGGTACTCGACTTCGTTTTTCCTAAAAATTCCTCAATCATCTTTAGGTTATGCAAGAGGTCTATTATATATAAGAACCTGATAGATTAGACAATTTTCTTATACTCAAAATATATTTTTCTTACCGAGTAAATCCAGGTAATACAAACAACGATAAATACTACCATTAAAAATGGTGAAATAGAACTAAAAGTTGCTGTTGGTACTAATGTAAAAATAACTGACTGTATTAATCCACTCGAAGATTTACCAACTTTCGAGCTAATAACGTCAACAGCTGCTTTACCTTTGGTTTTTAGCTCCTTGTCTAGAGGGATATATAGCATCTCTTTAGAGGTATCCCAAATTGAATATTTAGTACCTTTCACTAGAATGTTCTGTAAAGCACCAATTGATACCGCAAGAGCCAGTGGGGTCATAAGAATAGCACTGTCAAATAGAGACAATATTTGATGATCAAACACGATTAAAATAAAGAATAATGTACCAGTAACCATCATGATAATTGGCGAAATTACAGCCGCCACAAACCAGCTATGACTACGCATTATATTGTTGCCTATTATAGTCATTATCATGATAGTAACCCCAGTCCAAAGAATATAAAGACTATTAAATTCTGCATAACTATTAACAGTGGGGTATAATTCTTTTATTTTTGCTTTCCATACAGCTTCTACCAAATTCATTGATAAACCAAAAGCAGCAGAGCAAATTAGCATTAACCATAAATATTTTGATCTTATGATATATCTAAAACTTTCGATTAATCCCATTCCATCTTTAGTCGATCTAGCAGATTTAGCCTTTGCATAAAATGTTGGATTGGTAAAAACATTTTTGCTAATAAATCTTACAAGTAAATATGATATAATAGCTGCAACTACCACGAAACTTGTTGATATTTTTACCAATATAGTTTTATTGTCCGGTACGGTAAAAAAATACTTAGCTATAGTGTTAGCAGATGATAAGTTTGACATCAAAAAGCCAACAAATATTAAAGCAGAATTACCAAATAATGAAAAAAGAGTGTAAAACCTTTTTGCTTCTTCTGTTGTAGTAAGCTCATTAGCAAACTGCCAAAACAGTAAAACATAAAAGATATTCGGCCAAAGCTCAGATAATGTATAAAAAACCACATAACTCCAATTACCAATTAAAGCTATATACCATTTTAAATGAGGATAATTCCCCATAATTTGTTCCAGCGAACTTGGATTAATGTGGAAAATATGGACATTAGGATAAATGATGAAAGCAAAAACAATAAAGAAACTAATAAAAAAGGTAATTAAATAGCCATAAATCCTCTCAAAACTATAATGGTTAAGCATCTTAGCATAGATTATAACGAATAGAGCCGCTGCAGGTGTTACACAATAAACTTTAGTGAAACTGACTACTTCAGCACTAATCTCTGAAATTAAAATACTATCTTTTAAAATTCTTAATATATTTTGGTTAAATAAGACGCAGAACATCAAACCACACATCGGTATGAATTTCCCGAGTTCATGATTATGGATAGGCCAAAAGATAGTTCTGAATTTGCTGCTAAATGAATTTGACTTTATAATAGTCATAATAAAGATTCCCTAAGACAAAAAAAAAACTCAACAGATATAGTCAATTCAGGAGAATTTGGGGCTAGGAGTGATGGAGCGACGCCTATAAGTAATAGGCGAGCGACGAGTGACAACGTCCCCAACTTCTCATCAATTGACTATATATCAACTTAAAGAGTGATCTTTTAGTAAGCTGAAACTATTCTTAAGAGTTTTCCGTTAATTGCTTAAGGCTATCATGCAAAACATAAGGTTAAAGACTTATATACCATTAGGTTGCTGCTGTCAATCTATTTAGATTTAGCTTGCATAAAGAATTAAAAATTATATAATTTTTTTTTACAATTAAGAAATTAAATAATAAAAATATATGAAAAGATTATTATCAATTCCAGTTGTAACGTTTATTAGCTTGATTTCTAGCATATCATTTGCAAGTGAAGGGCAGCTTTATGTGAAAGCTGAGGTTGGTGCAGCTTTATTACAGAAAACAAGAGACAAAATCCTCGATATAAAAATGACCCCTCTGTTTGGGGGAGATGTTAATCTTGGTGTAGGTTATTATCTAACAAATAATGTTAGAGCTGATCTAACATTTGGTTTTACTAATCCAAGACTTGAAGGCTCTTCTACTAATACTAGTACTAGAACTTATAACGTATTAGGAGTTGAGAAAACAATTGACGCCCCTATAACTTTAAAAAGAACACATAGGGGGCAAATAACCTCAGTGTTGGTCAATAGTTATGTTGATTTAAATACTGATGCTAACTCTCCTTCTGTTTTTGTAGGAGCAGGTGTTGGGATGGCTCAAATAAAAGAAAAAATAACCACAGGTGAGGTATTGGGTCGTGATGCTCCGACTGCTGCAAATTTTGTTCCACTGCAAAAACATTCTTCAGTTAATAGGAAGGCTAATAATTTTGCTTATCAGCTAATTGCTGGAGTGTCTGTTAGTTTAAATGAAAAGGCAAGGATTGATGTTGCCTATATCTTGGCAGATTATGGGCAAACAAAATTTTCAAAATGTAATGATGTTGAAATAAATAAAACTAGTTATCGAACTCATAACATAATTGCTGGGATGAGATTTAATATATAATATATAACTCACCCGCATAACAAACACTATTGCCATCCCCGTTCACTATTATCATTCCCGCTTCTTTCCCTTGTCATTCCCGCGTAGGCGGGAATCTATAATACCTCAGGGTATTTTTAGATACCTGCTTTCGCAGGGATGACAACCATTGTCCTATATTTTATTCAAATCTGCAAAAAAAACTTGATTATCGAGTTTAATTAACTTAATTGCAGATGTTATATTGAAATAAGAAGGAAATTGTGATATTTAATCTTCCAAGACTAACTATAGTTAATTCAGGAGAATTTGGTGCTAGGAGCGATGAGTGACAACGTCACCAACTTCTCTTGAATTAACTATATACATTAAACACTGAAGACTTGTTAGATAACTGTCCAAAAAGGTGGATATAACTCCGGAATGTTAACTAATCGCATAAGTTCTTATTTTATTTGTTTCTTCTTGCTAGGTATAGTGGCGGGGGGAAATTTTTCATTGGTCACATTTACTATTCATTACCAATTATCACAAGCAGGATATTCAACTGATATTATTGGCTTAATGTTTCTAACCTCTATGCCATATTGCCTAAAACCAATATTAGCACCATTTATTGATAAATATTCTGTACCTATTATATGTAAAAAATTTGGTCAACGTCGAGGATGGGCACTAGCTGTACAAGGATGTTTATTAGTTACTACTAGTGGATTTTTAATTATAGCTCCCCCTGTTAACATCGTTATTACTGCCATTTTAAATTTTACTATTTCTTGTTGTGCGGCAACTCAAGATATTATTTTAGATGCCTATCGTATAGAACGCTCTGCAACAAAGGAAGAGCTTTCAGTTGCTACAACTTTTAGTGGCACTGGTTTTCGCATAGGAATGCTGATTAATAGTACAGGAGCATTATATGTCTCTTGCTTCTTTAATTGGTACTGCGTATATCTATGTACCTTTTTTATAACAATGGCTGCCCCACTAATAATCTTATGCATGCAAGAGCCTGCTACAAAAAAAACTGAACATATTTTTACTAATTTAATTTCATTTAGCCAATATTCTAAAATCATTGGTGATAGCTTACTATTATTAAAACGACACCATCCAAATTGGATATTCATTATGCTGTTTGTCTTTCTATATAAAGCAAGCGATTCAATTACTATGGCAATGAGCTCTCCCTTATTTATTGACTTGTCCTTTACCTCCCAAGAAATTGCCTCTATTTCAAAAACCTATGGATTCATGCTAATGACCTTAGGGGGAATTATTAGCGGTATTCTAACTACAAAAGTAGGGATATCTCGAGGTTTACTAATATGCGGTATTCTACAATTACTATCCCCCTTAATGCTAATGTTTTTATCTATAGTAGGTCATGATCTAGTTATATTTACTATAACAATTACTGTACAGAATTTCTGTTGCGGACTTGGTAATACCACTCTTATTATTTATCTTTCTAGTTTATGTAATGGCGAATTGATCGCCACGCAATACTCAATTATTTCTTCTTTTAGCTCCTTTGTACGTATTATTTTATCTTGTTTATCCGGTATTTGTGCAAACTATATGGATTGGTCCAATCTTTTTTTATTCACTACCTTATTTAGCATGCTATTTGTATTAGCCTTTTTAAAGATACGTAAAAGTTAATGGTTTGACTATAATTGTTAAATATTCAACGCTCCACGATATATTTCTATTAGGCTATCTTCTTCAGCAAGATCATCTTTGTCTTTTTTCTTAAGTTTCAGAACATGCTTAATTATCTTAATATCATAGCCTTTATGTTTAGCTTCTTCATAAGCATCCTTTATTAGATCAGTTAACTCGTTTTTCTCTTCCTCTAGCTTCTCAAGTTTACTGATAGTGTCAATTAAATCTTGTGAATCGATTATCTCTGTCATAATTATAAATATTATAAGTTTAGTAAAATGCCAATTACCAAATTATTTGTTAAAAAATAAATAATTAAAGTAACAAGCTATTCTCTTCAAAAATCCTACTTTGTCAATGGATTCTTTAGCAAGAAGAGCTATTTCTTGCACATCATTGTCAACAATTACAGTTATTTTACCAACAATATCCCCAGCCTTTAAAGGAGCTGAAACAGTTGGCGGTATCGATATTTTTATATCAATTTTTTCTTGGTTAGAACGTGGCACAACCATTGATAACTTTTCTGCTGCTACAAGTTGCACTTTATCCTTTACACCAAGCCATACATCAGTTTCTTCTATTATATCACCTTTAGCATAAAACTTTTTGTGAATAAAGTTTTGCTTAATCCAATCTAATAGCATTAGAGATTCATCCGCTCGCTTTTTCATAGAACTAAGACCGTTAACAACCATAATATAGCGACGCCCATCATCTATACATGATGTGACCATGCCATAACCCGCATTATCAGTAAAACCGGTTTTAATACCATCGCATCCAATATCTTTGTATAATAAAAGATTACGATTTCCTTGAGTAATAGGTCGACCTTTTTGATCTTTACCGAAAGTAAAATATTTTTTACTATAAATATGATAAAATTCCGGGTGGTTTTTAATAAGAGCCATACTAAGTATGGCAAGATCATAGGCAGTGCTATAGTGATTTTCTGCTGGCCAACCACTAGCATTAACAAAATGAGTATCCTTCATACCTATTTTCTGTGCTTGTAAATTCATAGCCTCAACAAAATTTTCTTCCGTTCCGTACAATCCTTCAGCAGCTACAATACAAGCATCATTTCCTGATTGAACAATAATACCATTTAGAATATCTTCAAGACGTACCATTTCACCTAGAGGCATGAAAGACTTTGACCCTCCCATACGCCAAGCTTTCTCACTTACAATAAAATGCGAATCAAACGACACCTCGCCCTTTTGAATTTTCTCCTCAATAAGATAAGATGTCATTATTTTGGTCATTGATGAGGGAAACATATGCTCATCAGCATTCTTTGCCAACAACACTTTACCTGTAGCATAATCTATGACTATTGCTTGCTTTGCTTCAAGGGTTATTGCATTACTATCAGGGTGATGAATCACATTATTATTTCCCTCTGTGCTAGATGTCACTGCTTTAACAGGAGACTCTGCCTTAACAGTAACAATAGACCTCTTGCCTAACTCTACTTCTGCTGGTAATTTGGACAATGATGCGGTACTCGAATCCTCACGTACACTTGAGTACGCTGCGGTTCTGCGTTCCGCGTCTCCTTCAAATTCCTCAGCATAAGCGAGTTTTGCAAGAGGTCTAATAGGTAATATTAAGAGACAAATTAATATCAAATATAGTGTAAATATCGGAATTTTATAAATCTTGTTCATGTAATGTAATGCCATAATTATCAATTTTGTTTAAATATAGCAGATTTTTATACTCCACTAATAGCTGTTTTCATTATTTTTGCAGTATATAGTCAATTGATGAGAAATAGGGGGTTATACCATAAAGGTGGTTCTCTGTTAATCCATTTCGGTGGTAATTTATCATAGTGCCATTTTGCATTGAGATATTTTCTATAAGCTTCGCAAGGATCGCTAATATGCTTAAAATCCACCTGCATACTTTCTGATTTAGTACAATTAGCAAATGGAGTTATTATGCCATCTTGAATATCAGCTCTATGTTCTAACAAATATGGTAATAACCTTGTAGTCGCATGTTTTTTGTTATAACGAAAACTATATTCTTCGCATAATGCTAAAAAATGCTGAAATAACCAGTCCCAATTGCCAATATTCAATGCCGCCCAGATAGTACATGGGTGCTTCATGTGAGTTGGTTTGTAGATATGCTGATAAGTAACACCACTATTAATGAATATGGCGGTACTTAACAATTGGGCTGTCTCTAAAACCATTTTAACTACCCGTTTGTTATCCAAGGCTTGGGCAGATATTATAGGACAGTTATTAGTAACAAAAATATTCATAATTTTTATCAATAAAATAAATAGGTTTATATTAGCTATAGCATAGATTCCTCACTATAGTCAATTGATGAGAAGTTAGTGACGTCATCACTCGTCGCTCGCCTATTACTTATAGGCATCGTTCCTGCTATCTACTTCTCCTGAATTGGCTATACTATGGTTGTACATGTAAATTAATCGGTTTATCTATTGCAATAGCATATCTATAAATTGTTTTTAAACTTGGAAAATGTTTACCGCTTTCTAAACGTGCTATTACAGATTGGGTGGTATTCATTTTTTTGCCACCTCTTCTTGAGTCATGTTAGCCTTAATTCTAGATAATATTAAAGCATAAGATATTTCATACTCTAGAGAAGATGCTTCATATTCTTTTTTTACTTCAGGATTAGCAAGTAATTTTTCTCTTAATGATTCATATTTTATCATAATTTATTTCCTTTATTCTTTGTTTTGCTATTAACAATGCTTTTTTAGGGGGCTTCTGAGTCTTTTTTATGAAAGTGTGAAGAATAACTATTTTTTTCTTATGAGCTAAAAAATAGATTGATCTTGCTATATTTACTTTTCCATTTAGCCTTATTTCCCACAAATTACCTTCAATAGGTTTGACATTAGATTGCTTCGTCGCTACTAAAGTAGCTTCTCGCAATGACGCCATGCATAAGGTGAGATACTAAGTTTTCTTCTTAGGCAAGCAATTATTTAAAATTTTGTAAGGTCAATCAGTCAGTCATTTAACTAATTTTAAAATAAATGAAAATAGTACTTGCAATATTATAAAAACGCTGTATAAACCGGAACAGACGGATGAAATGTCGTTATGTATTTATTAACAAATTTATTTATTAGGAAAAAATTTATGGTTGGTTCATCTAAAAAGCAATATGAAGAATGGAAAGCTGAGAATACTGAATGGTTTAAAGAGACGAAGGCGAAATTAGCTAATGAAAAATCAGCAAATTTAGGGTCATTGAAAACATTTTCAACTGAAACATCTACAACTACTTTTGGTTTACCTAACGATCAGTATAAGAAATTAGTAGCTGAGAATACGAAATTCCTCCAAGCGGCAAAGAAGGAAAATCTGGAAAGCTTCTGTGGTCCTGAGAAGGGATTAACTGATATAGAGAAAATAGAGAATGATTTAGCTGTAAAAATATTGATAAAAAGTTGGACTAATGATGGAAATGTTAAATGTTGGGGTGCTAGTTCTGCAGTCTCTTCACCCGTTACTACTGAACCTAAAGTTTCTTCTGATGTTATCAGTAATAGCGACAATAAAGAAACTGACACTACTGATATTGTAAGTGAAATAACTGTAGTTACAGAACCAGTAAGTGATAAGGAAGTTTTGTCTCCTTCTGAGAATGCGGATAATACTAAGGAAGAAGTTAAACTTGTTGAGACCGAAGACGAATCAGATAGAAAAGACGAATTAGATAGCGAAGATGAATCATATAGAGAAGGCGAATTAGGTGGTGAAGATACAACATATTTTTCTGATGAGATCAGTAGTAACATTGATATCCCTAAATTTATAAAAGTAGAAACAACAGATTCATTAAAGGGTTTTTACTCATCTGCAAATTCTTCTAATTCACTTACTAGTAGCTTAGAACCTGTTGAATTAAAGGTAACTGATAATAACAGCTTAAGTTCTTATAATAAATTTTCCTCTTTTTGTCATAGCATTGCTGATAGACTGAGTCTATAATATACTTTGTGTAAGTTGCAAAAGTAAGCAGTAAGAAGTACTGTAAGAAAACAACTTATAAAAAGGTAAAATATGTCAGAAAAAATAAAAAAGAAGATATTAGAACTAAAAGATAATAATATAAGTAATAATTTAGTAGAAGAATTATTATCAAAAGCCGATCCATCTAAGTTGTTTGGCAAAGAAGGATTATTTCAACAACTAAAAAAGCAAATAGTTGAAAAAATATTAGAAAGTGAACTAGAGCATGAATTAGGTTATTCAAAGCATAGTAAAATGCCGAAAGTAGATAATAATCGTCGTAATGGTAGCTATGAAAAGACAATAATTGATGATGATGGTAGGAAGGTTACTCTGGAAGTACCAAGAGATCGAGAAGGAGAGTTTGTTCCGAAATTAATACCTAAAGGGCTGAGAAGATTCAGTGGATTTGACGATAAAGTTATCTCACTTTATGGTCGAGGAATGACAGTCAGTGAAATTCGAGGTCATTTGGAAGAAATATATCAAACTGAGGTTTCCGGTGATTTAATATCGACAATAACCGATGGAGTAATAGACGAAGTAACTAGGTGGCAAAATCGAGGTTTAGATAAGGTTTATCCAATATTATACTTAGACTGTATTCACGTTAAGTCTAGGGATAACCAGGTAGTGATAAATAAAGCAGTATATTTAGCGATTGCTGTTAATATAGAAGGAAAGAAGGAGTTGCTGGGTATTTGGGTAGGAAAAAATGAAGGTGCTAAATTCTGGATGCAAGTAGTTACTGAGTTAAAAAATCGAGGAGTAGAACAAATTTATGTTGCTTGTGTTGATGGTCTAAAAGGTTTTCCGGAAGCGATAAGTAGCATATTTCCTGCGACTATAGTACAGTTATGTATAGTTCATATGGTTCGCAATTCAGTGAAGTATGTCTCATATAAGGATTTAAAGGAGGTGACCACAGATTTGAAGCAAATTTATACAGCAAATAATGAAGAAATGGCAAGTCTAAAACTTCAACAATTTAGTTCAAAATGGGACAAAAAATATCCAGTAATTTCTGATATTTGGCAACGTAATTGGTGTGGGATAATCCCATTTTTTGCTTTTCCTGAGGAAATAAGAAAGGTAATTTATACAACAAATACCATTGAATCTGTCAACCGTCAAATTAGAAAAATCATCAAAAATAAGGGGGTGTTTCCAGATGATAAATCAATTCAGAAAATAATATTTTTAGCTCTGCAAAATGCATCTAAAAAATGGACTATGCCCATAAAAGATTGGTCATTAGCTTTGAATCAATTTGAAATACTTTGTGGTGATTTTAAATATGATTTATTGGAATGTAAAAAATAGAACTTACACAAAATAAATGATTGACTCGATAGACTTAGTCATATTGCTGATAGATTTAGTGATATTTTCTCATCTACTAATGCTTCAGTATCTGAAGTATCTACTTTTGTTCCTGTTGATAGCGGTGAGGTACAAGACAAAGTAGATTGTTCTGGAGAGGTATTAGATCTAGGGCCAGTTAGCTCTGTTCTATAAACGTTTAACTTACCTATCTGTTACAGCTGGAATCTGGTATTGAGTCAATTTCAGATTCCCAGCTGTTTATTTTATGACACCTGGCTCCTTTGTCATTCCCGCCACAACTGTTGAAAATTAGAAGGTAAAACGGGTTTTAGATAGGTTTTCTGTCATTGCGAGACCACGCAAGTAGGTCGTGGCAATCCATTATTCATTAAACTAGATTGCTTCGTCGACCTACGGTCTCCACAACTGTTGAAAGTCAGAAGAGGAAGCGGTTTTAGACCGGATAGTTTAAAAGTCGTATGTGGTCAACGTCTATTAGCGAGAAAGACCGTAGGTCGACGAAGCAATCCATAAAAGTAACCAAAGATGGATTGCCACGACCTACTTGCGTGGTCTCACAATGACAGAAAACCTATCTAAAACCCGCTTTACCTTCTAACTTTCAACAGTTGTGCTACGGTCTCCTCGCCAATGACGGTTTTTCAATTATTGTTTTCTTAAACTGACGCTTATGTACTCCATCGCTCCTAGCCCAAAATTCTACTCCTCAAGAGTTTAAGCAAGGCTATCAATTAACTTAGCCATGCCTTCTTCATCTAACTCTTCAAAAAAATCATCGTTGATTTGGACAACTGGTGCATTAACACAAGCACCCAAACATTCAACTTCTGTAAGGCTAAACTTTTTATCGCTGGTTAGCTCACCGAAATTAATAGCCAGTTTATTCTTACAGATAGTAGCAATTTTATCGCTACCCCTTAGCCAACAGGGGGTAGTACCACAAATTTGTATGTGATATCGTCCTACTGGTTGTAGATTAAACATGGTATAGAATGTTGCAACTTCATAAGCTCTGATGAAAGGTATATTTAGAAAATTTGCCACATACTCTATCGATGCTTTAGGTAACCAACCATTCATTTGCCGTTGGGCAAGGTCAAGTAACGGTAGGATCGCACTTTTCTGTCTATTTTCAGGATATTTCTTAATAATATCTTGAGCTTTTTTTAAATTTTCATCATTAAAACTGAAATTTACTGGTTCATCATTCATCGATCAATTTCTCCAAAAACAATGTCAAGACTGGCAATAATAGTTACCACATCTGCCATCAAATGGCCTCTCGACATAAAGTCTAAACCTTGCAGATGAGCAAATCCAGGGGCTTTAATACGGCATCTATAGGGTTTGTTGCTTCCATCAGAGTATAAATATACCCCAAACTCGCCTTTTGGGGCTTCAACAAATCGATATATCTCGCCTTGTGGTACGTTATATCCTTCAGTATAAAGTTTAAAATGATTAATCATTGCTTCCATCGATTCTTTCATTTGCTTTCTTGATGGTGGAGCAATTTTAGGGTCATCAGTTTTAATACTACCTTTCGGTATTTTTTCAAGACATTGTTGTATAATTTTAAGTGATTGGTACATTTCTTCAATGCGAACCAAATACCTATCATAACAATCACCATTTTTGCCAATTGGTATGTCAAAATCTAGTTCACCATATACATCGTACGGATTGGTTTTTCTAAGATCCCATGCGATACCTGAGCCTCGTAGTATTGGACCAGAAAACCCCCAATCCATAGCTTCTTTTTGGCTTACTACTCCGATATCTACTAGGCGTTGTTTCCAAATCCTATTGTCATTTAACAAGGTTTCAACATCTTGTAATTTTTTAGGAAATTGTTGAATAAAAATATGAATATCTTCTAATATATCATCTGGTAAGTCTTGGGCAACGCCACCAGGTCTAAAATAATTTGCATGCATTCTAGAACCAGACACACGCTCGTAAAATTCCATAATTTTTTCACGTTCCTCAAATAACCATAATAGAGGGGTAGTAGCACCAACATCTAGAGCTTGGGTTGTGATATTAAGGATGTGGTTAAGGATACGGGTAAGTTCAGAAAACATCACTCGAATAAATTGAGCTCGTCTTGGAACTTCGCAGCCAAGTAATCCTTCAACTGTTAAGGCAAAGGCGTGTTCTTGGCACATTGGCGATACGTAATCTAATCGATCAAAGTATGGTATAGCTTGTAGATATGTTTTATACTCAATTAATTTTTCAGTACCACGATGCAATAAGCCAATATGTGGATCTGCTTTATTGATCACCTCACCATCCATTTCTAAGATTAATCTTAAAACTCCATGGGTAGCTGGATGTTGTGGTCCAAAATTCAGTACAACATTTTTATTATTATCACTCACCTTATTTTAAACTCCGGCAATTATTGTCCTCTATATAGCTGCCCTGAATAGTACTGCTCAATTTGTCATTCCCACTTCGGTGCGGAATCTAAGACCCCACACCAAAGCAGGGGTGACAGCCTTGTAATAGACGTCAATTTAATTATCTATATATTTTTGAGTATATACCAAAATTTCTGTCCACTAAGTGAAAAAGTGAAAAAATTATATAATTAATCTTATTTTTCTATTTCTTTTATCAAAGCCTGTTCACCCTCAGTAAGAGTTTCTGGAGAAGACGATTTAGAGTTTTCTTTATCTTTTACTTTAATAGCAGGTAAGTCATAGTGAGGAGGCATTTCTAGAGTTTTGTTGCGTCCTACCTTGTATTCATCAGGTCCAGGGGTCACAATTCCTATTGTTTCTTTTACTTCTTTACTGCATGCAGATAACATTATTACAGTAGCAAATAACCAAAAAGTTATACGCACTTAATCTCCTTTTAAATTTATATTTTCCTTAAAAGCAAGCTCACGGATCCTATCTGCTTCAGCTTGTATCATAGTGTGATTATATTTAATGTCTTGTTGTTGTTCAACAATTTTCTTAGTTTTATAATAATCATGTATCAAAAATATTACTCCTAATGAAATGAAACTATCAGCTAGATTAAATATTGGAAAACCAAAATCTTGATAATGAAAATAAATAAAATCAAATACTGCCCCATTAACAAAACGATCGATCAAATTACCGATAGCCCCACCAATGACAAAACTATAACCAACAAAGCCTGTCATTGTCTTACATTTTAATAAGATATACCATAAATATATTATAACAACAGAATTAATAACTATAAACAACATATTGCTATACTGATAATAATTTCGGAACATTCCAAAACTAATACCATGGTTCCAGCTATAAACTATATCTAAAAAGCTTGTTACTTTCATGGTTAGACCAATTTTGCCCCTTAGATAATTTATAAACCACCATTTTACTAATTGATCTATAATTACCAATTTAATAACTATACGGCTATTTTGACGAATAATTAGTAATATTCTTTTTAATGTTAATGGTATATGCATATTACAAACAATCTTACCGCAAATATTGGTTATTAGATTCTAAACAGTCATGGCAATGTAAAAGTCATAGCAAAATGCTCGGGATTTTTAAATTACCCGATCTAAAACCACTTCCTCTTTTACTTTTCAACAGTTGTGACTAAAGAAACTACTCACTAATATTGCCGGTATTCCCAGAGTTTTCACCAGTTACATTTACACCAAGCTCTTCGTTACTAGAATGTTCAGCATTAAGAAATGTTAGTGAGCTTCCTAGATAATGTTTTAGTGCTTCTAAAGAATTTGCTTGTTGTGGTAAGCCTACTGGTAAGACTACTGGTAAGATTACTTGTACACTCGCCTGATTTGCCCCTGGCTCAATACTCTGAAATCCTACTGTTGTTTCTGAAGAAATTGTTATATTTAGTTCTTCTTCTGAGTTAGATGTTTTTCTCATAAATCCCCTGTTTTTACATTAGAACATACCCAAATACTACATTTGAATATCTACACTCATATAATACATTTTATAATACAATACCATTAAAAAATCAAATTTTATGACCATAAGTTTTTCATTTTGTTAAAAAAACTAGCATCATCTTCATCTTTGTCGTTTGACAATTCTGTATCTAGCATCTCTAGTAATTCTTTTTGTTTTTTAGTAAGATTTTTCGGTATCTCAATATGGATGTGGGCAAACATATCCCCTCTAATGGTTGATCTAACCTTAGACATACCTTTGCCTTTTAGTCTTAGTTGTTCGCCATTTTGTGTGCCGGCTGGTATTTTTAACTTTACCTTACCACCTTCTATGTCTGGTACTTCTACTTCTCCACCTAAAATAGCTTTAATGAAACTAATAGGTAGTCGACAATGCAAATTAATTCCATCAACTTTATACAGGTCATGTTGCTTAATAGTAACAAAAATATACAAATCTCCATTACTGCCTCCTCGCATTCCGGCATCTCCTTCACCAGTAAGTCTTATTCTTGTGCCTTCCTCAATACCAGCTGGAATATTTACCAATAAATTCCTATGTTGTAAATGACGCCCTTGACCATGACATTTTTTACATGGATTTTTAATTATTTGCCCTGCACCTTGGCATTTTGCACAAGTTTGTTCTAAGGTAAAGAAACCCTGTTGTATTCTTGTAGCCCCGCGTCCTCCACAAGTATCACATTTGGTCATGCCAGTATCATTATTTTCTGAACCACTACCGTTACATGGTGAACACTTTACTTCACTAGTAAAACTAATATTTTTCTCGATACCACGAAATGCTTCTGACAAAGTAACTGTGATTTCATATTTTAAATCTGAACCTCTAACGCTAGTGGACTGGTGCGACCTTCTTGCCCCGCCACCCATAAAATCATTAAAAAACTCACCAAATATATCATTCAAATCATGATTTCCCCCTCTAGAAGCCTGCCTTCCAGCTGACGATGCTGCTCCTGAATTATGAAAAGCCTCATGTCCAAAACGATCATATGCTGCTCTTTTCTGCTCATCTTTTAGTACATCATAAGCACTACTTATTTCCTTAAACTTTTTTTCTGCTTGTTGATCCTGTGAATTACGGTCAGGATGATATTGCATAGCTAATTTATGATAAGCCTTTTTTATTTCTGCTTGGCTAGCAGTTTTATTAACTCCAAGTACTTGGTAATAATCTTTTGTAGACATAATAAGGATATCTTATTTTAAATTTTATTTTTAGCCAAAACGTCATTACGAGCGAACGTATATGAGCGTGGTAATCCATTTTTTCTGGATGGCTTCGGAGGCTTACGCCTCCTCGCAATGACGCTTGAGATGCATACATGTCATTGCACATAGGCTTAAGAAAATAATAATTGAGAAACTGTCATTGCGAGGAGACCGTAAGGTCGACGAAGCAATCCAGAAAAAATGGATTACCACGCCACCTACGATAGCTCGCAATGGCATAATAATTACTTATTACTTACATCCTCGTAATTAGCATCAACTACTTTATCGTCATCACTTGCCTTAGCTTCTGTATTACTATCATCTTCCGACGGAGATTTATACATAGCTTCTCCAATTTTCATGCTTGCTGCCATAAGAGTGTCAGTTTTCGCTTTAATTTCTTCAAGATTATCTGACTCTAAAGCTGCCTTTAACTCTGTTATAGCATTTTCTACTTGTTGTTTATCACTAACTGATATTTTACCATCATATTCTTTTAGAGTCTTTTCAGTTGAATAAATCAAGCTATCGGCATTATTTTTAGCTTCAATTAATTCACGACGCTTTTTATCCTCATCAGCATTTTTTTCCGCATCTTTGACCATTTGTTCAATTTCTGCATCACTAAGCCCTCCGGAAGCCTGGATAGTTACTTTCTGTTCTTTACCACTAGCTTTATCTTTGGCAGAAACGTGAACTATACCATTAACATCGATATCAAAGGTTACTTCAATTTGTGGTACTCCTCGTGGGGCAGGAGGAATACCATCCAGATTAAATTGCCCAAGTAGCTTATTAGCAGCTGCCATTTCCCGTTCACCTTGGAATACTCTAATCGTTACCGCATGTTGGTTATCGTCCGCCGTAGAGAATGTTTGACTTTTCTTGGTAGGAATAGTTGTATTACGATCAATCAGCCTAGTAAATACCCCCCCAAGAGTTTCAATACCTAAAGATAAAGGGGTAACATCTAGTAATAATATATCAGTAACTTCTTTGTTTAATACCCCACCTTGAATAGCAGCCCCTAGAGCTACGACTTCATCAGGATTTACTCCTCTATGTGGTTCGCGACCAAAAAATTCTTTTACCTTGTCAATAACTTTTGGCATTCTAGTCATACCGCCAACTAGCACTACTTCCTGAATATCTGAGGCTTTTAGCCCAGCATCTTTTAAAGCTTTCTTACATGGTTCGATTGTATAATCAATTAGCGTTGCCACTAAGGATTCTAACTTTGCTCTAGTAAATTTTATATTTAAATGTTTAGGACCTGAACTATCAGCTGTAATATATGGTAAATTAACATCGGTTTGCGGTACAGATGATAATTCTTTTTTAGCTTTTTCGGCAGCTTCTTTCAAACGCTGTAAAGCTAAAGGATCTTTGCGTAAATCCATACCACTTTCTTTCTTAAATTCATCGATTAAATAATCTAGAATTCTCGAATCAAAATCTTCCCCACCAAGGAAAGTATTACCATTGGTAGATTTAACCTCAAATACTCCGTTACCTATTTCTAAAATTGATACGTCAAACGTACCGCCACCAAGATCATAAACTGCAATTATTTTGCTTTCAGCTTTATCAAAACCATATGCTAAAGCTGCGGCTGTTGGTTCGTTGATTATCCGTAATACGTCCAAACCAGCAATTTTTCCAGCATCTTTGGTTGCTTGACGTTGTGCATCGTTAAAATATGCTGGTACAGTAATAACTGCTTGCGTTACCTTTTCACCAAGATAATTTTCAGCTGTTTCCTTCATTTTTTGCAGAATATAAGCACTAATTTGACTAGGTGAATATTTTTCTCCGTTAACTTCAACCCAAGCATCATTATTAGCAGCTTTTACGATTTGGTACGGTACAAGGTCTTGATCTTTTTTAACCATAGGATCAGAGAAACTTCTACCTATCAATCTTTTAATGCCATATAAAGTATTATTTGGATTGGTCACAGCTTGACGCTTTGCTGGTTCGCCAATTAATTTTTCACCACCGCTAGCAAATCCTACCATTGAGGGAGTCGTTCTAACTCCTTCGGCATTTGCTATAACTTTCGGTTCTTTCCCTTCCATTACTGCAACGCAGGAATTTGTTGTTCCTAAATCTATACCTATAATTTTTGCCATATACACTCCTAATTCCGATTAAACAATTCAACTTAACAAGTTCTGATATAGTAATTTACAATCTATTTTACAAGAGGTGGTGATGAAAAAAATCATGAGAATACCCACATATGGGAGTAGAGTAAGGCATTTGGACGAATCACCTATTTCACTTTGCACATTTCTACGATTTTGAATTCCCCTAATCTTTTCTTTATTAGAACCTTCTCTTACTTCGATTAATCCTTGCTCTAGATATTTTAACTTAGAACTTTCAGCATAAAGCCTCATATGCTGAAAAAATTTTGTAAACTTACCCACTAACTTATTACCACCATTCCAATAAAGATCCTCAATCATCAGCCTCTCGTTAGGTTTTAGCTTATCCCAAGACTTACCATAAATATTTTTTAGTTCGATGCGATTAGTAGCACTCTTATAGTCGTATATCATTCGAGATTGCTCAGTTGTAATAGTTTGCTGACCATTATAAACTTTATCAAATGATATCAACCCCTGAAATATTGCCTGCCAAACAATTCTTGCTTCGGGATTATCCATATTAAAACCTATCCCTATAGTCTTATTTCCTTTAATATCTTTATATATTTGTAATATTTCATTTTCATTGCCTTTAATAAAAGCAAGTGCCATTTCTTGATAAAATTGTAAATGTTCTGGCTTAAAAAGATTTAAACCATGTAATTTATCCCGTAACTCAGCGGCAAATTTTATACTTACTACCATAAATTTATAACCTTTATTATCTTATACTTCTTGCATAAGTCAATAATAGCATCTTTTTAGCTAGCACTAAGTGATCTGGTAAAAAAATTTAGTAAAAAATCATTGACTAGGCAAATATATTAAAACATAATCACCTCGATGGTCGTGCAGTTGCGTAAAAATCTATACTAGAATTTACGAGGAAAGTCCGGACTCTACAGAGATATGGTGCTGGTTAACGTCCAGCGGGAGAGTAATCTTTTAGGGAAAGTGCCGCAGAAAATATACCGCCAAATTATAATATAGTTTGGTAAGGGTGAAATGGTGTGGTAAGAGCACACCGGTAGGTTGGTAACAAGCTACGCATGGTAAACCCCACCAAGAGCAAGATCAAATAGGCACTACAGAACTTACGTGTTCCTAGGCATCTCTGGCTAGAAGTAGTGCGGGTAGATCGCTTGAGGTAAATTGTAACATTTATCCTAGATAAATAACTGCAATAAATAATAGAAATATTATCTATACAAAATCCGGCTTATAGACCATCATTTTTTATAAGACTTTTACCCAAAGGTTATTGCGAGGAGATGTTTTAGTGGTGACGAAGCAATATGACAAGCTTTATGGATTGCCACTACCTACTTGCGTGGTCTCGCAATGACGCTTGAGATGCATATACGTCATTGCGAAACTATGTAATGGTTGAAGCAATCCATTCCATAAGAATAGATTATCTCAAGGATTTTTAAGATTGTGAAAAATATTTTTTATACAGAATTTTGGCATAAATATTATCCTATAATTTTATGCTTCATCTTACTGGTTTTTCATTTCTTATCAGCCTATCCTGGTGGTATGTCATCTGATAGTTTTGATCAATATCAGCAGAGTATTAGTGGAAATTATAATTCTCATCACCCATCTTTAATGTCAATAGTATGGTCGTTAATTAATCATATCCATCAAGATCCACAATTGATGCTATTGGTAGATTTAGCATTTTTATGGGGTGGAATACTACTACTTCTATATGCAGATCAACAAAATAAATATAGATATCTATATTTGGTAATTGCCCTTTCGCCTAATATATTGTCTCAATCTGCAACAATTTGGAAAGATGTAGTTTTTGCCTTAGGTACTTTCTTCTGCATAGCTACTTGTATTTTTTTTACTTATCGACAAAAAACAGCACCTTTCTGGGTGGTTGTTGGATTATTATTGATTTGCTTTTATATTGTTGGGGTTAAATTTCAAGCTAAATTTATTGTACCAATTTTGATTTTGTTTATATTGTCAGTTTATCTTAAAACTAATATTTTGATAAGAATAACAGCTACTAGTATTATTTCCGTAATAATCATATATGGTAATATTACACTTGCTAAATATTTTTCTACAGAGGGTCATTCAGAGCAATTACCTCAATTTTTTGATGTTGCTGGAGTGAGTGTTGCCATAAATAATGATGATTTATTACCAGACTATGTTAAAGAAGACAAAAATTTATATAGTTTTGAAAAGCTCAAGGCACAATATACTGCAAAGTGGGTTGATACATTAATCTTTGGTGATGCTAGGATTTATAATTCAACATCAGACCCTATAAAATTGCAAGAGATGCAGTCTGCTTATATAAAAGCTATAATGTACCATCCTTTAATTTTTTTAAAACATCGAATGATTAATTTTGCTTTTTTAATGACCAACACGGGATTCTATCACTATGGCTTTATTGATTCTACCGAAGCTCAAAAACATAATATAGATATTAAGAATAATCACTTAAAAAAGGCGATAACAAAATATTTAAAAAAATATCCATGGATTTTAACAACCAACCTTATTAGTTTTATACTAATATTTGTTTATTTAACAGCTATTTTAACAAATAAACAATCTGATATAGTCAATTCAGGAGAATTTGGGGCTAGGAACGATGGAGCGACACCTATAAGTAATAGGCGAGCATTGAGCGACGACGTCCCCAACTTCTCATCAATTGACTATAATCCTGAGAAGGTTATTTTAACTTATATTGTTGCGATAGGTCTTGTTTTTTCGGTAGTATTACTTTTTGCTACTATGGCATCTGATTACCGTTACTACTATGTAATAAGAGTGTTAACATTATTTAGCTTGCCAATTTATCTGAAGTTCAGACATTGCAAAGTAACAAATTTCATTCCCGTGTAGGCACGTAGTTCGTCGACCTAAGGTCTCCTCGCAATGACGGTTTTTCAATTATTGTTTTCTTAAACCGATGTCTATGCGTATAGGCGGGAATTTATAATATCTCAAGGATTTTTAAATTATGAAAAATATTTTTTATACAAAATTTTGGCGTAAATATTATCCCATAATTTTATGTTTTGCTTTAATGTTTTTTCATTTTTTATCAGCCTATCCTGGTGGAATGACGGTTGATAGCTTTTCTCAATATGAACAAAGTATTAGTGGAAATTATTTTTCTCATCATCCACCTTTAATGTCAATGATATGGTCGTTACTCAATCATATCTATCAAGGACCACAGATAATGCTATTATGGCATTTAGTATTGTTGTGGGGTGGGGTATTATTGCTTTTTTATGCTGATCGACAAAATAAATATAGATATCTTTATTTTGTAATACCATTTCTTCCAAATATATTAGCTCAATCCGGTGTAATTTAGAAAGATATAGGGTTTGGCTTAGGTAGTTTTTTTGTAATAGCTAGTTGTATTTTTTATAGCTATCATCAAAAACGACCATCTTATTTGGCAGCTATTGGATTGTTATTAGTTATTTTTTATATTGTTGGTGTTAAATTTCAAGCACAATTTATTGCCCCAATTTTAATTTTGTTTGTATTATCAGTTTCTCTTAAAGCTAACTGGTTTATTAGGATAATAGTAACTATTATTCTTTCTTTAGTAATAATAGAGGGGAATAATTATCTTGCTAAGCATTTTTCCACGGATAGTCATGCAAAACAATTACGCCAACTATTTGACATAGCAGGGGTGATTGTTGCAATAGATAATGATGATTTACTACCAGATTATGTCAAAGAAGATAAAAATTTATATAGTTTTGAAAAGCTTAAATCCCTCTATACACCGACTTTAGTTAATGCTTTAGTTTTTGGTGATGATCGAATTTATAATTCAACATCAGACCCTATAAAGCTACAAGAGCTGGAATCTAGTTATGTAAAAGCTGTAACCCATTATCCACTAGCTTTTCTTAAACATCGTATAAAGAATTTCATCTTATTAATGAAGAGTGCAGAGTATTATAGTGACGATTTATTTATTGATCCTAATGAAGCTAAAAAATATGGCATTTATCTTAAAAAAAATCATGTAAAAGATCTAGTGATAGTCTACTTAAAAGCATTTCCAAGGCTAATAACTAAGAACTTTATTAGTTTTATACTAATATTTGTGTATTTAGCAGCTATTTTAACAAATAAACAATCTAATAATCCTGAGAAGGTTATTTTAACTTATATTGTTGCGATAGGTCTTGTCTTTTCGGTAGTATTACTTTTTGCTACTATGGCATGTGATTACCGTTACTACTATGTCATAAGAGTGTTAACATTATTTAGCCTGCCAATTTATCTGAAATTTAGATATTGCAAAACATCGCAAAAATAATGAAAACAGCTATTAGTGGAGCATAAAAATCTGTTATATTATAGATATAGTCAATTAACTTGAATTGGCAATGTTATAAATCCGATTAGTATTTAGCCTTAGCGTCATGGCTCAGAGCCACTTTAGTGGTGACGAAGTAATCCAAAAAACGATTAAAATGGATTGCTTCGTCGGCTTACGCCTTCTCGCAATGACAGCGGTGCTTATTCGGCACTAATTCAGGTTAATTGACTATATAACTAGATTTTACACTTTTTAATAAGGTTACCCTACATGTCAATAGCACTAGAATCTAAATGTTCAGTAAATGGCAAAATTTGGCAGCAGCGATTAGTCAACGAGGATGCTGTTCTAGAGCTTTGTCGTTCTGTAGGAATTAGTGATTTTCTAGCTAGGGTTCTATCTCCTCGCCTGGAGAACTTAGCACAAGCGGCTGACTTTTTATCACCTAGGATTAAGAATTTACTGCCCAATCCTTTTCATTTACTTGATATGCAAAAGGCAGTAGATAGAGCTATAGAAGCCATTATAAATAAACAAAAAATCTGCATATTTGCTGATTATGATGTTGATGGGGCTACTTCTTCATCATTGCTTAAGAATCTATTTAGAGATTTGGGGCAAAATGTTGATATTTATGTTCCAGACCGAATTGCTGAAGGATATGGACCAACCCCAGCTGCTATGCAAAAAATTAAGGATAATGGAACTAAGCTGCTTATTACTGTAGATTGCGGAGCAATGGCACATGAGGCTCTGAAACATGCAGCACTAGTAGGGCTTGATGTGATAGTGATCGATCATCACATTAGTAGTGATATATTACCTGAGGCTGTTGCCGTTGTTAATCCGAATCGTATTGATGAAACCAGCGATTATAAGTATCTGGCTGCTGTAGGAGTATCATTTTTATTTGCTACTGCCTTATTATCTGATTTAAAAAAACAAAATTTCTTTGCCAATCACCATGACATTAGTGGTAGGGATGATATTACTATACCTAACTTAATGCAGTATTTAGATTTAGTTGCCCTTGGTACGGTATGCGATGTAATGAAGCTTGTTCACTTAAATCGTGCTTTTGTTACTCAAGGATTAAAAATCCTTCAGCAAAGAAAAAATTTAGGTATGACAACCCTATGTGATATTGCTGGCTTAAATGAAAAACCAAACTGTTATCATTTGGGATTTGTCTTGGGACCTAGGATTAATGCTGGTGGAAGAGTTGGTAAATCATCATTAGGGGCTAATCTTTTATCTACCGAATGTCCAATAGAAGCAAATAGATTAGCACAGGAGTTGGAGAAACATAATAATGAGCGGAAAGTAATAGAACTGATAATGATAGAGGAAGCTACTCAAATAGCTTTAACTCAGGAAAATGATAGCTCATTATTTATAATTGGTAAAGGATGGCATCCGGGTGTGATTGGTATTGTCGCTGGAAGATTAAAGGAAAAATTTAATAAACCGGTGTCAGTTATAGCTTTAAATGATGGAATAGGTAAGGCTTCTTGCCGTTCTATCAAAAATGTTGATTTTGGTAGTAAAATTATCAACGCCAAGACTAAAGAGTTAATTGTAGTTGGCGGGGGGCATTCAATGGCTGCTGGATTTACAGTATTAGAAGAAAAATTACTAGAGTTGCAAGAATTCTTAAATCACGCCTTTAAGAGTGATATGAATAATCAGAATGATCTTATAGGCGAAGAATATGATGCTGAGCTCACTACTAGTAGTGTAAATTTGCTATTAATGGATGAGCTAAGTAAACTTGAGCCATTTGGTCAGGGAAATCCTGAACCAATATTTAAATTCTCTAACCTTTTTGTTTTGAAAGCTGACATAGTTGGTGGTAAACATATAAAATGTTTGCTAGCCCCTTCTAAGGAAGCTTTTGGCTCTAAAGCCCTTGCTGCTATTGCTTTTAATGCCGTGTCTAGTCCAATAGAGAATATATTGCTTAATGTTAAGTCTTATAATATTTCCGTGATTGGGTCATTAAAAGTCAATAGCTGGCAAGAACGTCATACTATACAATTACAAATAAAGGACTTGATAATATGATTTTTTCTACTAATATGAGTTTGTACATCTCCTATCTTGAAAGTCATTGCGAGGAGCCACTTTGGTGGCGACGAAGCAATCCAAAATGATGAAAAAACATAAGAATGGATTGCTTCGTCGACCTTATGGTCTCCTCGCAATGACGTTTAGATAAGGAGCATAATTAACCATTATATATAAGTTTTCTATGGCAACTAAGCAACTAAAAACACGGACTAATTCTTCTATCGAAGCAACAAGCGATCTTGCTGTAGTTCAAGAACATTATCAAGATTACCCCTATCCTTATAGAGATCCTGAGGATGAAACAAAAAGATTACTGGCTATTACTGGTGAATTTTTGGGGGAATTAAATCATTATTTATATCGAGGTAAAAAAGATTTTAACTCAGGTTTTCGAGTATTAATTGCTGGCGGTGGTACTGGTGATTCTGCTATATACATGGCAGAGCAGCTAAAAAATAAAAATGCTGAAGTGGTATATTTAGATTTTAGTAAGCCAAGTATGGAGGTCGCACAAAAACGTGCCGAGAAACGTGGTCTTACCAATATTAAATGGGTATATGATTCTATCTTAAATATCCCAAAGCTTAATTTAGGCAAGTTTGATTATATTAATTGCTCAGGAGTATTACACCATTTAAAAAGCCCTCCCGATGGTTTAAAAATTTTACAGGAATCTTTAACTGCCAACGGAGCAGTTGGAGTAATGGTCTATGCTAAATATGGTCGTACTGGACTATATCAAGTACAAGATATTATGAAAATGGTAAATCAGGGTGTTAACAATAGGGTAGAGGAAATAATGAATGCCAAAGCTGTTATGGCTGGCTTCCCTGCAACTAATTGGTATATACGTGGGCAAGAACTATTAAGAGACCATGTTTTTTTTTGGCGATATAGGATTATATGATATGTTCTTGCATAAACAAGATAGGGCTTATTCCATTCCCGAGTTATACGAATTTATCCATAATGCAGGTTTGAATTTTGTTGAATTTTCTGATGTTAGCGAAAAATTAGCTCTAAGAATTGAGAATTATATTAGTGATTTCTCTCTTTTGCAAAAAATTAAGAGGATGGATATAATAACTCAGCAAGCAATTTGTGAATTAATGGTTGGCAATATCATTAAACATAGTTTTTTTGCTTCTAATGCAAAAGATACCATTGCTACTCTTGATGATTTGGATAATGTACCATATTTTTATGGTATTGCGGGTATTGCTAAACAAATTTATGATCACATGGAAGCTAGTGCTTTGATAGCTGGCAACGTCATTAATTTTACGTTAAATAATTCATTGTTAAAAGATGTCAAGATTACTATACCAGTTTCTAAATATACTAAATATGTTTTTAAACAAATGATAGATGGTGGTAAAAGTTTGCAGGAGATGTTTGATTTAATTAGAGAAGAATTGCAACAAGAAATTACTAACGAAGCATTATTGTTTGAAGTAAAGACTATATTTGATCCATTTTTTACTACAGGGATTATGTTGCTTCATGACAAATCAGTAAAACTTTCTTAAAGTATAGTCAATTAACTTGAATTAGTGCCGAATAAGCACCCATCGTGCTGTATATTAGCAAGAAGGCGTAAGCTTCTGAAGCAATCTAGTAATGGATTGCTTCAACCATTACATGGTCTCGCAATGACATGTATGCATCTCAAGCGTCATTGCGAGAAGGCGTAAGCCTTCGAAGCAATCTATTTCTAATCGCTTTTTCTTGGATTGCCGCGTCGCCGCTTTTAGCGGCTCCTCGCAATGACTTTTGGGGTGCATATTCGGCACTAATTCAGGTTAATTGACTATAACAATTCACCATATTTTAATTGATATACTCTATGCATTTTACTTGCCATTTCATGATTATGAGTTACCACAATAATAGAAGTATTCTTTTGATTAACAGTTTTGAGTAATAAGTTAAAAACCTCATTAGCTGTATTAGGATCTAGATTACCGGTAGGTTCATCAGCTAAAATAATTTGAGGATTATTAATTAAACTACGGGCAATAGCTACTCTTTGTTGTTCGCCACCAGATAACTCACCCGGCATGTTATGTATTTTATTAGCCAGCCCTAACTCTACTAGCAACTCTTCTGCTTCCCTGAAAGCGGATTTACGATTATTACCAGCAATCAATTTCGGCATTGCTACATTCTCTAAGGCAGTAAAATCTTTGAGTAAATGATGTCGTTGATAGATAAAACCTATATTATGCAATCTTATTATATGAGCATAATTCTGGGAATAATTTATGGAATTTATTTCTACCACACCACTATTCGGGGTATCAAGTAAACCAGCTATATGGAGTAAAGTTGACTTACCACTACCAGAAGAACCTATTATGGCAACTAATTCTCCTTGCATTACAGTTAAGTTAACATTACTTAATACTTCAACAATAGATTTTCCCTGCTGATATTTTTTAGAAATATTTTTTAATGTTAATACAGCTTTATTCATAACGAAGGGCATCCACAGGATTCAATTTAGCAGCTTTATATGCCGGATAAATTGTTGCACAAAAACATAAAACTATAGAAATACTTGCCACTAATGTTATATCTTCCATTTTTACCTTCGATGGTAGACTATATAAATAATAAATTGCTGCTTCAAAAATTTTAGTACCAGTTATTTTTTCCAAAATATCTTTAATAGACTGAATATTATAAGCAAAGCTTGTACCCAATATTATACCTAAAACAGTACCTGGTACACCGATAAACATGCCGTTACAAATAAAAATAAGCATAATCTGTCTAGTACTTGCACCAATAGTACGCAGTACTGCAATATCCGAAGTTTTGTCTTTAACCAACATAAACAAACTAGAAACGATGTTAAAGGCTGCTACCATAATAATTAAGGAAAGAATAGTAAACATTGCTACTCTTTCAACAGCTAAAGCATTTAGAAACTGTAGATGCGATTTTTGCCAACTTATCACTCGTAATTTTGAGCCTAAAATATTTTGTATCTCCCAAGCATAAATTCCCGCGTTACTCGGTTCTATTGTTATTACCTCGATTAGATTAATAACTTCACCAAAAGACAAGAAATTTTGTGCAGCAATAAGTGGCATTAAAATAGTTGCCGCATCATAATCATATGCACCGCTAGTGAAAGTAGCCACAACCATGAACTCTTTAGATCTAGGCATACTACCAAAGGCAGTAGAAATTGAATTAGGAGAAATTAATTTTATTTTGTCTCCTGCTTGAATTCCTAGGTTATAAGCAAGTTCATTACCAATTGCCACCACATCTTTACCAGAAAAATCAGCAAAATCTCCGGTATTAACATTTTGTAAAATCTGATTTTTATATTTTAGTTCACTTAAATCTATACCTTTAATTACCGCACCACTATTTGCTCTGTTACCTAGGGCTAGAGCTTGACCCACAACGCTTGGAGAAATATGTTTTATATAATTTTTACTAAGTAACTTTTTGTTAATTTCATCATAATTTGCTATAAAACGTGATAATGGGGTTATGCTAATGTCACCATTAAGCCCAATAATGTTTTTAGTTAATTCATAATGAAAACCGTTCATAACGGACATTACCACGATCAATGCGGCAACGCCAATGGTTACACCGATCAAAGAAAAACCAGAAATAATAGAAACAAATTTCTCATTCTTCTTGGCTCTAAAATATCGGGCTGCTACTTTTAGAATAAAATTATTTTTTATCATTATTATAATTCAGATTCATTAAAAATCTTATCTTCTTGCAATAGTTTATAACAGAAAATCAATGCTATGACTATAGTGATACACATAACAATTGCTAATGACGTAAAATTACCCTGATAAAAATAGCTAGCCAATTGCAAACATATTGCTGTAATAATCAATCTTCCTGAGGTAAATATAGCACTAAACCTGGCTTTAGCATTTGGTATGCTATCTAATGCAAGAGGTAATAATATATTACAAGGAAATATGCTACCAATTGCCACTAATTGTACTACTATTGTTATTGTTAATGGATCATTAGTTTTAAGTATAATCAAAATTATAGCAGCAATTATAAAAGCTACCAGTGCTGCAATACTAAAGAAAAAACATTTTTTCTGTCCAAACTTGTTTAATAAATAGCCATTGCTAAAACTAAAAGCTGAAAATATTGCTGCCAATGCTCCTTGATATAGACCAAATTGTTGAATAGGTACCCCTAAATCTCGCATATACAAGATAGGAGAAATAGCAATAAACACCCAATAAGCTTGAAATAAAAAAATCAGAGTTATTAGATAATAGATAGCTTTTTGGGACTTAAAGACTACGCTATATTCTCTTAGGGATATTTTTACATTATCATTTGCCTGCCCTTTGGGAATAAATAATATGCCGATTATCAAACACAAGACTCCCAATATTAACAGTATAGCAAAATTCCCTCGCCAACTAAGCAAAAAATTTACATAACTTCCTACTACCGGGGCAAAAGCCATAGCTAAGCTAATAGTACCATTTAAAGTACCCACCATTCGTTGTTGTTGTTCGACCGAATATATATCAGCAAGTACTAGATAGCAAAGCACTGCTACTCCAGATATACCAGCCCCTTGCAGGAATCTACCAAATAATATCATATAATAATCGATGGCAAACAGACAAAATACACTGCCAATCACAAATATTACAAGACCTATAAGAATAATTACTCTTCTACCAAACCTATCTCCTAAATTTCCAACAATTAGAGCTGTGAAACAATGGGCTATAAGATTTATTCCTAGTAAAAATTCGACCTTAAAAGTAGAAATATTAAAGGTATCTTGTAAATCTGGAAAACTAGGGACAAATAAATCTACCTCAGCCCCAGCCAAAATTTCCATAATTATAATAGCAATAAACAAATTCATAAAACCACACTTTTGAATTTAAAAATGAATATATATTATATTTGAAACATGTCTAATATTTTTCAACTTATTTTGCAGGTCTGTTTCCACAGAAATAACAAGAATTCAGCTATAACTAAAGAATGAAACGGGAGAATGACAAGAAGACGAAATGTCCAGAAATGATACCACTTTTTACAGTGTCGAAAGAAAGAGCTGGTATAGAAAATATCCTATACCAGCCTGTAGAATAAAGAAATTATTTCTTTTCTTCTTTCTTGTCGTCTTTTTTCTTCGTATTTGTTGTATCTTGGTTATCCGCATTTTCTTCTTGTTGCTGATCCGTAGCAGTTGAATCTTTTTTATCAGAAGACGAACCCGCAGCAAAAGCAGAAATAGAGAAAGCCAAAGTTAGAATAATAGTTAGTAAATTTTTCATAGTAAACCTCATTTTTTGTACTGGTGATTCTAGCTTAAAATGTATAATATTCAAGTCAAATAATAGATAAAATTGTTTTCTTACATAAAAATAAATTATTAATATGATAACTATGTGTCATTTTAGTTAATCTATACTTAATTTATATGAGTTTTACTGGTATAGTTAATTGATGAGAAATTGGGGACGTTGTTGCTCATAAGCGTTAGTTTAAGAAAACAATAACTGAAAAACCGTCGTTGCGAGGAGACCTTAGGTCGACGAAGCAATTCAGAAAAGTGATTAGAAAGGATTGCCACGCCACCTACGGTGGCTCGCTAATAGACGACTTTTCTACTTTATTTTCTTAAACTAATGCCTATACGGCATCGCTCCTAGCCCCAAATTCTCCTGAATTGACTATATCAACTCAAATAATTTGAAGAATTAAATAATTTTTTATAAAAATCTATTAGTGGGAGAGTAATTTTGGTTATACTAGGAATTGACCCATCTTTAGCTGGTATGGGATGGGGAGTAATTGATACTAATCCTCTGAAATATTTAGCTAGCGGGGTGATAAAGACTAAATCAAGTGAGCTGATGCATAAAAGGTTAGCTTTCATTACGGCATCCTTGCAAAAGGTAATAACGCAATATCAACCTGTTATTGTTGCGATGGAGGAGACTTTTGTTAATATGAATAGTGTATCATCTTTGAAATTGGGATATGCTAGAGGGGCGGTTATGTCACTTATTGGAGGATATGATGTTGCTTTTCGAGAATTTAAACCTAATGTTATTAAGAAATCAGTAGTGGGGTATGGACACGCCGAAAAAAATCAGGTTTTGCAAATGATTAAGCTTTTACTACCAGGGGCAGTTGCTATTAGTAACTTTGATGAAGCAGATGCTCTTGCGGTAGCCTATGTTTGCTTTGCTTACACCCCAAAAATTTGAAAAATTAATATATAATATAATTAAGTATTAGAATATGTCACGAAATCAAAAACATCCAGGCTCAAAAGATTTGAGTATGCCAATTATTATTTTAGTAGAGCCTCAAATGGGGGAGAATATTGGTGCCACTGCCAGAGCAATGAAAAATTTTAATGCTTCAGAGTTGAGAATTGTTACGCCTAGAGATGGTTGGCCAAACAAACAGGCACGTAGTGTGGCGGTATAAGCGATAGATATCATAGATGATGCTAAGATTTATGATAGTTTAGAAGCCAGTATCGAGGATATTGATTATTTATATGCAACAACTGTAGCATCACGTAATATCAATAAAGATTATGTTCTATCAGAGAATTTAAGTCAAGATTGTCCGGCAGGTCTTAAAGTAGGTATTATGTTTGGTCGTGAAAATTGTGGTTTGCAAAATAGGGAGATTACTTATGCCCATAAGATTATTAATATTAATACCGGAGATTTTAATTCTCTGAACATTGCCCAGTCGGTAATTATCATATGTTATGAGTTGTTTCGTAGTAAACAGTCGAGAGTAAATGTTAGTAATGAACAGGAGTTAGCGTCAAGAGGTGAATTAGGATATTTTTTTGAACATTTATTTACTGAATTAAATAATAAGAATTTTTTTAAAGTTCCTGAGAAGAAATTACACATGACACAAAATATTATGAATATTTTTACTCGTATAGATAAATTATCTAGTGCAGAATTGCAAACTTTAAGGGGGGTAATTGCAACTTTAAGTTCATAAAAATAGCTAATATAGTTAAGTTTATTAAAAACACTTTGCTTTTATGAAAAAATTAGCTATAGTTCCACCTGTTGCCTCTTAATAGTGAAAGTGGTAAAGCATATAGTTTTTCCATAACTTTAAGGATTTAGTATATAATCTTATCATTTTAAAAGTTAATAAACTAAGAGTCAAAAGAAATAATTTTGGAGTATTGGATGCCAACAAATAATCAATTAGTCCGTTTTGGAAGAAAGTCGAAGGTTCGTAGAACAAAATCCCCGGCTTTAGAATCCAATCCATTTTTGAAAGGTGTTTGTGTAATAGTGAAAACTGTTACTCCTAAGAAGCCTAACTCTGCTCTTCGTAAGATGGCACGTGTTCGCTTAAGTAATGGGCAGTATGTCAATGCTTATATACCTGGTGAAGGTCATAATTTACAAGAACACTCAACAGTATTGGTTAGAGGCGGAAGGGTTCCTGATCTTCCGGGTGTTAAGTACCATATAGTACGTGGTGCTTATGATACTCAGGGTGTAAAAAATCGTAAACAAGGACGCTCACGTTATGGTACGTCAGCGAAGCAGCAAGCTGTAAAAAAATAATTTGAAATAGAGAGATAAGATGTCACGTCGTCATGCCGCAGAGAGAAGGGTTGTCTTGCCTGATATGAAGTATAATAGCCCTTTGCTTGCTAGGTTCATTAATAACATTATGAGAGAAGGAAAAAAAGCTTTAGCTGAAAAGATAGTATATTCTGCTTTTAATAAGATAGAGAAAAAGCATAAGGTAGACCCTTATGAAACTTTCAATAATGCGATGAATAATGTTAAGCCATATCTTGAGGTTACGTCAGTAAGGGTAGGAGGGGCAAACTATCAAGTCCCGTCTCCTGTTGATGAGAAAAGGGGATATGCACTTGCATCGCGTTGGATTATTAATGCAGCAAATAAACGTTCTGAGAAGATGATGATTGATAAATTAGCTGAGGAACTATTTGAAGCGTCAAATAGTAGAGGCGTTGCTATTAAAAAGAGAGAGGATACTCATAAAATGGCTGAAGCTAATAAGGCTTTTGCTCATTTTAGTCCTAAAAAATCGCAACCAAGGTAATAAGCTATATGTCAACTACTGAATTTTCTCTTGCTAACACCCGTAATATCGGGATTTGTGCTCATATTGATGCTGGTAAAACTACTACAACCGAGCGTATTCTTTTCTATACTGGTAAATCACATAAGATTGGTGAAGTCCATGAAGGTGGTGCTACCATGGATTGGATGGAACAAGAGCAAGAGCGTGGTATTACCATTACTTCTGCTGCTACTACCTGTTATTGGCAAAATAAAAGAATTAACATTATCGATACACCAGGTCACGTAGATTTTACTATCGAAGTAGAAAGATCTCTGAGGGTTCTTGATGGGGCGGTAGCGGTATTTGATGGGGTGGCCGGTGTTGAGCCACAATCAGAAATAGTATGGAGACAGGCTGATAAATATGAAGTGCCTAGAATGTGTTTTGTCAATAAGATGGACAGAATGGGTGCTAATTTTTATCAATGCGTGGAAATGATTAAAGATCGCCTTGGGGCAAAACCTTTGGTCATTCAGTTGCCAGTTGGTATCGAAGAAAATTTTAAAGGAGTTATTGACCTAATTAAGATGAAGGCAATAATCTGGAAAGATGAATCTCTTGGTGCTGAATATTCATACGAAGATATTCCTAGTGATATGCTAGAAAAAGTTGAAGAATATCGTACTTTGCTTGTTGAGATGGTTGCTGAAATTGATGATAATTTAATGGAAAAATATTTGTCAGCCGAAGAATTTACTGAAGAAGAAATTAAATCAGCAATAAGAAAAGGAACAATTAATAGAGCCTTTTTCCCAGTATTATGTGGTAGTGCTTTTAAAAATAAAGGTGTACAACCCTTGTTAGATGCAGTGGTTGATTATTTACCTTCACCGGTTGATATTGGAACCGTTAGAGGAATAGAGGTTGATTCTGGAGAAGAAAAAGATTTTAAAATTTCAGCGTCTGAACCTCTTGCTGCTTTAGCATTTAAAGTAATGACTGATCCATTTGTTGGCTCTCTTACGTTTGTCAGGATTTATTCTGGTAAGATTAGTTCTGGTGTTACTGTGATTAACACGGTAAAGAATCAAAAGGAACGAGTAGGTAGAATGTTGCTGATGCATGCTAATGAAAGAGAGGATGTTAAGGAAGCTTTGGCAGGAGATATTGTTGCCTTGGCTGGTCTGAAGAATACCACTACTGGTGATACTTTATGTGGTATGGATAAGCAGGTTGTTTTGGAGAGAATGGAATTTCCTGAACCGGTTATTGAACTAGCTGTAGAACCAAAATCAACTGCCGATCAAGAAAAAATGGGAATGGCATTATCTAGGTTAGCTGCTGAAGATCCATCTTTTAGAGTGTCAACTGATCAAGAAAGCGGTCAGACTGTTATTAAAGGTATGGGAGAGCTGCATTTAGAGATCATGGTTGATCGTATGAAGCGTGAGTTTAAGGTTGAGGTTAATGTTGGAGCTCCACAAGTAGCTTATCGTGAGACAATTACTAGCAAATGTGAGATTGATTACACACATAAAAAACAATCTGGTGGAGCTGGACAATTTGCCCGGGTTAAAATAATATTTGAGCCTCAAGAAGCTGGAGAAGGATTTCTTTTTGAAAGCAAAATCGTTGGTGGAGCTATACCAAAAGAATTTATTCCTGGTGTTGAAAAGGGTCTAAATAATATTAAGGATACAGGGGTAGTTGCTGGTTATCCAATGATTGATTTCAAAGCAACTTTGATAGATGGAGCATTCCACGATGTGGATTCAAGTGTATTAGCGTTTGAGATAGCTACTAAGGCTGCTTTTAGGGAAGGAATGCCAAAAGGTAATCCAAAGTTACTTGAGCCAATTATGAAAGTGGAAGTGATTACTCCAAATGAATATATGGGTGATATTATTGGCGACCTAAATAGCCGTAGAGGACAAATGCAAAGCATGGATCCAAGGGGTAATGCACAGGCGATAATTGCCAATGTACCTCTAGCTGAAATGTTTGGTTATGTTAGTACTTTGCGGTCTTTATCACAAGGTAGGTCTCAATATAGTATGGTTTTTTCTCATTATGAGCAAGTGCCGTTACAGGTAGCTGAGACTATTAAAGGTAAAAAATAAAAATATTTTTCACATAAAGTATTAGTGGATCATATATGATGTGATATTATAATTTATGGTAGTTTAAAGATTGTAGGGAAATAGTTAAAAATGGATTGCTTCGACCTACTTGCGTGGTCTCGCAATGACGCCTGGGGTATGTTGTAAGCCTCAAATGTCATTGCGAGGAGACCGTAAGGTCAACGAAGCAATCCACAAAAGTAACCCAAATGGATTGCTTCGACCTATTTGCGTGGTCTCGCAATGACGCCTGGGGTATGTTGTAAGCCTCAAATGTCATTGCGAGGAGACCGTAAGGTCAACGAAGCAATCCACAAAAGTAACCAAAATGGATTGCTTCGACCTACTTACGTGGTCTTGCAATGACGCCTGGGGTATGTTGTAAGCCTCAAATGTCATTGCGAGGAGACCGTAAGGTCAACGAAGCAATCCACAAAAGTAACCAAAATGGGTTGCTTCGACCTACTTGCGTGGTCTCGCAATGACGTTGACTGCTTTTGCAATTTTTAAATTGTGATTGTAATTTATTAAGAAATAGTTTGATTTTTTAATAAGAATGTGATAGGAGTGTAGCTCAATTGGTAGAGCATCGGTCTCCAAAACCGAAGGTTGCGGGTTCGATTCCTGTCGCTCCTGCCAATAAATGAGTTTGTATAATATGTTAAAGGAAAATAGAGTTTATAAATTTTATGAGCAAGTAAAGCAAGAAGTTTATAAAATTGTTTGGCTCGGTAAGAAGGAATTGATAACTTCAACTATTATAGTAGTGGTAGCTGTATTTATTTTTAGTATAATTTGTTTAGTATTAGATTACGGTATACATAGTATAATGCAGATTTTACTTAATATTGGGAAGTAGAAAGAATAGGTTTAGGGAAAATTGTGGTGCAGTGGTACGTTATTCATACATTATCAGGCTCAGAAAAGCGTGTAAAGCAACTGATTCTTGATCAAATTGCCAAGCAAGGTATGTCGGAATTTTTTGAAGATATCGTGGTTCCGGTTATTGAAGTACCTGAAGTTAAGCGTGGTAAGAACGTTAAGACTGAAAAGAAATTTATGCCTGGTTATATTTTGATTAAAATGAAAATGACAGATGATACTTGGCATTTGGTAAAAAGTGTCACTAAAGTTACAGGATTTTTGGGTAGTAAAAGTATACCACAAGCTCTTAGTGAAAAAGAAGTACAAAATATTTTTAGCAAGCTTGAATCTGAAACTAAAGATGCTAGGGTTTCAAAATTATATGAAATTGGTGAAGCGATAATTGTTACTGACGGTCCATTTGAGACTTTCACAGGAGTTATAGAAGAAATTGATTATGACAAAAATAAATTGCGTGTGTCTATATCTATTTTTGGTAAAGCAACTCCTATAGAATTAAATTTTACGCAAGTTAGGAAAAATAGTTAGCTTGTTTTGTGGTAATTAATGGTCATTGCGAGGAGGCGTGAAGCCGACGAAGCAATCTAGGAAAATGATTAGAAATGGATTGCTTCGACCATTACATGGTCTCGCAATGACTTATGATGTTATTGCAAGGAGCTACTAAAGTAGTTCCTCGCAATGATGTTAAGTTATTTTCCTTATGGCTTTTAAGTGCCATGTGTAAGGTAAACAAAGACCTCTTGCAAAACTCACTTATGCTGAGGAATTTGGAGGAAACTCGGAACGTAGAATCGCAGCGTACTCTAATGTACGTGAGGACTCGAGTACCGCATTGACGTACAAATTACCAGCAGAAGTAGAGTTTTGCAAGAGGTCTAATAGACTAATTAGTAAATTATTATTAGATAATTACCAATTAGTGTTAAATGAATAAAAATAGGATTATAATGGCAAAAAAAATAAAATCTTATATTAAGTTAACGGTGCCAGCAGGTAAAGCTAATCCAGCTCCGCCTATTGGTTCTACCCTTGGTCAAAGGAAGCTTAATATTATGGAATTTTGTAAGGCATTTAATGCTGCTACTCAAGGCTTTGAACCAGGTATGCCTATTCCAGTGCTAATTACTGCTTATGAAGATAATAGTTTTACTTTTGTAACTAAGACTTCCCCAGCATCGTATTATTTAAAACAATTTGCTAAAATTCCTAAAGGTTCTAGTGCTACTAAAAAAGAGGCATTTGTTGGTAAGGTTACCATGTCAGATTGTATGGAAATTGCCAAAATTAAGATGGTGGATCTTAATGCTGATAATTTAATAGCTGCCGCTAAAATTATTCGTGGTACTGCTGAATCTATGGGGCTTGAAGTAGTAGGAGATTAATATATGATAGTTGATAAAAAGGATGTTGTGAATAATAAAAAGTTAACTGGTGGTAAAAAAATACGGGCAGCGAGAAAGAATATAGAGTTGGCTAGCAACCGTACTTTAGCAGAAGGAATAGAAGCTTTGCAGTCGGCATCCTATACTAAATTTGATTCTACTTTGGAAGTGGTAATGAAATTAGGGGTAGATCCTAAACATTCGGATCAAATGGTGCGTGGTGTTGTGGCATTGCCAGCTGGTACCGGTAAAGTTAGTAGAGTTGCAGTGATTTGTAAGGATGAACAGATAGAAGAAGCTAAAGCCGCTGGAGCAGATATGGCTGGTTCTACAGAGATTATCGATGATATTAAGGCTGGGAAAATTAATTTTGACGTTTGTATTGCAACACCAAATATGATGTCAGCAATAGGTTCGGTGGCAAGAATTCTTGGGCCAAAGGGCTTAATGCCTAATCCAAAACTTGGCACGGTAACTACAGATATCGTAACGGCAATTAAAAATGCCAAAAGTGGTCAAGTAGAGTATAGGGTTGAAAAGGCTGGTATTATTCATGCTGGAGTTGGTAAATTATCATTTACTAAACAAGATTTAGTAAATAATGCATCAACCTTGATATCTGCTGTAGTTAAAGCAAAGCCTTCTGGTGCTAAAGGAAATTATTTAAAAGCAATATATCTATCTTCTACTATGGGTCCATCAGTAAAAATAGATTTAGCAACTATATCGTAACGACAAGGAGAGTTAAGGTGTTAAGATCAGAGAAACATGAGTTTGTCGCAGAACTTGAAGGAGTGTATCAGCGGTCAAATTCTGTGATAATTACTCATTATCATGGGCTTACTGTTAGTCAAGTGACTACGCTACGTAGGGCTCTTAAAGCAAAAAATGTGGGATTCAAAGTAGTTAAAAATACTTTGTCAAAAATAGCAGCCAATAAGGCTGGTGTTGATAATGTTGCACATTTGTTTGCTGGTCCCACAGCACTAGCATATTCTGAAGACCTTGTTGAAGCTGCAAAACTTATCGTAGAATTTGCAAAAACTAATGAATGTTTGAAAATAGTTGGTGGTTTAGTAAATAACCAAGTATTAGATGCAAGCTCTGTACGACAATTGGCAAAATTGCCTTCATTAGACGCACTCAGAGGCAAAATTATTGGGCTTCTACAAGCTCCTGCAACTAAAATTGCTGGCGTTATACAAGCTCCTGCATCTGGACTTGCTAGAGTTTTGCAAGCTTATGCAAATAAAAGTTAATTTAATAAAAAAGTTTTAAAAGGAAGAAAATTATGACAGACCTAGTAAAAATCGTAGATCAATTATCAACTCTTACAGTAATTCAAGCAGCAGAGCTTTCAAAAATGCTAGAAGAAAAATGGGGTGTAACAGCCGCCGCTCCTGTAGCAGTAGCTGCAGCTCCTACTGCATCAGAAGCAGTAGCTGAAAAGACAGCCTTTGAAGTTGTTTTGGTTAGTAGTGGTGATAAAAAAATAGAAGTAATTAAGGTCACTAGAGAGCTTACTGGTCTTGGTTTGAAAGAAGCTAAAGAATTAGTTGATGCTGCCCCAAAAACTATTAAATCTGGTGTAAATAAAGAAGAAGCTGAAAGCTTTAAAGAAAAATTAGAAGCAGTTGGAGCAAAAGTTGAATTAAAATAATTTTTATAATATCAGTTATTTTATGAGAATTATAGTCAATTCAGGAGAATTTGGGGCTAGGAACAATGGAGCGACGCCTATAAGTAATAGGCGAGCATTGAGCGATAACGTCCCCAACTTCTCATCAATTGACTATAGTGAATAACTTGAATTGGTAACGTTATAAATCCGATTAGTATTTAGCCTCAGCGTCATTGCGAGGAGTGTGGAAATCGCACGACAAAGCAATCTATAAAATTAACCAAAATGGATTGCCACGACCACTATGTGGTCTCGCAATGACAGATAACGTCATTACGAGGAGCCACTTTTAGTGGTCGAAGCAATCCAAAAAAACTATTAAAATGGATTGTTTCGGAGGCTTACCCCTTTTCGCTAATAGACAGTACGATGGGTGCTTATTCGACACTAATTCAGGTTAATTGACTATATGTATATTCTAATTCTTTAAATTATTGGAGTATACATTGATATATTTAGCGTTTTTAGTACTGAATCTAGGTTTGTATTGTTGATAATGGGAATAAACTTGTTGTGTGATATTCTATTTTGCTTAAGAGTTGTGGTGCTAAATATACTTTCGTGCCTGCAAAAACTATTGCATTTTATACAAAAATATAAACAAAAAGCTATTAAACTCCTAGGGCGGATATTTTTTGTCATGGGAGAATTTGGCGTTTGTTTATTCAAAATTCTAAATCAGCTGAAGATTTGCAACAGATTTATGCATTTTAGCTTCACAGAGCCTATTAATTTAAAGAATTTATTCATACTATTTAGCAAAAATAAAAATAATTTGAGATTATGCTTGAATAATTTAAAGCTTGAATAATTAGAGAATTGGTTTCGTAAAACTATAAACTGTGCATGGGCTTTTGTTTTGAATATGCATATGTCAGATTTCTTTTTTGTTTTATATGCCAATTCTCCAAATAATTCGAACATACATTACTTCTAAATTGAGTTCTTTAAGTGGCTTTTTGTTTGGTTTCAAAACAAAAATTATTGAAAGTTACAATTTTTATCAAAAATATGACAAAAAGTTATGACAGAAACTTTGTTCACAGCAACAAGTCTATTTTTTTCAAGATTACAGCCGAGTTACCAATTACATATATTGGCAACTCGCGTTAAGATATAGAAATTAATCGGGAGATTATATGACAACGCAGTCCTTATCAATTGGTAAACGCATAAGAAAGAATTTTGGTCACATAAATTTGGTAGCATCTATACCAAATTTGATTGAGGTTCAGAAAAATTCTTATGAAAAAGGTTTTTTACAATTTGGAGTTAAAGACTTTGAGCGAGAAAACAAAGGATTACAATCAGTATTAAGTTCAATTTTCCCAATTCATGATCCCTCTAATATTGCCTATTTAGAATTTGCTAAATATGAATTTGATAATCCTAAATATGATGTTGAGGAGTGTACACAAAGAGGTCTTAGTTATGCTGCTCCCCTTAAAGTTACATTGAGATTAAGTATTTGGGATATTGACGAAGATACTGGAGCAAGAGAAATTAAAGGTATTAAAGAACAAGAAGTTTATATGGGGGATATTCCCCTGATGACCAAAAATGGTACCTTTATTATTAATGGTACAGAAAGGGTAGTAGTATCACAGATGCATAGGTCACCTGGTGTGTTTTTCTACCATGATGAGGGTAAAGTTCACTCTTCAGGGAAGTTTTTGTATTCTGCTAGGGTTATACCATATAGAGGATCATGGTTAGATTTTGAGTTTGATGCTAAAGATGTTATGTACTTTAGAATAGATAGGAAAAGAAAGCTTTATGTTACTACTCTGCTTAGAGCTATTGGAATGTCTACTAATGAAATTATAAAATTCTACTATGATACGGTAACCTGTTTTACCAAGGATGGATGCTGGGCAATGAAGTTTATACCAGAATCTGTAAATGCTCATAGGCTAGTTACTGATTTAGTAGATGCAGATACTGGTAATATCATACTGGCATCTGGGCAAAAGATCACTCCTCGTTTGGCTAAGAAGTTTGCTCAAGATGGAGTGAAAAATATTTTGGTAGAAGGTGAGTATTTGGTAGGGAAATATTTAGCACATGATCTTGTTAATCCAGATAATGGTGAGGTACTAGCTACCATTGCTGAAATGATCACAATAGATATGCTAAATTCTATTATGACTCTTGGAATTTCGTCTGTCGACGTACTTGCTATCAATACCCAATCAGGTCCTTACATAAGAAATACCTTATTTGCTGATAAAAACCAAAATTATGAATCAGCATTGATCGACATATTCAGGGTATTAAGACCAGGAGAACCGGCTAATATTGAAGCGGCTAAGATATTATTTAATAATTTATTTTTTGAGCCTGAAAGATATGATCTCTCGGAAGTTGGTCGTATTAAAATGAATTCAAGATTGGAACTTAACATACCAGAATCTACAGCTATTTTAACTATTGAAGATATTAAACATATTCTTAAAGTTTTAGTAGATCTAAAAGATGGCAAAGGTTCGATAGATGATATTGATCATCTTGGTAATAGAAGAGTTAGGTCAGTTGGTGAATTAATTGAGAATCAATTTCGGATTGGTCTGGTTCGTATGGAAAAATCAGTACTTGAAAGAATGTCTGTGGTTGATCTTGATGCGGTTATGCCTCATGATTTAGTAAATTCAAAAGTTTTAGTTTCTGTAGTAAAAGAATTTTTTAGTACATCACAACTTTCCCAGTTTATGGATCAAACTAATCCATTATCAGAAATAACTCATAAGAGAAGATTATCAGCTTTAGGACCTGGTGGAATTAGTAGGGAGAGAGCTGGATTTGAAGTGAGGGACGTTCACCCTACCCATTATGGACGTATTTGCCCAATCGAAACACCAGAAGGACAGAATATCGGTTTGATTAATTCCATGGCTACTTATGCTAGGGTTAATAAACATGGTTTCATTGAAACTCCTTATCGAAAAGTTGTAGATGGTCGTGTAACAGATGAAGTTGTTTACTTGTCAGCAATTGAAGAAGGAAAATATAAAATTGCTCAAGCTAATGCAGTTATCGATAAAAAAGGTTTATTACAGGAAGAGTTAATTAACTGTCGGATTGATGGTGGTAATTTTGTTATGGTTACCCCGGCAGAAATAGATTATATTGACGTTACTCCGATGCAGGTTGTTTCTGTTGCTGCATCACTTATTCCATTTTTAGAAAATGATGATGCTAATAGAGCTTTGATGGGATCAAATATGCAACGTCAGGCTGTACCACTTATTAGAAGTGATGCTCCTTTAGTTGGTACTGGTATTGAAGGAATTGTTGCCCAAGATTCTGGAGTTTCAGTTGTCGCCTTACATGATGGAATAGTAGAGCAAGTTGAATCGACTAGAATAGTAGTAAGGACTAAGGAGCAGAAAACAGATGGCTCACCTGGTGTAGACATTTATAATTTATTGAAATTTCAAAGATCTAACCATAATACTTGTATTAATCAGAAACCATTAATTAATGTTGGTGATTATGTCGCAAAAGGTGAAGTAATTGCTGATGGACCAAGCACCGATAATGGGGAGATAGCTCTTGGTAGAAATGTTCTGGTGGCTTTCTTACCATGGAGTGGTTATAATTTTGAAGATTCAATTTTAATATCAGAACGTATTGTAAAAGATGATGTTTACACTTCAATTCATATTGAAGAATTTGAAATAATTGCTAGAGATACTAGACTTGGGCCTGAGGAAATCACTCGTGATATCCCAAATGTTAGTGATGAAAGTTTACGTCATCTTGACGAAGTAGGTATAGTATATGTTGGGGCAGAAGTAAAACCAGGTGATATTTTGGTGGGTAAGGTTACTCCTAAAAGTGAGTCACCTATGACTCCGGAAGAAAAATTACTTCGAGCTATTTTTGGAGAAAAGGCTTCGGATGTTCGGGACTCTTCTTTACGCGTTCCTTCTGGAATCACTGGTACAGTGGTAGAGGTACGAGTATTTTCTCGTAGAGGAGTAGAAAAAGATGAGCGTGCTATAGCTATTGAAAAACAACAAATTGAAAAATTATCAAAAGACAGAGATGATGAACTTCGAGTCATAGAGCATTTTGTTTTTATGCGTTTAGAGAAGATTTTAACAGGACAAATAGTTGTTAGTGGTCCTAAATCGGTAAAACCTGGTCAATTAATTAGCGAGCAAACCCTTGGATCATTATCAAAGGGACAATTTTGGCAGCTAATTGTTGAAGATGCTGATGTAATGAATGAAATTGAGCAAATTAAACGTCATTATGATGAAAAGAAAGATAGACTCAATAAGTGTTTTAGTAACAAAGTAGAAAAACTACAAAGTGGCGATGATTTACCACAAGGGGCTCTTAAAGTTGTAAAAGTATTTATTGCGACTAAACATAAGCTGCAACCTGGAGATAAAATGGCGGGAAGACACGGAAATAAAGGTGTTATCTCTCGTATTATGCCAGAAGAAGATATGCCATTTTTAGAAGATGGTACAGTAGTTGATATAGTTCTTAACCCACTTGGTTTACCTTCACGGATGAATATAGGACAGATTTTAGAGACTCATCTTGGTTGGGCGGCAGTAAATCTTGGTAAAAAAATATCTTCTATGTTGAAGCAAGTTCATAACAATAATCTTGATATAGAAGAGTTTAAATCTTTTGTATCGAAGGTATATGGCGAGAATTCAACGACAAAAGATATAAAGCAAATGTCCAATGAAGATATTATGGCATTTTGTCATAATATCGATAAGGGGGTATATTTTTCAACTCCGGTTTTTGATGGGGCAAAGGTTGAGAACGTAAAAGAAATGCTAGCTATGGCAGATCAAGATCCATCTGGTCAAATTAAGTTAATTGATGGTAGAACAGGAGAGTATTTTGATCGTACTGTTACAGTTGGCTATAAATATTTCCTAAAACTGCACCATTTAGCTGATGATAAAATTCATGCTCGTTCTATCGGTCCTTATAGTTTGGTAACTCAACAACCATTAGGTGGTAAATCGCATTTTGGTGGTCAGAGATTTGGGGAGATGGAATGTTGGGGCTTGCAAGCTTATGGTGCTGCTTATACGTTACAAGAAATGTTAACTGTAAAATCGGACGATGTGGTTGGTAGAATTAAAATTTATGAATCGATTGTTCGAGGTGATAATAATTTTGAATCTGGTATCCCTGAGTCATTTAACGTAATGATCAAAGAGTTTAGATCCTTATGTTTGAATGTCAAGCTTGAAGATACTACAACAGATTAATAATATAGTGAATTAACTTGAATTTGCAACGTTATAAACCAGATTAGTATTTAGCCTCAGCGTCATTGCGAGGAGCCACTTTAGTGGCGACGAAGCAATCCAAAAAACGATTAAAATGGATTGCTTCGGAGGCTTACGCCTCCTCGCAATGACCTTTGGCGAGCAGATTTTTTATTTATTATTAAGCAATTTTGCAAAAATAATGAGAATGGCTATTAGTGTAGTATAAAAATCTGCTATATTTATAGATATAACCGAATTTGCAATAACTTGTTATATCGAATTCAGGCTAAACTAGAGCTGATAAAATTTTTTAAGGAAAAATCTTTATGACAACAGGAATGACAAATTTTTATGGGCAATTAAGCAGTACTCAGCAATTTGATCAAATAAGAATCAATATTGCTAGTCCTGACCAAGTGCGTTCATGGTCTTTTGGTGAAGTGATGAAACCTGAGACGATAAATTATCGTACGTTCAAGCCAGAAAAAGAGGGATTATTCTGTGCTAGGATTTTTGGACCAGTAAAAGACTATGAATGTCTTTGTGGTAAATATAAGCGTATGAAATATCGTGGCATTACTTGTGAGAAATGCGGTGTTGAAGTTACTACATCTAGAGTTCGTCGAGAAAGAATGGGGCATATTGAACTAGCAGCACCAGTTGCTCATATATGGTTCTTGAAATCTCTACCATCAAGGATTAGTACCTTGCTAGATATGACCATGAAGGATTTGGAAAAAGTTCTGTATTTTGAAAGTTATGTAGTTGTTGATCCTGGGTTATCTGATCTACACAAAGGAGAGCTTTTATCAGAAGATAGTCTGCAAAAGGCACAAGATGAGTATGGAGGAGATAATTTTACGGCTTCTATTGGGGCGGAAGTAGTTCGCCAAATGCTTTCAGAACTTGATTTACCTGAATTAAAGAAGAAATTACAAGAGGATTTATCAAGTACCTCTTCAGAAATTAAAAAGAAGAAGATTGTCAAAAGACTTAAGTTAGTGGAAGATTTTCTGGAATCCGAAAATAAGCCAGAATGGATGATTATGACCGTTCTGCCAATTATTCCACCTGAGATTAGACCATTAGTTATGCTTGATGGAGGCAGATTTGCCACTTCTGATCTTAACGAACTTTATAGAAGAGTTATTAATAGAAATAATAGATTAAAAAGACTACTAGAACTAAAGGCACCGGATATTATCATCCGAAATGAAAAAAGGATGTTACAAGAATCAGTCGATGCATTATTCGATAATGGTCGTCGTGGTAAGGTAGTAAAAAATACTAATAAGCGTCCATTTAAGTCGCTTAGTGACATGTTAAAAGGTAAACAAGGTCGGCTTCGTCAGAATTTGCTGGGTAAAAGGGTGGATTATTCTGGTCGTTCCGTTATCGTTGTTGGACCAGAGCTTAAGCTGCATCAATGTGGGTTGCCAAAGACCATGGCTTTGGAATTATTCAAACCATTTATTTATTCAAAGCTTGAATTACATGGAATTGCTACCACTATAAAAGCTGCTAAAAAAATGGTTGAAGCTGAAAAACCAGAAGTATGGGATATTTTAGAAGACGTTATACGTGAACACCCGGTATTGCTTAATAGAGCACCAACTTTGCACCGTTTAGGTATCCAGGCTTTTGAACCTTTACTGATAGAAGGGAAAGCTATTCAGCTACATCCTTTAGTTTGTGCTGCGTTCAATGCTGACTTTGATGGTGACCAGATGGCAGTGCATATCCCTCTTTCAATCGAAGCACAGCTTGAAGCCAGGGTGCTTATGATGTCAACAAACAACATATTGAGTCCAGCAAATGGTCGTCCGATTATCGTACCTGATAAGGATATAGTACTGGGTCTTTATTATTTAACTATGGCTTTTGATAATGAGCCTGGTGAAGGAATGGTATTTGCCAAAATGTCAGAGGTTGAGCATGCTTTGTATAATAAGGTAATAACTATTCACTCGAAGATAAAATTTCGTCGCTATATGCTTAATGCTGCAGGGGAAGTTGTAGCAACTATGGTCGATACTACCCTTGGTAGATTAATTATTGGAGATTTATTACCTCGTAATTATAATGTTGGGTTTAAGTTTGTCAATAAAGCCATGACTAAAAAGGATATATCGGGGGTAATTGATTTGGTATATCGCCATTGTGGTCAAAAGTCTACGGTGATTTTTGCTGATCAGCTAATGAAACTTGGATTTAAATATGCTTGTTCCTCAGGTATTTCTTTTGGTATGGACGATATGGTTGTACCAAAATCAAAAGATACTCATATTAATGCAACATTGACTGAGGTCAAAGAGTTTGAACAACAATATTCTGATGGTCTGATTACCTATGGTGAGAAATACAATAAAGTAATTGATTCTTGGTCGAGATGTACTGATAAAGTAGCAAATGACATGATGAAAGAAATTGCTACGATGCCGGTTAATGATAAACCTAATCATCAAAAAGTAAATGCTATATATATGATGGCTACTTCAGGAGCAAGGGGATCAGCAGCACAGATTAAGCAGTTAGCCGGTATGCGTGGTTTGATGGCTAAACCATCAGGCGAGATTATTGAAACTCCTATTATTTCTAATTTCCGTGAAGGTCTTACGGTTCTTGAGTATTTTAATTCTACACATGGGGCACGTAAAGGTCTGGCGGATACAGCATTGAAAACAGCTAACTCTGGGTATTTAACTCGTAGATTAGTTGATGTTGCTCAAGATTGTATAATTACCGATGAAGATTGTCACACTACAAAAGGTATAGAAGTTAGAAGTATTATTGATGGTGGTGAAGTTATTGTATCACTGGCAGAGCAGATTTTAGGTAGAACAGTGGCAATTAACGTCTATCACCCAGTGACTAATATGCTATTACTATCAGCTGGGGAATTAATTAACGAAGCAAAATTAGAAGAAATCGAATCTTCTGGTCTAGATTCAGTGCTAGTACGATCTGTTTTAACATGTGAGATTCCTGACGGAATATGTGTAAAATGCTATGGTAGAGATCTAGCTACTGGTTCATTAGTTTCAGTAGGAGAAGCAATTGGAGTGATTGCCGCCCAGTCAATTGGTGAGCCAGGTACTCAGCTAACCATGAGAACTTTCCATATTGGAGGAGCTGCGACAAAAGGTGCTGAAGTATCATCAATAGAAGCTTCTCATGATGCAAAAGTGAAGATTCTAGGGCGTAATGTGGTTATTGATTCTGAAGGTCGTAGGATTGTAATGGGTCGTTCATGTGAGTTATTATTATTGGATAGTAACAATAATGAGAAAGCAAGGCATAAAGTACCGTATGGGGCAAGATTGATAGCTGATGATTTAGATAATGTAAAAAAGGCACAAAAATTAGTAGAGTGGGATCCATATACTATTCCAATTATTACCGAGAAATCTGGTAAAGTTGTATTCAAAGATATGGTAGAAGGGGTATCAATTCGTGATATTACTGATGAAGCAACTGGTATTTCTAGCAAAGTTATAGTTGAATCAAAACAATATTTACGTGGAGCAGAGTTACGTCCTCGTATCCAATTAGTTGATGAGAATGGAGAAACCATTATGTTATCCAATGGTTTAGAGGCTAGATACTATATACCAGTAAATGCTATTTTAAGTGTTGAAGATGGGGCTAAAGTATCAGTAGGAGATATCTTGTCACGTATTCCAAGGGAATCAACTAAAACCAAAGATATTACTGGTGGTCTTCCAAGGGTGGGCGAACTTGTTGAAGCTAGACGTCCAAAAGATCATGCCGTTATTGCAGAAATAGATGGTAGAGTTGAATTTGGTAAAGACTATAAGTCAAAAAGACGTATTATTATTCAGCCAAGTGAAGGTGGTATGCCAATTGAGTATATGGTACCAAAAGGCAAGCATGTTGTGGTTAATGAGGGTGATTTTGTTAAAAAAGGCGATATGTTAATTGATGGTAATCCAGTACTACAGGATATTTTAAAAGTAATGGGAGTGGAAGCTCTTACAAGTTATATGGTTGGAGAAATTCAAGCAGTATATCGTTTACAGGGTGTAAAAATTGACGATAAACATATCGAGGTAATAATCCGTCAGATGCTACAAAAAGTAGAGATAACCAATTCTGGTGATACGACATTAATGGTTGATGAGAAGATAGATCATCGCGAATTTGCTGAAATTAATGAAAAAGCTATTAAGAATGGTTTAAGACCGGCGGAAGCTCAGGTAATTCTGCAAGGTATTACTAAGGCATCGCTGCAAACTAGATCGTTTATTTCAGCGGCTTCTTTCCAAGAAACAACGAGAGTTTTAACGGAATCGGCTATAGCTGGAAGAGTTGATAAGTTACGTGGACTGAAAGAAAATGTCATAGTTGGTAGATTAGTGCCGGCAGGAACAGGCTTTTACATGAATAGGATGCGTAAACTTGCCGCTAGGTTAGATCAAGAAGAGATTAATTATCAAAAAACTTTAGAGAATTAATCTTATCTTTACTCCGTTTATAGTCAATTTTTGTCATACCTGCGAAGGCGGGAATCTAGATACCTGCCTTCGCAGGTATGACACTGAGTTAAGCAGGGGTGATAAGAAAGCACGGAAATGATATATGGATTGCCACGCTCACATATGTTCGCTCGCAATGACAAGTTATAGATTTATACGTCATTGCGAGAAGGCGTGAGCCTACGAAGCAATCCATATAGTCTTGATGTATCTATACTAATTCTCATGGATTGCTTCGTCGCTACTAAAGTAGCTCCTCGCAATGACGCTTAGCAGTCAGCTTTTTTATTCATCATAAGGAAATAAATAAAAAATTGTAGGGTACTATGCTCTATAACACTCATTGATGACTTCTTTTTGCCAATTATAATATTTATTTTTTTCGTATTCCTTACCTATGTTATATGGCGGTGATGTTATTATTAAATTTATACTGTTATCTGAAATCTGTTTTAATAATTTCATACAATCACCTTCAAATAGAATTGCTTGATTATTTAAATCAAAACTATTTTTTAAGATATTATGTTCTTGTTTTTGACAAGGCAATTTATTCACAAATTCACTAAAACTATAATTCTTTTCCTGTATTTCAGGTATTTTAATTGCTTCTTGTGTCATATTTTAGAAAATTAAAGTTTTATTAATATTCATCCTTATAGACTCCCCACAATATTTTTTTAGGTAGCCACCCAGTATAATTTTTACAACGCACTTGGCAATGATCTTTTTTGCATTTATTAAGTAAGCAACGGACTTGATTACTTACTTTTACAATAATTTTATTTTGATCATCAGGCACTTTAGTAAGTGCTACCAACTCTGGGCTTACCACAATCACCGATCTTTTACCGGATAATACGCTGGAATGCACCCAGCCACCTTCTCCTTTTATGTCCTGAATTTGCCTCCATTGTTCATATTCTGCAATAATTTCTACAGGTTCCCCTTTTTTAATAAATACCCATTCTATAGGGGCTCTTATCGTAGGACCAACTCTAGCATTTACCTCATTAGCCTTTATCGCGGCAAATCTAGGTATAGGTAACCTTTGATCATCGGCATTTGTTAGCAAAGGTATAGTGGCTAAAATAAGCCCAATCCAAATATATAGCCCCATATATAGTTTTTGTTGTAATAGTAGCAATAATTTGATCGCCATGAGTAACACACCTAGTATTTCTCTGAATCATTTTCTTCTAATTCATGCAATGCATCATCTCGCTTAGCTGTTACATAATTACCTGACCTAAATTGTCCTTTGATACGATTTATTTCATATTCACTCAAACCAATAAATTTTAGAATAGTTCCACCAAGCTGTAACCCAGTCTCATAATTTTCTGGGATGATTGTGGTTGCTCCAGCATCATAAAATTCTCTAGCATTTTGTAAATTTTTTAATCTTACAATAACCTCAAGATCTGGAAAATTACTTGAGATTGTTCGAAGAGATTTTTTGATAGTAACCTTATTATTCATTGTAAGCGCTAGAGCTAAAATCCTTTCTGCTCCGACGGCTTTTAACGTATCAATTTGTGATACATCTCCCCTAAAAACTGGAAATCCATTAGCTGTTTCTTCTTTGACAATTTCGTCATTAACATCTAATGCTATATAATTGATTCCTTCAGCTTCTAGCACTGATGCTACCATCTTACCAACACTACCAAAACCAGCAATTATTATATGATTTGTTAAATCTCTTGCCCCAAGTTCTATAATTTGTATTGGAGTTTTCCCAAGCTGCTTATCAAGTTTTTCAGCAAGTTTTCTGCCTAAAATTGCCAGTAGTGGAGTTAGTGCCATGGTACATGTCACCACTAATAAAAGCACATTGGCAGTACTCTCTTCAATAACCCCAGTTTCTTTACCAAGGCCAAATAAGATAAAAGCAAACTCTCCGCCTTGTGACAATAATAAACCGGCGTGCAATGCCACTCCCCGATTAAAACCAAATAAGATACAAAAGGCGGTAATAATTAATGTTTTTACCATGATCAAGGCAACAGTGCAAGTTAGGATAGTTGATATTTGAGCATATATTTCCTGTGCATCAATATTCATACCAACGCTCATAAAGAATAGTCCTAACAATAAGCTTTTGAAAGGATATATACTTTCTTCCGCTTGCAATCGAAAATCTGTTTCTGCAACCAAAACCCCCGCAACAAAAGCTCCTAAAGCAAGTGATAGACCAAAATATTCTGTTGCCCAAGCAGCTGACAAAACTACCAATAAAGTCATGGAAATTGGCAGCTCGTTTATATCACCATTTTCTGATGAAATGAACCCAAACAAAGGTCTTAGCAATACCCTACCTGCAACAAATATAGCAAATAGAGCTATAATAGCCTTAAGCAAAGCTATCCCTAGAGCTGATACTAAAGAAACTTTACTATCGCTAGCAAATAGCGGTACAATAACTAGCAGTGGTACAACTGCGAGGTCTTGTAATAACAAAATAGCTAGGGATATACGCCCGAGTTGAGTCGCTTGGCTACGGCTTTCTTCAATCACTTGCATGACAAGTGCCGTCGAGGATAAAGCAAGACCACCCCCAATAATAATTGCAGCACCACTATTACCGCTAATTAGAGCAACAGCAGCAGCAATTATTATAGCAGTTGTTAATACTTGCAGTGAGCCAAGACCGAATACATACCTCCTCATTACCTTTAATCTTTCAAAAGATAATTCCAAACCTATAGCAAAAAGCAAAAAAACTACTCCTAATTCTCCTAATAATTTTGTCTGATCATAGGTTACAATCCTAAATCCATTATCACCAATTACCGCTCCGGCAATTAAATATCCCAAAACAGGACTGAGATTAAGACGTTTCAGTATTGCTACAACAAATACACCAGTTCCTAATAAAATTATAATATTGATAAGAATATGTTCTTCCATTTACACCTTTTCTTTAGAAGTTATTTATATATAGTCAATTGATGAGAAGTTGGTGACATCATCATTCAATGCTTGCCTATTACTTATAGACACTGCCCCATCATTCCTAGCCCAAATTTTCCTGGATTGACTATACATTATTTTTTAACTACACTAAGTAGTTTTCAGTAAAAAATCTAATATTTTTAATTTATTTTTTTCCCCACATCTGTTCTAACTTAAAATGCTCTCTAGTTTCTGGGTAAAAAATATTCACTAATATATCTCCAACGTCTATTAACACCCATTCAGATTTTCCAAGCCCTTCTATATTAGTACTGATATTAGCTTGATTCTTTAGCTCTAAAGCTAAATATTCAGCAATTGCTCCGACATTTTTAGTTGAACGTCCGCTTGCAAGAATAATATATTCAGCTAAGGTGGTTTTTTGCTTTATATCTATTACAACTATATCTTCTGCTTTTTTTTCTTCTAAACATTTAACGACAAACTCTTTTAATAGTTCAATATTTTTTATCATAATTATCCTTTTGTTTTTTTCGAATCTAAGATGATGGCTTTTTTGTAAAGAATTAATTATTGCAGGCTATAAATTTTTGCTATATTCTGCATAAAAAGTTTAAAAAAATGGCAATATCTATTACAGAACTTGAAAAGATTATACGTTATAGTTTTCCAAATGCCAAAATAAAAATCATTGATCTAGCTGGGGATCAGGATCATTATTCCTTAGAAATACAAGATGATGCTTTTTGGGGAATCAGTCTCATTAATCAGCACAAGATGGTAAAAAAAGCTTTAGCAGAAATATTGGATAATAATAAATTACATGCTATCACTATCAAAACTATCAATTCTCCATTAAATAATTAGTTATCGTAAGTAGCCTCCTAGTATTTAAAAATTTAAAATTCGGTAGCACTTCCCAAGCTTTTATAATATAATGCAGCTAATGATAAATGTATATAGCAATAAATTAAGCATTCGTAGCTCAGCTGGATAGAGCGTTGCCCTCCGAAGGCAGAGGTCGTTGGTTCAAATCCAATCGAGTGCACCACATTCCTGCTTCGGTGCGGAATCTAAACCACAACTGTTGAAAGTTAGAAGAGGAAGCGGTTTTAGACCGGATAGTTTAAAAGTCGTATGTGGTCAACGTCATTGCGAGAAAGACCGTAGGTCGACGAAGCAATCCATAAAAGCAACCAAAGATGGATTGCCACGACCACTACGTGGTCTCGCAATGACAGAAAACCTATCTAAAACCGCTTCCTCTTCTAACTTTCAACAGTTGTGGAATCTAACCCCCTGCTTATGCAGGGTGACAACCATTGTCTTATATTTTATTCAAATCTGTAAAAAACTTGATTATCTAGTATAAAGTAATAGGTAAGCGACGAGTAACGACGTTACCAACTTCTCATCAATTGACTATAGCAGGAAGGGAATATGTTGAGGGAAGCTAAGATTAACAAATAAAATCTATACTTTATTCCTAAATAGGGTTACTATTTAGGTTCTTATTCCTAAATAGTAACCCTATGTATACAAGATATTTAAAATTGAACTTAAGTAACAGGCAAACAGCTTTTTTATGGGGAGCTAGGAAGGTAGGGAAATCAACTTATTTAAAAAGTCTGTATCCTAATTCGATATATTATGACCTATTAAAAACTGATCTATACATTAAGTATCTAAAACAACCTTCAAAATTTAGAGAAGAAATATTAGCATTAGATTTAGCTAAACTCACCTTTCCTATAATAGTAGATGAAGTACAAAAAGTTCCAGCATTACTTGATGAGATACATTGGCTTATAGAGAATAGTGATAGTTATTTCATTTTATGCGGTTCAAGTAGTAGAAAATTAAGAGCCTATGGTACAAATTTATTAGGTGGTAGAGCGATAAAATATAATTTCTATCCATTGATATATCCTGAAATACAGTCAGAATTTAATCTTCTAAAAATATTTAACAATGGCTTAGTTCCATCACATTTCATTAGTAATAATCCTCGTAAGTTACTAAAAGCTTATGTTGAGGATTATTTAACTAATGAGATTCGAGCTGAGGGATTAGTAAGAAATATAACTGCTTTTAGTAGATTTATAGATAGCACAGCCTTCTCTAGCGGTGAACTATTAAACTATTCTAACATAGCTCGGGATTGTTCTATTGATGCCAAAACAGTTAAAGAATATTACCAAATACTAGTTGATACTTTAGTAGGATATTTAGTTTATCCATATCAAAAGAAAATTAGTAGAGAAATTATATCATCTCACCCCAAATTTTATTTTTTTGATGTAGGAGTTGCAAATAGCATTAGTCAAAATCGTTTTGATAATATCAAAGGTTCAGAAGCAGGAAGAGCTTTAGAGCACTACGTATTTACTGAGTTACAAGCATATGTAAACCTAAATGATTTAGATCATCGTATAAATTATTGGCGTACTAAAACCGGTTTAGAAGTTGATTTTATAATTAGCACTATTACCAGCCAACCATTACCAATTGAAGTAAAAATATCTTCAAATGTCCACAAAACCGAATTAAAAGGTATAAAATCTTTTATGGAAGAACATCAAATAGATAAAGGTTATTTAGTTTGTTTAGAAGATACTTCTAGGAAGATAATTTGGGGTAATCAACAAATTAACATATTGCCAATAGAAGAATTTTTAACAAAATTATGGAATCATACGATTTTTAAGTCGTATTGGGGAAATATCCACTGAGGAAACAGTATAGTCAATTGAATTTATTTTAATTAGTAATCATAACTTATCTGATAATCCGCCATTTAGGGTTTTCAGTAGTTCAGTGATCTTAGCGACAGATAGTTTGGTTATTTTCGCCTGACTTCGGAAAATAGTTAAAGATAAGTGTATAGAAAAAGCAGGAGAAAAAAGGTTTTGTTAATTAGAGGGCGTTTGTTGTGCCTCCATATATTTTTATTATTGACATACAATATTTTAGTAGATATACTAACCAACAATTAGTTTTAAATATGCTACTGATATGTTCGTTAGAGTCAAAAAATCTGCTACCCGTAATGTTAACGCTGTTCAACTAGTAGAAGGGATACGCGATCCCATAACTAATAAAGTAAAACAACGGGTTGTTCGACATATTGGCAGTGCATCAGACCAAGAAGAAATAACTAAATTAATAGAGCTTGCTGAATTCATTAAGGTTGAAATCACTAGTAGCACTCAACCTAATCTTATCCCAGACAAGGATATAGTATCGATGGCGATGTCATCTAGACAGCGGTGCGAGAAAGAACAAATACAACCACAACCTATTGATGATATCAGCAATTTACGTAGTCAAGGAAGCACTATCATTGGCATTCATGAGGTGTATGGAAAAATTTATGACCAACTTGGTTTTAATAAAATCTTACCCAATCCTGCCAGGGAAGTGTCGAGCATAAACATAATACGCAATGTTGTTTTAGCTCGTATTGCTAACCCAACTAGTAAGCGTGAAACAGTCAATTTATTGGTCAATAATTATGGAGTAGATTTAAAGCTTGATTCGGTATACAAAACTATGGATAAAATAGATGATAAGGTGGTTGAGAAAATCGAGCAGTGTGCTTTACTTAGCAGTCAAAAGTTGTTTAAAGAAAAAATCGATGTACTATTTTATGATGCAACTACTCTTTATTTTGAATCATTTACTGAAGATGAGTTGAAGAGTAAGGGGTTTAGTAAAGATCATAAATTCAATGAAGTACAGGTAATGCTGAGCATTTTTGTTACTAATAATGGTATTCCAATCGGTTATGAGATATTTCCTGGAGCGACCTATGAAGGTCATACTTTATTGAAAGCTTTAGATAGCTTGAAAGGCAGGTTTGCTATTGATAAAGTAGTGTTTGTAGCAGACAGCGGTATGTTGAATAATGAAAATTTAGCTCTATTAGAACAAGCTGGCTATCAATATATAGTAGGTGCCAAAATTAAGAATATGACTAAGGATATTACAGCTAAAATCTTAAATAGTGATGATTATCAGCCATTAACCGTTGATGCAGAAGAATATAAGGGAAAAATAATTGAACTAGCTGAAAAGGGTCGCAAACTGATTATGAGCTATAGTAGCAAAAGGGCTTATAAAGATGCTCAAGATAGAGAGCAAGCATTGAAGAAATTAATGAAAAAAATGAACAGAAGTAAAGGAGTTAAGTCGTTAATTTCTGCTAGTGGTTATAAAAAATATTTAATAATTAATAATAATGATAAGTTTGCAGTAAACGAGCAAAAGATAGAGGAAGATAGCAAATGGGACGGTTTGCATGGAGTTATTAGTAACCTAGAAAATGTTGATATAGCGTATATATTGTCTCGTTATAAAGGATTGTGGCAAATTGAAGAAACATTTAGAGTTAGTAAACACGATATTAAGATTAGACCAATTTATCATTGGAGTCCTAGTAGAATCAAGGCACATATTGCTTTATGTTTTATGGCGTTAGTATGTATCAGGCATTTAGAATATCGGGTAAATTTACAGTCAATTAAACTATCACCGGAACGATTACGTAAAGCACTAATTGGGGTGGAAATTACCAGTGTAGTACACATTAAAGATAAAAGAGTATTTGGCATTCCATCCCCGGTATCAGATGAGGCAAAGATTATTTATAAGGCAATGAATTTACCGATTAGCACTATTCCTTATTTAATATCATCAGGAGAGTAAAAGAAATAATCAAGTAGTAAAGGTAATAATTATTATAGGATTATTTTGAAATTTTTATATTCGAACAAATAATTTGTTGTGCCTGGAAATTTTATCATTTCCTGAGCTGTCAGCCACTTTTTGGCACAACAACACTGAAGTCGGGAAAATTGTTCGAAATTGGTAACTAGCATTATCACAGATTAAATATATTTTTTCCTTGTCACTATTCTCCTCTTCCAATCTCTGTAGGAAATTAACTACCTGCTCCCCATTTATTTTGGGGTTCTCTGTGCTTACTAACTGTAAATTAACTAGGTTAATAGCACCAATCATGTGCTTTCTTCTCCAGCCATTGAATGTTGGTAAGGTTTTATCTTGGTTCTTTCTTATCCAACCGCACCTTGCCTTTGCTTGATACTGAGGATGAACACCATCCATAAAATATATGGCTTCCTTATCTCTGAGATTCCCTTTTAGTAAACTGTAGTTTAACTTAAATAATTCTTGCTTGTCAAAATCCAGCTTAGCTGGTACTACTTTCAGCTTCTTGTAAACAAACCCCCGTTTGTATAGTAATTTTGTTACTCCCGTTATCGTATATGTCACACCATATTTGTTCTCAATGTGATGCATGATATCTTTAGCATAAACATAATTATTTGCTTCTAGGTGATTCACTAATTCTGCCTGCTCAACATCATTTAATTTGCTTGTGCTACCTCCGTTGTTGGTATCAAGCTTATTGGCTTTTTGATAATCAACAATATGTTTTCTTATCGCTTCGTGGCTCAGGAGTAGTACCTTAGCAATCTCTACATTACTATACCCATCGTCATACATCAAAACTGCCTTAATACGATCACGTATCCTTCCGTCTCGTTCTGTCTTATGACGTTCCTTCAATTTTTCTCTTTGTTCTTCTGTCAATACATTCTTGCTCATAATATCATATACTCTATAATATCTCTCCTATCTTTGCAACCCTTAATTTATTAGTAGTACATTATGCCGTCATTAGCGAGGAGCCACTTTGGTAGAGACTAAGCAATAAATTGTTATTCCCGTCCACTATTGTCATTCTTAGCAACGACGGGAATCTAGCCCCCTACCTACGCAGGTATGACACTAATACTACAGTTGTAGATTGAATGTGAGTGTTCACGGAAAAAAGGTTAAAGTATAAGATGTCATTGCGAGGAGGTTGCCAGACCGACGAAGCAATCCAGGAAAGTAATTAGAAATGGATTGCTTCGTTGACCTTACGGTCTCCTCGCAATGACTTTTGGTGAGCAGGTTTTTTTATTCATCACAAAAAAATCATGAATGCTCACATCTAAACTACAACTGTAGTACTAAGCAGAACAGGTACGACATACTGGATTGCTTCGTCGACCTACGGTCTCCTCGCAATGACGTATAAGCCTATATAGTCAATTCAGGGGAATTTGGGGCTAGGAACGATGGAGCGACGCCTATAAGTAATAGGCGAGCGACAAGTGACAACGTCCACAACTTCTCATCAATTGACTATATGCCTAAGATACCTTATCTATTTGGTATTCTAGTGCTACTTCCTTACCGCAAAAAGCCATAGATATTTTGATGATTTTTTGAACATGGGAGTATTCTTTTATTTTAGCCTCATATCGTTTTTTTGCTATTTGCTCTAGCCCTTCTCTGGCAACAGATTCTAACTCTTCTGGAGACTTGCATATTTTATATTCAATAATAATGGCGTTGTCTTGCTTTCCAGCTCTAGGTATCAACATAATATCAGCCCTACCGCTACCGGTTTCTCTTTCACTGTCTATTATGTAGTCAGAAGCTAAGGTATTAATCAAACCTAGCATAAAACCACTATAAAATAGCTCAGCTTTTTTCTCGCCAGTTTGGTAAAAACTAGTAGCATTTAACAATAATTCTTGCAATCTTTCTTTAAACTGTTCTATTTTACCTGCCGGTAACAAAGTAGCAAAAGAATAATATCGAAAATGATCAATTTGTAACTGATCAGTTACCCATTGGAGCATTCTGGCATTATATATATATCGTACCTCTTTATTTGGTACCGACAATTCGTAAATATCTTCTTCTGGTTTTTTAGCAACAGGGTTTAAATAACCGCTAAATAACAACAAGCTAAATAATCCTACTGGCTTGTTGATATCAGCAAAACTAATTTGTTTGACAATCGGTGAGATAATAGCCTTTCCGGCAGCTAAGCTCTGTAAATCTTCCTGTATTCCATCTGACAATAATGCTTTATCAACAAGAGCCGTCCCCCCACTATCAAGCCAATAATGATCAAGTTTGCCTCTAGTATCTAAGCATAACATAATTGACCATGGATTATAAATTACCTCACCACCAAAACTATAGCCATTATACCAAGCTTTAATTTTTTCAGGACTTGTGTCAAGTGGTACTTTGGTTAATAACTCATCAACTTCTGCTTGAGTGAAACCATAAAATTTAGCAAAATTTTCATCTAGCAGAGTATATTCACGAACATTATTCAAATCCGAAAATAAATTAGCCTTAGCAACCCGTAATATACCAGTAATTACGCCTTTTTCTAAATAAGGATTAGTTTTTAAACTACTGCCAAACATCCCGCGGAATATTTTTAGTACATCATCAAATTCTTTTAATTTATCACCAAATTCAATATACGAACTATTGATCGGTGTGTCATATTCATCGATCAATATGTAAACTTTTTGACCAAAATGTTTGTACAGTACTTCACTCAAAACCCGTAAACTATCTTTTAAGTCTTCCTTATCAAGCTTTCCTGTAAAATATCGATTTAACTTTTCCTTTTGTGCCTCATCTAGTAAATTTTCATCTGTTGTTATATAACGCTTTAAGTATCGATGGTTTGTAAATAAATTAGTTACTTGATTTTTTATCCCATTTTCAATTTCTTGGTAGTTACTGCCTTTAACATCCTTAAAATTTATGGAAATAACTGGAAATTGACCTTGTTGAGTCATGGCATATTCATTACTGTTAATCTTTAAAGGCTTTAAAGTCCTTTTTCCTTTAATACCTAAATTGATTTCCCCACCGATAAAGAGAATGCGATTAACCCTATCTTCTGTAGGTAAAGGAACGCCATTTTGATCCACCTCTATCTCAAAAAATTTCTGTAGCATGTTCATATTCAAGCTCTTACCCCATCGTCTTGGTCTGGTGATCAATATAACCTTACCACTATCTTCCAATAATTCTTTGATCATTAGACTTTTATCAACAAAGACATCACTATTAACTAGCAAGTCATAGAATTCATCGGTACCTATCCTCATTCTTGGTGGTTTATTGTTATCTTTAACAATATTAGTTTTTTTGGTTGATATATTATCAAAAAATTCTACTTTCATATTAAAAATTATTATAAACTTTATTAGGAAATAATAACACAAACAAGCTAGCATAGCCAGTAGATTACGTAAAATAAATTTCTTATATCACATGTAAGATTTTTTAAATTATTGCCCCAATTAATTATAAATAGTAGAGAAAATTCAAAATAAAAAAATAGACCTCTTGCATAACCTAATCTAATTGGTAATTTTGTTGTCAAAATAAGAACTATCTTCTGCACTTAATGGTACTTCTGAAAATAACTCAGAATTATTTGATAATGAATGTTGGTCAAACTTTGTTTCTTCAGAAGTTGTGAAATTATCTATACATTTGAATAGTTGCATTAGAATGTCTATCTTACTATTTTCAGCATTCACCTCATAATAAGGTATCCTTACTGTCGTATAACCTAGTATGTTTAAAAAGAGAGTATTAATTTCTGTTGCGGCATTATGTTGCTTACCATTGCCAATAAAATGAGAAGGTCCATCTATCTGTATTACTAATTTTTCATTATTTTCAAACACAACACATATATCTACTCTAGTAGCTAATTCTGGTATCCAGTATTCTGAACAGATTTTTGTTGGTGTGCCTTTATATTTATTAGCAATAACCTTAAACATAGATTCTTGTAAATTTGATGTCATCGGATTTAATGGATTCGAATTTATTATTTCGCTAATACTTTTATACTTCTCTTCCTCTAATAATTGATCATTAAATAATGCTTGCAACAAATTTGTTCCTGTCCAAATTTGTATAACCCCTTCTATAGACAACTGATTAAAGTCAAGTTTGTTTATTGCATCTCGTAAGACTTTCACTGTTGATAGGTAATTATTTTGTGTTAACGCAGAGAGTATAGTAAGAGAATAAATACTGTTAGTTAGTTCTTGTGTAGTAAATTCATTGATTTTACCAATAGTCGCTACCTGCCAAACTTCCCATAACTCTGTTGAAGGTTGTATTTTTAGTTGACTTAAAGCATACATACTATTAGCTAAATTTTGACTATTGAAGGTTGTTATTGCTTTACAGCCGCTTCCTGCCAAGCTTCCAAGAATTTTGCTGAAAGTTGAACCCCTAATTGACTCAAAGCATATATACTATTAGCTAAATTTTGGCTGTTAAAGGTCTGTATCTGCTTTACAGCCGCTTCTTGCCAAACTTCCAAGAATTTTTCTAAAGATTGATCCTCTAATTGACTCACAGCATAGATAGCATTAGCCAGACCTTGGGCATTAAATTTGTCAATTTTATTGATAGCCGCCTTTTCCCAATTTTCCAAAAAATTCTTTAAAGGTTGTACCTTTAATGAACTAAAAGTATAGATAATATTAGTTAGATCTTGTGTATTAAATTCGTCAATTTTATTGATAGCCGCCTTTTCCCAATTTTCCAAAAAATCCTCTGAAGGCGGCACTTTTAATTTACCCAAAGCGCAGATAATAACAGCCAAATTTTGGCTACTAAAGTTTTGCATCTGCTTTACAGCTGCTTCCGGCCAAACTTTCAATAAATTGTCTAAAGATTGTTCCTCTAATTGACCTAAAGTATAGATAATACTAGTTAGCTCTTGTGCATTAAATTTATCGATTTTACTTATAACAACCTTCTCCCAACTATTTAAAAAGTTCTTTGAAGGCTGTACCTTTAATTGAGTAAAAGCATAGATAGCATTAGTCAGTCCTTGTGTATTAAATTCGTTAATTTTATTGATAGCCACCGCCTCCCAATTTTCCAAAAAATTCGTTGAAGGTGGTAGCTTTAATTTACCAAAAGCACAGATAATATTAACCAGTCCTTGTGTATTAAATTTGTCAATTTTATTGATAGCCACCTTCTCCCAACTATTCAAAAAGTTCTTTAAAGGCTGTAGCTTTAATTTACCAAAACCATAGATAATATTAACCAATCCCTGGGCATTAAAATCATTGATTTTATTTATAGCCTCTATCTGCAAGACTTTCGAAAATTCTTTTGAAGGCTGTAGCTTTAATTTACCAAAAGCATTCATACTAATAGCCAATTCTTGGCTTTTAAAGCATTTTATCTTATTTATAGCCTCTTTTTGCCAACATTCCAAAAATTCTTGTGAAGGTTGCCTGTCTTTTAATTGACTAAAAGCATGAACACTATTAGCCAGTCCTTGTGGGGTAAATTGGTAGATTTTTCTTATAGCTGCTTCTTCCCAACTCTTCAGAAATTTTTTTGAGGAATTGATCTCGCAAGATTCTGAAGTATTTGCTTGTTCAGATACTAATTGGGACAATGATGCGGTACTAGAATCTCCGCATACACTAGAGCTAGAGTGTGCTGTGGCTTGAGATGAAGCATCTCCTTCAACTCCTTGTGCATCAGCGAGTTTTGCAAGAGATTTATTCAAATATGCATCTAACTTACAGAAACCAGACAAAGAATTGACTGATTCTTGTGCCTTAAAATCGTTCATTTTATTTATGGTCGCTATTTTCCAAACTTCCAAGAATTCTATTAAAAGAGTTCTACTGGAATTATCTAAATAATTGGTTCTATAAAACTCTGAGGCACTCGCATTTGAGTGTTCATCTACTAAATTAACACTCGGCTCGTTCACCTCTTGTTTATTGTCGTCCATATTATTTAAATCATTCGAGTATAACTTGCTTAAAGCATAAATACTGTTAGCCAAATTTTGGTTATTAAAGTTTCCTATTTGCTTTACAGCCTCTCTCTGCCAAACTTCCAAAAATTCTTTTGAAGGGTGTATATTTAATGTGCCAAAAGCATAAATACTATTAGACAGTTCTTGAGGGGTAAATTCTTCTATGTACTGGATAGCTGTATAGAACCAGTCCTCCAAAAATTCTACAGATGGTTTGAAACCACGCTTGCTAAATATAGTAATTATCGTACTAAGCCCACAAGCGTTAAAACCATATTTATAACCATCTGCTTGATCCCACATAATGTTCTTTGCTCTGTCCTGAGCTAACTTCAAATTATTAACATCTGTAATATTTTTTAAGGTCTGACATAATTTGATTGACCCCATCTTAGCATATGGGTTAAAATTTGTACTAGAGTTCTGATTCTTGCTAGTCTCAGGAGGCTGCTTATTAAATTTGCTCATTGATAATACCTTATTGGAATTTTAAAACTGTACTTGAATCTTTTACAGCAACCTAATTAACCTGAATTCGATATAACAAGTTATTCCAAATTCGGTTATATCTATAATATAACAGATTTTTTTGCTCCACTAATAGCTGTTTTCATTATTTTTGCGATATTGCTTATTTTTTCATTTCCTAACTTAGTAATTATAGTCAATTCAGGGGAATTGGGTAGCAGGAACGATGGAGCAACGCCTATAAGTAATAGGCGAGCATTGAGCGACGACATCACCAACTTCCCATCAATTGACTATACTATTCTTGAACAAATTAATAATAGAGTACATTGTTATATAACACCCATCATAAATTTAGACCGATCCATTTTTTATAGGATAAAATAAAAATATTTTAATAAAAAATTACTTGACTATTTAAAGCAGGTTATATTTAATTATAATTGTAACTATTAAGGGTAAAAACGTCATTGCGAGGAGTGCGAAAACCGCACGACGAAGCAATCCAGGAAAGTAATTAGAAATAGATTGCTTCGACCATTACATGGATAGGGGTTACAGCTACAACTGTTGAAAGTTAGAAGGTAAAGCGGGTTTTAGATAGGTTTTCTGTCATTGCGAGACCACGCAAGTAGGTCGTGGCAATCCATCTTTGGTTACTTTTATGGATTGCTTCGTCGACCTAAGGTCTTTCTCGCAATGACGTTGACCACATACGATTTTTAAACTATCCGGTCTAAAACCGCTTCCTCTTCTAACTTTCAACAGTTGTGGGGTTACAGCTACCTTTTATTTTGATAGATTGGCAAAAGAATGTGGCGGTTATCCTCTAAGTCATAGGAGCATAGCTGTTTATAAGGGTTTAGCTAGTTAGTAAAAAACAATTATTTGAGTCAATTATGAGTAAATTTATTCAAGCGGATGGAAGAGTTATTTATACTCAGACTAGCTTAACGCAAGATCAGAAAAAAGCTGTTGGGTTACTTTCTATAGGAACGTTTCTTGAGTACTTTGATTTAATGCTATATATCCATATGGCAGTACTCCTTAATGAATTATTCTTTCCTAAATACGACCCTTTTACAACCTCTTTGCTTTCCGCTGCTGCTTTTTCTTCTACTTACATACTTAGACCTTTTGGAGCGTTATTGTTTGGCTTTATTGGTGATTATATCGGTAGAAAAATTGTAGTGATTATCACTACTTTTTTAATGGGTATTTCGTGTGTTGTTATTGCAACTTTGCCGACTTATTCTCAAATAGGGATTACTGCTTCTTGGGTACTTATAGCGTGTCGTATGATACAAGGTTTGGCGGCAACTGCTGAAGCACGTGGAGCAGAAATTTATTTAACAGAAAGTTCTAATCCACCTATTCAATACTCCTTAGTTGCTTTAATAACTGTATTTTCAGCTATAGGAACTACAGCGGCACTAGGAGTTGCATCAATTTTTACTAGTACACATATTTATCAAAATGAATCTAGCTGGCGTATAGCATTTTGGGTAGGAGCAGGAATTGCCTTAGTTGGTTCTGTTGCTAGAACTAGTTTAAAGGAAGCCACTGAATTTATGGATAAAAAAACTAAGTTAAAACATAGGCTTATAGATAATGGTATTGAGTTTAAAGAGGTGGATAAAGAGTTTATTGATCAACACGTACCAATTTTGACTTCAATTGCATATTTTTTTATCCAATGTGCTAGACCCCCATGCTTCTATTTTGTTTATATATATTGTGGAGATATATTAAAGCAAAAATGTGGTTTTTCAGCTAATCAGGTCATTAGCCAAAACTTCTTGGTATCTTTAATAGACTTATTTGGAATAATTATGCTTGCTTATATTAGTTATATAATACATCCCTTAAAGATACTTAAAGCAAAGCTCTATTTATTCTTTGCCTCAGTTATTTCATTCCCTATAGTATTGTCATATACTCATAATTCAACTTATGTATTTATTTTTCAATGTTTAGCTGCTTTATTTGTATTTGACCATGTACCTGCAGCACCAATATTTTATAAATATTTTCCTGTCTTTAGAAGGTTTACGTATACTAGTTTTTTAAGTGCTATAGCAAAATTACTCACTTATTTTATAACATCGTTTGGTTTAGTATTTACTACAAAGTATTTAGATTATTGGGGATTATTTTTAATTCTTGTACCGGTGGGCATAGCTTTTTTCATAGGAGTGTCTTATTTTGAAAAAATGGAATGCCAGAAAGTTTAAACGGTTTGTTAAAAATAAAAAGATTATCGGAAGTTTGTTTTAATGTTGGTTTGTTCATACAACATTTGTCATATAAAATTTCACAGAGCCATGGCATTTCTACTATTTCACATATAACTAGGAAATGTTGTAAAGTTTCCTTAATTATCTTTTTAGCTTTTTCCTGAGATTTAGCACTAATAGTCTGTATATTATGAAGTCGATCAAAAAGCTTAATTATCAAGGTATCATATTTTTTTTGTTGATATAATAATTTCATTATTTCAGCTGAGCTAATCTTACATCCATCTTCTTTTATCCTTGTAAGATCCATAACCTGACTAGCAACCTGTTCTCCAAAAATGCTTGCAATCATACTTTTGGAAAGTTCTGTATCCTCTATAGTATCTTGCAGTATGCTAGTAACAATAATATCAGTTCTAAAAAGATAATCAGAAGTCATATACGCTACCTCTATTGGATGCGAATAATAAGGTTCACCTGATTGTCGCATTTGACTATACTACTAATAAATGAAGGGTTGCAAAGATAGGAGAGATATTATAGAGTATATGATATTATGAGCAAGAATGTATTGACAGAAGAACAAAGAGAAAAATTGAAGGAACGTCATAAAACAGAACGAGACGGAAGGATACGTGATCGTATTAAGGCAGTTTTGATGTATGACGATGGGTATAGTAATGTAGAGATTGCTAAGGTACTACTCCTGAGCCACGAAGCGATAAGAAAACATATTGTTGATTATCAAAAAGCCAATAAGCTTAATACCAACAATGGAGGTAGCACAAGCAAATTAAATGATGTTGAGCAGGCAGAATTAGTGAATCACCTAGAAGCAAATAATTATGTTTATGCTAAAGATATCATGCATTACATTGAGAACAAATATGGTGTGACATATACGATAACGGGAGTAACAAAATTACTATACAAACTGGGTTTTGTTTACAAGAAGCCGAAAGTAGTACCAGCTAAGCTGGATTTTGACAAGCAAGAATTATTTAAGTTAAACTACAGTTTACTAAAAGGGAATCTCAGAGATAAGGAAGCCATATATTTTATGGACGGTGTTCATCCTCAGTATCAAGCAAAGGCAAGGTGCGGTTGGATAAGAAAGAACCAAGATAAGACCTTACCAACATTCAGTGGCTGGAGAAGAAAGCACATGATTGGTGCTATTAACCTAGTTAATTTACAGTTAGTAAGCACAGAGAACCCCAAAATAAATGGGGAGCAGATAGTTAATTTCCTACAGAGATTGGAAGAGGAGAATAGTGAGAAGGAAAGAATATATTTAATCTGTGACAATGCCAGTTACCACAAATCCAAGAAAGTTAAGGAATACCTAGTAAATACTAAAATAGAGCTAGTATTTTTGCCACCATATAGTCCAAATCTTAACCCAATTGAGAGATTATGGAAGTTTATGCACAGTATTACAACTAATAATAAATTTTATCATAATTTCGAACAATTTTCGGAAGCAATAAACAAATTTTTTAGCAACATCGGCAATTATAAAGATAGGTTACGTACCTTAATAAATGATAATTTCCAAACTATTACCGTTAACCATTTCTGCAACTCTTCAGGTTAATTGAGTATACCATGGTATTTTTTTGCATAATAAATAGCTTTTTTGACTTCTTTAATATCTATTGGTCGGTTTACTTCCTGGTTCATCTGCATTAGTTTAGTTAGTAACCTATCAGCATATTTACAATTTTCGTATTTGACTTCCCAATCATTAATATCTTCCATTTAAGTATCCATTCCATTATTTTAATAATAAAGTAAATAATAACTAAAAATAAAAATTCTTGCAATAGTTTATTATATATTAGTTTAAAAAAAAGAGTGGTTTTTATACTTTGCTATATTTAACTCACCTTACGCATAAACCCCATGACAATTTAAAAATTCCGGAACAAGTACAAAACGTCATTGCGAGCGAACGTACGTGAGCGTGGCAATCCACATATAGATTGCTTCGTCGCCCACTAAAGTGGTTTCTCGCAATGACGCTGATGCAATGACGCCAAGCTATTTTCTATATGACTTTTAAATGCCATGCGTAAGGTGAGTATTTAAGTTACATCCCGTTACAATGCCATTATATCAAAATTATCCAATAGATGATTGGACTTCCCCATTAACTCATAATAATCTTCGCATGGGATTATTGCGCTCTCAGTTCTGTCCAAATAGCCTCTTATATAACCATGATACTTTATTTCCTTAAATAATATTAGGGATTCAGCACTTTTATTTTTATATATTTCCGCCGCCATTAACCTAGCATCCTTTGAAGGGTCTTTTAATTCATAAATTTTTCCTGTTTTTCCTTTTAAAAATTTTATCCCTGCGGCACCTTTGTCGTTCTTAGCAAAACCCTTTTCTAAAATAGTTTGCCATCTAGTATATTCATCGTCATTAAGTTGTTCTTTTAATGTAGGGCTAATAATTGCATATAAATTATGTAATACATTAGTTGCCTCTGAAGACTTAATAGGGGTTGTTTCATTAATATACCACCCAGGCGATTGGTATAGATCGAGACTCCCATGTAAAGACTTTTGTTTTATCTCTTGAAAGTATTGATGTATTGCATTTGGCTCTCCAGTATTACATGCTTCAATAAGATCAGGCATATTATAATAATATTTTACTGAACTTTGTTGCCTTAATTCTGGTATTGTTGATGTATTTTCTGAGTTTACTACTGCTGCATTTGCTGTAGGTAAATCTTGCACTACTGGTGGTAAAGTTGCTACTAATGACTGAGATTCTATTGATAATGATTCATATTGATTAATAAGGTTTAAAGCAGCAGTTAGTATCGTTTGGTGAAATAAGTATGTTAGATTATTGGGATCATATTCTCGAGCTAAGTTGATATATTCTAAAGCCGTCTTATAAGTAGAGGGGGATGAATACATTATAGATAGTTCTAGAAGTAGCTTAGGTATCTCGTCAGAAGGAAGTTGTTTTAGAATATCAGCGAGTCTATAATATAGTTTGTGTAAGTTGTAAAAGAAATCATTAAGAGGTACTGTAAAAAAACAACTTATAAAAAGGAAAGATATGTCAGAAAAAATAGAAAAGAAGTTTCTAGAACTAAACGCTAATCATATAAGTAATGAATTAGTAGAAGAATTATTATCAAAAGCCGATCCATCTAAATTGTTTGGTAGAGAAGGATTATTTCAACAACTAAAAAAGCAAATAGTTGAAAAAATATTAGAAAGTGAACTAGAGCATGAATTAGGTTATTCAAAGCATAGTAAAATGCCGAAAGTAGATAATAATCGTCGTAATGGTAGCTATGAAAAGACAATAATTGATGATGATGGTAGGAAGGTTACTCTGGAAGTACCAAGAGATCGAGAAGGAGAGTTTGTTCCGAAATTAATACCTAAAGGGCTGAGAAGATTCAGTGGATTTGACGATAAAGTTATCTCACTTTATGGTCGAGGAATGACAGTCAGTGAAATTCGAGGTCATTTGGAAGAAATATATCAAACTGAGGTTTCCGGTGATTTAATATCGACAATAACCGATGGAGTAATAGACGAAGTAACTAGGTGGCAAAATCGAGGTTTAGATAAGGTTTATCCAATATTATACTTAGACTGTATTCACGTTAAGTCTAGGGATAACCAGGTAGTGATAAATAAAGCAGTATATTTAGCGATTGCTGTTAATATAGAAGGAAAGAAGGAGTTGCTGGGTATTTGGGTAGGAAAAAATGAAGGTGCTAAATTCTGGATGCAAGTAGTTACTGAGTTAAAAAATCGAGGAGTAGAACAAATTTATGTTGCTTGTGTTGATGGTCTAAAAGGTTTTCCGGAAGCGATAAGTAGCATATTTCCTGCGACTATAGTACAGTTATGTATAGTTCATATGGTTCGCAATTCAGTGAAGTATGTCTCATATAAGGATTTAAAGGAGGTGACCACAGATTTGAAGCAAATTTATACAGCAAATAATGAAGAAATGGCAAGTCTAAAACTTCAACAATTTAGTTCAAAATGGGACAAAAAATACCCAGTAATTTCTGATATTTGGCAACGTAATTGGTGTGGGATAATCCCATTTTTTGCTTTTCCTGAGGAAATAAGAAAGGTAATTTATACAACAAATACCATTGAATCTGTCAACCGTCAAATTAGAAAAATCATCAAAAATAAGGGGGTGTTTCCAGATGATAAATCAATTCAGAAAATAATATTTTTAGCTCTGCAAAATGCATCTAAAAAATGGACTATGCCCATAAAAGATTGGTCATTAGCTTTGAATCAATTTGAAATACTTTGTGGTGATTTTAAATATGATTTATTGGAATGTAAAAAATAGAACTTACACAAAATAAATGATTGACTCATATCAGCATTAAAATTTATACTTCCGCATAAAATTTGTGTTTTTATTTGTTCTGTTAAAGAACAAGTATTTTTAAATTCTTTGTCACGCAGTATCTCCTTTAATATTATTTGCTTGTAATATTGGGTTTGTGCTTTGTTATCTGAGTATATAGCATGATTAAAGGCAGTAATTACTACAGATGCTTTCTCCTGATAAGAAAGATGTATAATAGATGATTTTGGAGGATATATTGCATTATTAATGATTTTGTCTATTATTAAAAGGTGAGGTACTGAATCCTTATGTTCTTCAGCTAGAGTTCGTGATTTGTCCTTATCATCCAACCCTGAATAGATACCGTATAACTCTAGAAAAGTATCTTTACAATTTGGATTTTTTTCATAATATCTCTTGAAGCATATCTCAGCATCTGGTAAATTACCTAGAGCCTTACTTATTATTCCTAAGTTCCAATAATGATTCATAATAAATTCAGATAAATCAGACTTTTTATCCAATGGGTCTAATTTTGATGAATCTTCTTGTGCATCTTTAATGAGTTGACATGTAATATTTAAAAAATCATATGCTTCTTTTATATTACCAGTATTAATCAGAAATTCTGTTATCTTCTGAGAGAGGGCCATTGATTTCTTAAAATATGGCTGATTAACAATAGCATTTAAGATATCTGTAGTTATAGATTTAATAATGTTAGTGTAATCAAAAAATATTTCTATTATAAAACTATTTTGATCGATTGATGCTATTAGTTCTAGAAATGACTCTATTATCTTATGTGAAGGTATAGGTTTTCCTATCTTGTATAAATATAATATACCACTAGCTTTAGTGTAAGCTGCCCAAGCAATTTGAGTAGTCTTAATATTATCATCACATTGTATCTTTATCTGTACACGTTTTCCTGGTATTTGATAGATAATGCCTGGAGTTTTGTTATTAGCTGGTACCCAAATATCTTTAATGCCAAAAATATCTTTAATATTTTTAGCAATATTCTTATCGTAATCTCTGTATACTCCGTTCTTTTCCTCTCGTGAAAGGCATAAATTACAAAGCAAGGCTGGCATTGTAAGTTTTTCATACTCCTTTAGTATATTTTTTCCAAATATTTTTACTATATCATCAATTGGACCATATCGACAAAGACGCTCTAAGAATTCTTGGTGTTTAGGAGTAAATTTCTTAACCGTAAAATCTTTCTCTTTATATTGTGCAATAAGTAACAGAGAATCCAAAGGATTCTTTAATTCTGAACTTGGTATTATTTGCAGTTTTTTTTCTTTTGACATGAAATGTTCTTTTTTTGGCTATATAATTTTTATGCCGTATTAAACGGGCTGTTATTTTATGTCGCACATTATATCAACTGTAATTATTAATGCAAATATTATTTTTATAAAGCGATTATTTTATAATCTCAATTTGTAAATTGATACCATTTATTGTAGATATTGATGCAATTTATTGCCATTTTTCTTAAGCCATAATCTAGCCAACTTATAATCAGGATAGAGTTTTGCCACTAAATGCCAGAAATGTTTACTGTGATTCATTTCCATTATATGACATATTTCATGTACCACTAAGTATTTTAGTATTTTTTTTGGAGCAAAAATAAGTCGCCAATTAAAAGTAAGTTCAGCATAACTGGAACAACTTCCCCATTTGTTCTTATTATTTGTAATTTTTATTGTACTAAAGTTTATATTATATTCTTTACCCAGAAGAGTAGCCAGGTTTATTGCTTCTAGTAACAGTCTATCTTTCAAGAATTTTATTAAGGTACTCTTATGTTGAGAAGGTGGGGAATATATCTGAATAATATCCTCTGCCATTTGCACTTTATTATAATCTGCATCAATATGTAGTAATGAGTATATTCTGTCAAAGACTGTTATAGTATTATTATCTATGGGTTCTTGTTTTGAAACATCTGATAATTTTCGCCTAATCCAAGATTCTTTTTCTAGTAAAAATTTATATCCTGTATTAAAATTTTTATTAGGCAGAACTAGTTCAACTCCTTTATGGTTTATTCTAATTGCAATGCGTTTAGCTTTATTACTACATCTTATTGGAATGTCAATATCATGACCGAGCTTATTTAAAGTAATAAAATTTGGTATTAGTTGCGGTTGATTATTCATATTTAAGATATAGTCAATTGATGAGAAGTTGGTGACGTTGTCACTCGTCGCTCGCCTATTACTTATAGGCGTCGCTCCATCGCTCCTAGCACCAACTCCTCCTGAATTGACTATATATAGTTAATTCAAGGGAGGATAGTGAGCGATGATAAGTTGGTCATCCCTGCTTAACTCAATGTCATATATGGACGAGTGAATTTGTCAACAAATAAAATAAAAAAATAGAGCCACAAAGGAAGCGGTCATTCCCGCTTTGGTACGAAATCTAGCCCCCTGCTTACGCAGGGGTAACACTGAGTCGAACAGGGGACAATTTATGGATTGCTTCGGATGTTTACACCACAACTGTTGAAAGTTAGAAGAGGAAGAGGTTTTAGACCGAATAGTTTAAAAGTCGTATGTGGTCAACGTCTATTAGCGAGAAAGACCGCAGGTCGACGAAGCAATCCATAAAAGTAACCAAAGATGGATTGCCACGACCTACTTGCGTGGTCTCGCAATGACAGAAAACCTATCTAAAACCCGCTTCCTCTTCTAACTTTCAACAGTTGTGAGGTTTACACCTCCTCGCAATCTGATGTATCCCCACGAAATTGTTGCAAAATAACACGAGTTGCCAATTAATTGATTTTAGTAAACCCTAGACTTCACAAGGTTTGAAGAACATTTAATCAGGTCAAAAAATGCAATAAATTCTTAAAATTAGAAATTTTTTAAAATACATAGCGTTTTGATTATACTTTTCACGTGTCAAATAGTTCGTAAACTGCTTGACATCTAGGTTTTATGAGCTAACTTAATTGGCAACTCGCGTAAAATAGCAAGAATTTCGTGGGGATACATCAGCTCGCAATGACGTTTTTATGCTGTTTTATACTTATAGAATAAAAATTGTAGGGTGTTATGATAAGTAATAGGCAAGCATTGAACGATAACACCCCCAACTTCTCATCAATTGCCTATACTAAGTTAACAAAATTCTTAGTTAACTTAGTGGAGTAACAAAATTTCTATAGTAAGAAGAAATGGTTGTATTAATCACTTATTTACAATACATTTTGATAAAATCTCATATGCCTGATCTGGCGTTAGGCTTAATATTTCTGGTAATTTTTTTAAACATTGCATAAACATCTTAGAGTCTTTTTTATAAAGCTCAACAAATTGATTATTATTAGGATCAATTTTGTTAAGCATTTGCGGGGTTTTAGTGTAGAACTCAAAAAGAGTACACCCATCATTATAGTTCATAATGGCTAATAATTGTGCCATAGCTCGAGACGTTTGGAAATGCTGCCAATCTATAGGAGTGTTCCACTTTCCTCCCCAAACACTAAAACCATTTTCAGCGAAAAGATCAATTATTACTTCACTCATCCCAGGTCTAATATTGGTTCGATTGAGATAACTTGATCCTTCTGAAGGTTTTACAGTAACAAGCCCTGCTTGACTTATGTCACTTGGAATAGAAATATAAGGATTTTGAATTGGATTAATGTCAATCGCAAGACCGTATGAATGTACTGAAGGTAAACCGCCTCCTGTAATTTCACGACAACTGAAACTAGAACTATTGTTATCTGCCATACTTCTGTCATCATCACCATCATAATCTTCAATAGTACGTGCTTTAGCAATAGGGTATTTTAAATCATATATTTTTTTCAAAATGGCGACAACATGCTCAGAAACAGCATCAAAAACAACTAGTTTTCCATCATGATGTATTACAGAATTAAAATCATAATAAGGGAATTTAATAACTCTCAATCGATTTAGAGCAACTGGACATCCATCATGCCACACTTTTTTCTTGATCATCTCTTGTTTCGATGATTCAGATAAAGGTTCTATGGTAAAATCAGCAGCATTTACTTGAGATATATTTATAAAAAAAATATATAATAATAACAATCTATACATAATAGTATCAAAAATTAGTTAATGTATCTTGAGAGTATCCTAACCCAATAAAAGAGTCAAGCACTTATTGTTATCGACAGATTTTGATAATTAAAATTGTGCTTTAAGTAAAAATATATTATTAAGGAAGAAGCAAAGCTTATGCAGCAGTTGGAGCCGATGGTTTTTTTGCACCAGGCTTAGCAAGTAGACTTCTTGCATAACCTAATGCAAGAATTGGAGAAATCGGCAACTGAAGTTTCAACATGTATAGATATAGTCAATTAACCTGAATTAGCGCCGAATAAGCACCCATCGTGCTGTCTATTAGCGAGGAGACGTAAGCCTCCGAAGCAATCCATTTTAATCGTTTTTTGGATTGCTTTGTCGCCACTAAAGTGGCTCCTCGCAATGACGCTGAGGCTAAATACTAATCGGATTTATAACGTTGCTAATTCAAATTAATTGACTATACAAATAAAAAGACGTAATACAGAGGATTAGTACATTTATGGATAACAAAAAAGATACTACCATAAAAGATAAAAAAGAAAAGCCAGAAGAAATAGGTGGTTTTAAAGGTCAAGAACCAACTATCCATGGAGATTGGCAGCATAAAGGCAGGGTAACTGATTTTTAATGCTGCAATTGTAAATTAATTTATGCCAAGTTTTCATCAAATCAAACTCCTACCATATAATGCCCAAGAATTATTTCACTTAGTTCTTGACGTAAAGTCATATCCTGAATTCTTACCATGGTGTAGGGCTGCTAGAATCATCTCAGAAAATGAGAATCAAATTATAGCTGAGTTAGTAATTCAGTTAAAAGGTTTTTCAGACAATTATCAATCAAGAATTATCTACTCAAATGATTTAAATAAGCAGAGATACTCCATTGAAGTCGAGGCAATCTCCGGACCATTTAAATATTTAAAAAATTTATGGCAATTTTCTCAAGAAGATACTGGTAGTAAAGTAGAGTTCTTTATTGATTTCAAAATGAAGTTTGCCATAGTTGACAAATTAGTTGGTATATTTTTTACTGATGCTACTGAAAAAATGGTCGATGCATTTGAAAAAAGAGCCGATACTATGTTGAGTAAGGTGGGTTCTAACAATTCTTGAAATCACTATAGTCAATTGATGAGAAATGGATTGCCACGCCACCTACGGTGGCTCGCAACGACGACTTTTCTACTTTATTTTCTTAAACTAACGCCTATGTGCAATGACGTGTATGCAACCCAAGCGTCATTGCGAGAAGGCGTAAGCCCACAACTGTTGAAAGTTAGAAGGTAAAGCGGGTTTTAGATAGGTTTTCTGTCATTGCGAGACCACGTAGTGGTCGTGGCAATCCATCTTTGGTTACTTTTATGGATTGCTTCGTCGACCTAAGGTCTTTCTCGCAATGACGTTGACCACATACGATTTTTAAACTATCCGGTCTAAAACCGCTTCCTCTTCTAACTTTCAACAGTTGTGGCGTAAGCCGACGAAGCAATCCACTATTCATTGCCTCCTTGTTCTCGCTATCTAAATTTCTTGGCAACAAATAACATTAGTATCGGAGCAGATATGAAGATAGAAGAATATGTACCAACTATTATCCCAAAAAATACTAATAAGCTAAAGCTATGAATAGCTTCTCCACCAAATATTACTAAAGCTAGGTTTGCCAACAAGGTTGTCACAACTGTTAAAATGGTTCTAGACAAAGTCTCATTAATACTCTGATTAATAATTTGTGGCATTGTTTTCTGATATGATTTCTGTAAGTTTTCTCTAATTCTATCATAGATAACTACTGAATCATTGACAGAATAACCTATTATGGTAAGAATAGCCGCTATGGAAGTTAGATTGAAGTCTAACCTCATCACACTCATAAAACCTAAACTTAGTATGGCATCATGTAGCAAAGCTATCAGTATACCAAGCCCAAAATACCACTCGAATCTAGCCCAAGTATAAGCCATGATGGCAAGAAAAGAAAGAATTAGAGCCGTTATTCCTGATTTTATCAAATGAGTTCCAACTTGTGGACCAACAAAATCTACTTTACGATATTCAAATTTATAAGGAAATTGGTTGCTTAAAGTCAATTTGATCAGCTCAATATTGTGCATTAAAGTGTCTTCACTATTGCTACCAACTCGTATCGACAAATCATTCTGGTTACCAAAATTTTGCAATACTACTTCACCAATCTTAAGGTTATTAAGTACTTCACGCATTTTGGTTAAATCAGGCGATTGATCAAGCCGTACTTCTATAACAATTCCACCAGAAAAATCAATACCAAAATTAAATTTATAAATTCCTATCCATATAATGCTCACAAGAGACAAAATAATGGACATCGTATAGCTTACTTTTTTAAATCTGATAAAATCAAAATTAACTTGCTCAGGTAATAGTCTTAACGGATATAATTTCATTATTAAATATCTTTAATTTATATACCTAAAGCTTGCCTGTACAATTCTAAGATTGCATCTTGTTCAGCCAGCTTATTTCTATCAAGTTTTTTTAGTTTTAACACAGACTTCATAGCCTTGGTATCAAAACCACTGGAGCTAGCCGCATCAAATACATCTTTTATTGCTTCAGATAATTCAGCTTTTTCTTGTTCAAGCCCTTCTATTTGATTTATATATTGTTCTAATTGTTCTTTAGCTATCACTTCTGTCATAAAATTAAATTTTTTTGTTTATCAAGACATCATAATTATACCATATATTTAGTTAACCCTTCTCAGTTTACCTATAGTATATATTATTTTTATTAGCCACTAAGTAATTTATAGATAATTTTGCTATAAATGCTAGAAAAATCTTTAAAATGCACTCGATTAGCACTTATCCATAGTAAATTTTTGTCTATTAGCGAGACCACTGTATGGTTGTGACAATACATTTCTACTTATTTTGGATTGCTTCGTCATAGCAAAGCTATTCCTCGCAATGACGTTTGAGAAAAGTGCTTCGTCATTGCGAGCTGATGTATCCCCACGAAATTGTTGCAAAATAGCAAGAATTGATAGAATATCATCATTATTTAATGATGAGATAGTAGGTTATGGATGTAAAAACAGTATTAAATGAAGTAATAAAAGAACATTGTCCTTTTATACATAATAATCGTTTAAATACGTTACTTGATGTTGCAGAAGGCTTGACAGTAAAAGATAAAAAGATTTATTCGTATTTTACCCTTGGGAAATTTATTATTGAATTTAATTATTTGCATGCCATAAAACCATTGGTAGAATCCCTGGCATCTATTATAAAGACGGAGCTTTGTCGTGCTTAATTTCGTGGGGATACATCACAACTGTTGAAAGTTAGAAGAGGAAGCGGTTTTAGACCGGATAGTTTAAAAGTCGTATGTGGTCAACGTCATTGCGAGAAAGACCGTAGGTCGACGAAGCAATCCATAAAAGTAACCAAAGATGGATTGCCACGACCACTACGTGGTCTCGCAATGACAGAAAACCTATCTAAAACCCGCTTTACCTTCTAACTTTCAACAGTTGTGGGGGATACATCAGCTTGCAATGACGCTTAGTAGTCAGCTTTTTTACTCATCATAAGGAAATAAATAAAAAATTGTAGAGTACTATGATAATTGATCATTGGAGTTAAAATTATGAAAATTTCTCGTCTTCATAGAATATATAGCAATATCAAACTAATTAAAAATTATTCGTTAAATCTTGCAGAAGACCATAGCCACTACCTTAAAACAGTATTAAGGTTAAAAATTGGTGATCATTTTAGAATCTTTAACGGTATAGATGGTGAGTTTATAGCCCAAATTACCGATATAACAAAAAATAATTTACATGTTGAACTTACTAATATTTTAAGAAAAACAATAATCGAACCTGAGCTTACTTTAGGGATATCGATTATTAAAAGTGATAGAATGTTAGATGCCATAGATATGGCTGTACAGCTTGGGGTGACAAAAATTATTCCATTAATTACAGAAAGGTCTCAATTTCGTAATGTTAATAATCAAAAATTGATGAAATGTATTATTGAATCTACAGAACAATCCGAACGTTTGACCCCGCCCATTCTTATGCCATTAACATCACTTAGTCTTTTCCTCGATCAGAACCTAAATAATTCTATAATATATGCTAATGAAAATGAAGATGAAAATAATACATTATTAAAAATAATGCCTACATCATACTCAAATATTTCAGTTATTGTCGGTCCAGAAGGAGGTTTTTCACCGAATGAACTTAAGATACTTTCATTGAGACCTAATAGTTTATCAATAAGTCTAGGAGCGAATGTTTTGCGAACTGAAACTGCCGTAGCAGCGTGTCTAGCACAAATTAAATTATTTACCCAGTTTCCTAGCCAAATATAAAAAAGATAGCTTTAATTATACAGGATAATGATAGCACAAATATTAGCCCCACTAAGTATAAAATTACAAACCAAAGCCATTGTTTGCATTTCTGAGAAATAAAAATTTTTCTCAATTTACTAATACATTGGGTGATGAGTTGATTTTCCACGGAATATATAATAACAATAAATTGTATAACCTAATATTATCGGTAAAAGTAACGCAGCTCCTACCAACATTAGAGATTGTGATTCGGCTATTGCTGCCGATTGCCATAAAGATATTTGATATGGTACGGTAAAAGGCCAAATGCTTAAAATTAGCCCTAAATAGCCCAGAGTAAAAAGTAAAACTGAGTAACAAAAAGGTTGGTATTCTTTATTTTTATAAAGAGTGGTGAATAACATAAATAAGGTAAAAATAGTTAAAATAGGAATGAATGAGAGATATGCAAAATTAGGCATAGTAAACCAAAATATACGAATTCTCTCGTTTAAAAATGGTACCCATAAACTTACTAATCCCATAAATAACATAACATAAATTAATACATATGCTGCAGATTTACGAGCCCATATTTGCGTATCTTTGTCAGTTTTCATGATAAGCCAAGTACAACCAAGTAGGGCATAACCAAATACCAGAGCAATACCGGTCATCAGAGAAAAAGGGGTGAGCCAATCAAAAGCATCGCCAGCAAATACCCTGCCATCCACTTTAATGCCTTGGATAAAAGCTCCCAGCATAATTCCCTGAAATAAGGCGGCAATGATAGAACCAAAATGGAAAGAATAATCCCATATGTAACGATCCTTTGGAGTGGCTTTAAATCTAAACTCAAAAGCTACCCCGCGAAAAATTAAGCCCAAAAGCATTGCAATAATTGGTATATAGAAGGCTGACATCAAAATTGCATAAGCCAGTGGGAACGCAACAAATAATCCACCACCACCTAAAACTAACCAAGTTTCATTACCATCCCAAAATGGTGCTATGGAATTCATCATTTTATTGCGGCAATCTTGAGTAGGAGCAAATGGAAATAATATACCAACCCCCAGATCAAAACCATCTAGTAATACATACAGAAATATTGCTATGACAATTAGTCCACCCCAAACTAAAGGTAAATCTATATAGGGGGCAAAGTTAAGCATGGTTGTTGTTCTCATCAATTGACTATAACAGCTATTATACCTGAATTTTAGAGCCTATGCTACCTTTATCTTGTGTTAAAATTTTACTCAGAAATAACCATTTCATAAACTATAATCCCATTATCATGTAGCTTACCATGCATATTCATTGCTCTAGAAACTAACTCATACCAACAATTTTGTGGCAGCTTATTACCACTTGACTGGTAACCACATATCACTAAATGATCTTCTGCCCTGGTCATTGCCACATAAAGTAGTCTGATATATTCTTGTAAGTCTTTTTGTTGTTCCTGTTCCTTGAGAGCTTTAAAAAATTCTGGGCTATTAGATGATTGGGGGACAGAGAACACCTTACCATCTTGATCCCAAATAAATTTATTGCTGTTAGTTGGCACTGAGCTAGTATCACACAGGATAACAATCGGTGCTTGTAGCCCTTTAGAAGCATGAACAGTCATGACTTTTATCTTACTTGACGATTCTAAGTTTCTTTTAACATCAATTTTGTTATTTTCAAACCAATAAACAAAGCTTTGCAGCGAGCTATCTATATTATTAGCATAATTTATACTTAAATATATCAATTCATTTATTACATCATTACTATCAAATCCATTAGATTCAACTAGAATTTTTCTAATATCCCAACAATCGACAATCAATGAGAAAAAATTCCCACAATTGGCAACTTTGTATAGTTGTAGAAAATAACATAGTTTATTATATATATTTGTATATTCTGGTATATTTTGCAGATATTCCCATATAGAATTCTTGCCACGAGAAACTGCAAGCAACTGTAGTTCTTGTTCATTCATGCCGATTATTGGGGATTTTAATAGACCAATCAAATTCAAATCGTCTTGAGGTAGTAGCACAAATTTTGCTATGGCTATTAAGTCTAATACTGACAAACTTTTATCTAAAGTGATTCGGTCAACATCTTCTACTTGCAAACCATGTTGCTTAAGACAATTAATAACTTCAAAAACCAACTCATCTCTCTTACGTACCAAAATCATAAAATCTGATTCTTTAACTTCGGAATTAGTGGCATGTAAGATTCTTTGGCTTGCTATCTGACTTTTTATAAAATTAGCAATTTGTTCCGCAAGTACTTGCTGAGCAGATTTGGATTTATTATGCTCTTCTGGTAAGGGCCAAAATAATTTAGTCTCTTTCTCTCCTCTAACTAGTGGCCAGAGTTCTACTATACCTTTATCATTTTGACGAAATGGTAAAATTTTAGGATTCTCAGAGGTAAATAATTGAGGGGTAGTGTTTTTAATTTGTTGTAAAATTAGATAGACAATATCGATAATTTTTTCAGTAGACCTATATGACCATTCAAGAGTAATATTTTTGAAATTTTTATTTGCCTCAGAGAATTTTTTACATAAATTTGCATTAACAGAATTAAAAGAGCTAAGATTTGCTCCTTGGAAGCTAAAAATCGACTGTTTTTCATCACCCACAACAAAAATAGTACTCTTTTTATGCTTAGTGGTAGAATAAAACTCTGCTATAATTGCAGTGATAATGCTCCATTGTTCAGGGCTAGTATCTTGTGCTTCATCAACAAGCAAATGCTCAATTCCACCATCAAGTTTATATGACACCCAATTTTTGGTAGTATCATCTGTTAATAATAATTGTGTCAAATAAATTAAATCATCATAATCCAGTAAGCTGTTCTCAGTTTTATAGGACTCATATTTATCAAGAAAAATTTTTGCCAAATTACACAACAAATTTGAATAATTTTCCATATCTTGCATTTTAGTTTGCTGCCCTAACTGAAAAACTTTTTCTTGAATATATTCAAGTTCATTCAATAATTTTGGATAGTTTGTTGCTATAGATTTAGACAGCATATTCTTACGCTTAGTACCTTCTTTAGTAAGAAAAAATAGTTGAATTTCTTGATCTAGGTTAATAGCTATTGAGTATTTTGCCAGTAATTGCCGAGCATGGCTATAAAGTTCTGATAATTGCTCAGGAACATAAGAATTAATAGTTTGATGTTCTTTGTAATCCACTTGCTTGGCAAATAGTTTCTTAAACTTAATCTTTTGCTGGATTATTTCAGAAAAAATATCATTGATGGTTACTTCATGGAAGTTTGTCAAAAAGAAACTAATCAGCTCATTATAAGTTGGATCTAAATAGATTTGGTTTCTTATTTTGTTAATAACCCCTTGTGCTGTAATATCATCAAGAATCTGAAATTCTGGATTGATACTCGATTCCAAAGGAAATAATTTAATCATCTTTTGACAAAAAGCATGAATAGTATAAATGTTAATTCCATCTTCAGAGTTTAGTAGTCTGTAATATAAAGTCTTGGTATATTGCACCTCACTTTCTAAAGGCTCCCTAGTAAGTAATAAACTTAACTCTTTCGTCAATTTAGCAGTTCCATCTACAGCAAATTTAGCAAGCTTATTTCTAATTCTACTCTGCATTTCAAGGGCAGCTGCATTAGTGAAAGTTAGGCATAAAATTTTGTTAAATGCCACCCCTTCAATCAGCAATCTGAGTACTCTATCTGTTAAAATTTTGGTTTTGCCTGTACCGGCTGAGGCAGAAACCCAAACAGAATATTGGGGATCTGATGCTTGTTGTTGTAATTCATTCATTTTATAAAAAGAGTCCTACTATTTAAAGCAAAAATATACAGCTCTTTTATTTTTCTTTTGCCCATAAATCCATATCATATTGTTTGCAATACTCAAACATAGATACAGTATTAGGATAATTTATGCCAAACTCCTTTACTTGCGGTTTACCAAAAAATTTATAATTAGATAAGTCTTTTGCTTTACATGATGCTTTAGCTCCTTGAGTATATAAGTAACTCACTTGAGCCACATTTTTACGATTATCCCTATATAAATAATGATATATGCTATAAGCCTTCTTGTAGGATTCTATAGCTGCTTTTATGTTATCTTGAGCAAATAAAATATTACCTTGGACTACGTAACTTGCTGCTAAATCTGGATCTTCCGAATAATCTGCATTTTTAGGATTTCTACGTTCATCGGCTAAAAATATGGAGATAGCCTTATTAACATGATCTGAGGCTTGCTCTAGCTTACCTAATCCTAATTCACTACTTGCCATTTGGGTGTAAATACGACCTAATATTTCAGGAGGTGCTTTTTGGGAAGATTTACACAAATTGTATAATTTCTCAACTTGAATATATGCTTTTGGGTATTCTTTAAGATAATTTAATAGTTCTACTTTAAGTAAATAAGGATTAACAAGAAATAGGTCATCAGGACTTAGTCCATTTTTAATGGATATTTCTATAATTTTATTAGTTTGCTCCAATGATTCAGTATAGTTCTCTTGTACAAATAATAATTTTGCTCTAGCACTATGTATATATCCTAAGTCACTTTTATCTGCTAAACCTTCATTAAACATTTGTTCTATAATTTTAATGTTTTTTTCTGCTTCTTGAATCTGTCCTAATGCAATATTACATATTGCTAAACTATAAAATAAAGTCCATTTAAAAGATTCATAACCTTTCACATTATCAAATATTTCTTTCGCTCTTATAAAATATTTTATTGCCATCTTATAATTAGAATAGCCCCTATGATACCCACCTATTGCTTGTACATAACTTGCATATGCACATTTTTCATCATTATTCGACCATAAATTAAATTTTCCTTCCTGATCAGCCTTATTAAACCAATTAACCTTTTTTTCTGCATTATAATAATCAAGAGAATTGTGATATTGAAGCATTATTTGAAAATTAAGCTCCATAAGTTTATATATATTTGAATTATATTTCTCTGAATTTTTTAAAATTATCTCAAGATTTTCTTGGATAGTTTTAGCATTTCTAAAAATGCGAGCTTGTAATACACTTTTTGGTATACAATTTATTAATTTGGTAATGATATCCTCTAAATAAGCTTTATTACCTTCGCTACAATTAATCTCAGCTATTTTCTCAGCAATAACATCGTGCATTTCAAAGATCGGATTATTTTCATTAGAATCAATGTTAGATATTAAGGCAAATTTAGACAATTGATAAAGATCATCATTCAATGTACTTTGATCATCAGTAATAATTTTTAAAAATTCTTTCGAGAAACCTTGATTATTTATTAAGGCTATTTTATTTAGTAATTTTTTAGCACTTGGCTTTAATTCATTGATAGTTAACATAATGTTCAATTGAATTTTATCTGCTGCTCGTTGGGTTTTTTTCTTATATTCTGTTATATCTAAACCTTGTACATTATTTAATAATTGTACACCTTGTGCTATCAGGATAGGATAGCCAGCAAATTCTTTGCTCAAGAATTTTACTATTTTTGGATCATTGTTTTCTAGAATATTATTAGCAAGTGTAATCGCATCACTTTTTGTAAAGGCAGTCATTTTAATTATATTAGGTAATCTTTCACTATCTTGGGAGCAAAATATAACATGCCCGTTATTTTCCCAATCAACAAATTCTTGAACTTTTTTATTTTCACTGACTTTCAGATTATCAAATATCAATAACCATTTATCTTGATTCGATAAATAGCTTATTACTTCTTGTTGTACTAACCTCATATCTTCTGATACTAGATTAGATTTAGCAGTACTATTAATAGCTTGAGCTAGCTTTAGAAACTCTTGATTAATATCTAAATTACAGTCAATAAACCATATGAGTTTATAATTATTTTGATTCTCATGAGAGTACATTCTAGCAAGTTGGGTTTTCCCCATACCACTAGTTCCTATAATACTTGCTTGTCGATGTTTATCTAAATTATGTTTGAGTAGCTTTAGTTGTTTAGTATGATCGACAAAATAAGTAACTGGTGCAACAAAATTAGATACCTGGTTAGATATTTGTTGTTGAGCTAATGAATTAAGAGGCATTATAAATATCAGTAGTAATATAAAATATTTACTCATTTCTTTTGCTATTTATAAGTTATATAGTTGCCTCACAATTTATTTAACTATACTCTTTGATTATTGTCAACTATTGATTCTACGGTTGCATATTATTTGGTATAGACATTCAATATTTCTTTTGGTACAATAGGAGGCTGCTTACAATAGACCTTATATCTTGAAAATGTGATATAAGGTCTAATAACTAAAAGTAATTCTATATTTGGTTAACGCCATTGCTTCGTTGGTTTATGCTTTTTTGCGATGACTTCTGTTGGTTATAGATAAATACTAAAGGTTAGCTATATTTTTATGCCAAACAGATTAACTGAGGAATATATGAACATACTAAGAACTCTTGTAAGATTAAACCATTTTTGTTTATTGTTATTTATAACAAGTATATTTTATGCTGGCTTTTCATACGCTAGTTATACCATTTATATCACTTCAGACGATGGACCGCTTAGAGGAACAGAAAATGTCGTTGCGGTTATGACTGGAGAAAAGATACCCGTTACCATGTTTATGGTAGGATTCCACTACGATTCTAGTAGTTGGTCAAAGGGTGTTGTGAATTTAGCTAAGAAGAGTCCTTTTATTCAGATAGGGAATCACAGTTATTCTCATGCTTATAATCGATATCAGCAATTTTATCGCGATATTCCATCGGTAATTAATGATCTTAAAAAGAATAATGATACGCTAGGTTTAAAAGGTTCCCATATTGATACTAGACTTCCTGGGAGGAATGTATTCCGTCTCCCTAACTTAACTAGAGATGATCCGTATATTTCAAAACAGGAAGATCAAGTTGAAAAGATAGATGATAATGCTATGTACAAGAATGGTTTTTACCTATATGGATGGGATTTAGAATGGACTCACTATAATGATGGTTGCCCTATACAATCTGTTGATCGTCTAGTAGAAGAGATAGATGCTAAATTTGCAAAAAAAGATACTGCATTACCTAATAAATTAATTTTATTAATGCATGATGAGATGTTCCAAGATTGCTTCAATGGTAAAGAAAATTTACGAAATCTAATTAATGCATTACGCAAGAAGAATTATAAATTTGATTTCATTAGAAATTATAATAACCATTGATATAGTCAATTCAGGAGAATTTGAGGCTAGGAGCGATGGAGTACATAGGCGTCAGTTTAAGAAAATAATAAATGAAAAACTATCATTGCGAGCTGATATATCCCCACGAAATTAAGCATGACAAAGCTCTGTCTTTATAATAGATGTCAGGGGTTCTAGCAATGGTTTTATGGCATGCAAATAATTAAATTCAATAATAAATTTCCCAAGGATAAAATACGAATAAATCTTTTTATCTTTTACTGTCAAGCCTCCTGCAACATCAAGTAACGCATTTAAACGATTATTATGTATAAAAGGACAATGTTCTTTTATTACTTCGATTTAATACTGTTTTTACATCCATAACCTACTATCTCTATCAATTCTTGCTATTTTGCAACAATTTCGTGGGGATACATCAGCTCGCAATGACGCTGAGGCTAAATATTAAACTGAATATTTGTAACTAAACTTCAAAAGCTGTAAAAACAGCTTTTGAAGTGGTGAAGTTATCTTACTCTGTAGGGGGCTGCTGAACTTCTGCTCCTAGCAGTGGTGGGTGAGCATCAGGGGCGGTACTATTAGGGATTGGAGTTGATAGATCAGAGGTTGTAACGTTTAAATTGTTATTAACAAGAGAGGTATCAAGATTTGGCATATCCAAATTGTTATTAACTGGTATAGGTAGGCGTATGCCATTAGCCATCCTTAAGGCAGCAAGAAACGTTGCTGGGGTAACATGATTGGGAGGGGATAAGTTATTGGTGTTATTTTGCATATATAAAGTCTCGTATTATAATTGTTAAAGAGAGATTGTATAATATTTAGTAAAAAACACAAGATTAATTTTTATTAATAAGTCGTCATTGCGAGCCACCGTAGGTGGCGTGGCAATTTATTTCTAATCACTTTTCTGGATTGCTTCGTGACCTTACGGTCTCCTCGCAATGACGGTTTTTCAATTATTGTTTTCTTAATTGCTGACGCTTATGTGAGTAGGCGGGAATCTAGACCCCGCACCAAAGCAAGGGTGACAAGAGAGTAGGTATGACAATAAGTCGAGTAGGATGGCATCCTTATACAGAAGATTTTTCTTCTATAGTTTTCCTTACTAATAAACGTTTATTGAATATATTTTAAAAATATTTGATAAAAATCAATATTTTTTTTCTAAAATACTTAGTGCTAGAGATTTTTAGTATATATTACCTATAGTTATTGCAATTATGGGGTAATATGTATATTGAAAACTTACAGCAAAATCAAGCCATTCAAAATTTAATCATAAAATCTGTTACAGATAATAACGTAGTTATTTCAGGTTATGCTAGTGTTTATAATATTTCTGATCAGCATAATGACCTAATTGCTAAAGGGGCTTTTGCCTCAGCCAATCATTTATGTATCAAGTTTCTTTGGCAACATGATTGGCAACAGCCAATAGGGGTGATTAAGTCTTTGACGGAAGATGATTACGGCTTAAAAGTTGAAGCTATAATTAATAATAAAATCGACAAAGGTAAAGAAGCTATAGAGCTTGTTCGCCAAGGAGCCGTTGATGGTCTTTCCATTGGTTTTAATATAAAATTAGCAAATTACAATAACTTAAACCAAAGAATAATCACTGAAGCGGAATTAATTGAGGTGAGTATCGTAACTTTTCCAGCCAATTACCATGCCAAAATTTCGCATATCACTAAACAAAGATACTTAAATGATTTGAATATAGTCAATTCAGGGGAATTGGGTAGCAGGAGAGATTTCTCATCAATTTATAATTTGGGCAATAAGCAACGGGCTAGTAATCAGCAAATTTGCGATAGCTTTTCTTTAAAACAAAAAAATGTAAAACATTCAATTTTAATGGAGAATAAAATGCATATAGAATTAATAACAAAACAAAATAACAATGAAGTAAAAATTAGTGAGTTACAAGAAAAAGTTTATAATTTAGAAAATTTTCTATCTCGCCCAGAAATAGGGGGGATGCAAGATATTGAGCATAAAACTGCTTTTAATAATTATATTCGCAAAGGTAGCCAAAGTGAATTAATCGAAAAATCTTTAAATAGCGGACCTGAGGAAGGTGGAGTATTGTTAGTACCGGCTTTATATAATAGTATCATTACTGAGATTAACGCTAGATCACCTATGCGACAATTAGCATCAATCGAAACAATTTCTAGTAATGCCCTTGATATAGTAATTGAAGAGGGGAGTTTTGCTAGTGGTTGGGTTGGTGATTTGCAAGCAAGAGAAGAAACAACTGCCTCTCGGCTAAAGCAACAGAGAATCTTTGTGCATGAGCTTTATGCTCAGCCAAAAGCCAGTCAAACTTTGATAGATGACTCAGCTATTCGGATAGAGAATTGGTTGATAGAGCGTTTAAGAGATAGTTTTGTTAAAGCAGAAAATGAGGCGTTTATTAATGGTGACGGTAAGAAAAAGCCAAGAGGTATCTTATCAAGAGCTCGTGATAAAATAGAGCTATTTGAGATGGGGGGACAAGTTACTGCCGAAAAATTATTAGATTTCATTAATTTACTTGATGAAGAATATTTGGCAAATGCTACTTTTTTGATGAATCGTACTACTTTATCAGAAATCCAAAAACTTCAAGATAATAATGGTCGGTTTATTTGGCAACAGTCACTGTCTGATTCTTTAAAGCAAACAATATTTGGTATATCAGTGCTTTGCTGTTCTGAGATGCCGCCTATCAAGGAAGGTAATATGGCAATTGCTATAGGTGATTTTAAATCAGCCTATAAAATCATAGATCGTGGTGGTATTAGTATAATGAGAGATCCCTATACTGATAAGCCATTTGTCAAATTTTACGCAGTTAAAAGGGTAGGGGGCGACGTAGTGAATCAGAGTGCTATTAAACTGGCTATGTTTAGTTAACCTATGTGAAGTAGCTATATGTATAAAAAAAATACTTTTAGGATTATTGAACTAATTCCTCAGGCTATTTGGAGCCTAGTGGAAGTTAAGAACTATATGAGAATAGAAGGCGATTATGATGATGATTTAATTAGCAGCTTGATAGATGCTGCAATTATGGCTGCTGAGAATTTTACTAAACTTACAATAATAACAAGGCGGGTAGAGTTTGTTTGTAATATTAAAAATCAACAAAATTTTCAGTTAAAATACCAACCGATAAAGGAATTAGTGAAGATTATAGTCAGTTCAGGAGAATTTGGGGCTAGGAGCGACGGAGTGACGCCTATAAGTAATAGGCGAGCGACGAGTGACGACGTCCCCAACTTCTCATCAATTGACTATACTCTAACAAATAACAGTCAATCTATGAAGCTGCAATCTGATCAATATTACTTAGATCACGATCGATCATTATTATGTTTGAATAAAAAATTAGAAAATTATCAATTAATGGTTGAATATATTGTTGGTTATGATAAAATGCATATTCCAGCTTCAATAAAGCATAGCATATTAATGCATATAGCAGAAATGTATGATAGGGAAAGGCAAAATGCTACTTCTTTATCAACAGAAATTAAGAATCTATATCTAGCGTATAGGCAATTAAGAATATAAGGCTTTTGGAAAGGTAAGAATGAAAAAATCAATAGCACGTACTTTACAACATCAGGTGAAAATTCTAGAGAATTTTTCTGTAAGTGAGATAGAACAAGAAAAATGGCAAGAGAAACTTTCTACTTATGCTGAAATAAAACCTATTTCTGATAATCGATTTACCTCGATAGAACATTTGAATTTTGGTCATATTATGACTGAAGGGTTTTATGTGTTTAAAATGAGATTTATCACCGGCATTACCACCAAAATGCGTATATCGTTTAGAGATAGGCAATTTGAAATTAAGCGGATTATTAATGTTGAAGAAAGAAGTAAATTCTTGAATATTATAGGGTTACAAATATATGTCTGTTAATTTTATTCATGATTTTCACATGAGCATATATAACTTATTATCTGGGGAGCCGGATATTAGGCTTAGTGTTGACCGGATTTACATATCGGTAGTCCAAGATGCAAAATATCCGTTCTTACTAGTAAATATTTTGAAAGTTGAAAATATTTCAAGATTAGGGCAGGATATTTACCAAGTGGAATTTGAGATAAGTGCTTTTGCTAGGGATAAAAATCAGGGGCTTTTAACTTTACTGGCGGAGAAAATTACTAATAAATTAACAGCTAATTCGTGTATTCTTCAAGATTACATTGTTGCTGGTATGAAAGCCTGTAATATAAATTTTCAGCGTAGTTCTGACCTTATTACTACTAAGCTTACTATAGATTACAAAGCCTTGTTAAAGGAGAACAGAATTAGCAAAAATTGCAATAAAGGGGGTTAAAGATATTAGACCTCTTGCAAAACTCGCTTATGCTGAGGAATTTGAAGGAGACGCTTCACCTCGAACCGCAGCGTACTCTAGTGTACGTGAGGAGCAGAGTACCGCTATCACGTACAAATTGCCAGCAGAAGTAGAGTTAGGCAAGAGGTCTATTGATTAACAGTGCCATATATAGTACTGTTAATCAACATTTTATAGGAATAATTATGGCATATTTGGTAGCTAGTGAGGCTAGGAAGAACTTATATAAATTAATAGATATGGTAGCAGAGGAGCATGAGCCAACAATAATAAAAGGCAAAAGAAATACAGCAGTTTTAATTTCAAAACAAGACTGGGAAGATATTCAAGAAACATTATTGGTAGCAAAAAATAAAGAATTAAGTCAATCAATAATCAAAGGTCTTACTACTGATTTTAAAGATTGTAAGACAAAATTGGTGGATTAGCTTAAATGTATAGTTTGTATTTTACTAGCGATGCTTGTAAAGATTTTAAAAAGATTAAGAAATCACCTTTGCAGAAACAAATATACAAATTACTAGAAATTATAAGCAATGATCCATTTCAAAATCCCCCACCTTTTAAAAAGTTAAGGGGTATGTATTTGGGAGCTTATTCGAGAAGGGTTAATTTGCAACATAGATTATTTTATGAGGTAGATAGTAGATAAGAGAATAAAGATACTACGCATGTGGAGTCATTATGGAGATAATTAAGAACTATAAGTTTGAAAAACTTCTATTGCCAAGAATGAGGATATAGAAACTATAGTCAATTCAATTCAGGAGAATTGGGTAGCAGGAACGATGGAGTGACGCCTATAAATAATGGGTGAGCATTGAGCAACAACGTCCCCAACTGCTCATCAATTGACTATATTGCAATCTATCTTAAAAAATATCCTTATATATTTAAGGCATACGGTTCACGTGTTAAAGGTCGTCATAGAAAATTTTCTGATCTTGACCTTTGTATTATGGAAGCAGTAAGTGATCAACAATTGTGTAAGTTGTAAGAAGAATTGGAGGAATCTGATTTAACTATTAAAGTGGATATAAAAAGATGGCTTGTTGATATGGATAAGGATTTTAGGTCGCTAATAAAAAATGATCTTATGCTATTAGAATGATATAGGTTAGGAGACTGCCTACGCTAATTAATTAATAAAATCAAAGGTAGATTATGAAAAAATGGCAATTACAAGAAGCTATATTTAATTCAGAAGAATTGGCTAGCAGGAGCAACGACGTCACCAACTTCTTATTAATTGACTATAATGATGAGGAGAAATTATTTGAAAGAGTTCAGGGTAAAGCAAGGGATATTGAATTATGAATTTTCATGATATACGTATGCCGGAATTTATTGAAACTTTTGCTGTTGGTAAACCGGAATTTGCTATTTCTTGTGCTATGACATTATCAGGTAGAGAAGTAAGAAATTTAGATAGAGAATATGCTAGACAAAGATATTTGATTAAAAATTGTCGTCTGAGTAGTTTTGAATTTGAGCAATTTAGCTCTTTCTTCAGAGCAAGAAGGGGAGGGAGTTTTTCTTTTCGCTTCAGAGATAATGTTGATCATCAAGTATCAAGGCAATTCATTGCTGAAGGCGATGGAAAATTAACCCAATATCAACTGATTAAATTATATGATGACCCAATTTTACCCTATGCTATAACAATTAATAAACCGGTAGCTGGTAGCGAAGAATTTTATGTTAATGGTGTAAATTTGGATGTTCAGCTTGATTATAATACTGGATTAATAACTTTACCAAACCCATTAGATAGGGAGCAAATTTTGACAGGTAGTTTTACTTTTGATGTAGCTGTACGATTTGCTAATGATAGTTTTGAATATTCGTATTCTTCTGATGGGTCAATAGAATTATCGCAAATAGAGTTAATGGAGGTTATATGACAGAATATATTGATAATTCCATAGAGCGGTACATAATTTTACTTATTGTTTCCATATCACGCTACAAGACGGTTTGGAGTTGTATACTCAATTAACCTGAAGAGTTGCAGAAATGGTTAACGGTAATAGTTTGGAAATTATCATTTATTAAGGTACGTAACCTATCTTTATAATTGCCGATGTTGCTAAAAAATTTGTTTATTGCTTCCGAAAATTGTTCGAAATTATGATAAAATTTATTATTAGTTGTAATACTGTGCATAAACTTCCATAATCTCTCAATTGGGTTAAGATTTGGACTATATGGTGGCAAAAATACTAGCTCTATTTTAGTATTTACTAGGTATTCCTTAACTTTCTTGGATTTGTGGTAACTGGCATTGTCACAGATTAAATATATTCTTTCCTTCTCACTATTCTCCTCTTCCAATCTCTGTAGGAAATTAACTATCTGCTCCCCATTTATTTTGGGGTTCTCTGTGCTTACTAACTGTAAATTAACTAGGTTAATAGCACCAATCATGTGCTTTCTTCTCCAGCCACTGAATGTTGGTAAGGTCTTATCTTGGTTCTTTCTTATCCAACCGCACCTTGCCTTTGCTTGATACTGAGGATGAACACCGTCCATAAAATATATGGCTTCCTTATCTCTGAGATTCCCTTTTAGTAAACTGTAGTTTAACTTAAATAATTCTTGCTTGTCAAAATCCAGCTTAGCTGGTACTACTTTCGGCTTCTTGTAAACAAAACCCAGTTTGTATAGTAATTTTGTTACTCCCGTTATCGTATATGTCACACCATATTTGTTCTCAATGTAATGCATGATATCTTTAGCATAAACATAATTATTTGCTTCTAGGTGATTCACTAATTCTGCCTGCTCAACATCATTTAATTTGCTTGTGCTACCTCCATTGTTGGTATTAAGCTTATTGGCTTTTTGATAATCAACAATATGTTTTCTTATCGCTTCGTGGCTCAGGAGTAGTACCTTAGCAATCTCTACATTACTATACCCATCGTCATACATCAAAACTGCCTTAATACGATCACGTATCCTTCCGTCTCGTTCTGTTTTATGACGTTCCTTCAATTTTTCTCTTTGTTCTTCTGTCAATACATTCTTGCTCATAATATCATATACTCTATAATATCTCTCCTATCTTTGCAACCCTTCATTTATTAGTAGTATATCTTACTGAATCTGATAAATCTTTGTCAATTGATGGGATAAGATTTATGCCAAATTCTGGAATAACTTTAAAGGAAGGGGTTTTTAATGATTCCGCACAGAATTACATTATCTTAGAAGGAGTTTTTGAGAATAATGGAGTAGAGCAACATTATGATTTGACCCAGGCTATGGTCAGAATTTATACTAGTTGTGCTGATTCTTATAAGCATTTTGTTACTTATTGCTGTAGCCTTTATACTAAAAGGGATTTAGATTTTACTTTACGTTTAGAGCCAAATATGGGATATAATCAGTCGTTACTGCAATCTTTTAGTAAAAAATGTCGTGCTAATTTTGGAGATTTAAAATGCAAAATAGATAAAACAGTTTATAGTCAGATATATAATGTTCAGGAAATATTTGGCAGAACTATAGTCATTTCAGATATTGATAAAGAAAGTGGTTATTTTAATTATGGGGATGCTATTTTAGCTAATGGTCAATTTTATAGTAAGATAATTAGTCATTCTGGAAATGTAATTATATTGGATCAATTAATTCCTGATAGTATGAAGTGTAATAAAACGGTTGATCTTACTATAGGTTGTGATAAAAACTTTATAACTTGTTGCAATAAATTCAACAATGCAGTAAATTTCAGAGGAGAGCCATTGATTCCTGATGATAATTTTATAAAAGTGATTTAGAGGAATTTAATCGTCTATTAGCGAGGAGCTACTTTAGTAGCGACGCGGCAATCTAATGAGTGTGGATTGCTACGACCATTACATGGTCTCGCAATGGCGGGAATGACGTAATAAATATGAAAATTAAATGAATAAAACCAAATGAGTAAAGATTTTGTAAGGCATTTCCTAACTGGTTTTTTTAGTATATTTAAAATATCTAAAACAACAATAAGAAAGAAGCCAGAGACAGATTTGTCTGAGTATTTTGTTAAAATAGAAAAATATATTAATTCAACATTTCAAGAAATAAAAAAAGAATATGAAAGAGAGTAAAAGCTTCTTTGCTAGTAATAATAGATTGAATAAAGGATATTCAAAAATTAACAATAATCCTAGAGAAAAAGATAATAGCTTCTATCGTAAGAAGTTTGAGCATGTTATGCCGCCTATAGATTTAATGGAAGAATATGAAAATCTTCATCCAGGCACCTTGGCAAAATTAATTGTTATGGCAGAGAAAGAACAAACGCATAGACAGCAAATGGATATTAAAAGTATTGAGGTTTATGAAAACATAACAAAAAAAGGGAGAGTTAGTGCGGTTATATTTATGATAATGGTCTGTATTACTACGCTAATTTTAGCAATGTTCGGGCATTTTATGATAGCTAGTATTTTTACTGTTTCAGTATTTTTAGTTATAGGAGCTGGATTATTCATATCTTCTACTAAATTTACCAGGCAGAAAGATTATCATAGAAGATGACAATAGCTACCCTGAAAAATTGTGGTTTCCGTACTCCTCGCAATGACGTATAAGCCTATAACTCATCATTGCGAGCGAACGTATGTGAGCGTGGCAATCCATTGCTAATTACTTTCTTGGATTGTTTCGTCGATCTAAGGGCTTCCTCGCAATGATGCTTATGCACAATGACGAGATATACATGATCTGTAAATGTCATGAGTAAGGTGGTAAAATTAAATATTGAGTAAAATTTATGGGTAATATAGAAGAAATGCTGGAAAGGCAAAAAACTCCTTTTGAGTATTTGGTATTTAGTGGGGGAGGAGCCAAAGGGGCAATATATTCCGGTGTTTATTCAGCCTTGGCAGAATCTGGAGCAGTTGGAATGGTTAAGGCGGTTGCAGGCTCATCTGCTGGGGCGATAAGTGCGGCGATGGTTGCCTGTGGTATCCCCCCTGAAGAATTTGAGAAAATTTCAAAAGAGACTAACCTTAAAGGTTTACTTGGTACGCAAGGATTTTCAGCTGGTCCGGTGCAGATTGGCAAGGATGGTACCCCATTATATGGTCTTTTAGATAAAACAATCAGAACAGGGGTATTTAATTTTTTGAAGGGCAAGAACTTTGGGGAGCTTTGTCAGTCAGGTCGTGATAGGATTGTACAACAGCAAGAAAAGTTAGAGCAAAAAAAGCAAGAGCTTTTAAACTCGATTGAACAATTAAAACAACAACATGGTGATAATAGTCAACAGATTAGTGATATAAATGAGAATATTCAAGGATTGGATTTTCAAAAACAACAGCTAAATAAGCAATTTGATAAAATTCAAACTATCATAGACTCTAATGGTAAAGAGTTCAGTGAATTAATGGAAAAATGCCAAGCTGGTGGGAAAATCCTTTTTAAGGATTTAGCTCTTTTAAGACTTGTTGACTCAGAGCAATTTAAAGATTTATTAATTACTGCAGTAAGGCGAGATAATGGTACGTTGCAAATTTTTAGTGCGGAAAATAGCCCTGATGTTGAAATTGCTTTAGCTTGTCGTGCCTCTGCTTCAATTCCTATAGTTTTCCAACCGGCAACAATTGATGGGGTTGAATATGTTGATGGGGGATATAGGGACAATGTACCTATTGGATATTTTCCTGAAAATGAGAGTAAAGTGGATTCTGCCGAAGAATTAGATGGTTTTGATAATGTTGCTCTAGCAAAAAAACAGGGTAGGGTACTGGCTCTTGCTTTTGGTAGTGGTATGGATGCTTCAACAAATGTGGCAATATATAGTGCCAAGCCTTTTGACAGCCCAAGTGCTCTAATAAAATTTTTAATGGATGTAGTATATAAAACTCTGGCTCAAGTTGGTGGACATTTTAAATATACGGAAACTGATAAAGCTACTCTTACTAATTTACGTGAGAATGCATTAAACACGGTGACATTAGATACTCAAGGTATATCCACTCTTGATTTTGATGATGCTCAGAAATATGCAGGTTACTTGCATATTAAAGGACGTTTTCAGACGTTGGAATATTTAGATAATTACGAGTTAGGTAAGGGGGTAGATAAAAACTTTGAACAGCAAAAATTCCTTCTAAGCGTCTATGAGGTTTATGATAATGACAATTTGAATAAAACATTTGCTCATAAAATGTTAGACCATATAATTCCGGCAAAGCCAACTGAGAAAAGTTGGCAAGATCGTGATGCTACTCGAAGTCATCAAGCAAAAGCTGAGGCACTTTTATCTTTTTGTACTTCAGAACGTTGGGAAGGAAAAGATAATAAGAGTCCCTTAAAAGATTATGTTATACTTGCAGCAACTAACCGCAATAAAGAAGTTAGAAATGATACCAAGGCATTAGAATCGCTGATTAAGACTTTAAACTCTCCAACAACATCAAGTAAAATTAAAGAAGATTTTATACAATTACTATCTATTGATAAAAAACAAGATAAAAGATTGAATACAGAAAAAAGTCCAGCAAAGAATATTGCGGAGTTTAAATTTACGAAAGAAGATTTTAGTGGTTTTTTAAGCAAAAATAAAAGTGAAGCTTTTCGTATTAGTAGTCAAGGGAAAGGAGTAGGGCGGGCTAAAGGTGGATAACGCTGAATTAGTTATTGTCGCTAGTCTCCTGGGAGCGACGAGTGACGCCTATTGATTATAGGTGTTGCTTTATCGCCTCTGCTAGCCAATTCTCCTAAATTTACTATAAATAATTTGGTGGTTTAAAAATTATGTCTGTGTTACCTATTGTAACTGCTCCGGATTCAAGATTAAAACAAAAATCTTTGCCCGTAGGTACAGTCAATGATACTATAAGAAAGTTGATGGATGATATGGTTGAAACCATGTATCATGATCATGGGGTAGGACTTGCAGCAATTCAGATCGGAATAGTTAAGCGTATATTAGTGGTTGACTTACAGAATAGTGATGATACAGAAAGAGCAGAGGGTTTTTATCCGTTATTTATTGTAGACCCAGAAATAATAGATAAATCTAAAGAGTTAGTTGTGGCATTAGAAGGGTGTTTATCTTTACCGGAGCAACATGTTGAAGTAGCAAGGTCTGAGTCTATAAGTATAAGGTTCTTAGACTATAACAATATACAGCAAGAATTAAAAGCTGATGGTTGGCTTGCTAGGGTTATTCAACATGAGATGGATCATTTAGACGGTAAGTTGTTAGTTGATTATTTGAGTAATATAAAAAAGGATATAGCATTACGTAAATTAAAAAAGCTAAAAAATAATAATTTATGAAAGTAATTTTTATGGGTACGCCAGAATTTTCTGTACCCACTCTTAGGGAATTAATTAACAGCAACGACCACCAGGTAGTTGGTGTATTTACTCAAGCTGCAAAATCTAAAGGGAGAGGACTCAATGAGGTGGAATCTCCAGTACATCTTTTGGCATCAAAATATAATATTGCAACTTATACTCCTAAGACCTTAAGAACCGAAGAAATAACCAATTTAATTAATTCAATTGAGGCGGATATAATAGTGGTAGTTGCTTATGGGTTTTTAATACCAACAGTTATCCTGCAAGCTAAAAAATATGGATGTCTTAATATTCATCCGTCAAGTTTGCCGCGTCATAGGGGGGCAGCTCCATTACAGCGTACTATTATAGAAGGTGATTTAGAAACTTCTGTATGTATAATGCAGATGGATGAAGGGCTAGATACTGGTGATATTATATTGCAGCATTCATTGTCACTTTCTCCTAGAATAACTTTACCAATTTTGCATGACCAATGTGCAAAAATAGGAGCAGATTTATTGATTGAAACCTTAGATAATATTGATAATTTACCAAAAATTATCCAGGATAAGAATGGCGTAACTTATGCTCATAAACTTAAGAAAGAAGAAGGAAAGATAGATTGGTGTGAGACTGCCTACAAAATAGATTGTAAAATTCGAGGTATGAATCCTTGGCCTGGTGTATATTTTGAATATAGAGGTAAAATTATAAAGATTCTAGAAGCGTATTATAACGATTTGGATATTAATTTGCCACCTGGTACCGTAGTTAATAATAGTGTTTTGGAGGTAGCTTGTGGTAAAGGTACTTTGATCATCCAGAGATTACAGCAAGAAGGAAGAAAAATCTTGAACGCCGAAGAATTTATGCGTGGCTTACAAAGCCCTATAATTAGTTTAGCTAAAGAAAAAGGGGATGGACTTATGCCTAGTATAGCTTAAGTATGGAAAGAGGGAGGCATCCAAATCGGAAGCTAAATTAATAAAAATGATTATAAAAAATGGTAACTCTATTGAAGAAGTAGCGAGAATTACTGGACTATCTATTACTAAAATCAATGAATTACTGAAAGTACAGTAAGTAATGAATTATTAGATTAGCTATATAAGCAAATTTTATTATGACTTCAGACAAGCCAAAACATGACGAAATCTTTCGCAAATCTATGGAGAATCCTATAGTTGCTAAAGAGTTTTTGGTAACTCATTTGCCTAAAGATGTGCTGGCTTTAATCGATAGCACAACTGTAAAATTAGAAAAAGATAGTTTTATTGAGCCAGACCTTTCTGAAACTATTTCTGATGTATTATTTTCTGTTAAGTTTAATGATCAGGATGGCTATATTTTTTTGCTATTGGAGCATCAAAGTACTGTTGATAAAATGATGGCATTTAGGTTATTTAAATATATGATTAATATTTGTGATCTATATTTAACTACTAATCATAAAGCTAAAAGCCTCCCATTAATTTATCCCCTAATAATTTATAATGGCAAGAAGAAATATAACGCATCGCTCAATATATGGAATTTATTTAGCCATCCAGATTTAGCCAGAGGCTTCTGGACAAATGATTGTCAGCTTATTAACGTACATGATATCCCCGATGAAGAACTCAAGAAAAAAATATGGTCTGGAATTTTGTTATTTTTCCTTAAGCACATCCACGAACGTCAATTACTGAAAAGATGGCAAGAAATCTCTTATCTCTTGCCTAAATTGAGTAAAATAACAATAGGTCATGACCATATAAGAAATCTATTGAGCTATACTTTGACCTTTATTGAGCAAAATGATAAAATAGAGTTAGAAAAAATATTAAAAAATAGTTTAACTAAAGAAAAAGGAGAAGAACTTATGCCTAGTATAGCTCAAGTATGGAAAGAAGAAGGGATTCAAATCGGGCTACAGGATGGTATCAAAATCGGAGTGCAAGATGGTATTAAAATCGGAGTACAGGATGGTATTAGAATCGGAGAAGCTAGGGGAGAAGCTAAATTAATAAAAATGATGATAAATAATGGTAGCTCTATTGAAGAAGTAGCGAGAATGACTAGATTATCTGTTACAAGAATCAATGAACTATTGAAAGTAGAGTAAATAATGGATTATTAAACTAAAAATTATGTCATTATTTCTTTCACAAAAAAATAAGACTATAGGGATAGTTGGTCTTGGTAAGACTGGTATGGCTGCTTATCAATCGCTAAATAAAGTAGCTAGGATAATTTGTTATGATCAACTAGGTAGTAGTAGGGATGCTTTCAGTAAAATTTATGGAAACGATAATTTGGTTAGCTTTTCTGATCAGCGGTGGCAGGATATTGATAAGATATTGTTGAGTCCAGGTGTTCCCTTATCGCATGACATTGTTACCATGGCGAATGTCCGTAATATATCAATAACCTCAGATATAGACTTATTATTTGAGGAAGTTAAGTTTAGAGGGGGGAAGAAAGCTAATTTTATCGGTATAACTGGTACTAATGGTAAGAGTACTACCACTGCTCTAACTGGTCATATTTTACAGTTTTGTGGTTTTGATTATCCAGTTGGCGGGAATATTGGTGTTCCTGCCTTAAGTATGGGATTAGATTGTCAAGGGTATGTATTAGAGCTATCTTCCTTTCAGTTAGACTTATTAAGCAGTTTTAAAGCTAAAATTGCTGTGCTACTTAATATTACCGAGGATCATTTAGATCGGCATAATAATATGCAAGGCTATATTGTCGCTAAAAAGAAAATCTTTGATCGAATGGATAAAGATTCATTTGCCATAATTAGTGTTGATAATGAAATTACCAACAATATTTTCTTAGAGTTACAAAAGGAGAATACCACAAATTTAATACCAATCTCTGTTGGTAAAATCCTTGATAAAGGAGTATCAATTTGTAATAATGTTGTTTATGACAATATTTTTGAACCAATTACTATTAATTTGCCAAATAATAGCTATCTACAAGGCATCCATAATCAGGAAAATATTGTTGCCAGTTATGCGGCTTGTCGGATTATAGGGCTAAGACCAGAACAAATAATTGCTGCTATCGAGTTGTTTAAGGGGTTGCCGCACAGGATGCAATATGTTGGTACAATATACTCAGATCATTCGAGTATGATAAAATTTTATAACGATAGCAAAGCTACCAATAGCATTGCTGCTTCTAAATCCCTTGCTGCACTTGATAATATATATTGGCTAGCTGGAGGAGTGGCAAAAGAAGGAGGAATAACAAATTTAGCTCCATGGTTTGATAAAATTCATAAGGCTTATCTTTTTGGTCAAGATAAAGAACTTTTTGCATCGTCACTTAAGGGTAGAGTAAATTTTCAAATTTGTCAAAATTTGCAGGAGGCTTTTAATGTTGCAGTTAGAGATGCAATGCAAGATATAGGGAGCATAAAAAATATTTTGTTAGCTCCAGCTTGTGCCTCTTACGATCAATTTAAAAATTTTGAAGAACGCGGAAATCTATTTATAGAATTATATAATATTATTGCTAACCATGATTAAAGATAATCATAATAATGAATTATCTAACAATTACCTAAAATGGTGGTGGCGTAGTATCGACCAGCAAATGATTATTGCTTTAGTAATCCTGTTTGTTTTTAGTATGATGCTGGTTACTACAGCTGGACCAGTAATAGCAAATAGAATAGGACTCAATGAGCATTATTTTGCCTCTAGACAATTATTTTATCTTGCTAGTGCATCGCTATTGATCATTCTTTTTTCCCTTTTTTCCAAAAAATGGTTAAAGAGATTGTCAATTTTAGGATTTATTGTCAGCATATTGTTATTAATTTTAGTTAAATTCTATGGTTATGAAGTTAAGGGGGCTATTCGCTGGGTTAATATTTTAGGTTTTTCGATTCAGCCTTCAGAATTTATAAAACCATTTTTTGCGGTAGTTGCAGGTTGGATATTATCATTGAAATTTGAGGGGGAATTTCCAAGTTTTTCTATTTGTATAGTTCTGTATGGTATCATTGCTTTATTATTAATTATCCAGCCAGATTTTGGTATGTTAGTGATGGTTACTGCAGTTTTTGGTATTCAGCTTTTTGTTGCTGGTATGCCAATATTTTGGATTATGCTTGCTGCTTTTATGTTGTTATTTGGTGTTACAGCAGCTTATTTTTGGCTGCCTCATGTAGCGAAAAGGATTAATAGTTTTTTTGATCCAGAGAGTATTAGTAATTATCAAGTTAGTAAGTCAATCAGAGCATTTGAGCATGGTGGTTTATATGGTTGTGGTCCTGGTGAAGGAGCGGTAAAACAAGTATTGCCGGATTCTCATGCTGATTTTATTTTTGCTGTTGCTGGTGAGGAATTTGGGGCGATTATCTGCTTGATAATTATAGGAATATTTGCTTTTATAGTGATTCGTAGTTTACTGAAACTCATTAACGAAGAAGATAAATTTGTTCAATTGGCAGCAAGTGGTATTGTTGCACAGATAGGTTTACAAGCCTTAATTAATATAGGTGTTACCTTGAATTTATTACCAACCAAAGGGATGACATTACCATTTATTAGCTATGGTGGTTCTTCAACTTTTGCCATAGCTATTGCTACAGGGATGCTGCTTGGTTTTACCAAACATAAAACTTCCCTTACTAACTATAAAATTCAAGATATTGACATATGAAGAGTATAATTGTTGTTGGTGGTGGTACGGCAGGTCATCTATTTCCCGCTATTGCTTTGGCTGAAGAATTGGTGAAACGCGGGTATAAATTACACCTTATTACTGACGTTAGATGCCAAAAATATTTAACTGAAGATTTACCGCTCATTCCACATATAATAAATTTTAGATTGCCACCGAAAGGGTTGTTTAATAAGTTTAAATTATTAATTTGTTTATTATTTATGATTTTTAAGATGTTATTGCTATTATTGCAGGTCAAACCTTGTGTTATAATTGGGTTTGGTGGCTATCCCTCTGCTCCTCCTCTGATAGCAGCTGTATTGTTACGTATTCCTATCGTAATTTATGAACAAAACTGCTTTATTGGTAAGGTCAATAGATTATTCTTAAAATGGGCCAGAAGAGTTGCGCTTACCTATGAGGAAACTAAAAATTATAATATTGTTGACTATAATAAGAAATTAGTTATAGGAAATATAGTACGGGATAATGTTAAAAAGCTGAAAGTTAAGGATAATTTTAGCAATGATATTTTTCGAATATTGATTTTTGGTGGAAGTCAGGGAGCAAAGGTGTTTTCTACTTTAATACCGGAAGCGATTAAGATATTAGTGCAATCAAATCCTGATATTAAACTACATATTACCCAACAAGCTCCCCCAGAAGATTTAGACAATATTGCTAAAATTTATAGTGAATTAAACATCCCACATAAAATAGCCGATTTTTTTTATGATATGGATCAGCAATATGCCAATCAAGAACTAGTAATATCAAGGGCTGGGGCATCAACTATTTCTGAGCTTAGCTATATTGGCTTGCCGGCAATTTTTATTCCTCTACCTTTTGCTACTGAAAACCATCAATTCTATAATGCCAAGGCACTGGAAGATAGTGGGGCAGGGTGGTGTTTTGAACAAAATAAAATTACTGCAGAAAAATTAGCCGATAAACTCTTAGTGCTAATAAAAAATCGTGATATACTGGAGCGGGCATCTTGTGAATTATTAAAGCGGAAAAATGACGGTAGTAATATTTTAGCTGATACAGTAGAAGAAATAGTAAACTGATTTCTTTGGGTTGTTATTAGCGGGAGGAGAAGACGTCTAGGAAGTTGCCTTTAAGCGGGATTTTATTGTATTTCTATAGGAACTTCTACGATTCCTAGAGGGGTGATGGTGTGATTATCATCAATATCAACATGCTTGTTTACATCGGAGGACTTTAAGTGCAAAAAATCTTCATTTAATATTTTTGGAGGGAGAGAACTTAAGTAATAGGGATTTTCTAAACCAAGATAATCCTGTAATATTTTAAGAATAATATCAGGTAATTCTAAAAAATGCTTTTGTATAAATGCATCTATTTTTTGGCAATCTAAATTCCCATTATTTTGTTTAGCAAATAAAGCTATTAATTCTTGATTCATCTTATAAAATATTAGATACCTTATATCATGAGACTCAAGTGCCATTTTAGTTATTTTGTTAATTTTAAAAATGGAAAGAGTTTTTGGTAATTCGCCAGTTAGGTATTCATAAATATTGATAACTAAATTTAGATTCTCTATGACTAATTTTTTTGAAGTTGTGTTTTCTAAATGATAGGTAATATTGTTTTTAGTAAAGCTAACTTTAGTACCCATAGGGAGTAGAAGTGAGGTAATAGAATCTTTATTTAATATAGAGACATGATCACAAAGAGAATCTAAGGAGCTTTGATTTTGAAAAGTACAATAATCTTTCTCTAAAGGTAACTTAACTGCACCTGTGGGATTTAAGGCAACTGCTATATCAATTGGATATTTTACAGTTAGCGTTATATCTTCGAGTACTTCGAAGTAATAACGTTCAGGCCTGCTAATATATGGCATTTTATTGCAAAAAAAGGTTCTGTTTTCGGTAATAACTAAGTGATCTTTAGTAGATTTTGGCATATATAAAGTACTTTATTTACTTATGAATAGGCTTTATATAATATTTATTAAAAAGTACAAGATAAATTTGGGTCAATCAGCTTGTTTTTTCCCTATAACTACTTCCTGGTTAATTGATTCTTGCAACTTGGGTGATTTTGTGTCATTAATTATGTTATAGTCAATTGATGAGAAGTTGGGAACGTCGTCACTCGTCGCTCGCCTATTACTTATAGGCGTCGCTCCATCGTTCCTAGTCCCAAATTCTCCTGAATTGACTATATTATCAAATTATCGGACTAATTTATGTTAAAAAAAGTTATTATTATAGTTTTGGGATTATCCCTACTTTCAGGTTGTACTGATGGGTTTAGAGGATATTTCAAAAAATCTGCTAATAATAAAATTATAGATAGTAAAGGTTTTGCCGGTGGCAAACGTCCACCGCTTTATAATAAGAAATATATAGCGATGGCAAAAAGAAATGTTATGGAAGAAAATTTTGATGATGATGAGGGGGATTTGTTTAGTGAATATGATACTGAAACAATCAATCCAACTTTAAGAAATCGTCAAATGTATCTTAAGATGGTAAAACAAGATGCGGAACGTAATGAAAAACGTAAGCAAAATCAAGAAAAAGAATATCCTTCATTGAATTCGGCAAATGATAAGCTGAAGAAACAAAATAATGATAAGAATGATCAAGCAAATAATAATTTGCACAAAGAGCTAGAGCAAATTAAAGCTATTTTGCGTGAAACTAAGAAAGATTTAGAAAAATATAGATGTCCTGCACGACAAACTACTAACCAACAAACTGTTGATAAAGTTTTACCAAATAAAGCTAAAACAGGTAGTAGTAAAAAAATTAAGGAAGTCGAAGCCAGTAAGAATAATAAAATTAACAAGCCACTTGGCAAGTCAGAGATGCAAAAGAAATTTCTTAGTGAAGATGATGATATAAAGACCACTGATGCTATAGTCAAATGATGAGAAGTTGGGGACGTCGTCACTCGTTGCTTGCTTATTACTTAACATTATTGCGAGGTCATTGCGAGACCTTAGGTCTATGAAGCAATCCAGAAATGATTAAAAATGGATTGCCACGCTCACATATGTTCGCTCGCAATGACGACTTTTCTACTTTATTTTCTTAAACTGATGCCTATGTGTAATGACGGCTGAGGTTTGGGCATTCCTTGCAATGACGGAAGGGTTTTACCCAGGCGTCAACTATAGTAGGAGTAAATATGAACAATATATTCGCTAATTTTAAGTTAGCGTTAGCTAAGAATAATGGCAGCTTTTTTGAGCATGACATTATCTGTAATAATGAGTTAGTAAGATTAAGACCATTAAACGCAGATGATATGCCTGAGTTTGTTCGGTTCCATTATGATTACGCAGTTTGGAAATATTTTGCTATCAAAATGTCTCAAGTACAAGATATGAACGACTACGTTGATGATGCTATACAACAAAGGAAAATGGGTTTACGATATCATTTTACTATTGAAGAGCAGAAAACAGGAAAAATTGTTGGGTCAACGGCTTTTGGCAATTATTCTCCAAAAGATAGAAGGATAGAAATAGGTTGGAGTTGGATAGAAACATTGTTTCAAGGAAGTGGTATTAACAAAAATGCCAAGTTTCTTTTATTGCATTTTGCCTTTGATTACCTTAATATGGAAAGGGTAGAGTTTAAAACAGATGCACTTAATGTAAGAGCTAAAGGTGGGCTAATTAAAATTGGAGCAACTGAAGAAGGTGTATTGCGAAGCCACACTCTTATGCCTGATGATAGACGCCGAGATACAGTATATTATAGTATACTTAAAGATGAGTGGGATACAAAATTACGGTTAAAAAACTTTTCTGATTGCTCAGGCTCTATAGAAGCAGGGGGCTAGATTCCCGCCTACGCGGGAATGACAATAGTGGGAGGAAATGATAATAGTGGGCGGGAATTACAATTTACAACTAGATGGGTTTTGCTGAATAAAGATATAAAATTTGTGGTAGTAGCATTTGCTACTGTTTCTAGGTTTGTTTCTTTTATTTCAGCTATTTTTTCTGCTACATATTTGACAAAAGCTGGTTCGTTTTGTTTGCCACGCATCGGAACAGGGGCAAGATAAGGAGAATCTGTTTCAATTAATAACCGGTCTAGTGGAATATAACGTACTATATCCTGTAAATCGGTGGCGTTTTTAAAGGTTACAATTCCAGCAATCGATATATACATACCAAGGTCAAGCATTTTTTTTGCCAAATGCTTTGAAGCGGTAAAGCAATGAATAAGACCGTGAAACGCGATATTTTGCATTTCGCTACTTAAAATATCAATAGTATCTTGTTCGGCTTCTCTTGTATGGACTATAATTGGCAACCCGGTACTTTGAGATGCCTGTATATGTTGCCCAAAAGAACTAATCTGTTGATGTTTGTCTGATGTCTGGTAATAATAATCGAGACCAGTTTCACCAATTCCAATAATTTTCGGATGATTACAATATTCCATAATAGTTTCGCACGAGACAATTTCCTTCACTTCATTGGGGTGAACTCCACACGAAGCAAAAACATTACCGTATCTTACGGCTATTTCTAAAATATCCGGCAATTCCTCAATGGTAGTACATATAGTCTGCATGTACTTAACATTATTATTCTCAGCTCTGCTTATTATGGCTGATAAGTCTTCTTTTAACATGTTGAGGTGACAATGAGAATCAATTAATATACTTTCTGCATAAGCCAGGCTAGTTGGTGCCAGGCTAGTTGGTGATTTTGTTGTCGAATTATGGATCATCATTTTATCCAATTTTTTGTAATTATGATATTAGCAATTTTTTCTACTTCATTAAGAGGGGCATAATTATAGTTTTCAAGCTGCATTACAGATTTGTCTAGTATTTTAGCTATTCCTAATTCTAGCAAATTTTGTGTAAATGCTAGATGTTTAGGTGATTTAAAATTACTAGGACAGAATATATAAAGAGGTTTACCAGTGGAAGCTGCCTCACTACACATAGAAATCGAATCAGCCGTAGAAATTATGTAATCTGCCTGTGCCAACATCCCAAAATAAGGATTAGGTTTAGCTTCTTCCTCTGTTGGATCGTAAATAATAGCCGATGAAGGTACCTTATTTTTGATAATTTGTTTTGCTGAATTAGGAGTACGTCGACTAAAGCTAATGAACAGGGTATGTTTTTCATCTTGGGTCTTAGTAAGATTAGATAATATTGCAGCAAATTCGCGAGCATTTTCGTCGGTAAATTGATAATTTTTGCTATTACCACCAATAATTACCGATATAAACTGCTTAAGATCTGGATAATTTTTGCGTAACTCAATACCGCCAGCCTGTATTTTTGCTTGAACATTATTAAGAGCTCCAGTAATTCTCAATATATTCTTGTCATTCGTGCATAGTTCTTCCCTGCTAACCTTATCATGATGCGGTAAAATAATTAGGTCAAATTGCTTAAATGGTAGGTTGGGGTGCATAATTTGAATAATTTTTACTTTCCCAGCAGATTTATGTTTTAAATAGCTCGCTAAAGAAGCGGTTCTTCTCCCAGCAGAAATTATTAAGTCAGGGAAGCCTTCCATCTCCCACGATTGTAATAGCTGCTTTTTCACATGGATAGGGCTAAGGGCTAGTAAAAAATTTGGTAATTTACCCCAAAAATTATATTCAATAGGTTTTAATTGATAACCAAGACCAAGCTTTTCTGCTAGAGCTATAGCTTGATTGACATTACCCACCCTGCTATCAGCTAATACCCAAATCTTGGGTTTAATATTGTGCATTTTTCATAATTATTGTTAAGTTATCATTTTATCAATAGCTAATTCATTATTTATTGCTTTTATATTTACAATATCACCGCTACCGATTCTACTAGAAAGAATCATTTTGGCGAAATTATTCTGTAATTCTCGTTGAATAACTCTTTTCAATGGTCTAGCACCAAACATTGAATCATAACCTTTATCAGCCAGGTAATTTATTGCCGATTGATCAAATTGCAATGTAATATTTTGTTGTGAAAGAATTTCTTTCAAATTATCTAGTTGTATTTTGACAATATCATGTATGTCAGCACGAGTTAGTTTATGGAATAGAATAATCTCATCTAGCCTATTTAAGAATTCAGGTTTAAATGTTGCTCGTACATGTTGCATTACTTGTTCTTTAATTGCATCTTGGTCATCATCTTGCTGTTGATTAATAAGTATTTCAGCCCCAAGGTTGGAAGTAAGAACAATGATGGTATTTTTAAAATCAACAGTTATTCCTTGACTATCAGTTAGACGACCTTCATCCAAAATTTGTAACATGATATTGAAAATATCCGTATGGGCTTTTTCTACCTCATCAAATAAAATAACTTGATAAGGTCTCCTACGTACCGCTTCTGTTAAAACTCCTCCCTGCTCATAACCAACATAGCCTGGAGGAGCCCCAATCAAACGTGATATAGAGTGTTTTTCCATATATTCAGACATATCAATTCTGAGAATGGCATTACGATCGTCAAATAAAAAAAGTGCCAAAGCTTTGGTTAGTTCCGTTTTACCAACACCAGTTGGACCTAAGAATAAAAACGATCCAAGTGGTCTATTATGATCCTGTATTCCAGCACGAGAACGACGCACAGCATCGCTGACTCCTTTTATAGCTTCATCTTGACCGATTACCGATTGACGTAGTTTATCTTCCATCGCTAATAACTTCTCACGTTCGCTTGATAGCATTGTGTCAATCGGTATACCAGTAATTTTGGAAATAATTATAGCTATATCGTTTTCTGATACAACTTCTTTTGATAATTTGTTATTTCCCCCTTCTACTGCTTGTTGTAGTTTCTTAGTCAAATCAGGAATAATACCATATTTCAACTCACTAGCTCGGGCAAGATCACTACTTCTTTCTGCTCTTTCAAGTTCTAAACGAGCTTTTTCTAGCTCTTCTTTTAATTTTTGTTCAATATGTATTTTGGATTTTTCAGCTTGCCAGCTAGCATTCATATCGTAAGAACGAGATTCAAGTTTAGTTAATTCGTCTGTTAATTGGATAATTTTCTTTTTTGAATATTCATCATCTTCTTTTTTTAGAGCTGCTAGCTCAATTTTTATTTGAATGATACGACGATCAAGCTCATCTAATTCTTCCGGTTTGCTAGATAATTCTATTTTTAGCCGACTACATGCTTCATCGATTAAATCAATAGCTTTATCTGGTAAATAACGATCGGTAATATATCTGTTAGATAGAGTGCTAGCGGCAACTATAGCACTATCAACAATTTTTACGCCATGATGTAATTCGTATTTGTCCTTAATACCACGCAGAATCGAAATAGTATCTTCTACTGTTGGTTCATTAACGTAAACTGCTTGAAATCTTCTGGCAAGAGCGGTATCTTTCTCGATATATTTGCGATATTCATCTAAAGTCGTAGCACCGATACAATGGAGTTCTCCTCTAGCAAGCATTGGCTTTAGTAAATTTGATGAATCCATGGCTCCGTCTGTCTTACCAGTTCCTACTAAAAGATGTAGCTCATCAATAAATAAAATAATCTCCCCACTAGAGTGCTTAATCTCATTTAATACAGCTTTTAGTCGTTCTTCGAATTCACCACGATATTTAGCCCCAGCAATTAAAGCTCCCATATCAAGTTCAATGATTCGACAATTTGCTAGAGTTTCTGGAATATCTTGGCTAAATATTCTTTGGGCTAACCCTTCTATTATCGCCGTTTTACCAACTCCTGGCTCTCCTATTAGCACAGGATTATTTTTCATTCTTCTCGACAAAACTTGCACGGTTCTTCTAATTTCCTCATCTCTACCGATGATTGGATCAAGTTTACCAAGTTCTGCTAGCTCGGTTACATCTCTACCATATTTTTTTAGGGCGTCATAACTACTTTCAGAAGAGTTATTATCTGCTGTCTTACCTTTTCTTAACTGTAAAATTGCTGCGTTTATTTTTTTATTAGTTATTGCATTCTCTGATAAAATCTTACCAGCAGAGGTTTTATCATATGATAATGCCTCAAAAATTCTCTCAATAGTTATAAAACTATCGGCATTATTCTTTGCAAGCTCTAATGCTTTATCAAGTAATTTTAGTGCTTCTGATGATAGGTAAAGTTGTCCTCCTCCCTCTATTTGCACTTTTGGGATTTTGTTTAATTCTACGGTTATAGCTCTATTCAAATCATCGAAGCTAGTACCTAAAGTATTAATAAGATTATCAATAACTCCACTATCATCGTTTAATAAACTCGCCAATATGTGTAATGGCAATATTTGCTGATGATCATTTTTTGCTGCTATGCTTTGGGCATTAGATAATACAGATTTTGCCTGGGTAGTAAATTTCTCTATGTTCATTACCATAACCTCATAAATTTTAAATTAACTCAAAGTTTATTATAGCCAACCCGATTAGTATTACTCCGTCATTGCGAGCGAACATATGTGAGCGTGGCAATCCTTTCTAATTACTTTTTTGGATTACTTCGTCGACCTGCGGTCTTCTCGCAATGACGTTAGTTTGTTATGAGCTATACTATAAATATATCATAATATTTTCTTCCACTAAGTACTTTAATATATAATTAATGGTGAATAATAATACAAGAGATGCTGGTATATTAAATCAATAAATCAAATTTCTTGATTAATTTACTTAAATCTTATAGAACTCATAGGAGTAGTATAATGAAAACCCTAAATTTAGGGTATTCTATTTTATTTTATATAATATAAATTATTTTTTAGACCGGTAATGAATCATAACATAGTTAACTTGGTAGCTGCAATTGTCTTGTCCCTTGGGATTATTTTTGGATGGCAATATTTTTATGATAAACCAAGATTACAAAAATTAGAACAGCAAAATAAAATATATAACAAGCAAGTTCAAGAGTTAAAGAAAAAGAATAATCAAGTAGCAACCCCTAAAGAAGCTGAATCACCTGTTTCTACTAAGAGAATTCGGATAGACTCAGAATTACTTTCTGGATCGATTGCTTTAAAAGGACTCCGGTTTGATGATTTAATTTTGTTGAAATATAAGCAAGATTTATCACCAGACAGTAAACCTGTTGTGTTATTTGCCCATTCTCAGTCAGAAGAAGCTTATTTTGCTGAAATAGGCTGGTTTAACAAGGATAATAGTATTATTCTTCCTGATAGTGAAACTCTGTGGCAGGCTGATAATGATCAGTTAACGCCTACAAACCCTGTGAATTTGTCATGGATCAACAAAGATGGGGTTAAATTCTTGGTTACGATAAGTATGGATAGTAATTATTTATTTACCATAGATCAAACTACGGTGAATGATAGCAAAGAACCAATTTCAGTGCAATATTATGGACTAATTAACCGTAAATATATTGGTAAAGAAAAATCAGTTAATATACTACATCAAGGACCAATCGGTGTTATTGATGGTAGGCTTAAAGAACATTCTTTTGACGATTTAAAAGATAAGAAAACTGAGAAATTTCCACAAACTGTTGTTGATTGGGTTGGTATAACCGATAAATATTGGTTATCTTCCTTAATTCCAGATAAAGCTAGTATATATAGTTCCAACTTCAATTATGCAATGAAAAACGGTGTTGAAAAATACCAGGTCGACTTCATTTCTTCAACTCAGACTATAGAAGTAGGACAAAAACTCACTATATCGCAAAGATTATTTGCCGGAGCAAAGAAAGTTGACTTATTAGACAAATACGAAAAGCAATATAATATTAAATTATTTGACCGGGCAATTGATTTTGGTTGGTTTTATATAATCACTAAACCACTCTTTAATGTTATGAACTTTTTCTATCATTACGTTGGTAACTTCGGTGTTAGTATCTTGATCGTAACTGTTATTATAAAACTGCTAATGTTTACTTTTGCTAATAAATCATATCGTTCTATGAAGAGAGTGAAAAATATTCAGCCCGAAGTAGAGAGGATTAGAGCGTTATATGCTGATGATAAAATGAGACTTAACCAAGAAGTTATGGCATTGTATAAAAGAGAAAAGGTTAATCCCCTTGCTGGTTGTCTGCCGATTATTGTACAAAGCCCAGTATTGTTCTCAATTTATAAAGTGTTATATGTAACTATCGAGATGCGTCAGGCACCATTTTTTGGTTGGATAAAAGATTTATCTGCTCCTGATCCAACATCAATTTTTAATTTGTTCGGACTATTGCCATTTGCTTGCCCAAGCTTCCTAATGATTGGTGCATGGCCTATTCTCATGGCTCTTACTATGTTCTTATTGCAAAGGATGACTCCACAACAGTCAGCCGATCCAATTCAAGCTCAAGTAATGAAATTTATGCCGCTAGTTTTTTTAGTAATGTTTAGTAGTTTTCCAGTGGGAGTAGTGATTTATTGGTCTTGGAGTAATATTTTATCAATAGCTCAGCAATATTACATTAATAAGCTAGATAAGAATGTCGGTTGATAAGGTTACAAAACTATTTCGGCAAGAGGTAAAATTTATAGCTGGTGTGGCAAAAATAAATCAGTTCCCTAATACATCTGTACCAGAGATTGCCTTTGTTGGTAAATCAAATGTTGGTAAGTCAAGTTTGATTAATAGTATCTGTAATAATTCAAGTATTGCTAAGGTTTCTAATACTCCTGGTCGCACTAGGCAAATAAATTTTTTCTCCCTTATCGATAGACTTATTTTAGTTGATCTTCCTGGATATGGCTTTGCTGAAGTGCCAATATATATCAAACAACAGTGGGAAGTATTAATAACATACTATCTCAGAATGAGTGTAAATCTCAAATTAGTAAATTTGTTGATTGATGCTAGAAGAGGAGTAAAGCAAAATGATATGGAAATTGCTAAATTGTTACTTTCTTGCAATAAAGATTTCCAAATTGTTTTTACCAAGTCAGATAAGGTAACAGATAGAGAAAACCTAACGGCAACAGCACAGAATTTTCTTGCAACTTTGGGCTACTCCTGTAATGTAATTTATACAAGTAGTAGGAGTAAAGAAGGTGCAAAAGAATTGCAGTTTAGTTTGGCAAAATGCATTAAATTATAAACTCACCTCACGTATGACATTTAAAAGTCATATAGCAAATAGCTTGGCGTCATTGTATAAGCGTCGGTTTAAGAAAATAAAGTAGAAAAGTCGTCGTTGCGAGCCACCGTAGGTGGCGTGGCAATCCATTTCTAATCACTTTTCTAGATTGCTTCGTCGACCTTACGGTCTCCTCGCAATGACGGTTTTTCAATTATTGTTTTCTCAAACTGACGCTTATGCGTACGTTTGCTCGCAATGACGTTTTAATTGGCAACTCACGTTAATGAAAAAAATAACTAATATTACAAAAATAATGAAAACATCTATTAGTGGAGCATAAAAATCTGCTATAGTGAATTAACTTGAATTGGCGACGTTATAAATTCGATTAGTATTTAGTCTCAGCGTCATTGCGAGACCACGTAGTGGTCGTGGCAATCCAAAAAAACGATTAAAATGGATTGCTTCGGAGGCTTACGCCTCCTCGCAATGACAGCATGATGGGTGCGGCACTAATTCAGGTGAATTGACTATATATTTATAGATATAACCGAATTGGAGTTAAAGGGGATTAATTTATGTCAGGTAGTTTAGTATCAGATCCGTTATTTGTTGGTTTAACAAGACCTGCAATGATATTTGGCGTGAGTATAAAATTTGCAGCACTTAATATGATCATATCGATGTCATTATTTATTCAAAGTAATAGTATTATGAATTTGCTTGTTGCTTTTGTAATTCATATGATAGGGTATGTAATATGTTTTAAAGAACCAAGATTTATAGAATTGTTCTTAAATAAATCTTCTAAATGTAGCCAGTGTCCTAATAAATCATTCTATGGAGCGAACTCATACGGTATTTAAAAGAACAGTTATAAAATGACAAAATGATAAAATTATCTGTAACAAAAGCAGCAAAAGAATCGAGTTCTAGGAAAGAAAAACCTACTTCTCATTTTATTCCTTATAAGTGCCATTGGGATAGTAATACTATCCTAACCAAAAATAATGAATTATTACAAGTAGTAAAGATAGGGGGATTTTCCTTTGAAACAGCTGATGATGAAGATTTAGATATTAAAAAAAATATCAGGAATTCTTTGCTTAAAAATATGTCATCAGGCAACATTGTGATGTATTTCCACACGATCAGGAGGCGTAGACCAGTGATTTTTGATGGGCTGGAATATACCTCTGATCCTACCATAAAAGTACCTAATGATTTCACAACTTATTTATCAAATGAATGGCGTAAGAAACATGCCGGTTCTAGGTCTTTTTTTAATGAGTTGTATGTTAGTATTCTTTATCGACCAGATAAAGCTGGAGTTGCTGTAATCGAGTACTTTGTTAAGAAGTTGATGCAAAAGTCTAATAAATCGGCTTGGGAAAATGACATGCGAGAGATGCAGGACAGTCTACGAGAAATGTCCTCAAGAGTAGTTAACACTTTCCATAGTTATGGTGCTACGCTACTTGGCGTCCGCAAATCTAGTAGTGGCTATTGTTGTGATATTATGGAGTTTCTTGGTACTCTGGTAAATTGTGGTTCTTCAATGCAAATGGTTGTTCCCAGAAGTTCAATAGACCAATATCTTCCAACCCATAGATTATTTTTTGGTTCTAGATCCATAGAAGCACGTGGTCCAGCGGGTAGAAGATATGCTGGGATACTAAGTATTTTAGAATATGGACCATCTACATCAGCTGGGATATTTGATGGCTTTTTACAAATGCCTTTTGAATTTGTTATGACTCAGAGTTTTATTTTTGCTAATAGAACGGTGGCAATTAATAAAATGCAACTACAACAAAATAGGATGATTCAATCAGACGATAAGGCTGTATCACAAGTTGCCGAAATCTCTCGAGCACTTGATATGGCTACCAGTGGTGATATTGGTTTTGGAGAACACCATTTTTCACTTCTCTGCTCTGATAGTAATTTAAAATCTCTTGAAGATACTTTATCTATGGCTTCTGTTGAACTCTCTAATTCTGGAATTCAACCTGTTAGAGAAAAAATTAATATGGAACCGAGTTATTGGGGACAGCTTCCTGGGAATATGGATTATATAGTAAGAGGTTCGACTATCAATACTTTAAACATGGCTAGTTTTGCATCTATGCATAATTATCCATTAGGTAAGGTTTTTAATAATCATTGGGGAGAATATGTGACTGTACTCGATACTACTTCGGGTACTCCTTTTTATTTCAGTTTTCATGTTCGGGACGTTGGGCATAGTTTGATTATTGGTCCAACTGGGGCTGGTAAAACAGTATTAATGAATTTTTTATGTGCACAAGCACAAAAATTTAAACCGAGAATGTTCTTTTTTGATAAAGATCACGGTGCAGAAATATTTATTAGATCACTTAATGGGGTTTATACCACAATTGATCCGGGGGGAGAATGTAACTTTAATCCCTTACAACTTGATGATACTGGAGAGAATAGAACATTTATATTAGAGTGGCTTAAAGTATTGGTTACTTCTAATGGAGAGTCGTTATCATCCGAAGATAATAAGACTCTATCACAAGCAGTAAGCGGTAATTTTAAGCTAGAAAAGAAAGATAGAAGGTTAAAAAATGTTGTAGCATTTTTAGGCATTGATGGTCCTAATAGTTTGGCAGGTAGAATTGCTATGTGGGTTGGGAGAGGTTCGCATGCCAGAATATTTGATAATGAGACAGATAATATCGATTTACAGAAAGCTCGAGTATTTGGTTTTGATATGACAGAGTTGTTAAAAGATCCAGTTAGTCTTGCTCCTGTATTATTATACATCTTCCATAGAATTAGTATTTCTTTAGATGGTCAGAGAACTATGATAGTTCTTGATGAGGCATGGGCTTTGATTGATAATCCGGTATTTGCTCCGAAAATTAAGGACTGGCTAAAAGTTTTGCGTAAGTTAAATACTTTTGTAATTTTTGCTACCCAAAGCGTTGAAGATGCAGCTAAAAGCAGAATCAGCGATACTCTGATTCAACAAACTGCAACCCAAATATTTTTACCCAATCTTAAGGCAACTGATATTTATCGTAGTGCCTTTATGCTTAGTCAACGGGAATATATTTTAATAAAAACTACTGATCCAACATCGCGTTATTTTTTAATAAAACAGGGAGTAGATGCGGTTGTTGCTAAAATAAACCTAGATGGTATGAATGATATTATTAATGTTCTTTCTGGTCGGGTTGAAACGGTGTTATTGTTGAATAAGATTAGAGAGCAATATGGTGATGATCCTGAAAAATGGTTACCTATATTTTATGAGGAAGTAAAGTCACTTTAGTTAATTTATGCATTACAAACATAGAAAATTATTAACCCTGTTATACTGTAACTTTAGTGTCAGTGGCTTATTGTATAGTGTTAAAGCATTTGGTAGGATACTGATCTTATGTAGTATACTCAATATTACTGCTATCCATAATAGTTATGCAGAAGAAGATGCTTTAGGTACTATAATTACTACTCTTTCAAGTTTGACCTGTGAAACTCGGGGTGTGGGTGACTTATTACGTACAGAATTTTCTCACACTTGTATACCAGGGTCGTTTTTTTCCTTTGCTACTGCGAATATAATCTCGCCAGGGGTTTATGCTAATACGATGCTGCGTCTTAAAATAAATGATCATGAATTATTTGATGGAGATTACCCTGGGGGGCAGTGTGCAAGAAATAATAAAATTGATCCAAACGATCCCAAATTAACCTTTGCATTTTGCAATAATATTAAGCTACAAACTGCTAGGATAAAGGCAATAGGTATTTCTGCCATTGCTATTGCTAAAGCCGTATTAACCGGTTCTGATCCATGGCATGATATTATGGAGGCTTGGAAAGATAATAAGGGCGAATTTCATGTTATTTATAAGGATCAAAAAGATGGTGATACCGGTGTAATGTTAGACGTGCTTTTGCCAGTTGTTTTTAAAGTAGTAAGGCAAAAGGATACTATGTGTGTAGCTGCTCCTACTATATTAGCAGATTGGGTGCCGGTTGGTTGTAAGTATATTAGAGAACCCCACCCTGAATCTATATATGCGTCTTTTATGAATCTTGGTGATAATTCTCAAAATGGTTCTAACAAAACTGCTACTGATCCAATGGCGATAGTTGATTGTGGTTTATCATCCTCTAGTTGTTACCAAAGGGCTTATAATAATTCTAAGACAGCCATAGTTATCTCTGCTCCATTAATCGAATGTATTAAAGAAATGACCGCAAGATTACTGATTAGTAAAGATGTTTGTACATTTGATGATGTTAATAAAGTGGTTAATCCTAGTAAAAGGGAGAGTAGTGTATTATTTCAATTTCAGCGTAATATGCACAGAACTGTCACTGCTTTATTAACTATATATGTAATTTTCTTTGGTTTTAAAATCATACTTTCTAGTGAAATTCCACCTAAAAATGAAATAATTAATTTTGTATTAAAAATGTTATTTGTAACCTATTTCTCTGTAGGTATAAATATTACTCCCAATAGTGGTTCTGACTATAATCGACTAGATGGTATGGTGCAATGGGCTTTTCCTTTGTTATTAGGAGGAATAGATACGCTTGGTGGTTGGGTTATGAATTCTGCCCCATCAGATTTGTGTAAATTTAACCCTGAAGATTATGGTGATAAGAGTCTTTCTTATCTGCCATTATGGGATGCATTAGATTGTCGGGTAAGTCATTATTTGGGATTAGATATACTATCAACGATGATGGTAGAAAATCAATATAGAAATCATGATTTCAAGAGTTTTGACTTCTTTAGTTTCTCAGCTCCACCTTATGTATATTTACTGATTCCTGCTATTATTTCAGGCAACATGACTCTTGTATCTTTAGCACTTTCTTATCCTTTATTAGTGATATCTGTTGGAGCATTTATGGTGAATGCTACAGTGATGTGCATGATATCTATAGTAATATTGGGTGTTTTAGCACCTCTTTTCGTACCAATGTTTTTATTTGAATATACACGAGGTTACTTTGAATCGTGGGTAAAATTGCTAATATCATTTTTGTTACAGCCTATGGTGGTGGTGACCTTTATGATTATGATGTTTTCGGTTTACGATGTTGGTTTTTATGGTCACTGTAAATATACAAGTAAAACCATAAACAATAGTATAGAAAGTGGTGGCGACGGAAAAAGAGCTGTGAAAATATTTTTTGTTAATAATGATTGGAGTAAGTATACTAAAGACGAAGTTAAAAGTTGTAAGAATAGCCTAGGTTATATGCTTAATAATCCACTTGCAACAGTTGTTGATTTTGCTAAAGATAACCTAAATGAGATGCTTAAAGAAAAGCCAGGAAGTGGTAGTACAGATAGTTATTTATCTAAATTTCAGTTTCTGCAGGGTGTTGTTATGGGGCCCGGTATGTTCTTTGTATCACCAAAATTAATTTTTGAAAAAATTAAAGATATTGTGCTAGCGTTAATTACTGCCTGCTTTACTTTGTATTTAATGTATCACCTTAGTGCTCAGTTAGCAGAATTTGCGGCTGATATGACCGAGGGTGTGGCACTTAGTAGTGTTGCCATTCATCCGCAAGCAATATTTAAAGCTGGTATGGCTGCTATTGGAGCAGCTGGAAACATGGCAGGAGATAAAGCAGCCGGAGGAGGGGGAGCTAAGGATTTGGCTGGTGGTGGTAAAGGTGGCGATAAAGGTGAATTAGCTGGAGATAGTAATAGTACTACTGGTGATGAATCAGTAGGAGATAGCGTAAGTACCAGTGGTTCAGCTGGAGCTACTGGCTCAGCAGGAGGTGGAACGAAATCTTTAGGAGGTACTGGAGCTTCTTTGCCAATTCGTCGCATTGCAGAAGCTACTGTAGCTGCTGTCAATGAAGGCGGTTCTTCAAGTGGAGGAGGGGCTTCACAGGAAGCAAGAAGTAATTTAGAGACGAGTGTTGGTGAAAGTCCTGTTTTAGCGGCAACTACTACAATAGCAGCAACAGATAGTCCTATTGATAAATCACCACCGCTAGCTACTAATAAACAGGAATTAGGTAAGCCCTTAGAAAAGGCAACTCCTGCTGCATCAGCATTGGCAAAAGAGCAAAATGCTTCTGGTGCTTCTGGAGTACTTTCTAAAACTTCGAGAGAAATGGAGGATCACACTTTAAAACTTGGAGATACTGGTTACGTTAAACAAGAAATAAGAAATCGTGAAATAAAAGATAGAAATGCTAAATTAGAGGAACAAGCATTTAAAGATTTCAAAGCAAAATCTATTAAAAATAGAGCAGCTAGACAAGTTATAGCTGATAGTGCTAATGTAAAAGTAAAAAAAGATGGCTCTGATGAAAATTCATAAAGCCACTCACCTTACGCATAAACCTAGTAGCAATTTAAAAATTGCAAAAAAGTACAAGACGTCATTGCGAGGAGGTGCGAGCCAAGAAGCAATCCAAAAAGTGATCAAAAATAGATTGCCACGACCACTACGTGGTCTCGCAATGACCAGTACTCTTACCAAGACGTCATTGCGAGGAGGTGTAACCGACGAAGCAATCCATAAAACTAACCAAAAATGGATTGCTTCGTCTTGCGGCTCCCGCATTCCTCGCAATGACGTCAGACTATTTTTCCTATGTCTTTTAAATGCCATGTGTAAAGTGAGTAAAGCCATACAAATTTTTATACAATTTTGCTTAATATTTTTTGCAGTTGAGGTTTTTGCTGGTTATGGAGAGCTGTGTCCATCAGTCTCATTTGGAACCGATGATTATTTAAAGAAAAGTACTGCTTACGGTCATATTATGTATAGTATTGATATGACCAACCCTCTTGCTCCTGATGCTTGCGATCCAAGTGATGCAAGATTTAAATTTTGTCTAAAAAATAAAAAAGGGAGTCCTAAAGAATGTACAGTTATTACTCTTAACTTAAATGACTCTAAGACTCTCGGTGAGTTAAGTGCTGATAATCCTGATTTAGGTGGAAACAGTTTGTTGAAGGATATTATTCTGACAGTAAAAATTGTTGATAGACGCTTATTGTGCCTGGTCATGTCTACTTCAAAAGGACCATTTCCATTGGCTTGTAAGAATACTACCACACCAGCTCCGCCATTGCCGCCAGATGAACAATGTCGGAATATAGGCAAAACTTGTTATATGGGTACTACCAGAAGTCAGTCGTTATTTAATTTTTCTGGGTTAGCTGTAGATTGCATGAAGGAAACTCTGGATAAAGTTTTTTTCCGTTATAGTAACTGTAACCCAAAAAATGATAAAGTTAGTTTGGTTGCCCTTAATCCATTCTCGACCTTTCAAGAATCTTTGAAAGTATCTATTAGGGCAGCGTTAATATTATATATTATGTTTTTTGCTGTTAATATGATTCTAAGCAAGGAATATGGTAATTTAGATAAAATAGCAACTTTTGTTATGAAACTAATAATGGTGACTTATTTTGCTACAGGTATTGGACCAGCTTATTTTAAGGGTGGTAAAGAAACTACTGACAATGGGATGTTGCAGTATGGTTTACCGTTACTTACTGAACTTACTCCACAATTTGCCCAAATAGTTTTTAATTCTGGTGGTTCTAGAGGGTTATGTGAATTTGATGCTAAGGAATATAAAAATGGTTATAGTTTTTATGCCCTTTGGGATGCTGTTGATTGTCGGATAGCTTATTATTTGGGTATGGGGTTAATCTATAATACAGAAGCTATTTTAAATAACGTTCCTAATACTGTGTCGGGCGATACTAAAGGTACTGCTTTGAATAAGGAAGATTTTAAAAAACCTGGTAGTGAAGCTCCGGATGATTTGGGTAAGGTAGGGGCATTCAGATTTTTTACTGTATTATTTGGCTTTTTATTAGCTGGTAATATCATAATAGTAGTATCTGGGTTAATATTTTCTGTAATATTTATCTCAATAATTTTATATTTTTTAACCCATTACCTAGTATGTTTAGTTACCATATATGTCATGACCTATATTTCTCCTATATTTATTCCTATGGCTTTATTTACCAGAACCAAAGCATATTTTGACGCATGGCTAAAAATTTGTATATCTTGTGCATTGCAGCCTGCGGTAATAGCTGGTTTTATTGCCTTGCTGCTTACTATGTACGATTCGGCAATATACAAGAATTGTCAGTTTATGAGGCATGACTATGTACATAATGAGGTTCAGTTTAGTACTTTTGAGCTTAGATTGCCAATAGATAAGCCTGAAGATTGTAGAAATAGTGCTGGGTATAAATTATTACAATATTATTCAGGAGTAGGTTGGGAAAAGCATCTTTTAAGTTTTTTCCCAATTAAATCAATTGTGACGGATATCTTCTCATTGATGATAGATTTACTATATGTATTAGTTTTCTCAATTATTTTTTATTATTTCTCAAAATCAATTAGTCAGTTTGCAGCTGAGCTTAATGGAGGACCGATCATGGATTCTGTAACAGCCAGTCCTACTAAGATAGTTGACATGGTTAAGAAAGGGATAGACTTTATTGCCGATGCTTCAGAAAAATCAAGCGGAAAAGTACCCGAAAAAGATCCCGTAGAAAAACCAAGGAAAGGAGGGGAAGAAGCAAAAGATTCTAGTAGTGGTGGTATGGGTGGCGGTGGTAGCGATATGGGTGCAGGTGGTGGTATGAGTCCTGGTGGTGCTGGGTAATGGCTAGAATTAACCATAATAACATTATGATGTCGTCATTGCGAGGAGTACAAAAACCCCTAACGTCATATATGGCATCCAATGAACAATGGATTGCCACGACCACTACGTGGCCTCGCAATGACGGAAGCACTTCTACCCCAACGTCATTGCGAGGAGGTCGTAAGATCGACGAAGCAATCCATACAAACTTCATGGATTGCCACGCTCACATACGCTCGCTCGCAATGACGCCACAAGGTAGATTACTTTGTTTGGACTTCACACCTTCTTGTAATTACGTCAATTTGTTATGGATAAATACTAATGGGGTTAGCTATAACTTGGATATTATAATATGAAAGGAAATTTATCAAAACTTATAATGTTACTAGGTCTAATTGCTTTATTGGTTAGCCTTGTTATGGTAGTGCTTGCGATGATAGGATCAGTAAAAATTACTAATGGTTGTCTTATGAGATATGATGACACACAGGGTGGTAATACCGATTATATTACTAATACGGTAATGCTTAACGCAACAGGAAACTATACTGTTATTACTGAAACAAACCCAGATGGTTCGCTCAATACTAAGTATGATCCTAACCATTACGGAGAATGGTTAAATACTAACCTAGCTGTTACAAATGGGAAGGAGATTCAGTTTTCAATAAAAGGCAATATAAGTCTCTGCAGGGCTTATATTCCCCCAAATAATATCCAACAACTTTCAGATTTGGATAGTAATGGTAACAGAATTGCCATTCCTAGGGTTGAAGAAATTAATGTGGAACCGTTATCTTTAATTTTTGATGCTAAAACTGATGAATGGCGAAATATAGCTGAATTATTTGTTAATGATGAGGTTGTAATATCAATTTTGCCGGATCAAAAGAAATTGCCAAATATGGTTAATGTTAGTGTAAAAAATATCTTTAAGTTTGTTAAGCAAGATGGTGAATCTAAAAATTTTATAGAAACAGCAGATTGCTCAGAAGGCAAGAGAAAATACAGTCCATTATGTGGTAGATATTCAATATATTATGGAGAGTATGTTAGTGGTTGTAAATGGGTTGATGGTTTATATAATGGACCCAGTACAAGATACTGTCCTTCCGCTTGTTTTTTTGGTTGTATGGAACTAATTGGTGATTTTTGTACTGTAGCGTTTGGTTGTTGTGCAACCTATAGCTGCCCTAAAAACGGGGCTTGGGTTAATGATATGAAGGAAGCACCAGAACCTTATCGAGATGATGATTTTTTTACATCTCCTTGGTCTAATAATGTTGGAAAATTATTTACGGATTTTCATCCGGAATGTTCTCATAATTTAAATATTCCATCTTCTACATGTCCAGATGTTGATCATAGTATTAAAGATAAAGAGTATATAGAAGGAGATTATCAGAAAAAAAGACATTTTTGGTATGCCGCTCCAACAGGTCTATTATACAGAATCGATAATAGTGGGACTCCATCTAAATCTCCAGGAACAGGCTATGCATTTGCTAAAATAAATGATAAAGACAAGGAGAATGATTCAGGAAATGATAGTAAGGTGGTTAATAGTAAATATCAAATTATTTTTAACGATATTATAACCGCTACAGCAAAAAGCTATTTACAATATCGTTTTTGGTCAAAATATTCTGACTATAGCCAAAATACTGGTGGTTATGTGTTAAATATTAAGCAAACTAAATGTCGAAGAAGTAATGGTAATAGTTTTGATGATGTTATAGAGAATCGTGGTGGAGTACAGTATTTAATAATGCCATATGGTGAAAATCCTAATAAAACTAGTACAATTTATAGCACTACTAATATTCAAGTGAAAGATGCCGATGGTAATGCAAAAATTACGGCGAATGATACTGGATATTTATGGATGAGAATTTACAATGCAAAAGAGGATTATAAAGAAAGTTATGGTAGGTACAAAGTAGAATTTCGTACATCACAAAAGGTGGGTAGCTTTACTTTTAATGTTCTAAATCCTTTATTTGAGTTGTTAAAAGGAAAAATCAAGGATGCTGCGGTAACAATTTTTAAGAACATGACTTGCTATGGTGGTGGAACTACTAATTGTAGTAACTTTTTTAACTATATAAAAGCAGTGTTAATTCTTTACGTTATGTTATATGGGGCAATGTTTTTACTAGGTATGGTTAAAATCAATCAACAGGATTTGGTAATTAGGATAGCAAAAATTGCCATAGTTAGTGGATTAATGAATGAGAGTACTTTTAGATTTTTTAATGAATATATATTTGATTTTATCACTAATTTTTCAGATGGGATCATCTCTAATATGAGTGGTTATAGTATGTTTTCATCTACGGATAAGATATCAAATCCTTTTATGTTCTTAGATGCATTAATGAGTAAAATATTATTTAGTAAAACTTTTGCTGGTCAAGTGCTATCTTTATTATCAATGGGCCTTAGTGGACTGATTTATTTTGTTATACTATTTATTAGTGTAATTATAGTAATCATTACCGTTCTTCGGGCGGTAGCAGTTTATATTATGGCATTTATGGCAACAGCTTTATTAATCGGCATAGCTCCACTATTTCTTACATTTATGCTATTTGATTTTACTAGATATTTATTTGATAATTGGGTGCGATTTACTTTTAGATATATGATAGAACCAGTAATCTTAATGGCAGGAATTATTATACTTACTCAGTTGTTTACAATTTACTTGGATTTTACAACTGGTTATAGTGTGTGTTGGAAATGTGCTTTACCAATAAAAATTCCATTCCCTGCCATTCCGGGTCTTCCTGCAATTTTCTCTAATTTAGAGATTTTGTGTATCAATTGGTTTGCACCTTGGGGGATGGATCCTCGTTCTGGGATGATGGGCTTGAATATGCAACATTATATTGCCTTGATTATTATTTCCTATGGAATGTATGGTTATGTTGAATTTTCTGGGCAAATGGTGGCAAAATTGACTAGTACTGCTGGACCTTCTGCTACCTCTATGGGGCAAAATATGTCATCGGCAATGGAGCAAGGAGCTTTGAAAAAAGTTGGTTTAGACAAACAAGGAAGAGACGCAATCAAGCAAGATGCTAGTAAAAGATTAAAAGATAGGAATAAAGCCCTTGATAAGGGTAATAAAGCTAGATCAAAAATTGATACCAAGGATAGTGATGGTAACAATAAGGCTGAAAGTTCAAATAATAGTGAAGGTGGTGGTGAAAGTGCTTCTAATACGAGTCCGAAATAATAATTGAAAATAAGTGAATAGGATGAGAAATTTTAGGTATTTAATTTTGTTGGTAGATTTACTAGACTTCCTGCATAAGTCAAAGATAGTTGAGGGATTTTTAGGAAAAACGAAGCCTGCTACCCTCGCGTACATAGACGATTGTTCGGAGCGGAGGCGAGTTTTGACGACAAAATCACCAACTAGATTGACTTATGCAGGAAGTCTACTATTTAAGGGGCAAATATTTATTGCCTTACTAGTTCTCTTAGCCTTTCATTCTGCCAAAGCCGATGATAGTAAATATGATTGGATGAATTCAACTTTAAGTGGGCTTGGTGCTTTATTTGCGACATGTCTAGAAGTACCAAAATTTAATGGTATGCAAGAAGGCAGAATTTCTTTAGACCTGGCAAAACCCAATACATGGAATTCTACCGGTAACTACGTTAAAAAAGATAGAGCAATTAAGTTTGAATGGAGTACTAGGGGAGCTGTAAGTAATCCAAGAAAATATTTGGTGATTTACCGTATAGATCCAAGGTTCAATAAACCTCAAATATTTATTAAAACTTTTAATTATTTAACTAATAAGTATGAAGCTAGTGATTTTCCAGGATTTAAGTCAACTGACCAAACGAAAGATTATGCAACTTTAGCATTTAATAAAATACAAAATTATGTAGACTATTTTAATTTTGCTAAAAACAGACAAAAAATTCATATAGAACAAGGTGATGTAATAAACATAACTCTTGCAGCAGCGGGAGAGTTTTTTAGTGCAGCTACTGACAAAGATATATTAAAAACAGAACTTGAGAGTAATACGCTGGGAATAGCGTCACTTTACACTAATAGTAACCTTGATAATAAAATACTATATTCAACTGCAGAAAGATTGTGTGATTCTATTGATCCCTCAAGAAAGAGCATAGAGTGTAGTGGTACTGGGACAAATACCAAGTATAAGATATTAGATAAGCTAATATTAGTTGGTAAGCCATTAACTCAATCATCTATAGACCGTATGAATAACTTACCTGTTACAAATTGTCCTAATTCTGTTAATGATAATGATCCAGTATGCTTCTATGATCAAGGAAGAGGAATGAAGATATCGCTAGGTGGGAATGTCATAAAGGGAGAAGCAGAAAGTTTTGTATATTCTGAATCTTTAAAAAAGAATTTCTTATATTACAAGTCTAGCGTTGCCGGTAATTTGGATTTTTCAACTAATTGGTCAATTCAAGGTATGTTTACTGCTCTGGATAAGCCTCTAATTAGTGATTGGACTAGCTTTTCTAGTTTTGGTGAGCTTAGTTCTTATATTAATGGTTCTACTGTAGATTTGAGTGCTAAATTCTTACATTTTGGACGCTACATTATGATTGTAGAAGTAGGTAATGGTGATAAGGCTATTAGTAATACTCAACAAAAAAACATAGAAGTTGAATATGCTATAATGGAAGATGGTGGAACGCCAGATGAAAAATCGACCGTTGGAACACAAATTGCCCAAGATTTTTCAATTGATGCTGAAAAAGATGGCTATTTATGGATTAGAGTCAAGAATCCTAATAAAGAGGTGATGGGAGAAATTAGTGTAAATTATGCTAATTACACTGGAAGTACTTGGTTCTCAGATATTGTATATAAAGGAGCCGTTAAACCTATTACTGATAGTTTTCATAATTGTACTTGGCATTTCTATACTAAACTAACTAAAAACGTAACGTTACGACGAATCATCAAATCAGCATTAGTTCTCTATGTAATGATATATGCGTTAACCTTTTTAGCAGGTGCTACCCAGATAACGGCTAAAGATTTATTAACTAGGTTTATAAAAATAGCTTTGGTAGCAGTGCTACTAGGAGAAAATAGTTGGAGCTTTTTTAATGATTATTTATTTAGTGCCTTTATTGAGGGTACTGACTATATAATGAGCAATGTATCAGGACTCACTAGTTCTAAGTCTAATATTTTTGGTTTTATTGATCCAATATTTGACAAATATACCAATGGTAGATTTTGGTTATTATTGTTCATACAGCTATTACAAATCCATAATGGTCTTATTGTTGTTGCTATCATAACTATTTATTCTCTTACACTCTATTTTAGAGCTATTTTGGAAGTTATCATAGGTTACGTTATAGCATATATTGGTTTGTCAGTGATGATATCTTTAGCACCATTCTTTATAATCTTGGTACTATTTGAAAAAACGAAAAGTATCTTTGATAACTGGCTATCTACTTTATTTAGTTATATGATGCAACCAAGCATATTATTAATATTCTTTTTATTAATAGATCAAGTGATGTCGGATCAACTTTTAAAAATTGTAGTTAGAGCATGTTGGAATCCAGGATTCTTACCAATAGCTATAGGTTTAGATTTAACACATATAGATATACCAATTAATTTTTCTTTTAGTTTGCCATTTTTACCTGGGATACCTTTTTTTAGTCCATCAGTTGCAGAAATTAATGATTTAGACACTTTATTAAATTCTACAGGTACATTTTTGGTAATATTTACCAGTTGTTTGTTATTCTATGCTTATTGCCTAATGGCTCATGGGCTTGTGGATTATGTTACTAAAGTGGTTGTCCTATTGACTAATGTACAACCTGCAAGGCGGGAGGGGAATTTCCAAGAGCCTGATAATCCTACAAAATCTATTATGCAGGATATGGGAACTGTAGCAAAACCTATTAAGGATGTAGCTCTTGCCCCAGCGAGAATATTTAAAGACAAGGTAATCGATCAAAATTATAGAGCAAAGGGTAGAGAGGACTCTGAAAATAAAAAAGAATATACAGGCAAAATATTTGCCTCAAGACATGATTCAGATGGTGGTGGAGCAGGTGGCACACCACCTACTAAACAGGAATAATTACTATTTAAGCCTAGGTTTTATAAATGAAGAATATTTGTACTATTTTGTTAATTTCTATATTTTGTCTTTCAGGGTGTACTGGGGATAGGTGCATTGATGCAGATGATTTTGGCTTTATAAAATTTGTAATTTCTTCAAGATATAAAAAAGAAGAGTTAAGTGGGCAACAACAAGATAATCAATCTGCTCCTTGGGTTGATACTGGATATAATGTAAATGGTCAACCACTGACTATCTTGGTAAAAACTTGGGATTTTGCTAAAGGAGATAAAAATAGCCCTTCAGAGTTATCAGCTTGGTGTGCATGGTATGGTCAAGAAAATAATACCAATACTTTATCTGAATTTTGTAAAAGATTACAAGAATGCCAATTTAGAGATGGTAAGATGTGTACTAATAGTAAAGATGCTAAAGTTAGTAATGCACCATGCTTATTTAAAAATGGAGTGGGGCTATATTTATTGATTGCTGAAAGTAATACAAATCCTAATCTTTCATTGGATACCCAACGTACACCAAAAGGAATTACCGCCCATCTTGGTGAGCCTATGGTTGGTCATACATTTTATGATCTTAATAAAAGAGGTGAATTAGTAAAAGCTGGAGGGATAAGTTATAAATATGATGAAGATCAAGGTAAAAAAAAGCAATACGATAAATCTCCATTATATTTCAAGATTTTAGATAAGTTTTACGATGATAATAATGGTCAGTATCGTGTAGTTATTAAATCTGGGGTTAATGATACTAGACCAGATCCTATTGACTTTTTAGTAAATTTAATAAAAGTTGAGTTATTTGGTAAAGGAGAGGAACATGGGTTAGTTAGGAAAATTTACGAGAATATTATTAAAAAACCAGGATATCGTTTATCTGTTTCGGCTTTGTTAACTTTGTATGTTATATTTACAGGCTTTTCTTTTCTGATTGGCAATGTTAATCTCACCCATACTGAGCTAATAATTAGAATAGTAAAAATTAGTATAGTATCTACTTTACTTAGTTCTACTATTAGTTGGCAATTTTTCCATGATTATTTGTTTGTGTTTTTTGTAGAAGGGGTAGAGCAAATATTACAAATAATTAAACAAACTGCTGCGACCGGACCAGGTTCTTGGAGTATAATAGGCTTGATGATTGCTCCACAAACTATGGCAAAATTATTTTCATTACTGTTCGTTGATCCATTAGGGTTTATATATATAATTCTATTCCTGATAGCTCTTTATTATATCTTCATGATGGTATTTAAGGCTACTGTTATATATCTTACGGCATTGATAATTATTGGGATGATTATCATAATGGCACCAATATTCATCTGCTTTATGTTATTTGGTATTACCCGTTCATTGTTTGAGAACTGGTTAAGGCAGCTAATATCATATGCTATACAACCGATTATATTATTTACTGGTTTAGCATTTATTTCAATGATTATCAGAACAGAAATATATTCTTCACTTGGTTTTGGTGTATGTAAGTATGACTTCCCAAATTTAGGTCCGATAAATGAACTATTTGGTAGTATTAATGAAGACCTAGATACTAGTCTTGGAGACTCGATATTTTATTGGTGGTTTCCATCTCCAATGAAAGGTAACCAATTTAGTAAAGCAAGAGCTGATATATTAGTACCTGTTGATCATCGTGTAAGGGATAATTCACCAGAAGGTCGTTCGCCGGAGGGTAGACTATGTTCAGCTTATGAATGTCAGGAGAATAGATATATTGAGTTACCATTTTTAGATCCAGTCAAAGATTTAGCAAGAATTAACAACTTTTTTAATGGTAAATTTGTTCAGCTGGATGGATTATTGTTAATTTTTGTATGTGTTTATTTACTAAGTAAATTTAATGATATAGCTGTTTCAAGTGCTAAATTCTTATCTAGCACATCGGGTAATCTAACAAATTTACAAGCGGTTGGACAAGCTGCTTTTGCCCCTATTCAGCAACAAATAGAGAGACCTGCAAATTATGCTTTTGGGGCTGTCAAGAAAAGGGCGGATCAAGGAGTGGAAATGATAACAATGCCTGTTGCTATATGGTATGAGAAAAAAATGATGAAGGGTGTAGCACGAGAGGCACTTGACCCCAAATCAGTAAATTCGAGTGTTTTAAGTGAAGTAAAAAGAAATTACGGTATAGATTATAAAGACGTTAATGTTAAAGCTGAAAGTGATTATCACAGAGCTATTAACGAGGTTATGAAAACCATTAAACCTGATGAACCAGTTAAAGAATTTACTGGCAATAGTTATTCAGCACTTCGAGATCATTTAGCAGCTCTTAAATTTGGTGAAGGTAAAAAATATGATTCTCTTAATGAAGATCAAAAGAAACAACTTAATGAGTCAATGAAAACTAAAGATGGTAAGAGTTTACGAGAATTAGCCAGTGATGCAAAGTTTACCAAAGATTTCCAGCAAGCTTATATGAATTCGCATCAAGAAATGTCAAAAAGAGGAGTAGGATTATTTGGTAAAAATATAGCTCCTCTCAGAAGTTGGCAAGATATGAACAAGCGTGTTGAGGAAAAGAGAGCGTTACGGGATAGAAAACGTAGGAATATAGGGGAGAAAATATATGCTGGTTATGAAGGGTTAAAGCGGGAAGCTCTGACGGCTGTTGTTGGTAAGGATTTACGTGATGCTTTTGAGGGTAACTTGACTGGGGCTGAGTGGGAAGATTTTAACTATAATGATCCAAGACTTAGAACCCATAATGAATCACTTAAGGATGATCAACGAGCTTTGGAACATCAAAAACTTAAGACAAAAATCAATAAAGAAACTATAGCTGTTCAGGAAGATATCGCATCTCCTGAATATCTAGCTAAACTTGAATTACAGGGTAGAACAACAGATATTGATTATTATGAACAATTAACCAACAAAGATCTTTCCTTTCAGGTATATAATGCTCTTGCTCAAGGTGAAAATGATGGAGAAAGTCCAGTATTAATGGGAGAAAGATTTATGCGAGAAAAAGCAACAGATACTCAAACTCGTGAAATGATTGACAATGCCCATAAGATTGAGCAAAGAATGATTGATGAGGATAGATATATACGTAGACAAGAACATTATGATATTATGCGTGAGAAAGCCGAAAGTAATGGTGATAGTCAATCTTTAGAATATAGTAAAGCAGTACTGAAGAAAATAGAAGAAAGAAAAGAGCTTATTAAAAGTGAAGTGAAATCGCATGTTGATGGGATCAATCAATATCGTTTAGCTGCTAAAATGTCTAAATATGAAAATGATTATAGCTAATCCAGCTGTTCATCCTTTATGACATCTAACTTTTTTGTCATTTCTGTGAAAGTCTTGTGTCATTCTTAGCAACGGTGGGAATCTGAGCATAGCACCCTACAATTTTTTATTTATTTCCTTATGATGAGTAAGAAAGCTGACTGCTAAGCGTCATTGCGAGGAGCCGCTAAAAGCGGTGACGCAGCAATCCATTGTTGTGTCACCCCTGCGTAAGCAGGGGTCTAGATTCCCGCCTACGCGGGAATGACAGGGTAAAAACGTCATTGCGAGGAGCTACTTTAGTAGCGACGAAGCAATCCATGAGAATTAGTATAGATACATCAAGACTATATGGATTGCTTCGTAGGCTCACGCCTTCTCGCAATGACGTTTTTATGCTGTTTAATACTTATAGAATAAAAATTGTAGGGTGCTATGATCTGAGACCCCTGCGTAAGCAGGGGTGACAAGAGAGAGGGGGGTTATTTAATAGCATTGCATTATTAATTCAAACTGATTATCATCAGTAACAATAATTTTTGTATCAGTGTTGTAGATAATTGGATTATTAACTCGTTCATGACCGAATCTATTGGTCTTAAATATTGGGATTTTTAAGGTAGCCGCAAAATCAGTAAGAGTCCTAATCATGGTCTCGTTATCATTTCCACAAGTTCCAAATATTATAGCGTTTACTCGTTCTAACAGCCCTGCTTGTTTTAAATGATATAAGATACGATCTAGTTGGTATGGCTTTGTATCAACATCTTCCAAGAAAAGTATCTTATTTGCCGTTTTTATTTGCCATGATGTACCTATAGATGTTTGTACAATGCTTAGATTACCGCCCGTAAGATTACCTGTAACGATTTTACTGGATTTTGCCGCAAGGTTAAGTGCTGATAATCCTTTAATTTTAGCTTGAGTTTCTTTACCAGAAATTATTTTTGCTATTTTTATAAAATTTTGACGATCTTTAGTTGGCTTAAGTATTTCAGCGATACCATTACCATGAATTGTTTTCCACCCCCATTCTTGCGAAAAGAAAATATGTAAAGCTGTCATATCACTAAATCCTATAAAAAACTTTTCCTTTATCGGTTTCTTTAAGCGTTGTAAGTCAGGAATTAATTTAGCTGAACCATATCCCCCACGAAGAGCCCATATTACGTTATTTGATTGATCAGTTAAGGCCTTTTCCAAACATAATAATCTTGTTTGATCATCGGAAGAATGGAATAGGCTTTTTCCTTTAAAGCAATCATTTAGAATATTTAGTTTTAACGAAGTAATATTTCTCAAATTAGATAATATTTCATTGCTGACTCCTGAAGCAGGAGCAACAACAGTAATTTTTGTATCTTTCAATAAATTAATAAATTCTGCATTATTCTTGTTGAACTCTGAATTAGCAAATGCTGATAAGGACATAAAAATAACTGGTAGGAAGATTGTATGAATTGTTAGGAGCCTAATATGTAAAAGATAATTGTTAAATTTCATAGAGTAATATACCTATTTATGATATGGATGGTTTTCTATTATGGTCTGAGTCCGATATATTTGTTCTAATAATATTATTTTTGCCATTTGATGGGGCATAGTCATTTTTGAAAGGCTAAGATGGATATTTGCTTGTTCAAGAATCGATTTATCTAAACCGAATGCACCACCAATAATAAATTGTATATTTTTACCTGATTGCAAATTATTTGTTATTAATTTTGTAAATTCATGACTATTATAATCATTACCAATAATGTTTAGTACTATTTTACAGGATTTTTCTTCTAAAAATTCATTAATTAATTTACCTTCAAATTGTTTGATTTGTTCAGCTGGTAATTTTTTTGAATAACAAATTTCTGTGGATTTTATATTATATTTTATCAATTTTTGATAATCTCTGGCAATTGGCTGATAATAATTATTAAGTTTACCAACGGAAATTATTTGTATTTGTCTCATTATTTTATTATTGATTAATTAATTTAATTATACACCAAAAAAGTTATGCACTAAGTAAAAGTTAGAAATTTATATTGACTTTTTATATATTTTTAATTAAAATGTTAACGAGCTTTAATCTATACTTTAAGCAATTATGGCAACATATCTTGGCTATCAATAACATATAAAACTGACCTTAGCATAGTTACCCAAAATAAGTATTTTTTATTTACCCACAAAGTTATCCACAATTTATTCTGATTATTTGTCAAATATACTTGATTAGCTCTTCAGCAATATGCACAGCATTTAAAGCTGCTCCTTTACGTAAATTATCAGCTGTAATCCATAAATTAATGGTGTTTTTTTGACTATGATCTTGTCTAATTCGTGAGACATAGACCATATCCGTACCTACTACATCTTTGGGAGTGACATATTGTATTGGCTCTAAATGACAATTAACCTCAATAGAGTCTGATTCTTTAAGAATCTCTTTTACTTCTTCCGCATTTATTGCCCCACTAAATTCAACATTAACTGAAATAGCATGACCAACAAACACCGGTACTCTAACACAAGTTACACTAGCTTTAGCATGTGTTCCTATAATTTTTTCTAATTCCAGGGCGATCTTAGATTCTTCACTAGTAGAACCATCTTTATTAAAGCTACCTATATGCGGGAATAAATTAAAAGCTATTTGATGTGGAAAAACTTTAGGTTCAATGTCCTTAAAAACATATTTTGCCTTGGTTTGTTCATACAGTTCTTCCATTCCTTTTTTGCCTGCTCCGGAAGCTGACTGATAGGTTGATATAACCAGTCTCTTAATCTTTACGGCATTATCCAAAGGCTTTAACGCGGTAGCTATGGGAACAGTACAGCAATTAGGATTAGCTATAATATTTTTAATAGTATAATCTTTTAGGCTAGCCAGATTAGCTTCTGGAACTATCAAAGGAACATCAGGATCAAGTCTGAAAAATGATGATTTATCGATAACTACGCAGCCTTGCTTGGTAACCATGGGTATATATTTCTTTGATATTTCTGATCCGGCTGAAAAAAAAGCAATATCAATTTTACTAAAATCTACACTATCTATATCAGCTATTTTTATAGTACCATCTCCAAAACTAACTTCTTTACCATTAGATTCACTCGATGCTATAGCATAGATATTATTAATTGGCAAACTTCTCTCAAATAAAATTTCTAGAGTTTCTCGCCCAACATTACCTGTTGCCCCAACCACTGCGATATTATATTTTTTTGTCATATTTACTTAATTTAATTGTTTTATCCATTAGTCAATTGATGGTGACGTCGTCGCTCCACCGCTCCTAGCACCAAATTCTCATCAATTGACTATAGTATATACTAATTATGATATGCACTAAGTATTTTATGAAAAATATTTTTATTATTTTTTATTCAGGTATTTTCTATATAGTTAGTTAGAAGAGGAAGCGGTTTTAGACTGGGGAGTTTAAAAGTCGTATGTGGTCAACGTCATTGTGCATAGGCGTTAGTTTAGAAAATAAAGTAGAAAAGTCGTCATTGCGAGGAGACCTTGGTCGACGAAGCAATCCAAAAAACGATTAAAATGGATTGCTTCGTCGGTCTGGCGACCTCCTCGCAATGACGGGGTTGTATAGTATAGTCAATTGATGAGAAGTTGGTGACGTTGTCGCTCCATCGCTCCTGCTACCCAATCCTCCTGAATTGACTATAGGAGGTTGTTGGAGAATAAAAATTGACCGTATTTATGGTAAATTCTCTATTCTCCAACAGGCTCCTAGTGTGTATCTAAATCATTAAGTATATGAAAGTGCTTATCTAGCATTTTCTTATCTAAGTTATCAGGCAACACTAACGGCAGTGTAGCAAATACTTCATCTAATGCCTTAATAATAGGCTGAGCTATAAGAAGAGATAATGCTTTTGATATACTGTGTACATCACCTGAATGCTCCTTATGGAAGTCTTGATATTTTATCACTATATCTTCAATTATAACAACTTTAGCACGCGGATAATTTGACATCATCAGATTCCAAGGATTACCCTGAGTTCTTTTCTGATCTCCCCCCAATCTAATATCACTTCTATATAATACTGCAGGTTTATCTAAAAATTTACTTTGAATAAATTCTACTATTGTACCAGAATCTGGGTCTGTACCGTCAAAACTAAATATGCCTCCATCAGCTTCTTTTATAGCTTTTAAATCATTATTTTTTATGTGTTTAGCATGGGTATCCCTTTGCTCTAAATTTTGAGGTAGTATAAATTTATACTTACCACTAGATGCCTCCTCTATGGCAGAAGCTAAATATAAATTACCTATAAGATCCTTATTAGTAAATAATGGACCTGCAAAATACAGATTATAAGATTTCTTAGTTACACTATTATTAGAAGATTCTACAGAATGATGATTGATCATATATTAAAAACCCATTTAGTTAGAGATAATTTAAAGTATAGTGGGCAAGAAATCAAGACAAAAGAAAATAATTTTTTCTAAAATTTCTTTAGTATAAGTTCAATGAATTAGTTGCTATAGATATAGTCAATTGATGAGAAGTTGGTGATGTCGTTACTCGCCTATTACTTATAGGCGTCGCTCCATCGTTCCTGCTACCCAATTCCCCTGAATTGACTTAGTTTAAGAAAATAAAGTAGAAAAGTCGTCATTGCGAGGAGACCTTAGGTCGACGAAGCAATCCAAAAAACGATTAAAATGGATTGCTTCGTCGGTCTGGCGACCTCCTCGCAATGACAGAAGGGTAGTTGTCACCCCTGCGTAGGCAGGGGGCTTAGATTATCGCCATACCGTCATTGCGAGAAGCCACTTTAGTGCCATTGAAGGCAATCCAATCCTAGACTGTCTTAATGGTTGTCAGCCTATTTACCCTGTCCTACAGGTCGTTTAGGGGGAGGAGGCGGTGTAGGAGGGAGCTTATTGGCTCCTGTAACATTCTCGGGTTTAGGGATAGTGGCTGCAATAGCTTTTACTTCTGCCTGAAGCTCTTTAGGGAGATTTTCCTTTGTTGCTACCGCTTCAACAACAGGCTTAGCTGATAAGTCAAGAGTCTTATTATTATAGTTCTCTTTAAGTTCCTTTAGTTTTTTAACGAGTTTTGTTTGTTTCTTTTCCTGATCAACTTCTTCCCATCCCTCAAAATCTTGCTCCCTGAAATCTTTCCCAATAAATTCAATTAGCTTTTCTTTGCTATTAATATCTTTGTCACCCTTAGCACCAAGTTTATTAATAAGAGCAGATTGATCGATATCTTTATTATTAATAAACTCCACAAGGTCAGCATGTGGTTGTTCATCATCGTCATCATCGTGTATTGCCTTTCCTCTAGTAAGTATTGCGTCTCTCAGAGCTGTAACAATAGAAGGTTCCTCTCCTGCTTTAGTTCCACCCTTATCACCTTCTACTCCTTCTCTTTCTATTCTTTCTTTTTCTATTGCATCTCTTTCTTCTTTTGTCTTTAGTTTGAAGCCACCATCCTTGCCAGCTTTAATTGCAGCGAACATATCATCTTGAGAGGGTTTTTTATCCACGATTTCTACTTTTTTTAGAGTAATCCCTGTTGCAATTTCATCTAATAGCTGTCCATGAGCATTCTCCTGCCTTTCTATTGGGTTTGCTGCTGCCGGGTTGTTAGTTTGACCAGGTGGTGGCGGTGGTGGAGGAGGTGGTGGTATCGGTTGATCAAACCCTCCTGGTAGAGGCGGCGGAGCTGGTTGGGCTGCTGTCGGTGGCAATGGTGGTGGCGGTGGTATTATTTGGGGTTCTTGATGGGCACCTTGTTGTAAGCCTGGTACATGTAGTGGTGGCGGCGGTGGTGCTGGAGGTGTTTCCGCTGCAATATTTGGTTGTGGGTCAGCTAGATTCTGCAACGACGTAGTACGTACAGGTGGAGGTGGAGCATGCCGTTTTGTTGACGATGGCATAGATGCTCGTCTAGCATGTTCTTCTGGTTGTGGAGCATTTATATCCGGCAACGAAGTAGTATGTGTAGAAGGTGGCGGTGGAGCTGGACGTGTTGGTCGTGGTATAGAGCCGGCTGCTTGCTGAGAACCTATACCCTGAGGTAGAGGTGGTGCTGGTGGTATTGTGTTTTGTTGCTGAACAGCTTGGTTTGGTAATGAAGCGTTAGCTAAAGGAGGTGGTGGCGGGGCTTGACGTAGTGGCACCGTCTGTAGATTAGGCATTGATGAGTGCAAGGTTTGCGACTGAGTCTGCTCTTGACCAATCGTAGTTAGTAATGGTTCTGAAATAGAAACTGTTCTGGAAAAAGCTAAATCAATTTTACTACTTAAAACTTTCACTGCATCGGACTGCTCGTTTGATAACTTTCTTTCTGTCAACTTCTCTAATTCTTTATGCAACTTATCTTTTCTAGCTAGTTTTGAACTCTCTATGTTCTTACCAGTGAATTTTAAAGCATTATCAATATGACGTAACGTTTCATTGTTTTTGGTTACGGTTTTTTCTAGAATTTTTTCCGGAGTACTTACAAAAATATGCTTGATTTTTGTTACAATTTGTTTAAGACCATCTAACCAAGTTGATGGTAATTCTTGTTGCAATTTTGCTAATTGTTGTTTTATAGCAATCAGCTCTTGCACTTTATCATTAGCATTTACCAGTTTGGTGATGTCTTTTTGTATTTGGGTTAGTTGTGTTCTTTCGTGCATTAATGCTACAGCTTCATTAGCATTATAAATTTTTGGTACAATTTCCCTAAAATTTTCTTGGGATACAGCTAAGTTGTTCAACTGTTCTTGTAATTCTGCTGCTGTTTCTTTTTGTTTATCCGATAACTCTTTTTGCAAAATCTTATCCAACCCTTTCTGTAATTCTTTATCGATGATTACTTGTAACGATGAAGATTTTTTTCCTATTTTTTTTAATGTATCGTCAACATCTGTAAGTATCTCTCTGTTAATTTCTCTTTTCTCTGCAGAGATCTGCTCATCATTTTTTATAAAAAGATATTTTATCTGTGGAATAATTTGCACAAGTCTTTTAAACCAAGGTAAAGATGGTGCTTCTTTTTTTAGCTTTTCCACTTCTTGTTTTAACTGTATACTGTCCTCCAGTTGTTTATTAGCCTCTAGGAGTCCACCTATAACATTCTGCATCTTTGTTAATGCATCGGTTTCTTTTAATAATACAGCTTCTATTTCTTGTTGACCTTGATCTTGATTTTGATCTTTTGACATGCAAATACTCCCTATATAACTTTACTATGAACGTCTATAGTAACCAATTGACAAACAACTTGTCAAATTAATACTTGAATTTTTTAGCATTTAGTACTATCATTACCTAATATTATTAAAATCTCTTGGGAGAAAAAGATGAGTGAACTATTAGAACTTGCAGCGGAAATGCGGGAGAAATTTGGGACAGGAGCTGCAAGAGACCTACGCAGAAGAGGTATGGTTCCTGCTGTGGTTTATGGAGCAAATAAACAGCCACTTGCTGTTTCTATTGAAGAAAAAGAAATAACTAAGCACTATAGAAAGCCTGGTTTTATATCATCCATTGTTCAAATTAAAGTGGGGAACAAAACCCATAAAGTATTACCAAAAGCTGTAGAATTGCATCCGATTACTGACATAGTTAGGCATGTTGATTTTGTCCATTTAGAAGAAAAAACCCAAACAATGGAAGTTCCAGTAGTTTACGAAGGTAAAGAAAGAGCTTTAGGAGTTAAAAGGGGAGGGTTCTTTAATATCATCAAAAGAACTATGAATCTTTTATGTGATGTCAATAATATACCTAAAAATATTAATATTGATGTTAGCAATATGCTAATAGGTCAGTCTTTAAAAGCTAAAGGCATTAAATTACCTGAAGGAACTCAGCTAGCTAGTAAAAGTGATTTTATTATTGCTACTATCATTGGGCGTAAGGGTAGTAAGGCAGAAACTGAAGAAACTGCAACTGAAGAAGTAAAAGCAAAATAATTATATAACCGTCATTGCGAGAAGTGTGTAAGCTTTAGCCGTCATTGCGAGGAAGATCGTAGGTCGACGAAGCAATCCATATGACAATTTATGGATTGCCACGCTCACATATGTTCGCTCGCAATGACGTGTATGCATCTCAAACGTCATTGCGAGGAGTCGTTTTATGACGACGAAGCAATCCGTTTTTGTGTTATATCTGCCCTTAGTGTCACCCCTGCTTCAGTGCGGGGTCTAGATTCCCGCCTACGCGGGAATGACAATAGTGGGTGGAAATGACAAAAGGTCGTAATAATGACATTATCAAAAACGCATGAATATCCCTCAATTATTGGCGAAGCCAATTCTTCAAAGCCTTCAAATATATATTCAAATCAGAAGAGTGTACTTGTTGTAGGTTTGGGAAATATAGGCAAGGAGTATCAAAATACTCGTCATAACGTTGGCTTCATAGCTGTCGATTATTTATCAGAATACTATAAAATTTCTTGGAATACAAAATCCAAACTTCATGCAGAACTGGCACAAGGGATAGTGGACGGACAGAAATTACTATTGGCAAAACCTGTAACTTATATGAATCTGTCCGGTAAAGCAGTACAAGCCATATGTTCTTACTATAATATCAACCCACCAAATATTTTCGTTTTACATGATGATATAGATTTAGAAATTGGTCGAATAAAATATAAATTAGCTGGTGGTAGTGGTGGGCATAATGGTTTAAAATCATTGGATCAGTGTATAGGGAATTATTATCACCGTATCAGAATTGGGGTAGGAAGACCATCGGCGTATGATGATGTATCGGATTACGTCTTAGCTCCTTTCTCTAAAGAAGAATATAAAATTATTATCAGTTCCATTGATATAATAACCAATAATTTCCATTTATTGCTTTCAGGCAAAGTAGAAGAATTTAACAGGAGTGTAGTTTAAATTATGGAGAGACAATCACATTTAGAGATAGTCTATGCAGATAATAGCATAGATGCACAATATATGAAGGTAATGGAGAATGGTTTAAATGAGCTGGCTAAAGTCAAGAAGGGGCTTGATGCTACAAAATCATTTTCCTTCGCCTGTTTTGATAATGATAAAAATTTTGTTGCTGGTGTAGATGGCAAGAGTTTCTATGGTTGTTTATATGTTGACACGTTATGGGTTTCAGAAAATTTTCGTGGTCAAAATTATGGTACTTTACTAATGGCAAAGGTGGAAGAGGTAGCACGAGAGCGTAATTGTAAATTTATGACTTTATTCACTACCGATTGGCAAGCCAGACCATTTTATGAAAAATTAGGCTTTAAATTAGAGTTTATAAGAAGTGGCTATGCTAAAGATTCGGAAGTATATTATTTAAGGAAAGATTTATAGCTTCCTAGCATTACTTCGTCATTGCGAGAAGCCGCTTTGGTAGCGACGAAGCAATCCAAGAAAATGGTTAGAAATGGATTGCTTCGTCGGCTTACGCCTTCTCGCAATGACGTTTAAATATAGGAGCATATATATCGCTAATAGACGTATATATACCCCCAGCGTCATTATGAGAAGCCACTTTGGTGGCAACGAAGCAATCCATGGTAAATACCAATTGGGTTAACTATATGAATAGAAATTTATGATATTAGATTTATGACATTAAGATGTGGTATTGTTGGTTTGCCAAATGTAGGAAAATCAACTTTGTTTAATGCTTTAACTTCCAGTGTTGCAGCAGAAGCGGCTAATTATCCTTTCTGCACTATAGAGCCAAATTCGGCTATAGTATCAGTACCGGATATTAGGCTAAATGAGTTGGCAGTTGTTGCTAATTCTACTAAAATTATTCCTACTTATATAGAAGTCGTCGATATTGCTGGCTTGGTACAAGGGGCTAGTAAAGGTGAGGGGCTTGGTAATAAGTTTTTATCTCATATACGAGAGGTCGATGCTATTTTGCACGTATTACGTTGTTTTGAGGATATAGATATTACTCATGTGCATAATAAGATTGATCCAATATATGATGCTGAAATAATAGAAACAGAATTAATTTTAGCCGATCTTGAATCGGTAGAAAAACGTTTAACGAATGCTGAGAAACGTTTAAAAACAGGCGATAAAGCTTTAAAAGATCAAGTAGAGTTATTAAAAGAAATTCAAGCAACTCTAGCGATAGGTAAGCCAGTACGCAGCATCAGCAAGGCTTATAGCAAAGAAATGTTAGATCAATTGCAATTATTGACTTCTAAGCCAGTTTTATATGCTTGTAATGTCTTGGAAAATGAGGCGATTACTGGTAATAAATTTACCGAGCTTGTAGCAAAAAAAGCTGAAGAAGAAGGGGCAAAACATGTCCTCATTTCATCGAAAATTGAAGCGGATATTGCAGTTTTGGAAAGTAAAGAGGAAAAAATTGAGTTCTTAAATAGTATAGGGCTTGCGGAAACAGGTCTGAGTAAAATTATAAGAGAAATGTATAATTTATTAGATCTAAAAAGCTTTTTTACTGTTGGACCGAAAGAAACACATGCCTGGACTTTTAGTAATGGTACACTGGCTCCTAAAGCGGCTGGTATTATTCATACTGATTTCGAGAAAGGTTTTATTCGGGCTGAAGTCATTAGCTATCAGGATTATATAAAGTTTAATGGGGAAGTAAAAGCTAAAGAAATGGGTAAAATGCGTTTAGAAGGTAAAGAGTATAAAATGCAAGATGGAGATGTAGTGCATTTTAGGTTCAATGTTTAAATCAAGGGTAGTTAATTGAGAAAATTATACCATTATCCTATTTGTCCATTATCACGTCAGGTTCGGGTGTTACTAAAAGAACTAGATGCTCAATTTACTATGGTTAAAGAGGATTATTGGCAGAGGAATCAAGAATTTTTGTCTTTAAATCAGGCGGGTACTTTACCGGTCTTACAAGAGGCATCCAATTTAATTATAGCAGGAATTTATCCGATCACTGAGTATTTCCATGAAAAATATCCAAATTTTAATTTTATGGACGAAGATTTTGATATTAGATGCGAAATCCGTCGATTACTCAGTTGGTTTAATGAAAAATTTTACCGCGAAGTAACAAAAATTATTATCGATGAAAAAATAGTAAGACCATCCTGCCAATTAGGGGGACCTAGAACCGATTTTCTTAGAGCAGCAAAGACTAATTTGTCACATCACTTGAACTATATGTCCAATTTATTGGAGTTACGTAGCTTTATTGCATCAAATTCCTTAAGCTGTGCAGATATAGCTGCCGCCTGTCATATCTCCGTTCTAGATTATTTCGGTGAAGTTAACTGGGATAAATGGTCATCTATTCGTCATTGGTATGCAATAGTCAAATCCAGACCTAGCTTTCGCTCTCTACTACAAGACAAAATACCAGGTTTTACTCCACCCACATGCTACGCCGATTTAGATTTTTAATGATTGAGATAAGAGGAATTTTCTGCTACAATTTCTAGTGAAGTTCCATGGATAAAAAATTTAATTAAATAATCAGAGGAAATTATGGGTAAAAAAGTAGATGAAGTTCAAGAGAGTTTGTCTGCAGAAGAGCTAAAGAGTCATGTAGGAGAAATGCCTGGTACTTTTCTAGCCTTGCAACAACTAGAAGAAGTAAAAAAGAATCTGGAGGAAGCACGTAAATGTTTTTCTGGTACTGCTAGTAAGGCTTTTTCTGGGGTAAAGAAATTAGAATTTGAGAAAGCAGGAAAGGTGTTTGAGGAATTTATGAGTTCATTTGAAAAACTCAAGGAATTCGCTGATAGTGTAGATCATAAAAAACCTCTAGATAAATTAAGCTCTTCACTAACTCTTACAGGTCGCTTAAAAGATTTTGCTACAGAACAATTAAAAAAAGTTGAAAAAATATTTGAGGCACCCATTAATGCCATCAAAGATAATAAGATTTTAAATGCGGTGGTGAATGTAATAAAATGTTCATGTAAGGCAGTTAGTACTATGGTTAAAAGTAGTTTAAACAATGCTATAGCCATGGGAGACGTTGCCAAGAGTGTTGTTAATCTAGGTTCGGCAATAAAAGAGGCTGCTATGGGTAAAGGGACTCAACAATCAATGAGTAAGTAACTTACCTTACGCATAAACCCCATGACAATTTAAAAATTTCGGAAAAGTACAAAACGTCATTGCGAGCGAACGTACGTGAGCGTGGCAATCCACATATAGATTGCTTCGTCGCTACTAAAGTAGCTTCTCGCAATGACGCCAAGCTATTTTCTATATGACTTTTAAATGCCATGCGTAAGGTTAGTAAGTAACTGCTATATAGTTTTTTGTTTAATTTTATTATTTTGTAAATCATTATGTTTATTAAAGATTTTGAGAATAAAGGCTTTTTATATCAATGTACTGATTTAGAAAAACTAACGACACTAATGAACAATAGTAAAATATCTGTTTATATTGGCTTTGATTGTACAGCTCAATCTTTACATGTTGGGAGTCTGATGCAAATTATGATTTTGCGTCTATTGCAACAATATGGTCATAAACCAATAGTAATCCTGGGAGGGGCGACTAGTAAAATTGGTGATCCTACTGGTAAAGATGAGGCAAGAAAATCTTTAACAAAAGAAGAAATTGCCAAAAATGCTGAAGGTATAAAAAAATCATTATCAAAATTTATTAAATTCGGTACTGGGACAAATGATGCAATATTAATTGATAATTCAGAGTGGCTCGAATCGTTAAATTACTTAGATTTTCTTGGCAAATTTGGTAGTTTTTTTTCTGTGAATCGTATGTTATCTATGGATTCGGTGAAATTACGTTTGGAAAGAGAACAGCATATGAGTTTTTTAGAATTTAACTATATGTTGCTACAAGCCTACGATTTTTATCATTTAAATAAAGTATATGGCTGTTCTTTGCAAATAGGTGGTAGTGACCAATGGGGTAATATCATAATGGGCGTTGATTTTACCAGGAAACTAACTGGTAATGAAGTTTTTGGTATGACTACGCCATTATTAACAACTGCTTCTGGCAATAAGATGGGTAAGTCTATTGGTGGAGCAGTGTGGCTAAATGAAGATATGTTAACTCCATATGATTATTATCAATATTGGCGGAATTGTGAAGATCAAGATGTAGTCAAATTTGCTAAATTATATAGCGAGTTAGAGGAAGATAAGATGCAAGAGTTTATCGTACTTGCTGAGTCTGATATTAATGGCGCCAAGAAGCAATTAGCATTTAATTTAACAAAACTTTGTCATGGTGAACAAGCGGCTATAGCAGCCTTAGAAACAGCTACAAAGGTTTTTGAACAAGGAGAAATTGACGTAAATTTACCAACTATCTATATTGAACAGAGTCGTTTAACTCTAGGCATTTCAGTATATGAATTGCTTCATGAGTTGGGTCTTGTTGAATCAAAATCTGAGGGACGTAGACTCATTAGAGGGGCTGGGGCTAAAATCAATAATCAACTAATCGAAGATGAAAATATGATGGTTGACTTGACTTTTATGCAGGACAGCCAAGTTATTAAGATATCTGCGGGTAAGAAGAAACATATGTTAATTAAACTTTCTGCATAATCAATCTATCGCAGGCAGCCTCCTAGGTTCTGTTGACAAAATTTTTAACGTAACCATATTAAAGCTCCAACAAAATTTAGAAAGGCTAAAAAGGTGGCTGGGGCTTTATCAAACCTAGAAAATATACGCCTAAAATGTTTGATTTTACCAAAGAAGCATTCAATTAAATGGCGTTCTTTATAAATATGTTTATCATATTCACGTTGTACTTTACGATTAGATTTTGGTGGGATAACAACCTCACACCCCTTATTTTTTAAGCTTTCTACAAACACACTACTATCATATCCTTTATCGCCTATCACCGTCGTATTCTGAACATCTTTAGTAAGATTTTCAGCCTGAGTGATATCATTTCTTTGCCCAGCAGTTAGTATAAACTTCAGTGGGTTACCCAATGCATCAACGAGGGCATGAATTTTAGTACTAAAACCACCTTTGCTTCTACCTAAAGCTGCTTCCTCTTGATTACCTTTAATATATCCAGATGAGCAAGCATGTACTCTTACAATAGTTGCATCAATCATCATTGATTCCATATCTACATCTACTTTAACATGATCCATTAAAGCTTCCCATATACCTTTGTCAACCCATCTCTTAAATCTGCGATAAACACTGTACCAACAACCATAATAATCAGGCAGAAGACGCCATTGACAACCTGTTCTAGCAATAAACCATATTGCTTCAATAAACTGTCTTATTTTTTCCTCATTCTTGTTGTGTATAGCTTTTTTTTTCTTAAAAAATGATAAAATTGCTTCCCATGCTTGGTCTTCTATGTAATACTTCATATCGGTAGTTTCTTGGTTTCGATAACTAGAAACTACCATTTCTTCTTACTATTGCAACTTCTTTATTCTACTCTGATAACTTAACATAAAATTTTGTCAACAGAACCTAAATCATTCTGTTTATCCGATGCTTTAAATGTAATTCAGAGAGGAAGCACTGACCCTATAAATATTGTTAATAGATATGTCTTTACTAGACTTATTAATTTGAATGGTAGGAACTTACTTGTTTGCGTTTATAAAGAGAAAGAATTTTTAAAAATAAAAGTTCTTAATGACAACTCCTATGTAGATCAATTTAAAACATTATCTTTAATGATTACAAAATTGTTTGGATTAGATGATCCTTTATTTTTTAGAAAGATAAATATAGAATCAAAAACGTATCCTGTATTAACTTACTATACTGGTGTACATGGATATTTATCAATATTTGAAGCAACTGTTCAGACAATTATAGGACAACTCATATCAGCAAATGTAGCAAATTCTTTAAGAAGGAATTTTATCTTAAAATTTGGTGAATTCTTTTCTTACAAAGGAAGAAATTATTATTTATTTCCTCTTCCTGAACTTATTAAAAGCTTATCTATAGATAAGATCATGTCAATTGGTATAAGTAAATTAAAAAGCAAGGCAATTATACAAATTTCTAATGAATTTGTACAAAATAACTTAGAGCAGCGGTTAGTTACTATGAATAACACAGAAGAAATAAAAAATACTTTGATGAATTTCTGTGGTATCGGACGTTGGACTAGTGACTGGATTTCCTTAAGAGGGTTAAGAAATTTTGATGTTGTTCCTTCAGGTGACTTAATTATCAGAAAAGCATTCTCTTGGTGGCTTGGACTACCTACGATAATTTCCAGTACACAAATTGATTCGATTTGTCAAAAAAAATGGGGTTCCTATGCTGGATCAGTAGCATATCGTATTATGTATAATTATATTAAAGTGCAGTAGCAGAAATTACTAATTTAATAATGTGCTATTAGTTATATTAAAGAATAGGTAAAAAAATGACTTATTACTCTTTTATTAAAACAGCAGCTGACAATTTGCTATTATTAGCAGATACCCATTTTTTAACAGGTGTATATGTATTAAATCAAAAGTACTTTCCAGAAATCCAAAAGAACTGGTTTTTGAATAATGACTTAGAAATTTTTAAAGAAACTACCAAACAACTCAATGAATATTTTGCAGGCTCAAGATATTCATTCAATATCGAATATAAACTTAATGGGACTAAATTACAAGAACTTGTTTGGAATCGCTTAGTTGAAATAGAATATGGCAAAACTATTAGTTATAAAGAGCTAGCCCAAGAAATATTATATCCTACTGCGGTCAGAGCTGTAGCTACTGCAGTAGGATATAATCCCTTTACATTTATTATTCCTTGCCATAGAGTTATTGGCAAAGATGGAAAACTTAGAGGTTATGCTTCCGGTCTTGATCTTAAACAAAGATTACTTGATTTTGAAATGAGTAAATCAAGTCCTTTCTTATAAGACAGAGAATTCAAAGATCATAATATAAGAAATGATAATATATTTGATGATGAAAATGCCAAACTGATTGGAAGTTCAGATAATAATGTAGAAGGGGAGAGTAGGTTAGTGTGTGGTGACAACTTGTATACCGAAGCTATTTAATCAAAAAACTAGAATTTTGGGTTAAATTACAGAAACGGGGCAAAAGCGAACTAGGAGTCGGATTAATTATTTCACATGGATGTGTGAAATCTGTAATAATGAAATTTATGGGTCTTAGCGATGTTAATATTAATTATGGTGAAATTGTATCTTTTCGTTTTTCAGAGCATAAGTGGAGTGTAAATAGCATGGATGAGTATGAATTGATAGGTAATACAAATGAGCTTAACTAAAAAATTTATTTTTGTTCGTCATGGTAGTACCGATTGGAATATGGATTTATTACATCTAGGTTTTAAAGATTATCAGTTAAATTTAACTGGAATAAAAGAAGCTAGAAATGCTGCAATTACTATAAGTGAGTATTTAAAAAAAATACATGCTAAAAAAGCAACACTTATCTCTAGCAACTTAAATAGAGCAAAAGAAACGGCTCAAATAATTAGTGACTATAATAAATTACCTATCTTTTATAACAGCAATCTAAATGAAAGGTATTTTGGAGAGCATAATAATAAATTGATTACCCCAGAGGAAGAGACAAGTTTTGATAGAAGAGTAGCTACGACTATATTAGATATTTTACTAAAGAAACATGATAATTTGATAATTGTCTCTCACCTGGAGGTATTTAAATCCATACAAAAAACACTAATTAATAACTATCTATTAGAATATATTCAAAAAGGACAAGTAATGGTATTTACCTATAATAATTCATCACAATGGAGTCTTGGTTCTATAGTTAGTATTATGGGGCTGTTGCCAGACGAAGATTTTTTGAATCAATTTTAGGAGCGGGTACCCACAAAATTGGGTTAATTTACAGAAACGGGGCAAAAGCGAACTAGGAGTCGGAATTGCTGTTAATTTCTTCTCTGTTATAGAAAAATATCCTGCAATAAGTTATCTTACTCAAATGCCTTATCTGTAGAAGTCAAGATTTGATCTTACAGACCCCATAAATTAACTTATTAGATTGTCAGATAAATTTTGACTGTCAGATAAGTGTTCAAGATACAAGATCTCATTATTTTTTTCAAACGCTAATTTTTTACTATCTTTAAAGGTTTGCATTGGAGTTTTACCATAGCAATACTTGCCGGAATGAGGACGTTCGTTATTATAATAATGTAACCAGGTATCAAGATCTTTTTGCAATTCAAAAAGTGAATTGTAAATCTTTTTACGCATTGCAGTATCATAAAACTCATTTTTCATGGTTTTATGAAACCTCTCACATATCCCGTTAGTTTGAGGGGAATATGCTTTTGTAACGGTGTGTTCTATTCCTTCAATACTTAAAAACAATTCAAAGGCATGATGTTCTATATTTCCTTTATATTCAGTACCACGATCAGTTAATATACGTAGTATAGGAATACCTTGTTCTTCGTACCAAGGTAGAACTCTATCATTTAACATATCAGCAGAGGTTATAGCTGTTTTGTCTGTGTATAATTTGGCATCCGTCACCCTGGAATAGCTATCGATAAAAGTTTGACCATAAACCTTACCTATTCCTTTAAAGTTGCCAACATAGTAAACATCTTGACAACCAAGATTATAATGCACCCATAAATTTAGACCAAAAAAATTAGAGCGATCCGTTTTTTATAAGATAAAATAACCAGGATAGGAGGTCTAAAATATTATGACAATAAAGAAGAATTATGAGGCAGAATTTAAAGCAAAAATAGCTATAGAAGCAATAAAGAGTAAAAAAGGAACCGCTGAAATCTGTAGTGAATATAAGATTCCAGTTACTAATTTATATGAATGGCGTGACAAGGCTTTAAGTAATCTATACCAAGTGTTTATACCAGAAAGTGAGTATATTAAAAAGTAAAAGCTTGTATTACAGGAGATTGAAGGTCTACACAAAATTATAGGAGAAATAACAATAGAAAATAATTACCTCAAAAAAAAATTATTGAGATAGATAAAAAAGATAGAGTGAAGATGCTAGGTTCTGTTGACAAAATTTTATGTTAAGTTATCAGAGTAGAATAAAGAAGTTGCAATAGTAAGAAGAAATGGTAGTTTCTAGTTATCGAAACCAAGAAACTACCGATATGAAGTATTACATAGAAGACCAAGCATGGGAAGCAATTTTATCATTTTTCAAGAAAAAAAAGCTATACACAACAAGAATGAGGAAAAAATAAGACAGTTTATTGAAGCAATATGGTTTATTGCTAGAACAGGTTGTCAATGGCGTCTTCTGCCTGATTATTATGGTTGTTGGTACAGTGTTTATCGCAGATTTAAGAGATGGGTTGACAAAGGTATATGGGAAGCTTTAATGGATCATGTTAAAGTAGATGTAGATATGGAATCAATGATGATTGATCCAACTATTGTAAGAGCACATGCTTGCTCATCTGGATATATTAAAGGTAATCAAGAGGAAGCAGCTTTAGGTAGAAGCAAAGGTGGTTTTAGTACTAAAATTCATGCCCTCGTTGATGGTTGGGTAACCCACTGAAGTTTATACTAACTGCTGGGCAAAGAAATGATATCACTCAGGCTGAAAATCTTACTAAAGATGTTCAGAATACGACGGTGATAGGTGATAAAGGATATGATAGTAGTGCGTTTGTAGAAAGCCTAGAAAATAAGGGGTGTGAGGTTGTTATCCCACCAAAATCTAATCGTAAAGTACAACGTGAATATGATAAACATATTTATAAAGAACGCCATTTAATTGAATGTTTCTTTGGTAAAATCAAACATTTTAGGCGTATATTTTCTAGGTTTGATAAAGCCCCAGCCACCTTTTTAGCCTTTCTAAATTTCGTTGGAGCTTTAATATGGTTACGTTAAAAATTTTGTCAACAGAACCTAGGGGGTAATTCCAGAAATTTTTGATTATGATGGATCAGGTTTTATTTAAGAGTTTGTTGTTTTTTATAAATGCATTTGCTGTGAGTCGGTGAACTCCAAAAATTATTGCTATTGCAGAAATAGAGATGTCCTTACTCAGTAATTCTATAATAGTTAACTCTTTTCCTGTCAGTTTCGTATATTTAGATAGACTACCTTTTGGTCTCCCAAGTTTTATTCCTTCTGATTTTTTTCGAGCAAGAGCTTCTTTTGTTCTTTGAGAAATCATATTACGTTCTATTTCTGCTGAGAGACTAAATGCAAAAGCAAGAACCTTAGAATTGATATTATTACCCAATTCGTAACGTTCTTTTGTCGTAAATACTTTGATATTACGTTCCATACATTGGTGAAGGAAACTCATTACTTCCATTAGGTTACGTCCTAATCTTGATAATTCTGTAACGATCAACAAATCATTTGCTACCATATTATCAAGTAGAGTTCCTAATTTGCGTTCATTTACTTTTTTAGTTCCACTAATAGATTCTTCTACCCATTGACCAATATGAATTTTTTTCTCATCAATAAATTGCAAAATTTCATATTTTTGATTAGTTACAGTTTGTGTATCTGTACTAACACGAACATAAGCATAAATCATATATTTTTTGTATAAGTTAGAATAAACCATTTATATCACTAATAATATACAAATATTATCTAGGGCGTGTCATCAATTAAGTTGACATAAATATTAGGATGAGGCAAATTAGATATTGGTAAAAAAATAAGAAGGTGACCAATGCGCAGATATGCTTTAAGAGATGATCAATGGGAAAGAATAAAGGATATTTTACCTGGAAAAGAAGGAGACGTAGGAGCAAGTGCCAAAGATAATAGATTATTCGTAGAAGTTGTATTATATAGATATCGTGCTGGTATACCGTGCACAACTGTTGAAAGTTAAAAAAGGAGTTAAAATATAACTAAAGATTGTGTATAAATTAAGTTCATATAAATAATGACTTAAGAATATGCAGATATCAGAAATTATGGATTTAATAGACGAAGAAAAATTAAATGAACTGGGCAAATTATACAAAATAGATAAAGTAAATAATAAAATTACAGGTAAATTTATTTTAAAAAGCTTTGTTCATTGTATACTAAAGGGCTATAAACTGAGCCTGAGAGCCTGAGAGCCTTATAACTTATAACTAATAATAATAAAAATTTATCTTCGTTACTTAAAACTCAAGATAAAAATAATAATGTCTTAGATCACAGCTCTATCAGCAAGAGATTATCATCGATAGATACCAGATATTTTGAAGATATATATATAAATTTGGTAATAAAATATAATGATAAATTTAAAAAAACTGACTCCGATAAGCTACATAGGTTTGATTCTACTATAATTACTTTATCTGGTAAATTATTAAAAGATGGATTAAATCTTGGTGGCAAAACTCAAGACAGACATATTAAAATAAGTGTAGGGTTAAAAAATTCAATACCATCTAGTGTAAGATTTTGTAGCCAACAATCTGAGTCTAGTGAAAATATAGCTCTTGTACAAGCCATTAATGCAACAAAGATAGAGAAAGAAGAAATATTGTTATTTGATAGAGGTCTCTCAAAAGCCCAAACATTTGAGGCTTTTACCAAAAATGAACAATATTTTATTACGCGAGCAAATATAAACAGAAAATACGCATTAATACAAACGAATAGAATTAACACAACTGATACGACTGAAGAAGATTTAGAACAGGAATTCTGCAAAGATTTAACTATCATAAGTGATGAGATTGTAAATTTATATGATAAAAATCATAAGGAAATAAAGTGTAATTTACGACTAATTAAAGCCAATAGTAAGACAGCAGGAGAATTGTGGTTTTTAAGTAATATATTATATTTATCAGCACAAGATATAGCAAGCAGCTACAAAAAAAGGTGGGAAATTGAAGTATTTTTTAAATTTATTAAGCAAAATTTACAAATTAAACATTTTATTAGCCATAGGGAGAATGGAATGAAAGTATACATATATTGTATTTTAATAGCTGCTATTTTGTTTGCAATATTTAAAAAAGTAAACAATTTATGGGGATTTAAGCTTGTTCTATTGCAATTTACGCTGCTGCTTGAAAAGGAGATTATCAAGGATATTGTATTATTTTGCGGCGGAGATCCTAATCTTGTAGACTTAAAATTATAAAGATTGAAGGATAAATTTATGTATAATTATCGATTGCAATGTTTTGTACTTTTTAACTTTCAACAGTTGTGGTATACCGTGGAGAGACTTACCAGAAAGATTTGGAGATTTTAGAGTAATTCATACAAGACATACACGTTGGAGCCAAAAAGAGGTATGGAAGAAGGTTTTTGAACTACTTGCACAAGATGCAGATAATGAATATAGTATGATTGATTCAACGATTGTTAGAGTACATCAACATAGTGCCGGAGCTAAAAAAAAGCCATAGTAGATGACCAAGCAATAGGTCGTAGTAAAGGCGGTTTATCAACTAAAATTCATGCAACTGTTGATTCTTTAGGAAATCCGACAGCTTTTCATTTAACCCCTGGTCAGTCGCATGATTTACAAGGCTCTGATGCTTTAATGGAAACTTTGACAAAAGCGGATACCGTAATTGCAGATAAGGCTTATGATGCTAAGGCAAGAATGAGGAATAAGATAAAAGATAAGAATTGCACTCCTGTAATTCCATCCAAGAAGAATCGTAAATTTCCTGTAGAATATGATATAGAGCTTTATAAGTATCGTCATTTAATTGAAAATTTCTTTGCAAAACTTAAACAATCTCGAGGCATTGCTACGCGTTATGATAAACTAGCTCAGAATTTTCTGGGAGCAATTTATTTGGCTTCTTCTGTAATATTACTTAATTGATGACACGCCCTAGTCATAATTAAATAATTATCGCTGATAAAAATAGTTTGCAAGAATTAATTTATAATAATGAAAATTAAAATAAGGAAGTGTTTAAAAGTGGTATTTTGGCAACTTGAATTATATTTTTAGTAATTCAAGCTAGGACAGGCAATTATTTTTAAAATGGTAAACTATTCAATTTTAGATTGATTTGGTTCGTTGTTGACGACAAAAATAATTAACTATTTTTCAGTTGTATATCTTAATAAGGAGGTACTTAAAAGTAGTGTTATGATATGTAATCGATATGTAACTCTTCCAGCAGAAAAACCTATAAATTAATTGTAAATTGACAAGTAATAAAATTTTTTATACTATTAAAATTCAACCTAATTAACCGGAGAAAATACCATGAATATAAGGATTTTAACGAAAATATTGCTAAGAGAATTGGCGGGGCGTAGTGAACAATTTCCGAACCCAATCAGATACCAAATTGCTTATTATACAAGTGCTTACGCTCTATTATTAGAGCTTCGTTATTTCATATTCTAACTCCATATTTTTTCCACAAAATGCCATCGAAATTTTGAGTATTTGTTTTACATGCTGATATTCTTTTATCCTAGTATCATATTTCTTATCTATAATTTGTTGTAAGCCAGATTTAGCTATATCTGCTAAATCTTCTGAGGATTTAGCGATTTTATACTCGATAATCATCGCTTTATCACCTTTGCCAATTTTTGGAATCATCATAACGTCGGCTCTGCCATCCCCTGATTCTTGTTCACTTGATATTATATAATTAGGAGCTAACATATTAATAAAGCCGAGCATAAAGCCACTATAAAATAATTCGGCTTTTTTCTCTCCTGTTTGATGAAAACTAGTAGGATTAACTAACAATTCCTGCAGACGCTCTTTAAACGCCTCTATTTTACCATCTGGTAATAGAGTAACAAAAGAATAATATCCAGAATTATCAATTTTTATTTGTTTAGTAACCCATTGTATACTACTAATAAATGAAGGGTTGCAAAGATAGGAGAGATATTATAGAGTATATGATATTATGAGCAAGAATGTATTGACAGAAGAACAAAGAGAAAAATTGAAGGAACGTCATAAAACAGAACGAGACGGAAGGATACGTGATCGTATTAAGGCAGTTTTGATGTATGACGATGGGTATAGTAATGTAGAGATTGCTAAGGTACTACTCCTGAGCCACGAAGCGATAAGAAAACATATTGTTGATTATCAAAAAGCCAATAAGCTTAATACCAACAATGGAGGTAGCACAAGCAAATTAAATGATGTTGAGCAGGCAGAATTAGTGAATCACCTAGAAGCAAATAATTATGTTTATGCTAAAGATATCATGCATTACATTGAGAACAAATATGGTGTGACATATACGATAACGGGAGTAACAAAATTACTATACAAACTGGGTTTTGTTTACAAGAAGCCGAAAGTAGTACCAGCTAAGCTGGATTTTGACAAGCAAGAATTATTTAAGTTAAACTACAGTTTACTAAAAGGGAATCTCAGAGATAAGGAAGCCATATATTTTATGGACGGTGTTCATCCTCAGTATCAAGCAAAGGCAAGGTGCGGTTGGATAAGAAAGAACCAAGATAAGACCTTACCAACATTCAGTGGCTGGAGAAGAAAGCACATGATTGGTGCTATTAACCTAGTTAATTTACAGTTAGTAAGCACAGAGAACCCCAAAATAAATGGGGAGCAGATAGTTAATTTCCTACAGAGATTGGAAGAGGAGAATAGTGAGAAGGAAAGAATATATTTAATCTGTGACAATGCCAGTTACCACAAATCCAAGAAAGTTAAGGAATACCTAGTAAATACTAAAATAGAGCTAGTATTTTTGCCACCATATAGTCCAAATCTTAACCCAATTGAGAGATTATGGAAGTTTATGCACAGTATTACAACTAATAATAAATTTTATCATAATTTCGAACAATTTTCGGAAGCAATAAACAAATTTTTTAGCAACATCGGCAATTATAAAGATAGGTTACGTACCTTAATAAATGATAATTTCCAAACTATTACCGTTAACCATTTCTGCAACTCTTCAGGTTAATTGAGTATAGCATTCTTTTTTCATAAATATATTTCACCTCGTAGTTAGGAGCAGATAAATCATAAATATCTCTTTCTGGCATCTTGGTAGTTGTATTTAGGTAACCACTAAATAATAATAAGCTAAATAACCCTTCTGGTTGGTTGATATCAGCAAAATTTATATGTTTAGTAATAGAAGAAGTAATAGTTTTACCTGCAGCTAAAGCCTGAATATCTGTTTGCCTCTCATCTGAGAGCAGTACATGATCAATCCAATTAGTCCCACCACTATCAATCCAATAATGATCCAGCTTGCCTTTACTTGCCAAACATTGCATAATCGACCATGGATTATAAATGACTTCTCCACCAAAATTATAGCCATTATACCAATTTTTAATTTCTTCTGGCTTTGTAGTGGTTGGTACTTTAGTTAATAATTCATCAACTTCTGCTTGAGTAAACCCGTAACTGCTAGAAAATCTTTCATCTAGTAAACTACATTCAGTTAAATTATTCAAATCTGAAAACAAATTAGCCTTAGCAATCCGTAATATACCGGTAATAACACCTTTTTGTAATGAATCATTGGTTTTAAGACTATTACCAAATATTGCACGAAATAGAGCTAATACTTCCTCAAACTCTTCTAGATTATTGCCAAATTTCATATAGGCACTATTAATTGGCGTATCATATTCGTCAATTAGTATGTAAACTTTCTGATTAAAATGTTTATAAAGTAAATCACTTAGAAATTTTAAACTATTTTTAATGTCATCTTCTATTAACTTTCCTGTAAAATATCTTTGTAATATTTCCTTTTGTGCATCAATCAATAATTTTTCATCTTGTTTTATATAACGCTCTAAATAACGATGCTTGGCAAATAAATTAATTATTTGACTTTTAATTCCCACCTCAATTTCTTCATAATTACTGCCCCTAACGCCTTTGAAACTTATAAGAATAACTGGAAATTGACCTTGGCGTTTCATAGAGTTTGCTACATTAGCAATTTTTAATGGCTTTAGTTCTTTAGTCTCATCAAAGCCTAAATCCACTTCTCCTCCACTAAACAGCTTATAATTCATCTTTTGTTCTTGTGGCAGAACCTGCCCTTGCTCATCCACCTCTATCTCAAAGAATCTCCGCACCATATCCATATTCAAGCTCTTCCCCCACCGCCTTGGACGGGTGATTAAGGTGACTTTACCACTATCTTCTAACAACTCCTTGATCATTAGACTTTTGTCAACAAATATGTCGCTATTAATCAACAAATCGTAGAAGTCATCGGTACCAACAAACATTCTTGGCTGATAATTATTGTGGGTTTGTTCTTTCATACTTTACTCAATCAACTAGAATTCACTCTTATGTCTAAATAATTTATGACAACTCATGAACATGGTATTTACTAATAACTTGCTTATATAGTCAATTGATGAGAAGTTGGGGACGTTGTTGCTCAATGCTCGCCTATTACTTATAGGCGTCGCTCCATCGCTCTTAGCCCCAAATTCTCCTGAATTGACTATATATTTCATTATAACATAATAATAACTTGCACTAACTATTTATCAGTAAAAAATTATAAAATTTTTAACTTCTTATCCAAAATTTGCGTAATAAAGTATTTTAGGGATTTTTTTGTTTAGGTTCTGTTGACAAAATTTTTAACGTAACCATATTAAAGCTCCAACAAAATTTAGAAAGGCTAAAAAGGTGGCTGGGGCTTTATCAAACCTAGAAAATATTATGTTTTCTTAAGCATTTCCTTATATAAATCTAAGGTTTTACTTAGCATTAAATCAAGGGAAAAGTTATCGATTACTGCTTTTCTTGCTGCTTGTTGTATCTTTTTACCTTCATTGGTTTTGAGGATGGATAAGCAATGTTCAATTTTTTCTGCTAAATCGCTTGGATCGTTTGGTTTAACATGAAATCCAGTTTTTGTATCTGATATTGTTTCAATAGCTCCACCAATATTTGTAGCAATTACTAGCTTTTCCATTGATTGCCCTTCAGTTATAGTACGACCAAATGCTTCTGGCTCAATTGAAGTAGATAACACTATATCTGAAATGCCATAAAGACCGAGCATATCAATTTCATTACCAAAAATTTGAACTTTACTTTGTAGTTTCAATAAGTTTATAAGAGATTTTATTCGATTTGTGAAATTGGGGTGTTTAGATAAATCCCCAACCATCAGACAATAGAAATCTAGATGTTTTAGTTTACCAAGTGCTTCAACAAGGGTAAGGTGACCCTTCCAACTGGTAATTCTTGATGGTAATAATATTATGGGAGGAGTGTTATTAGATAGACCGTATTTCTTTTTATATTTTACTAACTTTTCTTCTGTGACATTTTGGGGATCAAAATAACGATAATCTACCCCTCGACGTATTACCACAATTTGTTCTTCTAAAATTTTATAATTAGTTACTATATGCTGCTTTACAAAATTAGATACAGCTATGACCTTCTCGCCTTTTGTCATTACGCTATTATAGAAATGTTTGAACAAATTTGAGATGTTGTAAATGCCATGAAATGTTGTTAAGAATTTAGTATTAGTAGCCTTTGCTGCCATATAACAACTCCAAGCCGGAGCTCTTGATCTTGCATGTACTATATCTACGTCATATTCCTTGATTATTTCTGATAAAAATCTTGCATTTTTCCATATTGAAAAAGGATTTTTAGTAGCACTATTCATAGAAATATGCGGTATATCTGCAGCTATTAATTCTTCAACTAATGAACCACCAGAGGAGACTACAATAACATTATAATCAACTTTTTTTAACATTTTAGCCACTTCAATTGTCCCTCGCTCTACTCCACCAGAGAATAAAGCTGGAACTACTTGCAAAATGGTTGGTTTATGGTATCGTTTGGGTGAATCTGATGAAATCATTAATTAACTAATTTAAATGAATAAAATATATAATACAGAAAATAAAAAATTTATCACTTATAATCATTATAAAAGTAGTAAAAAAAATATGCCTTCCGTAATGTTTTTACATGGCTTGATGTCACATATGAATGGTACCAAGGCTGTATTCCTTGAAAATTACTGTAAAAAACAAGATTATAATTTTATCACATTTGATAATTTTGGTCATGGAATATCGTCAGGTGATTTTCTTGATGAAACTATTGGCTCTTGGCTTATGGGAGTTGAGATGGTGTTAAATAAACTTGTCCTGCAGCCAACTATTATAATTGGTTCCAGTATGGGTGCCTGGCTTGCTATGTTGGCTGCTATAAAATTTCCTAGTAAAATTTGTAGCGTTATTGGTCTTGCTCCAGCAATAGATTTTACAGAAAACATTTGGGAAAATTTAACTGAAAGTCAAAAAAAACAAATGCAACAGCAAAAATGGCTTGATGTTAGTGGGCGTAATTGCAATAATACATACCCAATAAGCTATCAATTAATACTTGAAGCCAAAAATCACTTGTTACTAAACTCAAATAGTATTAATCTTAAGAAACCTGTTCATTTAATTCACGGGATGTTAGATATTGATGTACCTTATAATATTTCAAATAAGTTAGTAGAAAAAATTACTAGTGATATAGTAGTAATGAAATTAATAAAAGATGGGCATCACAATCTCTCAAGAGAATCAGATTTGGCTATAATTGCTAATTCTTTGGAAGAAATAATAAAATATAAAAACTAATGAATAACCATAAATTTGCTAAAACAGCTAAAGTCTCAGATTTTTTAAAAGTTGCAGAAGTAATAGATAAGCTAGATCAAGATAGTTTGGTGCTTTTTGATGTGGATGACGTACTGATCATGGCTCAAGATGAATATCGCTTAACTCATCCTTATAGACGTGAATGGTGTGTTGAAAGCAAAAAACGCTTTACTAGAAAAGAAAGGCAACTTTTTTTTAGTATTATTCTAAAAAATCGTACTATTCGCTTAGTGAACCCCAATATAAATGATATATTGAGTAAATTATGGGAGAGGCAAATTCCAACTGCTGCTTTAACCAAGCTATATACAGGTAGATTCGGGGTTATTGAAGATTTTATCAATTGGCGTTTAAAAGAGCTTAAAGGAATAAATATAGATTTTATGAAATCTACTCCAATAAAAGAGGAAATATTAATTGATGAATTACATAGTGAGAATGGTATGCCGATGATGGAAGAAGGGGTGATTCTTACTGCCGATATTGATAAAGGTGTAGTATTAGAGAATATTTTACACAAGAAAAATTACTACCCTAAAACCATAATATTCGTTGATGATGTTTTAGAAAATATTGAGTCGGTGGAAAAAATATGTACTAAATTACAGATTAATTTTTATGGTTTTGAATTTAGCGGAGCTTCTTTAGTACCGGAAGCAGAGCTTGATAAAAAAAGTGAAAAAATTCGTTTTGAAATTTTAGAGAATGAACATCGTTGGCTAACAGATTTAAAACTTTAATAGGATATTTGAAATGTTGAATAAGTTAATTGTTTTTGTAAGTATATGCATTATTTCTTGCTGTGCTATCGCTGAAAAACAAGAGGGCATTCCGGTAAAAGCCAGTAAAGTGCAAATGGCTGATTTGCATAATGTTTTCAGCGTTGTCGGACAATGTAAAAATGATGCAAGCCGGGATTATTATGCTAATATTTCTGGTACGGTTGATGTAGTATCTGATTCTCATGGTAAGGTTAATAAAGGAGATATTTTGCTTATTATTGACAAAGATTTAGCTACGTCAACTAAGTCACAAGCAGAAATCTCTTTAAAAACGGCGATGACTGCTTATGAACGTGATAAGGCATTATTTGCCAAAAAATATATTAGTAGTGATGTACTAGAAAAATCAAATAGTGATTTAGAAACAGCTAAGCTTGCTTTTTCCAAAGCAATGAATAGTTACAACGATATGGTTATCGTAGCACCATTTGATGGAAATATTGGTATAATAAAGCTAAAAAAAGGGGATAAGGTAGAACAAAAAAATTATCTTTTTAGCATTATTGCTCAAAATTCTACCACTAAGAGTATTTTAATGGAGTTACCTGAGGAGCTTTATAATCAGGTGTCAGTATCTACTGATTTAGTGATAACCGATAATAATGGTGATAAGATTAATGGAAAAATTGCTGAAATCTCACAATATGTTTCAGATAATGGTACTATAGGTGCTAAAGTTATTGTTGATTCTAATAGTAATATGCTACATAGAAGCTATGTGCCTATAGACTTAATTATTAACAAACATCGGAATTTAGCAGTAGCTAGTCAATCAGTGCAGAGTAATAGTAAAGGTCAGTATTTTGTATATAAACTTAATGATAACAAAGTGCAACAACTTTATGTTAAGCTAGGTACTAGTCTAAATGGTTTAACAGAGATTATTTCAGACGAAATCAAAGAAGGAGATATGGTAGTAGTGGAAGGAATTACTAAGATTAATGACGGTAGCATAGTGAAATTATTATAGCTACCCAAAAAAGGTTTTAGCCATGTGAACTGACGTTATTGCGAAGAGCCGAAGGCGACGAAGCAATCCAAGAATAATGGATTGCCACACTCACATATGTTCGTTCGCAATGACGTGTATGCATCTCAAACGTCATTGCGAGACTACGTAGTAGTCGAAGCAATCCATTTTTATTCACTTTCCTGGATTGCTTCGTTGACCTACGGGCTTCCTCACAATGACGGTTTGTATGGGTAAATACTAATCGGGTTAGTTATAGATTTAAAAAGGAGAAAATATGGAATATATATTATTAGTTTGTAGTATCGTGGCGATCCTTATTATTATACAGATGGTTAAGGTTGTGCCACAACAACAAGCATGGATTGTTGAAAAATTTGGGAAATTTGATAGCATCTTGCAGCCTGGCTTGAGTATTTTGATACCAGTGATTCAGAAAGTAGCCTACAAACACACTTTAAAGGAAGAAGCGATTGATGTGACTGCTCAAACAGCCATTTCCAATGATAATGTTACGTTACTAATAGATGGTGTGTTATATGTAAAAATTGTCGATCCAGTTGCTGCATCTTATGGGGTTAATAGTCCATATTATGCTATCACTCAGCTTGCACAGACCACTATGCGTTCAGAAATAGGTAAGTTACCATTAGACAGAACTTTTGAAGAACGAGAAACCTTGAATATCGCTATTGTTTCTGCTATTAACCAAGCGGCAGTCAATTGGGGAATACAATGTATGCGTTATGAAATTAAAGACATTCAGCCACCACAAACAATACTTAAAGCGATGGAGTTACAAGTTGCAGCAGAACGTCAAAAACGAGCCCAAATTTTAGACTCAGAAGGCAATAGACAAGCAAAAATAAACCATGCGGAAGGCGAGAAGGCTCAAGTTGTATTAAATTCTGAAGCTTCCTATATTGATCAAGTAAATAGGGCTAAGGGTGAGGCTGAAGCAATAGGATTAGTAGCCATGGCTACTGCTAAAAGTATTGAACTTATAGCAGCCTCTATTCAGAAATCTGGAGGAAACGATGCAGTATCTTTAAAAATCGCTGAACAATATATATCTGCTTTTGGTGAGTTAGCTAAGGATAGTAATACAGTAATTTTGCCGGCAAATCTTTCTGAACCAGGAAGCTTTATAACTCAAGCTTTGAGTATTTTTGATCAGCTGAAATCAGCGAGTGATAAGAAATTGCCTAAGGAATCATCTACAAAGAAAAAACTTAGTGCTAGTGAATAACCTGCTATACTCTAATAATGAGCGTTCACGGTTTTTTTGCTATTTTCTTATGATGAATAAAAGCCAAGCGTCATTGCGAGACCACGTAGTGGTTGTGGCAATCCATTATTCTTGGATTGCTTCGTCGCTACTAAAGTAGCTCCTCGCAATGACGTCTTGTACTTTAACTTTTTTCCTGTGAACGCTCACCTCTAAATAATATGTGCAAATCTAATGATTCAAAATAAGTATATTGTTAGACTGGCATTCTTTGGGTTATTTATAAATATCATTGTCAACATGATTTACTATCGTTACTTCATTATTGAAGAAATGATTTTAAAGCAAGTTGGAGAAGCAAATATTAAAATAGCTGGTGTTTATACAAAAAATGTCTGGAATAGGAATAAAACGGCTGTAAATAAATTACATGAATTTGGTTATATAAATTTATTGCAAGATGCCGATTTTATTAAATTTGCAACTACTTCAGTTGATATTTTTGTTAATCTCAATGCCTATATTTCTTTATATGATCTACAAGGTCATAAAATTATAACCAGCTCTCCAATTCAAATAACAAGTCAGGTGAATTTTCCTGAAGATACTTTGTATCAAAGAATTATTAGCCAATTTGACAAATATTTTTTAAAAGAGCTGGTTGTAGAGCAAGCCTTTAACAAAGCTTTTAAAGGAATGACAAGTCATATATTAATTCCTAGAGCCCTATTCCATATGTCAGGGAAAGTAGAGAAAGCATCCTGTATAACAAGTTATATTCCAATAATAAACCGCGACTTATCTAGGTATCCTGTTGATGGTGTGTTAGAGATTAATACTAATATTACTAGTTTATGGTCAAGTATTATAGAGCTGGAGAAAAAAGTATTACTAACATTTTTTATCATTATGCTAATATTCTTAATTATCGTAATTAGCAACACAAATTATGCACAGAAGATTATAGATCAACAATTTGAGGCTAATAAAGCGTTAGAGGAAGCGGTAATTAAGGTTAGAAATGAAAGTTCTGCTCATACTAAATTTTTTGCCAATGTTAGTCATGAACTACGTACCCCTTTAAATGCTATTATAGGTTTTTCAGAAATTATGATGTCTACACCTTACAATAAAGAGCATGATAATTATATAAAAGATATTAACAGTGCAGGTAAGCATTTACTTAGTATAATAACTGATATATTAGACTTATCAAAAGCATCGGCTGACAAGCTATTAGTTGAATTTATCGAGTTAGATCTCAATAAATTAATTACTTCTACTGTAAGGATAATGAATCCAAGAGCTGATCAGGCATCAGTGCAATTAATTGAAAAATTACCAAAAGATCATATCGTGATAAAAGCAGATCCCAAAAGACTTAAACAAGTATTTTTTAACCTTTTATCTAATTCTATAAAGTTCACCAAAGCATCAGGTACTATAACAATTTATGCTGAGAAAGATGAGCCTAAAGGGCTAGTTTATATACAGGTTATAGATACTGGTATAGGAATTGATGAGAGAGATATTCCCAAAGTACTATCAACCTTTGGGCAGATTGATAGTACCGTTGGCAGAAAATACCAAGGAACCGGTCTTGGTTTACCACTTACTCGCAAGTTGGTTGAATTAATGAAAGGTAAATTTGAGTTACAAAGTAAAATAGGCATAGGCACTACTGTAACATTAACTTTTGCTTATGATTAATAAACTTCCTACCCCAAACGTCATGGCAAGGAGCTACTTAGTCAGATGTCACCCCTGCTTTGGTGCGGGGTCTAGATTCCGCACCGAAGCGGGAATGACGAAAAAGTTAGATGTCATATTAAAATAGGAGAATATTATGTTTGAATTAGAGCAAAAATATTTTGGGTTAGTAGCTGGAGTAGATGAAGCTGGCAGAGGGCCGTTAGTGGGACCTGTAGTAGCTGCATCTGTCATCATTGATCAAACAAAAATCATAAATGGTATCAAAGATTCTAAAAAACTTACTAGAGAAAAGAGGAATTTGTTATATGAACAAATAACACAGAATTATATTTGGTCTGTTGGTATAGTGTATCACGATGAGATAGATATAATTAATATCCTTGAAGCGACTAAAAAGGCTTGTACTATATCAGTAGCAAATCTTTCTGTTAAACCGGATACAATATTAGTAGATGGTAACATGAAATTTGCCGATTCAAGATTTATTAGTATAGTAAATGGTGATAATTTATCGATTTCTATTGGAGCGGCATCTATTATTGCAAAAGTTACTAGAGATCGTTTATTACTTGAGTATGCCAAAGAATTTCCAGAATATATGTGGCATAAGAACTTTGGATATGGGACAAAAGAACATCTAAATGCTATACATTCTCATGGTTTTTCACCTTACCATAGAAAAACTTTTAAGATAAAAAGCTTTTAGCCATATATAGTCAATTCAGGAGAATTTGGGGCTAGGAGCGACGAGTAACGACGTCCCCAATTTCCCATCAATTGACTATATTGTTATTAATTTGACTATATTAGTAACTTATGCTTTAATTGAGCATATTAATTAAAATAATTATTGTTATGGAACAATTAAATGCAACTGATGCAAAACGTGAATTTGGTGAATTACTTATTAAAGCTCAAGTAGAACCTATTAGTATAAGAAAAAATGGTAAGCCTATAGCTGTAATAGTTTCTGATAAAGAATTTCAAAAATTGGAAGCCTTTAAAGAACAGCTATTGAAACTTGCTATTGCTGAAGGATTAGATGACATAACAAAAAATAAAATATATGATTATAGGGATGTTTTTAATAACCTACAAATGAAGATCAATGATTCAATGTAAGTTTACTGATAGTGCTAGACGTGATCTTGAAGATATTACAAATTATACTCTAAAATATTGGGGAAAACAACAAGCCATAAAATATCTAGACGAGATATATAGTAAAATTATTACTTTAAGCAGCAGTCCTAGTATAGGTACTTTGCGTGCCGACATATATCATGCGTTACTAAGCTTTCCTATAAAGAAACATGTGCTTTATTATATAAAGCAGGAGGAAGGTATAATTGTTGTTAGAATATTACACAAACATATGTGCCATAAACTCCATAATTTTCCAAACCTAAATAAGTTATAAAATATCAATTATCCCTTTAAGAGACTGTCTGCGATAATTAATTATAGTCAATTCAGGAGAATTTGGGGCTAGGAGCGACGAGGGACGACGTCACCAACTTCCCATCAATTGACTATATATATTCAAAATAAAAATACATTTATTGTAAATAAAATGAGTTAATACACTTAGTGTAGATATATTTATGTGATATAAAATTAAATAAAACATTAAACTAAACATTTTCCAAGGATCATTTACTCATGACTAAACTTACCACTGAAGAAATTAGAAATAAATTTATAAGTTATTTTGTTGCCAATAATCATTTACACGTTCCAGCTAGTTCTCTTATTCCTCATAATGATCCTAGTTTAATGTTTGTTAATTCTGGGATGGTACAATTTAAAAACGTTTTTACCGGTCAGGAAAATAGAAATTATCAAAGAGCGGTTACTAGTCAAAAATCACTACGGGCTGGTGGTAAGCATAATGATCTTGAGAATGTTGGTTATACTGCAAGACATCATACATTCTTTGAAATGTTGGGCAATTTTTCTTTTGGTGATTATTTTAAGGAAGAAGCAATATATCATGCTTGGAATCTTTTAACCAAGGAATTTGCTATAGCTAAAGAAAAACTATATGTAACGGTTTATCATACTGATGAAGAAGCAGCTACCTATTGGAAAAAAATTGCTAATTTAAGCGATGAGCGAATTATTAAAATAAAAACCACTGATAATTTTTGGTCAATGGGAGATACTGGACCTTGTGGGCCATGTTCAGAAATTTTTTATGATCATGGAGAGCAGATACAAGGAGGGTTGCCAGGAACGCAAGAGCAAGATGGTGATCGCTTCATTGAGATTTGGAATATGGTCTTTATGCAATTTGAACAAGTCGATAGTGATACTAGGATTGAATTGCCTAAAAAATCCATTGATACTGGTATGGGGTTGGAGCGTATTAGTGCTGTGATGCAAAATGTCTATAATAATTATGACACAGATTTATTTAAGGAAATAATCGCCTATACCGAGAATATAGTAAAAGTTAAGGTAGAAGGAGAGGCTAAGTTTTCTTACCGGGTTATTGCAGATCATTTACGAGCTTGTGCTTTTTTAATTAGTGATGGCATCATGCCCTCAAATGAAGGTAGAGGATATGTACTTAGGCGTATTATGCGTCGGAGTATGAGGCATGCCCATATACTTGGTAGTAGTGAACCTTTAATGTATAGACTGATTCCTAAATTAGTAGAGATTATGGGAACAACTTATCCCGAACTGAGAAGGGCTGAGGATTTTGCCAGTAATATCCTGGAACAAGAGGAAATAATATTTAAAGCAACTCTTGAAAGAGGTCTTAAATTACTTGATGATGAAACAAACCATCTTAGTAAAAATTCAGAGCTTTCAGGAGAAATAGTTTTTAAATTATATGATACATACGGCTTTCCTGTCGATTTAACTGAAGATATATTAAAATCTAAACAAATCTCCATTGATCTTGATGGCTTTAATAATAAGATGCAAGAGCAAAAAGACAGGGCAAGAAAATCTTGGTTAGGTTCGAATGAATCTAAAACAGATAAGATGTGGTTTGATATTAAAGCAGAATTTGGTAGTACCGAATTTTTGGGTTATTATTTGAATGAGGCGGAAGGTAAGATATTAGCTCTTATTAAAGATAATAAATTATTTGATACTATAGAAACTAATGAGGAGAGATTTATTTTAATTAGTAATCAAACTCCTTTTTATGGGGAATCTGGTGGACAGATGGGGGATATAGGTTATATCAAATCTAGCAACAGTAAAATTAGAGTAGTAGATACTGTAAAATATCTTGGTTCAATAATTGCTCATATATGTATTTGGCAGGAAGGAACCACCATTAAGGTTGGAGATAGTGCCGATTTTGCTATTGATGTCAAATATCGTAATAATTTAAGAATTCATCATTCGGCAACTCATATATTACATGCAGTATTACATCAAGTACTGGGTAAACACGTAACGCAGAAAGGATCGCTGGTAGCATATGATCGTTTACGTTTTGATATTAGTCATATGGCGGCATTAACCCAAAAAGAAATTATCTTGATAGAAGATAAAGTAAATCAGATTATTACTGATAATTCAAAAGTTACCACAACATTAATGTCAACAGACGACGCTATTAAAGCAGGGGCTATGGCTTTATTTGGTGAAAAATATGATTCTGAAGTACGGGTAGTAGCGATGAATTCGCTCGAACTAAATTCACTTGAGTTATGTGGTGGTACACATGTTACTAGAACTGGTGATATTGGGATGTTTAAAATTATCAGTGAAAGTGCTATTGCAGCTGGCGTTCGAAGGATAGAAGCGGTTTGCGGTGAATTTGTCTTAAAACTAATTAGGCAGAATGATGCGATGATTGAAAATATATCTGCCGCTTTAAAAATAGGTAAGAATGAACTTATTGATAAGGTTAATAGTCTAATTGCTAGTAAGAAACAATTAGAAGATCAGTTAGTATCTCTGCAGGTCTCGATGCTTGATTTGAATATTGAACAAATTGCCAAAGAATCAGTCAGTGTTTCGGATATAAAGTTAATCTATAAGATAGTACATAATATAGATAGTAAAATATTACGCTTATCTGCTGAACGAATAGTTGATAAGTCTGATAATCTTGTAGTTATATACATAGCTATGCCGGAAAAATCTAAAGAGGTTAGTGGTAGCACAGGGCATAATACTTGCAAATTATCGATTACAGTTGCTGTTAGTAAAAAAATCAGTAATAAGGTTCATGCTGGTAATTTGGCTAAAGAAATATCTATATTCCTTGGCGGTAGTGGCGGTGGTGGTCAAGCGAATATAGCTCAGGCAGGTGGTACTGATGTAAGTAAACTAGGAAAGTTACCAGATATGATAAAGGGGGTGTTATCAGAACTTTAACGGATTATAGTCAATTCAGGAGAAGTTGATGCTAGGAGCGATGGAGCGACGCCTATAAGTAATAGGCGAGTGACGAGTGACGACGTCACCAACTTCTCCTGAATTGACTATAGATATATGGTATTTCTGACACAGATACTAAAGAGTTTAAAATGTAATATTAGAATAATTTTATGCTTTTAAGTAGTGATATGATAGTATATAATGCAGGCAATGGGTGTTTGACAATTTTTTGTTAGGCAAATGTAAATCAGTAGCTTATTTAATAATTTAAGGAGTTTGTTATGATACTAAAAAAAACCACAATAGCTTTTTTAGCACTATTTATGCTTTCTGGGTGTGGTGCAAAGAAAAAACCGATAGATACGGGTATAACTAATGAAGTTGAGGAAAGTTCTCTAGCTTCTGATTTTGAAAGACGTGCTGGTGACAGGGTGTTTTTTGCTCTTAATAAATCAGATATTTCACCTCAAGCAAAAGAACAGCTAAGTAAACAAGCTAATTGGTTAAAAAGCCATCCTAATACGGAAGCCACTATTGAAGGGCATTGTGATGAGAGAGGGACAAGAGAGTATAACTTGGCACTTGGTGAAAGAAGAGCAGAGGCTGTTCGAAAATACTTGACTAATAATCTAGGAGTTATGAACAAACTTGATACTATCTCTTATGGTAAAGAGAGACCAGCTGTTCTTGGTGATAATGAAGCAGCTTGGGCACAGAACCGTAGGGCTGTAACTTCTATAAAATAAAGTATACCGTTACTAAGTTTAGCAAAGTCGCCACTTTTAGTGGCGACGAAGCAATTCATGAGAATTAGTATAGATACATCGAATATATGGATTGCTTCGTTGTGCGGTTTCCGCACTCCTCGCAATGACGCATAAGCGTTAGTTTAAGAAAACAATAATTAAAAAATCGTCATTGCGAGGAGATCGTAAGGTCGACGAAGCAATCTAATAAATGTCGATTGCCACGATCACGTAGTGGTCTTGCAATGACATTTTGCACTTTCCTGGAATTTTTAAATTGTCATGTGGTTTGTGCGTAAGGTGAGTTATAGAATAAAAATTGTAGGGTACTATGGCTTATTCGGCACTAATTCAGGTTAATTGACTATATAATAAAGTAATTTTTAGAGATAATTTTGTGGTATATATATTAATTGCTTTAAGTTTGACTACATTAATCTTAGTGCTAGGTGTTGTCTCTATGGCTATTGGCGGGAAAATTGACAAAAAATTTAGTTCCAAATTAATGTCGTTACGGGTTATATTTCAAGCATTTGCTGTATGTGTTCTTGCTTTTCTCTATCTTTCAAAATAGTATATTCATCAAAAACTTGTAAGTTAACATCATAATATGCTTGATCTATTTAGCTTTAATGAAAAGAAGCCCAAAATTAATAATTCGTATACAGCAAAAGATATTGAAGTATTAGAAGGGCTTGAGCCTGTACGCAAGCGTCCTGGTATGTATATTGGCGGGACGGACGAGAATGCTATGCATCATCTTGTTTCGGAAGTGCTAGATAATGCTATGGATGAAGCTGTTGCTGGTTTTGCTAGCGTTATCACCATAAAGATGCATGTAAATAATAGTATCACTATCTCTGATAATGGTAGAGGGATTCCTGTTGATAATCATCCCAAATTTCCTGATAAATCTGCTCTTGAGGTAATTTTAACTCACCTTCATTCTGGTGGTAAATTTTCAAATAATGTCTATCAAACAGCAGGTGGCTTACATGGAGTTGGCATTTCGGTTGTTAATGCTTTATCCGACTATTTAGAAATTAAAGTATATAAGCAGGGTAAATTATTCAAGCAATCTTATTCCAAAGGACAAAAATTGAATGATTTAACCAGTGAAGATATTGCCAAAAAATTAAGGGGAACATCTATCAATTTTCATCCTGACCCAGAAATTTTTGGAGAGAAAGCATCCTTTTCACCAAAAAGAATATATGAATTAGCCAAATCAAAAGCCTATTTGTATAGAGGGGTAACGATAGAGTGGCAATGTGAAGTTGAAACTAAAAGCGATGTTCCAGCAACAGCTCTCATCCATTTTCCAGATGGTTTGAAAGATTATTTAATTTCTAAAATAAATTTGGAAGATTTAGTTAGTGGAGAGATTTTTTGTGGTAATATTGAGTGGGACCAGGATCACATAAAAGTGGAATGGGCAATTGCTTGGCATAAAAATGAAGACCAACCTTTTATCCAATCCTATTGCAACACTATTCCTACCCCTCTTGGGGGAACCCATGAGCAAGGGTTGCGTAGTGCATTACTGCGTGGTATAAAGGTATATGGTGAAATGACCGGTAATAAAAAAACCACTTTACTTACTATTGAGGATATTCTAGAAACTTCTTCTATTGTTTTTTCTGTATTTATCCAAGAGCCAATATTTCAAGGACAAACAAAAGAAAAATTGGTTTCGCCTGGGATTAATAAAATAGTAGAGAACATTGTTAAAGACCATTTTGATCATTGGTTGAGTAGTAATAAACTCGTAGCCAACCAGCTGCTTGAACATATAGTTAATATTGCGGAATACCGAATAAATAAGCGTAACGAAAAAAATATTTCACGTAAAACTGCTACACAAAAATTGCGATTACCAGGTAAATTAGCAGATTGTACAAGAACCTCTCCTAATGGGACGGAATTATTCTTGGTTGAAGGAGATTCTGCCGGGGGATCAGCTAAACAGGCAAGAGATCGAGAAACACAAGCTATTTTACCTCTTAGAGGCAAAATTTTGAATGTTGCCAATGCAACTTTCGAGAAAATTACTAACAACCAAGAAATTCAAGATTTAGAGGTGGCATTAGCCTGTGGTAGTCTTAAAAATTATCGAGAGGAGAATTTGCGTTATGAAAAAATAATAATTATGACAGATGCTGATGTTGACGGAGCTCATATCGCCTCATTGTTAATGACGTTCTTTTATCTTCGTATGCCGAAGTTAATATCTTCAGGTCATTTATATCTTGCCAAACCACCTCTTTATAGATTAACCCAATCTAATAAAACTTACTATGCAGTAAATGATCAACAAAAAACTGATTTAACTGCTAAATTATTAAAAAATAGTAAGGCTAAAATAGATATTGGTCGATTTAAGGGGTTAGGTGAAATGATGCCAGCTCAGTTAAAAGAAACAACAATGAACCCAAAAAATAGAACCATTCTAAAAGTTACTATAGATGATTTTGATAATATTGCTAAGATAGTAGACGATCTTATGGGCAAGAAACCAGAAAAACGTTTTCAGTTCATTTATAATCAGGCTTTAATTAAGATGGATACAATTATAAACAATTTAGATATTTAGGAGTACTATGTTCATACGCTTTATAATGTTATTATCAAGTTTTATCTTTTGTGCCAATATCACATTTGCGGAAGAACCGAAGAAAAAGAACGAATTATCAGATACAGCTTATCTCAAACAATTTCAAGAGGTCTTTGAGCGTATTAATAAAGACTATGTTCAAGAACCGGAAAAACAAAAAATGACTGATGCTGCTATCGAAGGCATGTTAACTTCGCTAGATCCCCATTCTAGCTATTTTACTGATGATGATCTAAAAGATTTTCTTAATGAGACTAAAGGAGAGTTTGGCGGTATTGGTGTTCAAGTGCAGTATGATAATGGTGCCATCAAAGTCATTTCACCTATTGATGATCTAGCAGCTTATAAGGCAGGTATAAAAGCCGGAGACTATATAGTAGGAGTTAATGATGAGTTTGTATCAACTTTGGGTTTTCATAAATCTGTCAAAGAGATGCGTGGAGAACCAGGAACAAAAGTGAAATTACTGGTGATTACAGAAGGTGAATCTAAGCCAAAAGAAATTGAACTTATCCGCGAAATAGTTACCATTACCCCAGTAAAAGCTCATTTAGAAAAAAATAATATAGCTTATATAAGAATAGGGGCTTTTAATGAACACACCATTGAAGAATTAAAAAAATCTATGAAAACTTTAAAAGATGGCAGTAAAAATAGCATAGAGGGTATTATTCTAGATTTACGTAATAATCCTGGTGGTTTGTTAGAGCAGGCTGTTGCTGTTAGCGAATATTTTATTGATTCTGGAGTAATTGTTACTACCAAGGGAAGAACCAAGAATAGTAATGCGGTATTTAATAGCAATAAATCTGCAGAAAAAGCTCCATTAGTTCCGATGATTGTTCTTATTAATGTTGGCTCTGCCTCAGCTGCAGAAATTGTAGCTGGTAGCTTGCAAGATCATAAAAGAGCGATAATACTTGGCACAAAATCTTTCGGTAAAGGATCTGTACAAAGCTTTTCGGTAATCAGTCCTAGAGCAGCTGTAAAGCTTACTACGGCTAAATATTACACCCCTAATGATCGTTCAATTCAAGCAGAGGGTATCGAACCTGACATATTTGTTGAGATGGTAAAAGTTGAATATCCTGAAACAAAAATGATAGATGGAAGATTCTCTGAAGCTTCTTTAAAAAATTACTTAAAAAACGATAACAAAAAAAATGATGATAAAAAACTAGACTCTACAAATAAAGATAAAGAGGCTATTAAGAAAACAGATGATACTACAAAAGATAAAGATAAAACAAAAACGACTGAATCGAAAAATACTCTAGACCAACTATCTGATCTTTATAAAAAAGATTATCAATTTGCTAGAGCTTATGATTTGATTATGGGATTAATTTTAACTAATAAAGCAAAAGGGCATTGAGTTATATGAAATATAAAAAAATACAGCACTTAATTTTTTTAATTCTTTTATTAATTGGTTCAAGAACTCTGGCTGAAGAAATGAGAATTGGAGTATTGAGACATGATTTAGGGTATAAATTTGGACTAAGGGGTAAATTAAGACAACGTTATGAGAAGGGTTCTGACATTAATTTAGAATATCTTTTTAATAACGAGTACAAATTTTTATATGCTTATCCTCATGTAGGAACAAATATTAACAGTGATAGCTATACTAGCAATATCTATACTGGGATTACTTGGCATTTTGATATCATGAAATATGTATTTTTAGAGGCAACTTTTGGATTTGGAATTCATAATGGCGAAGTAGAAAAATTAAATCAAAGAAGACGAGCCTTAGGAACAAGATTCTTATTTAGAGAAAGTCTTAGTTTAGGGGTAATGATTCAAGAGAAGCACAGTGTTGCTGTAATTATTGACCACTTATCTAATGCTGGTATTGGGAAATTTAACCCTGGTTTAACTAATTTAGGTATGCGGTATGGTTATAAATTTTGATGGTGGGGTAGGGGGCTTTGGTCGTTCTTGCTACTTTGTCAGGTTCTTGGCTTCCCTGTTATTCCTGCTTCGGTACATAGGCGTAAGTTTAAGAAAATAAGGTAGAAAAGTCGTCATTGCGAGCCACCGTAGGTGGCGTGGCAATCCATCTCTAATCGCCTTTCTGGATTGCTTCGTCGACCTATGGTCTCCTCGCAATGACGGTTTTTCAATTATTGTTTTCTTAAACTGATGCTTATGTGCTTCGGTGCGGAATCTAGACCCCGCACCGAAGCAGGGGTTACATAAAAAGTAAATTGTTTTGGTATTTATGAACAAATGGATCTATTATTTTGGTACTAAAGGTGGGGATGGTAATGCTCAAATGAAAGACGTGCTTGGCAGTAAAGGAGCTGGTCTTGCCGAGATGTCTAATTTAAATTTACCTATTCCTGATGGTTTTACTATTACTACAGAACTCTGTAATTATTTTTATAAAAATAATTACAGTTTGCCTGAGAATTTTAATAATGATTTAGTGATAGCTATTAAAAATTTAGAAAATTCTACTGGCAAGGTTTTTGGTGATCATAATAATCCATTATTATTATCCGTTCGCTCAGGTTCAAGAGCTTCGATGCCTGGTATGATGGATACTATACTTAATCTTGGGTATAATGATCAAGTTTGCGATGCACTATCAAATATTACTGGAAATGAGATTTTTGCTCTTGATAGCTATCGACGATTCTTAGAAATGTATGGATCAATGGTGCTATCAATTTCAAATGGTTTATTTAAAAATGCATTTGAGATGCATAAGGTTAAATGTAATATCTATCAAGAGAAAGAAATTACAGGAGATTTTTTAAGAATAATAGTTGAAGAGTTTAAAAAAATAATTTTTAATCATGGGGAAGAATCTCATGGTAAAGAATCACTTTTTGACCCATATAAACAATTAGAACAATCAATAAAAGCCGTATTAAAATCCTGGGCAGGGGATAGGGCGGTAACTTATAGAAAATTACACAATATACCCAATAACTGGGGTACGGCGATTAATGTCCAGTCAATGGTTTTTGGCAATCAAGGAAGTAATTCTGCTACAGGCGTAGTATTCTCGCGTTGTCCTGCAACTGGTGAAAATAAGCTTTTTGGTGAATATTTAATAAATGCTCAAGGTGAGGATGTGGTATCAGGGACAAGAACCCCAAGCCCTATTACCAACGAGCATGATGTAGATTGTTCAATGCAAATAGTTATGCCACAAATATTTGAACAATTACAAGAGATTTGTAAGAAGTTAGAGTTACATTACTTGGACGTACAAGATATTGAATTCACCGTACAAAACGGAGTTTTGTATATTTTGCAAACACGTACTGCCAAAAGAACAGCTTTAGCCAGCATTAAAATTGCTACGGATATGGTGCAAGAAGGGCTGATTTCTAAACAACAAGCAATAATGCGTATAGAGCCGGAATCGTTAACGCAGCTTTTACATACGGCTATTGATTATAGCAATACTCTAGACCATATCTCTAAAGGGCTACCAGCTTCTCCAGGGGCTGCTACTGGTATAGTAGTTTTTTCTCCTTATGATGCTGAGAAAATGTCGCATCACCATAAAGTGATTTTGGTACGCCATGATACTAGCCCTGAAGATATAAACGGTATGTATGTTTCAGCCGGTATTCTGACAGCCAGAGGTGGGATGACCTCTCATGCTGCGGTAGTTGCTAGAGGGTTAGGAAAACCATGTGTTTGCGGGGCAAATGATTTGGTAATAGATGAGAAAAAACAGATATTTAAAATAGGTAATACTATCATCAACTATGGTGACTTAATAACTATAGATGGCGGAACGGGGAAAATTTTCTTAGGGGAGGTGCCATTGATTCAGCCTACTTTTACTAAGGAATTTCAAACAATTTTGGATTGGGCAGATGAATTTGCTACTTTAAAAGTTAGAGCCAATGCCGAAACTATTTTAGATGCAGGTGTTTCCCTAAAATTTGGGGCAAGCGGAATTGGCTTATGCAGAACAGAACATATGTTTTTTGACCATGATAAAATACCATTAGTACGAGAAATGATCATTGCTCCTGATCTAGAGAGAAGGAAACATGCGATTAGTAAATTATTGCCCTTACAAATTCAAGATTTTAAGGCATTATTTAAAATTATACAGGGTAAACCAATAAATATCAGATTGCTTGACCCGCCTCTACATGAATTTTTACCAACAACAGAGGATGATAAAAGAAACTTAGCAAAGGTGATGAATCTACCGTTAGCTGTTGTGGAGCAACGCTTGCATGCATTATATGAAGTAAACCCTATGCTTGGACATAGAGGATGTCGCCTCGGTATTTCTTATCCTGAGATTTATCAAATGCAAATAAGGGCAATTTTTACTGCTATCAGAGAGTTACAAGTTGAAGAAAATATCAATACTATTCTGGAGTTAATGATTCCTTTAATTAGTGATGTTAATGAACTGAAAATCTTAAAAATACACATACAAGATGTTATTACTAACATGGAAGATATTAACAAATGCAAGTTTGATTTTACTCTTGGTACGATGATTGAGCTACCAAGAGCGGCTTTAAAAGCTGGAGAGATTGCTGAAGAGCTAGATTATTTTAGTTTTGGTACTAATGATTTGACCCAAACAACATACGGCATTTCTCGAGATGATGTAGCCTCATTTTTCCCGGATTATTTGGAGAAAAAAATCTTTGCATTTGATCCTTTTAGTAAATTAGATGAGGAAGGGGTAGGGGAGTTAATAAAAATTGCTATAAAACGTGGTTTAAAGAGCAACCCTACATTAAAACTTGGCGTATGCGGAGAGCATGCTGGTAATCCTCATTCTATAGAGTTCTTTTATAGAGTTGGTTTGCATTATGTATCATGTTCACCATACCGCATCCCTATAGCAAGGGTTGCCGCAGCTCAGGCAACAATAAAAGCTGATGATTATATCTGACAATTTTTTAAATAATTTGCATATATCTATTAGTGTAGTTAATTTTTATGATATATTACGATATATGACATTGACTCCCTTGGCATTCCCGCGTAGGCGGGAATCTAAGACTCCTGCTTACGCAGGGGTGACACTAAGTCGAGCAGGGGTGACATTAAGTCGGGTAAGGGTGATATTTGTTATACGTAAGGTAAAATATAATCTAACTAACTATAAGTTAAGTGCTAATCTATGATTAATATACTCAATCGATTAAAAATGCAAGTTTTTATAAAAATGTTGCACAAGCTTATAGCGTATTTTTTGTATAAAAAAAATATTATTATCCTAATAGGAGATAAAGGTACATTTCTTTGTGCTTTGGTTCACGATAAAGTTGTAGGTAGTTTATTTGTCCCTGATGAAAAGCAAAATGAATTAGATTCCTATAAAGAATTTTTTGCTAAATTCAAGAAACATTATGTTTTCTTCTTATTAAGCGGTTCTGAATGTCAATTACGTCATGAGCTAGTACCTGTACTACATTCAATAGTAACAAACAATCCTGTGGAGAAGTTTATTGAAGAGTATTTTCCTGCAGATTATATAGTTGGTTATAGTGTTTATAACATCAATACCAAGCCTAGTGAGGTGTGGAATAGTTTGATTGTCTCTAGTCCTTATACTCCTCCTTTAAGTAAACTACTTGAAAATTTGCTGGCAAGTGATAGCCAAAAATTTGGTGGGATTTATTTTTTATCTTTAGAGTTGCAAACAATTATCGATAAAATTGTAAAAAATGTTGAGAATAATAAATATAGTGAATATTTACAAATTTTTGTATGTATTTTAAATACCAGCGGCATTAAACTTGTTGTTAAACACCAAGGTAATATAATCTCAAAACAAACATTGGACTATCCAGCTGATAAGTCAGATTCATATATTCAGGGTATAATCGAACAAGAAGTGGAAGATTGTTTGATATCTTGTAAAAATTATATTGCTAATCTAGCCCTTAAAGTTTGTATAATTTTCATAGTAGACCAAAATTTAAAGTTGCTATTAGAACAATCCAATTTTGCTGGACATCCAGTAATATGTATAGTCAATTCAGGGGAATTGGATAATAAATTTTCAGATGGGATGATCGTTAAATTATTTAATGAACAAAAAAGCTTTCTAGCCTCTAATCAATATTTAGAATCGATAGCTAAACTCAATCTTATCAGCTCTTTAGTTTTTAAACCACTTATTACTATAATAATAATATTGATATTTGCCGCATCTATTATCAAAGTTAAAACCGTAGCAAATTACAAAAAGTTAGATATTTTAAATTCACATTATTTTAGTACTGAGCAGGATTATTATAATGTTAAGCAGACCTATCCATATCTTCAAAACGCTACTAATTTAGCTGATTTATACGTCTTTGAATCATTATTACAAATTCCAGCACCAATACCATTTGATTTGTTAGAAAAGTTTGTAACAAATTTACCACCTAGTATTCATATAGAAGAGGTTAAATGGCAAAGGTTGGATCTAGATAATACGTTATCATCCTCTAATCAGTATATAAAAATTGGAATATCATTGAGGCTTATAGTTAATGATATATTAGTCGAAGAGGCTACTAAATTTTTAGAACAAGAAATTGCAAATTTTAGTAAAATATTTAGCAATATGGATATTAAATTTACAATATTTACTGACCAAATATTAGATTTATCTAATAGAGTGGTAATACCGGCATCGGTTATTATTACTAAAAAGAAAGGGTAAAAGATGCTTAAAAATTTTATTATTCATCTAAAAAATGTTATATTTTTTAAGTTTGCTATATGTTGTTTGTGTATTTCTAGCATTTTATGGTTGCTACAAAGTCTTAATAAAGATTATATGGAGTCGATTAGCAAGAATAACAATATTGCAGAATCCCTAGCTCAAGAAACGTTAAAGCTATATTCTATAATAAATTCAAAAAATAAAATACTAGAGACCTATGCAAGATATACGAAATTATTATCTATTTCTGCTAGACAAAGTTGTTTAGAGAGAGCAAGGTTAATAATGAAAATTGATAGTTTGTCAAAAAAATACAACCTAAATGAGCCGATTACTATATCGATTAAACAAGAATTCTTAAGTGGTATTAGATCAGATATGGGAACAAAGCAAGATACTATAAAGATAAAGAATTATGATGTTTACATAAGATTCTCTACTAAAGATTTTGTAACATTCTCGACAATCATAAAAGAAATATACTCTTGTATGCCGGAAAATACTATTGTACTATCTATAGACGTCAAAAAAGAAGATGTATTGGAGTCCAAGGTTATTTATAAACTATCAACAGAAAGAACCCCTGATGTGATTTTTACAAAACTCAACATGCGTATAAGAGAAATAACAACAAATAAATAAAATTATGAACATCTTCAACAGTACAAATATTTCTATATGCAGAAAAAGCATATGTGAAGAGTTAATTAATAATATAACAAAACAAACATGTTTAACACTTGCTAATGTCATAGCTATTGATTACGAAATTAGACTTAAATCAATACCTGAAATTAATGTGCATATAGGTAATTGCATTGGTAAATTACGAACTTTTTTTGGTCAAAAAGTTATTACTGATGATAGTTTTTCAACAGTATTAATGTTGTTTTCGGTAGCAATCTCTACAGATGCAGTAGACTATCAGGATAGAGATAATATTCTAAACAAATCAGAAGATATAGTAGTTGATACACTAATAAATACAAATTTTGGTGATACAAATTCTGAAGAGAGGGGAGTAATCAAACAAGTGCTAAAAGGTTTGTTGGCAGCAAAAAATAATTATGAATTAACAAACTTTATTCAAGTTGAACCAGAAATATTTCGTACAACAGTAATGCATGCGGTAAAAAAATATCAACAGCCTAAAGAGGTAAGTGATAATGTTCAATTGGAAATTAATAGAATAGTAACTGTTGCAGCAAAACATAATAAGAAAACGGAAATATTTAAACAAGCAACCAGCAAAATTATAACGGCTATTAGTGTTTTAGCAGTTGGGGCGATTAGTGTTGCAACAGCCGGGGCTACATTTGCTTTTATGGTAGTCCCGGCTTCTATTCTAGCAATAGAATATGCTCCCAAAATAGGAGAGAAGATGGGGGGGATGATTCTTAGTGCTGATAAATCGATGAGTGAGGAAGAACAAAAAATTACTACTCTAAAAACTAATTTGTTAAAAAATAATAAAGAATTTTTGACCAAACAACAATCTGTAGAGCATAATGTTGCAAAGGAACATCTATTGAGTAGTGGGGTAAAGTCTGTAGTTAATCAAAAATATAGTACAATAAAGACTCAGCTACAGCCCAACTTGCCTAATAAAAGTTCTTTACAAAATAGCAAGTCCTCAGGATATGTTAAACAAAGGTAATAATATGCTAGTAACTTGGATTCTCCTTATATTTGCCGGATTATTTGAAATAGGTTTTTCTATATCGCTAAAATTATCAGATGGGTTTACCAAAATAAAACCTATTATAGCTTTTATTGGCTTTTCAATATTAAGCTTTATTTGTCTTAGTAAAACTCTAGATAAGCTACCTCTTGGCACTGCTTATCTTCTATGGACTGGTATCGGAGCGGTAGGAACAGTCATAGTAGGAATAGTGTATTTTAATGAGCCATATTCTGCTATGCGAGTTTTCTTTATTAGTACTATGATAATTTCCATGATAGGTTTGAAGTTATCTTAACTCATTTACCTTAGATGTCACCCCTGCGAAAGTAGGGGTCTAGATTCCCGCCTACGCGGGAATAACAATAGTGGATGAGAATGACGAGAAAGTTGGATGTCACCCCTGGCGAAAGCAGGGGTCTAGATTCCCGCCTACGTGCATATGCATCAGTTTAAGAAGGTAATAAGAAGCAATCTACTCTTTTATGGATTGCTACGCCATCTACGGTGGCTCGCAATGACGAAAAAGCTATCTAAAACCCGTTCCACTTTTTAACTTTCAACAGTTGTGCCACGGTTTTCCTAGCAATGACTTTGAGCAATATTACTTATAATAACTATGATCAGGCTTATTTACCCTAAATTTTGGCAAAGTAAAAATATTATTGCCTATTTATTATTACCATTAAGCTGGTTATATCTTTTTGCTAGTTATCTACGAAGGATCACAGCTCGCCCAATAATATTTCCTTGTAAAGTAATTTGCGTTGGTAATATAAGCATCGGGGGTACTGGTAAAACTCAAATAGTAATTTTCCTTGCTCAACTATTGAAAGCTATTAATATTGATTTTATAATTATCACTAAAGGTTATGGTAGTAATCTTCAAGCAGCATTGTTAGTTGAAGCACACCATACAGTAGCAGATGTCGGGGATGAAACAGTAATGCTGTTAAAATATGGTAAAGTCATTGCCGCAAAGAAAATTCAAGATATAGAGCCTTTTATAGAAAGGATTAAGCCAAAGGTGATTATAGTAGATGACTCGATGCAGAATCCTAATTTTCATAAGGATATTGTTATTCTGTCAGTTGATGCTAATAGATTATTTGGCAATGGGTTCTTAATTCCAGCTGGTCCTCTGCGTCAATACCCCAAACAAGCTATTGACAAAGCTGATATAGTTATTTCAGTAGGTTCTGATTCTTTTCTCTCATATAAGAAGTATCCATTTCTATACTCAAAGCAGAAGAGTATACAAGCTCAAATAGTTCCCTCTATAAATATCGACAAGACAAAAAATTATTTTGCCTTTAGTGGTATAGGAAATCCTGAAAGGTTTCTCTCTACATTAGAAAATTATGGATTGCAGTTAATCGGTCATAAGATTTTCCCTGATCATCATCAATATTCTGCAGAAGATTTAGAATATTTAAAAGAACAATCAAAAAAATCTAACTCTCTGCTAATAACCACTAGAAAAGATTACGTAAGAATATGCGATACTGATCTGTCCGTAATATGTTGCGATGTGCATTTATTATTAAATAATCAACAATTATTAGTAGATTTAATATATGAAAAAATTATTTAAAAATATTATATATTTACTTGAATATTTTTTTGTTTTAATAGTACTAAAAATACTAGGGGCATTGGGTATTGACAAATCTGTAAATATTTGTCGATCCTTAGCAAGGAAAATAGGTCCTTTGTTACCAGTTAATAAAGTTGCAAAAGAAAATATTCAAAATATTCTTGGCAATAATCTATACACAAATGAAGGATCCATAAATTCTCAAGCAATCGTTAATCAAGTATGGGATAATTTTGGCAGTTTTATAGGAGAATTTCCATATGTTAATAAGATGTCAGAGGAAGAATTATCTAGACGAATAGAGATAAGTGGTCTTGAGAATATAATAGAATTCCAGAAATCACAGCAACCATTCTTATTCTTTACTGGACATTTTGCTAATTGGGATTTTGCTCTTAAAATTAGCAATAAATTTTATCATAAATTTGCTATTATCTACCGCAAATTAAATAATCCTTATGTTGACAAACTAATTAACGATACGCGTATAAGTAATGATATAAAGCTAATTCCCAAAGGAACACAAGGGGTAAGAGAGCTAATATCTGCTATTAAATCAGGATATGCAATTGGTATGCTGGTAGATCAAAAAATGAATAATGGTATTGAAGTACCATTTTTAGGGCAACCAGCCATGACTGCTCAGGCAATTGCTAAAATTGCATTACAGTTCAGCTACCCAATTATACCATTACAAGTGGTTCGCACTAATAGTAATAACAGTTATTTTAAAATTATTATTCATCCGCCAATAAAATTACAAAAAACTAATAATAATCAAACAGATTGTTATAATATAATGGTTACTATTAACCAAATTTTAGGTAATTGGGTTAAAGAAAACCCAGGACAATGGTTCTGGTTTCATAATAGATGGAAGAAGAATCATAATAAATATTCTAAAAATGCATATTCCAAGATTAAGTAATTGCAATTACTTAATAAATATGTATACTCTCCTGCTTTGAAGAATTGATACCGCAAATATACCTGCGGAGATATTCGTCTGCACATTCCTTGTTTTACAGTTAAATGTGAGTCGTAGGTAAAACTTGCATTTTTATAAAAATTTAATAAAAAAATAATGTTATGATAAGGGTAACACCTCCTCAAAAAATTATATCTTTTGCTGAAAATAAATCTGACCTAGATAAAATTGCTCAATTTATTAAGGACGATTGGGCAATAGTAAAATTAATGCCATATGGTAATTATTTTATTGGCGTCATGGAAAAGATGCAGCATGACAATACCATAAATGCCCAAGATCAAACTGTTTATATACCTCCAAGAAAAAAGATCATTTTTACTTAATTTTAAAGTGGCTTCTTGCAATGACGGTGTTATAGTCAATTCAGGGAAATTTGGGAATTTTGATCCCGCACCGAAGCAGGGATGACGCTAAGCCACAACTGTTGAAAGTTATAAGGTAGAGCAAGTTTTAGATAGCTTTCCCGTCATTGCGAGACCACGTAGTGGTCGTGGCAATCCATTTTTGGTTACTTTTGTGGATTGCTTCGTCGACCTGCGGTCTTCCTCGCAATGACGACTTTTCTAGCGGGAATCTAGTATATAGTCAATTGATGAGAAGTTGGGGACGTTGTCGCTCAATGCTCGCCTATTACTTATAGGCGTCGCTCCATCGCTCCTAGCCCCAAATTCTCCTGAATTGACTATAACTGCTCTATATCGTTAATAGAGACTTCTTGTTGATCAAAACCCTCAGGAGGGCTAGCAGCATCTTGCTTATTAATTCTTGCGTAATCCTGTGCTTCAGATTCTGACCTTGCCACAATTACTGTTATATTTGTGCTAAGATCAGCATGTAACCTAACCTCTACGACAAAGGCACCGGTTGATTTTATCGGCTTCTTAAGAATAATATTTAAATGTGATATTGACTGTGAAGAAGCCTTAGACAAACTTTCGGCAATTTCTTTATTATTCACTGACCCAAACAATCGGCCATCATCAGCAGACTGTCTAATAAATACTAATTCTTTATTACTTATAATAGTATTAATAGCTTCTGCCTCAGCTCTTATTTTTAGGTCTTTTTCCTCAAGATCATGTTTTTGAGTTTCTATGAGCTGTTTATTGAGTTCTGTTGCTCTAATTGCTAATTTTCTAGGGATAAGATAATTACGAGCAAAACCCCTTTTTACCTTAAGAATTTCTGCAATCTTCCCGAGCTTTCTTACGGGTTTAATTAAAATAACTTCCATTTTATTCCTCTGCTCAAACTTGAAACACAAAAGGCAATAATGCTAGAATTCTAGCAATTTTTATAGCATTTTTTAGTTTTCTTTGTTTTTTGGCACATACATTAGTGATTCGGCTAGGTAGCATTCTACCGCCTTCTGATACAAATTTTATTAACAAGTCAGGGTTCTTGTAATCAATTATTGGAGCATTAGCAACAGAAAGAGGGCAACCTTTACGTTTTCTAAAAAACACCCTTTTATTATTTTTATCAGCCATTTTAGTCATTGACTTAGAGTCAGTAGCATCATTTTCAAACATTTTAATCTTTTCCAATTTTATTACATTGAGTCTTTATTAATTGTTACATCCACTATTTCTTCATGATCTAAACTTTTGCTTCTTAGAATCGGTGAAGGTTCAGTGCTTATTGAGTCAACATTTATATTAATAAACCTAATAATATTTTCGCTTAGCTTCATTTTCCTTTCCATTTCAGTTATTACTGAAAAGTCAGTTTTAAGCCCCATAAAAACATAATGTCCTTTTTTGTTATTACCAATCTTATAGGCTAAACTTCTTAAACCCCAATATTCAGTTTTAACAACTTCACCATTACTATTTTCAACAATTTTAGTAAAATCATCGGTAATTTTATCTACATCAGCAGACGAAATATCTTGCCGTATGATAAAAACTGATTCGTAAAAAGCCATATATAAGAATCTCCAGCTACAAAATAAAGTTATTTATAACAACAAAAAACATTTAATTCAAGTGTTATCTTTACTACAAGGCATAATTAATGAATCTCTAAAATATCTCTAATAATTGCATAATTACAACCGTTTTCTACGGTCTGTAAACAAATAATTAAATTAGTAGACTTATGTTAATAAATTTAGTAGAAATTTATTAATTAATTCGATAATATTGCACTTTAAAAAGTTAAGTTTAATAATCATTACAATAATTTACAATAATGTAACATTAGACTCTTGCATAACTAAAGGATACTCTTTTGCTTTAGAATTGGTTTCACAAAACTTTGGATATTGATGTACTTATGCTTAATAGCTGTATACGTTGTCTTAACTCCACCTTTTGTTTATGCTCCAATTTTTCAAACCATTTGGATAGACAATACAAGAATTTAGTTATGCCTAAAATCTTCATTTAATTAAGTATTAGCATGTTTGATAAATTACCACCGAGAATTCTTGTTATAGAATCAACTAAAAGCGTCAACGCTTCTCTGTCTAACGTCATGGAGAGAGCGTGGTTTAACCTTATTAAGACTAATACAGTAGAAAAAGCAATAGTTCTTTCTGCTATTAATCCTCCTGATATAATTATTATTGACTCGATAGTACAAGATAAACTTGCTACAGAGATAGCAAGTAAAATAAGAGAAATTGATGATTTAGCGAGAGTTCCAATAATTTTTTTGTTACATCCAGGAGAATCTCTGTCTGGCTACGCTTTAGAAGATAGCAACTTTGTTGCTTGTCTCATTAAACCATTCACATCAGATCAATTAATGCTCTTAATAATATCTTTATTAAGACGCTCTAATTTAATTCTACAAGATAAAGTTATAAAGTATAAAGAAGTAAGTATGGATCTTACCACTTATAAAGTAACTAATAACGGCAGGGTAATTCGTTTAGGACCAACAGAATTTAAGATTTTACAACTTTTCATAAAATCCCCTAAAGTAATATTTTCTCGTCAAGATATTGTAAACAAAGTGTGGGGAAAGGATGCGGTTATTGACTTACGTACTATTGATGTACATATAAATAGAATAAGAGCATCTCTAAATAACAAAAACTCTGAAGTATTTATAAAAACTGTTCGTTCCACAGGGTATTGCCTTGATTTACCAGATATTCAAGATTAAAGTAAGAAATTATCAAAAATTTCTCATATAATTCTTGCAAAAGATATACAACTTGCAATTTTAAAAATTTGGTGTAATGTTCTGAATATTTTAATATATAAAGTACAAACCAATAGCTTAGTTGTTATGAAATCAGATAAAATTAAAAACACCCTCATTGTACCATTATACATTATTATATTAATTATTGCAATACCGATACTAAGCGAAACTATTTATACTCCCTCACTTCCTAGCTTAGCCAAGGATTTAGCAATTAGTGCTAATTTAGCTGAATATACCCTTACTATTTATTTGTTTGGTTTTGCTGTTGGGATGTTACTATGGGGTAACTTATCTGATTCTTATGGACGTAAGCCTTGTCTACTTATAGGATTTTTGATTTATGCCTTATCATGCTACATTTGTTATCTATCAGATAATATAAATATGTTACTAGTTGCAAGATTTATGCAAGCTTTTGGGGCTAGTGTTGGGTCAGTATTAGGACAAACCATAGTTAGAGAAGCAATAAAACCGCAAGATCGTGGCAGGATATTCTCAACTATAAGTATTGCTATGGCTTTTGCTCCTGCTATAGGGCCAATGATCGGTAGTTTGGTAATAAAATTTTATCATTGGTCAGCTGTATTTCTTGTATTAATCGTAATGGCAATATTAATTATGTTGTTAGTATCAGCTAAACTTCCAGAAACTAACCAAAATCTAGAGGCTAAACGCTCGATTATTATATTGTATAAAGAATGTTTTAATAAAATGATCAGAGATATAAGATTGCTCGGTTTCGTATTTTTAATTGGAGCAGTAAATGGTATTGGATTTGGCTATTTTGCTGAAGCACCTTTTTATTTTATCTCAGGACTAAATATGGCAGCTTCATCATTTGGTATGATAGCATTATTTTTATGTATTCCTTCAATTTTAGGTGGGATTATATCTAAAAGGATGCACAAATTGCAAATAACATCTGACAATATTATTTTTGCAGGTGTTAAGCTTATGTGCTTAGGAGCTCTGCTATTCTTTTCATCTAGCTATTTTAGTTTAATTAATAAAGATGATGTAATCTGCTCTGTATTACAAACTTTATTATGGATGGGCATGATTAACACTGGTGCCATGATGGTAATGACCAATTGCTTTAGCCAAGCTTTGGAAAGTTATGGTCAATTTCTTGGCACGGCATCTTCACTTTATGGTTTTATGTATTATGTAATTGCAGCAGGCTTTACAATATTAATGGGACATATGCATGACGGAACATTGATACAATTACCATTATTTATACTGATCATTGCAATTAGCATGATGTTAGTGTTTTATATTGCCATTAATAAGAAACAGATATCAGGATAGTTAGTTATAAATAAAAAAATATAGGATTGTTTATTTGAAACAGGATAGTACACAAAGGCTGGCAAAAGCTATTAGTAATGCAGGAGTGTGTTCAAGGCGTGCCGCAGAGCTGCTTATCAAAAATAGTGAAGTAAAGGTAAATGGGGTGATCATTGATTCACCTGCCACCTTGGTTGATAATACTAGCATTATTGAAGTATCAGGAAAACTAATAAATCAACAACAAACTCCGCGTTTATGGACATATTACAAACCTGTTGGCTTAATTACCTCACATAAAGATAATTATGGTAGAGAAACTGTCTTTGAAAATCTGGTATTACAGAATCTGCCTAGGGTAATTTCAATCGGGCGATTAGATATAAATAGTGAAGGATTACTATTACTTACCAATAATGGTGACTTAGCAAGGAAGTTTGAGTTACCATCAAGTAAACTTGAACGTATATATAAAGTCAGAGCACACGGTAACCCAAGCTCATTGCTTAAAAATTATAAGAATATAGAGATTGATCAAATACGTTATGATCCTAAATTAATTAAATTAATAAAATCAGGAAAAACTAATTGTTGGTTTGAAGTAATTTTAACTGAAGGAAAAAATCGTGAAATTAGGAAGATATTTGAATATTTTGGTTTAAGTGTTAACCGGTTAATTAGAATTAGTTATGGGGGATTTATATTAGGTGATTTGCAACCAAATCAGTATAAAGAAATGCCATTTGAGGAATTTAAGAAATTTTTATGATACGAATTATCGCCGGCAAACATAAAAATCGGATAATACCCACCTTAAAAAACTCTAATTATCGTCCTTCCACCGGCAAAATTCGAGAAGCGATTTTTAGTATATTAACTTCAGGAGAATTTAGTGATGGTAGGTTATTTACCAAGGAGTCTAAGGTTCTCGATTTATTTGCCGGCACTGGTAGCTTAGCTTTTGAGAGCTGTTCTAGAGGAGCAGGGGATATTACAGTAATTGATATAAATGCTGATTATTTGCGGGCAGCAAAAGCATTTGCTAGTAAAATAGGTGAAATGGATAAAATGACTTTCCTAAATATCAATGCTACAGCTTTGCCAAAATGTAAAAATAGCTTTGATCTAATTTTTATTGATCCACCATACTATCAAAATCTTGTATCAAAGGCAGTAAATGCTTTGAAAAAAGGTCAATGGTTAAAAGATGGAACAATTATTGTCGTTGAATTTGCTAAAAATGAGCATCTTACAGACGATTCTTTAGAAATGGTTAAAGAGAAAATATATGGTGATAGTAAATTGCTTATTTTACGATCCTAGCTTAAACGTCATCGTGAGAATGCTATAAATAAGTAGTAATGACGTTTTTATGCTGTTATAAAAATTATAGGGTATGCTTTTCTTAAACTAACGTACTAAAATGATTTTTGTGGTAATATTATCAGCTACTTTTAACCAAATTTTATCAGTAGTATAAATCTCCATGTTATAATAGCAACCAGTTGCTATACATGCTCTGTCACCTAAAGATAGACCATAATCCTTTGTTAATCGACTTAACTTACCGGTCTTGATAGCTATATTTTCGCAAAATGGTATGATTTCTGGTACTATATCTGCTACGATTATATCAATTTCATTTTCTGCTATATTAGACCTAGTCAGGACAGAAACTAATTCACTTAAATTAATTGATGCTATACTACTACTTGCGATAACATCCTCTAATATTTTATAACCTGGTTCTTTTTTTAATAAGGCAATGATTGCTGATGTGTCCAATAAATATTTTTTTGTCTTGATCAAAGGTTTAGAACCTGTTGACATCTTCACTTCTAATAATTTCCAACTCTTTTTGCAAGTCAATATCCTTGTATTTACTTAAAATATTTCTGGCTCTTTCTACATTAGCATGAAAAGTTGAAACTATTAATTCAAAATCTTTATATTTAATGGAAACTTCATCACCTGCTTTAAGTTGTAGCTTTTTTCTAATCTTAGCTGGGATAGCAAGTCTGCCATTGCTATCTATATAACTTTTTAGTGCTGTCATGATATATACCTATAATATTAAGATTAATATAAATCTACAACTATATACAGTTTAGCTAAAATTATAAAAATGGTCAATTTAATAAATAATTGAATCATAAAAATATTATGTTGACTATAGATATGAATAAAACAGGAGATATATAAATTAGCAGCAAAATATTAGAGGTTTGATGACTTAAAATCCGCATCCTCGTAACTGGAGTGAAAATTCATCAGGTAAGATAATTTTCCTTAGTGATTTTTTTATTTGTAGTTCTCATAAAGAAACAACCAGATTTTAATCCCTAACCATAAAAATTTTATTTGGAATATATATGACCTAACTCTTTATTTTTGAATTTATAATTGCTGTTATAAAATACGTTTATTTGCTTTCTCATCCCCAGGTAATATATAACTAGCTCCTTTCCAACTTGATGAAAAATCAAATTCTCTATATGGCTGATCGAGCTTAACTGGCTCATATACTACTTTTGCTAGAGTTTCATCATATTTAACTTGTACGTACCCAGTTAATGGGAAATCTTTTCTAAGAGGATGACCAACAAAATCATAGTCTGTTAGAATACGGCGAATATCATGGCTCCCAGCAAAATTTACCCCAAACATATCATATGCTTCACGCTCATACCAGCAGGCAGCACTAAAGATTTTGGTAATTGAAGGAATTATGTCATTTTCTCCAACCTCAACTTTGACTAGTATACGTTTATTTAATTTAAGACTTAGTAAATTATACACTACTTCAAACCGTTTCAAACGGTCTAAAAAATCAGCAGCAAATAAATCTGTCAACACGGTAAAACGTAAATTCTCAGATTGCTTAATTGACGATAAAAATGGTAACAAGCTTTCTATAGTAGATTTATAAGCAGCAAAATGTATATTTGAACCATTTGACTGTACAGGTAACACAGCTATTTCAAGCCCTTGATTTTTTATCAATTTATCAATAATCTCTTCCATATTATACACTAGCACTCTTAAATCTAGTAGTTCTTTTAATTTTCCTTTGTAATTGCATTAAGCCATAAATCAAAGCCTCAGCCGTCGGAGGGCAACCTGGTACATATACGTCTACTGGTACTATTTGATCACAGCCACGCACTACTGAGTAGGAATAATGATAATAGCCACCACCATTGGCACAGCTTCCCATTGATAGAACCCATTTAGGTTCAGTCATCTGGTCATAAACTTTTCTAAGAGCCGGAGCCATCTTATTGGTTAAGGTTCCTGCAACTATCATTAAATCAGATTGACGGGGGCTTGGTCTAAACAACATACCAAAACGATCCATATCATAACGGCTGGAAGCAGCTTGCATCATTTCTACTGCACAGCAGGCAAGACCAAAGCTCATAGGCCAAAGTGAATTAGCTCTAGCCCAGCCTAGCAAATCATCAAGTTTAGTTATCAAGAATCCTCGATTTGAGATTTCTTCTGCAAGTAGCTTGTCTTGATCATATAAATCTATTTCTGCTTTCATGTAATTACTCCCAATCTAATGCTCCTTTTTTCCATTCATATATAAAACCAACAGTAAGTACAAATAAGAAAAACATCATTGAAAAAAAACCAAATTTACCAATTTTCCCAAGCGTAATAGCCCATGGTATCAAAAAAGTTACTTCTAAATCAAAAATAATAAATAAAATAGCTACTAGGTAAAAACGTACATCAAATTTGCTCCTAGCATCACCGAAAGGGTCAAATCCGCATTCATAACTATCCAGCTTAGCCTTATTATATTTCCGAGGACTCAAAAGCCTCGGTAATGTAACTATTATCAACGACAAAACTGATGCTATAGCAAAAAATACCACTATAGGCAAATATTCTTGTAATATGTGCGATGTTTCCAACATTAGTAATTACCTTAAAAAATATATCTTCTAACTTTCAACAGTTGTGGGGTTAGTTCTAAAGCTTAATACGGTTTAAATGCTTCATTAAACACGCATACTATTTTTTTGCCATGACGTATTGACAATTTGTGAAATACCTGTTCAATAATCACCATATTAGCATTATCTTGAGCAAGTCGATAATTTACCATCGATTCTCTAAGAGCTTCATCAACTGCAAAAATAGCTGGTAACTCAGCATTTTTATCTCTAAATTGTAAGTAAGTATACACTCCATCATCAAAAATTCTAATTGGGGCAATTGATTCATTACCACTTATCGAATAATTAAAATTATATTTCTCCGGATGAGATAAATCAAGGTTAGCTGAGGATGTAACATAAGTTTGCAAATAATCTCCTGAATTTTCATCATCAGGATAGATAAATCTTAAATTAAAAACCATTTCTGGATCTCTCATGTCCGAAGCTTCTGCAGCATATAGTTCAAAAAAGTAAGTTCGCTTGTTAGTAATAATCGTCATATTCGTTGTAGCATCTTGTTCCATTGGCTTAATGAAAATCCTATGACCGGCTGGTACTATTTGCCAAGAAGTAGTATCCCCCATGGAAATACTAACTATTTCCTCCTCTTTTGCTAGCTCTATACTAGCTTGATAACCGTAGTATCCGGTGAATTTAAATACATCATCGGGACTATACACCATTACCCTAATTCTGCTATCGATCGGCAATGGTCTAGATTCTCTAACAGCTAAAGCAGTATTTACAGAAAATACTACCACAAACAATATTATTAATCGCTTCATTTTATTTCTTACTTTTATCTTCTATTAATTTAAGTTTGTAACCAGTAACCACAAAATTAAAATTTGAGTTAGGAGGTAAATGGATATTAATGGCATCTATTTCAAAATTTATTGTCGCTTGCCAAACCATATTTTCCAAAATATCATTAGCAGAATTTTTTGCCACCGATGTAAATATAACCTCAGCCTTATTATTCTTATGATAAACCACTGATAATATATTAACAGAACGCCTTAAAGACCTTTGGTAACGCATAACTGGTGACAATGAATTGTCAATATTCATAAAATTGGCAAATTGTCTAAATATTATACGTGTAGAACTATTCTGAATAAACATAAATTGAGGACGAAGAAAATCATAATCATAAGATTCTCTGTGTATCACATAATTTTTAATCATAATATCTGCAATAGAATTAATTGCATTACTTTTTATATGATTAGCGTTAGTTATTGTTGCACTCTTTAGAGATTCAGCACTAATTGCGTATCTTACCTGACGAACTGTTGGTAATAAACTGTTAACACTAACCACTACACCTAGAAATAATGCCAAAAAAACTACCGTAAATATCAGCAAAAATGATCTGTGTACAAGCGGATATAAATATTCAAAATTATACCATCTTCTAGCATCAACAAAATATTCCCCGGACTTAATATATTCTTGAACAGAGCTTGATACCTTATCCATTAGCCTAAAATAATTGATTATCTTACTTAGTATTAGATTCTAGCACATATTAACAAAGAAGTTATTATTTTTTTATAGCTACTCCGAAAAAATTTGATTATATAGTGTTGAGGTTACTGATTGACATTAACCATGATTTATATAATATAGTAACCTGTACATAAGAAAGGGTTACTATATGTCTAATGAACATCAGCCACATGATACTATAGTCAATTTAGGAGAATTAGATAGCAGGAAAGATGGAGCGACGCCTATAAGTAATATGCGAGCATTGAGCGACGACGTCACCAACTTCTCATCAATTGACTATAATTCCCTAATTACTATTGCAAGGGCTAGTGCTTTGTTAGGAGTATCGTTTGATACTATCAGAAAGTGGGAAAAAAAAGGGCTTGTAAAAGCATACAGAAATAAAAATAAACACCGTTTTTTTCAATCTGAAGAATTACAGAGACTAAAATCAAAATTATCCGGGAATAATAATATAGGATTCAAAATATTACAATCAGAAAGAAAAACCAATTTTCAAGTTTTAGAACTATTTGCTGGTGCCGGTGGTTTAGCTTTAGGATTGCATAATTCCGGTCTTAAAGGTTCTCTTTTTGTAGAAATAAATAAAAATGCAGCTGATACATTAAAAACTAATATGCCAAGCTGGCATGTTATTAATGATGATGTAAGTAAAATATGTTACAAGAATATTTATGCAGATATTTTAGCTGGTGGATTTCCCTGTCAAGCTTTTAGTTATGCCGGTAAAAGGCTTGGTTTTGAAGATATACGCGGTTCTCTGTTCTTTGAATATGCAAGAGCAATAGAACAAATAAAACCTAAAATTATACTAGCTGAAAATGTTAAAGGACTGGAAAAGCATGACGAAGGTAGAACATTATCAACTATGATTCATGTTCTAAGTCAATTAGGGTATCGTATCGCTTATAAAGTTCTAAGAGCACAATATTTAGATGTAGCTCAAAAAAGAGAACGATTAGTAATTATAGGGGTAAGGAACGACTTATCATGTTCTATTATATTTCCTAAAGAACAAGATTATACTATTAGTATAGCTGAAGTGCTAAAGGATGTTCCAATATCTGATGGTCAAACTTATACTGCTCAGAAAAAGAAAATAATGGAATTAATACCAGAAGGTGGATACTGGCGAAATTTGCCTGATGTTTTACAAAGAGATTATATGGGTGCTAGCTATCATCTAAGTGGTGGTAAGACTGGAATGGCAAGAAGACTTTCTTGGAATGAGCCGTCCCTAACTTTGACTTGTAACCCTGCACAAAAACAAACAGAACGATGCCATCCGTCGCAGACGCGTCCTTTAACAATACGCGAATACGCTAGAATACAGAGTTTTCCAGATTCTTGGAAATTTGTTGGTTCAAGATCATCGCAATACAAGCAGATTGGTAATGCTGTGCCTGTTAACCTTGCATATCATATTGGCAGATGCCTTGTGGCAATGCTAGAAAATTATTTTGATCCTCTTAGCATGACTATTTTGCCTGAAACGCAGATTTGAAGAATTTTTTTATAAACTCATCGTTTTGCCCTGTATTAATTTTGAATTCTGGCTGTAAGTTTGATATGATGGTTGGGATTATCTCAAATAATTGTTCAAGAGCATCATCTACACCAGTTGCAAGTGCATATAGTCAATTGATGAGAAGTTGGTGACGTCGTCACTCGTCGCTCGCCTATTACTTATAGGCGTCGCTCCATCGCTCCTAGCACCAAATTCCCCTGAATTGACTATAAAAACTATCACCATCTATTTGTCGTATCAAACGGTTTCTTGGGCATATAACACCAGTGGAAGCGTTAGAAGGAACAAACTCAATATTATACCGCTTTGGTTTTTTAGGAATTATCTCAATGTAATATGCTGTATATCCTTTATACATATGACCTTTTTGCATTACTAAATTTTCTAATTTGTAATACATAGAAGCTTTGTCTGAACCCTTAAGAGTATTATGTTTATTTTTTACTTCTCCAATGATTTTTTTATCGTGATTGACAATATCTACCATTTGACCAGAACTTAAACTTTCCCATCCATCAAATGCCCCTAATATTTGTTGGTGAAAATCACCTAGGTGATTTGATAAAGTTTTTTGTGATTGACGGGATTTCTCACTCTTCAGCCACTCACTAGAATTAATTTTAAAACTAGCCATTTCAAAGATAATAGAAAACGGATCCACAACATTACGATCAAATTTTTTCTCTGCTTTGATCATTGCTGCCCTGCCTTTATCTAAGACAAATTTAACAACCTTTTCAAGTGTAACATCATCTATAAAGCTTAAATAAGACATTATTCGTAAAATGATTAAATTTGATTAAATGTAACTGGTAATTATACTTAACTTAAATGCTTAATGCAATTACCTTTTAATTGAATAATGGAGACAATAAATAAGGCGTACAAAATTTTTCTTACACGTGAATGTCTCATAAGTTATAAATTATTTGACTAGATAATTGTTTGTTGCTATAAGCTATCTTAGAGTGATGGGGCGTAGCCAAGTGGTAAGGCAACGGTTTTTGGTATCGTCATCGGTGGTTCGAATCCATCCGCCCCAGCCACCTTTTTAGCCTTTCTAAATTTTGTTGGAGCTTTAATATGGTTACGTTAAAAATTTTGTCAACAGAACCTAGTAATACCAACTCTCTAGCTTGGTAGGTCGAGGTTACGAAGCCACTATATCTCTTTAGAACAACAGAAAAAATTATAATTGGAAATATATAAGACTCGATTGATTTATATAGGGTTGTAACTTAAATGTAACAAAATACTTATTATTTTAAGAAGCAAATAATAAATTATTTGCTAGTATTTTAATTTTTAGTTTAATATACTTTATAATTAAAATAATGTAATAGGTAGTTATATGGAAGATATTAATGATTGGGAAACAAAATACGAAGATTGCAAATATTCTGAGAGGTTACTAAGTAAACTAATGCAGATAAACCAGGAAGTAACTATACCAGTAGATATTGATATGGTTAAAAAAGGTATATATTACGCCAAAAAGTATCATGGTTCGCAGATGCGACAATCTGGTGACCCATATTATTCTCACCCGATAGAGGTGGCGTATATGGTTGCTGAATATACCGCAGTAGAAAGACCAAAATATTATAAAACTGATATGATCATTACCAGTTTACTACATGATACTATTGAAGATACAACTCTCACAGAAGATATGATTGGTAGAATTTTTGGTGAGCAAGTTGCTAGTCAAGTGGTAGATTTGACTAGGGTTAAATCTTATGGGAAAATTAGTGCAGCAGAGACAATGACATTATTGTGTAAACAAAAAAAATATAATGTAGCTATTATTAAAATTTTTGATCGAATTCATAACTTACAAACTTTACAAGCCAAATCACCAGAGAAGATAGAAAAAATAGTTAAAGAGAGTTTAAAGTATTTTCTGATAGTTGTTATACATCTAGAAATATCAATACCAATAAAACTAAGGTTATTAAAGTTATGCTATCAGTACATACCCTACGCTCTTCCATATTCTTTTCAAGTTCAAGATCTACTATTTTTTAATAATAATCCTATGGGCTGCTTTTTTCCAATTTTTCAAAATGAGATAGCCCAAATACAAAACCTAAAGAGATTGAAACAAATAGAATAAATAACCCCCAATTGCCAAAATATTCAACTAGGTATATTAGACCAAAAGAAACAATAACATACATTACAGCACGGGATAGTGCATATGTAAGAGTAGCACAAGTAAATCTTTTAAAAACAGGAAATTGCTTATAAAAAACTGGGGCAGCTGGCAGACTATCGGATACAAATAGAATAAGTGTAGCTTGGAGTAAAAATACATCCATGGTACTTTTAAGATTATCTAATAAATACGGACAACTAATAGCAAAAATAATATATATTATCAATTTTACTTTTAAAATTTTTAATGGATGAAATTTTGTGCTTAGATATGTCAAGGTGATAAAACCTAATAAATTTACCATAGAGACAAAGAAGTTTTGATGAATAACCTGTTCTCCTGTGTACCCAAAAGAATCTTTTAGTATTCCAGCACAATAAATATATACAAAATAAAAAATTGCTGGCCAAGAACATTCTATTAAAAAATACGCTAAAAAGGTTTTTTTTACGATTTTTTCTTGCAAAATAGGATGATTTTCTAATGTTGTAGAATCCTCACCAATTTTTTCTAAACTTATCTTTAATTGTCTCTTAGCATCAGCAAATTCTGGCGTTTCTCTAAGTGTAGTTCTTGCAACGGATCCAACCAGTGCTACTAATGCCCCAATCCAGAAAGCTATACGCCAATTAAATCCATAAGAAGTAACTAATGAGGCAATACCCAAAGCCGCTGTCATACCTAAAGCAGCAAAAACTGAAATTACTGCTACAACCCTATATCTTGTTGGTGGCACTGTAATTTCAGTAAGATAAAGCTCTGCTCCTATTACTTCTCCCATGGAAGACATACCTTGAATAATACGACATATAGTTATAAGAACAGAAGCGATTATTCCTATTTGAGCATAGGTTGGTAAATTAGCCATGGTAATACAAGTAATTGCCATCATAAAAGTCGTTATTATTACTGTCACTTTGCGACCTATATTTGTCTCCCAACCAGCCAAATATCAGTGCCCCAAGTGGGCGAAAGACAAAGGTAGAACAAAAAGCAGTAGCAGTAAAAAGAGATGCAATGTGTGGATCAGTCTTTGGAAAAATAGCTCATTTAGAAGAACTGCCATATGGACATATAGCATCAGATCAAAATACTCAAGGAATGTTCCCACTGAAAGTAACCCGATAGCAGATTTTTGTTCTTTGGTAAGGCTAGTTTGCCGATTAGGAATAATCCTGGTATTTTCTTGAACAACTTTACTCATAGTTGACCTGGTTTTGTTGTTGACTTCTGATGGTTCATATTTTTTCAATATTTTGTGTTAATATATTTAGTATATAATATTTTATCGCTGCACTAAGTGATATAAGAAAAATAATTATAGATTTAAGTTGAAATAACAAATTTCTAGTTGTAACAATATCACGATCTTAATATGGCATTAAAGTTTTATAGCAACTTGAGAAAACAAAATACGGGGTTGTAACTTAAATGTAACAAAATACTTATTATTTTAGGAAGCAAATAATAAATTATTTGCTAGTATTTTAATTTTTAGTTTAGTATACTTTATAATTAAAATAATATGGTGGATATTAAAATGGAAGATATTAATAATTGGGAAGCAAAGTATGTAAATTGTAAATATGCTGAGAGATTACTAAGTAAACTATCTGAGCTAAACCAGCAAGTAACTATACCTGTAAATATTAATGAGATTACAAAAGGTATATATTACGCCAAAAAGTATCATGGTTCGCAGATGCGACAATCGGGTGACCCATATTATTCTCACCCGATAGAGGTGGCGTATATGGTTGCTGAATATACCGCACTAAATATGCCAAAATATTACAGAACTGATATGATCATTACCAGTTTACTACATGATACTATTGAAGATACAACTCTCACAGAAGATATGATTGGTAGAATTTTTGGTGAGCAAGTTGCTAGTCAAGTGGTAGATTTGACTAGGGTTAAATCTTATGGAAAAATTAGTGCAGCAGAAACATTGAATATATTATTTCAACAAAAGAAAGATGATGTTTTATTGATTAAGTTATTTGACCGACTTCATAATATGCAAACTATTGGTGCTAAATCGCCAGAGAAAATTCAAAAGATAAGAAAAGAAAAGAAACTTTGCTATCTTTTTTTCTTTTCTCACAGTATTTGGAAACACCTGAATTAGAAAAAGCATTACATGAAACATGTATATGGAACCAATTGATAAATAAGCCAATATAGTTTTTATATTAACTTTTTCGTTTAGCATTTCTTGATTAGTAATATCCTTTTTCTCTAAACCGAAAGTTTTAAGTTTATTTAGCAGCCTTCTGGTTGCATCAGCAAATTCTGGAGTTTCTCTAAGACGTGTCCTTGCTATAGCTCCAACCAAGGCAATCACTGTACCAAATAAAAAAGCATATCGCCAATTAAAACCATATGAAGTAACAAGCGTCGCGACCCCTAAAGCACATACTGCCCCTAGCTCAGCAAATATCGTAATTGCACCAACAACAGGATATTGTATAGGAGGCTTAGTCATTTCCGTTAAATATAATCCAGCCCCTATTACTTCTCCTAAGGATGACAAACCTTGCACTATCCGACAAACAGTAATTAATACCGAAGCAGTAATACCAATTTTCGCATAAGTAGGCAAAATAAACATCACCAAACAAGAACATGCCATCATGAAAGTTGTAATAACTACCGTAGATTTACGACCTACTTTATCGCCTATCCAACCAAAAATTATGGCAGCAAATGGTCTTAACAAATATGTAGAACAAAAAGCAGCAGCCGTAAGAAGAGAATTCACATGTGGGTCATATTTAGGAAAGAATAATTCATTCAACAATACTGCCATATGAATGTAGAGCATTAAGTCAAAATATTCGAGGAATGTTCCTATTGACAACAGCCCAACAGCTTCTTTTTGTTCTTTGGTAAGGCTAGTTTGCCGATTAGGAATAATTCTGGTATTTTCTTGAACAACTTTACTCATAGTTGACCTGGTTTTGTTGTTGACTTCTGATGGCTCATATTTTTTCAATATTTTGTGTTAATATATTTAGTATATAATATTTTATCGCTGCACTAAGTGATATAAGAAAAATAATTTTTATTCTGGCGTCATTGCGAGACCACATAGTGGGCGTGGCAATCCACACTTATTGGATTGCTTCGTCGGCTTACGCCTTCTCGCAATGACGTTTTTACCCTGTCATTCCCGCGTAGGCGGGAATCTAGACCCCTACCTACGCAGGGGTGACAATTCTTCTACGCAGGTATGACATTTTACACTAATGATGATGAGGGTAATGAGAACTCTCTCCACCCATGGCAACATTTCCTTCATCAAACGACGTATCATGCAACCCGCTGTCATCAGAGGTATCATGGGCAGAAGTCGATGCCCCATGTTCATCATAAGTTGCTGCAGTGTTTTCTTCAGTGAAACAGCTCTGTATTAACTTGCCTCCCGGTAGTTTGATAGCGTGATTAAATTTATCCATCTGCTCGAGAACTACTGCCATATCTACTCCTTTAGTAGGAATCTCCTTATGAGTCTTTTCTACTAATTTGATAAGATTCTTAATTTCAGGTTCCATATATTTAGGGATTACTGGTTTATTTTCAGTTTTAATGCCCTTAAGTTCCTTAGGAGTAAACTTCAATGCTACACCATAAAATAGAGCAGCTATGTCAGCATCTTCCTTTACCCCTAATCCCTGTCCAAAACATTTAAACAACCAAAAAGGAGCTTCTTTACTACCTAAAGTTAGAGCCCACCAAAAATCCATAGCAGCAGATTGCCAACTAGCATCTATTTTTTCCTGAGATTTACCCCTATCTTCCATATCCATGGCTAACCCATAATAACGTTCTCCTGAAAGTTGATATTCTTTTGCAGTAGTTGTGATTTTATTTTTTGACTTTGCCATAATCGTATCCTCCTATTTTTTATGAGATACTACAACCAATTCTAGAAGGAACTTTATCAACCTTTTTAGATATATGGTTTGTAGTTGTTAATGTTTTATTATGATTTATTAGATTCTTAGTTAATTCTAATGTTTTGGATTTTAAATCTTTTTCTTTAGAATTAGCTTGGGTATTTTTCTCAGTAAAACAACTCTGTATTAATTTGCCAGATGGAAGTTTGATAGCATGGTTAAATTTATCCATCTGCTCAAGGACTTTTTTCATAGTTACACCATTACCAGGAATCTGAGCATGAGCCTGTTTTACTAAGTTTGCCAATTTATCGATTCTTGGTTGCATGGATTTGGCAATTACTGGCTTATTTTCATCTTTAATATTATTAGCACAATCTTCCGGGGTAAATTGCAATGCTGTTCCATACATTAGAGCTGCTATGTTATCATCTTTTTTTACTCCTAATCCTTGTCCAAAACACTTAAATAAGCCAAGAGGAGCTTTTTCACTACCTAAAATTAAAGCAAACCAAAAATCTATAGCAGCAGACTGCCAACTAGCATCTATTTTCTCTGGTGACTTATTCCTATCTTCCATATTAATGGCTAATCCATAATAATACTCTCCTGAACGTTGATATTCTTCTGCTGTAACTAATACTTCATTTTTTGATTTTGTCATAATTTACCACCTACCAGCTCTGCCTTTTTTGGGATCAAGAGCTTTAGCATTAGGAGTTTCATTAGGTGTTATTGTTCCATTTTTCTCCCCAGTAGCAGTTTTCCCTACTATTGGCTGTTTTTGTCCATAACCTAATTTCTCTTTTATTTGCTCAACCTGTTCCGTTACTTTACTTATAGGTTCTTTTTCGTTAGAGTTAGGGATTACTTGTTGTTTATCAGAACTTTGTTGCAATGAAATAGCAGGTGATAGTGATCCATCTCCTAACGATGGTGAAAGAGATTTTTTTGAAGCTATCTCTTTATTTGCTTCTTTAACTAATTCTTCTGGAACAACTCCATGTAACTTATGAAATACTGCTGCCCTCTTTTGAAGTATATCTTTATTGCATCCTTTAGCAAGTTCCATTCCATGACAAATTTTCTTAGCCTCTTTCTCCATCTCCTTATAATGTTCTGCACATTCTGCTTTCTTGACTTCAGCTAAACCATGGTGATGCTCATGATATTTCCTTGTATTAGCCAAAGAAACTCTTTCTGGATGATTTGCTGGTAGATGGGCAACTTTTTCTTCAAGTTTTTTGATGTTCTGTATTTCAGCAGAATGGAGTTTTGTCTCCTCTTCGGCTGTTTTGTCGGTTTGTTTAATATGTTGCCAACGTCTTTTTTCTTCTTCTATTTGTGCCGGGGTTTTGGTTAATTTTTTCTTAGTCTCTGCATCAATTTCCCTACCTTCTTCGATAGCTTTTATTGCATTATCTAAATGTTTACTCTCTTCTTGTTGTTCCTTGAGATAATCCTTATGAAAAGAATCAAAAGCTTTATATACCCCTGCTACTTCTGCACGCCTTTCTATTTCCTCACGTAATTTTTCTGCCGCTGCCGCCGCTTCCTCTTCTATTCTTTTGACTTCAGCAGCTCTGTTTTCTTCATTAATCAAAGCAACAATTGCTGATTTAACCCGTTGTTCTTCTTCTTTAAGAGTCAATTCTAATTGTTCAAACATTTCCTTAATATTGGCAAATTCTGCAACTTCCGGATGAGCATCAAGAACATTGGCAAGCATAGACTTTAATGATTCGAAAGTAACTGGGTTCAAGTCCTTTACACGACCTTTGATATCATTAACAACATTCATTATTTGAGCAAAGTCTGCACTATCTTTCTTCTGCCCTTTATCATCCTCAAAATTATCAGCCATATATCGTGTTTTCACCGTGTTTAAACCTTGTTAGCAATAGTTACGTTTTTAATTAAATATAACCTGCATTAAATAGTCAACTAATTTTTTATTAAAATATAGTTATTTTTTCTTAATAAAGACAATGTTCAATAATTCACTGGCATCAGATATGGTTTTGATGGTTAGTACCCCCTTAATTTCGTGTGGTATTTTAGCAATATTTTTTTTATTTCTTTCGGAGATGATTAGTGTGGTAATATTTTCTCTATAGCTAAATTATTGATATATCAAAGTTTTACAACTAATCAGCAACCCAATAGTCATTTACAATGAATTCAATTTAAATTAACATATAATTTTTTGATACTCGATAATCAAGTTTTTTTGCAGATTTGAATAAAATATAGGATCATGGTTTTCATCCCTGCTTAACTTAGTGTCATACCTGCTTTGGTGCGTGGTCTAGATTCCCGCCTACGCGGGAATGACAAATTTTGCGTTTAAAGATAGCTCTGTAAAAAACTTGATTATCGAGTTAAAGGCGATTTAATTGCCACTGCTTGGCAACTAGATTGGACTGTCGGCATCCATAAAAATTTTGTTCATTTAGACCGACGTATTTATTATAATCAATTAAAACAGATAATATTTTTATATTATAAGTTAGAACAACAGAAACAATTATAATTGGAAATATATAAGACTTGATTGATTTATATAGGGTTGTAACTTAAATGTAACAAAATACTTATTATTTTAAGAAGCAAATAATAAATTATTTGCTAGTATTTTAATTTTTAGTTTAGTATACTTTATAATTAAAATAATATGGTGGATATTAAAATGGAAGATATTAATGATTGGGAAGAAAAATATGAAAATTGTAAATATGCTGATAGGTTACTAAGTAAATTATCTGAGCTAAATCAGCAAGTAACTATACCTGTAAATATTAATGAGATTACAAAAGGTATCTATTACGCCAAAAAGTATCATGGTAGCCAAATGCGACAATCCGGCGATCCATATTACTCCCATCCGATAGAGGTAGCGTATATGGTTGCCGAATATACCGCACTAAATATGCCAAAATATTACAGAACTGATATGATCATTACCAGTTTACTACATGATACTATTGAAGATACAGCTTTTACCGAAGAGATGATTGGTAGAGTTTTTGGTGAGCAAGTTGCTAGTCAAGTGGTAGATTTGACTCGGGTGAAATCTTATGGAAAAATCAGTGCGGCAGAGACAATGAGTATATTATATTCTCAAAATAAGAAAGATATTTTAGTAATAAAACTATTTGATCGAATTCATAATATGCAAACTATTGGTGCAAAATCTCCTGATAAGATTAAGAAGATAGTTGGTGAAACAGCACAGAGTTTTCTAGCGGTATGCACTTATTTTGGCTATATAAATTTGGAGAATTATTTGTATAAATTATGCCATAACTCTGTATCTAGAGAACATAATACCAACGAACTAGAAGTTTTGTAATTGCAAATTTAAACATATACTAAGCATCGCGTAACTTCTCCAACATTGCAAAATGACGCAGACCAAATCCATATGCCACAAGGAAAGGCACAAATAATATTACTATGCCCCAATTACCAAAATGCTCTATTAAATAAACTAACCCAAAAGAAGTAACAATAAACATTATAGCCCGTACTACAGCAAATGAGATACTGACACATCTAAAACGTTTAAATACAGGAAACTGCTTATAAAATATTGGAGTTGCTGGAAATACTCTTGGTCCAAATATCACTATAAAGAACTGCAATAATAATAAATAAAAAGGAGATGGGATATTAGTTAATAAATATGGTAAGAATATAATAGTACTAGAAAAAATCACTAATCGTGTCTTTGAAATTTTTAGTGGAGATATCTTATAACTTAAATAATTATATGCAATACCAATAAGTAAATATGCTGTTGCAATAATCAAGTTATGAGCAATAATTTGCTGAGAATTATAATTTAGGGTAGTTCTAAGTATAGCACTACAATGCACATATAGCAAATAAAAACAAATTGATCCAGTAGACTCAATTGATAAATAAGCTAATATAGTTTTTATATTAACTTTTTCATTTAACATTTCTTGATTAGTAATATCTTTTTTTTCTAGACCAAAAGTTTTAAGTTTATTTAGCAGCCTTCTGGTTGCATCAGCAAATTCTGGAGTTTCTCTAAGACGCGTCCTTGCCATAGCTCCCACTATGGCAATCACTGCACCAAATAAAAAAGCATATCGCCAGCTAAAGCTATATGCAGTAACAAGCGTTGCAACACCTAAAGCAAATACTGCTCCTAGATCAGCAAATATTGAAATACAACCAACAACAGGATATTGCAGTGGTGGTTTGGTCATTTCCGTTAAATATAATTCAGCCCCTACTACTTCTCCTAAGGATGACATACCTTGGACTATCCGACAAATAGTGATTAATACCGAAGCGGTAATCCCAATTTGGGCATAAGTCGGCAAAATAAACATCATCAAACAAGAACATGCCATCATGAAAGTTGTAACAACTAGTGTAGTTTTACGACCTACTTTATCGCCTATCCAACCAAATAGCAAAGCCCCAATTGGTCGAAAAACAAAAGTAGCACAGAAGGAGAAAGCTGACAAAAGAGTAGTAGTGTGCGGATCGCTCTGTGGAAAAAACAATTCATTCAACAATACTGCCATATGAACATATAGCATTAAGTCAAAATATTCAAGCAATGTTCCTATTGACAGCAACCCAACAGCTTCTTTTTGTTCTCTGGTAAGGCTATTCTGGCGATCAGGGATAATCCTGGTATTTTCTTGAACAATTTCACTCATAATTAACTCAAATAATTGTTTTTTCGGAATAAGTAGCCGAGTTTCTAAAAGCAATAGGTAAATCACCACACTCTTTTGCCAATTTCTCATCAATTGACTATAGCTCAGAATTTTCTGGAAGTAATTTTACTACCACGTGATTTCGCTAATTTAATTATTTTCTTTCTTTGCATCTTGGTTACTATTGACGATAGTTGATTGTTGTTGTCTCGTCAATTTATTCTTTTCTTCTATGTAATTAAGAAAAAAATGAGTAAATATTAAAAACCCAATTATCATCGGAATAAAAACAAATATAATAGCATTGCGTTTTCTAATAGATTCTTCACGATCTAAACGATCCTCTTGCTCCTCGTATGTTTCCCCTAATTCATTACGCCATGTATCTTCTTGATCTGAATTATCTTGATCTGAGTTGTTTTCTAGCATTTTATACCTTTTATTAAATATTATTTACAATAACTTAGAGATTAAACTATAAAAAATTATACACAAGTATAAATTAAATAAAATTAATATTTAATCTTTATTTATATTAATTTAAATTGAATTTATTGTAAATATTATTGAATTTTTAGTTAGTTATCTTCGGCAATTTCCTAGTTTAATTCATTAAATTCTACTTTAGCAAATAATTTTGTTTGAAGTGTCAATAATTCTGAATGATTATTTGAACTTTCTTCTGCCAATTTATTAGCTTTAGTTAAAAGGTCTAAGTCTCTAGCTAGATCAGCAAAAAAGAATCTTATCTCACCACTTTGCTTTGTTCCTAATATTTCTCCGCTACCTCTTAACAGTAAATCCTGCTCAGCTATATAAAAGCCATCATTACTATTTCTCATCACTTCAAATCTAGATTTTGCAAGTATAGTTAATTTTTGAGGATCATATAGAAGAATACAATGAGATTGTAACATTCCACGTCCAACTCTACCTCTTATCTGATGTAATTGAGCTAAACCAAACTGCTCGGCATTCTCTATGACGATTAAGGTGGCATCTGGGACATCAATACCCACTTCAATTACAGTTGTTGCAATAAGAATTTTAATATTACCATTCTTAAATTGTTGCATAATCGCATCTTTTTGTTCATTTTTCATTTTGCCGTGTATAGTAGTTGTAATGTTAGGGTAGGCGGTTTCAATGGTAATGAATCTGGTATTAACGTCAGTCAGCCCAGTAGACCTCTTGCCTAACTCTACTTCTGCTGGTAATTTGGACAATGATGCGGTACTCGAATCCTCACGTACATTAGAGTACGCTGCGGTTCTGCGTTCCGCGTCTCCTTCAAATTCCTCAGCATAAGCGAGTTTTGCAAGAGGTCTAGTGTTTTTTTCCTGGGTTACTAACTCTTCATCAGTTTGATCGATAAGGGGGCATATCCAGTAAATTTTTTCTCCAGATGTTAGTTTTTTATCCAAAACGGAAATTACATTATTTAGTTTTGTTTTGGGTAAGATGCTAGTAATAATTGGTAGTCGATTTTTTGGCTTACTGGTTAATTTAGAAATATCCATATCTCCAAACATAGTCAAAGTAAGGCTTCTAGGAATAGGGGTGGCTGTCATTACTAAAACATCGGGATATGAAGCTTTATTAATTAAATCAAGCCGTTGTTGTACACCAAATTTATGTTGCTCATCAATGACAATATAACCTAGATTTTTAAAAATTACTTTTTCTTGAAATAATGCATGAGTGCCAATTAATATATCAATATCTCCGTTTTCTAGCTCTGATAATAGCTTATTGCGTTCTTTGCTAGATATTTTTCCAGTAAGTAAACCAATCTTTATTCCGCTTTCACTTAAGGCTTTAACAAAGAATTGGTGATGTTGATTTGCTAATAAATCAGTAGGAGCCATTAGTGCAGCTTGAAATTTATGATATACTACATTGACTATTGTTAATAAAGCTACCAGGGTCTTGCCAGACCCTACATCACCTTGCAGTAAACGCATCATTTCTGTAGGAGATAATTGATCTTTTTCAATTTCTTCAATGACTTTTTTTTGGTCATATGTTAGTTCAAATCCTAATATTTTAAGTATTGATTGTTGTAGCTGAACGGATTTAGTAAATGAATTACCTTGTTTTAATTTTGTTTGTTGACGGAGATGTTGTAATGATAGCTGGTTAGCAAATAGTTCTCTTGCTGCTAATCGTCTTAAGGATTGAGTTTGTAATTTAGTATCATGAACTTGGTATAAATGCATGATTTTTAAATCATTTAATAAAGATTCAATATAATCCTTTATTTCTTGAAAATTTTTAGGGATACTGTTACACTCTTTTTCAAGCAAATCAATAGCCTTTATTATATAGGAATAAAGTTGCTTATTAATTATTCCATAAGTTAAAGGATAAATTGATTGTATAGAGTTGGTAAGTTTTTTATCAAAAATAAATATTGGGTGAGATATTTGAGCTAAGCTAGAGAATATTTGTACCTTGCCTTCAATTATTTGCTTACTACCTATCGTAAGTTTATTTAGCAAAAAATAAGGTGGTCTATTAAAAAATATCAGTAGAATAGAACCAGTCTCATTAGATACTAAGATTTTTAAAGGCTGCTTTCTGCTTTTAGGAACAAGAATTTCTTCAATTGTTACTTCCGCTTGAATTAACTGTCCATTTTTCAGTAAAGATAAATTGGGCGAAATTGTTTTAACTTGATAAGAAGTAGGGCGGTAAAATAGCAAATCTCTTAAATTGATGATCCCCAATCTTTTAAGTCCATCAATTATATTATCACTAACGTTAATATGTGATTTAATTGGTAGGAAAAAAAACTTACTGATAGTTAACATGTTTTATTACTATATAGTTTTGTCTTTTTAATGTCATACCTGGGAAAGCAGGTATCCAGATTCCCGCTTCGGTGCGGAATCTTAGTGCATAAAAATATCGATATCGTTCCAGCCTATCAGATCCAAATTAGCTCTAATAGGTAAGAATTTAAAAATTTGTTTTGCAAGGTCTAGCCTATTTTCGGCTAATAATCTATCTTGTAAGATAGAACGTAGCTGATGTAAATAAAGGACATCTTTGGCAGCATATTCTTTTTGTTCTTCCGTAAGCTCATTTCTTCCCCAATAGGAAGATTGTTGTTGTTTAGAAATTTGCACTGAAAGCAATTCGCGACATAAATCTTTTAAGCCATGGGAATCAGTGTAGGTTCTAACCAATTTAGAAGATATTTTGGTACAGAAGATATTCTCTAAATCAATTTCAAGATATTTCTTTATTGCGGCTAAATCAAATCGAGCATAGTGAAATATTTTACACCGATTTTTATCAAGTAATAATTTTTTTAAATTAGGTGCTGCATAGTTCTTGTCAATAAAGTTTACTAGATAAGCATCACCATCACCATTACTCATTTGCAAAAGACATAATCTATCCCTATGCACTTTTAATCCCATCGTTTCTGTATCGATTGCTAAGTCTCCATCAATATTAAAATTTTCTGGAATATCATTGTAAAAAACTATAGTGCTAATAATAACCTCCTAATCTTTTATATTGCTTACCACATATTTTACGGTAAATACCTGTTCTGTTGGAGACGCCACTCCTAAAACTCTTCTAGCTTCTTGGTCAAGCATATCCTTGTCTAGAGATTCTGGTCTAAGTAGTTTTACTTTATGTTCAAGTTCAACACGTTCTGCCCTTAAAGTTTCTAGCTCACTATAGGCTTTTTCCAGTTGTTGATTTAATGTAAAATAAGCAATAATTCCCCTATTACCATAAATAGAATGGAAAATAAAATAAGCTAATAGTAAAGAAAGCAAAACATTAAATATTATAATTTTGGATCTTTTAACTAAATCAATAAGATATTGATAATTCATAATATTTTAATAATAAAAATAATATTGGGGCGGTGAGAATTATGCTGTCGAATCGGTCTAAAACGCCTCCATGACCTGGTATTATAGTGCCACTATCTTTAATAGCAAATTTGCGTTTGAAATATGAAATAAATAAATCGCTCATTTGTGCTATTAGTGCTAAACAAAAAGCTGCTATAATTAAGTGCCGTTTGTTTAACAAATAGTAAGTTGGCAAATCAAACCCTGGCAGCAAACTCAATAAAAATGCCGCAACCCCGCTAGCTAATACTCCTGTGATTAATCCACTCCAAGTTTTGTTAGGACTAATCTTGGGAGCAAGTTTAATACCGCCTATATTTTTCCCGCCAATCATAGCAAATATATCAACTGACCATATTATAGTAAAATAGAGTAATAATAGCCACCGATTTTTATCTTCAGTAGCAATTATTACTAAAGATATAATAGGAATGGGAATAATAATCAACCCAAATAATCCATAAAGAAAGGACGATTTGGTTATTGATGGTTTGGTCATCTGATACCATTCATATAACATACCTACGGCAATTAATAACATCAATATATAAAATAACGACTTGATAGATATTATCGATATAATAAATACCGGTCCTATTACTAAGGCTGATAATACTCTCATGAATATATTAGACTTTTTCTTACCTGCCACCAAAAGTCCTCTTCCTTTTTGAGTAATCATCTAACGCTTCTAATAAATCTTGTTTGTCAAAGTCAGGCCAGTATTTAGGTGAAAAATATAGTTCAGCATATGCGATTTGCCATAATAATAAATTGCTGATTCTATATACCCCACCAGTGCGAATTAATAAATCTACATCTGGCATTTCTGGATCATACAGATAATTAATAAACTCATGTTCACCAATATTTGTTTTACCAGAATCGATAATTTTCTGACAGGCATCAACAATTTCTGCTCGCCCGCCATAGCTAAAAGCAAGACAAAGAGTTATTTTATTATTATGTTTTGTTAATTCCATAGCATCATGAATTTGTTTTTGTAACACAGAATCCAACAAATCCAATTTACCGATAATTTTTATTTTAACCCCATTCTTGTGCAGTGCCTCAGTCTCATTTTTTAGATAATAACGTAATAATTTCAATAAAAATGTGACCTCAGTCTTTGATCTACGCCAATTCTCTAATGAAAAAGTATAAAGTGTAACGTAAGGTATATTAAGTTCTATAAAATTTGCTAATAATTTTTTTACTTTATCAGCACCTACTCTATGTCCTTCAAATTTAGGTAGGTCTTTCCCTAATGTCCACCTAGCATTACCATCCATGATGATAGCTAAATGATTTACTTTGTTGATTGTACTCATATTTACTTTTGTATTATATAGCTAATCTTGGTAAGTTTTTAAATGTTATCCCTATTTTGGTGCAGGAATCTCTATATCTCGCAATTGTCGAAAGTTAGAAGAAGATGTGGGTTTTAGATATCTTTTCTGTCATTGCGAGACCACGCAAGTAGGTCGTGGCAATCCATCTTTGGTTACTTTTATGGATTGCTTCGTCGACCTGCGGTCTTCCTCGCAATGACGTTACCCCATATACGACTTTTAAACTACCAGGTCTAAAACCGCTGCTTCTTCTAACTTTCAATAGTTATGCTCTAGACCCCTACCTTTGCAGGGGTGACAGCTGCCCTTGTTTCATTCCCGCTTCGGTGCGGAATCTATAGATATCGCACCGAAACAGGGACGACACTATAGTCAATTGATGGCTAAAACTTTCTCGGGTTAGCTATAGGTAGTGAAATTTCAACCAATAACCCGCCTAAAGCTTTACTATCCTGTAATGATATTGTCCCACTATGATCAATAATTATTTCTTTAGTAATAGCAAGACCAAGTCCAACATTCCCTGAATTATTAAGTGAACGGGACTTATCTGAACGGTAAAATGCTTTAAATACTAATAATTTCTCTTCGTCCTTTATGCCAATTCCATTATCTTCAATCTTTATTATTACATTAGTAGAGGTAGAGCATATAGTAATTTTTATTTTTGTAGAATATTTTATCGCATTATTTATTACATTAGATATTGCACGTTCAAAGTTGCTAGGCTTAATTTGTGTGTATACTGTTTGCCCTATCGTAATTAACTCAATATTGGCAGACCATTTATTTGTAACATTTAACATCCAAGAAGATAATTCGATTATTTGAGCTTCTTCTCCATTTTCTCCTCTAGCAAAATCAAGATATGATTTTATCATTTGCTCCATAGCAACTATATCTTCCCTAAGACCTTCTGTTTCCTCAGATTTGTTCATTAGCTCTAATTGTAACTTCATTCTAGTTAACGGAGTACATAAATCATGTGAAATCATAGCAAGCATTCTAGTTCTTTTGCTAATTTGCTTTTCAATGCGTTCTTTCATTTTAAGAAAAGCAATACCAGCCTTTCTTATCTCTTTTGCCCCAGAAGGTTTAAATGTTTGTAATTTGGTGATTCCTTGCCCAAATTGATCAGCCGCATCTGCCAGAATTAAAATGGATTTAATTTGGTTTTTAGAGAAGATTAAGGAAACAGAAAGTAGTAAAATAGTTAAGAAGATTAACCACAAGACAAAAATATAGGCAGTTGGATTCATCAACAATTTTGCTGGGAAAGTTATTTGTATTAAACCATCGGTTAATTGAAGTAGTACTTCAATTCTTCCTGAATCATTAAGCTTTACTATATTATTTTTATTAATTTTTACGTTAATAATATTTTTAAAAATCTCTAATTCTTCACTAATTCTAGGTTGCGTGGATGGCAAGGTTAATTTTGGATAAAACTGATATGACAAATTTAAATAATTTGTCGCTATGGTATTTTTTTCTAATAAATTATTATCGTCTTTTTCAAGCAAGGAAATAATCTCATTAGCAATAATATTACTAGTATAGTAAGAAACATTATACCAGTGACGATCATAGAACAAAAACACTGCTAGAATTTGTCCTATTAATGTCGGAACAATGATAATGAGTACAAATCTAGCCAGTAATGTTTGTGGAATAATTTTATGTATAGATAGCATATCCGCTATTCCGAATGGTTTTTAAATATTTTGGTTCTTTAGGATCATCTTCTATCTTACTCCTTATTCTGACAATTTGTACGTCGATAGAACGAGGGCTGAGTCCTCCCATTATTTTTGATAACTCATCACGTTTCATTTCTTGTCCGATGTGGGTTAATAGTACTTCTAGTAGTTTTGTCTCTGTAGAGCTTAATGGTACCAGTTGATTATTTTTTATAAATTCCTTTGATTCGAAATTATAATAATTATTGCCTAACCGTTTGATTTTATCTTGTTTTTTATAATTATTATAGCTATTTAATAGATTGTTGATTCTTAATAATAATTCTTTCGGTTCAAAAGGTTTAGTTAAATAATCTGATGCCCCGGCTTCTAAGCCCTTGATACGATCATTTGGTTCTGACAATGCAGTTAGCATAACAATTGGTACAAGGTCTTTGGTAGCTCTTATAGTTTTAGCAAAATCAAGTCCTGTAACATTTGGTAACATGACGTCCAAAATAATTAAGTCATAAATAGAAGATTTTAATAATTCCTCAGCTCCTTCGACAGAATGTGTTGTTGATACTAAAAAGCCGTTTTTATACAAAAACTGTTTTAAAAGTTTCTGTATTCTAGTATCATCATCAACTACAAGAATGTGGGGTTTTGAGCTTTGCATAAATAAATTTTAGGTAATAAAAATTACTATAGTTTAATAGTAGAATATTAACAATGACAATAATACAAGAAAATATACTAACTGAAAAGCCGTTTAAAAATCTTAATCAATTATCAGGTTATATTTGGATTAATGGTAGATTTATTGCTTGGCAGGAAGCCAAGATACATGCTCTTACTCATAGTTTGCATTATTCTGGTGGAGTTTTTGAAGGAGAGAAAGCATATAATGGTAAAATTTTTAAATTAGAAGAACATACACAACGTTTGATAGAGTCAGCAAAAAGTCTAAGCATAGAGGTGCCATATAGTTTTGAAAAGATTATAGAAGCTCACCAGCTACTTATAACAAAAAATAATATTAAAGATGCGTATATTCGCCCATTAATTTGGTTTGGTAGTGAATCTCTTAATCTGACTAATGTAAACTTATCGGTTAATCTATTAATCGCTGCTGTTCCATCAACTCTTAGACCTTCTGGAGCCTTAAGTCTGCATATTGCTCGTTGGCGAAAATGTCATCCAAACTCATTGCCCCCACAATGTAAATCATCAGGACATTATAATATGATGATAGTATGCCAGAAAGAAGCTAAGTCTCTGGGGTACGATGATGCAATTTTATTAGATTGGCGGGGATATGTTGCTGAATGTAGTACGGCAAATATCTTCTTTGTTAAAGATGATCAATTATTCACTCCGATAGCTGATAGTTTTTTAAATGGTATAACGCGTCAAACAATTATAAAACTTGCTAATGATTTAAATATCAAGGTTATAGAAGAGTATATAACTCCAGATAGGGTAGGGGAGTTTAATGAATGTTTTATGACTGGTACAGCTGTAGAAGTTAAGGGGATTAAATCGATTAACCTTGGTGAGCGAAATGTCATCTTTGAAGATAGTAAAATTACTAATTTGCTAAAAAAAGAATATAATGACTTAGTGTACAAATAAATAGTGATATACTGAGGTTATGTAAAGTACTTTCGTCTATTAGCGAAGAGTAGCTTGGCAATACCGTCATTGCGAGCGAACGTATGTGAGTAAAGCAATCCACAAAAATGATTAAAGATTAAATGGATTGCTTCGTCGCTACTAAAGTAGCTCCTCGCAATGACGAATTATGAACGTAGCTGTCATTGCGAGACCACATAGTGGTCGAAGCAATCCATTTTGGTCACTTTTTTGGATTGCCACGTTACCGCAAAGCGGCTCCTCGCAATGACGGAATGTTGTAAGGTAGCTCCTTGCTAATAGACGATTAGGGGCGAATAAAAATAATATGAATTTAACAGGTGTTTATGGAAAATAATATATTCAAAGGAGTCATTACAGCTATGATAACTCCTTTTAAGGAAAATAAATTAGATTTTGCTTCTGTGGAAAAGATAGTGAATTATCAAATTGCTAATAAAGTTGATGGGATAGTGGTTGCTGGTTCTACTGGTGAGGGACCTAGTTTAACTTTGCAGGAATATCAGTCTTTATTACAAGCGGTTATCGAAATGACTAACAAACGTATACCAGTAATAGCTGGTTGTTCAGCCATGACTACTAGCACCGCCGTAGATATGGTACAAATATGTACAAAAATTGCCGTTGATGGATTTATGTGTAGTATTCCTTCTTATGTAAAGCCAACTCAAGAGGGAATATATTGGCATTTTGAGGCTATCCATAATGCCAGTAATTTACCAATAATGCTATATTCAGTACCTAGTAGAACTTTGGCAGACTTTTCAGATGATACGATAATTAAGCTCAGTAAACTACCGCGTATTGTAGCCCTTAAAGATGCTGGTAACGATTTAGAACGCCCATTACGAATTAGGTCTATGGTTAAAGATTTTAGCTTATTATGTGGTAATGATGAATTAGCTTTATCTTACAATGCTCATTCGGGGGTAGGGTGTGTTTCTGTTGCATCTAATATCACGCCTAGTTTGTGCAAGAAATTACAGGATAATTGTCGTGATGGTAATTATCAGGAAGCTCTGCAAATTCAGCAACAATTATTACCTATATATAAAGCATTATTTGCAGAATCCAATCCGATACCGGTAAAATATGCTGCGGCAAGATTGGGGTTATGTGCCAATGAATTAAGGCTTCCTTTAACTTCAGCTAGTGTAGCCACCGAGGAAAAAATAAATAAAGCTATGGAATATGTCGGAATATAAAAAAGTAATAGCGCAAAATAAGAAGGCATATTTCAATTACTTTATTGAAGAAAAAATTGAAGCTGGCATAATATTGACTGGTAGTGAAGTTAAATCATTGCGTCAAGGAAAAGCCAGTATAGAAGATAGTCATGCAGAAAATTCAGCAAATGAAGTGTTTTTGTATAATTGTCATATTGCGGAATATGAAAAAGCTAATAGGTTTAATCACTCGACTAGAAGGACACGTAAGTTGCTCCTTAATTCGAGTGAGATAAAAAAAATAATTGGTAAGATTCGTTTAAAGGGTTATACTCTCGTAGCTCTTACTTTATATTTTAATAAGAAAAATAAAGTAAAAGTTGAGTTAGGAATCGCAAAAGGTAAAAAATTACATGATAAAAGACAGACAATTAAAGAACAAGATTGGAAAAGGGATCAAGGGCGAATTATGCGGGTGAAGTGCTAACCATCATAAATGGATTAGATTGCTTCGTCTAAGAAAAAATTAACGAATGGTAAATTAATGACAATAACTGCTGAATACCTAATTGAAAGAAAGCAAAATAAGACGAAATTAATGCTTTGGAAGCTAGCAACAATTTTTATGTTTATAGTTTTAATTGTGGTGATGATTAAGCAATTTGATTTGACAAAATCTGAATATATAACTACTAATAGTAAATATATAGCTGCTATTTCAATAGAAGATATCATTTTTGAAGATGCAAAACGTGATACAAGATTGGAAAAAATCATTGATGATGATCAGATTAGTGCTTTAGTGGTTAATGTCAATTCTCCTGGTGGAACTGTTGTTGGTTCAGAGAAAATTTATAATATACTCAGGAAAATATCTGCAGAAAAGCCGGTAGTGGTTGTTATGGGTACATTGGCAGCCAGCGGCGGATATTTGATATCCTTAGGAGGTGATTACATAATTAGTCATAATGGGACAATTACCGGCTCAATTGGTGTAATTCTTCAAACTCTAGAAGTCACAGATTTAGCAAAAACTTTAGGTATTACCTTTAATAATTTTAAATCAGGAGAATTAAAGGCAGTTCCTAATCCTACTGAAAAAGTCACAGAAGCTGTTCGTCAGGCAATAATGTCGAATGTACTAGATACTTATGATTATTTCATTGAACTAGTGGCTTTAAGAAGGAATATACCAATTGATCAAGTTAGAGAACTAGCTGATGGGCGGATATATTCTGGTCGCCAAGCTTTAAAGCTAAAGCTTGTTGATGCTGTGGGGTCACAGGATGATGCGATTAAATGGTTACAGGAAGTTAAAAAAATCGATAAGGATTTGAAAGTAAAAGAATTTAAAATAAAACCTAAACCAAAATTCCTTGAGATTATAATGGAAGATTTTGATAGTATTTTACCAAGTTTTTTCAAAAATAAATTTCAAGGATTGGGGGCAATCTTTTGATTTATGGCAAAAAAATCTGACTTAGTAAATAAAATATCGGAGGAACTTAATTATCTTGCTAAGGAGGATATAAAAGATTCGGTAGATTTGGTTTTGGATTATTTACAATCTAGCTTAGCTGAGCAAAACCGTATTGAAATTAGAGGTTTTGGCAGTTTTTCAGTTAGGCAGCGGAAATTTTCAAATAGTGAGCAATCATATAAAACCGTCTATTATCGTATGCCTAAAAATTATGGTAACATATAGGGTATTAAATTTACTCTTCATCCCCATCTTTTATTAAAATCAATTTATTGCAAGATTTTTAGTGGAGAAGATGATAAAATAGCATTAGTTATCAATATAGAATTAAGAGGTTGTATTATATGTTTTTATCAAAATTTCTTGACCCTAAAAATGATTTTTGTTTTCGCCAAATTTTTGGTACTGAAAAGAACAAGGATATACTTGTTCATTTTTTAAATGATATTCTCAAATGTAAAGGAAATGAAAAAATAATTGAGGTGACGTTTTTACCAACTATCCAAGACCCTGATATTGCTATTTACAGAAAGTCTATAGTTGATGTGTTATGTAAAGATCAACATGGTAATCAATTCATCGTAGAGATGCAGATAAGTAAGCATCCAGGATTTGAGAAAAGAGCCCAATATTATGCAGCTAAAGCATATTCTAGGCAAATACTCAAAGAGGATGAAAACCATAAAAAGTTGGCAGTATACGCTAAATTAAAAGGAGTGATATTTTTAGCAATAGCAGATTTTGTGATGTTTGACGATAAAAAACATTGGAAGTCAGAGCATCGTCTTTTAGATACAGAAAGCTACGCCAATGATTTAAAAGATTTTTACTTTGTTTTTTTAGAACTCAAGAAATTTAATAAAATTATCTCTAATCTAGAGACTACAGAGGAAAAGTGGATGTACTTTTTTAAGCATGCAGGAGATAGTACATTAACATTAGCCGAAATAGAGCAGTTAATAGGTAAGGATAAAATTATTAGGAGAGCCTTTGAGGCAGTAGACCAAGCAAGCTGGTCAGAAGCGGAGCTTAACACCTATGAGGAAAGAACAAAAGCCTATTTTGATAATTTAGCGGTAGAACAGCAACAAATTGAAGATGCTGAAGCTAAAGGAAAAGCTATAGGCGAAGCTAAAGGAAAAGCTATAGGCGAAGCTATAGGAAAAGCTATAGGCGAAGCTATAGGCGAAGCTATAGGTGAAGCTAGAGGAAAAGCTGAAGGTATTAAAGAAAGTACTATAGCAATGGCAAAAAAAATGCTGAAAGAAAGCTATCCCATAGAAGTTATAAGTAAATTAACCGAACTAACCATTGAAGAAATAGAGAAGTTATAGCTAACCCGTTAATGTTTTCGATAGTTTCTTTGTCTCTATTAGTTAGGAATCTTCCTGTTATAACTATAGTCAATTCAGGAGAATTTGGAGCTAGGAGCGATGAGTGATATGTCCCCAACTTCTCCTCTCGTTCTATTTGCAAGACATCCTATCGTCTTTATTGTTTATTTTTTATAATTATGTGTAGTTATGACTTTAGAAGAATTTCACCAAAAATATAATTATGCTCAATCAACCAAGATGATGCAACAATATTTAGACATCAAATTTGCTAATCTTGATTGTCTTCTATTGTTTAGGATGGGTGATTTTTATGAAATGTTTTTTGAGGATGCAATTCTTGCCAGTCAAGTTTTAGGTATTGCTTTGACTAAAAGAGGTTCTAATGGTGATTGTGAGATTGCTATGTGTGGTGTCCCTCATCATGCTCTTGAGACCTATTTGAATAAATTAATTGAAGAGAATTACAAAGTTGCTATTTGCGATCAATTAGAGACACCCGAAGAGGCAAAAAAACGTGATGGTTATAAGGCTGTAGTACATAGGGATGTAACGCGTATCATCACCTCAGGTACTATTACTGAGGAATCTTTAATTGATGTTTGTGAGCCTAATTATTTGGCAAGTTTAGTTTTGTTAAAAAACAAAGCGTCAATTTGTTACGTAGATATTTCTACTGTGGAAATTTCAGTTATTGAGATTCCGCAAAATGAGATTATCAACGAACTATCGCGTCTTAAGCCGAAAGAGATTTTACTTAGTGAAAATTTGAGGGGGCATCAATTAGCTAGTAATATTAATAACCAATTGCATTTTCGTATCTCATATCAAGTTGATAGTTTTTTTGCTAGTAAGAAATGTCATAAAATTATCTTAGATTTTTATAAAATTAATGATCTAAAAGCTATAGGTGAAGTATCTGAATGTCAAATAAGTAGTATTGGTAGTGTTTTAGAATATTTATCTTTGACCCAAAAGCAAAATATACCTTCTCTACCTTTACCTCGGTTGGTTAATTATCATAATTTTATGATAATTGATTCGGCAACTCGGCGGAATTTGGAAATTACCAGTAATTTATTAGGAAAAACCAAAGGCAGTGTCCTTGCTACTATTGATCATACCGTTACTAAAGCTGCCAGCCGTCTATTATATCACTTTTTATCTACACCACTAATAGATATTGATCAAATAAATTCTCGACAAAATATAACAGAGTTTTTTTATAAAAATATTGCCATAGTAGGAAATATTAAAAAATTACTCAAGAAAACTGGAGATTTAGAACGTTGTTTATCTAGAATTATGATGAATCGCGGCTCAGGACGAGATTTGCTAAATATTAAATATACGTTAAATGCTGCACTGGAAATAAAGGGTGAATTTATTGCTCATTACGGGCTAAATCTGCCAGATTATATAGAGAACTTAATCAAACCATTATCTGGTAATGAACAATTATATTCCTTAATAGACCAGGCAATTAGAGAGGATGCACCAAATAATACTAATGAAGGTGGTATAATAAATCATCATTATCACCCTAAACTACAAGAATTATATGATCTAATTAATAATGGCAAATCACATATAGAGAAGCTAAAGAATCTATATCGTCTTGATACTGGCATTGAAACTCTCAAAATATCACATAATAATGTGCTTGGGTTGTTTATTGAAATTACCCTAAGACATAGTGATAAGATGGTAGACACAAAATTTATTCATCGTCAAACAACTTCTAATGCTAGTCGATATACTACTATTGAATTACAAAAATTAGAAAGCGATATGGTTAATAGCAAAAGTTTAGCAATTAGTCTTGAACTGGAATTATATAATAAAATATGCCAGCAAGTTATTGATAATACCGTATTTCTGCGATTACTTAGCTGTTCTTTGAGTCAGCTTGATGTATTTTGTAATTTTGCTTATATTGCCGATGAATATAATTATGTTAGACCAGTTTTAACGAACGATTTAACTTTTGAAGTTATCAAGGGACGTCATCCAGTTGTTGAACAAAGCCTATTAACCGATAAAAAGAGCTTTATTGACAATAATTGCACTTTATCCGAAGCTAATAGAATTTGGTTAATTACTGGACCTAATATGGCTGGTAAAAGTACTTTTTTGCGGCAGAATGCCCTAATAGCCATATTAGCACAAATTGGTAGTTTTGTACCAGCGACAAGTGCCAAGATAGGAGTGGTAGACAAGATATTCAGTAGAATAGGGGCAGGGGACGATTTACAGGCAGGACAGTCGACTTTTATGGTAGAAATGCTAGAGACATCAGCTATTTTAGCACAATCTACTAAAAATTCCTTAGTAATACTAGATGAGGTTGGGCGTGGAACTTCGACATATGATGGCGTATCAATTGCTTGGTCAGTGCTTGAATATATTCATGATAATCTCAAATGCCGATGTTTATTTGCTACGCATTATCATGAATTAACCAGTATGAGTAATTTTTTGCCAAGCCTAAAAAATTATACAGTTGCTATTGAGGAATTAGGAAAAGAAATATTATTTTTGCATAATATTATCGAAGGGGCGGCTGATAAATCTTATGGAATTCATGTAGCCTACTTAGCGGGGCTACCAAAATCTGTTATAATTAGGGCGAATGACATTTTAGCAAAATTAGAAAAAAGTGCAACGTACAAAAATAAGCATATATTAAATACCGAATCAAACAATTTAAGTCTATTTAATTTGCCAGTAGAAAGTAAAAAAGAAATGAAATTCAATAAGTTAGAAAAAGAAATTAATACAATCGATCCTGATCAACTCTCCCCTAAGCAAGCTTTAGAGTTAGTCTATAAGTTAAAAGGATTGATTGTTGAGTAAACGCCTATAATGACGTATAGATACACCAAGACTATATGGATTGCTTCGTCGTGCGGTTTCCGCACTCCTCGCAATGACGTTTGGGGGGCATATACGTCATTGCGAGACCATGTAATGGTCGAAGCAATCCATAAAAGTAACCAAAGATGGATTGCTACGACCTACTTTCGTGGTCTCGCAATGACAACTTTTCTACTTTATTTTCTTAAAACGTTGCCAATTCAAGCTAATTCACTTTAAGATTATAAAAATAATAGTTGCCACATTAATTATATACTATATAATACACACCATAAAACAAAAATCCGTTCAATACGGCATATGAATTTGTATGTCATTAGAACAATTAACTTTAATTAAGTAATAGCAATGGAAATAGAAATAGATTTTAAAGACTATGTAAAGAATGGTAATTATTTACATCTTCAACACCAGAGTACAATATTAAATGACCCTAATAATTTAGAAAAATTATGTTCGTTTCTAAAAAATAACCCCCATATTACAGCACTTAACCTAAAAGGTTGTAATATTGATAATGCTAAGATTAAATTGTTGATAGCTCCAATAAAGGAGAGCAATATTACTATTCTTGATATATCATCCAACCAATTATATGATGCAGCTGAAATAGCTGAACTCATTAACCTTATTACCCTTAATATATCATGCAACCAATTAACTACTAAAGGGGCAGCTAAGCTAAGTACACTTTCTAACCTTGTCGCTCTTAATCTATCATATAATTCATTAGTAAGTAATAAATGGGCAGTTAAAATAGATGAACTCACTGAGCTTGCTAGGCTTAATAATCTTAGTGAACTCACTAAGCTTACTAAGCTTAATGAGCTTAAGATATCAGGTAACAACTTAGGCCCTAAAGAGGCAGAGGTACTAGCTCAACTCAGCAATCTTACTACCTTGGATATATCAAGGAACAATATAGGTTCTGAAGGGGTGGCGGCAATAGTCAACAATATCCCGAATATTTTTGATCTCGATGTATCTGATAACAACTTAGGTGATAAAGGAGCAATTGAAGTAGTTAAACTCCCCCTTACGAAGCTTGCAATAAAGAGTAATAAGATAGGTGATGAAGGTGTGCAGGCAATAATAGCTAACCTCCAGAATCTTAGCGAGCTAGATATGTCGTGTAATGATATAACTGATGCAGTACTAGATGAAATAGTTGCAAGTGTCCCGGAGAAGATTACTAAACTCGATTTAAAAAGCAACCATAATATATCTTATAGCGGAATAGAGAAATTAGCTGTAATAAAAAACACTAATATTATCATCTCTGATAGTGGGGATATTGAAGAGCTATTCTTGAAGTTCCTACAATGTGGTAATATTACGTCCGAAAGCATTAAAAAGATAGTGTTTGAAATAGCCAGAATGTATAATCCGTATAATAACGCCCCCCTTATACAACATATAATAAACTCTCCAGAAAAATACCCCTTTGCTATAAACTCACGAGACAATGAAGGACACTCACTATTAAGTTTTTATAATCTTTTCTATCCTGAGATGCAACAGTTTCTTTTTCAGCACGGTGCAGTACCAGATACAGAGCAAAAACAAGATAGGCTTAAGACATTAGCACGAGATACACAGTCCGTTCATACAACAGAAGCAGTAAAATTAGTGAATTTTATTACTGATAATTTATTTAAAGCTTATGGTAATATAGAAAATAAACAACAGTTGCTAGTAAAAGCAGAAGAATATCAGGCAGGATTAACTAAATTGGATCAAGTTTATCAAAATTCAATAAAATTAAAATTACTTAGCTTGTCTGATGGTGCTAAGCGTGACACCATGAAAAAGACGTTAGTGGCAAATCAACCTACACCAAGTGATCAAGACTATGTTGCTACCGTAATCGAGAAAGCTAAGATAGCACTAACAACAATATACCTAGGCAAAACAAATGGTCACTATAATCAAGGATATCCTACCCATAAAATGGAATATGGTGATGGTCATAAAATAACTATTCCCCAATCTTTGGGACTTGTTAAATCATTAATAGATACTATGGAGATTCCAGTTGCTGAGAAACTGGAGCTGTTGGTAACATTAATGAGACAAAATCCAGAATTAGTTGAAAGTAAACTAAAAATAATACAATATAAATTAAACATAGATGTTCCACCAACAATATTAGTAGATTCTACAAAATGTCATAAATTCTTAGCAAGCAATCCTGTTATAAAAAAGACTCCTCAGATAATAGGTGATTTGTTTAATAGTATTAGTGATTTAGATATAGGGGTTCTAGGGGGTAATCCCAGAAATTTTTGATTATGATGGATCAGGTCTTATTTAAGAGTTTTCTGTTTTTTATAAATGCATCTGCTGTGAGTCGGTGAACTCCAAAAATTATTGCTATTGCAGAAATAGAGATGTCCTTACTCAGTAATTCTATAATAGTTAACTCTTTTCCTGTCAGTTTCGTATATTTAGATAGACTACCTTTTGGTCTCCCAAGTTTTATTCCTTCTGATTTTTTTCGAGCAAGAGCTTCTTTTGTTCTTTGAGAAATCATATTACGTTCTATTTCTGCTGAGAGACTAAATGCAAAAGCAAGAACCTTAGAATTGATATTATTACCCAATTCGTAACGTTCTTTTGTCGTAAATACTTTGATATTACGTTCCATACATTGGTGAAGGAAACTCATTACTTCCATTAGGTTACGTCCTAATCTTGATAATTCTGTAACGATCAACAAATCATTTGCTACCATATTATCAAGTAGAGTTCCTAATTTGCGTTCATTTACTTTTTTAGTTCCACTAATAGATTCTTCTACCCATTGACCAATATGAATTTTTTTCTCATCAATAAATTGCAAAATTTCATATTTTTGATTAGTTACAGTTTGTGTATCTGTACTAACACGAACATAAGCATAAATCATATATTTTTTGTATAAGGGGATGTAACGGGAAACCCCGTTATTTTTTGATTTTAACTGGAAGCTACGTTAAGTTTGGGAAAATCTAAAGTGGGTTAAATTACAGAAACGGGGCAAAAGCGAACTAGGAGTAGGAATTGCTGTTAATTTCTTCTCTGTTATAGAAAAATATCCTGCAATAAGTTATCTTACTCAAATGCCTTATCCCTGCAGGATGATCATGTTTTACGCATTTATATTTTGGTATATCTAATCGTATAATAAGCATTATACGTTGCAAACAACCTTAAGTCATCGAATTACCGAAAAAGTTTTGAATGGTCTCCTCACTGAACGTTCTCCACTTATTTGGATAAAGACTCAATTTGCGATAGACTCAAGCCGGTGGATTGAGTAATAAAGTCAACAGATAAACCAGCCTTTAGTAAATTTTTAGCTATAGAGATTGCTTTTTGTTTTTCACCCTCAGCTTTACCCTCAGCTTTACCTTCAGCTTTACCTATATGGATACCTCTGGCTTCACCTTCTTCGATATATTTTTGTGCAACAGTTCTCATAATAACACCTTGTTCTTCTTCTGATAAATATTTGGTTAGTACTTGCTCTAATTCTGATTGCTTTGCCTCAGGAAGCTTAGCGTCAGTGTACCATAAAAACGATTTTATGTAAATATAGCCTTTTTCCTTATCTACTAATATCTCTAATTTAAATCTCTGCAGAAATTCTTCCCAAAGCTTTATCATATCTCGTTGATGGATATGTTTTAGCATATATTCTAACATCCCAATATGCTTCTTCTTCACTATTTCATCATCAGACATGCTTTGTAAATCGACCAATTGATAATCTTCTGTCATCACTTTCTTGGCTATAACTGCATCGGTAAATAAACTCCATAAATTCCTAGGGGCAGTATAAACTTCTTTACCATTATAAATTACTAAATTATATACTAATGGTAATTTCTTTCTTCCTTTCTTATGCCTTTCGCATAATAACAATGTGTATTTCCATAATCGTAGAGCTGTCCAATAATCAACGCTCGACTGAGCCTCAATCAACACATACACAAAAGCCTTACCCTGATTCTTGGTAGCAACTCCATACACTATATCACTATATTTCTTGTTTAAAGATTCTTCTATGTAACTTTCTTTTTCTACTGTTATTTTTGATAAATCTACTAAACTCTTAAAATCATTAGGCAAATAATATTCCAAAAATTCTTGGGCTGCTACAGGATCAGCCATTATTGTTTTGACTAATGAATCATGCTTTAACTTTTTTGTCATTTTACTAACTTATTAATCTATCAGATTTGCTCATGTTTTAAACGCTCGGTCATTTTTCTGTAACAATTTTTTAATATCAGATATTGTTTTTTTACTGACAAACAATTCCTTGCTAATCCAACTATAAGTTTTACCAGCTTGCAGAAAAATCTTTATTTTTTCTATTTTGCCTAAAGTTGTTTTGTTGCTACTACCAACTCTTCTACCAAATTTTACTCCATTAAGCTTAGCCTTAGCAATTCCTGCTTTAGTTCTGCTATTAATCATGCTACGTTCTAATTCAGCAAATACTCCAGCTATTTGGAAAAATGCTCTCCCCATAGGCGAAGTAGTATCTACTTTATCTCCTGAATCAAGGGACACAAGCTCAACAGATTTGTTATTTAGTAGTTCGATTAGCTCAATTAGTCCTTTTAGAGATCTAGCAATCCGATCAATCTTATAAACTATAACAATATCACTTGGTCGCAATGATTCAATCATAATCATTAGCTCAGTGCGATTATTATCTTTGCCACTAGCTGACTCGCTAAATATCTTTTGGCATCCCGCCTCAATTAATGCTTGTTGTTGTAATTCTAAGTCCTGATTATTACTGCTTACTCTTGCATATCCAATTTTCATAATAACTCTGGTACAATTTTATTTAAAAAATAATATTGTACCACAATAGTACAAACAAGTCTAATATTTCTTATAATTGTACCACTTGTTAGTAGGCTTGGTGTAGTACAATAATACTCTACTTTAATTGTACTACACTACTACACGATTACTCAGAAGTAATCGTATAAACTTAAACTTAGCATTCGGGATGAGAATTACTATCACCAAGTGTAGGTATATCTATATCAATATTATCACTAGTGATGGTATTAGTGATAGATGAATTACTAGACTCAACAACATTATCAGAAAATTATATCGTGCAACTTTTCAAATTTCTTGTTAATTCCTTCCACTTTCTCACTATGGATTTTCTCAACCTCACTTGCTATTTGGGGGACGATTTCTTTTAACAGAGCATAGGATTGTAGTGCTGATTCTTGCTCTTGGTGTTGAATCTTGCTCTGTTCAGCAAAACTTTTGATTTCTTCTAGTGTAGCCTGTAACTTAGATACTGATTTATTAAGCGTATTGTTAAATTCTAAGCTTTTGTTCTCAAACGACTTTGATGCAAAGTCAATTTCCAGATGCAACTTTTCTAATACCTTCTCTACTCTTTCTTCCAGTAAGTTTTTCTCTACTTGTTCTTTATTCATAATTTCCCCGCTAGTCATTGGTTATTTAAGGTAGTTATAACCTCTTGGTAACCTAGTTCTTTTGACAATTGTCTAACTACATATCCATATTTATTATTAATCCAATCTCTTGTAAAATTACTCGGGGCATATAAAGTTAGTATTTTTTTATCTATATTTTCCTCTACTCGCAATTTAGAAAACCAAACTTTATCAACAAATTCTCCTAGTTGCTTTTTTAGCTCTCTTCTAACCTTATACCATGTTGAACTTTTATCTAATTCCTCAAGTTTTATTCCTTCTTCTATAGATATATTCTTTTTATTCCATTTTTCAATTGCTGTTTTCTCATAGACTATAGGAGACCATTCAAAACCAGGGGCAGAAATAAAGAATATAGCACTTACAAAAATAATTATGCGATCAGATAGCATCACCAGACAAACCTTATTAGAGAATATTCCTAATGCTTCAATATTAAGCTGGAGACACGTCAACCTACATGGAATTTACGATTTTAGCAATTTATTAGCAACAAATGATCAAGATTATTCTTTTAATGAAGTGGTTAATTTTAAAGCGGCATAATGCTTATTATACGATTAGATATACCAAAATATAAATGCGTAAAACATGATCATCCTGCAGGGATAAGGCATTTGAGTAAGATAAATTATTGCAGGATATTTTTCTATAACAGAGAAGAAATTAACAGCAATTCCGACTCCTAGTTCGCTTTTGCCCCGTTTCTGTAATTTAACCCTAATTCATAGAATTCTCATTATTAATTATATCTATTTTTTTACCAATGAAAATATCCTAAAACCAGTTCTACCTTCTAACTTTCAATACCTAGGGGATATTATATATTATAAAAATAATATTTTCTATAAAAAATATTGTACTTATTTATAAAAAAGTGATATCTTTATTATTGTAAATAATTTTTTACAAAACTTATCAATTTAACATTTTAATAAATAGGAGGATTTTATGAATAAAGACTACAATAAAGACCATTATTATACAGTAACTACCGATGAGTGTAAGGAACTTGGTGGTTCAGTTGTTTGTTCTGGTGAAGGAACATGCCTCTGCGTGATTCCACTTGAGTGAAAGACTACTAGTTAGTGATTTTACTTAAAACTCATCAAAAATCAAGGAGGGGAAAACTCCTTGATTTTGAGGACTCATCGGCGTGATCTGTGTGAAAAATCCCCATAAGGTATTATACGAACAATAGTCTCAATCATTAATTGTATCGGCTAGCAATTATAAATGCAAATTCCAGCAATCAAGAAACATTTTCGGCTAAGATTAATTGTAGTGGCTCGCTTTCGAAATGACATTGGCTTGCTTTCATTGTAAAAACCGGCTCAAATTAAATGACTTTTAAAATTCAATCTGGCTCACTTTAATTGACCGCCAAAAATAGCTGACTCAAATTAGACGATTCTATACTTTCCTTCGGCTCACATTATTTGACATTATAATTTAACAATATTGTTAATTATATCAGCTAGTAATATGGTAGTTAATTAGATAAAAACGTTCGGTTTTCTTCTATAATTCTTCAAATAGGGGTTCTAGGGGGTAATCCCAGAAATTTTTGATTTAAGAAAAAACTGAATTTTTTCTTAAGATATAAAATTTTATGGTTATAATTCTGGTTCTGGATATTGACAATCACTGGAGCAAAAGATATGATTTCTAAGTTGAGGTTCTTTTTATCATTTATGAAATGATAATCATGGTTCTTATAGCTTTTTCCTTCTGCTTACAAGCAGTGTAGCTGTTTAACAAGTTTATTTTTACAGATGCTGAAGTTACAACATCTGCCGCAAGATCAATTGTGAGATGAATTAATAAGCCAAATCAATATTTTCTACAATTTTGTCTATATCAATGACGTTATATTGATTTTGAAAGGTATATTGACCAAGAAAGTGAATATGATGGTGCCAAGTAACTGGTGATATTTTCTTAATTACTGCCAAAAATCTTTTATTATTAGCAAGGTGATTGTATTTTTCGAGAACTGCAGATAGGATCATAGAGTTGTAGTAAATAATCGTATGAGCAACCAATCTACCGCATTGGTTACTGATTTCTACATCAATATCTGTTTTGCCGTATAATTGTTTTTTACCACCAACCTTTGCAATAGCAGCACGTAATTGATGATATGATTCAATACGATTCTGTGATTTATGAACAGTTTTTTGTAATTGTATATCCATTAAATATTTAAGGGTATAAATACTCCGTATTAATTTATCATACTCAAAAACTGCTTTACGTAGAGTATTTTCTGGGGGCAAGTGACATAATTTTTTTATTAAATTAGCTTGGTTCATTTCCTTAAGTGCCAAGGTAGCAACGAGCCTATCAATATTACTTTTTTGTGCAATAATACATTGTTGATCAATTTGAGCAATTGGCTTAATTAAGTAATCTGCGTATAGGTTAATATCATTAGTACAATAAAGGTTTTTTAGCTGAGCATTAAGGTTAGTAAATCTTGGTTTTAACTGTACTCCAAACCAATTAAGGATGGCAAAATTGGCTTTGTTTATGCTGTGCATATCGCCAGTAATGGCTTCTGGCATAATGTCTGAACTATTATTGTACCAAATATCAAAAACAAAATAACTCTCATGTTCATGGCTACCGATAAGTTTACACTGTAATGGAATGTGGTTGGCAAGGATAGTATATGCAGAAACTCCTTGACCGTCTCTTAAATATTTACGTGAATAACGTGCTTTAATATTGGGAGTATCTAGTTCAAATTTTTGTCCGTCTACACTACTATAAAGGACTTCTAAATCCAATGAATAATATGGGAAAATCTTTAGTCTAGAAATAGCATTAGACAGTAGATCACTAGCATTTCTCAATGTTGATAATCGTAAATATTGTTGGTATGTTGTTTCAAGTGTTTGGTAAGAAATATCACTAATTTGGGACATTCTGTAGTTACCATGATTAAATGCTTGAGCAAGAATTGTAGCTATTAATCTATCTTTATTACCTGTATCTTGTTTAGTATAACGTGGTTGTAATGGTACAAAAGCTGATAAGAAATTACAATCATTGTTTACAAAGTTTAATACATCATTAATTTCACAAAATGGCAATTGCCTGAAAAATTTGCTTTGAGATAGTTCATATTTATTGGCTTTAACTTTATTCCAATTAAGCTTTTGCTTGTTGTGATCATATTTCAAGTGAGCAAGACTGTCTTGTTTTAGATTTTTATTAAAAGATACCCATAGATTATGTAATTCCTTTGTTAAATTGTCTAATTGTTTGCCAATTGGTTGTTGTAACCATGGTATATTTAACTTATTTAAAATTTCTTCTTTCTGATCTATTGAAGCTAATTCATGATTAAAGCACTGGTGGTTGAGGCTGTTTTCAATATAAAGCCCACTTGTATTAATTTGTTTAGTAATTTGGCAATAAGTCCAGTATTCATAACGATTTCCATTAATGTTTTGGTTATCTTGACCATTATTTTCTACAAGATAGCGTTGCAAATGCTTAGGAATAGTATCATCAGGACATTTACTAAAAGGTTGTTCGGAAAGTTTTTGATTGTTTATAAATAGTTTTTGCAACCAATTGGCTGCTCGCAGCCATTGGTTATCTGGTGCTTCACTGGAAAAACTAAGTTTCATAAAGAGAGGACGTAAACTTTTTTTGTAACTTTTCTGAGCTTTATCAACTTCTTGCCATTTAAATTCTTTTTTACGATGAGGTCTATTAAGCATTTTTTGTCCAAGAACGAGAATATTTTCTTTGGACATAATTTTAAAAGCACGTTTACGTACTTTAGAGAATAGAGTTGAATCATCAAATTTCTCATCTACATATAATAATAGTAGATTGCCTATTTTTTCTTGCGAATCTGTTGTGTCATCTACAAAATGAGCTTTTACTTTATCTTTAATAGTTTTATCAAGTTTCTTGACATGGTAAGTAAAAGCTTCAATTAAATTATCATTTAATTGTTGATAGCGTTTTAGAATATAACACAAAAGATATAGATAATTTTGATTATACTTTAATTCACGTAAGTCTCGAATGGTATAATGGTTAGCAAGGTTAACGTAATTATCAATGTTATGCTTTGAAATATTTAATTTTGGTATCACATCTTTAGCTACGTTATATAAAGGTTCTAAAAGATTATGTTTATGCCGTTCTTTTAACATCATTTTAAAACCAAAATTTTTGGCATCTTGCTTTAAAGAAGCTAGTTTTGAAACTACATCATCACCTATCATAAAATTATCTAAACTTAGTTTGTGATCGTCAGTTAGTTCTCTATCTAATATATTACTTATACGCTTACGTTCATCGTTAAGAGTTTTACTAATTATAGTTTGTAGAGTAGTATATCCAGGACGTACTACCTTAAGATCATTTAAGAAAGATATTAGTTCACGTGCTATAAAATTAGGAGATATGTCGCGTTTTATTATTTGTGCTGCTTGTTCAGAAAGTATATAATGAAATTCCTTTATCCAAAGTTTATAGCCAAAGTAAACGCTAATTGCTTTACGTTGAATGTAGTACTCATAATAAATTGAATATCCTCTTGCAATATATCTTTCCACAAGATTTGGAAAAATATCTTTTTTGCTTTAAAATATCCAAGTTGTAATGCACAATAAATATTAATGTGAACATGATTACTTCTCATAATAATCAACATTTCATCATTAGAAAAACTAAAATATTTTCTTCGTTGGTTATCGTCAAAATCTGGTAATCCATAAAAAGCAAATTTTTCTGCTGTAGAGAGAATGGTTAAATTTTTATTTTGGATCATAGTAGTAGTGAATATTAATACATAAAAGATATATAAAATGACCATTTTATATAAATATATATTATATATATAAATGGCATTTATATTAGATAATATTTGTATATTATTAGTGATATAAGTGGTTTATTCTAACTTATACAAAAAATATATGATTTATGCTTATGTTCGTGTTAGTACAGATACACAAACTGTAACTAATCAAAAATATGAAATTTTGCAATTTATTGATGAGAAAAAAATTCATATTGGTCAATGGGTAGAAGAATCTATTAGTGGAACTAAAAAAGTAAATGAACGCAAATTAGGAACTCTACTTGATAATATGGTAGCAAATGATTTGTTGATCGTTACAGAATTATCAAGATTAGGACGTAACCTAATGGAAGTAATGAGTTTCCTTCACCAATGTATGGAACGTAATATCAAAGTATTTACGACAAAAGAACGTTACGAATTGGGTAATAATATCAATTCTAAGGTTCTTGCTTTTGCATTTAGTCTCTCAGCAGAAATAGAACGTAATATGATTTCTCAAAGAACAAAAGAAGCTCTTGCTCGAAAAAAATCAGAAGGAATAAAACTTGGGAGACCAAAAGGTAGTCTATCTAAATATACGAAACTGACAGGAAAAGAGTTAACTATTATAGAATTACTGAGTAAGGACATCTCTATTTCTGCAATAGCAATAATTTTTGGAGTTCACCGACTCACAGCAGATGCATTTATAAAAAACAGAAAACTCTTAAATAAGACCTGATCCATCATAATCAAAAATTTCTGGGATTACCCCCTAGAACCCCATAAATCATATATTTTTTGTATAAGTTAGAATAAACCACTTATATCACTAATAATATACAAATATTATCTAATATAAATGCCATTTATATATATAATATATATTTATATAAAATGGTCATTTTATATATCTTTTATGTATTAATATTCACTACTACTATGATCCAAAATAAAAATTTAACCATTCTCTCTACAGCAGAAAAATTTGCTTTTTATGGATTACCAGATTTTGACGATAACCAACGAAGAAAATATTTTAGTTTTTCTAATGATGAAATGTTGATTATTATGAGAAGTAATCATGTTCACATTAATATTTATTGTGCATTACAACTTGGATATTTTAAAGCAAAAAAGATATTTTTCCAAATCTTGTGGAAAGATATATTGCAAGAGGATATTCAATTTATTATGAGTACTACATTCAACGTAAAGCAATTAGCGTTTACTTTGGCTATAAACTTTGGATAAAGGAATTTCATTATATACTTTCTGAACAAGCAGCACAAATAATAAAACGCGACATATCTCCTAATTTTATAGCACGTGAACTAATATCTTTCTTAAATGATCTTAAGGTAGTACGTCCTGGATATACTACTCTACAAACTATAATTAGTAAAACTCTTAACGATGAACGTAAGCGTATAAGTAATATATTAGATAGAGAACTAACTGACGATCACAAACTAAGTTTAGATAATTTTATGATAGGTGATGATGTAGTTTCAAAACTAGCTTCTTTAAAGCAAGATGCCAAAAATTTTGGTTTTAAAATGATGTTAAAAGAACGGCATAAACATAATCTTTTAGAACCTTTATATAACGTAGCTAAAGATGTGATACCAAAATTAAATATTTCAAAGCATAACATTGATAATTACGTTAACCTTGCTAACCATTATACCATTCGAGACTTACGTGAATTAAAGTATAATCAAAATTATCTATATCTTTTGTGTTATATTCTAAAACGCTATCAACAATTAAATGATAATTTAATTGAAGCTTTTACTTACCATGTCAAGAAACTTGATAAAACTATTAAAGATAAAGTAAAAGCTCATTTTGTAGATGACACAACAGATTCGCAAGAAAAAATAGGCAATCTACTATTATTATATGTAGATGAGAAATTTGATGATTCAACTCTATTCTCTAAAGTACGTAAACGTGCTTTTAAAATTATGTCCAAAGAAAATATTCTCGTTCTTGGACAAAAAATGCTTAATAGACCTCATCGTAAAAAAGAATTTAAATGGCAAGAAGTTGATAAAGCTCAGAAAAGTTACAAAAAAAGTTTACGTCCTCTCTTTATGAAACTTAGTTTTTCCAGTGAAGCACCAGATAACCAATGGCTGCGAGCAGCCAATTGGTTGCAAAAACTATTTATAAACAATCAAAAACTTTCCGAACAACCTTTTAGTAAATGTCCTGATGATACTATTCCTAAGCATTTGCAACGCTATCTTGTAGAAAATAATGGTCAAGATAACCAAAACATTAATGGAAATCGTTATGAATACTGGACTTATTGCCAAATTACTAAACAAATTAATACAAGTGGGCTTTATATTGAAAACAGCCTCAACCACCAGTGCTTTAATCATGAATTAGCTTCAATAGATCAGAAAGAAGAAATTTTAAATAAGTTAAATATACCATGGTTACAACAACCAATTGGCAAACAATTAGACAATTTAACAAAGGAATTACATAATCTATGGGTATCTTTTAATAAAAATCTAAAACAAGACAGTCTTGCTCACTTGAAATATGATCACAACAAGCAAAAGCTTAATTGGAATAAAGTTAAAGCCAATAAATATGAACTATCTCAAAGCAAATTTTTCAGGCAATTGCCATTTTGTGAAATTAATGATGTATTAAACTTTGTAAACAATGATTGTAATTTCTTATCAGCTTTTGTACCATTACAACCACGTTATACTAAACAAGATACAGGTAATAAAGATAGATTAATAGCTACAATTCTTGCTCAAGCATTTAATCATGGTAACTACAGAATGTCCCAAATTAGTGATATTTCTTACCAAACACTTGAAACAACATACCAACAATATTTACGATTATCAACATTGAGAAATGCTAGTGATCTACTGTCTAATGCTATTTCTAGACTAAAGATTTTCCCATATTATTCATTGGATTTAGAAGTCCTTTATAGTAGTGTAGACGGACAAAAATTTGAACTAGATACTCCCAATATTAAAGCACGTTATTCACGTAAATATTTAAGAGACGGTCAAGGAGTTTCTGCATATACTATCCTTGCCAACCACATTCCATTACAGTGTAAACTTATCGGTAGCCATGAACATGAGAGTTATTTTGTTTTTGATATTTGGTACAATAATAGTTCAGACATTATGCCAGAAGCCATTACTGGCGATATGCACAGCATAAACAAAGCCAATTTTGCCATCCTTAATTGGTTTGGAGTACAGTTAAAACCAAGATTTACTAACCTTAATGCTCAGCTAAAAAACCTTTATTGTACTAATGATATTAACCTATACGCAGATTACTTAATTAAGCCAATTGCTCAAATTGATCAACAATGTATTATTGCACAAAAAAGTAATATTGATAGGCTCGTTGCTACCTTGGCACTTAAGGAAATGAACCAAGCTAATTTAATAAAAAAATTATGTCACTTGCCCCCAGAAAATACTCTACGTAAAGCAGTTTTTGAGTATGATAAATTAATACGGAGTATTTATACCCTTAAATATTTAATGGATATACAATTACAAAAAACTGTTCATAAATCACAGAATCGTATTGAATCATATCATCAATTACGTGCTGCTATTGCAAAGGTTGGTGGTAAAAAACAATTATACGGCAAAACAGATATTGATGTAGAAATCAGTAACCAATGCGGTAGATTGGTTGCTCATACGATTATTTACTACAACTCTATGATCCTATCTGCAGTTCTCGAAAAATACAATCACCTTGCTAATAATAAAAGATTTTTGGCAGTAATTAAGAAAATATCACCAGTTACTTGGCACCATCATATTCACTTTCTTGGTCAATATACCTTTCAAAATCAATATAACGTCATTGATATAGACAAAATTGTAGAAAATATTGATTTGGCTTATTAATTCATCTCACAATTGATCTTGCGGCAGATGTTGTAACTTCAGCATCTGTAAAAATAAACTTGTTAAACAGCTACACTGCTTGTAAGCAGAAGGAAAAAGCTATAAGAACCATGATTATCATTTCATAAATGATAAAAAGAACCTCAACTTAGAAATCATATCTTTTGCTCCAGTGATTGTCAATATCCAGAACCAGAATTATAACCATAAAATTTTATATCTTAAGAAAAAATTCAGTTTTTTCTTAAATCAAAAATTTCTGGGATTACCCCCTAGAACCCCTAAGAATGACACAAGGGCACAACTGTTGAAAGTTAGAAGAGGAAGCGGTTTTAAACCGGATAGTTTAAAAGTCGTATGTGGTCAACGTCTATTAGCGAGAAAGACCGTAGGTCGACGAAGCAATCCATAAAAGTAACCAAAGATGGATTGCCACGACAACTACGTGGTCTCGCAATGACAAAAAACCTATCTAAAACCCGCTTTACCTTCTAACTTTCAACAGTTGTGGACACAAGGGCAGCTGTCACCCATGCGAAAGCAGGGAGTTTAGATTCCCGCCATTGCTAAGAATGACAAGGGACTCAATAGACCTCTTGCATAACCTAAAGATAATTTATGCAAAAGGTCCAATGACAATTAAACCAGCAAAGCATTAGCCACAAACTTAGTTAATGTAGGCGGCAAGAATGATGTTAATTCTTTATTGACTTCATCAATATTCTCTATTTTATTACCATCTCGACTTAAGGTCATCTCACCAGAAGTAACATGCTGCATAACAAGTTCAATGATTTGCTTGTGGTCATTATTACCGTTCATATATCGTAGAGCAAACTTCTCAAAAAGATTAATAGCTACCACTTCATATCTTTGGTTTGTTACCCACATATTAGATGTATGAGTTACCTGATATGAAATAAGCTTTGATGCTTTAGGTTTATCAAGATTTACTTCTTTCCTATTATTCTGTAAGGTGATATTAATATACCCTTGCAACACTAACTTCATGGCATTAGCTAAAAATTCAGCCTTTATTTCATTCAGTTTTGCTCCTTGCAGTTTTTTATTACTACTAACAGCAATTTTATCAAAACTCATTGGATTATTGATATTCTCAGAGAAAGTATAGAGTATCGCTTTCATATAAGGAGAAGATGTTGATAAATTATTATCCTTATTACCATTATGAAAAAACTTGGCGACTTCAGATGAATTAAGGTCTATATCAACAAGAGGCTTTTCTGGCACTATATTAAATGTCATATTAAATTTAGTAATATCCTCATTTTTGATAGCTCTGTTTAATTTAATATTATTGTGACAAAGTAAGGTTGACCTAAATCGACGATTGGTAATGAAGTCCATATATTGTTCTATTCTAACAATATCATTTATTGCTTGTAATTTCTCTACCACTTTTGCCGGCATATTTCCTAGATACATGGTGGAAATATTACAATCAGACAAATACTGTAAATTATTTTTTTTAGCCTCATCCATAAATTCATGAAAATAATATTGTACATTATCTTCTTCTAAATGGTCATGACGCAAATAATGGTCATTTTGTTTGGCAAGTAAACTAGCTTCATTTTGTAATACTTGAGAATAAGGCGATTTAGAAGATTCCAAACTATCATTAACGAATTCAAGTAATAACCTAGATTGAGTAATTTTATCTTGAATGTTATTAAAGGCATTTGAGTGATAAAGCATCATATCTCTTATAGTACGAATCATATTCCAGCCGGGTAGGGTATTATAACTAATATACATGATGCCGTTATCTGATAAATTTTTATTACCTATCTCAAAAATCTTATCCTGGACAATTTTTGGCACCCAAGAGATTACTCCATGACAAATTATATAATCAAATTTACCAAATGATTCATCAATATCCGTAATAGAATAATGTCGGAATTCTATATTTTTAAGTTCTAATCCTTCTTTATGTTTATTAGCTTCATCTATTTGTACTTTAGATAGATCAACTCCAACAAAATGTGCTTTAGGATAATTGACAGCATGAGGTATTAAATTACCTCCTGCCGCACACCCTAGCTCTAAAACCCTTGCAGTCTCAACTGCTGGTGATTGCATACCAAATAACACAGCAAGTGTTTGTAGATGGTATGGAGATGTTAAGGCATACGAATAACTCTCATAAGGCAGTTCATCGTATGTATTCTGAGATGTTGAGGCAAGCTCTAAATTAGCAGTCATATGTTCTCCACACTAAAATTTAGATGTATTATATACTAAAAAGTTTCATGTACTAATAGTCTTTTTACATTAAATTGGTAATTTATAAGTAAATCCTATACCAAATTCTCCAACCCCTATGGTTTTTTTGATAGGAATTGCTGGGATAAATTTCTGAGTTTGCATATCCAAAGTATCATAATTAATCTTTATGGAATGAGCAGCTTGTAATTTTACTGCTATATCAACGCTAAAATTACTAGATAAATCCTTAGAAAGCCCAAGACCTACTTGCCAAGCAAAACAATTACTATCAGTGGTTCTAATTCTAAAATATTCTACATCCATTAACTTCCAGCGAGAAGAAGCGGAACTAACTTTTACCTGAGCAATTCCAGCACCTAATATGACAAAAGGAGTCATTTCTTTAATTTTGTCAAAATCATATACAATATTAAGCATATATAAATTGGAAATTATCTTAGTGGCACCCGGAGTTTGTGGTATAATTAAACCGGAAACCTCTTGTTTGGGTAAAACATAATTTAGCCGGTATTGTGGATGATGTGTTGCTGAAAACTCAATAGCCATTTGCGGATAAAAGCTGTAACCAATCTTACCGCTATACATTTTAGAGCTTTCTAAGGTGAAATCACTACCGGAACTATGGCGAAATTTTTTTACCACCGGCTGTACTATTCCGGCTTCTGTCCCAATATAAAAAAATCTCTGATCAGCCTCAGGATTAACCTCATCTGCCTGAGCATTGGTAAAAAACAAGGAGCCTATATAAATAGGTCAATATAAAAGATTTTTATCTATTAGCGAAAAGAATGGGTAAATCTATAGTAATTGCTTTAGCCGGATAGTTCTATAATATATATTATGGAAAATAAGGTTAATATATGATTAATATTATTAAAAATTTTTAAAAAATAATATCTTTTGTTATTAGTGGCACTAAATTTTATGGTATATTATTATGGATTGCTTCGTCGTGCGGTTTCCGCACTCCTCGCAATGACGTTTTTGGGATGCATATACGTCATTGCGAGACCACATAGTGGTCGTGGCAATCCAATTGTAGGTACTATGGGTTTAGATTTCCGTCGTTGCTAAGAATGACAAGGGATCCAATGTCACCCCTGCGAAAGCAGGTATCTAGATTCCGCACCAAAGCGGGAATGACAAGGAGAAGCGGGAATGACAGGGTAAAAAACGTCATTGCGAGAAGGCGTAAGCCTCGAAGCAATCCATTTTAATCGTTTTTTGGATTGCTTTGTCGCTACTAAAGTAGCTCCTCGCAATGACGTTTGGCATATATGACATAATATAAATAGTGGTTCTTATGGGAAAAATTACAACAACAAAAGAAGAATTAGATTTTTACAAATCAGATAAAGACTTTCTAAATCAAGCTTTTAGAAACTCTATTATAGCTCAGGACTTTACGGCACTTGAATTATTATTTAAGTCAACTAACTTAAAATCTTGTTTAAAAATAAGCTCCAAGGAATTATTTTATGAATTAGTTCCATTAGTCAAAGATGATAACAATGTAAATATAATAGAACTAATAATTAATGAGTTCAAGGTTGATCTCAGAGAACAAAAAGATTCAGCAGCTAAAGCAACTTTACTTGATCAAGCTGCTATCTATGGATCTGAAAAAATTGTCAGTTTTCTACTTAGCAAAGGATTTAATCCTAATAATCAAGATTTTCAAGGACAAACTTCAGTACATAGAGCAATAATTGCTAATAGTTTGCCAACTGTTATTACACTCATTAAAGCTAAAGCAGATTTAAATGTTCAAGATAATCAAAAATTTGCGTCTCTTTATTTCGCACGTTTACTTGAATATACTCCAATAGTCAACGAATTAAAAGCAGCCGGAGCAGAGCTAATTGCTCCAAGTGGTACCTCAGTTTGATATATTTCTTCCAAATGACCTCGAATTTCACTGACTGTCATTCCTCGACCATAAAGTGAGATAACTTTATCGTCAAATCCACTGAATCTTCTCAGCCCTTTAGGTATTAATTTCGGAACAAACTCTCCTTCTCGATCTCTTGGTACTTCCAGAGTAACCTTCCTACCATCATCATCAATTATTGTCTTTTCATAGCTACCATTACGACGATTATTATCTACTTTCGGCATTTTACTATGCTTTGAATAACCTAATTCATGCTCTAGTTCACTTTCTAATATTTTTTCAACTATTTGCTTTTTTAGTTGTTGAAATAATCCTTCTTTGCCAAACAACTTAGATGGATCGGCTTTTGATAATAATTCTTCTACTAAATTATTACTTATATTATTATCTTTTAGTTCTAATATCTTCTTTTTTATTTTTTCTGACATATTTTACCTTTTTATAAGTTGTTTTCTTACAGTACTTCTTACTGCTTACTTTTGCAACTTACACAAAGTATATTATAGACTCGAGGAGACCGTAAGGTCAACGAAGCAATCCATTTCTAATCACTTTCCTGGATTGCTTCGTCGGTCTGGCAACCTCCTCGCAATGACATCTTATACTTTAACCTTTTTTCCGTGAACACTCACATTCAATCTACAACTGTAGTACTACGCAGGGGTGACATAAAGTTGAGATGACATAGAACAGAATTGCTTCGTCGGCTCAAGGCTCCTCACAATGACAGTGCTGATAAAGAAGCGTTGCATCACCATAACTAAAAAACCGCATTTTTTGATCTATAGCATATTTGTAGATATTAGTTATTTCCTGATAGCCAGCAAATGCACAAACTAACATGAATAATGTAGATTTTGGCAAATGAAAATTGGTAACTAACATATCGACAATTTGAAATTTAAATCCTGGTCTAATAAAAATGGCTGTTTCAAATTCACCATTTGTTATTTGCCCATTATTTGCTATGGCGTTACTTTCTAATGCTCGTAAGGTGGTAGTGCCGACGGCTATTATTCGTCTATTTTCTTTTTTTGCCTTATTAATCATATCTTCAGTTTTTTTATCTATATGATAATACTCTGAATGCATTTGATGTTGATCAATATCTTCAGTTTTAACTGGTAGGAACGTCCCTGCCCCAACATGCAAGGTAATAAAGGCAGTTTCAATATTTTTTGCTTTAACTAATGCCAACAATTGTTCGGAGAAATGTAGCCCTGCAGTTGGGGAGGCTACTGCTCCATGGTTCTTGCTATAAACTGTTTGATATCTATTATAGTCAAATTCTTTTGAATTGCCTATATCATCCTCTAAATTAGCGTCCTTTGGTAAACTTTCTCCCCTTTTTATATAAGGAGGTAGCGGGATTTCACCATATTTCTCTAAAAACTCAAAAATTGAGATATTATCTAGAGCAAAAGCCACCTCAACTTGTCCCATTCCAAGCTTTTTACTTATAATAATCTTATTACCAGCAAACTCAAACTGATCTTCAATGGCAAGTCTTTTTGATGGCTTGGCAAAACCATGCCAATAATTATCACTTATTGCCTTGTTTAGGTATAATTCGATCTTTTTACCAGATTTATTCAGTAGCAATTTGGCGTTAATAACTTTCGTGTCATTAAATACCATTAAATCACCAGGGCATAGATAGTCGATTATATCATGAAACTTGGTCTGCACTAAGTGATTATTTGGGGCAGCTACCAATAAATTAGACTCATCTCGTTTTTTTGCTGGGTTCTGGGCTATTAATTCATTCGGTAAAGTAAAATCAAAATCAGATAATTTCATTAGTTCTCCTGCAAAACTTTACGTCATTGCGAGAAGGCGTAGCCGACGAAGCAATCCATTTGGATTGCCGCGTCGCCGCAAAGCGGCTCCTCGCAATGACGCTTGGCAAGAGGTCTCAGGCGATACTTCCCCATCATCACTACCATCTTGCATATTTTCTTCTTCTGTTTCAGGGCTTTCAGCAATCAACGCAACAGAAACTACTTTTTCTTCTTGCTCAGTTTTAAATAATATTACCCCGCTAGTATTACGTCCAGTGATACGTACCGATTCAAGTTTACACCTAATTAGTTTGCCGTTATTAGTAATTAGCATCAACTCATCAGATATATTAACCGGCATTACGCCAACAACCAAGCCTGTTTTATTAGACACATCCATATTAACAACACCGCTCCCACCACGATTAGTAATCCTATACTCATATGCCGAACTTCTCTTGCCAAAACCATTTTCCGTAACAGTGAGGATAAATTCTTCAGACAGTGCCATTTCCAAAATCTGTTCTTTAGTTAAATTTACCCCATATTCTTCCGGAGTAAATTCTTTACCATCAGCTATTAACAATCTTTCCTCTAGAGGAATTGATCGGTAAGTTTCTCTTTCATCCATAGTGCAGGAGATGCCTTTTAATATGGTCATAGAGATAACATAATCGCCTGAAGCAAGTCTCATCCCTCTTACTCCATCAGAAGTGCGGCTTTTAAATACCCTAACTGAACTAGCAGGGAATCTTATAGCTTTACCAGATTTTGTTGCCAGTAACACATGATCTTCATCTTTACAAACTTTAACATCTATTAAAAGGTCATTATCATCAAGCCTAATAGCAATTTTACCATTTGATTGAATACGTTTAAAGTCTGATAAATCATTTCTCCTGATATTACCTTGGCTTGTAGCAAAAATAATATTCAAACTATCCCACTCATCCTGATTCTCAGGTAATGGCATAATATTATTGATATGCTCTCCTTCTTTTAAAGGTAAAATATTGACTATTGGTCTGCCCTTACTCTGAGGATTACCGAGCGGTAATTTGTATAATTTTAAGCTATATACTTGACCAATATTTGAGAAAAATAACATTGGTGTGTGAGTACTACCAACAAATATTTGAGTAGTAATATCCTCGTCTCTCATTGACAGCCCTGACCTGCCCTTCCCTCCCCGGTTCTGTGCTCTATAGGTAGCAAGAGGTACGCGTTTAATATAACCGCCTAATGTTACGGTCACAACCATTTCTTCTCTTTGGATAAGATCCTCTATATCCTGATCGAAATCACCAAATTCAATGCTAGTAAGACGTGGTGTAGCGAATTCATTTTTAATTCTAATTAACTCGTTTTTTAAAATCTCTAAAAGCTTTTCACGGGATGATAAAATAGCAGTATAGCCTGTAATTTCTTCAGCAATTTCTCCTAGATCACTTTCTAATTTATTCTTCTCCATAGCAGTTAAACGTTGTAACCGCATTTCAAGAATAGCTTTTGTCTGTGTTTCAGTAAAATAACAGTTACCATCATCGGCTATCACCGCTCTATCATCAACAAGTTTTACTAAATTTATGATAGTTGATGCATCCCAAGTCCTTTGCATTAATTGCTCTTTAGCACTTGCCGGATCGCTTGAAGATTTAATAATTCTAATAACTTCATCAATGTTACTAACGGCAATAATTAGTCCCAATAAAATATGAGCTTTATCCCGAGCCTTATTTAATAAATATATCGTTCTCCGAGTGATTACTATTTCTCTAAAATTAACAAAAGCCGCTATTACTTCTTTTAAGTTCATAACTTCTGGTAGCCCGTCTTTTAGAGCTAACATAATCACCCCAAAACTGGTTTGTAACTGAGTATAAGAATATATTTGGTTTAGCACTACTTCGGTTACCACGTCTTTCTTTATTTCAATTACTACTCTAATACCATCTTTATTTGATTCATCTCTAAGATCGCTGATACCCTCTATCCGTTTTTCTTTGACTAATTCAGCAATTTTCTCAACTAATTTAGCTTTATTAACCATATATGGTATTTCTGTAATAATAATAGCCTGTCTATTATTAGCAATCTCTTCAATTTCTGCTCGACCTCTAGTTAGAATACTCCCCCTGCCCGTTAAGTAAGCCGACCTAATGCCGTTTATACCAAGCACAATACCAGCCGTTGGAAAATCAGGGCCTTTAACCACTGACATAAGTTCTAATATTTCTATATCATTATTATCAACATATAGGCAGCAAGCATCAATAATCTCTCCAAGATTATGAGGCGGAATATTGGTAGCCATACCAACAGCAATACCATTAGTACCATTTATCAAGAGATTTGGAAACATTGATGGCAATACTGTAGGCTCTCTCTCAGAACCATCATAATTTGGAGCAAAATCAACGGTTTCTTTGTCAATATCTTCAAGTAATGTATGAGTGACTTTTGCCATCCTTGACTCTGTATACCTCATAGCAGCAGGTGCATCACCATCTCTCGAACCAAAATTACCCTGTCCATCAACTAGTGGTAGTCTTAAAGAAAAATCCTGTGCCATTCTTACTAATGAGTCATAAATTGCCACATCACTATGTGGATGATATTTACCCATTACATCACCGACAATTCTTGCTGACTTACGATGAGGTTTGTTAAAATAATTAGAAGCTTCATACATTGCATAAAGAACTCTACGATGCACTGGCTTTAGACCATCGCGTACATCTGGAATAGCCCTACTGACAATTACACTCATTGCATAATCTAAGTATGAGCCTTTCATCTCATCTTCAATGTTAACAGATATTAAGTTTTGATGATCTATAATAGCCACAGTTAGAACCCACATTTATTAAAGTAATATTCGAATGGTTTAAGTATAGTACATATTCGGAAAGAAATCTATCGTTGAATGAGCATAGACTAGCTAGGAAAGATATTTTTTTCAAGATGATTGAGATTATATATTTAATGATATATAATAATTATTTGAGGTAAGTATATTTAGGAAATATTTATGGACGATAAAAACCAAAATAAAAAACTGACATGGATGGAAATTTTTGAGAAATTGTCACTAATACCAACAGGGAATTCTTTTGATAAAGAAGGTAGAGCAGATTCACCAATTGAAGAAAAAGGAGAATCAAACAAAAGATATAGTGATACATATCCCTACTTCAATGATTTTTGATAAGGTATAGTCAATTGATGAGAATTGGGGATATAATCACTCCTAGCCCCAAATTTTCTTGAGTTGACTATAGAATTAACAACATAGAAGGAAGTAGTTGATATGCAAAAATATTTAGACCCAACAAATGATAGTCTATTTAAGAAAATCTTTAGTGATCTGGAGAGGCTAAAAGAATTTCTTAATAGTATTCTTGATTTACCTGAAAAGCATAGAATTAAGGAAATCAACTTTCTTTCATTAGAACATTTACCTAGAATTCATCAAGGTAAGAGAAGTGTATTTGATTTGAAAGTTAAAGATGAGTCAGATCATTGGTACATTATCGAGATGCAGAAAAGAAATGAAACCGATTATTTAAAAAGATTACAATATTATTCTGCTCATTCATATGTTCAACAACTTACAGAAGGGGTGACTCACAATGATTTATTACCGATAGTAGTAATATCATTAATGAAATCAAAAATATTTGCTGAAGAAGTACCATATATAAGTTTTCATAAAACTATTGAGACAACAACTAAGAAACAGCAACACATATTTGATATATCGTATGTCTTTATAGAGCTTAAAAAATTTAAAGATATTAAGCAACCATTATTGAGTATTGCCGATGAGTGGTTACATCTATTTAAATATGCAACAAAAGAAAATACCCCCCCTGTAGGAATTAAAAGTAGTAAGGTATTAGAAGCTTACCATGTTATCGAGATGCATGGACTAACACCAGCAGAATACGACTTATATGTAAGATGCGGAAGATATTGCTTTAGAAGAAAGCTTTAAAGAAGGTGAAGCTAAAGGCAAAGCTGAAGGTAAAATAACCATGGCAAAGAAAATGTTGGCTAAAAGAAAGCCAATAGATGAAATCATTGAATTTACTGAACTAACCATTGAAGAAATAAAAGTTTTAAAGAAAGAAATAGAACAGTCAAAAAAGAATAGCCTATGAGCAAAGAAGTAAATGACAACTTACAATTGCTTTTTCGGCTAACGCATTCTTGCAATGATATTAGTTTTTTATAGAATTTTTAAAGAAAATGTTTAGATAAAAAAAACTGTAAATTAAATAATTCTAATGCTTCTGCTAATGATTTTGGTAATGGCACTAAATTATATTGTTGATCAAAAGCATTACCATATATTTTACTGATATTATTAATTTTATCAGGAAATTCCAGACCTAATAATATAGAATTTAAAATAGTGAAAATTGCCAAATAAGGATCGGTTAGTGGGCTTGCTATTCGATGTTCTAGTCTTCTAGGAAACGAATCAGGAATACGTACAGCAACAGTTCTATTGTTATTACCAAAAGACACATTAGTTGGTGCCATAAAATTTTTATCTAAGCGAAGATAATCATCTTCATTCGGCATAAATACCAAAAAACTATCGAGCATATAATGACAGATGCTCTGTCCTATTATATCTAATGAATATGGATTGCCACGATCACTACATGATCTCGCAATGACGTTTGGGAGAGTTTGCTTCGTTGCTACTAAAGTATCTTCTCTCAATAACGTTGAAGAATCTATAAAATTTACATGAAAATGCATACTACTACCATAATCGTTGGGAAATGGTTTGGCAGAAAAATTTACCTTGCCCTGCAATTTTTTTGCAATAATTTGTATTTTAGACTTAGTGCTACTAATTTTTCCTATATACTCAATTATGTTAGTAGAAGGTGGTAAATCTATCTCAAATTGATTATCACCTTTTTCTTTCTTAACTACTATGCCAAGCAGAGTTTGCAATTCGAGTGGAGCAATATTTTTGCTCAAATAAAACTCTATTTCCACTCCAATACAAGGGGTTAGTGAATAGTCTGTTTGGAATTTGTTGATGATTTTTTGCAATGCATTGTTCTTTTGCAAATGATCTGATAGTTTATAAATAAAATCCTGTGGAGTTGTCATGTGCATCAGTTAGTAAAGAATAAAGTATATTATAAAATTTTTGATAAAAGCTTCAAGCAATCTAGTCATGTTTATAGTAAAAAAAATAAGTCTGGTGTTTCTAATAACTTAGAAATTGTCCAAAATAATAGGTTAGCAGTAGTTCAACATTATAATGCTGATAACATTATCATTTTACAACAAATGCATGGTACCAAAGTTATTGATGCTGATCTTGATATTGATACTGATATTGAAGCTGATGGAGCCGTTACTACAAAAAAAAATCTAGTGCTAGCAATACAAAGTGCTGACTGTGTTCCTGTGTTATTTAGTAGCGAAGATGGTATGGTTATAGGGACTGCTCATTGCGGTTGGCGTGGGGCTAAAGCCGGTATCATTAATAATGTGGTAAAATTAATGCACAACAAAGGAGCTAAAAACATCAAAGCTATTATTTGCCCTAGTATTCAACAATGTTCTTATGAAGTTGATCAGGAATATTACGATAATTTTATAAAACAACGAGCTGATTATTCAAAATTCTTTATTAATTCCTTGAAAATAGGATATTATATGTTTGATTTACCAGCTTATGTAGAACTTCAATTGCAAGAAGCGGGTGTTAAAGATATAACCAGGATATTAGAGGATACCTATAGTAATCCTGAGAAATACATAAGTTACCGACGTTGTTGCCATACTGGAGAGTTATATAACCATACCATATTATCTACTATTGTAATTTGTAATTAAGAAGTAAATAAAGCAAATGTTTAAAATTTTAAAAATATCTTGTATTTTACTAATCGTATTATGCAAAAATTATGAGCTATGTGCAGCAGAATATAGCTTTGAAGAAGCAAAAAACAAGTATTATGATCTAAAATTATTGCAGCCTAAAGAAGATGATGATGGTCGAATTCAAACTCTTAATAAGAGAGGAGCAATGTCACCACAATTAGATGAGGTAACAAAGAAATTTATAGAATTTTCAAAAAACCGGATGGTTTTAGAAATCGGTGGGGCTTATGGAAAAGCTATGATGGAAACACTAAAGAAGCAACATAACGTTACTTACCATTTAAATGATCTTGATGAACGTCATCTTTTTATTGCAGCACACAACATAGAAACATTAAAATTAAACCAATCAACTTTAGATAAAATTAAATTTATCTCTGGTGATATTACTTCAAACTTAGAAATTCATGATAAGTATGATGCTATTCTGATAGCCCGGGTTTTACATTTCTTTTCTCCAGAGCAATTAGATAAGGCAGTTGCCAACATATTTAATTTGTTAAAAGATGGAGGAAGGGTTTATGCAATTGCTATTACGCCATATGTTAAGCGTTATGAAAGGTTTATTCCTGAATATGAGAAAAGAGTATTAAATAAAGAACCATTTCCTGGTTATGTTCAATCTGTAAAAAATTGGCTAAACACCTCAGTTACTAGCTCTAACCAGCTTGTGTCAATTAATGATGAAGCGTTTATGTTTATGGATCAAAATGTACTAACTACCATCTTTAAAAAACATAATTTTAGAATAATTGAATGTAAAATAGCTGGATTAAAGTATAAATCAAAAACATGGTCTCTAGATGGCAGAGAGACGGTGATTTTGATAGCAGAGAAATTAAGTAACTAAAGATATTTAAGGAGATATTATGAAATCACATAGTTTTACATCTGATGATGCTATACAAAGTTCGGATGAAAATTTACAATTTATAGCAGAATGCTTTGATCCTAAATATGACAAAGATTATAAAGATGAGATTGAAGTACAACGTAGATTTAATAAGGATATAGAACGAAAAGAGGTCTTTTATATTGAGACTCCAAATGGGGGGCTAGTAGACCTAGTAGCTCAGTGTAAGGTAGGTAAAGATGATGAGTATAAAGTAACCTATCAAGACATGCATAAGGCATTAACCAATGATTATAAATTGTCAACACAACAAACAGAATATATCTTAGCAGCAAATTATCAAGGTGGTATAGCTGGTGGTATAGCTGGATTTAACAAACTAAAAGCAAAAACATACAATGATTGCTACTATAAGGATGGTACGGATGTTATGATGAATGAGTGGCTAAGAGATGGTGTTGTGTCGAAGATTATTATAGATAAAGATAATAATCTATCATATGTTGGAGAACAGAAAACCATATTTGATTGTAGTAAGTGCGTTTTAGCTCCATTTTCAGACCTCAGAGAGATGGTGAGAACAAAATTTGATAGCCAAGATTTTATGGCGATAAATATTACAGCTACATTAGGAACAGTAGGAGAAGCCGAACCGAAACAGCAAGTAATAATTGATGTAGCTGGTACTGGAGAGGTTGCTAATCAATTTATTGGCAAGTTAGAAACAATCAAAGCATCCTGTCCTGCCAAAGATCCTTTATCAATTATTAAGAGTAATGGTGCTTTATCGAAGGAATTAGTAGCTGATGCTCTTAATGCTGAACAATATAAAGAAGCTGTAACAGAAAAAATTTCAGAAATTTTACATTCTGAACAAGATGAGACTAAAGCAATAACAGCATTAAAAAGACTAGATGGTGTTAAAGAGGCTTTAGCTGATTTGTTAGTAAAACAAATTGACCAAGCAATCGAAGCTCAAAAAGATAAAAAAACCGATAAATTAAGTGCAGAGTCAATTAACGATATTGCTAAAGAAACTGCTAGACAGTTAAGTAAGTTTATTGATCAGCCAGACAAATATACAATGAATAAATTTTCTAAAGATTTAGTAAAAGAGCGAGCTACTTCATCGGGTGTGATAGTTCCAAGGAAAAATTTTGTTGAAAAAATTTGTCAGTATTTAAAAAATAAATGGCACGGATATTCTTACGATAAAAGCAAGATAGTGACACTTGAACAATTGCATGATAAAGCAAAAATTGTAGGACAGGCAGCAAAATCACATATGTCATCTAAAATATCAATATCACCACCTCCACATAATAAAAAAGAGGGGGTTAGGACAATTTAGAAAGAGTTATCGTAAGCAGAGGGCTAGATTCCCGCCTACACGCGGGAATGACAAGGGACTCAATGTCACCCCTGCTTACCTTAGTGTCACCCCTGCGAAGGCAGGGGGCTAAATTCCGCACCGAAGTAGGAATGACAAATTCACTCGTCCATATATGACTCTTTTCTGTGTAAACATATAGTCAATTCAGGGGAATTGGGTGCAGGAACGATGGAGCGACGCCTATAAGTAATAGGCGAGCGACGAGTGACGACGTCACCAACTTCCCATCAATTGACTATAGTGTTATAGCGAGTCTATAATATACTTTGTGTAAGTTGCAAAAGTAAGCAGTAAGAAGTACTGTAAGAAAACAACTTATAAAAAGGTAAAATATGTCAGAAAAAATAAAAAAGAAGATATTAGAACTAAAAGATAATAATATAAGTAATAATTTAGTAGAAGAATTATTATCAAAAGCCGATCCATCTAAGTTGTTTGGCAAAGAAGGATTATTTCAACAACTAAAAAAGCAAATAGTTGAAAAAATATTAGAAAGTGAACTAGAGCATGAATTAGGTTATTCAAAGCATAGTAAAATGCCGAAAGTAGATAATAATCGTCGTAATGGTAGCTATGAAAAGACAATAATTGATGATGATGGTAGGAAGGTTACTCTGGAAGTACCAAGAGATCGAGAAGGAGAGTTTGTTCCGAAATTAATACCTAAAGGGCTGAGAAGATTCAGTGGATTTGACGATAAAGTTATCTCACTTTATGGTCGAGGAATGACAGTCAGTGAAATTCGAGGTCATTTGGAAGAAATATATCAAACTGAGGTTTCCGGTGATTTAATATCGACAATAACCGATGGAGTAATAGACGAAGTAACTAGGTGGCAAAATCGAGGTTTAGATAAGGTTTATCCAATATTATACTTAGACTGTATTCACGTTAAGTCTAGGGATAACCAGGTAGTGATAAATAAAGCAGTATATTTAGCGATTGCTGTTAATATAGAAGGAAAGAAGGAGTTGCTGGGTATTTGGGTAGGAAAAAATGAAGGTGCTAAATTCTGGATGCAAGTAGTTACTGAGTTAAAAAATCGAGGAGTAGAACAAATTTATGTTGCTTGTGTTGATGGTCTAAAAGGTTTTCCGGAAGCGATAAGTAGCATATTTCCTGCGACTATAGTACAGTTATGTATAGTTCATATGGTTCGCAATTCAGTGAAGTATGTCTCATATAAGGATTTAAAGGAGGTGACCACAGATTTGAAGCAAATTTATACAGCAAATAATGAAGAAATGGCAAGTCTAAAACTTCAACAATTTAGTTCAAAATGGGACAAAAAATATCCAGTAATTTCTGATATTTGGCAACGTAATTGGTGTGGGATAATCCCATTTTTTGCTTTTCCTGAGGAAATAAGAAAGGTAATTTATACAACAAATACCATTGAATCTGTCAACCGTCAAATTAGAAAAATCATCAAAAATAAGGGGGTGTTTCCAGATGATAAATCAATTCAGAAAATAATATTTTTAGCTCTGCAAAATGCATCTAAAAAATGGACTATGCCCATAAAAGATTGGTCATTAGCTTTGAATCAATTTGAAATACTTTGTGGTGATTTTAAATATGATTTATTGGAATGTAAAAAATAGAACTTACACAAAATAAATGATTGACTCGTTATAGCCAATTAAAACCCCCTTATCCTTGCTATTGATTTGTTAGATCGCTCTTTGATAAAATTCAAAAATTGGCTAACTGAATCAACTATGTCATCATTTTTGCAATGTGGGAAATTTAACAATTCATTGAGTAATATACTATTAAAAGCCGATTGTTTTGGCAAAACTACGGCTGTAGATTGGAATAAAGCTAAAACTGAGGAGAATCTAGTAATTTTATCAAGTCTAGGCTTTATGGCAACTATATTAACAATCCCATCTAATCTTAGGTCTTGTATAACTTGCTGACCACTGGCTTTATCTTCAATTAATATATATCTAGGACAATATTTCTTGGCTAGTTTTTCTACTTGCCCCTTTAACTCTGGATAAGTAACTTTTTGCCTGAACATTGATACAAGATAATATTTCTTATCTAAAATACCCCAAGAGGTACAAACGCTATAATCAGCATTTTCTGAAATTTTAATGGCGGTATCCCAACTTTGCACAAAATAATCAAATTTTTCCGGTATGGTTTCATAAAAACTAATATCCTCAATATTTAACAATATACAATTATTAGATATTGGCTCTTGCAAATATTGAGCAGCATAATTATGCACACCAATTTCTTGTTCTAATTTTATTAGATAATCAGGATTATCGCGAAAACTATGCAAAATATCACCTGTAACATATTGATATTTATACTTATTGATTGAAAATATTTGTTCTCGTTTTGCCATAGCTGGAATTTTTAAATGATGCCAACAATTGGAATTTGCCAATAAATGTCCGCTTAAATCTTCTTCATGTAATCTTTGCATAACTAATACTATTGCTCCGGTATTTTTATTATTAAGCCTAGTGACAAAAGTTTGTTCAAACCATTCAATCACCCGTTTACGCATTTTGGGTGAATTGATTTGAGTAGGGTTATGTGGGTCATCAATAATGAGTATATCACCCCCCTCACCTGTTGCCGAACCACCAACTGACGTAGCAAACCTAAAACCATTATTATTTGTCAGAAATTTACTTTTTTGATTATGTTTCTTACTTAAAATAGTCTTCGGAAAAATTTGCTGATACCAATCGGAAGTAAGTACCAAACGACAATCTAAAGAATGTTTTACACTTAATACTTGAGAATAGCTGGCGGACATAATCCTTTTTGTTGGATCATGTCCTAATATCCAGGCTGGCCATGCTACTCCAATACATACAGATTTTAGAGACCTAGGCGGCATATTAATGATTAGCCTCTTAATATCTCCATTCTGTACTGCTTGCAAATATTCAGCAATTAGCTCAATATGCCAATTGGCTTGATATTCTACTCCAGGATTAATGGTATTAAATACTTTATTGATGAAACTATTAAAATCTTGCCTCAATATTGCATATAATAACTTCTTCGGATAAGTCATTGATATTTACTCAAAAATTCAGCTATAATTTCTTTGTCCTCTTCTTTCATTATGGTGTTTTCATTTAAATACTCATCTTTGCTAAGTTTATTTAGCTGAATAATTAAATTGACTAATTTATTCAGCGTTTCAGTAATATTCTTTTTAACTACTATCTCCCCCTTGGATTTTTTTGATTCTAGCTCATTTATTTCATCTTCAAGCAGAGAAACTATCTTAGCAATAAAACCATATAATGTAGTAATTGTATCGTTTGTCATAATCTATCTCCACCATCTATTGGTTTAAGACCGACAAGAGATCTTTTCTCGTTCAAAGTCATAAAACTAGCATTGGAGATTTTAGCCCATAAATTCTCTCGTTTTTCGGTCAATGCTGAAATACTATCCCGATCAAAATCAATAATAATCTCCTCTTGATACCAGTGAGACAACCAGTTACCTAAGGCGTCTGATAATTTATCAAGCAACGGAATTAACGTCTCTTCCCACAGAGCTAATCTAGCTTCTTGCATATTACTATAAGTATTATCACCATTGATACCTAACAATTGAGGGGGAATACCAAAAGCTAAAGCTATTTCCCTAGCTGCAGAGTTTTTTGCCTCGATAAAATCCATATCCTTGGGATTAATACTCATTTCTTGCCAGTCAAGTCCACCTTCTAAAAGAAGAGGCTTGCCAGAATTATTGCTACTGGTAAATTTTTCGGTAAGTTGCTCGTGTAACCTATCAAACTGCTCATCACTAAGATAACCATTAGTTTCTTTGACTATCAATGCTCCACTTGGACGAGCTCCATTCCTCAGTAAAGAACTATTCCAGCTAGTAGCTTGCAAATGCAGATCGATTGACAAGGAAGCCGCATCAAGGCAAGATAATCCATAATAACAATTGGTAGGATGATAGTTTTTCAAATGTAACACCTTGCTCATTCGATCAATTGATGAAATAGGATAAATTCTTTCTCCACTGCTATTTATATATCTATATGCTACTGGAGAATTCCTCTCTAATACTAATTCAGTCGAATTGGCAGGTAATAAGTAAATTTCTCGGGGACGATTATTTATTAATGTTACTAAAATATAAGCATTACCATATAACAGCTTACTTGCTATCACTTCACCAAAAAAATCTGCTCCAGCTTTTTCTGGATTAGGTTTTTTCAATAAATTATAAACAGGATGATTTGGCATTTTTTCAAAAGCCCCTCGGTTGTTTTTACTAACTATCCAAGGGACATGACTTGCTGACTGGGCTATTAAATTCACACATCGATAAACTATAACATTTTTACGATATGCCTCTATCCCAATTTTTACATCCCTAAATTCTGAATTCCCTAAACTATTAAAATCAATAAATGTATGAGATTTACAATTTTTGGCTTTAAAGACCTTTCTAAGATATTCTGTTATCATACTTACCTAAAATAAATTTCTTGTAATTACTTATAACATTATTTTATTGCCGCACTAAGTGTTGGCGCATAAATATTTGTCAAATATTTAAATTTTTTTTATTGCATTACATGCCCTCCTTGACTATAACCAACCAGCTAACCAATAAATAAGGAAAAATAATATGCTTAAAGATAATAATTTGTGGAAAACCTTAGCGGATAGATTGGAGGATGTGGGATGCAAAATAATGTGGTTTGAGCGTGGAACTCAATTGGGTATAGGTCCAAATGCAACTACTATTGCTTCTGCAGAAGGTCATTCTGATCATGAGCGAGATAAACTACTACGTTCTGCCATACAGGATGGAATAGTTGTTTATCGCGACTTTATACAAGGTGATAATGAAAAAACCGAGAACGTTGATGTAATAGGTGAGCCTACCATCACTGAGCTATAAGCTAGTTCGCTAACAGCAAAACTGCTTATAGCATTAAAGCAATTATGTTTTGTTATCCCTGCTTGACTTAACGGAATTTATTTAGTGATTCTGAGCAAGCTAAAAAACTGATGACAGAAGATTACCAATTGGTAGATTTACAGAGTATGTCTGATGATGAGATAGTGCAGAAGAAACATTTAGGGATGATGGAATATGTGATGAAGCATATACATCAGCGAGATATGATAAAATTATGGGAGCAGTTTTTAGAAAGGTTTAAGTTAGAAATATTAGTGGATAAAGAGAATGGTTATATTTACTTAAGATCGTTTTTATGGTATACTGATGCCAAATTGCCTGAAGAAAAGCAATCGGAATTAGAACAGTTACTAGCTAAATATTTATCTGAAGAAGAAAAAGGAAATATTATGAGAACCATTGCACAAAAATATATCGATGAAGGAGAAGCTAGAGGGGAAGAGAAAAAAGCTATGGCTGTAGCTAAAAATTTACTTAAAGTTGGTGTGTCAATTGATATCATCTCTACATCTACAGGATTGTCTAAAAAAGCAATAGAAGAGTTGGTGGTATAATAGGAAAAGCTTTAGCTAAGAAAATGGTTATAAGTCTGGCATCTGTATACCAAATACCAAAAATAACACCAAAAGGCTTAAGCAAAATATGAATATACCAATAATAAGATGACGAAAAGACCAAAACATGACCAGTTATTTAAGAAAATAATGGGAAATGAAATAGCAGCCCAAGAATTCTTAGAATATTATTTACCGAATAATTTTAAAGAAAAGATAGACTTATCCAAGATCAAAATAGAGCAAGAAAGCTATATTGAAGAGAGTTTGAGACGAAAATATAGTGACATAGTTTATTCGGTAAGAACTAAAAATGATGAGAGTGCATTCATCTATGTTTTGCTTGATCATCAATCGACATCTGATTATTGGATGGCACTAAGTATGGTGGTCTCCTTTGTCTAGACAAAAATTTAGCAATTTAGAGATATAATTCCCATGAAATTATTATTGTCACTATTATGCAACTTTTTGTTTATAGTACATCAAGCTAGGAGTCCTATACCCCAATGCTTGGTGCATTCTTTCGTGGTTATAAAAATCGATATATTCCTTAATAGCTGCTTTTGCCTCCTTTACAATTGTTAAAATTATTCGATAAATTTTTTCCTGTTTCAACGAACGCCAAAATCGCTCAATAAACACGTTGTCCAAAGCTCTACCTTTGCCATCCATACTTATTTGAATATTATATTTTTTTAAAATACAGATAAATTGCTCAGACGTAAATTGCACTCCTTGGTCTGTGTTAAAAATCTTTGGTATACCATATTGTTCTATAGCTTCCTCAAGAGCCTCTACACAAAAAGTACTTTCTAAACTAATAGATACCCGCCAGCTAAGTATATAACGACTGTGCCAATCCATAATGGCTACCAAATAAACAAATCCTTGTTGCAACCTTATGTAAGTGATATCTGAACACCATACTTGATTTGAGTATGTTCCCTCTAAATCTTTTAATAAATAAGGATATATTTTATGTGCCTGATTTCTTTTACTCAAATTCATTTTAGGATAAACAGCTTCAAGACCCATTATTTGGTAGTAACGTCTAACAGCTTTACGACCTACCGAAAAACCTTGGGCTTGTAAATATTTAGCCATCCGTCGCATACCATAATATGGATGCATAGTATAGGTCTCATCAATTATTGCCATGATCTTAAGTTCTTGTTCACTAATAGCAGTAGGTTGATAGTAGTAGGTTGACCTACTAATACCCAACAACTTACACTGTTGTATAATTGTTAATTTATTATGATTAGGCTCTATCATATTACACCTAACCTTTAAGTCCAAACAATGCAGATTTTTTTTTGAGCCAGTCACGCTCTACACTTAACTGTCCAATTTGTTCATATAGATTCTTGATTAACTCCTGCTGATTTGGATCAGCACTCTGTGTTTTACTCTTAAAGCCTTGTACTAATAATTCAAGCCCCTGTTTTTTCCAATTACTTATCTGCGTTGCATGAACACCATACTTACTAGTTATTTGGGCTATTGTTAGCTCGCCCTTGATTGTCTCTATGACAATTTTTGATTTCTCCTCAGCACTATATTGCCTTACTTGTTTTTTCATCTCTAGCTCTCCTTTTTTGCTAAAGAATTCTATCTCATTTCTTCTATTTTTGTGTCCAAAATATGGAGACCATTATATATGTATGGTGGTCTCCTTTGTCTAGACAAAAATTTAGCAATTTAGAGGAGTCTATAATATAGTTTGTGTAAGTTGTAAAAGAAATCATTAAGAGGTACTGTAAAAAAACAACTTATAAAAAGGAAAGATATGTCAGAAAAAATAGAAAAGAAGTTTCTAGAACTAAACGCTAATCATATAAGTAATGAATTAGTAGAAGAATTATTATCAAAAGCCGATCCATCTAAATTGTTTGGTAGAGAAGGATTATTTCAACAACTAAAAAAGCAAATAGTTGAAAAAATATTAGAAAGTGAACTAGAGCATGAATTAGGTTATTCAAAGCATAGTAAAATGCCGAAAGTAGATAATAATCGTCGTAATGGTAGCTATGAAAAGACAATAATTGATGATGATGGTAGGAAGGTTACTCTGGAAGTACCAAGAGATCGAGAAGGAGAGTTTGTTCCGAAATTAATACCTAAAGGGCTGAGAAGATTCAGTGGATTTGACGATAAAGTTATCTCACTTTATGGTCGAGGAATGACAGTCAGTGAAATTCGAGGTCATTTGGAAGAAATATATCAAACTGAGGTTTCCGGTGATTTAATATCGACAATAACCGATGGAGTAATAGACGAAGTAACTAGGTGGCAAAATCGAGGTTTAGATAAGGTTTATCCAATATTATACTTAGACTGTATTCACGTTAAGTCTAGGGATAACCAGGTAGTGATAAATAAAGCAGTATATTTAGCGATTGCTGTTAATATAGAAGGAAAGAAGGAGTTGCTGGGTATTTGGGTAGGAAAAAATGAAGGTGCTAAATTCTGGATGCAAGTAGTTACTGAGTTAAAAAATCGAGGAGTAGAACAAATTTATGTTGCTTGTGTTGATGGTCTAAAAGGTTTTCCGGAAGCGATAAGTAGCATATTTCCTGCGACTATAGTACAGTTATGTATAGTTCATATGGTTCGCAATTCAGTGAAGTATGTCTCATATAAGGATTTAAAGGAGGTGACCACAGATTTGAAGCAAATTTATACAGCAAATAATGAAGAAATGGCAAGTCTAAAACTTCAACAATTTAGTTCAAAATGGGACAAAAAATACCCAGTAATTTCTGATATTTGGCAACGTAATTGGTGTGGGATAATCCCATTTTTTGCTTTTCCTGAGGAAATAAGAAAGGTAATTTATACAACAAATACCATTGAATCTGTCAACCGTCAAATTAGAAAAATCATCAAAAATAAGGGGGTGTTTCCAGATGATAAATCAATTCAGAAAATAATATTTTTAGCTCTGCAAAATGCATCTAAAAAATGGACTATGCCCATAAAAGATTGGTCATTAGCTTTGAATCAATTTGAAATACTTTGTGGTGATTTTAAATATGATTTATTGGAATGTAAAAAATAGAACTTACACAAAATAAATGATTGACTCATTTAGAGATATAATTCCCATGAAATTATTATTGTCACTATTATGCAACTTTTTGTTTATAGTACATCAAGCTAGGAGTCCTATACCCCAATGCTTGGTGCATTCTTTCGTGGTTATAAAAATCGATATATTCCTTAATAGCTGCTTTTGCCTCCTTTACAATTGTTAAAATTATTCGATAAATTTTTTCCTGTTTCAACGAACGCCAAAATCGCTCAATAAACACGTTGTCCAAAGCTCTACCTTTGCCATCCATACTTATTTGAATATTATATTTTTTTAAAATACAGATAAATTGCTCAGACGTAAATTGCACTCCTTGGTCTGTGTTAAAAATCTTTGGTATACCATATTGTTCTATAGCTTCCTCAAGAGCCTCTACACAAAAAGTACTTTCTAAACTAATAGATACCCGCCAGCTAAGTATATAACGACTGTGCCAATCCATAATGGCTACCAAATAAACAAATCCTTGTTGCAACCTTATGTAAGTGATATCTGAACACCATACTTGATTTGAGTATGTTCCCTCTAAATCTTTTAATAAATAAGGATATATTTTATGTGCCTGATTTCTTTTACTCAAATTCATTTTAGGATAAACAGCTTCAAGACCCATTATTTGGTAGTAACGTCTAACAGCTTTACGACCTACCGAAAAACCTTGGGCTTGTAAATATTTAGCCATCCGTCGCATACCATAATATGGATGCATAGTATAGGTCTCATCAATTATTGCCATGATCTTAAGTTCTTGTTCACTAATAGCAGTAGGTTGATAGTAGTAGGTTGACCTACTAA